>NZ_SWDV01000010.1 GCF_005877905.1 Pseudomonas nicosulfuronedens | reverse complement strand
ACCGCTGCCAAGATCGTCGTTTCCGGCGGCCGCGGCATGGGCAATGGCGACAACTTCAAGATCCTCTACTCCCTGGCTGACAAGCTGGGCGCTGCCGTCGGCGCTTCCCGCGCTGCCGTTGACGCCGGCTTCGTGCCGAACGACATGCAGGTCGGCCAGACCGGCAAGATCGTCGCTCCGCAGCTGTACGTGGCCGTCGGTATCTCCGGCGCCATCCAGCACCTGGCGGGCATGAAGGACTCGAAAGTGATCGTCGCGATCAACAAGGACGAAGAGGCGCCGATCTTCCAGGTCGCCGACTATGGCCTGGTCGCCGATCTGTTCGAAGCCGTACCGGAGCTGGAAAAGGCTGTCTAAGCCTTTTCCGCTCAGTGAAGGAACCCGCCCCCGTGGCGGGTTCTTTCATTTCAGGTTCCTGATTTTCCACGGGAAATGGTCTATTCGCCGCGTCGATGACCCATTGGTCACGAATCTTTGCCGAGAAGTCCACGGGCGAAGGTGTCTCATCTACAATGCGCGACGTCTCCAGTTCCTGAATGTGTTCAATCGACACCTGGCTACCGAGGTTTTCATGATCATCAAACCGCGCGTGCGTGGCTTCATCTGCGTCACTACCCACCCGACCGGCTGTGAAGCCAACGTCAAGGAACAGATCGAGTACGTCGAGGCGCACGGCCCCATCGCCAACGGTCCGAAGAAGGTCCTGGTCATCGGTTCCTCCACCGGCTACGGCCTGGCCGCGCGCATCAGCGCCGCCTTTGGCGCCGGCGCCGACACCCTGGGCGTGTTCTTCGAGCGCCCGGGCAGCGAAACCAAGGCGGGCACCGCCGGCTGGTACAACTCCGCTGCCTTCGAGAAGTTCGCCAAGGCCAAGGGCTTGTATGCGCGCAGCATCAACGGCGACGCCTTCTCCGATGAAGTGAAGAAAGTCACCATCGACACCATCAAGCAGGACCTGGGCAAGGTCGACCTGGTCGTCTACAGCCTGGCTGCTCCGCGCCGTACCCATCCGAAGACCGGCGAGGTCTTCAACTCTGTGCTCAAGCCGGTGGGCAAGGCCGTCAACTTCCGTGGTCTGGACACCGACAAGGAAGTGATCAAGGAAAGCGTGATGGAGCCGGCGACGCCTGAGGAAATCGCCAACACCGTAGCGGTAATGGGCGGTGAAGATTGGCAGATGTGGATCGACGCTCTGCAGGAGGCCGGTGTGCTGGCCGACGGCGCCAAGACCACCGCCTTCACCTACCTGGGCGAAGAGATCACCCACGACCTGTACTGGAACGGCTCCATCGGTGCCGCCAAGAAGGATCTGGACCAGAAGGTCCTGGGCATTCGCGAGAAGCTGGCCGCTACCGGTGGCGACGCTCGTGTTTCCGTGCTGAAAGCCGTGGTTACCCAGGCCAGCTCGGCCATCCCGATGATGCCGCTGTACCTGTCGCTGCTGTTCAAGGTGATGAAGGAGAAGGGCACCCACGAAGGCTGCATCGAGCAGGTCGACGGCCTGTTCCGCGAGAGCCTGTACGGCGCCGAGCCGCACCTGGACGCCGATGGCCGCCTGCGCGCGGACTACAAGGAGCTGCAGCCGGACGTGCAGGACACCGTGAAGGATCTGTGGAACAAGGTGACCAACGAGAACCTGTACCAGCTGACCGATTTCACCGGCTACAAGTCCGAGTTCCTGCGCCTCTTCGGTTTCGAGATCGCTGGCGTGGACTATGAGCAGGACGTCAATCCGGACGTGCAGATCCCGAATCTGATCCAGCTCTGAATTCGATACCGAGCAGAAACAGAAACGGCGCCCCAGGGCGCCGTTTCTGTTTTCCAGTCGGGTTCAGTTCGATGCGGTAACGGGCGCATGATTGCGCTGGAGGAAGTCGAGGTAGAGGCGCGCAGTCTCCTCCGGACGCTCGATCATCGGCACGTGGCCGCAATCGCGCAGTATCGCCACGCTGGGTTTCTTCAGCAGCGGCTTCATGACATCGATGCTCGACACATCCAGCACACGGTCGCGGTCCCCCCACAGCAGCAGGGTCGGTACGGTGATCTTCGGCAGTTCGGGCTCCAGCGGGATGTAGCGCTCACGTAGCTGCTGGAAGACCATGCCGTTGAACGCGCTGCGCTCCAGCGAGCGTTCGGCCAGGTAATCCTGCAGTCGCGACGGTAGCGGCGGCTTCTGCACGAAGACGAAGTCGAGCAGGGCCGGGAAGTCATCCACCGAACGCAGTACCAGCGGGTTGTCACCGCCCTTGAGCAGCCGCTCGAACAGCTCGCTCTGGTGCGGCGCCATGACGCCGGCATTGTCGAACAGGCCGACCGACAGCACCTCCTGCGGATGCCGCGCGGCCAGCAGCGCAGCGATGTGGCCGCCCATGGAGTTGCCGACCACGTGGAAGCGGCCGATGCCCAGTTCGCGCATGAAATCCGCCAGGCGCTCGGCCTGGGTGCCGACGTCGTAGCTGATGTTCTGCGGTTTGCTGCTGTCGCCGAATCCGGGAAGGTCGACGGCGATGACGTGATAGTCCTGGGTCAGGAAGCGGGCGAAGCGCGGCCAGTTGCTCTTGTCGGCGCCGAAGCCGTGGATCAGCAGGATGGTCTGGGCCTTGTCCGGGCCGCCCTCGTAGTAGGTGATGTCCAGGTCGTCGACCTGCAGGCTGTTGGTGGACAGCCGAGCACGGGCGCTTTCGACGTACTGCGCGGTCGCCAGCAGGGTGGAGGGGAAGGCGTACAACACGCCGGCGGCGACGGCTATCGCCAGGAGAAGGGCCAGAAGGGCTTTCTTCATGAGAAGTCCTTATTACCAAATCGGGTCGGTGTGCTTTACGCTAGCATTTTGCGGCTCTAAGCATGGCCGTTCTTTCTTCTGGCAAGCGAGACAACCAATGCATGGATGTTCCAGGGTGCTGCGTGCAGCTCTTCTGCTGGTGACTTTCTTGATTCCCCTTTTCGGCGTCGCGGGCGGCAAGTGCGAGCGGCTGGTTGCCACCGGTAATCCGGAGTACCCACCCTACTTGTGGCGCGACCCGGCGCAGCCGGAACGCCTGATCGGTGCCAATGCCGACCTGCTCGAGCAGATCGGCAAGGCCATCGGAGTGAATATCCGGGTGATCTATAGCGGTTCCTGGGCGCGTGCGCAGGAAGAGGCGAGACTGGGGCGCGTTGATCTGATTGCCGGCGCCTTCCTCACGCCACCGCGCCTGGAGACCATGGACTACATCCACCCCGCCTTCCTCACCACCGACAATGTGGTGTGGATGCGCAAGGATGCCGTCACGCCCTACGCCGGGCGCGATGACCTGCGCGGCCTGAAAGGCGGCACGCTGGTGAACAACAGCTTCGGTCCGGACTTCGACACCTTCGCCAAGCAGGAGCTGACCCTGGAGGAGGTGCCCAGCCTGACCCAGGCGTTCCAGAAACTGCTGCTCAAGCGCTCGGATTATGTGATCTACGAGCACTATCCCGGCCTTGCGGTCGCCGATACCCTCGGCATGGCTGACGACCTGCAGCCGCTGGAACCGCCGATCTCCAGCGAAGGTCTGTACCTGACCGTGGCGCACAACTCGGCCTGCAACGACCCGTGGCTGCGCGGACAACTGGCGAAAAAAATGACAGAATTGACGGCCGCCGGAGTCCCGCAGCGCCTGCTGCAGGACAACCTGGCCCGCTGGAAGGCCCAGCAGCTGCAGCCTGCCAGCACTCCCACCGAGTAGGACAATAGATTTCGTGATCAATCGACGGATGATAGTCGCCGGCCTGGCTTTGTTTGCGTTGGCCGGCTGTGCGACGAACGACCCGGCACCCAACGAGCAGATGCGTCTCACCGAGCAGGCGCTGGAGCAGGCCAAGGCCGTGGGGGCGACCGATGACGTGGCCGAGTTCAAGCTCGCCGAGGACAAGTACCAGGCTGCCAGGGGCGCCCTGGCGGTCGGCTCGAACAAGAAGGCGCGGCAGCTCGCCGAACAGGCCGAGCTCGACGCCCGCCTGGCCGAGGCCAAGGAGCTGACGCGCAAGAGCGCCGAGCAACTGGCCGAGCAGAGCAAGAGTATCAATCGTCTGCGCAAACAGTTGGGAGAAGTGCAATGACTTCCGCACAACTGTTGCGCCGTAGCTTCTCGTGGGTAGGTGCTCTTTCTGCCGTCGCGCTGCTGGCCGGCTGTGCCAACAGCCAGCTCAGCGAGAAATCCCTGGAGCAGGCCCGCCTGCAGTTCCAGGCGGTCAAGGAAGACTCTGCCGTTTTGCGCAGCGCGCCCAAGGACGTGATTCGCGCCGGCGAATCGCTGGCCCGTGCCGAGCGCCTGTCCAACTACTGGGGCAGCAGCGACGACGTGCTGCAGTACTCCTACCTCAGCCAGCGCTACAGCGAGATCGCCCGCGAGCACAGCAATCTGGCGCTGAACCAGGAGCGCCTGGGCAAGCAGCAGATGGAGCGTGAGCGCCTGCAACTGGCGATGCGCGAAGCGCGCCTGCTCAACGTGCAGGAGCAGAGCAAGTGGCTGGAGCAGCAGATGGTCAGCCTCGCCACCAACGAAACCGAGCGCGGCCTGGTGCTGACCCTCGGCGACGTGCTGTTCGACAGCGGCGAAGCGGATCTCAAGCCCGCAGCCAACCGGACCGTGCTCAAGGTGGTGCAGTTCCTCCAGCTCAACCCGCGCCGGGTGATCCGCATCGAGGGTTACACCGATGCCGAAGGCGACCGCGAGCAGAATCTGCAGCTGTCCAAGGACCGCGCGCAAGCCGTGGCTGACGCACTGACCGATCTGGGCGTGGATGAGAAACGCGTACAGGTGCAGGGCTACGGCGAGGCCTACCCGATCTCGGACAACGCCTCGTCGCTGGGGCGTGCGCAGAACCGCCGGGTGGAGATCGTCTTCTCCGACGAGAAGGGCCAGCTCGGCGCCGAACGCTGATCCCTTCGCAATATCCCGTCACAGGAAAACCCTGGAAGCCTCGGCTCCGGGGTTTTTCGTCAGGGGGATCTCGAAATCTTTCGAGTGGCAGCTTGGCGAAAATAGCCGGGTGCGACTAATCCCCTCAGGGGAGCTGTAAACGAGAGAACGTGATGTCACCCGAAAAGAAGCTTTTCAATGTAATCGTGGCGGACCCGCAGCCGATGATCGGCTGGGGCCTGGAGCGCTATCTGCTGGAGCGTGAACTGGGGCAGGTGAAAGCCTTCGTCAGCGACACCGATAGCCTGCTGGATGTCCTCACCGCCCATCCCGAGGTTGACCTGGCTATCGTCGAGTTGGCGCTTCCCGGCGCCCGCGGCCGTGACGGCGTACACCTGATCGAATGGCTGCAGCGTCACCATCCGGAGGTGCCCGTGCTGGTCTATTCGGTCATGGGGGCGCCGCTGCTGGCGACTGCGGCGGTCAAGTGCGGCGCCGTGGGCTATGTCTGCAAGCGCAACCCGCTGAGCCTGCTGGACGACGCCATCGCCCGTATCCGCAAGGGCGAGACCTACATCGACCCGATGTTGCGGCCGCCGCGCCATACCGGCAAGCCGCTGAGCCCCACCGAGATCGACATCATCCGCCGGCTGGCCCATGGCGCCACGGTGGGGGAAATCGCCGAGCGGACCAATCGCAGCGTGTCCACCATCAGCACCCACAAGCGCAACGCCATGCAGAAGCTCGGCCTGACCACTGATGCGCAGCTGGTCGTGGCGGGGCTGCTGGACTGGCTCGGAGAGATCTGAGCGGGCAGGGCAGTGCAGCTGTATCGGACGGAATCCTGACGACTGTTCTGGAACAGTTTGCAGTTTTTGGCTACTGTTTCGGTTCAATGACCGAGGGATGGCCGTCATGTCCAATCTGCTGCTCTACCAGCGCATCGCCCAGCAACTGGCGGAAGACATCCGTCGTGGTGTCTACCAGCCGGGCGAGCGCGTGCCGTCCGTGCGCAAGTTGAGCACTCAGCTCAACGTCAGCCATGCCACTGTGCTCCAGGCCTACGCCACCCTCGAAGACCAGGGGCTGATCCGCGCGCGCCCGCAGTCCGGCTTCTACGTGCACCGCACGCCGGCCCTGACCGCCTCGACCCCGGACATTGCCCGTGTCGAGCGGCCCGGCCTGGTCACCCGCAGCAGCATCATCAACCAGGTGCT
The DNA here is from genome assembly GCF_005877905.1 of Pseudomonas nicosulfuronedens. Classification (GTDB taxonomy): domain Bacteria; phylum Pseudomonadota; class Gammaproteobacteria; order Pseudomonadales; family Pseudomonadaceae; genus Pseudomonas; species Pseudomonas nicosulfuronedens. The sequence goes on along the minus strand of NZ_SWDV01000010.1, from coordinate 254,800 downwards.
CGCCGAAGCGCGCCGCGAGGGCGTGTTTCCGCTGGGCGCTGCCGTGCCGCATGTGGATTACCTCCCGGTCCGCGCGCTGCACCAGCAGTTGGCCAAGGTCACGCGCTTCTCCAGCCCGCGCGCCTTCAGCTACATGTTCAGCCCTGGCTACGAGCCGCTGCGCCGCCAGGTGGCAATCCGCATGCGCGATGCTGGCGTGGTGGTCGATCCGACCCAGGTGACCATTACCCATGGTTGCGTGGACGCCATCCATATGGCCTTGCGCGTGATGACCCGTCCGGGCGACCTGATCGCCACCGAGTCGCCGAGCTACTACGGCCTGTTGCAGTTGGCCGACATCCTCGGCCTGAAGGTCATCGAGATCCCCAGCGACCCGCTCACCGGCATCAGCCTGGAGGCCCTGCAACTGGCCGCCAACCAGTGGCCGATCAAGGCGCTGGTGCTGACCGCGCGCCTGAGCAATCCGCTGGGCGGCACCATTCCGGAGGATCGCCAGAAGGCGCTGCTCAAGCTCACTGCCGAACACAACATCGGAGTGATCGAGGACGACATCTACGGCGAGCTGATGTTCGACCAGGGCCAGACCAAGGCGCTCAAGGCTCACGACCGCGACGGCCGCGTGGTGTACTGCTCGAGCTTCTCCAAGACGATTTCCCCCGGCGTGCGTATCGGCTGGATCATCACCGAGCGCTACCAGGAGGAAATCCGCCGCCTGCAGACCTTCACCACGCATTCGGCGTGCACCGTCACCCAGATGGGCGTGGCGGCGTACCTGGAGAACGGCGGCTATGACCGGCACCTGCGCTACATCCGCCAGGAGTACCGCAAGAACATGACCGCCTATCAGCTGGCCGTGCAGCAGTATTTCCCTGAAGGCACGCAGATGACCCGGCCCAAGGGTGGCTTCATCCTCTGGGTCAGCCTGCCGGCCAAGGTGAACACCAAGGAATTGCATGTGCGCGCGCTGGAGCAGGGCATCAGCATCGCGCCGGGGCTGATCTTCAGTAACACCGAGCAGTTCAACAACTGCCTGCGCCTGACCTGCGGCATCCCGTGGGACCGCGAGGCGGAGCGGGCGATCATGACCCTCGGCATGCTGGCCTGCCAGCTGTGTCAGGAGGAGCTGATCGCCGCCTGACAGCTTTCGGCGCTTGCGCCATGGAGTGTACTACCGTTCTCGGTCGTGCGCCCCGTGGCGTTTTCGGCGGTGGAATCGACCCGTTTCCACTCGCCATCTCGTCCAAGGGAGTTGAACCCTCGATGAGACCGATGCCGTGCCGCTCGATAGCCAATCCCTTCCGCCTGCTGGCCAATGGAAACCCGGCGCTACGCCGGCGCGCGCGACATCGGCGATACTGGGCAGCTGGCGCAGTGCCTGCAGACACCCGTACCGACACGGATCGAGAGAGTTGAAGATATCCCCCAAGGACGAAAACGACGCGGCCCTGCTGCGGCGCTATCGACAAGGCGACGCCGAGGCCTTCGGTGAACTTTACGCCCGCCATCGCCTCGGCCTGTTCCGCTTCCTCTGTGGCCTGTGTGGCGATCACGCCCAGGCCGAGGAAGTGTTCCAGGAAACCTGGATGAGCCTGATCCGCAGCGACAGCCAGCCGCTGGGTGCGGCCAGTTTCAAGACCTGGTTGTACCAGATCGGCCGCAACCGCCTGATCGACCACTGGCGCAAGCTCGGCCGCCACCAGGGGCGTCAGGAGAGCTTCGACGAGCAGTTGCACGGCGAGGCGCTGGCTGGCGAAAGCGTCGACCCCGAGCGCGAGTTGAGCCTGAGCCGCGACCAGCAACGCCTGCAGGGTGCGCTGGAGTCCCTGCCGGCGGAGCAGCGCGAAGTGTTCCTGCTGCGCACCCATGGTGATCTGGAGCTGAACGAAATTGCCGAGCTGACGAAAACTCCGGCCGAAACGGTGAAAAGCCGTCTTCGCTATGCAATGCAAAAGTTGCGTCGGTTGTTGTCCGACCCGTCGGTGACCGAGGAGGTGAGCCCATGAACCGCGATTCGCACGAGCAGGACCTGCTCGAGCACTACCGTCGGCACAGCGATGAGCAGCCGTCGGCGCAGCTGGACGCGCGCATCCTGGCCGCCGCCCGTGCCGCCGCGCAGGAGCAGAAACCGGGTTTCGCCCAACGTCTGCACCACTGGCTGCTGGGCGCCGGCAGTCGGCAGCGCTGGGGAGTCGCCGTGGCAGGACTGGCAACCCTGGGCATTGGCCTGAGCCTGACCTTGCGAACCTACGAGGAATCGCCGAACCGCTTCGATGCGCCAGCCGCCCCAGCGATGATGCGCGCGCCGGCTCCCGCACCGGCCATGGCACCGCCAGCGGCTCCGGCTGCCGCGCCCTATGCGGCGGAGCCGAGCATGGCTGCGCCGCAGATGGATAGCGCTGCTGCGGGGGCTGCGATGGAAGAACTCGCCAAGACGGCGCCAATGAGCAAGAAAATGGCGGTGGACAGCGCGAAAGCCGAGGCCCGGGAGCTTGCTGACACGCCGGTTCAGCCGGGCATGCGGGCCCAAGGCAAGCTGCAAGCGTTCGCGGAGGAGGCGGGTGAGCCGCGTACCAGTCTGTTGCACCTGCACGACTTGCAAGGCAAGGGTCTGAAGGCAGAGGCGGAACGTGTACGCGAGAGCCTGCGCCAGCGCTTTCCCGGTCTGGATATCGACAAGGCTCTGAAGGATCTACCTGACAATCCTTGATCAATGACAGGCCAGGTTCAGCGCTGTTCTGTCAGATTGTTCAGTAGTAGAGGCTTGTTACGGCAAGCCTCTTGCTCTGCAATGAATCTCGCGCCAGCATTGCGCGGTTTTTCTGACGGTCTGCTGCATGAAGAAGTCCCGAATCCTCATTGTCGCCAGTTTGTCCCTGCTGCTCGCCGCTTGTGGCGACGAGCACAAGGACAAGGCTGCCACGCCGGTTGCAGCTCCCGCGCCTGCCGCAGCAGTGACACCGGAGGCGGCCAGTGCGCCTGCGCCCAAGCCTGCTGCTGAGCAGCCGCGTGAGGATGAGGCCAAGCCTGCCGCCGCCAAGGCCGTAGCGTCGCCCAGGGCTCCCGCCGTCGAGGCGGCGATAAAGCCGGAGGCCAAAGCGCCTTCGAAAACCCCGGCACAGGTGAAGAAGCCGGTCGATCCGGTGGTCAAGCAGCCGCTGCCGCCCGTGAAGCTGGATCTGCGCCTGCCCAAGGATCTGCTCCATCAGGAACAGGCGGACGATCCCATCACCGTGCTCGAGGAGAAGCCGATCCTGCCGCCGATGTTCGGCGAGAAGGTCGGGCAGAGCCCGTTCGAGGTCGGCGGTCGGTTGATCCAGCGCGAACCCAATGAGCGCGAGGCCAACGACGACAGTTGGCACTCGGATATCCGCGGCGCCGAGCTGCAGTTCAAGTTCCGCAACTGATCGCTGCGTCCGCCCTTGTAGGAGCGAGGTCGTCAGAACCGGTGCACGCCGCCGCGAATCGCCTCGAACAGAGCCCCGTCCAGCGCCCGGTAGTCCGCCTCGCCGGGCAGGCGCACGTACAACGCTTCGGTCACGGATGATGGGTCGTACGCGTTGCGCTTGAGGTCGGTCTTCTTGTACTTGAAGGTACCGGTGGTCTCCACCTGCACCAGCAGACGCAGGAACAGCGGCACGGCGTACGCCGGTAGCTCGCGGTCCAGGTGCGCCGCCAGCAGCGCGGCGTCCAGGCTGGCGCCGTCGGCCAGGCGCAGCGCTGCCATCCCGCAGCGGCCGTTGGTACCGGGGATCTCCACGCCGTAGACCACTGCATCCTCCACGCCGGGGAAGGCGCCCAGGGCGTTTTCCACCTCGGTGGTGGAGACGTTCTCGCCCTTCCAGCGGAAGGTGTCGCCCAGGCGGTCGACGAACTGCGTGTGCTTGAAACCGATGTCGCGCATCAGGTCGCCAGTGTTGAACCAGGTGTCGCCTTCCTTGAACACGTTGCGGTAGATCACCGCCTCGCTCTTGGCCGGGTCGGTGTAGCCGTCGAACGGCCACTTGTCGCTGATCTCGCTGATCAGCAGGCCGGCTTCGCCCTTGTCGACTTTCTCCATGAAACCCTTGGCGTTGCGCACCGGCTGGTCGTTTTCCAGGTCGTAGCGGACGATCGCGTAGGTTGCCGGCGAGAAGCCCACCGTATTGTCGAAGTTGAACACGTTGGTGAAACCGATATTGCCCTCGCTGGAGGCATAGAACTCGGTGATCCGTTCGATGCCGAAGCGCTCCTTGAACTCGTTCCAGATCGACGGGCGCAGGCCGTTGCCGATCATGCAGGTCAGGGTATTGCCACGCTCTTCCGCGCACTGGGGCTGGTTCAGCAGGTAGCGGCAGAGTTCACCTATGTAGCCGAAGCAGGTTGCCTGGTAGGTCTGCACGTCTTTCCAGAAGGCGCTGGCGGAGAACTTGCGGCGTAGGGCAATGGCCGCGCCACCGGCGAGCACGGCGCTCCAGCACACGGTCACGGCGTTGTTGTGGTAGCACGGCAGGGTCAGGTAGAGCACGTCGCTGTTGGTCAGCCCCAGCCCGGAATGGCCGAAGCCGCCGTAGGCCTTGATCCACTTGCCGTGGCTCATGATCGAGGCCTTCGGCAGGCCGGTGGTGCCGGAGGTGTAGATGTAGAAGCAGGCGTCCTTCAGGCGGACCTTGGCGGTTTCCGGCAGGTTGTTGGAATCCTGTTCCTGGGCCAGTCGCATCAGGCTCTGCCAGCCGACTGGAGCCTGCGCCGACTCCTCACCGTCGGCGATCCAGTAGCAGCGCCCGCCGCTGTTCTCCAGGGCCGGGCGGACGTCTTCGAAAGCCTCGCGCAGCTCCTCGCCGACCACAAAGTGGCTGGGCTTGACCAGGTTGAGGCTGTGGCTGAGTACCTGGCCGCGCTGGGTGGTGTTGACCAGCGCGCCGATGGCGCCGAGCTTGGCCAGGGCGGCAAGTACCACCATGAGTTCGGCGCGGTTCTCCAGCATCACCGCGACCACGCTGGCATGGCCCACTCCCTCGGCCTGGAAGGCTCGCGCCAGGCGGTTGGCCCAGCCGTTGAAGAGGGCATAGGACAGGCGCCGGCGTTCGTCGATCAGCGCCGGGCTGTCCGGGTAGAGGCGCGCAGCGCGCTCCAGCGCCCAGCCCAGGGAGAGGTTCTTCTCGCGGTTGCGGATGCCGGTGTAGTACAGCCCGCGCAGCATGCGTGGCACGCGGCCGAGGGTGGCCGGCAGGTGGGCGAGGAAGCGGGTCGGGGTGATGATATCGGCGTGGCTCATTGACGCGTGCCCTTATTGTCATTGTTGTCTGTGGCGTGCAGACGCTTGCGAGCGACTCTAGGTCGTCGTCCGGCGTGCGCCTATGGCTGTTGCGCGCGTGGCGCAGGGCAGATCGGCAAACGCATCGGGCAGGCGTTCATCGCAGTCTAGAAAGCAGTGGCCGGACGGCCAGGGCGGGATTGTGTCGATTGGTAAATGGCGACACGGTGCCCATGGTGGGAGGGTTGGTAGGGCGGATAACCGCTTGTGGTTATCCGCCGTTAGCCCAGGTGTGGCAAACGGCGGATAACGCGTTCCGCGTTATGCGCCCTACGAAAAGGTCCGCGAGTGGGCTCAATCGAGGAACAGGTCGGGCACCAGGCTGCCGCCGTTCGGATCGAAGCGGTACTGCTCGAAGTCGCTCTGGCCCTGTTCGCGGAGGATGTCTTCGTCGATCAGCAGGCGCCCGCTGATGGTGCGTTCGCTGCTGGAGAGAATCGTGTAGGCGGCGTCGGCCATGATCGCCGGGGTGCGCGCGCGCTTGAAGGCGTCGCGGCTGCCCAGCTCGAACTCGATGGCAGCAGTGGCGATCATGGTCTTCGGCCAGAGGGCGTTGACGCTGATGCCGTACTTCTTGAATTCCTCGTGCATCCCCAGGGTGAGCATGCTCATGCCGTACTTGGTGACGGTGTACGGGCCGTGCTGGGCGAACCACTTGCCGGCCAGGTTGATCGGCGGCGACAGGCTGAGGATATGGCCCTTGCTCTGCTTCAGGTAGGGCAGCGCGGCCTGGCTGCAGACCATCACGGCGCGGGTGTTGATCTGGTACATCAGGTCGAAGCGCTTGGGCTCCAGGCGCTCCACACCGACCAGCTTGATGGCGCCGGCGTTGTTCACCACGGCGTCGATGCCGCCAAAATGCTCGGCAGCCTTGGCCATGGCGTCGCGCACGGCGTTCTCGTCGCGCACGTCCAGTTGCAGCGCCAGTGCCTTGCCGCCGGCGGCCTCGACCTCTTCAGCGACGCTGAAGATGGTGCCCTCGAGCTTCGGATGGGGTTCGGCGCTCTTGGCGGCGATGACGATGTTGGCGCCGTCGCGGGCGGCGCGCAGGGCGATCTCGCGGCCGATGCCACGGCTGGCGCCAGTGATGAAGAGGGTTTTGCCGTTAAGGGACATGGTTGGGGCTCCGTATTCTTGTGGTCTTGTTCTGACGGAATAGCGAATGGGAACTGTAGGAGCGAGCTTGCTAGCGAACCCAGGCCCCGCAGCGGGGATTGTTCGCGAGCAAGGACTAGGCGTCCCCCTCGGTCCTACGAAAAGCGAAAAGCGAAAATCGGCTCAGGCAGACTCCAGCGCCTCCACCTCCACCAGCAATTGTCGCGATTTCACCTGCTCGCCCTTGCTCACCTGCACGCGGCGGATCACGCCGTCGACGCCGGCCTTGAGCGGGTGCTCCATCTTCATCGCTTCCAGTACCAGCAGCAGCTGGCCCTTGCTGACTCGCGTGCCTTCGGCCACCAGCACATCGACGATGGCGCCATCCATCGGCGCTTTCACGGTGCCCGAGCCGGCACCGCCGGTCGCGCCAGCGGGTTCGTGGGTGACGTCGAGCAGCTCCAGGTTGCCGTCCGCGCCATATAGCCAGAGGCGCGCGCCATCGCGGTGGAAGGGCAGGCGGCGGCGAATGCCGTCGGCTTCGAGGATGGCATCGCCGTTTTCTTCACCGAGCAGGCGCAGCGCGATCTCGGCGTCACCGATTCGCGCCAGCAGTGCCGGCTGGGCGCCGTGTTCACGGACTTCCAGTTCGACGACGAATTTCTCCTCGCCATGCTTGAGCGCGAACCGCCATGGCGCGCTGCCCGCGCTACGCCAACCGGAGAGTCCCGGTTGGTGCGCGCGCTCACTGGCCGAAGCCTGGTAGAGCAGGGCGGCGGCGCAGGCCAGTTCCAGTACTTGCGGCTGGCGCGGGGCCAGGCTGGGGTCACCGGCAAACTGTTCGCCGATGAACGCGGTGGTGGCCTTGCCGGCGGCGAATTCCGGGTGCATGAGCAGGTTGGCGAGGAAGCGCTGGTTGGCGCTCACGCCCAGCAGCACGCAGTCCTCGACGGCGCGCACCAGCTTGCGCCGAGCCTCTTCGCGGGTCGCGCCATAAGCAATGACCTTGGCCAGCATCGGGTCGTAGAACGGCGTCACCGGCTGGCCTTCGCGCAGGCCGTGGTCGATGCGGATGCCATCCAGCTGCGGCGGCGTCCAGCGCAGGACCTGGCCGGTCTGCGGGAGGAAGCCGCCACCGGCATCCTCGGCGTACAGGCGCACTTCGATGGCGTGCCCCTTGAGCTGGATCTGCTCCTGGGTCAGCGGCAGCGGGTGGCCTTCGGCGACGCGGATCTGCCAGGCCACCAGGTCCTGGCCGGTGACCAGTTCGGTGACCGGGTGCTCCACCTGCAGGCGGGTGTTCATTTCCAGGAAGTAGAAGGCGCCGCTGGCGTCCAGCAGGAACTCCACGGTACCGGCGCCCCGATAGTTCACCGACGCGGCGGCCTTCACGGCTGCCGTGCCCATGGCGGCGCGCAGCTCCTCGGTCAGCACCGGGCAGGGCGCTTCCTCGATGACCTTCTGGTGGCGGCGTTGCACCGAGCAATCACGCTCGCCGAGGTAGACGATGTTGCCGTGGCTGTCGCCGAATACCTGGATTTCCACATGGCGCGGCTGCACCACGGCTTTTTCCAGGATCAGCTCGTCGCTGCCGAAGGCGTTCTGCGCTTCCGAGCGTGCGGTGCGCAGCTGTTCGGCGAGGTCTTCGTCGCGGGTCACCAGGCGCATGCCGCGCCCGCCACCGCCGGCGCTGGCCTTGATCATCAGCGGATAGCCGATGCGCTGCGCCTCGCGGGTCAGCGTGGCGTCGTCCTGCTCCGCGCCTTCGTAGCCCGGAATGCAGGGCACGCCGGCTTCGAGCATGGCGATCTTCGACAGGCGCTTGCTGCCCATCAGGTGGATGGCTTCCACGCCGGGCCCGATGAAGACGATACCGGCGGCCTCGCAGGCGCGGGCGAAGTCGGCGTTCTCCGAGAGGAAGCCGTAGCCGGGGTGGATCGCACCGGCGCCAGTGCGTCTCGCCGCGTCGAGGATGGCTTCGGGCTTCAGGTAGGACTGGCCCACGGGCGCCGGGCCGATGCACACGGCCTCGTCGGCCAGTTGTACATGGCGGGCGTTGGTGTCGGCCTCGCTGTAGACGGCCACGGTTCGGTAGCCCAGGTCGTGGGCGGTGCGGATCACCCGGCAGGCGATCTCGCCACGGTTGGCAATGAGGATCTTGTCGAAGCTGGGCATGGTGGTTGTTTCCCTCTCCCCAACCCTCTCCCTGAAGGGAGAGGGGGTTGTTCGGTGCGCGCGGTGGGTTATTGCGCCCAGTTCGGTTTACGTTTCTGTACGAAGGCCATCGTGCCTTCGGCGCCTTCCGCACCAGTCACCGCGGCGGCGAACTGGCGCGCGGCATCGTCCAGCAGCGGACCAAGGGTTTCGGTCTCGGTGGCCAGCAGCAGCGCCTTGGTCGCGGCGTTGGCCCCAGGGGCGCAGCGGCGCACCTGGTCGAGCGCCTGGGCCAGTTGCTCACCGAGGCTCTCGGCGCTGTCCGCGCAGGCATGTGCCAGGCCCAGACGCAGCGCCTCGCGGCCGTCGAAGCGAGCGGCGGTGAGGGCCAGACGGCGCGCCTGGGTCAGGCCGATGCGTTTCACCACGAAGGGCGCGATCTGCGCCGGCAAAATGCCGAGGCTGGTTTCCGGCAGGCCGAACTGTGCGTCCGCCGCTGCCAGGGCGATGTCCGAGATGCAGGCAAGGCCGAAGCCGCCGCCGAGCACCGCTCCCTCCAATACGGCGACTACTACCTGGGGCTGCGCCTGGGCTTCTTCCAGCAGGCCGCCGAAGGCGCGGTTCAGCGCGGCGTAGGCGTCGGGACCGGCGGCGCGGGCGCCGGCCATGTCCTTGATGTCGCCACCGGCGCAGAAGTGCCCGCCGGCCCCGCGCAGGACGATGGCGCGCACAGCGCGGTCGTCGCGCACGGTGGCGAGCACCGCACGCAGTTCGCCGACCATCGCCAGGCTCATGGCGTTTCGGCTGTCCGGGCGGTTCAGGGTGACGTGCAATACGCCGCCGTCAGGTTCCAGCAGCAGGGTTTCGCAGTTCGGCAGTTCGTTCATGCCGGGTTCCTCGTTCAACCGGTTCTCGCTTGTGATCGCCGTAGGATGGGTGGAGCGAAGCGATACCCATCGATACTTCGCGGCATGGGTATCGACGCTGCGCGCCTCCACCCATCCTGCGGTCCTACAAAAAAGCGCTTAGCCTTTCTTCTTGCCCGGCAGAGTGCCCATCATTTTGCAGATGATGCCCAGCATGATTTCGTCCGCACCGCCGCCGATGGAGACCAGGCGGGTATCGCGGTAGGCGCGGGAGACCGGGTTCTCCCACATGAAACCCTGGCCGCCCCAGTACTGCAGGCAGGCATCGGTGACTTCACGGGCCAGACGGCCGACCTTGAGCTTGGCCATGGAGGCCAGGCGGGTGACGTCCTTGCCGCGGATGTACTGCTCGGTGGCCTGGTAGGTGAGGGCGCGCAGGCACTCGATCTCGGTCATCAGCTCGGCCATGCGGAAGTGGATGACCTGGTTGTCGATCAGCGACTGGCCGAAGGTCTTGCGCTCCTTGCAGTAGTCGATGGTGGCGTTGACACAGTACTCCAGGCCCTTGATCCCGCTGGCGGCGCCGAACAGGCGTTCCTCCTGGAACTGCAGCATCTGCATCATGAAGCCCGCGCCCTCGGCGCCGATGCGGTTGCGCTGTGGGACGCGCACGTCGTCGAAGAACACCTGGGCGGTCTCCGAGCTGCGCATGCCGAGCTTGTCCAGGTGCGGGCTGACGCTGATGCCCTTGGACTTCATCGGCACCATGATCAGCGACTTGTTGACGTGGGGCTTGTCGTCGGAGGTGTTGGCCAGCAGGCAGATGAAGTCGGCGGAGGGCGAGTTGGTGATCCACATCTTGCTGCCGTTGATGACGTAGTCGTCGCCGTCCTTGCGCGCAGTGGTCTTCAGACCGGCGACGTCGGAACCGGCGCCGACTTCCGAGACGCCGATGCAGCCGACCATTTCACCGGCGATGGCCGGGCGGAGGAATTCCTCGCGCAGTTCATCGGAGCCGAAGCGCGCCAGGGCCGGGGTGCACATGTCGGTCTGCACGCCCAGGGCCATCGGCACGCCGCCGCAATGGATGGTGCCGAACTCTTCGGCGGCGACCACCGAGTAGCTGTAGTCCAGACCCATGCCGCCGAATTTCTCCGGCTTGGAAATGCCCAGCAGGCCCAGGTCGCCGGCCTTCTTGAAGACTTCATGGATCGGGAAGCGACCGGCCTTTTCCCATTCGTCGACGTAGGGATTGATCTCCTTCTCGACGAAGTTACGGACGGTGCGGCGGAGTTCTTCGTGTTCCTGGGTGAAGATCATTGTTGTTGTTCTCCGTGAGCCTTGGTTGTTCATCCCTTGCCCTCTCCCCAACCCTGGCTGCGCGCCCCGCTCCGAAGAGAGAGGGGGCTGTCAGGAGGAAGGCCGGGCGGTTCGCTTTACGCCGGGTCGCTTTGGCTCCCTCTCCCTTCAGGGAGAGGGCGGGGGGAGAGGGGCTTTTGCCCGCACTCCCGTCAGAACCTCGCTACCCCAAAACTATTACCCTTGAGCGGCCGCACGGCCGCCTCCGCGCAGATGTCCAGCAGATAGCCGAGCAATTGGCGCGTGTCGCGCGGGTCGATCAAGCCGTCGTCCCACAGGCTCGCCGTGCCATAAAGCGCGGTGGACTGGGCGTCGAGTTTCTGCGCAGTCATCTGTTCGAGCATGTCGAGCATCTTCGGGTCGGGCTCCTTGCCCTCCTTGGCGTGCTTCTCCTCGGTGACGATGCGCAGCACCTTGCCGGCCTGGGCGCCGCCCATCACGGCGGTGCGGCTGTTGGGCCAAGCGAAGATGAAGCGCGGGTCCAGCCCGCGGCCGCACATGGCGTAGTTGCCGGCGCCGTAGGAGCCGCCGACGACCAGGGTCAGCTTGGGCACCGTGGCGTTGGCCACCGCCTGGATCATCTTCGAGCCGTGCTTGATCACGCCCAGGCGCTCGGATTCGGTGCCAACCATGAAGCCGGTGGTGTTGTGCAGGAACAGGATCGGCGTGTTGCTCTGCTCGCACAGTTGGATGAACTGCGCCGCCTTGGCCGCACCCTGCGGGGTGATCGGGCCGTTGTTGCCGATCAGGCCGCAGGCGTGGCCTTCGATGTGCAGGTGGCCGCAGACGGTCTGGCTGTCGAACTCGTTCTTGAAGTCCAGGAAGCGCGAGCCGTCGGCAATGCGCGCGATGATCTCGCGCACGTCGTAGGGCTTCTTCGCGTCCGCCGGGACCACGCCGAGCAATTCCTGCGCAGGGTACAGCGGCTCGTCCCACGCCTGTATCGTGCGGGCCGGCAGCTGTGCGTTCCACGGCAGCGCGGCGAGGATTTCCCGCGCCAGGCGCACGCCGTCGGCGTCGTTCTCCGCCAGGTACTCGGCGGTGCCGGCGACCTGGGCGTGCAGTTCGGCGCCGCCCAGTTCTTCATCGGTGGCAATTTCGCCGGTGGCGGCCTTGAGCAGCGGCGGGCCGGCGAGGAACATCTTGGCCTTGCCGCGCACTACCACCACGTAGTCCGACAGTCCTGGCTGGTAAGCGCCGCCCGCGGTGGACGAACCATGCACCACGGTGACCTGGGGAATGCCTGCCGCCGACATGCGCGCCTGGTTGGCGAAGCCGCGCGCGCCCTCGACGAAGATGTCCGCCGCGTAGTTCAGGTTGGCGCCGCCGCTCTCGGTCAGCGCCACCACCGGCAGCTTGTTCTCGAAGGCGATCTGCTGCAGGCGCAGGGTCTTCTTCAGCCCGGTGGGGGAGATGGTGCCGCCCTTGATCGCGCTGTTGCTGGCGGTCACCAGGCAGCGCACCCCGGCGATGTAGCCGATGCCGGAGATGATGCCGCCGCCGGCCTGGGTGCCGTCCTTGTCGTCATGCAGCTTGTAGCCGGCCAGCGAGGAAATCTCGAGGAACGGCGCACCCACGTCCAGCAGCAGGTTCAGGCGCTCGCGTGGCAACAGCTGGCCGCGCTTGTCGAACTTGGGCCTGGCCTCGGCGGCCTTGTCCAGCACCTTCTGTTCGACCTCGCGGAAGCTCGCCACGGCAGCCAGCATGGCCTCGCGGTTGCGGGCGAAGTCTTCGCCCTGGGGATCGAGTTCGGATTGGATGACCGGCATCGCTTACTCCTGATCCTTCAGTACATCGGGCAGATAGGCGCGGTGGAAGCCGTTGTAGGAACGGCTCTGCCCCGGCTTCACCTTCGACAGCGGGAAGGCGCGGCTGCCCTGGCTGGCGGCGCCGTCGATGCGAATGGTGTTGCCGCTGATGAAAGCGGCGCCGGGGGAGAGCAGGAAGACGATCGCTGCGGCGACTTCCGATTCGGTGCCGATGCGCTTGAGCGGCACGTGCTCGCGCAGGGTCGGGATCACGGCCTTGAACGCGCCTTCGTAGGTGTCCATGCCGCTGGAAGCGACCCAGCCTGGCGCCACTGCGTTGACCCGCACCCCGGCGTGGCCCCACTCGATGGCGGCGGTCTTGGTGAAGTTCTCCATGCCGGCGCGGGCGGCGCCGGAATGGCCCATGCCGGGCATGCCGCCCCACATGTCGGCGAGCATGTTGACGATGCTGCCGCCGGTCTTGCTCAGGCTCTGGTTGAACACTTCGCGGGCCATCAGGAAGCCGCCCACCAGATTCGTGCGGACCACGGCCTCGAAGCCCTTCAGGTTGATCGAGGCCAGCGGTGCGGGGTACTGGCCGCCGGCGTTGTTGACCAGGTGATGGATCGGCCCGCGCTCGGCGATGACCTGCGCCACCAGCGCCTTCACCGCTTCCTCGTCGCGGATGTCGCAGCTGTTCCAGCTGGCGCTGCCGCCGTCCTCGATGATTTCACCGGCGGTCTTTTCCAGCTTCTCGGCCTTGCGTCCGACCAGCACCACGTGGGCGCCGAGGGCTGCCAGTTCATGGGCGGTGCAGCGACCGATGCCGCTGCCGCCGCCGGTGACGATGATGGTCTGGCCGTCGAACAGGCCGGGTTTGAAGATCGAGTCGTAGCTCATTGTTGTTCTGACTCCGAGGTATCCCGTAGGGCGAATGAAGCGGAACGCTTCATCCGCCGTTTGCGATTGGCGGATAACGCTGGTGGCGTTATGCGCCCTACGTTTCTAGCGAGTCGGCGAGGGCCTGCGGCACCGCCACCGGGAATTCCAGCAACTGCTGGGCAAAGGCCTTGCCCTGCGGGTCGATGCGCAGGCTGGCGACGCCGCCGCCGCCCAGGGCGTTTTCCAGCAGGAAGTTCAGGCTGTGGGTGCCCGGCAAGTGCCAGCGGCTGACGCGGCCGGTCTGCGGGTCGAGCACGTGCTGCATCCATTCGGCCACGGCACCTTCGCTCAGCGCCTCGGCAATCCACGGCAGGTATTCCGGTCGGCGTGCCATGACACCGATGTTGCTGTGGTTGCCCTTGTCGCCGGAGCGCGCCACGGCCAGTTTTACCAGCGGCACGCTGGCCTGGGCCGGTCCTTTCGCCGTGGCAACCGGGAGGTCGTCGCCCAGTGCTGATGGGTCGAAGTGATCGATCTTCGGCAAGGCTACCGATTGGCGCTGGCCGTCGATCTCCACGGCCAGCTCGCAGGCATCCTTGTCGATCAGGAAGGAGAACAGGCGGATCACCGGATACACGGTCGGGCGCCCGCCGACGATGCCGGTCAGCCCCGGTGCCATGCCGGTCGCGGCCTGGGCGATCTCGCGGGAGAACAGCACCAGCGCCTCCTTGCGGCTATGGCGCACGGCGAGCTTCACCACGATTTCGCGATTGTCCGAGCGGCGGCCGTGGGGGCCGTAGGTGGCCTCGCTGCCGAGCAGTTCCACACTCACCTCGCGGTACGGGCCCCAGCCGCGTTCCATGAGGATTTCCTCGGTCTTGGCGATGATCGCCTGGCTGACCCGCTCGGCCTTCTTCACCGCGTCGATGCCGGCGATCAGGCAGCTGGCGGTGCAGCGAAAACCATCCGGGTAGGTGGCGCTGACCTTGTATTGGCCGGTCGGCGGCAGGCCACGTGCGCCACGGACGGCGACGCGGTTGTCGCCCGCCTGGGCGAGCTGGACCTGGGTGAAGTCGCAGACCACATCGGGCAGCAGGTAGGCACGCGGGTCGCCGATCTCGTAGAGCATCTGCTCACCCACTGACAGCGGCGTCACCAGTCCGCCGGTGCCCTGCGGCTTGGTCACGACAAATGTGCCGTCAGCCTGCACTTCGACGAGAGGGAAACCGATGTGCTCGTAGTCCGGCACGCTTTCCCAGTCGGTGAAGTTGCCTCCGGTGCACTGCGCGCCGCACTCGATGATGTGTCCGGCCAGCGCGGCCTGGGCCAGTTTGTCGTAGTCGTTCCAGGCCCAGCCGAACTCGTGTACCAGGGCGGCGCTGACCACTGCGCTGTCCACCACGCGACCGGTGATGACGATGTCGGCGCCGGCCTTCAGCGCGTCGACGATGCCGGGGGCGCCCAGGTAGGCGTTGACCGACACGCACATGGGCGGCATCGGCGCATCGCTGAACATCTCTCGGATGCCGGACTTGGCCAGTTCGCCCAGGCGTGGCTGCAGGTTGTCGCCGTGCACCACGGCGATCTTCAGCGTCACGCCGGCCTTTTCGCAGGCGGCGGCAAGGGCACTGGCGCAGGCCTGAGGGTTCACCCCGCCGGCGTTGCTGATCACGCGCACCTGCTTCGAGGCGATGTCGCCCAACAAGGGTGTCATCACTTCGACGAAGTCGGTGGCGTAGCCTGCCTCGGGATTCTTCAGGCGGGCGCCGGCCATGATCGACAGGGTGATTTCGGCCAGGTAGTCGAACACCAGGTAGTCCATTTCCGCGCCGCGCACCAGTTGGGCGGCGGCGGTGGAGGTGTCGCCCCAGAAGGCGGAGGCGCAGCCGATACGTACGGTTCTAGTCATTGTTCTGCCCGTGACGCTGAGTGATGGATCGACATTACCAAGCAAGCGCTTGGTTGAAAAGCCCCGAAAGCGCGACAACCCCAACCATTGGATGGCCAAGCGCTTGCTTGGTTGGGGTTCGCGGGCTTACATTTCGTCAGACAACACAAGCACTTGCAGGGCGTTTCGATGAATCGTCCTGAGCAGATCGGCCAATGGGCCTCATGGGGAGAGAACAGCGTGGATGACCGCAAAGCCCGCGAAGTCATGCTGGAGCTGGTCAAGACCGGGCAGATCACCGACCCGGAAAGCGCCCGCGGCAAGCTGTTGCACACGGCTGCGCACCTGTTCCGCAGCAAGGGCTACGAACGCACCACGGTGCGCGACCTGGCCGGCGCGGTGGGTATCCAGTCCGGCAGCATCTTCCATCACTTCAAGAGCAAGGATGAAATCCTCCGCTCGGTGATGGAGGAAACCATCCTCTACAACACCGCCCTGATGCGTGCCGCGCTGGCCGATGCGACGACCCTGCGCGAACGCCTGCTGGCGCTGATCCGTTGCGAGCTGCAGTCGATCACCGGGGGTACCGGCGAGGCGATGGCGGTGCTGGTCTACGAATGGCGCTCGCTGTCGGAAGAAGGCCAGGCGTATATCCTCAGCCTGCGCGATATCTACGAACAGATGTGGCTGGAAGTGCTGGAGGAGGCCCGCCTGGCGGGATTCAGCCAGGGCGATCCGTTCATCCTGCGGCGCTTCCTCACCGGGGCGCTGTCCTGGTCGATCACCTGGTTCCGCCCCGAAGGCAGCCTGACGTTGGACGAACTGGCCGAGCAGGCGTTGCTGCTGGTGATGCGCGAGTAATTTCTGGTGCTCGACGTAAGGCTCTTCGTAGGAGCGAGCTTGCTCGCGAACCAGCCCCGCAGCAGGGTTTGTTCGCGAGCAAGCTCGCTCCTACGGGGATAGCCCGCAGTGCGGGATCAGATAATCCGCAACGGATAGCTGAACAGCAGCAGGTGCAGGCAGTTCACTGCCGCATGCAGCAGAATCGGCACCAGCAGGCGCCCGCTGAAGTAGAACGCCAGGCCATAACCCAGGCCGGCGATGCCGGCGACCACGGCGAAAAGCGGATTGATCGGCCAGTGCACCATGCCGAACAGCACGCTGGCGACCGCGACCCCGGCAAAGGCGCCGAAGCGGCGAACCAGCTCGCTTTGCAGCAGGCCGCGGAAGAAGGCTTCCTCGGTCAGCGAGATCACGCAGACGTTGACCAGCATCCACAGCCAGAAGCCGGGCGGCCATTTCGGGTTCCAGACCACCAGACCACCGGCGACGGCCACCAGCGGCACGGCGAACAGCGTGGTGACGATGACGATGGCGGCGAAATCCGGGGAGCGTTTCTCCGTCGGCACCGGGTCGCGGCGCAGCCACCAGGCGAGCAGAGTGGCGCCGACCAGCGCCTTGTCCCAGGACAGGTGCAGGGCGTAGACGGGGGCGTCCGGGCTGAGCTGGCGCACCGGCCAGAGTGTCCACGAGGTAGTGCCTGGCAGCAGGTGTGCGGCCAGGGCGATACTGAGCACCAGGCACACCAGCCACCAGAGCAGGCGCGGCAGGCGATGCTCGCCGTAGAGGGTCCAGGCCAGGTAGATGGCGCCGATCAACAACCCCACCGGCTGGACGAATCCCAGTGCGAATCCGCAGAGCAACAACACGATGGGCAGCAGCGGCAGGAGTTTCCTGAGCATTCTTTCCTCCAACAAGGAGGCGCAGTCTAGGCAATTTAGGCTGCCGCTGGCCATCGCTGCGGCCAGTTTTTGACTGAAGCGTCAGTCAGTTAGGCGATTTTCAACGCTTGTCTTCGGCTTCCTTGGCGTCCATTTCGGCATTGCGCTCATGGATGCGCTTGAGCTGCTCCTCGGTGAGCGGGAGCTTTTTCGCGGTATCGCGCAGCATCATCAGCGCGCCGACGATGGAGCCCAGGGCTAGGGCAATGATCAACCAGGCATACCAGGGCATGGTCCCGTCTCCGACAGTGGCAGTGGACTATCACGATACGCTGTGATTCAGACCTTGTCAGGCGCGGGCCGGTTCAGACTGATCGCTTCGGGCAGGTCGCTGTCGTCCTTCAGCCGGACGCCGCTCACCCGCAGGCGCAGGGCCTGTTGCAGCAGGTGGGCGAGCTTGTGTGCCGCCAGCCCGTAGGGCAGCCCCTGCGGTCGCACGTTGGAGATGCAGTTGCGCTCGCTGTCCATGCGGCCCACGCGCGGTTGCCAGGTGAGGTACAGGCCGAGGCCGTCCGGCGAGCTGAGGCCGGGGCGCTCGCCGATCAGCACCAGCGCCAGCTTCGCTCCCAGTGCCTCGCCGATGCCGTCGCCAATGGCCACGCGGCCCTGTTCGGCGAGCACCACCGGCGTGTGCTGCCAGTCGGTGACGAAGCGCTCGCGCAGCGCACTCAGCAGCGGCAGCGCGTGCTGCTGGACGGCAAAGGAGGAGAGACCGTCGGCGATCACGATGACCAGCTCCGCAGCGAGCTTCTCGCCCTTGAGCTGCCACTGGCTGTCCGGGTGCAGGGCTCGGCCCAGATCCGGACGCAGGAGGTAGGTCTGGCGGTCCGGCGCCTCGCTGCGTGCGCGCAGGACTCGGAAGCCTTCGTGGGTCAGCGATTGCTGCAGTGCCTCGAAGTCCAGCGGATGGTGCACCGCATCGCGGGCCTGGGCGTGGGCCAGGCCAAACTTCAGTACCTCTCGGGTCGGCAGGCTGGAGCCGACACGGCCCAGCGCGATGCGCGCGGAAGTGTGCGCACGCAGTTCATCCCAAGGGTCGTTCTGGATCAGGTCCATGCTGGCTCCTCCTCAAAATGCCCGCAGCAGATCGTGGCCACGGCCGATCTGCCGCAATTGGCCCGAGGCTTCGGTGATCGCCATCTTAGCCAGCCAGGCGTCGAACTCCGGCGCGCGCTTCAGGCCCAGGGTGCTGCGCAGGTAGAGGGCGTCGTGGAAGGAGGTGCTCTGGTAGTTGAGCATGATGTCGTCGGCGCCGGGGATGCCCATGATGAAGGTGATGCCCGCCGCGCCCAGCAGGGTCAGCAGGTTGTCCATGTCGTCCTGGTCGGCTTCGGCGTGGTTGGTGTAGCAGACGTCGCAGCCCATGGGCACGCCCAGCAGCTTGGCGCAGAAGTGATCCTCCAGCCCGGCACGGATGATCTGCTTGCCGTCGTAGAGGTATTCCGGGCCGATGAAGCCGACCACGCTGTTGGTCAGCAGCGGGCGGAACTCGCGGGCCACGGCGTAGGCGCGGGCTTCGCAGGTCTGCTGGTCGACACCATGGTGGCCACCGGCTGACAGTGCGCTGCCCTGGCCGGTCTCGAAGTACATGACGTTGTCGCCCAGCGTGCCGCGCCCCAGCGACAGTGCCGCCGCGTGGGCCTCACGCAGCAGGGCGAGGTCGATGCCGAAGCTCTCGTTGGTCTTCTGCGTGCCGGCGATGGACTGGAACACCAGGTCGATCGGCGCGCCTGCCTCGATGGCCTGGATCTGCGAGGTGACGTGGGTGAGCACGCAGCTCTGCATGGGAATCTCGAAGCGCTGGCGCAGCTCGTCCATCATCTGCCACAGCTGCATCAGGGTGGCCTGCGAATCGCTGGCCGGATTGATGCCGACGACTGCATCCCCCGAACCGTAGAGCAGGCCGTCGAGCATGCTGGCGGCGATGCCGCGCACATCGTCCGTGGGGTGGTTGGGCTGCAGGCGTACCGAGAGGTGCCCTGGAAGCCCGATGGTGTTGCGGAAGCGAGTGACCACGCGGCATTTCTTCGCCACCAGGATCAGATCCTGATTGCGCATCAGCTTGCTCACCGCGGCGGCCATTTCCGGGGTAATGCCTTTGGCGACGCTGGCGAGCGTGGCGCTGTCGGTGCTGTCCAGCAGCAGCCAGTCGCGGAAATCGCCGACGCTGAGGTGGCTGATCGGCGCGAAGGCGGCGGCGTCATGGCTGTCGAGGATGAGTCGGGTGACTTCATCTTCCTCGTAGGGAATCAGCGCCTCGTCGAGGAAGCGCTTGAGCGGCACCTCGGCGAGGGCGATCTTCGCCACCATGCGCTCTTCGTAGCTATTGGCGGCCAGGCCCGCCAGGGCATCGCCGGAGCGCGCGGGGCTGGCCTTGGCGAGCAGGGTCTTCAGGTCGGGGAAACGGTAGGTCAGGCTACCGACAGTGGTCTGGTAGGTCATGCGGACATCCCGGTTATCCCGCGCCCCGCTGCAAGGGCAGGGCGCGGATGGCGATCAGGCTCCCGTCAGCATAGCGTCCGCCGGGGCGCTGGCGCGATGGGCGGCGGTGAGCTGGAAGTAGACGAAGCCCGCCGCCATGAAGGCCAGGAAGATGCCGGCGATCTGCAGGTTGAACCAGACCATGGCCACCAGGCACAGCACAGCCAATGCCAGGGCAATGCCGGGCACCACGGGGAAGCCCGGTGCGCGGAAGCTGCGCTCGAGATCGGGCTCGCTGCGACGCAGTTTGAACAGGCTGAGCATGCTCATGATGTACATGACGATGGCGCCGAACACGCTCATGGTGATCATTGCCGCCGTCAGGCTCATGCCTTGCAGGGCGATCAGGCCGTCGCTGTAGATAGCCGCGATACCCACCAGGCCACCGGCGATGATCGCCCGGTGCGGGGTCTGGAAACGCGAGAGTTTTGCCAGGCCGCGCGGCAGGTAGCCCGCGCGAGCCAGCGCGAAGAACTGCCGCGAGTAACCCAGGATGATGCCGTGGAAGCTGGCGACCAGGCCGAACAGGCCGATCCAGACCAGCATGTGCAGCCAACCGGAGTTCTCGCCGACCACCATCTTCATGGCCTGTGGCAGCGGGTCGTTGATCCCCGACAGCGCCTTCCAGTCACCCGCGCCGCCGGCGAACAGCATCACCCCGAGGGCGAGCACCACCAGGGTGAGGATGCCGCTGACGTAGGCCTTGGGAATGGTACGTTTGGGGTCTTTCGCTTCCTCGGCAGCCATGGCCGCGCCCTCGATGGCGAGGAAGAACCAGATGGCGAAGGGAATCGCCGCGAAGATGCCACCGATCGCCGCGCCGCCGAAGCTGTCGGAGCCGGCCCAGCCATTGAGCACGAAGTTGCTGAAGCTGAAGCCCGGCGCCACCACGCCCATGAACACCAGCAGCTCGCCCACCGCAAGAAGGGTGACGATCAGCTCGAAGGTGGCAGCGATGCTCACACCGAGGATGTTCAGCGTCATGAAGATCAGGTAGGCGCCGACCGCTGCGTGCTTCGGATCGAGCGACGGGAACTGCACGTTGAGGTAGGCGCCGATGGCCATGGCGATGGCCGGCGGGGCGAAGACGAACTCGATCAGCGTGGCGAGGCCGGCCACCAGCCCGCCTTTCTCGCCGAAGGCGCGGCGGCTGTAGGCGAAGGGCCCGCCGGCGTGAGGAATCGCCGTGGTCAGCTCGGTGAAGCTGAAGATGAAGCAGGTGTACATGGTCGCTACCAGCAGGGTGGTGACCAGGAAGCCGAGGGTGCCGGCCACGCCCCAGCCGTAGCTCCAACCGAAATACTCACCGGAAATCACCAGACCCACGGCGATGCCCCACAGGTGCAGGGTGCCGAGGGTGGGTTTGAGTTGCGTGCTCATGCGAGGTCTCCAAGACAGAGGATGAAAGACACGACCCGTGCCTTCGTGCAGTGGCCGTGCCATTCCCCGGAACCCGGTCGCAAAGTGCCTGATCGCGTCGTTTCGTGAACATTCGCCACCTGTTCGCCTGCTTCGAAGCGGTGCGGTGCTGTTGCGCGCGTCCCGTTCGGGTGCGCCGCAGGAGCGCTTGTTGCAGTGCGATGACCACGCCGTGAAGCTTCCTGGCCACGCGACGGCTGTCACAGGATGGCAATCTGCCGCTGGTCTACTGGCGCCCATTCCAGCGACCGGAGATTCGCCGATGACCACCCGCGCCCTGCACGAGCTGTTGCGCCAGGTTGCGCCCTTGGCCCCGGAACTGAGCATCAGCGACGTGGCCGAACGCTTCCTCGATGCCGAGCACCGTTCCTTCCTTTCGCTGCCGGTGGTGGATGCCGCCGGAATGCCGCTGGGGCTGGTCAGCCGTAATGGCCTGCAGGACATTTTCATGCAGCGCTTCGGCCGCGACCTCTGGGGGCGCCGTCCGGCCAGCGACGTGATGAACGCCCAGCCGCTGAAAGTACGCGGCGACCTGAGCCTCGAAGAAGCCTCGCAACAGGTTACCGCCCAGCTGAGTTACCCGATCACCGAGGACTTCGTTCTGGTGGACGAGCAGGGACGCTACCTCGGTCTGGGCACGGTGCTCGACCTGCTCAAAGCCATGGAGCAGCGCGTCGCCCAGCGCAATCAGGTGCTAAACAAGACCCTGCAGGACCTGCGCGAATCCCAGGCGCAACTGGTGCAGTCGGAGAAAATGGCGTCCCTCGGGCAGATGGTCGCCGGGGTTGCCCATGAGCTGAACACTCCGCTGGGCTATGTGAAGAACAACGTCGCGCTGCTGCGCGAACTGCTGATTCCGCTGCTGGGCCTGACCGAAGCGCAGACCCTGCTCAACGATTGCCTGGACGATCCGGATTGCAACGCTGAACAACTGGCTCGTGCCCGCGCCGCTTTCGAGCAGGCCCGCGACGAAGCTGCGCTGGAGCAGTTGGTGGGCGATCTCGACCAGCTGTTCGGCGACACCGACTTCGGCCTGGCGCAGATTGGCGAACTGGTCGGCGGCCTGAAGGACTTCGCGCGCCTGGACCGTGCCCGCAGCGAGGAAGTCGACCTCAACGACTGCGTGCGCAGTGCGCTGCTGATTGCCCGCAACAGCATCAAGGAAAAGGCCGAGGTTGCGACCCAGCTCGGTGCGCTGCCCAAGGTCGCCTGCGCCGCCAGCCAGATCAACCAGGTGCTGCTCAACCTGCTGACCAACGCCGCCCAGGCGATGGAGAAGTTCGGCCTGATCCAGGTGAAATCCTGGGCGGACGAAACCCATGTGCACCTGTCTGTGCAGGACAACGGCAAGGGCATGAACGAGGAGGTGCGCACGCGCATCTTCGACCCCTTCTTCACCACCAAGCCGGTGGGGCAGGGTACGGGCCTGGGCCTGTCGATCAGTTACAAGATCGTCCAGGACCACGGCGGCCGCATCCGCGTGGCGTCCGAACCCGGACGCGGCACGCGATTCCTCATCAGCCTGCCGATCCAGCAGGCCAGCGAACTGAAACGGAGCGCCTGAACATGAGCCAGCAGCCTGTCCGCATCCTCTTCGTCGACGACGAGGAGCGCATCCTGCGCAGTCTCGCGATGCAGTTCCGCCGTCACTACGACGTGCTGGTGGAGACCGATCCGCACAAGGCCCTGCAGCGCCTGCGCGAGGAACGCATCGATATCCTCGTCAGCGACCAGCGCATGCCGCAGATGACCGGCGCCGAGTTGCTCGCCCAGGCCCAGGAGATCGCCCCGGACACCCTGCGCATCCTGCTGACCGGGTATTCGGACCTCGACGCCGCGGTGGAGGCGCTCAACAGCGGCGGTATCTTCCGCTACCTGACCAAGCCGTGGGATCCGCAGGAAATGGCCTTCACCCTGCGCCAGGCCGCCGAGATCGCCCAGCGCCAGGCACCGGCCGAGCCCATCGATACCAAGGCCATCAGCCGAGTCGTCGCGCCTCTCAATGTGCTGTTGCTCGACGAGGACGCCGAGACACTGGCCTGCGTCGGCGAGTTCTGCAGCGCCGGCACCCACCAGCTGCACCGTGCGCGCAACCTGGCCGAGGCCATCGTGCGGCTCAACAGTGAGCCCATCGACATCCTCATCAGCGACCTGAAACTCGCCGGCGAGGACACCGCGCCGCTACTCAAGTCCCTGGCCCAGGCCCATCCGCGCCTGCTGAGCATCGTCGTTACACCGTTCCGCGACACCCAGGACCTGCTGGCGCTGATCAACCAGGCGCAGATCTTCCGCTACCTGCCCAAGCCGATCCGCCGGGGACTGTTCGAAAAGGGCCTGAAGGCCGCCGCCGAGCAGGCGCTGCTCTGGCGCGCGCAGCCTGAGCAGAAGGTCGCGCGCATCGCCGAAGTACCGCGCGAGGAGCGCGAGCGGGAGAAGGTCGGCAGCCTGCTGGGTATGCTCGGCCGCCTGCGCGAGCGGCTGAGTGCCTGATCGCCGTCGGCGACGCAGCATTCCTGCCGGGCGGGCTACGGAAGTCGGCGCGTTTCTGCGACAATGCGCGCCGATTTTTTCGATACCCGCGAGAGAGCCCATGTCCGCCTGCCAGACCCCGATCATCGTCGCCCTGGATTTCCCCACCCGTGAAGCCGCGCTGGCGCTGGCCGATCAGCTCGATCCGAAGCTGTGCCGGGTGAAGGTGGGCAAGGAGCTGTTCACCAGCTGCGCCGCCGGCATCGTCGAGACCCTCAACAGCCGCGGCTTCGAAGTCTTCCTCGACCTGAAATTCCACGACATCCCCAATACCACCGCGATGGCCGTGCGCGCCGCCGCCGAGATGGGCGTGTGGATGGTCAACGTGCACTGCTCCGGCGGCCTGCGCATGATGAGCGCCTGTCGCGAGACCCTGGACGCCTTCAATGGACCGTCGCCGCTGCTGATCGGCGTGACCGTACTGACCAGCATGGAGCGCGAGGACCTGGCCGGCATCGGCCTGGACGTCGAGCCGCAGGAGCAGGTGTTGCGCCTGGCAGCTCTGGCGCAGAAGGCCGGTATGGACGGTCTGGTCTGTTCCGCCCAGGAAGCGCCGGCCCTGAAAGCCGCGCACCCGGCCCTGCAACTGGTTACCCCCGGTATCCGTCCGGCCGGCAGTGCCCAGGACGACCAGCGCCGCATCCTCACCCCGCGCCAGGCGCTGGACAACGGCTCCGACTACCTGGTGATCGGCCGCCCGATCAGCCAGGCCGCCGACCCGGCAAAGGCCCTGGCCGAGATTGCCGCCAGCCTGGCCTGATCGCGTTCTCCGGACATGAAAAAGCCCGCAGCGATGCGGGCTTTTTCATGCCTTGAGGATGCTCTTCGTAGGATGGCGTGGAGCGAAGCGATACCCGTCGCCTTCCGTGTTGGCCATGTTGATGGGTATCGCAAGCTCCACCCATCCTACGGCTGTGTTCCCCCGGGCGTCAGCCGTTGGCCTGGGCGGTTTGCGCCTGTCCGACCCAGCGCTCGCGCAGCACGTCGTACACCCAGTTGAACACCAGCGCGTAGGGCAGGAAGAACAGCACCAGGCCGATGTCGAGGATGAAGGCCTGCAGCAGGCTCACCGACAGCCACCAGGCGGCCAGCGGCACCAGCAGGACGATCAGGCCCAGTTCGAACAGCGAGGCATGCAGCACGCGTACCGACAGGGTACGGCTGAAGCCCATGCGGTTCTGCGCGCGGTCGAAGGCGGCGTTGAACAGCATGTTCCATACGGTGGCGATGGCCGAGAACATCAGGGTCATGGCGCCCATGTGGCCCAGCGGTTTGTCCATCAGCCAGGCCAGGGTCGGTGCGCAGATAACCACCGCCAGCAGCTCGAAAAGGCCGGCGTGGAACATCCGCTCTTTCAGGGTTTTAGTGGGGGTCATGGGGTATCTCCAGGCATTAAAGCTCTCAATTCACGAGAAGGCCGACTCCGTCGGTCCGGCGCTATTATCATCGGTCGACCGGCTGGATCTAAGTTGGATACCATCGGCTTAACCGATGGAAGAGGGTGCCACGATGCAATACTCCCCCGAATCCCTGCAGGCCTTCGCCGAGGCGGCCTGTCTGGGCTCGTTCAGCGCCGCCGCGCGCAAGCTGGGCAAGAGCCAGTCCACCGTCAGCGAGGCCATCGCCCGCCTGGAAATCGACCTCGGCCTGACCCTGTTCGACCGCAGCAGCCGCCAGCCGCAGTTGACCGAGGCCGGTCATGCGTTGCTCGGGCGAGTCGAAGAGGTGTTGATGGCGAACGATCGCCTCGGACAGCTTGCCCATCAGCTCGTCGGAGGATTGGAGTCACGAGTAACCCTGGCGATGTCGGACACCTACCAATCCGCCGAATTCGAGGCGCGCCTGGCGGAGATCGATGCACGCTACCCGGACCTGGAATTCGAATGGCTGATCGCCGAGGACAGCGACGTGCTCGATCTGGTCGTCCAGGGACGCGCCAGCCTGGGGTTGCTCGCCGCACAGAAGGATTACGCGCCGGACATCAGCTCGGCGACCTTGAGCGAGCAAGCCGAGTTCGGTCTCTTCGTCAGCCGCGACCATCCGCTGGCCGGCCGCGAACGCGTGGAGCGCGAAGACCTGCTGGCTTACCGTGCGCTGCGCCTGAATACCTATCTGGATGACGCGGCGCCGATGCTCGGTGGACGCTGCTGGAGCGCACCGAACTACCTGCTGTTGCTGGACATGGCGGTGCTGGGATTCGGATGGATCGAATTGCCCAGCTGGATGGTAGGACGCTTCGCCGGCGGACGTATGCAGGAGCTGAAGGTCGCCGGCTGGCCGCGCCGGGTGGCGGTGGATGTCATCTGGTCGCGCCAGCGTCGGCTGGGGCCGGCCGCGAGTTGGCTGGCGGAGCGCCTGCTGGGTCGTTGAGGCGCTCTGGATCACAGCTCTACATCACAGATTGCGGACTAAATGTGTCGAAGCCTTTGATGCTCTGTCCTGGACCAGTAGGATCGGAGTTTTCCGGGGATGAGAGGGTCAGGATGCACGCCAAGCTGGAGAATTGTCTGAAGGCAGTCGATCAGGTGCTGCTCGGCAAGGAAGTGCAGGTAAGGCTGGCGCTGACGTGTCTGCTGGCCCGCGGTCACCTACTCATCGAGGACTTGCCCGGCATGGGCAAGACCACGTTGAGCCATGCCCTGGCAAAAGTGCTGGGGCTGAGCTTCCAGCGCATCCAGTTCACTTCCGACCTGTTGCCCGGCGACGTGCTGGGCACCTCGGTGTTCGACAAGGACACCGGACAGTTCGTGTTCCATCCCGGACCGATCTTCTCCGAGCTGGTACTGGCCGACGAGATCAACCGCGCCACGCCCAAGAGCCAGAGCGCGCTGCTCGAGGCCATGGAGGAGGGGCAGGTGACCATCGAGGGCGCCACCCGGCCGCTGCCCGAGCCCTTCTTCGTCATTGCCACGCAGAACCCGGTGACCCAGGGTGGCACCTTCGCGCTGCCCGAGTCCCAGCTCGACCGCTTCCTCATGCGCCTATCCCTGGGCTACCCCGGCCGCGCCGCCGAGAAAGCGTTGCTGCTGGGCGAGGCGCGCCGTGACCTGCTGCCACGCCTGGAACCAGTGCTTGACCCGCAGGAACTCCAGGCCCTTCAGGGCGAAGTGCTGGAGGTGCGCGCCAGTGACGCTCTGGTGGATTACGTGCTGCGCCTGGTGGAAGCCACGCGCAGCCAGCCGGCTTTTGCCCTGGGGCTGTCGCCGCGCGGCAGCCTGGCGCTGCTGGCGGCGGCGCGTGCCTGGGCGCTGCTGGCCGGGCGCGATTATGTGATCCCGGAGGATGTGCAAGCCGTGCTGCCCTCGGTGGCCGGCCACCGCTTGCGCGACCAGGCCGACCCAACCGGGCATGGTGGTGGCGCGCTGGTGCAGTGGTTGCTGCGCGAAGTCCCGGCTCTCTGAGGGGCATGCCATGCTCGTCAGGGTCAGGCCGCTGTGGCAGAGCTGGATAGCCCGGCGCATACCGCCGTCACCGTCGTTGCAACTCAACCAGCGACGCATTTTCATCATTCCCACCCGCCAGGGTATGGCGTTCGGCGTCGCCCTGCTGCTGATGCTGCTCACGGCGATCAATTACCAGAACAGCCTGGCCTACGGCCTGACCTTCCTGCTGCTCTCGCTGTTCATCGTCGCCATCCTGCACACCTACCGGAACCTGGGTGGGCTGCGGCTGACGGCGCTCGGCGCACAGCCGGTGTTCGTCGGTGAGCAGGCGGCGTTTCGCGTACGCCTGGAAGGCGAAGGGCGCGCCCGGCAGGCCATCGGCCTGGGCTGGGAGGCCGAGCGCATGCAGTTCGCCGATGTCGCGGCAGACCACGCCGAAGAAGTGCTGCTCACGATGACGGCGCAGCGACGTGGCTGGTTGCGCCCCGGCCGACTGCGCGTGGAAAGCCGTTTCCCGTTGGGGCTGCTGGTGGCCTGGAGCTGGGTCGATCTGGATCAGTCGGTGCTGGTGTATCCGCACCCACAGCCCGGCGACCTGCCGCTGGAAGCCGGCCCGGCGGAAAACGATGAAGAGGGCGTGCGCCCCAGTGGGCGCGGCGTCGATGATTACCAGGGGCTGAGGCCCTACCAGCCCGGCGACTCGCGCCGCCGCCTGCACTGGAAGGCTTATTCGCGTGGCCAAGGGTTGCTGGTGAAGGACTTCTCCGCGCTGGCCGGGCGCAACGTCTGGCTGGAGTTCAACAGCCTGGGCGGCGACACCGAGGGGCGCTTG
Organism: Pseudomonas nicosulfuronedens; assembly: GCF_005877905.1. Taxonomy (GTDB): domain Bacteria; phylum Pseudomonadota; class Gammaproteobacteria; order Pseudomonadales; family Pseudomonadaceae; genus Pseudomonas; species Pseudomonas nicosulfuronedens. The sequence continues at coordinate 227,090 of NZ_SWDV01000010.1, read as the reverse complement.
TCGCGCCTTTGCTACTGGGTCCTGCAATTGTCGTTGCGCCAGCAGCCCTTCGGGCTGCGCCTGCCGGATGCGCAGCTTGCGGTTGGCCTGGACGATGCCCATCGCGATGCCTGCCTGCGGGCGCTCGCCTTGCATGGGACGAAACGATGAGCCGGGTGGCCGCCGTTACCGTCCAGCCCATCCCGCGGGTGGCCCTGACCTGGCTGCTGGTGGCCCAGGCGGTGGTGATCATTCCGCATCTGGAGCACCTGCCGCTGTGGATCGTCGCCCTCTGGTTGGGTTGCGCCGCCTGGCGCATCCAGGTGTTCCGCATGCGTGCCAGCTATCCCAGTGGCCTCGCCAAACTGGCGCTGGTGGCGGCGGCCGGGTTGGGTGTGTGGTTTTCCCGTGGTTCACTGATCGGGCTGGATGCCGGTGTGGTGCTGCTGATCGCCGCCTTCGTGGTCAAGCTGGTGGAGCTCAAGACCCGCCGCGATGCGTGGGTGCTGATCCTGCTGGGCTTCTTCGCGGTGACCACCAGCTATCTCTTCCAGGACGACATCATTGCTGCCGCCTTCAGCCTGCTACCGGTGCTGGCCCTGCTGGCCGCGGCCATCGGGTTGCAGCAGAGCGGCTTCGCCGCACGCCCGATGCCGACCCTGCGTCTGGCTGCCGGTCTGCTGCTGCAAGCCTTGCCGCTGATGCTGCTGATGTTCCTGCTGTTCCCGCGCATGGGGCCGTTGTGGTCGTTGCCGCTGCCGGGCGACAAGGCCATGACCGGGCTGAGCGACAGCATGGCGCCAGGGGACATGGTCGAGCTGAGCCAGTCCCCCGCGCTGGCATTTCGGGTGAGCTTCGACGGCCAGCCGCCGCCGCACTCGCAGCTGTACTGGCGCGCGTTGACCCTGGAGCGGTTCGATGGTGTGCGCTGGAGCACGGCGTTCCAGCGTGGCGATCTTGCGCCTCAATGGCGGCAGCAGGGTCAGCCCTTGCAGTACCAGGTGATCATGGAGCCCAACGGTCGCCCCTGGCTGTTTGCCCTGGATGTGGCGCAGACCAGCCTGGGCGATGCGCGAATGATGAGCGACTTCCACCTGGAGCGGCGCCTGCCGGTTCGCCAGGGGCTGCTGTACCGCGCCACCTCCTGGCCGGACGCGCAGCTGGAGCCTGATGACGCCGTCCGCGCGCAACGGATCAACCTTGCCTTGCCACAGGGCGGCAACCCACGGGCTCGCGCCTGGGCACAGCAACTGCGCGAACGCTACCCGCAACCTGAGGAGCTGGTGCAGGCGATGCTCCGGCACCTGCGCGAGCAGCCGTTCCGTTACACACTGCGTCCGCCGGATGCCGGCCCGGAGCGCATCGACGGTTTTCTGTTCGACACCCGCGCCGGCTTCTGCGAGCACTACGCCGGCGCCATGACCTTCGTCCTGCGCGCAGCCGGCATTCCAGCTCGCGTAGTTACCGGCTACCAGGGTGGCGAGGCCAGCCCCTCGGGCAATTACCTGGCGATCCGTCAGTTCGACGCCCACGCCTGGGTGGAGTACTGGCAGCGTGGCCGGGGCTGGACGCGGGTCGACCCAACGGGGGCCGTGGCTCCCGAACGTATCGAGCAGGGGCTGGAAGCGGCCATGAGCCAGGAAGGCAGCTTCCTGGAGTCCGACCCGTTTTCGCCCCTGCGCTACCGCAACTTCGCGCTGCTCAACCAGCTGCGCATGGCCTGGGACGACGTCAACTATGGCTGGCAGCGCTGGGTGCTGGGCTACCAGGCCGAACAACAGGGCGACATGTTGAAGCGCTGGTTCGGGGGGCTGGACCGGCAATGGGTCGGTGCCTTGCTGGTGGTCGGCGCCGGCGTGATGCTGGGCTTGCTGGCGCTGGTGCTGTTCAAGCCCTGGCGGCGCACCACCGATGTCCCGTTGCGCAGCTTCCAGCGCTTCGAGCGAATGCTCGCGCCGCTGGGCGTGCGTCGCGAGCCGGGTGAGGGCGCGCGGGATTTCTGTCGTCGTGCCATCAAGGTTTTGCCGGCCCACGCTCAGGCAATCCGCAGTTATCTGGATGCCTTCGAAAAACAGCGTTACGGCGGTGCCGCTTCATCGCCTGCCGAGCTGCGTGAGCACTTGGCATGCCTGCGCCGAGAGTTGCCCTGGCGCCTACGGATTTCACGCGGAAACGGAACGTGACATCACGGCCCTTGCCGCTTCGTTGGTGGGGGCTAACCTGTTATTTCAACCCTCGAGTGGAGCCTGCCGTGACCTCCTTCAGCGATTACCTGGTGAGCCATCTGATCGAGCAGGAGGTCGCCTTGTTCGCCGCGTCCTCCCGCCTGAAGGCCGAGTCCGACCCTGAAGCACTGCACGACCTGCGCATCGCCGTACGCCGGCTGCGCAGTCTGCTGCACCCGGTGAGGGGCATGCCCGGTATCGACGAGCTGGAGCAGGCGCTGGGCGACATGGGCCGGCTCAGCGGCCCGCTGCGCGATCTGGAAGTACTGCTGCCGGTGCTGGAGGCCGAAGGCTACGAGCGTGCCGCCGCACTGCGCCGGCCCGCGTTGATCTCCGGCTACGCCACGCTACTTGCCAGCCCGCAGTGGGAGCGCCTGATGATGCGCCTGGATGGCTGGCCACAACTGTGGCGAACCTCCGAGCGCCACGGCGTGCTCAAGGGGCTGCATGGCAAGGTGGAGAAGCGCCTGGCCAGAGAATGGCAGAAGCTGCGTGATGCCCTGAAAGACCCAGACCACGACCGTCATCGCCTGCGCCTGCTGATCAAGCGGGTGCGCTATTCGCTGGAGGCCTACCCGAAGGAGTCCGCCGTGCCGCAACGCCTGCTGGCGCCGCTGAAGGACGCGCAATCGGCCCTGGGCGACTGGCATGACTACGAGCAATGGCTGATCCGCAGCGAACGCGAGCTGGACCTGATGCCGCTGCAACCCCACTGGAATGCCCGCCACGACCTCGCCGAGCGCCTCGCCGACGAGAGCCTGGAGGCCCTGGAGAAGGCACTGCATAGAGGCCATTGATGACGGGGCATTTCCTGCAAGGGACAAGGCTTTGGATGGTTTGCCGGGGTTGCCTCTACCCCTAAGATCGCAACCTGCTGCCATTTTCCAGAAGCCCCAAGGAAGTTGACCATGTCCTTCAGCGAAATGCTCCGGGCGGTGCGCGCCGCGCCGTTATCCATCGTCATCCCTGCCGCCTGGGCCCAGGGCCGTGCGAGTTTCGGCGGCCTGGTGGCGGCGCTGGCCTACGAGGCCATGGCTTCGGTGGCTGAGGCTGGGCGGCCGGTGCGTTCGCTGGCGATCACCTTCGTCGGCCCCATCGAGGTGGAAGTGCCGGTGAGCTTCGAGGCGGAAGTCCTGCGCGAGGGCAAGTCGGTCAGCCAGGTGTTCTGCCGCGCCGTGCAGAACGGTCAGGTGGTGTTGCTGGCCCAGGGCAGCTTCGGCGTGTCGCGCGAGTCCAGTGTGCAGATGGACGGCTTGCCGCCACCGGCCTTCAAGACTGTCGAGGACTGCCAGGAGCTGCCCTACATTCGCAAGCTGATGCCGGCCTTCACCCAGAACATCGCCATGCGCTGGGCGGTCGGGCATATGCCGTTCTCCGCCAGCCGCGAGCGCGAGATGGGCGGCTGGATGCGCTTCCGTGGCGATGACGTGGGCGAGGAACCGATGGAAGTCAGCCACCTGCTGGCGCTGATCGACGCCTGGCCGCCGGCCAACCTGCCGCACCTGAAAACGCCAGCACCCTCCAGCTCGCTGACCTGGACCGTGGAGTTCGTCCAGCCACTGCCGTCGATGCCGGCCAATGCCTGGTGCCAGTACCTGGCGACGATCGAGCATGCCCGCGATGGCTACGGGCATATTGCGGCGCAGACCTGGTCGGCGGATGGCCAGCTCCTGGCGATCGGCCGGCAGACGGTGACCATCTTCGGCTAGTCGCTCTCCAGCTAGAGGCCGGGCGCGGTCTCGGTGCGATTGCGCCCGCCGGCCTTGGCCCGGTACAGGGCGCGGTCGGCGCGGGCCAGCAGGTCTTCCAGACGAAGTTCACCTTCGCGGCGTGCGGCCACGCCGATGCTCAGGGTCAGGCGCACGCGGCTACCGTCCTCGCTGGTGAAGGACAGCGCCTGCACGCTGTTGCGCACCCGCTCGGCAACTTGCAGCGCCTGCTGCAAGTCGGTCTCCGGCAGAATCGCGGCAAACTCCTCGCCACCGAGGCGGCCGAGCAGATCCACCTCGCGCAACCCTTGCGTCAGCTCCTTCGCCACGGCTTGCAGCACGGCGTCGCCGAAGGCGTGGCCGTGGGTGTCGTTGATCGGCTTGAAGAAGTCGATGTCCAGCATCAGCGCTGCGCACTGGCGCTCATAGCGCTGCGCGCTCTTGAGCAGCGCGACCCCGCGTTTGACAAAGGCATGGCGGTTCTGCAGGCCGGTCAGCGGGTCAGTGGTGGCCAGCAGGCGCAGCTCCTGCTCCATGGCTTTGCGCTGGTTGATGTCGAAGCTCCAGACCAGCGAGGCGGGGCGGCCCTCCACTTCCATCTTGCGCGCCCAGACAATCGCCCAGTAGGCGGGATTGCCCGCCAGACGGGTTTCCCAGCTGTCCAGCTGGCCATGGTCGGTCAGTGATTGACGGAAGCGCGCTTCCTCGTCGGGATCGTCGAACAGCCGATGCAGGGTGAAGGGTTCGTCCGGGTGGATACCGGTGCGCTGCAGCAGGCGGGGGCTGACGTAATGGGCGCGGGAGTCCTCGTCGCTGAGCAGCGCCACATCGCTGGGGCTGGTGTCGAGGATGTAACGCAGCAGCGCCTTGCGCTCGCTCAGTTCCTGGGTGCGCTGTTCGACGCGTTGCTCCAGCGACTGGTTGAGGTCGTGCAGGCGCTGGGTGAGCTGCAGCTTGCGCCGTGAGTTGGCAATCACCCGCAGGGCCAGCAGCACACTGCACAGGCCGAGGCCGAAGAGCACCCAGGCCAGCAGGTTGAAGGCGCGTTGCAGGTCCTGGCGCTCGGCGTCCATGTAGTTGGTCAGTGCGATGTTGGTGACCACCACCAGTTCGTGGGCGGGTTCGAGCAGGGGCGGCAGTTCACGCAGCATCTCGCCGGCCAGGACCTTCGCAGCCGCCGGCTGGCCCCAGGGCGCGCGCCTGAGCCAGGCGTCGCTCAGATGCTGGATCGTCTCCAGTGTTACCTGCACTTCCGGACGCGGCACGACCAGGTAGTTGTAGACGGGCGTGGTACGCAGCGGCGGCAGGAGGCTGGCGAGCACTTCAACGCGCGTTGCCAGGGCGTCGCTGTCACTCTTGCCGGCGAGTACCTGCCGGGCACTGTTCAGTGAGCGTTCCAGCTCGGCGCGTAACTGGTAGGCCTGCCACAGTTCGCTGTGGGCATCGGGGTGGGCCAGCTGGCGGACGTGCTGGTGCACCAGCAGCAGAGCCGCGCCGGCGCCGGCGGTCAGCGCAGCGATAAGGCCGCTGAGGATGATGACGGTCAGGCGGCGATAGCGCCGCCTGGGAGGCTGCGGGGGCACGGCGATCACTCCAGGGTAATGCGGCTTACCTGCCAGACGGTGCGGTTGAAGTAGACCTGGGTCCGCAACTCCGGGTGATCGACCATCGGATAGATGACGAACAGCGGGCCACGCTCGGCGATGCCGATGGCTTGGCCGTCGCGGCGGTAGGCGAGGATAGGATCGAAGGCGTCGAGGTCGCTCAGTGGAATCAGGGCGGAATAGTCGTTCAGTGCCTCGACTCGCAGGCGTTGGGTCTCGGTGCGTTCGAAGCCGGCGAGCAGGGCGAGCAGGGTGCTGAGGCGCACGCCCTGCCAGCCATAGACCCGGAATTCGTCAGGAAGCATGGAGCGCCGCTCGGTCTGCGGCAGCGCTTCCAGGTCGCGCAGACTGTAGTGGCGCAGGAGCTGCGGCTGGCCCTTCACTGCGATGGTCAGCACGGTGCGCTCGGCCGCCGGTTCCGGGGCAGAGTGCGCGGGCGTGACAATAAACAGGCAGGCAAAAATGCCAATAAAATGGCGAAAAGCTGACATCTCAACAGCTCGTGACGAAATCTCGACGATTATATCGGCGAACCTGCCGGGTACTTGAATGGCCGAAATGCCGCGCCCTGTTGTTACGGCCGGCTCAGCGCCGGCGATTACGCCAGGCGCGCCACCAGGCACCGCTCAGGACGAAGCGGGGGAAGGTGACGAACTGCTCGACCAGCAGCCGACTGACAGCATCCTTGCGGTCGCTGAAGGGTTCGGGCGGTTGCTCCTCGAGTTTGTGCCCGCGACCCTGGATGGCCAGTGAGGCGACCATGCCGATCACGCCCAGCAGGATCGTTGTCAGGCTCAGGCTGAACAGCCCGCTGAGCAGCGTTAGTGCGCCGAGGATGAACAGCGGCACGGCGATGATATGCAGCGCCAGGTTGGTCGGGTTGCGGTGGTTGGCGGCGTAGCCTTGCCACTGCCAGGCGAGGAGATTGGGGTGACGTTTGCCCATGGTGCAGCTCCCGAGGCTGAGAAGCCCGCCTGAGTGCAGGCGGGCGGAATATCAGCAGTCTAGGTGCAGCCCCGAAACCCGCGCCAATGGGCGCAGGCTATGCGGGTGATAGGAATTACAGGCGCAGCTGGCGGATGGCGCGGCTGAGTTCGCCGGCGAGATCCGCCAGCTGGTGGCTGGTGCCGGCCGAATCGACGGTCTGCTGCACGGTGTGCTCGGTAACGTCGCGGATGCCCACGACCGAACGGGTCATTTCCTCGGCCACCTGGCTCTGTTGCTCGGCGGCCACGGCGATCTGGGTGTTGCTCTCGCGCATCAGCGCAACGGCGGAAGCGATGGCCGCCAGGGCTTCGCCGGCCTCGCGGGCTTCCTCGACGCAGCCGTCGGCCTTGATCGAGCTTTCCTGCATGAATTCGACGGCGTCGCGGGTGCCGGATTGCAGCGCGTTGATCATCTGGGTGATCTCGTCGGTGGAATCCTGTACGCGCTTGGCGAGGTTGCGCACTTCATCGGCAACCACGGCGAAGCCACGTCCCATCTCGCCGGCGCGGGCGGCCTCGATAGCGGCGTTGAGGGCAAGCAGGTTGGTCTGCTCGGCGATGCCGTGGATCACGCTGACCACGCTGCTGATCTTGTGGCTGTCCTGTGCCAGCTGCTGGATCATTTCGGCAGTCTGCTGCACGCCCTGGGACAAACCGGCGATGGACTGGCCGACGCGACCAACCACCTGCTGGCCATTGCCGGCCAGGCGGTCGGCTTCCTGCGACTGGTCTCGGGTATCGGCAGCGTGCTGCGCAATGTGGTGGACGGTGGTGGACATCTCGTTGATTGCGGTGGCGGCCTGGTCGGTCTCGCTCTGCTGGCCGAGCATGCCCTGGCGCACCTGGCCCATGCTGCTGGCGAGGCTGCGTGCGCCTTCGTCGAGGCGGCCGGCGGCCTGGGCAACGGTACCGACCACGCGCTGGTAGCCCGCCTGCATGGCATTGAACGCAGTGGCCATCTGGCCGACTTCGTCTCGGCTTTCCAGCGGGACGCGGGCGGCCAGGTCGCCGCTCTTCTCGACATGGAGCATCACGTCGCGCAGGGTCAGCAAGTGAGTGAGGATGAAGCGGATCAGCAATTGCGAGGCCGCCAGCAACGCCAGCATCAGCACCAGCACGGCGCCGGCGAAGGGTAGGGCGCGGTCCTCGAAGACGCTCCAGAAATCGCCACCGGGGGCCAGCACGGCGACGCGCTGACCGTTGCCGATGTCCTGTACGTAGGCGCCGGCCAGCGTTGCCTGGCGGCTCTGCGCGCCCTGCAGGTCAACCCAGCCGTTGGCGCGCGCAAGGGCGGAGCCGTCGATACCGGCAATCTGCGGTGCGCTGCCGCTGGCGAAGCTGACGAGGTTCGGCGACGTCGGCAGAGCCGCACCTGCCGGCCAGTTCTTCAGCAACTGGGACTGGGCTTCGGCACCCTGGCGTGCCTGCTGGTTGCGCCCGTCGAGTTCCTGGTGCATGGCGAACAACACCAGCAGCAGGGTGGTGACGAAGGCGACCGCGTTGACGGCCCAGAATTTGTACTTGAGGGAAATGTCGCGGATCCAGGCGGCCATAAATCTCTTCTTGTCGGTCGAATAGTGGCAAGGCGCCATTATTGTCGTGAAAAGGATGAAGGTGGCCATTGATGGGAATCAAGCCACCTTCCGCTCCCGACTTATCGGCCGACGAAGGGCGATCTTGAGAGCCGGTTCAAATTTCCGGCAGGTCAAAGAAGCGTCGCGCGCACTCGGTGGTATGGGTTGCAACCCGTTCTGCGCTCTCGCCCCGGTGTAGGGCCACGCAGGTCAGCACTTCGGGCAGGTAGGCCGGCTGGTTGCGACCGTTCTTCGGCTTCGGGCGCAAGGTGCGAGGCAATAGATAAGGCGCGTCGCTTTCCAGCATCAGCCGGCCTTCGGGAATCTCCCGCACCAGTTCCTGCAGGTGCGTGCCGCGGCGTTCATCGCAGATCCAGCCGGTGATGCCGATGTGCAGGTCGAGGTCGAGGTATGAGTAAAGCGTGCGGCGCTCACCGGTGAAGCAATGCACCACGGCGGCAGGCAGCTTGTCGCGGAAGTCCTTGAGGATTGCCAGCAGGCGTTCGCCGGCGTCGCGCTCGTGGATGAACACCGGCAACTGCAGCTCCACGGCGAGAGCCAGTTGTTCTTCGAAAGCCTTCTCCTGCTGCGGGCGCGGCGAAAAGTCGCGGTTGAAGTCCAGGCCGCATTCGCCAACCGCCTTGACCCGGTCCTCGGCCAGCAGGCCGCGAAGTACCTTGGCGCTGCTGCTGTCCCAGTGGCTGGCTTCGTGCGGATGGACGCCGGCAGTGCAGTAAAGGCGCTGCTCTTCGTCCAGCTGCCGGCACAGTTCCAGGGCCTGTTCGCTGTCGCCCAGGCTGGTTCCGGTCAGGACCATTTGCACGACGCCGGCCTCGATTGCGCGAGCGAGGACCGCTTCACGTTCCGGGACGAAGCTCGGGTGGGTGAGGTTGACGCCGATGTCGATCAGTTGCATTTTTGTTCCCTTTGTTCGGAAGCGGAGCATAGCAAAAGCCGCTTTTTATACGAAAATCCTTATAAAACAGCAGGTTGAGGAATATTCCGAAGATTTATCGGAAGTTTCGGGTTGGTATTGATCCCCTCCTGTGAGAGTCTTGCGCGCCCTTGGCGGCCGGGAACTACCGGTCGAAACCGCACTCTAATCGGCCCACCGCCGAGTGCGAGCCCCCGGAGAGCTGGATGACCCGACTGTTGCTGCTACTGCTGTGCCTCGTGGCCCTGACGCCACTGCCGGCGGCCGCGCGCCTGACGGCCCAGCCGGAAAACTGGGAGCAGGAAAGCAGCGACGCCCGCGACCTGGCCAGCATCCGTTCCGGCGGCACCCTCCGGGTTCTGGTCAACCAGAGCCGCAACAGCTCCGGCGAAATCAAGGGCGAACCCATCGGCGTCGAATACCGCCGCCTGCGCGCCTTCGAGCAGTACCTCAACGACAGCGCCCCGGGGCGCAAGCCGCTCACCATCAAATTCATTCCCAAGGCCAAGGATCAATTGCTCGGTGCGCTGCAGCGCGGCGAAGGCGATCTGGTCGCGCCGGGGGAAGTCCTGCTGGCCCGCGACGGCCAGAATGTCAGCCCCAGCCTGCCGTGGAAGGCCGACGTACCGCTGGTGCTGGTGACCAAGCAGGGCAATCGCAAGTTCGTGCGCCTCGAACAGCTCGCCGGTCGTACCATCACCCTGCCGGCCGGCAGCGCCGCTGGCGAGGCTGTGCGCAAGGTCAACGAACGCCTGGCGCAGAAGCGAATGGCGCCGCTGGTGCTGGAGTGGACCGACTCCTCCCTGGCCGTGGAAGACGTGCTGGAGATGGTCCAGGCCGGCATCTTCAACTACACCGTGGTCGAGCAGCCCATCGCCGAGCGCTGGAGCAAGGTCTTCACCAAGCTGCGCGTCGACCGGCACCTGGTGCTGGACAACAGCGAGCCGATGGCCTGGTACGTGCGCCGCGATGCGCCAATGCTGCGTGCCAGTGTCAACCGCTTCCTCAAGGACTACCGCGCGCCGGCGGACCAGGATGCGGCCTTCCAGCGCCTTTACCGCCGTGCCTACCAGGTGCGCAATCCACTGCAGGTGCCCGACCGCAAGCGTCTTGAAGCAGTGCGTCCGACCCTGCAGCGCTACGCCGAACAGAGCAAGGTCGACTGGCTGGCGCTGGCCGCGGTTGGCTTCAAGGAATCCAATCTCAATGCCAGCGCGCGCGGCGCTGGCGGCGCCACCGGGCTGATGCAGATCACCCCGGCGGCGGCCCGCGCCGTGGGCGTGGATACCGTGCACCAGAAGGACAGCAACGTGCAGGCTGCCAGCCGTTACATGGCGATGCTGCGCAAGCGCTTCTTCTCCAGCCCGCGGATCAACGAGCGTGACCGCATGGCCTTCGTTCTGGCTGCCTACAATGCGGGCCCCGAGCGGGTGCAAAGCCTGCGCGCGGAGGCCAAGCGTCAGGGCCTCAACCCCAACCAGTGGTTCTTCCAGGTCGAGCGCGTCGCGGCCGAGCAACTGGGTATGGGCGTGGTGAACTACGTCAGTAGCGTCAACAAGTACTATCTTGCATATCAGCGGGAACGTGATGGCCTCGAGCCACGTGAAAGCGTGGCGGCAATCAAGAAGTAATCGGTTTATTTGATAGTTATTAGCGCGAATTTGCGCTTTTGATATCGGAAAAACTGGATATATTGGTCGCCAAGCAACCACGGTTGTCACCCACTTCCTACGCAACCCTTCGCTCCCACTAGAGCTCGCATAAGGACGCACCATGAACTCGCTGATCAAATCCATCCTGAGCACCAACGCTGGCGCTGGCATCGCTGTACTGCGCATCACCACCGGCCTGACCTTCATGGCTCACGGCTCGCAGAAACTCTTTGGTGCCTTCGGTGGTCCGGGTTTGCAGGGCATGGCAGGCTGGCTGGAATCCCTTGGCGTGACCCCCGGCTACCTGATGGCCGCCTTGGCCGGTAGCGCCGAGTTCTTTGGTGGTCTGGCGCTGGTCCTGGGTCTGCTGGTGCGCCTGGCAAGCATCCCGCTGATCGTCGCTATGCTGGTCGCGGTGTTCAGCGTGCACCTGGCCAACGGCTTCTTCATCACCGCCAACGGCTTCGAATATGCCTTCACCCTGATCATGATCAGCGTCGCACTGCTGATCAGCGGCGCCGGCCCGTTCTCCCTGGACCGCAAGCTGTCCAGCTGATCGCCGAAACGGTAACGAGAAAGGGCGGACACCTGGGTGTCCGCCCTTTTTGTTTTCCTTTCCGAATCAGTCGAACGCGATTCAGTGAAAGAGATATTGCACCCCGCCATTGATCAGGCCGCCGCCCACCAGCAGGAAGACGAACAGTCCGGCGCCCAGCAGCAGCGGCTTGGGGCCTTCCTTGCGCAGATCGCCCAGGCGAGTGGCCAGGCCCAGGGCGGCCATCGCCATACCGAGCATTACGTCGTCCAGCTGCTGCAGCGGTGCCAGCCAGCTTTCCGGTACCCAGCCCAGCGAGCGCAGGCCTGTCACCAGCAGGAACAGCACGGCGAAGCCTGGAATATGCAGCTTGCGACGTGCCCCCGGCTCGGCGGCTTCGGCGCAACCGACACGGCCGAGAATAAGCAGTGCCGGGGCCAGCAGCAGGACGCGGAGCATCTTGCTGATCAACGCGGCGTCGGCGGCGGCTGGGTCCATGGCGCGGCCAGCCGCGACCACCTGGGCCACTTCATGAATGGTGGAGCCGGTGAACACGCCGAAGGCCTGCTCGCTGCCGAACAGGTTGGGCAGCGCGGCGTAGATCAGCGGGTGCAGCAGCATCGCCAGGGTGCCGAACAGTACAACGGTCGCCACTGCGACGGCAGTGTGCTCGGCACGAGCCTTGAGCACCGGGCTGCTGGCCATCACCGCCGCAGCGCCGCAGATGGCGCTGCCGGCGCCGATCAGCAGGGCGCTTTCGCGCGGCAGCTTGAGCCAGCGTTCGCCGATCCACCAGGCGACGGTCAAGGTGCTGGCGACCATCAGCACGTCGATGATCAGCGCGGCCGGGCCGAGGGCCGCGATGTCCTGGAAGGTCAGGCGCAGGCCGTAGAGCACCACGCCCAGGCGCAGCAGTTGCTGGCGTGACAGGTCGATACCGGGGCGGATGCTGCCGAAGCGGGCCAGGCCCAGGTTGCCGGCCAGCAGGCCGATGAGGATCGCCAGGGTCAGGCTGCCGAGCCCCAGGTGCTGCAGCGCGGGGATTTCCATGAGCTGGCGGGAGCCGAAGGCGATAGCCAGGCAGAGCAGGGCGCCGGGGAGGTAGTAGGGCAGGCGGCGAAGGGCATTCATTGCAGGCTCCTTGTGTAAGGTGAAGCCATGGTGCCGCCGGCATGCTTAGTGTAAAAACGGATTGTTCTTATTAGGTTGACCGGTTTTATCGATATGGGCCCGCGCATCACCCTTCGCCAACTGGCGACCTTCACCGCCATTGCCGAACTGGGCAACGTGACCCAGGCGGCGGCGCGCATCGCGCTTTCGCAGTCCGCCGCCAGCCAGGCGTTGCAGGAGCTCGAGCGTACCCTTGGCACGCGCCTGTTCGACCGCAGTGGCAAGCGCCTGGCGCTGAACGATAACGGCCGCGCCTTCTACCCCAAGGCCAGCGCGTTGCTGGCGCAAAGTGCGGAGCTGGAGAGCCTGTTCGAGTCGGCGCCGGTGCAGCTGAGCCTCGGTGCCAGCCGCAGCATCGGCGGCTATCTGTTGCCGCAGGTGATGGCCGGTTTTCTCGGCGAACTGCCCGAAAGCCGCCTGGAGTTGCAGGTTGCCAACAGTGGCGGGGTGATCGAGGCGCTGGCCGAATTCAGGCTGGACGTAGCCTTCATTGAAGCGCCGATCCAGCACCCGCAGATCCAGCTCACGCCCTGGATGGCCGATGAGTTGCTGCTGGTAGTGGCGCCGGACCATCCCCTGGCGCTGGCCGAGCGCATCAGCCTGAAGGATCTGGCGGCAGCACGCTGGGTGCTGCGCGAGGCGGGCTCCGGCACCCGAGTGACGTTCGAACAGCAGGTATTGCCGCGTTTGGGAAGCGTCAACGCGCCCCTGGAGGTGAGCAATGCCGAGGCGATCAAACATCTGGTTGGCAGCGGTTTTGGCATCGGTTTCCTGTCGCAGCGCGTGGTGCAGGCGGAGCTGGAGCGCGGTGAACTGATGCGCCTGGACAATCCGCTGGGGCCGCTGCGGCGCACCTTCTTCCGTGCGCTGCATATCGACAAGTACCCCACGGCTGGCCTGCGTCGCTTCCTCGATTACGCCCAGGACTGGGCGGCGCGATCAGACGCTTTCTAGCGGCCACTCGCCGATGGCGCGGTAATGCACACCGCCAGGGCTGTTCTCCGAGCTGAACAGCGTCACGGCCTGGGCGGGTAGTACAAACGACGCAGTGGCGGCTGGGGGCTGGTGGGCGTGGCGAGCGAGGGTGATATGGGGATGGAACGGGCGATGCTCGACCTCGAATCCACCCATCCGCAGCTCCTCGCGCAGGGCGTGGACAAGCTCATGCAGCGTTGCCGGAATGCTGCCGGGGGCCAGGTGAAGGATGCCGTTGTTCCAGCGCGCGACGTGGTCCAGTTCCAGATTGAAGCCCCGACGCGGCAGGCGTTCGCCGATGGCGCGCAATTCCGCCTTGCGGCCGCGCGGCACGGAACCGAGAAAGGCCAGGGTCAGGTGCAGGTTGGCCTGGGATACGGGCTGGCCGTCGTGGTGCAGGCTGTCGCGCCAGGAGCAGATGCGCATCGCCAGTTCCGCCGGGCAGGGCAGGGCGAAGAACAGCCGCATGGGGGGTGTGGTCATCGACTGAAGTCTCCTTGACAGCTTTGCCGGCGCTTCTCTAGGATGCCGCACAGCGCCGATTTAAGTAGCAACTTGCGGGGCGCGGATGCAGCGATGGCTGGCATCGAAATACCGCTAAAGCGCTGGTTCGGTGTGCCTCTCGCCGCGTCCAGCAGGACCCCTGAGGCGGAGACCTGACACCATGACCTGTCCCAACCCGCATGTGCGCCTGGCCCCGATCACCACCGGCCTGGTGCGCCGTAATCCGAAGATTCTCCTGGGCGGCAATCACCAGCCTACCCTCGTCCGTTACCTCGATGGCTGGCCCAAGCGCTGGAACGGCTCGCGAACCTTCCTGATCCAGTTTGCCGAAACCTTTGCCGATCTCGCGCGCTTCCCATCCGACAGTTTCGACTTCGCGGTGGTGCAGTCGCCTTTTGCCGAGCAACTGGAAGCCGCCGTTCACGAACTTACCCGCGTGGCCCGGCAGGGCCTGATCACCCGGCGCCCGCAACCGCTCTGATCCTGTAGGAGCGAGCTTGCTCGCGAACGGATTCACCGGCAGCTCCGGCGCTGGGCGGGTTCGCGAGCAAGCTAGCTCCTACGGGGGCGGGCCGTCAGGGATACTCGATTTCCACCACGAACCACATCTTCTCGCCGGATGGGCTGCGAACCATCACCTCGGCATCCAGCTCCTTGCCCACCAGGGCGCGGGCCAGGGGTGAGTCGATACTGATGTGGTTGTTGCGCAGGTCCAGTTCGTCCGGGCCGACGATGCGGTAGCGGGCCTGCTCGCCGTCCTCGTCTTCCAGGGTGACCCAGGCGCCGAAGTAGACCTTGTTCGGATCGGCCGGACGCTCGCTGACTACCTTGCAGTTCTCCAGGCGTTTGCGCAGGAAGCGCACGCGGCTGTCGATCTCGCGCAGCATCTTCTTGCCGTAGGTGTATTCGGCGTTCTCCGAGCGGTCGCCTTGCGCAGCGGCCTCGCTGACTGACTGGGTTACCTGTGGTCGGCGCACGTTCCACAGTTCATGCAGTTCGGCGCGCAGGCGCGCTTCGCCCTCGGGCGTGATCAGTGGGGTACCGGCGGGGCGGGGCGGACGATAGCGGCTCATGGCATCCAGTGCGGCGAGAGTGATCGGGGCAGTCTACCCGATCAGCTCTCGCGCAGCAGGCGCAACGGGCTTGCGTTGAGTGCGCGGCGCGTGCCGAGAAGCCCCGCACCGCCCACCAGGATCGCGCCCAGCACGGGCAACGCCAGCAGCCAGGGATGCGGGCTCCACGGCAGGTCGAACACCAGCCGGTAGAGCAGGTAGCTGATCAGCTCGCAGCCCAGCGCGGCCAGCAGACCGCTGACCGCGCCGAGCAAGGCGAATTCGCTGCGCCGCGTGCGCATCAGCAGGCCGCGCTCGGCGCCCAGTGCCCGCAGCAGTGCACCTTGGCGCAGGCGCTCGTCGAGGGTTGCTTGCAGGCCGGCGAACAACACCACGAAGCCGGCGGCAAGAACGAACACCAGCACGTACTCCACCGCCAGCGTCACCTGGTCGAGGATGCTGCGCAGCTGCGCGAGCAGCGCATCCACCGGCAGCAGGGTGACGGTGGGGTAGGCGCGCGCGAGTTCGATCAGCTGGCGTTCCTGGCTGACCGGCAGGTAGAAGCTGGTCAGGTAGGTCACCGGCAGATCGGTCAGGGTACCGGGCTCGAAGACCATGAAGAAGTTGGGCTGGAAGTTGTCCCACTTCACCGAGCGCAGGCTGCGGACCTGCGCTTCGCGGGTCTGCCCGGCGACGGTGAAGCTCAGGTGGTCGCCGACCTTCAGGCCGAGATTGCCGGCAAGCTTCTCTTCTACCGAGACACCCGGCAGCTCGTTCTTCTCGTCGGCCTGCCACCAATCCCCGGCGACTATCTGGTTGCCCGAAGGCAGGTGTGCGGACCAGGTCAGGCCGAGGTCGCGGTGCAGGGCACGCTCGCTGCGGACGTCCTCGTTCAGCGCCTGGACCGGCTTGCCGTTCACCGCCACCAGCCGGCCGGGCACCATCGGGTAGAGGTCTTCGGCGTTGGGCGATAGCACCTTCACGCGCTGCTCGAAACCTTCTTTCTCGGCGGGCAGGATGTTCAGGGCGAAGTGGTTCGGTGCGTTGGGAGGCAGCTGGGAATGCCAGGTGTCCAGCAGCTCTCCGCGCAGCAGGGCGATCAGCGCCATGGCCAGCAGGATCAGGCCGAAGGCGAGGCTCTGCCCGGCAGCGGCCAGGGGATAGCGCAGCAGCTGGCCCAGGCCCAGTCGCCACGGCAGACTGGCGCCCTGCAGGGCGCGGCGCAGGCCGCGCAGGGCGAGCAGCAGGATGAAGCCGAGGATCACCGCAGCAATGGCGCCGCCGCCGAGCAGGGCGAGAGTCAGTTTCAGGTCGAGACTGAGCCGCCACATGATCAGTCCGAGGGCGAGCAGGGCACAGCCGTAGGCGGCCCAGGTGCGCATCGGTACCGGCAGCAGGTCGCTGCGCAGCACTCGCAGCGGCGGTACGCGGCCGAGGGCGGCGAGCGGTGGCAGGGCGAAGCCAGCCAGCGCGACCAGGCCGGTCGCCATGCCGGCCAGGGCGGGGACTATGCCGGCATCGGGGATCTCCGGCGGCAGCAGGTTGCCCAGCAGGTGCATCAGGCCGAGCTGCGCGAGCCAGCCGAGGAAGGCGCCGCAGACACTGGCAGCCAGTCCCAGGGTGAGTAGTTGACTGCCATACAGCAGAAGGGCTTCGCGGCGCGACAAACCCAGGCAGCGCAGCAGCGCGCTGGCGTCGAAGCGGCGGGTGGCGAAGCGGTTGGCCGAGAGCGCCACGGCTACGCCGGCGAGCAGTACGGCAGCGAGGCTGGCGAGGTTCAGGTAGCGCTCGGCGCGGCCCAGGGCATCGCCGATCTGGCGGTTGCCATGGTGGGCATCCTGCAGTTCCTGGTTGGCGGCCAGCCCTTCCTTCGTGGCCTGGCGGTACGCCTGCAGTGCGTCGTGCGCACCGCCCCATAGGTCGCGATAGCGCACCCGGCTACCGGGCTGCACCACATCGGTGGCGTCCAGGTCGTGCAGGCTCATCATTACGCGGGGCGTAAGGCTGTAGAAGTCGCCGGCGCGGTCCGGTTCATAGGTCAGCACGCGGGCGATGCGCAAGGACTTGCGGCCGATGTCGACGCTGTCGCCGATCTTCAGGTCGAGGCTGGCCAGCAGGCGCGACTCGACCCAGATATCGCCCGGTGCCGGTCGGCCGCCCTCGACTTCCGGCTGCAAGGGCGCCGGCGCGCTCTTCAGTTCACCACGCAGCGGATAGCTGTCGCCGACCGCCTTCACGCTGCTCAGCTGGATGCCATTGTCGGTGGCTACCACGCTGGAGAATTCGACGCTCTGCGCGTGCTGCAGGCCGAGTTTGAGGCCGCGGTCGATCTGCTCCTGCTGCGCCGGTTGGGTACCGGTGAGTACCAGGTCCGCACCAAGGAATTCGGCGGCGCGGACCAGCATGGCGCCGTTCAGGCGAGCGCTGAAATAGCCGATCGCGGAGCTGGCGGCGACTGCCACCAGCAGGGCGAAGAACAGCACGCGCAGCTCGCCGCTGCGGCCCTCGCGCCATAGCTGGCGCAGGGACAGGCGAAACAGGTTGGGCAGCGACAGTGGCTTCATCGGCTCTCGTCCGTCAGGGTTCGACGTGGTCGATCAGGTGGCCGCTTTCCAGGCGGATGTGGCGCTGGCAGCGGTGGGCGAGGCGTTCGTCGTGGGTCACCAGGACCAGGGTGGTGCCGCGTTCGCGGTTCAGCTCGAAGAGCAAGTCGCTGATGCGCTCGCCGGTGTGGGTGTCGAGATTCCCGGTGGGTTCATCGGCAAACAGTACGTCCGGCTCGGCCGCGAAGGCGCGGGCGATGGCGACTCGCTGCTGTTCGCCACCGGAGAGCTGGCGCGGGTAGTGGGTCAGGCGCTGGCCGAGGCCGACGCGTTCCAGCAATTCGCGGGCGCGCGGCTCGGCGTCCTTGCGGCCATCCAGTTCCAGCGGCAGCATGACGTTTTCCAGCGCATTGAGGCTGTCGAGCAACTGGAAGGACTGGAAGACGAAGCCGACGTGGGCGGCGCGTACCCGCGCGCGTTGGTCCTCATCGAGGCTGCCGAGGGTGTGCCCAAGCAGGACGATCTCGCCGCCGCTCGGCAGGTCGAGCCCGGCGAGCAGGCCCAGGAGGGTGGACTTTCCCGAGCCGGAGCTGCCGACGATGGCGAGGCTGTCGCCGCGGGCGAGGTCGAGGGAGAGATCGTGGAGGATGGTCAGCTTGCCTTCCGCGCTGGAAACAACCTTGCTAAGGTTCCGCGCGGTGAGAATGCGTTCGCTCATGGAGAATCCGATGCGTGCATGGCTAATGGGCGGCTGCCTGGCGTTGCTTCTGATCACGCAGCAGGCCGCGGCGCAGACGCTGTTGGTCGTCGGCGATAGTATCAGCGCCGGTTTGGGGCTGGATACCAGCCTGGGGTGGGTCAACCTGCTGGACAAGCGCCTCAAGGAGCAGGGTTTCGACTACAAGGTGGTGAATGCGTCGATCTCCGGCGACACCACGGCGGGAGGCCTCGCGCGGCTGCCGGCGCTGCTTTCGGAGCAGAAGCCGAAGCTGGTGGTGATCGAGTTGGGCGGCAACGATGGCCTGCGCGGAATGGCCCCGGCGCAATTGCAACAGAATCTTAGCGGCATGGTTCAGCAGTCGCAGAAGTCGGGCGCCCAAGTGATCCTGCTCGGCATGCGCCTGCCGCCCAATTACGGGCAGCGCTACACGGATGCTTTCGCCAAGGTCTTCGACAGTGTGGCGAGTGAGCAGAAGATTCCGCTGGTGCCGTTTTTCCTCGAGGGGGTAGGGGGCGTGCAGGACATGATGCAGGCCGACGGCATCCATCCGGCGGTGGCGGCGCAGCCTAAACTGCTCGATAACGTGTGGCCGACGCTCAAGCCCCTGCTGTGATGCATAGCAGGACGGATAAACCACCGAATCGAGGCTTCCCCGCGCCCGGCCTTTCGGCTATGTTTGCGCACCCTTCTGGAACCCCCTATGTCGCGCTCCGCCTGGACCCTCTTCGCCTACCAGCTGATCGAACCCGATGAGCAGCTGGACCTGTTCGCCTGCCGCGAGGTCCGGGTGCATCTGGTCGCGCGCCAACTGGAGCTGGGAACCCCGGCCGACCGCACGCTCTGCGGCAGTCTGCTGCCCGCGCAGCCGATGTGGCGCGGGGCCGAGAAGCCGCTGCTGCGCGATCGGCGTATCTGTGCGGCCTGCCTGAAACAACTCGAAGAGGAAAAGCGCGGCGCACGCAGTACCTGGCTCGTCTGATATCTCCCGTTGACGGGGCTTGCGGTGGTAAACTGATCACCCTTTGCTCATTGCCCACGTCAAGGATCCTCGGATGTTGTCGCGCGTCATTGCCGCCTGCTCGCTGTCCCTCGCCGCGCTGCTCTCGGCCGGCCCCGTTTCCGCCATTGAATTGCCGCTGCCGGCGCCGGGCGACGATATCGTCGGCCAGGTCCAGGTCATCAAGGCCAAATACGAAGACACCTTCGCCGACCTTGGCGAGAAATATGGCCTCGGCTACTCCGAGATGATCGCCGCCAACCCGGGCGTCGATGCCTGGCTGCCGGGCGTAGGCACCGAGGTCATCATTCCGACCCGTTTCGTCCTGCCGGCCGGTCCGCGCGAAGGTGTGGTGATCAACCTCGCCGAGTACCGCCTGTACTACTTCCCCAAGGACAAGAGCGTCGTCTACACCTACGCCCTGGGCATCGGTCGTGAGGGGTGGGGTTCGCCGGTGGGCAGCACCAGCGTGATCGCCAAGACCAAGGACCCGGCCTGGTATCCGCCGGCATCGATCCGCGCCGAACATGCTGCTGACGGCGATCCGCTGCCGACCGTGGTGCCGCCGGGCCCGGACAACCCGCTGGGTCCGTACAAGATGAGCCTGGGCTTCCACGGCTACCTGATCCATGGTTCGAACAAGAAGTTCGGCATCGGCACCCGCACCAGCCATGGCTGCTTCCGCATGTACAACTGGGACGTGACTCAGCTGTTCTCGATGATTCCGGTGGGTACCAAGGTGCGCATCATCAACGAGCCGTACAAGTTCGGTCGCAGTGAAGGCAAGATCTACCTCGAAGCCCATGCACCGATCGACGACAACGGTGATCCGTCCGTGGTCGACAAGCACACTGCGGTGATCAATGCCCTGCTCAAGCGCGAAGACATTGCCAGCCAGATGCAGATGGACTGGAACGTTGTGCGTGAAGTAGTCGCTGCGGAAGATGGCCTGCCGGTCGCCATTGCCCAGCCGCAGCAAGTGCAGCAAGGTGGTTCGGTTGCTGCCACTGTTGACCAGGAAGCCATGCCGCTGCAGTAACTCGCAGCGCGCACCAGGAAGCCCGCCGACCGCTACCGGTCGAGCGGGTTTTTTGTTGTCCGCCTGCTTTGTCGTGGGGACAAAACTGCGGGCATAAAAAAACCGACCCCGAAGGGTCGGTTTTTTTCGAACAGATCCGAAGATCTATTACTTGCGGCTGGCTTTGTCCAGCATACGCAGGGCGCGCTCGTTAGCCTCGTCAGCGGTCTGCTGGGCTTTCTGAGCAGCGGCCAGAGCTTCGTCAGCCTTGCGATAGGCTTCATCGGCACGGGCTTGAGCGCGAGCAGCGGCGTCTTCAGTAGCGGTCAGACGTGCTTCGGTTTCTTTCGAGTGGCTGCTGCAACCGGTGGCCAGAACAGCAGCCAGAGCCAGAGCAGAGAATTTCAGAACGTTGTTCATCGTGTTCCCCTTAAGGTGGACATTTCCATTAAAAGCAATCTCCCATGACTGGGAAATTAGCCGGACTACATAGTACCCATTACTTGTAGTAAGTAAACTGACCAAGCGCAAGTACGGCACTTTTTTTTCATGTTACGGGTGCAGTTAGCAGTTGTGCGAGGCCGATTTGGGCAAAAACTGTCCAATCTGGCAAAGGAGTGTTGCCAACAGGTGTCAGGCGGGGTCTGAGGCGGGTTTCCGGCCTGCGGAACCAAGCTGTCAGATGACTGTCGACAATGGTCGAACAACTGTTTAATCGCCGTTGTGCATTTGTCCAAGTGACAACTTGCAACTAGGTCGCAACAGGTGAAGAAAGTGTGAAGGGGAAAACGAAAAAGCCCGGCTAATTGCTTAGCCGGGCTTTTTCATGAATCTGGCGGTGAGGGAGGGATTCGAACCCTCGATACGATTTCTCGTATACACACTTTCCAGGCGTGCTCCTTCAACCGCTCGGACACCTCACCAGATTTCTCGACAGCGCTGTGTCTGTCGAGGCGCGCACTTTACTCAAAGGTTTGCTCCTTGGCAAATCTTTTTTGAAAATTTTTTCCAAGGGATTCATCGGCTTAAGGAGCGCGACGGGGATCGCGGGTACACTGGCGCCTTCTGATACGTGGAAAAGTGCATGGCCAGCTGGGACATCTTCTGCAGCGTAGTCGACAACTATGGCGATATCGGCGTCACCTGGCGGCTGGCCCGGCAGCTAGCCGGCGAACATCGGCAGCAGGTGCGGCTGTGGGTCGATGATCTGGCTGCTTTCGTGCGTATCTGTCCGGCGGCCGATGGCGCGGCCGATGTGCAGCAGCAATCGGGCGTGGACGTTCGCCTGTGGCCGAAGCCCTGGCGGGACACTCCCGCGGCGGATGTGGTGGTCGAGGCCTTCGCCTGCGAAATGCCGGCTGCCTATATAGAAGCGATGCGCGAGCGCCGGACGCCCTCCCTGTGGCTGAATCTGGAATACCTCAGCGCCGAGTCCTGGGTGGAGTCCTGCCATGGATTGCCATCGATGCAGGCCAGCGGCCTGCAGAAGTACTTCTATTTCCCCGGCTTCACCACTGCCACCGGCGGGCTGTTGCGAGAGGGTGATCTGATTGCCCGGCGCGATGCCTTTCAGGCCGATCCGGCGGCCAGCCTTCGCTTCCTGGATAGTCTGGGTGTGCGTCCGCAGGTTCACGAGCGGCGCATTTCCCTGTTCGCTTATGAGAATGCCGCGCTGGGCGGCTGGCTGGATGCACTGGCCGCGAGTTCCATCGCAACCCTGTTGCTGGTTCCCGAGGGCAGGGTGCTTGCTGATGTCGAGCGTTGGGCGGGGCAGGTACTGGGCGTAGGGAAGCAGTACCAGAAGGACTCCCTGCGGGTGCAGGTGCTGCCGTTCGTGCGCCAGGAAGACTACGACCCACTGCTATGGAGTTGTGATTTCAATGCGGTGCGGGGCGAGGATTCGTTCGTGCGGGCGCAATGGGCGGGACGGCCATTCGTCTGGCACATCTACCAGCAGGACGAGGATGTCCACCTGGAGAAGCTGGAAGCTTTCCTGGGACTGTTCGGCGAGGGAATGAACGTAACGCTGCGCTCGGAGTTGACGGCTTTCTGGATGGCCTGGAACGGGCTGGGTGATTCGGGCGAAGCCTGGCGAAAGCTGGAAAGCCGGCTGCCGGAGTGGGCCGCGTGGATTGGCAATTGGCAGCGGCGCCTGACCGAACAAACCGATCTTGCTACGGGGCTGGTGCGTTTTTATACAAATTGGCTATGATATGGCCCCTGATTTTTGTCTCCAATCCAATCGGATAATCGTATGAAAACCGCACAAGAGTTCCGCGCTGGCCAGGTTGCCAACATCAACGGCACCCCCTGGGTCATCCAGAAGGCCGAGTTCAACAAATCCGGCCGTAACTCCGCGGTCGTCAAGATGAAGCTGAAGAACCTGCTGACCGGTGCCGGCACCGAGACCGTGTTCAAGGCCGACGACAAGCTGGAGCCGATCATCCTCGATCGCAAGGAAGTGACCTACTCCTACTTCGCGGACCCGCTGTATGTCTTCATGGACACCGAGTTCAACCAGTACGAGATCGAGAAAGGCGATCTGGAAGGCGTTCTGACCTTCATCGAAGACGGCATGACCGACGTCTGCGAAGCAGTGTTCTACAACGAGAAAGTCATCTCCGTTGAACTGCCGACCACCATCGTTCGTGAAATCGTCTACACCGAGCCGTCCGTACGTGGCGACACCTCCGGTAAAGTGATGAAGACCGCTCGCCTGAAGAACGGTGCTGAAGTCCAGGTTTCCGCCTTCTGCGAAATCGGTGATTCGATCGAGATCGATACCCGCACCGGCGAATACAAGTCCCGCGTCAAGGCCTGAGCCTGATTCGAGATGCAGAAAAGCCCGGCTGACGCCGGGCTTTTTCGTTTCTGCCGTTCTGGTTTGTCGACGCAGGAATCAAACGCTGACGTTCAGGCGCACGTCGATGTTGCCGCGGGTGGCGTTGGAGTAGGGGCACACCTGGTGAGCCTTGGCGACCAGCTCTTCAGCTTCGGCCTGGTCCAGGCCCGGCAGGTTGATGTTCAGTTCCACTTCCAAGCCGAAACCGCCGGGAATCTGGCCGATGCCGACCTTGCCGGTGATCGAGGCGTCTGCCGGGATCTGCTTCTTGCTCTGGCTGGCGACGAACTTGATGGCACCGATGAAGCAGGCGGAGTAACCGGCGGCGAACAGCTGTTCCGGGTTGGTGGCTTCGCCGCCCGCGCCGCCCAGTTCGCGCGGGGTGGTCAGTTTTACGTCGAGGATACCGTCCGAGGAGACGGCGCGGCCGTCACGGCCTCCGGTAGCGGTAGCAGTGGCGGTGTAGAGGGCTTTGATGGTTTGCATGGTGGTCTCCGATTCGCTGTCAGGTAGGTCGGGTTGAGAATATCTTGCTGCTTAATATCTTGTGCGCTAAGCAGTTCGTGAGGTGAAAGTTAGTTCTATTTAATTTTGTGCGCAAGATAATCATTGGAAGATTTCTGACTAAAGGACCTGCAGCTTTGGCATATGCCCCGGATTACGGGGCTTGCAGATGTCCGCGCAGGTCCACGAGCTCCTCCTGGAGGCGCTTCAGACTGTCCAACGTTAGACCGCTGCTGGCGAGAATGCAGGCCGGAATGCTCTCCGCCTGTCGGCGCAGCTCACGGCCCTTGTCGGTCAGGCGCAGTTGCACCACGCGCTCGTCGGCTTGGCTGCGGGTGCGGGTGATCAGGCCTTCGGCCTCCAGGCGCTTGAGCAGGGGTGTGAGGGAGCCGGGGTCGGTGAGCATGCGTGAGCTGATTTCTCCCACGGTGATGCCGTCTTCCTCCCATAGCACCAGCATGGCGATGTACTGCGGGTAGGTGAGCCCCAACTCCTGCAGCAGCGGCTTGTAGACCTTGGTCATTTGCAGGGAGGTGGAGTAGAGGGCGAAGCACAGCTGGTTATCCAGCTTGAGAGCTTCGCAGGTCGGGTCTTGCTGGGTCATGGCGTGCTCCTGGCCGGGGCGCTCGAAGCGAAGAGGTGATTGCGCATTAATTTAGCGCGATGGTTAATTCTTGAACAGCGCTTCCTCCAGTGCGGCGTCCCAGGGGGGCGGGAAGCCGAAACGCTCCAGCAGGAAGCCCAGCAGGCGCTCACTGCGCGGGTGGGTGCCGCGCTCCAGGCGCAAAGCGTGGATGACCCCCGGTTCCGGCTCGGGAAGGCCGCTGTCGCAGAACAACGGCAACAGTTGGCCGCTGATCAGGTACTCACTGCATAGCCACGTGGGCAGGTGGGCAAGGCCAATGCCTTGCAGCGCACCTTCCACCAGCGTTTCGGCATTGTTGGCAGTCATGCGCAGGCGGCGCGGCCGCAGGTGCTGCAGTTTGCCGTCGATGAGGAAGCGCCAGGCCAGCGGTGGCGCCAGGCCTTCCCAGTCGAGGCCGATGTGCTCCGGCAACTCCAGTGCCGAGGCCGGTCTGCCGTGCTGCTGCAGGTAGGCGGGGCTCGCGCAGACGATCCGCCGCATGGGTGCCAGGCGCGTGGCGACCAGGCGGCTGTCGGGCAGGGTGCCGATGCGCAGGACCAGGTCGACCTGGCCGAGATTTTCCCCGCGGGTGTCGGTGAAGCTGTCGATCAGCCGCAGTTGCACGTCCAGGCCGGGGTTGGCGGTGAGGAAGTCCGCCAGTGCCGGGGCCAGGTGGCGTCGACCGAAGGGCACGGGGGCGTCGATGCGGATCAGGCCTTCCGGGGCGGTGCTCAGAGAGACCGCTTCCGCTCGCGCCTGGCGCAGCTCGATGACGATCCGCCGCGCCCGCTCGGCGAACGCCAGGCCTGCCGGTGTGGCGCGTACATTGTGGGTACTGCGCACCAGCAGGGTCGAGCCCAATCCCTGTTCCAGTGCGTCCATGCGCCGTGCCACGGCGGAAGGGGTGAGCTGGCGAAGGCGGGCAGCGGCAGAGAAGCTGCCGTTGTCGAGCACGTCCAGGTAAAGGTCGAGCTGGTCTTCGAGGCTGGAGGGATTCATGGTCGATAGCGGCTTTGCGAAAAAGACAAAGCCATTGTGCTGCGCTTTGCGTTTCCCATCCAGCCAGTGTTTTCTAGCATGGACGCACTGCTGTGGAGGTGCGTCATGTGGGACCTGGTTGTGGATTTTCTGCTCGGCGTCGTCCTGGGCAGTCTGGGGGGGCTGTTCGGGATCGGGGGCGGGCTGCTGGCGATTCCAGCACTGGGCGTGCTGTTCGGGCTTGACCAGCAACTGGCGCAGGGGACCGCACTGGTGATGGTGGTACCGAACGTGCTGCTGGCGATCTGGCGTTATCACCAGCGCAACCGTATCGACTTCGCCCAGGCCGGTGTGCTGGCGCTGACCGGTCTGGTCTGTGCATTCTTTGCTTCCAGCATCGCGGTGAACCTGGATGCCCGGAGCATGCGCACCGCCTTCGTGGTCTTCCTAGTGCTGTTGGCGCTGTATCTCCTGGTCCGTTTGTTCCAGAGCGTGCCGCAGGGTGGTAGTACGCCGCGCTACGGCCTGCCGTGGATGGGCGTGCTGGGGCTGGGTGCTGGCTCGCTCGGAGGGCTGTTCGGGGTCGGCGGTGGCGTGCTGGCGACGCCCGTGCTGACCTCGGTGTTCGGTCTGACCCAGGTGATTGCCCAGGGCCTCGCGCTGGCGTTGGCGGCGCCCAGCACGGGCGTGGCACTGGCGACCTACGCGGTGCACGGCCATGTGGACTGGCGCATGGGCGGTGCGCTGGCATTGGGTGGGCTGGTGAGTATTTCCTGGGGTGTACGCCTGGCTCATGCGTTGCCCGAGCGTCAGCTGCGCATGGCCTTCAGCGCCTTCCTGATGGTCTGTGCGGTACTGCTGGCGGTGCGTTGAGCCCCAGTGTGCGGATAGTCAGGACTTGAAGCCTTCGACGATGTATTCCGCCAGCTTGTCGGTCACCGGCGTCATCTTCTGCCCGCGCAGCAGCACGATGCTGGCGTTGGGCAGCACGGGCAGGCCTTCGTCCTCGCCGATGATGCGCAGGTTGCCGGTGAGCAGGCTGCGCAGCTGCGCGGTCACTGCCAGTCCGGCATTGGCCACGGCGAAAAGGGCGGACAGACTCGGGCTGCTGTAGGCGATGCGGTAGTCCACCTCCATCGCCTCCAGCGCATTGCACGCCCAGGCGCGGCAGAAGCAGGCAGTGTTGAACATCGCCAGCGGCAGTGGGCGCTGGTCCTGCGGGCAGAAACTCTCGGCGGCCATCCAGACGAAGTCTTCCTGACGCAGCAGCTGACCGATTTCGGTGCCCGGTTCGCGGGTGACGATGGACAGGTCCAGGTCGTTGCGCATCAGCAATTGCGCGGACGAATCGCAATGCACCTCGACCTGCACCAGCGGGTAGGCTTCGGCGAAGCGCGACAGGATGCTGGGCAGGAAGCGCATCACGTAGTCATCCGGCGTGCCGATCTTCACCGAGCCGACCATGTGCGGCTGGCGGAAGGTGTTGAACACCTCACCCTGTAACCGCAGGATGCGCCGCGCGTAGCCCAGCAGGATCTGCCCCTCCGGCGTCAGACGCACCTGGCGGCCGTCGCGCTCGAACAGGCTGCGCTCCAGTACGTCTTCCTCCAGGCGTTTCATCTGCATGCTCACTGCCGACTGCGTGCGGTTGACCATCTCGGCGGCGCGAGTGAAGCCGCCGTGGTCGGCGATGGCGACGAAGGTGCGCAGCAGTTCGCTGTCGATGCTGGGGAAGCTGCTCATTCATCAATCTCCGAGATGGGTCGCATAAGAATGATTCGTTGGATTGATCTTAGCGCGAGCGGGAAACTGCATCCAACCCCACTGGGAGGGAAGCAAGATGAAAGGTCAACTCGGTTTCGTAGCAGCGTCCTGCCATGTCCACAAAATCGCCGGCGCACCGCTGTGGAAGCGCGCCGTACAACGTGTCCTGCACTGGCACGAACTGGCCCGCCAGCGCCGTGAACTGGCGACCATGAGCGATGAGGCGCTCAAGGACATCGGCCTGAGCCGCGCCGATATCCAGCAGGAGGTCGAGCGCCCGTTCTGGATGGACTATGTTCGTCGTTGAGCCGTTCCCGCCTGAACTGGCCGGGCGGCACGGATCTTCGCCGTGCTGCCCGTGCTTCGATGTGCAACCCCGTGAAATGAAAGCCATGACAAGGATGCCGTGCCCATGAAAGGCCAGCCCACCCGTTATCACCTCGCCCAGGTCAACATCGCCAAGGCCCGCGCCCCGCTGGATCACCCCCTGATGAAGGGCTTCGTCGACCAGCTCGACCACATCAATGCCCTTGCCGAGCGCAGCCCCGGCTTTGTCTGGCGCTTGCAGACGGAGGAGGGCGATGCCACCGCCATCCGGGTCTTCGAAGACCCGCTGATCATCGTCAACCTGTCCGTCTGGGAGTCCGTCGAGTCGCTCAAGGACTACGTCTATGCCGGCGAGCACCTGCAGGTGCTGCGCAGCAAGCGCGATTGGATGGAGCGTCTGCCGTCGCCGAGCCTTGCGCTCTGGTGGCTGCCCGCAGGTGAGCTGCCCGATGGGGCGATGGCCCGCGAACGCCTGGAGCGCCTGCGGCTGGAAGGCCCTTCGGCGGATGTCTTCACCTTCGCACGCCCCTTCCCGATGCCCGCGCGACTCGGCGAGTTCGCCTGATGCAGCCAGGCGTCGTGAATGGAGTTAGGCTCTAGGGCTCGCTCAGCCCCGGAGTCCACGATGCCGACCGTCGAATCCCTGTCCCTCAAGCAGGCCCGCCGCCTCGTCCTGGCCGCGCAGGGATTTACCCTGCGCAAGCCCGGCGGTGAGGTGCAACGCCGCCATGTGCGCAGCCTGCTGGAACGCCTGGGCGTCCTGCAGATCGACTCGGTGAATGCGCTGGTGCGCTCGCACTACTTGCCTTTGTTCTCGCGGCTGGGCAACTACTCGACAACGCTGCTGGAAGAGGCTGCCTGGAGCGGTGGACGGCATCGCCGGCTGTTCGAATACTGGGGGCATGAAGCCTCATTGCTGCCGCTGGAACTCTACCCGCTGATGCGCTGGCGCATGCGCCGCGCGGCCGAGGGGCGTGGCATCTATCAGCAACTGGCGCGCTTCGGGCGCGAGCAGCAACCGGTGATCCAGCGGGTGCTTGAGGCCGTACG
The DNA here is from genome assembly GCF_005877905.1 of Pseudomonas nicosulfuronedens. GTDB lineage: Bacteria > Pseudomonadota > Gammaproteobacteria > Pseudomonadales > Pseudomonadaceae > Pseudomonas > Pseudomonas nicosulfuronedens. Next base: position 198,822 of record NZ_SWDV01000010.1, on the reverse strand, counting down.
CGAGCGAGGTGCGCTGGGCGCCGGCAGCTTGACCACTCGTGAAGAGCGCGCCGGCCCCTGGTGGGACTGGAGCGACGAGAAGCATGCGCTGGAGTGGCTGTTCGCCGCGGGTGAGGTGACGGTCGCCGGCCGTAAGGGTTTCGAGCGACTTTACGATTTGCCGGAGCGTGTATTGCCGTCAGTGCTGCTGAACCAACCCGAGCCGAACGAGGCCGAAGCGCAGCGCCAGTTGCTGCTGCATTCGGCACAGGCGCTGGGCGTGGCCACTGAGAAGGACTTGCGCGATTACTTTCGCCTGGACCCCGCCGACAGCAAGGCACGCCTGGCCGAGCTGGTGGAGATGGGCGAGCTATTGCCGGTGCAGGTCCAGGGCTGGCAGACGCCGGCGTACTGCCTGGCGGATTCCGTTATTCCTCGCCGGGTGCGCGCCAGTGCCTTGCTCTCGCCGTTCGATTCGCTGGTCTGGGAGCGCGCCCGCACCGAGCGACTGTTCGACTTCCGCTACCGCCTGGAGATCTACACGCCGCAGCACAAGCGCGTTTATGGCTACTACGTCTTGCCCTTCCTGTTCGACGAGCGCCTGGCTGCGCGGGTCGATCTGCGCTCGGATCGCGCCTCCGGAAAGCTGGTGGTGCATGCCGTCCATGAAGAGGAAAAGGAGCTGGGCGAAGAGGGACATGCCGCATTGGCGCAGCAACTGGGCGAGATGGCGAACTGGCTGGGGCTGGGGCGGGTGGCGGTGAATTGCCGGCGGTCGTCCGGTGAGCGGCTGCAAGGGTTGCTGGCGCAGGCCTGAAAAGAAACGGGCCTCCGAAGAGGCCCGTCCGCGATCACTTGCCGCTGGCGATGCGCTGGCGGATGTGGTCCGCGCGCTGCTGCGAGCCGGGGTGGGAGTCGAACATGCTGCTCTCCTGGCCGCCGCTCAGCTTGGCCAGCTTGTCGAAGGCGGTGGCCAGACCTTCCAGCGGGATGCCGCGCTTCTTCAGCAGGTCGAAGGAGTAGTCGTCGGCCGCCGATTCCTGGGACTGGGAGAACTGCGCATTGACCAGCGCTTCGCCGATCTCGCCCAGCTGCGACTGCGACAGCGCGGCCACGGTGCTGTTGCCGGCGGCGGAAGCGGCGGTGCGCGCGGCAGCCACGCCATAGGCGGCCTGGGTGGCTTTCTTGATGTGGCCCAGGGCGACGTGACCGATCTCGTGGCCGAGCACGCCTTCCACTTCGTTGTCGTTCATCAGGTCCATGAGGCCGGAGTATACGCGCACGCAGCCGTTGGCCATGGCGAAGGCGTTGATGTCGTCGGTAAGGTAGACCTTGTAGTTGATCGGGGTGCCGGTGAGCGGATTGCCCAGGGCGGCGGCGATCTTGTCCAGGCGCTGGGTATAGGGGCTGGACGCGGGCGCGATCTGTGCTTCGGCATCCTGCTTGGCGCAGGCTTCGTCGGCGACCTGCTTGATCTCGGCGTCGCTCAGGGTGGCGGCCTTCATGGCCATCATGCCCGATTGCATGAGGCTGTCGGTGTTGACGTTCTGGCAGCCGGAGAGGGCGGCGCTGGCGCCGATCAGGAGGGCGAGCAGGGAGCGTTGCAGTTGCATTGGAATCTTCCTTGGTTGACGGTTTCCATGGCGCGGCGGCTGCCGCGCGGGGCGCCACTCTAGGTAGGCGCCCCGATACCGTCAATTGCGGGAAGTGGTTTTAGGACTGCTCTGAGACCCGTGTCGGATTCAGCGACGAACCTGTTTCAGGGTTTCCGCGATCAGGAAGGCCAGCTCCAGCGACTGGTCCGCGTTCAGGCGCGGGTCGCAGTGAGTGTGGTAGCGGTCGCTCAGGCCATCCTCGGTGATCGGCCGCGCGCCGCCGATGCACTCGGTGACGTTCTGCCCGGTCATCTCGATGTGGATGCCGCCGGCGTAGCTGCCTTCGGCCTGGTGCACCTCGAAGAACTGCCGGACTTCGGTGAGGATGCGTGCGAAGTCGCGGGTCTTGTAGCCGCTCGAAGCCTTGATGGTATTGCCGTGCATGGGGTCTGAACTCCACAGCACCTGCTTGCCCTCGCGCTGCACGGTCTGGATCAGGCGCGGCAGACCATCGCCGACCTTGTCCGCGCCCATGCGCACGATGAGGTTGAGGCGGCCGGGGTCGTTGTCCGGATTGAGGATGTCGATCAGGCTGATCAGCTCCTCGCTGTCCATGCTCGGGCCGACCTTCACGCCGATGGGGTTGCCGACGCCGCGTAGCATTTCAACGTGGGCGCCATCGAGTTGGCGGGTGCGGTCGCCGATCCACAGCATGTGCGCCGAGCAGTCGTACCAGCCGCCGGTGAGGCTGTCGCGGCGGATGAAGGCTTCCTCGTAATTCAGCAGCAGTGCTTCGTGGGCGGTGAAGAAACTGGTCTCGCGTAGCTGCGGGGCGGTATCCAGGCCGCAGGCGCGCATGAAGGCGAGGGTCTCGTCGATGCGGTCAGCCAGCTGCTGGTAGCGTTCGGACAACGCCGAGTTGGCAATGAAGTCGAGGTTCCACTGGTGTACCTGGTGCAGGTCGGCGAAGCCACCGCCGGCGAAGGCGCGCAGCAGGTTCAGCGAGGCGGTGGACTGGTGGTAGGCCTGCAGCAGGCGTTCCGGGTCCGGCACGCGGCTCTTCTCATCGAAGCCGATGCCGTTGACGATGTCGCCGCGGTAGGCGGGCAGGGTCACGCCAGCGATGGTTTCGTCGCCGGAGGAGCGCGGCTTGGCGAACTGCCCCGCCATGCGCCCGACCTTCACTACGGGGCAGCCTGCGGCGAAGGTCATCACCACGGCCATCTGCAACAGCACCTTGAAGGTGTCGCGGATCTTCGCCGCGGAGAACTCGGCGAAGCTTTCGGCGCAGTCGCCGCCCTGTAGCAGGAAGGCACGGCCGGCGGTGACCTCGGCAAACTGCCGGCGCAGTTCGCGCGCCTCGCCAGCGAACACCAGCGGCGGGAAGCTGGCCAGGGTGCGCTCCACTTCGCTCACGCGGTGGGCGTCGGGGTAGGCGGGCTGTTGCTGGATCGGCTTGCTTCTCCAGCTATCGGGGCTCCAGGGCAGGCTCATCGGCGGGGTCTTCGCGGCTGTGGACGGTGTCCGCCCATGGTATCAGCTCGGCTTTTCCCGCGCGTGGTGGTGGCATGTGAAGAGGGGGGACATCCTTGTCCAGGGGAACACGTGTTGATGGTGCTTTGGGTTAATGGGGCCTGGTAGCGCAATCAGCTGCCCGCACAGCCTGTGTGGGCGTGCAAGGGCTGGAACTCGGGCGGAAGAGGGTGGCGTTTGGCGGGAGCGTGAAAGCGTTGTGCTGGCGCATGCTCGGTTGTGCCTCTTGGGCTGTTATTCTTGCGGCTTTGCTGACCGGGCGGTCGTGGCGGGCCGTCTTGATTCGAAGGATTATTGCGTGCGCGAGCCCCTGTATTTCAATGGCAATCCGTGCCGTTCGCCGTTCCCGGCGGACCGCATTGTCACGGCTGTTTCTGCCCGGAGCCGGTCATGAGCGAGGAGCTGTTGAGCGAAGAGCTGCTGATCGTCGAGGAGCGCGATGACTTCGGCGTGATTCGCGTCGTGGAGAGCGGCGCGTTCCGCTACCTGGAGTTCGGCGACGAAGTCGAGCAGAGCTGCGTGCTGATGGGCGATCCGAGCTGGCTGGAGTACGACTACTCGCGCGCCATGCTGGTCGGTGCGCTGTGCCATTCCCGACCGCGCCGCGCGCTGTTTCTCGGCTTCGGCGCGGGCAGCCTGACCCAGGCCTGCCTGAAGTACCTGCCGCTGGAAGAGGTGGAGGCCATCGAGCTGCGCCCATCCATTCCTCGCCTGGCTCGTGAGCACCTGGGGCTTGTGGAAGACCAGCGTCTGAACCTGCGTATCGGCGATGCCGTGCAAGAGCTGGCCGAGTGCGAACCGGCGGACCTGATCTTCCTCGATCTCTACACCGATACCGGGCCGGCGCCAGCACATATTGGCTGGGAATTCCTTGGAGCCTGTCGCGAGCGCCTGCGGCCGGGCGGCTGGCTGGTGATCAACCAGTGGAGCACCGATGATGGTCGGCCGCTGGGCGCTGCGCTACTTCGCGGACGCTTTCACAGGCACTACTGGGAATGCCCGGTGCCCGAGGGCAACGTGATTGTCTTCGTCCCTGCCGACCTGGACCAGGAGCTGAACCTGCGCGGTCTGAAGAAACGCGTTGGCCAGCTCGAACCGAAGTTGGGTTATTCCCTGCGCACCTACATCGAGTCACTGCGCCCGGCGCAGTGACTCGATGTAGGTAATCCCTCAGGGAATCTGGTAGCTGAAGGCGAAATTCAGCCGCGGGCTGCGTTCGTTGTTGTCCAGCGCACGGTCGCCAAAGGGCTTGGCGACCTCCATCGACACCAGGTAGTGCTTGCGGTTGGAGAAGCGCACGCCCAGCGCTGCCGAGCCGAGCTTGCCTTCGCTCAGGCCGTCCTGGTTGTAGCGGGTGCGCGCGGTGTCGACGACGAAGTAGGGCTGGATCTGGTTGAGCACCATGCCCTGCCGCAGGAAGGAATAGTTCACCTCGTAGGAGGCGCCCCAGCCCTTGTCGCCGCTGGCCTGGTCGTCCGGATAGCCGCGGCCGAAGTTGCTGCCGCCATAGGTGACCTGCTCGGAGTCGGGCAGCACGTCGTCGCTCCACTGGAAGGCGGCCGTGACCACGCCCTGCCAGTTGGAGCCGAACTGGTCCTGCTGCGCGCCAAAGCCGAGCAGGCGGGTGAAGTTCTTCTTGATCGGCTCCGGCGCCTCCGCGCCCATGCCGTTCAGCCCCTGGTAAACCGCCACGCTGCCGGCACGCACGCGCTTCTCGGCGAACTGCTGGACGACGGTTTCGATCCCCACCACGCGCAGCTTGCTCTTCTGTTCGATGCGGAAGGGGATGGCCGGATAGACCAGGTCGTAAGTGCTGGTGTCGTTGACCGTGTAGCCGCGCAGGTTGAGGTCCCAGGTCAGGTCGCGGCGCAGCACCAGCGGGATGCCCAGGCCGGCGCTGACCCGCTCGTTCTGCCGCTTGCGTTCGAACTCCAGGCCACTGGCCAGGCGCAGGTTTTCGCCGGGATGAGAGTTGTACTTGCTGTAGCCGGCCAGCAATTGCAAGCCGTTGTCGCCCAGCAGCTGGCTGTAGTTCCAGGCGCGGTAGTACTCGTGGTCGTCGCCCGGCGGGTAGAGGTAACTGAACTGCAGTTGCTCGCCCCAGCCGAGCATCGACATCACTTCGGCGTTGAACAGCCCACGTTGCTCACCGCGGCGTGAGTCGAGGTTCATTCCGGTATCGAAGCGCTTCTGCTTGCCGGCCAGTTCCAGCACGGCGCCGCCATCGCTGGTGGTGGGTGGGTTGAGCGCCATGGCCATCTGCATGCCGGGCACCCGGCTCATCAGCACGCTGAAGCGCTCGAAACTCTCGCGGGTCAGGGGCTTTTCTGCCTTCAGTTTCTCGATCCAGCGGTCCACGCGCATCTGGTGTACGCCCAGGTCGCCCGCGGCGCGGACCTGGCTGATGTGGCCCTCGACCAGCACGATGCGCGCGACGCCGCTGCGGAAGTCCTGATTGGGCACGTAGGCGAAGGAGATGAAGTAGCCGTCGTCCTGGTAGCGTTGGGTGATGGCCTTGGCCGCCGCCACCAGTTCGCTGACCTGGATGGTGCGCTTGGTCAAGGGTTCCAGCAGGGGTTTCCAGGTCTCGACGGGATAGTGCTTGCCGCCAGCCAGCTCGATGCGCTTGATGCGGATGCGCTGCTGGAGTATCTGGGCGGGCTGGGTGGCCGAAGGTTCTGGCGCGGTGACCTTGGGGGCCTTGGGGCGAATATCGCCGCCGGGAAGGTTGGGGCGGGGGAGGGTCTGTTCGATATCGGAGCCGGGAAGCTGGATCGGGCGCTCGGCCCAGGCAAAGGGTGCAGCCAACAACAGGGGAAGGACAGCGAGTCTGCGCATCTGGCTCCTCCATGAGACCGACTTTCTTATTAAAAGACCAGGAGCCGTGGGCGGCTCCTGGTTACTACAGTATGGGCGTAATTCGGATTATTGCTTTGGCGTACCGATCGCCAATCCACCGCCCAGTCCGCCAGTCACACTACCCAGCGCGCCACCCACGGCGCCCAGCGTGTTGCCCAGCAGGCCTCCCTGACCGCTGGTACCGCCAGTCGTACCGGCGCCAGCTCCGACCGCCACGCCCGAACCCTGGGTGTTGCTGCCGATGCCTACGCCCGCCCCGGCGACCAGGCCGCCGCCACCGGTGAGGCTGCTGGTCACGCCGCCGACGGTGCCGGCAACTCCGTTGACCAGGCCGCCTACCGGGTTGCTGCCGCCGCTGGCGCCGCCGAGAGAGCCGGTGAGGCCGCCGACAGCACCGGTCACGCCGCTGACCAGGCCGCCGACCGGATTGCTGCCGCCGGTGGCGCCGCCCAGAGAGCCGGTGATGCCGCCGACAGCACCGGTTACGCCGCTGACCAGGCCGCCGACCGGATTGCTGCCGCCGGTGGCACCACCCAGAGAGCCAGTGATACCGCCGACTGCACCGGTCACGCCGCTGACCACGCCGCCAACCGGGTTGCTACCGCCGGTGGCGCCACCCAGTGCGCCGGTGATGTTGCCGAGCAAGCCGCCGCCCGGGGTGCTGCCATTGACCAAGCCGCCGGTGGCACTGACTGCCTGACCCGCATCGCTGACGATTCCGCCGACCGGTGCCAGCGCCGGATTCGCACTGGCTACCTGGTTGCCTGTCTGGGTCACAACACCGCCGACGGTGGTCAACAGGTTGTTCACCGGCGCTCCCAGTCCGGTGGCGGCGCCGATGCCGCGAGTGGTTCCTTCGACCTTGCCGACCAGTCCGGCGGTGGTGCCGCTGAGCTGGGTAGTCAGTTGGCTCAGCGGGCCGGTGGTGACCGCGCCACTGAGAGAGTCGCCGAGCATGGTGATCTTGCCGCCGACACCATCCACCAGTCCGCCGACCTGGCCGGTCAGGCCGTTGAGCGGGGTGTTGGCCAGCACCGGCGCATCACCGATGGCGGCCACGGTATCGCCCAGGCTGCTGACTGCGCCGCCGGTGTGGCTGACCAGACCAGTGGCGCCGGCGACAGTGGTGCCGATGGCATTGGGATTGTTGCCCAGTTGGCCGAGGCCATTGGTGACGCCGCTGCCGACGCTGTCCACACCGGCGCCGACTTCCTGGACCAGGGTGCCGGCGTTCTGCGTAACGCCATTGCCCAGCACGGGCAGGTCGACTGTTTTCACCACGGCGCCGACGGTGCTGACTGTGTCGCCGACATTGGAAACCGCTTCGCCGGTGTTGGTCAGAATGTTGCCGGTGGTGCTGGCTGGCGGAGTGGTGCCGCCGCCATCGGTACCGCCGCCGTCCGTGCCGCCACCACCGGTTCCGCCTGTTCCGCCGGTTCCGCCGGTGCCACCAGTGCCGCCTGTTCCGCCGGTACCACCGGTTCCGTCGGTGCCACCCGTCCCGCCGGTGCCACCGGTTCCCCCAGTACCGCCGGTACCGTCGGTACCACCCGTACCACCGGAGCCGCCAGTACCGCCGGAACCATCGCCGCCCGAACCGCTGTCGGCGGGTTGTTCCGAGCTGCTGCCGGAAGAGTGGTGGCTGCTGCCGCCCTTGCTGCTGCAACCCTGCAGGGAGAGAGCGACGACGAGAAGCGAAAGTGCGAAGACACGGATCGGGCCTGACATAGCGAATTCCTCCATGAGAACGTCAGCCAGCGTGCGTCCGGGTCGGTATTCCGGCGAGCCGCTGAGCTGCTCTGGAGTCAGTTCTAGAGGTGTTTTTTCAGGCGCGAAATTGGAACTTGTATATAGCCGTTTTGTGTTTCGCAGGTCTTTGAATCAGAAGGAAAAACGAAAGGATTATGGCGACTTTCCAGGCGTTTTTAATACCTTGGATATAGCGCTTTTAGCACGATGGTTCAGCTTGGCGTTTTCCCGGTCCGTTCATTTGCCCTGGAATCGGCCTTCGCGGCGCTCGAGCATGGCGTTCAGGCCCTCCTGCGCATCCTCGGTGGACAACAGTTCGCTGGCCATGGCCGGCAGCAGTCGCGCCGCCGCTTCCTCACCTTCATCGAGACTGCGGCGCGCGGAAGCCAGGGTGGCGCGGATGCCCAGTGGCGCCTGGGCGGCAACTCGCTGGGCGAGCCAGAGTGCGCGGGGCATCAGCTCTTCCGGCGCAGTGACTTCCTGCACCAGGCCGATGCGATACGCCTCGTGGGCGTCGAACGGATCACCGGTGAGCAACCAGCGCATCGCGTTGCCCCAGCCGGCCACCTGGTGCATGCGTAGCGTGGCGCCGCCGAAGGGGAATATGCCGCGCTGCACTTCGAGCTGGGCGAAGCGTGCATTGCTGGCGCACAGGTTGATGTCGGCGGCGAGCATCAGCTCGATGCCCAGGGTGAAACAGTAGCCCTGTGCGGCCACCAGCAGTGGCTTGGTGAGGCGCCGGCCGCCGAAGGTACCCCAGGGGTCGGCGGAGCCGGCGGGCATGGTCCAGCCGGTGCGGAAGGTCTCGCCGATGTTGGCCAGGTCCAGGCCGGCGGTGAAGTGATCACCGTGTGCGAATACCAGGGCGCAGCGCAGTTCGTCGTCGCGCTCGTATTCGCCGAAGGCCAGCACCAGCTGAGTGAGCATCTCCAGGTCGAAGGCGTTACGCTTGTCGACCCGGTTCAGGCCGAGCAGCAGGACGTGGTCATGGCGTTCGACAGTGATGCGTGGTTCGCTGCTGGCGGTCATCGGCGGGCTCCGGTCAGGTGGCTTGCACGGTATAGCCGGCAGGGACGGGGTTGTCCACGGAATGACCGTTCGCCGGGCATGTTCCGAAAAGAAACACATTGGTCAGGATTTTCCGGTATGATGCGCGCCGGCCAAACGCTGGCCTCGTTTCGGATCCCGCATTTTTCCGCAGCTTCAGGCTCGGTCTGTGTGTCCGCAGTGCGGACTTCCTTGACGCATTCTTCCAATCTTCATTTCGCAAATCCCCGCTTCCAGCTGCCTGGGTGACTTCATTGTCGTACAGGGCATGCGCAGCTCGGCTATTGGGTCTTTGCGGATGTACTTAGAGGCAAAACCCATGACCCAGGAAACCGCCGGCTTCGCCGCGCTCGGTATTCACCCCAGTATTCTCGCTGCCATTGCCGCTGTCGGTTATGAAGAGCCGTCGCCGATCCAGGCCCAGTCGATCCCGGTGATCCTCGAAGGCCACGACATGATCGGCCAGGCCCAGACCGGTACCGGCAAGACCGCCGCCTTCGCACTGCCGCTGCTGTCGAAGATCGAACCGAGCCGCCGCGTTCCGCAGGTGCTGGTGCTGGTGCCGACCCGCGAGCTGGCTCTGCAGGTTGCTACCGCTTGCGAAACCTACTCCAAGCAGATGCCGGGCGTCGGCGTCGTCGCCGTCTACGGCGGCGCCCCCATGGGCCCGCAGCTGAAGGCCCTGCGCCAGGGCGCCCAGGTTCTGGTCGCCACCCCGGGCCGTCTGTGCGACCACCTGCGCCGCGACGAGAACCTGCTGTCGACCGTTGAGCGCCTGGTCCTCGACGAAGCGGACGAGATGCTCAAGCTCGGCTTCATGGATGACCTCGAAGTGATTTTCGAAGCCATGCCGGCCAGCCGCCAGACCGTGTTGTTCTCCGCGACCCTGCCGGCCTCGATCCGCAGCATCGCCGAACGCCACCTGAAAGAGCCCAAGCACGTCCGCATCGCTGCCAAGACCCAGACCGTCGCCCGCATCGAACAGGTTCACCTGATGGTCCACGCCGATCAGAAGCCGGCTTCGATCCTGCGCCTGCTGGAAGTCGAGCAGTTCGACGCGCTGATTGGCTTCGTCCGTACCAAACAGGCCACCCTGGACATCGCCGAGCTGCTCGAGCGCCAGGGCTACCGTGCCGCCGCGCTGAACGGCGACATGCCGCAGGCGCAGCGTGAGCGCGTGATCGAATCGCTGAAAGATGGCTCGCTGGACATCGTCATTGCCACCGACGTCGCCGCCCGCGGCCTCGACGTGGCGCGTATCACCCACGTACTGAACGTGGACATGCCCTACGATCCGGAATCCTACGTACACCGTATCGGTCGTACCGGCCGTGCCGGTCGTGAAGGCCGCGCCCTGCTGCTGGTAACGCCGCGTGAGCGCCGCATGCTGCAGGTGATCGAGCGCGTGACCGGTCAGAAGGTCGGCGAAGTACGCCTGCCGGACGCCGACACCGTCCTCGAAGCGCGCCTGAACCGCCTGGCCACCGGCCTGCAACCGCTGCTCGCCAACGCCGTTGCCAACCGTGGCGCCGTGCGTGACGAGCTGTGCCGTCGCCTGGGTACCGACATGGACACCCTGGCTGCCGTGCTGCTGGCCAAGCTGACCGAAGGAAAGGCGCTGGACCTGGAATCGGTTCGCCGCGAACAGCCGCTGACCCCGGCCGCCCCGCGTGAGCGCAGTGACCGTTACGAGCGCAGCGAGCGTGGCGATCGCCCCGAGCGTGGTGATCGTCCGGAGCGCAGCGGCGCACCCCGCACGATGGCTCCGCCGTCGGAAGGCAAGGCCCGTTGCCGTACCGCCCTGGGCGCCCGTGATGGCGTGCAGGCGAAGAACCTGCTGGGCGCCATCCTCAACGAGGGCGGCCTGTCCCGCGAGGCCATCGGCCGCATCCAGATCCGCGAGACCTTCAGCCTGATCGAGCTGCCGGAAGAGAACCTCGACCGTCTGCTGACCAAGCTCAAGGACACCCGCGTCGCTGGCAAGGCTCTGCGTCTGCGTCGTTACCGCGAAGACTGATCCGTCAGTCCCCGTGCATGAAAAAGCCCCGCCATTGGCGGGGCTTTTTCGTTTCCGGAATCGGCCGATGGATGTCCTGTAGGAGCGAGCTTGCTCGCGAACGGCCTGACGCCGGCGTCGCCTGGGAAATATTCGCCAGCAAGCTCGCTCCTACAAAGAACCTCAGCTGAAGCGGTAGATATCCATCCCCAGCGCGCCGAGGGTAAATCCGGCGTGCTCGACCGTCATCGCCGAACCGCCCGCGCCACGGGCGAAGTACAGCGGCAGCAGGTGCTCATCGCGCGGGTGGTTGCGCACCGCGTGCGGCGCCTGCTGGCGGTAGTCGAACAGGGCGGCTTCGTCATTGGCCTCCAGGTGCTGCACCATCCAGTCGCGGAAAGCCTTGGCCCAGGGAGTGATGACCTCGGGGCCGGCATGCCAGTCCAGCTCGCCCAGGTTATGGGTGATGCTGCCGGAGCCGATCAGCAGGATGCCTTCCTCGCGCAACGCACGCAGGGCCGCACCGATGCGGTGCTGCATGGGCGCACCGAGTCTGCTGGGCAGGGACAGCTGGACGACGGGGATATCGGCGTCCGGGTACATCAGGCTCAGCGGCACCCAGGCACCGTGGTCCAGCGGGCGGTCGGGATCCAGGGTGGCCGGCAGGCCGTCCTCGGCCAGCAGTTCGACGACGCGGCGGGCCAGCTCCGGGGAGCCGGTGGCCGGGTACTGCACAGCATAGAGCTCGGGCGGGAAGCCGTAGAAGTCGTGCCAGGTGTCCGGCTTGGGCGATGCGGTAACGCGCAGGTCCGGGGTTTCCCAGTGGGCGGAGACCACCAGGATGGCTTTCGGACGTGGCAGCTCGCGGGCCAGGCGCTTCAGTGGCGCATCGCTGGCGCCGGGGTCCAGGGCCAACATGGGGGAGCCGTGGGAGATGAACAGGGCAGGGAGCATGGCGAACCTCACTACTTGAATGCCTTTATGTTCATCCGAATAAAGATCGAAATCCAGTATAGGTTTTTGAATCTAATAATCGATAATATCGATTATTTTCTCGTGCTCATTCCCTTGAGGCGCATCGCTGTGGAATTGCCAACTCGGTTGCAGAGTCACGGAGCCAGTTGCCCAAGAGCGCTTTGGCAGGATGTCGGTCGGATGATGCGTTAGAGTTTGCGGAAATTTCCGAAACGAATGGCGAATTCGGCTATGCAGCAAGTTGAACAAGTCCTGGTGCTCGAGATCGGCGATTGCCTCCGTCTGGAAGACGGCACCGTGATCTGTGTGCAGCGGGTTCGTGGTGATCAAGTACGGCTGAAGATCCTCGAAGCCGGAGAGAGTCCACTCGAGCGACGCGGTGCCTGGTGGCGCTGGTTGTTGCCGCGTGCGATGCGCAGTGTTTGAACAGGTGACCTATGCAGCATGAATTCTGGCAGTCGCGCTGGGCGCGCAATGAAATCGGCTTCCATCAGCAAGCGGTGAACCCTGCTCTGCAACGGCACTGGCCGAACCTGGAGTTGCCCGAGGAATCGCAGGTGCTGGTGCCGCTGTGCGGCAAGAGCCTGGACATGCTCTGGCTGGCGCAATGGGGTTACCGTGTGCTGGGTATCGAATTGGCCGAGCGGGCCGCCATCGACTTCTTCGCCGAACTGGGTGTTACGCCGCAAATTACCCGGGAGGGCGCGCTGCGCCGCTACAGCTATGAGCGCCTGGAGATTCTCCAGGGTGATTTCTTCGACGTCACTGCCGAGCAGGTGGCCGGCTGCAGCGCCTTGTACGACCGCGCAGCGCTGATCGCCTTGCCGCCAGACTTGCGCGCCGACTATGCCGTGCATCTTCAGCGCATCGTGCCGCGTCAGGTGCGAGGGCTGCTGGTCAGCCTGGAGTACCCCCAGACCGAGATGGATGGCCCGCCGTTTGCCGTGTTGGCGGATGAGGTGCACAGGCTCTTCGTCGAGGGTTGGGACGTCGAGGAGGTGGAGCGCCTGGACGTGCTGGCGGAAAACCCGAAGTTCCTCAAGCGTGGCGTCAGCCATCTGGATGAAGTGGCGTTTACGCTGCGTCGCGGCTGAATCGCAGGCAAGAAAAAGGGCGACCCTTGGGTCGCCCTTTTTCTTGCCTTGAAGTTTAGCGGCCAGCGGCGCGCAGGGCTTCGATGCGGTCTTCCAGCGGCGGGTGGCTCATGAACAGGCCGGCGAGGCCGTGCTTGAGGTTGCCGTTGATGCCGAAGGCTTGCAGGGAGTCGGGCATCTGCACCGGCACACCCTGTTCGGCGCGCAGGCGTTGCAGGGCCGCGATCATCGCGCCGGTGCTGGCCAGGCGTGCGCCGGCTTCGTCCGCACGGTATTCGCGCTTGCGCGAGAACCACATGACGATGATGCTGGCGAGCACACCCAGGACCAGTTCGGCGAAGATGGTCGCGACGAAATAGCCGATGCCTGGACCGTCTTCGTTCTTCAGGATGACCTTGTCGACGAAGTTGCCGAAGATGCGTGCGAAGAACATCACGAAGGTGTTCACCACGCCCTGGATCAGTGCCAGGGTGACCATATCGCCGTTGGCCACGTGGCCGATCTCGTGGGCCAGCACGGCTTTCACTTCTTCAGGGGAGAAGCGCTCCAGCAGGCCCTGGCTGACCGCAACCAATGCGTCGTTCTTGTTCCAGCCGGTGGCGAAGGCGTTGGCTTCGTAGGCGGGGAAGATACCCACTTCCGGCATCTTGATGCCGGCCTCGCGGGACAGCTCTTCCACGGTCTGCAGCAGCCACTGCTCGTGGCGGGTGCGCGGCTGGCTGATGATCTCGGTGCCGGTGCTCATCTTCGCCATCCACTTGGAGATGAACAGCGAGACCAGGGAGCCGGCAAAGCCGAAGACGGCACAGAAAATCAGAAGGCTACCGTAATTCTGGCCGGTGAAACGGTCCACGCCGAGCAGTTTCAGGGTGATGCTGGCGATCACCAGAACTGCCAGGTTGGTGGCCAGGAACAACAGGATGCGCATCATGGCGTAAAGCTTCTCCTCACGGTGACATTGGCGAAAACCGCATGGGAACGCGGCTTTCCGAATCGCCGGGCACAGTCATGCACGGGATCGCTGAATAGTATGCGGGGTATATACGGTTGGCCCCGAGGCGATTCAACTCGGGGACTATTTCAACTTGTGTCGCTCGCCCCTGTTACAGGCGCCCCGAATCGCTCTCGAAGAGTAGACGGGTCAGTCGCGCGATGCGTTCCCCGTGCCGGCTCGCCAGTGCCTCGCGCAGCTGGTTGGCCAGCGTGGCCTGGTCGCGGCGCACGCTGGGCGGCAGTTCCTCGCCGTCGCGCACGGCGTGGGGAACGATGCGGGTCAGGCGCATGAAGGCCTTTTCGCTGAGCACCGCCTGGTCCAGCGCTTCGTAACGAATGGTTGCCTCGAAGCGCAGATAGCCTTCATCGGCCAGCCACAGCAGCGCGCCCAGGCAACTCTGGTGGCGGGTACTGGGCAGGCCGAACTCGTCGGGCTCTTCCCGGCCGATCAGGTCCTCGACGTAGAGGGCGATCTTGCGCGGGAAGGCCTGGTAGAGCGTCAGCAGGCCGGAGGCGGCATCCTTGTAGAAGTCGTCGATCTGCAGGTCCATTTATGCGCTGGGATTCACTGGCGATGATTTATTGGCGATAGCTTTTCAGGAAGTTACCGATGCGGCCGATGGCCTGTTCCAGGTCATCGAGACGGGGCAGGGTAACCACCCGGAAGTGATCCGGCCAGGGCCAGTTGAAAGCGGTGCCTTGAACGATGAGCAACTTCTCGGAAAGCAGCAGGTCGAGGACGAATTTTTCGTCGTTGTGGATCGGGCAGATCTTCGGATCGATGCGCGGGAAGGCATAGAGCGCGCCCATGGGCTTCACGCAGCTGACGCCGGGAATGTCGTTGAGCAACTCCCAGGCGCGGTTGCGTTGTTCCAGCAGGCGCCCACCCGGCAGCACCAGGTCGTTGATGCTCTGGTAGCCGCCCAGTGCGGTCTGGATCGCGTGCTGGCTCGGCACGTTGGCGCACAGGCGCATGTTGGCCAGGATATCCAGGCCCTCGATGTAGCTCTGCGCTTTGTGCTTGGGACCGGAAATGGCGATCCAGCCGGAGCGGAAGCCTGCCACGCGGTAGGACTTGGACAGGCCGTTGAAGGTCAGGCAGAGCACGTCCGGCGCCAGGGAGGCGGTGGAGATGTGCTGGGCCTCGTCGTAGAGGATCTTGTCGTAGATCTCGTCGGAGAAGATCACCAGATTGTGCTGGCGCGCCAGTTCGACGATGTCCAGCAGCACTTCCTTCGAGTAGACCGCGCCGGTGGGGTTGTTCGGGTTGATCAGCACCAGGGCCTTGGTGTTGCTGGTGATCTTCGCCTTCATGTCGGCGACGTCGGGGAACCAGCCGGCCTGCTCGTCGCACAGGTAGTGCACCGGCTTGCCGCCGGAGAGGGCGACCGAAGCGGTCCACAGTGGGTAGTCGGGCGCCGGGATCAGCACCTCGTCACCGTTGTTGAGCAGCGCCTGCAGGGCCATGACGATCAGCTCGGACACGCCGTTGCCCAGGTAGATGTCCTCGATGCCGACGCCTTCCACCTGCTTCTGCTGGTAGTACTGCATCACCGCCTTGCGCGCGCTGAACAGGCCCTTGGAGTCGCTGTAGCCCTGGGCGGTCGGCAGATTGCGGATAACGTCCTGGAGGATTTCGTCCGGCGCCTCGAAACCGAACGGCGCCGGGTTGCCGATGTTCAGCTTGAGGATGCGGTGGCCTTCCTCTTCCAGGCGTTTGGCGTGCTTGAGCACGGGCCCGCGAATGTCGTAGCAGACGTTGGCGAGCTTGTTCGATTTGGTGACCTGCATGATCTGGGATTCCGAAATAGTCCGCGGCCGGCGACTTGGCAGGCTGTAACGCGGGTGACAGACTGGCGTCAAATGAGCGGTTCGGAAGTGCTTTTCCCTGGTGTCGACCCTGAAAATCGACAGGAAAACAGTGGAATTCTCGAAAAATTAGAGCTTTTAAGGCTTTTCTATCGCGAGAATGTCTCTGTGCGGCAGATTCTGAACCTGACGTTAACCACGCGCATCATACGTGCGGCCCGATTCCCGGAAAAGGAGGTATCGGGCATTTTTTCCATTAATGGAGGCAGATCGATGGAAAAGCTGGAAAAGCCCCTGGACTCCTGGCGTGACGAACTCACCGACGAGCAGTTCCATGTCTGCCGTCTGGGCGGCACCGAGCGTGCCTTCACCGGCGAGTATCACGACACCAAGACGCCCGGCATCTACCACTGCGTGTGCTGTGGCACCGCGCTGTTCGACTCCGACGCCAAGTACGACTCTGGCAGCGGCTGGCCGAGCTACTTCCAGCCGGTGAACGGCGAGGTGGTCAAGGAGCTGGAAGATTTCAGCCACGGCATGCATCGCATTGAAGTGCGGTGCGGCAAGTGTGATGCGCACCTGGGCCATGTCTTCCCTGACGGCCCGCGGCCGACCGGGCTGCGCTACTGCATCAACTCGGCATCCTTGAAACTGGTGCCGAAAGCGTGATTCCAGGGCCCGCCACCGAGCGGGCCTTTTCTTTTGGCGGTTGCGTTTCGTAGGAGCGAGCTTGCTCACGAGCCAGCCTGATCGGGTTGTTGCCGGATGTCCTGTCATTTCTCTGGGTGATTCGTGATCAATTGAATTGCGCGCAATTTAATTGATCACTACTCTTGAGTTTCCCACTTTCCACTGGAGCCATCTGCGATGAGCGATGCACTGCTGAACATTCCCGTGACCACCATCAAGGGCGAACAAAAGACCCTCGCCGACTTCGGCGGCAAGGCCCTGCTGGTGGTGAACACCGCCAGCCAGTGCGGCTTCACTCCGCAGTACAAGGGGCTGGAGAAGCTCTGGCGGCAGTACAAGGACAAGGGCCTGGTGGTGCTCGGCTTCCCCTGCAACCAGTTCGGCAAGCAGGAGCCAGGCAACGAAGGGGAGATCACCCAGTTCTGCGAGCTGAACTTTGGCGTGAGCTTCCCGCTGTTCAAGAAGATCGACGTCAACGGCGCCGAGGCCCACCCGCTCTATGTGCAACTGAAGAAGCGCGCCCCCGGTCTGCTGGGCAGCCAGGGCATCAAGTGGAACTTCACCAAGTTCCTCATCGGCCAAGATGGCAAGGTGATCAAGCGCTTCGCCCCGACCACCAAGCCCGAGCAACTGTCCGCCGAGATTGAAGCGCTGCTGTGATGAAAGACGCTGTCTCCCTGCCGGCCGAACTGCAGCTGGACAACCAGCTGTGCTTCCGCCTGTACGCCGTGTCCCGCGCGGTGATCCGCGGCTACCGGCCGATGCTCGAGGCGCTCGGCCTGACCTACCCGCAGTACCTGGCCATGCTGGTGCTCTGGGAGTGGCAGGCCGAACCGCCGTCGCAGCCGTCGGTGAAGGCGCTCGGTGAGCGCCTGATGCTCGATTCCGGCACCCTCACGCCGCTGCTCAAGCGCCTGGAGCAGCTAGGCCTGGTGCAGCGCCGCCGTGCGCTGCATGACGAGCGCGAAGTACACCTGGGGCTGACCGCGCAAGGGCTGGCATTGCGCGAGAAGGTGCTGCCGCTGCGAGAGGAATTGCTGTGCCGCAGCGGTATCGACCTGAGCGTCACCGACGGCTTGCGCGAGCAGTTGGACGGTTTGCTGCTGCAGTTGTCGAAGCTGGACGCCTGACTCAGCCGCGCAGCGGTTGCGCGGCCCAGCGTTCGAGGATGGCCGCCAGTTCGTCGCGGTGGAAGGGCTTCGCCAGGTAGTCGTCCATGCCGGCAGCACGGCAGCGTTCGCGTTCGTCCGGGAGAGCATTGGCGGTCAGGGCGATCACCGGCAGGTCCGGCCAGCGGCCACTCTCGCGGATTTCGCGGGTGGCCTGGTAGCCGTCCATCACCGGCATGTTGCAGTCCATCAGTACCAGGTCGAACTCGGCGCCGTCGAGCTGCTTCAGCGCCTCTTCGCCGTTGATGGCGATGCCTACCTGACAGCCCAGCTTCTGCAGCAGGCCGCGCGCGACCAGCTGGTTGACCGGGTTGTCTTCCACCAGCAGCACGCGGGCGGAAAATTGCCCCTGCGAGGTCGCGCCAGTCGTTTTTGATACAGGCAGCGGCTGGTGTTCGAAGGCCTGCTTAAGCGCTTGGTAGAGCACCGCGCGAGACAGTGGCCGCGCCAGTTGTCGCAAGGGTGCGAGGCGCTGGGCCATCTCGGGCTCAAGGAAGTTGCCATAGGCCGTCACCAGCAGCACCGGCTTGGTCACGTTCTGGCGCAGGCCGATCAGGCAGTCCGGGCAGTCCGAGAGCAGCGCGTCCAGTTCCACCCCGGCCAGGCTGGCATCGATGTCCAGGCGCTGATAGTCCACGCCCCATTCCGCCAGCCAGCTCTGCAGCAGCGCGGCCAGCCCGCTGCTGGCCGCGCATTGCACGACGAGCTTGCCGTTCAATTTCGCCAGCGGTTGTGCCGGCTCCAATGTCTGCAGGGGCAGGGTGACGATGAACTCACTGCCCAGGCCCGGCTCCGAGGTGACGCTCAGCTCGCCCTTCATCGCCTCGCAGAGCTTGCGGGTCAGCGCCAGGCCCAGCCCGGTTCCGCCGTACTGGCGGGCGATGCCGGCGTCGGCCTGGGTGAAAGGCTGGAAAATCTTCTGCAGAGCCTCGGGTGCTACGCCGATTCCGGTGTCGCGCACGCTGATGCGGACACCTTGCTCCTGGATTTCGGCACCCAACGGGTCGACACGCACGTCCACACGCCCGAGGCGGGTGAACTTGAGGGCATTGGACAGCAGGTTGCTGACGACCTGGCGCACCCGCGTCGGGTCGCCGGAGAGCTGCGCCGGCAGCTGCGGGCTGATCAGGCAGGTGAGCTCCACGGCTGGACCTGCGTTCTGCGACAGCAGGCTGGCAGTGTCTTCCACCAGGGTGCCGAGGTCGAAGGGAATCTGTTCCAGCTCCAGTTGGCCGGCTTCGAACTTGGACAGGTCGAGCACGTCGTTGAGCAGTTCCACCAGCACCTTGCCCGAGTCATGGGCGATGGATAGCTGCTGGTGTTGTTCAGCGGTCAACGGGCCATCCAGCGCCAGGCCGAGCATGCCCAGCAGGCCGTTGAGCGGGGTGCGGATCTCGTGGCTCATGTTCGCCAGGAAGCTGCCTCGCGCCTGGGCCATGGCCAGGGCTGTCTGCCGCGCCTGCTCCAGCTCCTGGTTGGAGAGTGTCAGGCGTGCGTTGGCCGCCTTCAGTTCGGCGGTGCGCGCGGCGACGATGCTTTCCAGTTCTTCCAGGTACTGGGTCAGGCGGTCTTCGGCTTCGCGGCGCTGTTCCATTTCCACCGAGATGCGATTGAGCTGGCGGTTGGTGACCTCCACCAGCACGCCGATCTCGTCGCGTTCATGGCCGCGCGGGCAAGGCAGGCGCAGGCGCGAGGGCGAGCGCGGGTCATGGCGGGAGAGGGCGTCGATCAGGCTCACCAACGGCTTGGTCAACAGTGCGTAGAAGAGCACCAGCAGGATCAACGAGAGCATCAGGCTGCGCACGAAGCCGGAGAGGAAGGTCATCCCAGCGCGGCGCAGGAAGTCGTTGCCGAAGACGAAGGTGTCGATCTCCAGACGCAGCACGCCAAGGGATTCTGCCGGTGCATGCTCGACGAACAGCGGTTCCTCGTAGGAGCGCTGCTCGCCGAAGAGGAAGTCGCTGAGGCCGCGCAGATGGCTTTCCGCCGGCGGCCGGTCTGCGCTGGCCAGGGGCACATTGGCATTATCGATGATCTCGGCGCGGATCACCGCGGGCGAGCGCAACAGGCCCACGACCAGTTCCTGGGCCAGTTCGGCGTCGATGTTGTAGGCGATGCGCGCGGCGGGGTTGTGGCTGACATCCAGCAGGGCGCGCACTTCGCGGTTGATGGAGGCGTCCTGGCTGGCATAATCGACGCCTACCTGGATGAGGCTGAGCAAGGTGCCCAGGATGAACGCCACCAGCACTGTCAGGCTGGCCTGCTTGAACGAGAGGCGATGTGTAAGCGCAATATCCATGGTTGCGGAGCGTCGCCTCGCAGAAGCTTTCCTGCGGCGTAGCATAGCCCATCGGAACCGTCTGTCGGGATAATCCGGCGACGAAGAAATTCCCGGGCCTGCATTCGAAGAACTGCGTCCGGAGACTTATCCCTGGTGCGCTTGGAGACTCACGTGGATTCCCGTCTGAATGATTTTCTCGCCCGCGCCGAAGCGCTGATGGTGCGCCTGGAGCCTTTGCTGCCCGCTGTCCGCGAAACCGTGGACTGGCAGCAGAGCCTGGCGGCGCGCTGGCACCGTGACGGCCGTAGCGGTTATCTGCAAACGCTGAAGGTCAGTCTCGACTTGCGCCTGGACGATCTGCTGGGCGTCGACCGGCAGCGCGAGCAGCTGGCGCGCAACACACGGCAGTTCGTGGCTGGCCAGCCGGCCAACCATGCATTGCTGTGGGGCGCCCGTGGCACTGGCAAGTCCTCGCTGGTGCGCGCGCTGCTGGCAGAGTTGGCCGGTGAAGGGCTGCGCCTGATCGAGATCGAGCGCGACCACCTGGCCGACCTGCCGCGTGTGGTCGAGCAGATTCAGGGGTTGCCGCAGCGCTTCGTGCTGTTCTGCGATGACCTGTCGTTCGACGCGGGTGAGGGCGATTTTCGCGTCCTCAAGAGCGTGCTCGACGGCTCGCTGGAGCAGGCGCCGGATAACGTATTGCTGTATGCCACTTCCAATCGTCGTCATCTGGTCTCCGAAAAGCAGAGCGACAACGAGAACTGGAAGATGGTCGATGGCGAGTTGCACCCCAACGAAGCCGTCGAAGACAAGATCGCCCTGTCCGACCGATTCGGCCTGTGGCTGTCCTTCTATCCCTTCACCCAGGAACACTTCCTCAGTGTGGTGCGCCACTGGGTCGAGGTACTCGCGCAGAAATCCGGGCTCGCCGCCTGGGCCTGGGACGAGGCGCTGGAGAAGGAAGCCATCCGCTGGGCGCTCGGGCGCGGCAACCGGAATGGCCGCTGTGCTTATCAATTCGCCCGCTACTGGGTGGGCCGACAATTGCTGGAAGGAGACACCCCATGATCGATCTGCAACAGGCCGGCGCCGGCCTTGACGGCTACGCGCTGCTGGCCGCCCAGGCGGAGTCACTGTTCGCCGACGAGCGCGACTTCATCGCCAACGCCTCGCAGTTTTCCGCGTTCCTGTTCAACGAGCTGCCGGACCTGAACTGGGCCGGCTTTTACCTGAACCGCAACGAAGAGCTGGTGCTCGGCCCCTTCCAGGGCAAGGTTGCCTGCGTACGCATTCCCTTCAGCAAGGGCGTGTGCGGCGCCGCAGCGCGCACCCGTGAAACCCAGCGTGTGGAAGACGTGCACGCCTTCCCCGGCCACATCGCCTGCGACAGCGCCTCCAACAGCGAGCTGGTGGTGCCGCTGGTGAAGGAGGGACGCCTGATTGGCGTGCTGGACCTGGACAGCCCGACGGTCGGCCGCTTCAGCGCGCAGGACCAGGCCGGTATCGAGCGCCTGGTGGAGATTTTCCTGCGCCTGTCCGACTGCTGACAGTTCGCCGGTAACAAAAAGCCCCGCCTAGGCGGGGCTTTTTCATGGCGGGCACAGGTTCAGCGCTTGGCCATGATCTTGGCGATGATCTGCAGTTCGCCCTGGACGATCTCGGCCAGGGCAGGGCGGGTCAGGGTGCGCTCGAAGTGCGCGGCCAGCTTCGGCCAGCGCTGGGCATCCAGCTCTTCCTCGCCGTGACGCAGGTTCACCAGCTGGCAGGCGATGGCGATGTCGGCGAGGCTGAAGCGGTCATCGATGAACCACTGCTGTTCGCCCAGGCACTTCTCCAGGTAATCGAAGTGCTCCGGGAGTTTCTCCTGCATGGCGCCTTTCACCGCCACTTCATCGCAGACCTTGCCCATCAGCGGCTTGAGCAGGCGGTTGCGGAACACCGTGAAGGTGGTCAGCGGGGCCAGTTCGTAGTCGGCGTACTTTTCCAGCCAGTTGATCCGCGCGCGGGACTCGGCGCCTGTGCCGCACAGCGGAGCGCGCTGCGGGTCACGGTCTTCCAGGTAGTGGCAGATGACGCTGGAGTCGGCGAGGGTGAAGTCGCCGTCGCGAATCGCCGGCACGCGGCGCAGCGGGTTCAGTTCGCGGTACCAGTCCGGCTGGTTGAACGGGTTGACGTTCTCCAGTTGGTAGTCGAAGCCTTTCTCGGCCGCGAACAGGCGGACTTTGCGAACGAAGGGGGACAGTGGGGCGCCGAAGACGACGAGGCTCATGCAAGGCTCCTGGGGCGAAGGTGGCCGGGGTGATGGTTCGACGGCGGATCAGTCGTAAAGGTTCTTCTTCTTCCAGATATCGTCTTCATCCAGCGCCTTGAGGCCGTCGCCCAGTTCGCTTTGCTCATCGGCAGCAGGCTGGGAAGTTTCCAGCACCAGGGCGTTGGCGTGGGCCAGCTGGGCTTCCATCTGCTTGAGCTGCGCCTGGTAGCGGCCGATCTCTGGTTGCTTCTGCAGGTATTGCGCGCCGCGCTCGAAGGCCAGGCGCGCCTGCCGCGGTTGGCCTTGCTGCAGCGCCTGCTGGCCGAGGTTGCCGAAGAACTCTATATGGAGGAGGGTGAGCAGGTGGCGGATTTCCTTCACCCACTTCTGTGCTTCGGCGCGCGGCAGCATGTTGTCCTGGGCGCAGCGGGTGAGCTGGGCATGCAGCGCTTCGAAGAGGAAGCGCACGTCCTTGGCCTTTGCCTCGGTGAGGATCGGCTGCGGCGCATTCTTGACCGGTATGGCTTCGCCCTTGGCGACCAGACCGCGCAGCTCTTCCATGCGCTGCTTGAGCGCGGGGTTCTGTTTATCGACGGCCAGCAGGCGTTCGCTGAGATTGAGCTCGAAGCCGCTGAGCAGCAGCTTCAAGGCCGGGGACATGAACTGGCCGGGCAGGGACTCGGAAACATCGGCGCAGCGCCGGCAGCGGTCGGACAGGTCGGCCTTCAGGCGCGCCTGTTCCAGCTTGCGGTTTTCCACCAGATGATTGATGTAGCCGATGGCGACCAGCAGGGCGATACCGACGAGAACCAGGACCGTAATGACGATTGGCGACACCGTGGAGTGCTCCGGATGTTTTCCGCGAGTGTAATGTCTTAGTGATACTGCTGATAGCGGCAGCTCAGTTTTTACTCAGAAGTCTTTGATTTAAAAAATATTTCTCTTGAGGGTTGACGACCTTACAAAGCGTCCCTAGAATGCGCGCCACTTCGACGCGAAACGCAGAACTTGCCGGAACGACGAAGTCGGAAAGATGTTAAGTTCCGGGCCGCGTCCCCTTCGTCTAGTGGCCTAGGACACCGCCCTTTCACGGCGGTAACAGGGGTTCGAGTCCCCTAGGGGACGCCATTGCGGGAATAGCTCAGTTGGTAGAGCACGACCTTGCCAAGGTCGGGGTCGCGAGTTCGAGTCTCGTTTCCCGCTCCAGATTCTCGATCATCGCCACGGCGGTGACCGAAAGATGAAATGGCGTTACCCTTCGGCGAAAGCTGAAGGTTGCAACAAGTTGCTGCGGGAATAGCTCAGTTGGTAGAGCACGACCTTGCCAAGGTCGGGGTCGCGAGTTCGAGTCTCGTTTCCCGCTCCAAAATCGAAGCGCCGTCCATCAGGACGGCGTTTTCGTTAACCTCCGGCGAAAGCTGAAGGTTACAGCAAGTTGATGCGGGAATAGCTCAGTTGGTAGAGCACGACCTTGCCAAGGTCGGGGTCGCGAGTTCGAGTCTCGTTTCCCGCTCCAGAATCGAAACGCCGCCCATCAGGGCGGCGTTTTCGTTTTCGCTGGAAAACCCAGCCAAGGAAAAAGCCCGCTTGCAGCGGGCTTTTGCATTTGCGGATCCGAGTGTTACGTCGCCGCCGGTTGCTCCTCGCGCGGCACGAACAGGCGTCGGGTTGCCAGTAGATGGATGATGAAACTGATCAGCGCGGCGCCCAGGATGCCCACTCCCAAGCGCGTGAACAGGCCGCTGGTGTCGGAGAGGTGCTGTAGCCGGTCGAGGCGGTCGAAGTGGGCCGGGTCGGTGTTGGAGTAGGCGACCTGCAGCAGGGTGCCTTCTGGGTACTTGTCGGCATTGCTGCCGGCGACATCGAAGCGGCCGATGTAGGGCTGGCCTTTCACTTCGAACTGATAGGTGAAGTGGTACATCTCCTTGGTCCGCCCGCGGCGCCCACGCTCCTCGGTGACTTCATCCAGTACCAGTGGCGCGCTGACTACCGAGTGGTCGGCGAGTATGCGTCTGGCGCGCAGGTGATCGCCAATGGCAGTGAGGCACATCAGCAGCACGAAACCGATGGCAAACACGGTGCAGATGATGCTGGAGACGCGGCGGACCTTTTCGTGGGCCCCGGACGAGATTTTGAAGCTGAGCATGACGTTCCCTGCCTTGTGTTGAAAAAGTAACAAAAGGCTACGGGCGAGGCGTCGGGGGTGTCCTTGTCAGTTTGTCAACCGAGCGGACGGAGCGCTGGACAGAATGTCCGTGGCGCGGCGGCAGGCGCCGCGCTGGGGAGGGGGAGGCGTCAGTGCTTCGATGCGTCGTCTGGCAGCGCAAGCACCTGCATCTCGCGGTTCCAGTCGAAGGGCTCGCCGTTTTCCTCGGCCTCGAAGCGACGCTCGTCGAGCTGCTGGTACATCTGCAGCTCTTCGTCGGGCATGTAGTGCAGGCAGTCGCCGCCGAAGAACCACAGCAGGTCGCGCGGGATCAGGTGGGCGATCTGCGGGTAGCGGTGGAAGATCTGGCTGATCAGGTCCTGGCCCAGGTACTGGGCGCCTTCCGGGTCACGCGGCAGTTCCACCAGCAGTTCGTCGAAGCGTTCGAGGAACAAGCCGTGGTTGTCCTCGGGAACCTGCTCGGCTTCGCCCAGGGCGCCGAGGATCATGCGCAGGTGGTTGAGCAGGGCGATGTGGTGGTCGAGATAGGCGCTGGCCATGGGGGTTCCTCTGGAGCTGTGTGCAAACGGCCGGGGAGTATATCGGGTTTCGTCGGCGCTGCCGCCGGGTCGATCAGCGGAGCGGGCGCATCTGGATCTGTCGGCGCTGGTTGTCGATCTGCTGGCGCTGTTGGTCGAGGATGCGCTGCTGCTGTTGCAGCTGGTCGCGCTGCAGCTCGCTCTTCTGCCGCTGGATCATCTGGTCGCTCTGCCGGCGCTGCTCGTTCCAGCGCCGCTGGTTGTCCTGCTGGCGCTGCAGGTCCTGTTGCTGCATCTGCAGGCGCTGGTCCTCGTAGTTCAGGCGCTGGCTGTCGAGCTGGTTCTGCCGCAATTGCTGCTGGCGGCGCAGGCTGTCCTGCTGTTGCTGGATCGGGTCGATGACCGGGCTGGGCGCTGGCGCTGGGCGCGGTCGGCTGGGGTAGAGCCAGGGGTCGGCCTGGACACTGCCGGCCAGCAGCGCGAGCAGCAGGAGGATGGATCGACGCATGTGCGGTACTCCATGGGAGTGATGCTCTCAGTGTGCACCCGATAGTCCGGGCCGGCATTGCTGTGCGTCGGAGAAAAAAGAGGCGCCCGAAGGCGCCCCGTGGGTGCAAGCCACCGGTCAATCGGCGTTGCCGGCCAGTTCTTCCTTGGAGAAGTCATCCACGTCGATTACCGCGCGGCGTGCGCGCTCGGCAGCGTGCAGCGTTTCCGCTTCCGCGGCTTCCAGTACGCCCGCCTCGGCGGCGGCATCGATAGGTGACTGCCCTGGCTTGGGATTGACGCCGTGTTCCTTGAGCGCCTTGTGCAGCTTCTTCTGCAGGGGGGCTGCGGCGGCGAGCTGGTCGTAAGCGACGGTGAGCTTGGCCACCGGGTCGTCTGCGCCAGTCGGCAGATGGGCGCCGGCAAGTATCGCTTGCAGGGCTGGGTCGCTCAGCGGGCGGCCGAGGATCTCAGCGATCTCGGCGTCGAGCCTATCGCTCGGGCCACGGTGACGACGGCCCAGCGGCAGCACCAGCACGCGCAGCAGGCAGGCGAACGCGCGGTTGGGGAAGTTGTCGATCAGGTCGGCCAGCGCGGCTTCCGCTTTCTCCAGGTTTTCCTCCATGGCCCAGTGCAGCAGCGGGTGCAGGTAATCCGGGTTGTCCAGGTCGTGGTAGCGCTTGAGCGCGGCGGAGCCCAGGTAGAGGTGGCTCAGCGCATCGCCCAGCCGTGCGGACAGGCGTTCACGGCGCTTCAGCTCGCCGCCGAGCATCATCATGCTGAAGTCGGCAAGCAGGGCGAAGGACGCCGCAAGGCGGTTCAGCGCACGGTAGTACGGACGGCTGATGCGGTCCCCCGGCACCTGGTCGAAACTGCCGAAGCCCAGGCCGAGCAACAGGCTGCTGGCGGCGTTGCTGACGGCAAAGCCGATGTGGTCGAGCAACAGCTCGTCGAACTCGCGCTCGGCCTGGTCCTGGTCCTCGCGGCGGGCCAGTTCCATCTCCTTGAGCACGTACGGATGGCAGCGGATGGCGCCCTGGCCGAAGATCATCAGGTTGCGCGAGAGGATGTTGGCACCCTCCACGGTGATGAAGATTGGCGCGGCCTGCCAGGAACGGCCCAGGTAGTTGTTCGGGCCGAGGATGATGCCTTTGCCGCCGTGGATATCCATGGCGTGGGCGATGCACTCGCGGCCGCGTTCGGTGAGGTGGTACTTGAGGATGGCCGAGAGCACCGAGGGCTTCTCGCCCAGGTCCACCGCGTTGGCGGTGAGGATGCGCGCACTGTCCATAATCCAGGCGTTGCCGCCGATGCGGGCGAGGGCTTCCTGGATGCCTTCGAAGGCCGACAGCGGCACGTTGAACTGCTCGCGTACCTGGGCGTAACGGCCGCTGACGTAACTGCCAGCCTTGGCGGCGCTGGTGCCCACCGCCGGCAGGGAAATCGAGCGGCCCACGGACAGGCAGTTCATCAGCATCATCCAGCCTTTGCCGATCATTTCCTGGCCGCCGATGATGTAGTCGAGCGGCACGAACACGTCCTTGCCGGAGTTGGGGCCATTCATGAAGGCAGCGCCCAGGGGCACGTGGCGACGGCCGATCTGCACGCCGTCGGTGTCGGTCGGGATCAGCGCCAGGGTGATGCCGAGGTCTTCCTCCTCGCCCAGCAGATGGTCCGGGTCATGGCATTTGAAGGCCAGGCCGAGGAGGGTGGCCACCGGGCCGAGGGTGATGTAGCGCTTTTCCCAGGTGAGACGCAGGCCGATGACTTCCTCGCCTTCCCACTGGCCTTTGCAGATCACGCCGACGTCGGTCATGCCACCGGCATCGGAACCGGCCTGCGGACTGGTCAGGGCGAAGCAGGGAATCTCGTCGCCAGTGGCCAGGCGCGGCAGGTAGCGCTGGCGCTGTGCGTCGGTGCCGTAGTGCAGCAGCAGTTCGGCCGGGCCGAGCGAGTTGGGCACCATCACGGTGGAGGCAAGGTCGCCGCTGCGGGTGGCGAGCTTCATCACCACCTGCGAGTGGGCGAAGGCGGAGAAGCCCTTGCCGCCGTATTCCTTGGGAATGATCAGGCCAAAGAATCCCTGGCTCTTGATGTACGCCCAGGCTTCGGGCGGCAGGTCCATGTCCTTGCCGACCTGGTAGTCGTTGATCATCGCGCAGAGTTGCTCGGTGGGACCGTCGACGAAGGCCTGTTCCTCTTCGGTCAATTGCGCGCGGGGGTAGGCCAGCAGCGTGTGCCAGTCCGGGCGGCCGCTGAACAGCTGGCCATCCCACCAGACGGTACCGGCCTCGATAGCCTCGCGCTCGGTTTCGGACATCGGCGGCAAGGTCTTCTTGAACCAGGCGAACAGCCGCGAAGTGAACAGGCTGCGGCGCAGGTCGGTGGCGAGAATCGTCACCGCGACCACCGCCCAGAGCAGCCACAACAGCACCATCCAACCGTGGGCGTGGCTGAACAGGCTCATCAGTACGAGGTACACGGCGACGATGCCGAGGGCCTTGAGCGGTGCGGCGCGGCGGTGCGCGAGCCAGGCGACGCCGAGGATCAGGACGAGTAACCAGACGAGCAGCATGCGGATTCCTCCATGACAGCCCAACCCGGCGACAGCAGGCCGTAGCGGGCTTGGTGACGAGAGTGCGCGAGCACTATGACGAGCGTTTCCCTGCAAGGGATGCCGCCACAATGCCCCGGAAGCTTAGCTGGCCGAATCGGACCAATGGCCGCATGGCCGGACAGCTTGGCCGGATCGCCTTGTCGGACAGGCGTTGGCGCTGGTTAGACTGGAGCCGGATCTCAAGGTCCAGCCAAGGACGACCAGCCCGGAGACAACGCCATGCAGCCCTACCTCAAGCCCAGCCGCTTCGTTGATAGTGACCACCCTGGGGTAATCGAGTTCGCTCTAAATCACCGGGGCGACGGTGGCACCCCGCGGGAGCAGGCGGTCGCCCTGTACTACGCGGTGCGTGACGGGATTCGCTACAACCCCTACGTGTTCAGCCGTGACCCGCAGACGCTCAGGGGCAGCCATGCGCTGGAGGCCGGGCAGTCTTACTGTGTGCCCAAGGCCACGCTGCTGGCGGCCTGCGCGCGGCATTGCGGGATTCCCGCGCGGATTGGCCTGGCCGACGTGAAGAACCACCTGGCCACGCCGCGCCTCCTGGAACTGCTGCGCAGCGAAGTGTTCGCCATGCACGGCTATACCGAACTCTTTCTCGAGGGGCGCTGGGTGAAGGCGACGCCGGCGTTCGATATCGGTCTGTGCGAGGCCTTCGGTGTGCTGCCGCTGGAATTCGACGGGCGCAACGACAGCGTCTTCCACCCGTTCAACCGCGAGGGTGAGCGGCACATGGAGTACCTGCGCGACCACGGCCAGTTCCCCGATGTGCCGGAGGAATTCTTCTTCGGCTACCTCAGGCAGTGCTACTCGCACCTGTTCACCGGCGAGGATGCACCGCTGGACGGCGACATGCGCAGCGAAGCGGCCAGGCCGTAAAGCCATCGTTCGCATGAAAGCAATCGCCCATGAAAGCAATCGATAGTGACCATCAGTACGTGTGTCTTTTTTCCTGGCGCCGTTGCCGGTAGGGTGCCGTCATCCGAAATCGCGTCCGCTGGGCGCGTGACAAACGAATGACGACAACAAGAGAGGCGCAGCATGCTCAGGATCTGGGGCCGAAAGAATTCCTCCAACGTGCGCAAGGCGCTCTGGTGCGCGGAGGAGGCTGGCCTGGCCTATGAGCGGATCGACGCCGGCGGCGCGTTCGGCCTGGTCAACGATGCGCCTTACCGCGAGCTGAATCCCAATGGCGTGGTGCCGACCCTGGACGACGACGGCTTCGTGCTCTGGGAGTCCAACACCATCGTCCGCTACCTCGCTGCGCGCTACGCTCCGGACCTGTACCCGCAGGACCTGCAGCAGCGCGCCAGCGCCGAGAAATGGATGGACTGGACCACCTCGTCCTTCGCCGCGCCGTTCCGCACCGTGTTCTGGGGTACCCTGCGCACTCCGCCGGAGCAACGTGACGCCACCGCCATCCAGGCCGCCATCGATACCTGCGTGGCCCTGTTGGCGGTGCCCGAGGCCACGCTCGCCACGCAGCCGTACCTCACCGGCGAACAATTCGGCATGGGCGACATCCCGCTGGGCAGCTTCATCTATGCTTGGTTCGAAATGCCCATCGAGCGCCCGGCACAGCCGCATCTCGAAGCCTGGTACGCCCGCCTGAAGGCACGCCCGGCTTACCGTGCGGCAGTAATGACCGACCTGACCTGAATGCCTGCGCGTGCCCCGGAGGTTGCAATCCTCGCGGCGTACCCTTATCAAGCAGGCCATTTTTCCAAAGACATGCGTCTTTCCACCGACTTGCAACGGGAAAACCCATGAGTTCCGCGCTGTCCATCCGTCAATTGACGAAGACCTACGGCAACGGTTTCCAGGCCCTCAAGGGCATCGACCTGGACGTCGCCGAGGGCGATTTCTTTGCCTTGCTGGGCCCCAACGGTGCCGGCAAATCCACCACCATCGGCATCCTCTCCACCCTGGTGAACAAGACCAGCGGCACGGTCAACGTGTTCGGCCATGACCTGGACAAGGACCCGTACGGTTTGAAGCGTTGCCTGGGCGTAGTGCCCCAGGAGTTCAACTTCAACCAGTTCGAGAAGGTATTCGACATCGTCGTCACCCAGGCCGGCTACTACGGCATCCCGATGAGCGTGGCCAAGGGGCGCGCCGAGAAGTACCTGACCCAGCTGGGCCTGTGGGACAAGCGCAACTCTGCTTCCCGCGAACTCTCCGGCGGCATGAAGCGCCGCCTGATGATCGCCCGCGCGCTGGTACACGAGCCGCGCCTGCTGATCCTCGACGAACCCACCGCAGGCGTGGACATCGAACTGCGCCGCTCGATGTGGAACTTCCTCACCGAGCTCAACGGCGAAGGCATCAGCATCATCCTCACCACGCACTACCTGGAGGAGGCCGAACAGCTTTGCCGCAACATCGCGATCATCGATCACGGCACCATCGTGGAGAACACCAGCATGCGCAAGCTGCTCGGCAAGCTGCACGTCGAGACCTTCTACCTCGACCTGCAAGGCACGCTCAGCGAAACGCCGAAGCTCGACGGCTATCCGGCCCGTCTGGTGGACGATCACACCCTGGAAGTTCAGGTGGATAAATCGTTGGGCATCAACGGTCTGTTCGTCCAGCTCAATGCCCAGGGTGTGCAAGTGCTGAGCCTGCGCAACAAGAGCAACCGCCTGGAGGAACTGTTCGTGTCGCTGGTGGAGAAGAATCTGTCGAAGGTGGCGGTATGAGTCACGAACTGCGCGCCAACTGGGTCGCCCTCAATACCATCGTCTACCGCGAAGTCCGCCGCTTCCTGCGCATCTGGCCGCAGACCCTGCTGCCGCCAGCGATCACCATGGTTCTGTACTTCGTCATCTTCGGCAACCTGATCGGCCGGCAGATCGGCGACATGGGTGGTTTCACCTACATGCAGTACATCGTGCCGGGGCTGATCATGATGTCGGTGATCACCAACTCCTACGGCAACGTGGTCTCGAGCTTCTTCGGCAGCAAGTTCCAGCGCAACATCGAGGAGCTGCTGGTCTCGCCGGTATCACCGCACACCATCCTCCTGGGCTTCGTCTGCGGTGGCGTGCTGCGCGGGCTGGCGGTAGGCGTGATCGTTACCCTCCTGTCGCTGTTCTTCACCGACCTGCAGATCCACCACCTGGGTATCACCGTGCTGGTGGTGGTGCTGACGGCGGCGATCTTCTCCATGGGCGGTTTCGTCAACGCGGTGTTCGCGCGCAACTTCGACGACATCTCGATCATCCCGACCTTCGTGCTGACGCCGCTGACCTACCTGGGCGGGGTGTTCTACTCGATCACGCTGCTGCCGCCGTTCTGGCAGACCGTCTCGCTGGCCAACCCGATCCTGCACATGGTCAACGCCTTCCGTTATGGCATCCTCGGCGTGTCCGACATCCGCATCGGCACGGCGGTGATCTTCATGCTGGTGGCGACCGTGCTGCTCTATGTGTTCTGCATTCGTCTGCTGGTGAGCGGGCGCGGCATGCGACAGTGAGGGCGCCTTGAGCTGATTAAAAAGGCCCCGGTTGGGGCCTTTTTCGTTTCCCGCCTTCGTCGGGCTCAGTTTGGGGCGACGGGCATTTGATCTTGCAGGAGCGAGCTTGTTCGCGAACCGCCTCAACGATGGTGCTGCCGGTGAGTCCGTTCGCGAGCAGGGACTGGGCGTCCCCCTCGCTCCTACACGTTCGGCAGTTCGATGACGAATCGCGTCCACCCCTGCGCCGACTCGCAGCGAATCTCGCCACCATGGGCGCGAACGATGGAGCGGCAGATCGCCAACCCCAGCCCGGCATGTTCACCCTGGCCTTCGCGGCGGGCCGGGTCGGCGCGGTAGAAACGGTCGAACAGGCGCGGCAGGCGGTCGGCAGGAATCTCCCGCCCCGGGTTCTCCACGCTCAGGCGGCCCGGCTCCAGGCGCACGCGAATTTGCCCACCGTCCGCAGTGAAGCGCAGGGCGTTGTCCAGCAGGTTGGCCAGCACCCGGCGCAGCAAGGCGCGATCGCCATGCACCGACAGCTCGCCATCGCGGTCCAGGCGAATGGACTTTTCCTCGGCCAGCGGCCCGTAGAATTCCAGCAGCTCGTCCACCTCGCCGGCCAGCGCCAGGAGCTGGCTGCTGGGCGTGAGCAGGCCATGGTCGGCCTTGGCCAGGAACAGCATGTCGTTGACCATCGCGGTGAGCCGCTCCAACTCCTCCAGGTTGCCGTGCAGCGCCTCGCGGTAGTCCTCCAGTCCGCGCGGGCGCGACAGCACCACCTGGGTCTGGGTCAGCAGTCCGGTGAGTGGCGTGCGCAGCTCGTGGGCGATGTCGGCGGAGAAGGCCGACAGGCGCTGGAAGGCCTCTTCCAGGCGCGCCAGCATGGCGTTCAGCTCGCCGGCCAGGCCACGCAGCTCCTGCGGCATCTGTCCGGCGTCCAGGCGGGTGGTCAGCGAGTGCGCGCTGACCTGCGCCGCCACCTCGCTCATGCGCCGCAACGGCCGCAGGCTGGCCCGGGCGGCCCAGGCGCCGAGCAGGGCAGTGGCCAGGGCGGAGAAGCCCATGGTCAGCCAGATAAGCCGCTGCATGCGTTGCAGGAAGTGCTGGTGGTGAGTGATATCGAGGATCAGGGTGAGCTGCGGACCATCGGGTCGGTCGGCCTTCAGGGGCGCTTGCAGTTCGCGGTAGGCAGGGGGCTCGTCGCTGGCCATGTTCATTGTCGGCAATTGCCAGAACCAGCGTTGCCCATCGGGGCCTTGCAGTCGCAGGCCGAGGTCGGGGTGGCGTTCCAGTTCGCGGCGCAGTTCGGCGGTGTGCGGCGCCAGTTGCTCGGCGCTGCTGACTTCGCTGAGCACGTCGCGAAAGATCGCCAGCTTGCCGCTCAACAGCTGCTGGTCCAGTTCGATGAAGTGTGCCTCGCTGGCGCGGCTGAACACGATGCCTGCCAGCAGCGACACGGCGGCGGTGCAGGCGGCGAACAGCAGGCTCAGGCGCAGGCCCAGGGAGAGGCGCGCGCTCATGCTTCGCGCTCTTCCAGCACGTAGCCCATACCACGCACGGTGTGGATCAGACGCTGCGGGAAGTCATCGTCGACCTTGGCGCGCAGACGGCGGATGGCGACTTCGATGACGTTGGTGTCGCTGTCGAAATTCATGTCCCACACCTGGGAGGCGATCAGTGACTTGGGCAGTACTTCGCCGCTGCGGCGCAGCAGCAGTTCCAGCAGGGCGAATTCCTTGGCGGTCAGGTCGATGCGTTTGCCGGCGCGTTGCACACGACGGCGCAACAGGTCCAGTTCGAGGTCCGCGAGTTGCAGGGTGGTTTCCTGCAGTTGCTGGCCGCCACGACGCAGCAGGGTACGTACACGGGCCAGCAGTTCGACGAAGGCGAAGGGCTTCACCAGGTAGTCGTCGGCGCCTAGCTCCAGGCCGCGTACGCGGTCTTCCACGGCATCGCGGGCAGTGAGGAACAGCACTGGAACGGCGCTGCCGGTCTGGCGCAGCGCCTGGAGGATCTGCCAGCCGTCGCGGCCGGGCAGCATCACGTCGAGGATCAGCAGATCGTGCTCGCCGGTCAGGGCCAGTTGCAGGCCCTCGTCGCCGTCGGCAGTCAGGTCGACGGCAAAGCCTGCCTCGCTCAGCCCCTGCTGCAGGTACTGGCCGATGCGCGGTTCGTCTTCGACGATGAGGAGTTTCATCCGGGTATCCATTCAGGCGCTCGGGGCGCGGCTGTCATCAGGGTAATGGGGCGGTCAGCGAACTGACAGCGTCCGCGTTGCACACTGGCAGTGAGTTCATTGTTCAGCGTCTTCGAGGAGCCCGCCATGCACCTGATCATCTCCACGCTGTTTGCCGTGCTGTTCTTCCCCGTCACGCCAGCCCTGGCTGACGGGGGAGGGGATATCACCTTCCAGCGCATGCAGGAACAGGCCGCCACGGTGCGCCAGGCCTGCTGAAACTGCTTCATCGTGCTGCCCCTTGCCCGCCCTTCGGCGGGCTTTTTTTCGCCCTCTTTATACCCCGTGTCGAGCGGGCGGGCGCCAAGCTGACAGAGTTGTAATCTTCCCGACAGGTAACCCTCAGCCGTCGACAGCGACCATGGCCAGCATTCCAGAAAGGAGATTCGCCATGTCCCTGCGCCATCTGCTCCAAGCTTCCGTCATCGGTCTTGCCGCCGCCATCAGCCTGCCGGCCCTGGCCGATGCCGGTCACGCCTATGACTTCGGCAAGCCGGCCAAGGCTGCCCAGGCCACACGCACCGTGGAGGTCAAGCTGGGCGAGATGTTCTTCGAGCCGGAGAGCATCGACGTGAAGCCGGGCGAAACCGTGCGTTTCGTCATCCACAACACGGGCAGTCTGTTGCATGAGTTCAACCTGGGCAGTGCCGCCATGCACGCCGGTCACCAGAAGGAAATGCAGCAGATGATGGACTCCGGGATGCTCACCCCCACCGGTATGCAGCACGACATGAGCAAGATGGACCACAGCAAGATGGGCCATGGCGATAAGCCGATGGGGCAGATGATGAAGCACGATGACCCCAACAGCGTGCTGGTGGAGCCGGGCAAGACCGCCGAGTTGACCTGGACTTTCAGCAAGGCCACCAGCCTGGAGTTCGCCTGCAACATTCCGGGGCACTACCAGGCCGGCATGGTCGGCAAACTGACCGTCAAGCCCTGAGCGGGAGCGCCGAGATGATCCGCGCAAGGGAATGGGCCCTGGGGGCGTTGCTGCTGGCACCGTTGGCGGTGCAGGCGGGCGTGTATGACCTGACGATTGGCGAGGGCGAGCTGAAACTGTCCGACGGCGCCCGCAAGGCGCTGACGGTGAATGGCCGCACGCCCGCGCCGGAGCTGCGCTTCAAGGAGGACGAGGACGTCGAGCTGCGCGTCACCAACACCCTCGACCGTGACACCTCGCTGCACTGGCACGGGCTGATCCTGCCCTATACCCAGGATGGTGTGCCGGGTATCAGCTTCCCCGGCATCAAGCCCGGCGAGACCTTCACCTACCGCTTCACCGTGAAGCAGTCCGGCACCTACTGGTACCACGCCCACAGCGACTTCCAGGAGATCGAGGGGCTCTACGGCCCGCTGGTGATCGAGCCGAAGGCGCGCGAACCGTACCGCTACGATCGCGAGTACACCCTGCTGCTGGCCGACTGGCACGACACCCGGCCGGAAACCGTGTTCGCCAACCTGAAGAAGCAGAGCGACTACTACAACCGCAACCAGCGCACGCTGGGCGACTTCATCGCCGACTCCAGCGCCAATGGCTTCATGGCAACCCTGCGCGACCGCCTGGACTGGGGCGGCATGCGCATGACGCCGACGGACATCGCCGACATTGCCGGCTTCCGTTTCCTGGTCAACGGCCAGGACAGCGAGCAGAACTGGACCGGCCTGTTCAAGCCTGGCGAGCGCGTGCGCCTGCGCATCATCAACGGCTCGGGCATGAGCTATTTCGACCTGCGCATTCCCGGCCTGAAAATGACCGTGGTGCAGGCTGACGGCAACGACGTGCAGCCGGTGACAGTCGACGAGTTGCGCATCGCCGTGGCCGAGACCTACGACGTGATCGTCCAGCCGCAGGAAGACCGCGCCTACACCTTCTTCGCCGAAGCCATGGACCGCAGCGGCTACGCCCGCGCCACCCTGACACCCCGCAAAGGCATGGTGGCCGAGGTGCCGGCGCTGCGCGAACGGCCGCTGCTGACCATGGCCGACATGGGCATGAGCCATGAAGGCATGGACCACAGTGGCATGGCGATGGATGGGCAGGGCGATGACGTGAAAGCGTCGGGCATGGCCGGGATGGATCATTCGACCATGCAGGGCATGGACCACTCGCAGATGGCCGGCATGGATCACTCGGACATGGGTGCTGCCGCGCCGAAGTCCGACTACGCACCGGGCAGCGGGCTGACGCCGCAACCGGCCGCGCCGGGCAATCGCCTGCTGGTCTACGCGGACCTCAAGGCCATGCGCCCCTACGCCGACTACCGCGCGCCGGATCGCATCATCGAGTTCCGCCTGACCGGCAACATGGAGCGCTACTTCTGGTCCATCGACGGCAAGAAGTACTCCGAGGCCGAGCCGATCCGCCTGACCTACGGCGAGCGGGTGCGCATCCGCTTCGTCAACGACACCATGATGACCCACCCCATGCACCTGCACGGTATGTGGATGCAGCTGGACAAGGGCAACGGCCGCTTCAACCCGCTCAAGCACGTGGTCAGCGTGGCGCCGGGCAGCACCCTGGACGTCGACGTGCCCGCCGATGCACTGGGCGAATGGGCCTTCCACTGCCACCTGATCTACCACATGGCCGCCGGCATGATGCGCAAGGTCATCGTCGAGCCGGCTCCCGCCAGCGCCAGCCTCTGAGGAACCGCCATGAAACGCATAGCAACGGTGGCCTGCGCGGCGACCCTGGGCCTGGCCTTGCCCGCTGAAAGTGCCGAGATGGACGACATGCCCATGGGCTCGCTGCTGATCCAGCGCCTGGAAAGCCGTTTCCATGGCAACGACCAGGCCCTGGGCTGGGAAGCCCAGGGCTGGTACGGCACCGACTACCAGAAACTGCGCCTGAAGCTGGAAGGCGAGCGCGCCGCCGGCGGCCCGACTACCGACAACGAGGTGCAACTGCTCTATCAGCGCATGGCCGCAGACTTCTGGGACTGGCAGGTGGGCGTGCGCCATGACGACCAACCGGGGCCGTCGCGCACCTATGCCGTTCTCGGTCTCCAGGGGCTGGCACCGCAGTGGTTCGAGGTGGACGCCAACCTGTTCCTCAGCGAGCGCGGCGACCCATCCCTGCGCCTGGAAACCGAATACGAGCTGCTGCTGACCCAGCGGCTGATCCTCGAACCCTCGCTGGAATACAACCTGGCGCTGGCCGATGACCGGGATCTTGGCGTGGGTGCCGGTGGCAGCGAGTTGGAGGCGGGCTTGCGGCTGCGCTACGAAGTGCGCCGGGAGTTTGCGCCGTACTTCGGCTACGTCTGGAGCAAGACCTATGGCCGCAGCGGCGATATCGCCCGTGCCGAGGGTGAGGATGACGAGCAAGGTTATTGGGTCGCAGGCGTGCGAATGTGGTTCTGACTGGCCCGACGTAGGATGGCGTGGAGCGAAGCGATACCCATCGATTCGGTGCGCACGCAGCATGGGTATCGCTCCGCTCCACCCATCCTACAAAGGCGCATGCTGGATACGTCGGAATATCCGGCTCGTCCGCCGGAGGCTGAAAGGGCCGGCGGATTTGTATACACTCGCCGCCTCGCGTTACCACCCGCATCGCCGATCCAGCAGGTCTTCCCCATGCAGCATCCCGCCGAACACTCGCCCCTGGGCAAATCCAGCGAATATGTCTCCACCTACGCGCCGGAGCTGCTGTTCCCGATCTCCCGCACCACCAAGTGGGCAGAGCTGGGCCTGACCGCGGAAACCCTGCCGTACCAGGGCGTCGACCTGTGGAACTGCTACGAGCTGTCCTGGCTGACTTCCTCGGGCAAGCCGGTGGTGGCCATCGGCGAATTCGCGATTCCGGCGCAGTCGCCGAACATCATCGAGTCCAAGTCCTTCAAGCTCTACCTCAACTCGCTGAACCAGACCGCCTTCGACAATGCCGAAGCCGTGCGTGCGGTGATGGAGCGTGACCTGTCCGCCGCCGCTGGTGCGCCGGTGAGCGTGCGCGTGCGCGGTCTGGACGAGGTGGCGGGCGAAGGCGTGGCCGTCATCGAGGGTACCTGCGTCGACGACCTGGACGTCGAGGTGGAGAGCTACGACGATCCGCGCCCGGAACTGCTGCGCTGCGACGACACCCGTCGCGTCGACGAAGTGCTCTACAGCCACCTGCTCAAATCCAACTGCCCGGTCACCGGCCAGCCG
The DNA here is from genome assembly GCF_005877905.1 of Pseudomonas nicosulfuronedens. Lineage (GTDB taxonomy): Bacteria > Pseudomonadota > Gammaproteobacteria > Pseudomonadales > Pseudomonadaceae > Pseudomonas > Pseudomonas nicosulfuronedens. The sequence goes on along the minus strand of NZ_SWDV01000010.1, from coordinate 161,169 downwards.
GATTGGGGCACCCTGGTCGTGGAATACACGGGGCCGGCGCTGGATGCAGCGAGCCTGCTGGCCTACGTCGTATCCTTCCGCCAGCACCAGGACTTCCACGAGCAGTGCGTCGAGCGCATCTACCTCGACCTGCAACGCCTGCTGCAGCCGACCCGCCTGACTGTCTATGCACGCTACGTGCGCCGTGGTGGGCTGGACATCAACCCCTACCGCAGCAGCGAAGCGGTGCAGCCGGACAATCGCCGGCTGGTGCGCCAGTAAGGCTCACTGCGTCAGTAAAGCGCAGATACAAAAAACCCGGCCAAGGCCGGGTTTTTTCATGACAGGCAGGTCTAGATGCCCATGTTGGCGAGGCTCTGCACAATGGAGCGGAGCGTCCCGGCCAGCGTCGGGTGGCTCGCCTCGAAGCGCTCCACGGCCAGGTTGACGTTGTCCATCAGGGTCTCGTCGGCCAGCGCCTCCTCGTTGGCCAGCTGCATCTCGATGTCCTTGATCAGGGCCTGCAGCGATTCGCGCTCTTCCGCGTTCAGCGGCGGCTGGCGCTCCAGCTGCTCGCGCAGGGCCTGGAGTTCTTCCTGGAGGCGTTGTGTCGGCATGGTGGTGTCCTTCTGCGGTACGTACCCAAAGATGGACCTCGCCCGGCAGGGAAAAGGTCCATCGCCATGCCTTTGAGCTTAACTCGCCGCGCGCACCCTTGCCTGATGCCGATCAATTCGCAGGAGACGTTCGAGCAGCGGGAAGAAGTGCTCCAGCTCCGGCGTGCGCATCGCCGGGTCCTTGCCCAGGTCGTCCAGCCGGCGCAGGGTCAGCGCGTCCTGGGAGAAGGGGGCGTTGAGGAAGGCGCTGGCGCCGCGCTCGTCGAACGGCCCGCCCTGCAGCGCCAGGCTCTGCCGCGAGGCCCAGGAAAGTCCCGCGTGGTAGGCGGGATCGACCGCGCAGAGGTAACGCTTGGCGGCCACGTGCAGGCGGATCGGCTGCCAGACGGCTTCGGGCAGCAGCTCGCGCAGCAGGTTGGCGCCGAACTCTTCGTGGCGCTGGTCGTGTTCCTCGATCAGCGTCGGGTCTTCATACAGGTGGCCGATGTCGTGGAGCAGGGCGGCGATCACCAGGCTGTCGGAACAACCGGCGCGCTCGGCCAGGGTGGCGCACTGCAATGCGTGCTCGCCTTGGCTGACGGCCTCGCCGTAAGGTTCGGCGCCGTGGCTGGCGAAGCGTTCGGCCAGCTCGTCGAGGAAGCGGTGGCGTTCGTGCTTCATGGTTTTTCTCCTTTCAGGCGGCGGCCGGCGATGTCCTGCAGGCAGGAGTCCAGCTCGCCCAGGTGATCGATGACCGAGTGCACGCCCAGGCGATACAAACCCAGAGTGGCCTGGGCGCGCAGGCGGTCGCGGTCGAGGTTGCCCAGGGCGTCCCAGTCTCCCGGTGCGTGACCGCACAGGGGGCCGCTGGCGGCCAGGCCGATGGTCCAAAGGCCGGCGTTGAGGCCCGCCTGGAGCAGGCGCGGCTGGCCGCTGACCAGCACGCAGCCGTCCAGATGTGGGCTGTCCAACTGCATCAGTGCCTGCCAGCAGGAGTCCGGCGCAGGCCATTGGCGGCCAGCAATCTCGAGGCCGGTCGCCAGGTGATCGTCCAGGGCCCCGGCCAGGTGCTGCGCGGCGGCGTTGGGCAGCTCATCGAGCCAGGCGCAGGGTACGCCGCGCTGGTGCAGCGTCTGCAGGGCGTCCAGGGCCCCTGGAGTGGCCTCGGCGTGGGCCTGGGCAGCATCGTTCAGGGCGGACTGGAAGCGGCTGCGCTCCTGGGTATCGGCACGGCGGCCCAGGGCAAGGTCCAGGGCATCCTGCGGGGGCAGGGTGAGGGCATTGGTCAGGCGTTCCGGTGGACAATCGGGGCAGGTACGTTGCAGGGCTACCGGCAGCGTCCTTGCGCCGAAATCCACCAGGTCGCCCGACAGTCCGAACAGCAGGGTAGTGAAACGCGGAAGGTCGGCAGTCGCAGGCATGGTGGGCTTTTCTGATAATTGGTCTAGGCCAGACTAGCGGGCCAATGTGACGGTCCGATGAAGTCCTCCGCATGCCGTTATAATCGCCGCGCCTTTTTGCGGAAGACGCCCATGCCGGTCGAACCCATGCCCCATTACCTGCGCATTCGCGACCAGCTGGCGCAGGACATCGCCAACACCTCCCTGAGCCAGCGACTGCCTGCCGAACGCGAGCTGGCCGAGCGCTTCTGCTGCACCCGCGTGACCCTGCGCGAAGCGTTGCAGCAGCTGGAGACCGAAGGCTTGCTGTACCGCGAGAACCGCCGCGGCTGGTTCGTCTCGCCACCGCGCATCCGCTACAACCCGACGCGCACCACCGGCTTCATGGATTACGTGGAGGCTCAGGGGCGCGTCCCGCGTACTGAGGTCCTGGCTGCTGAACGCCGCGCCGCTGGGCCGGCACTCGGACGCCGCATGGGGCTGGATGAAGAGGCCGAGGTCTTCCACATCCTGCGCCGACGCTGGGTCGATGAGCGGCCGGTGATGCTCGAGGAAATCACCCTGGATGCCAGCTGGTGCCCAGGTCTGCTCGACCACGGGCTGGATACCTCGCTCACCCGTGTATTGCGTGAGGCGCTAGGGCTGAGCCTGTCGCGCTCCGAGCTGGCTATGCATTCCACGGCGCTGGTGGCGGCGCGAGCGACTCCACTGCAACTGACGCCGGGCTCGCCTGGGCTGTATGTGGAACGCGCCAGCTATGTCGAGGACGGCCGGCTGGTGGAGTGGGACCAGGAGTTCTGGCGCTCCGATGCGCTGGAAATTGTCATCGACGCACGGTATCCCGACTGAAGTGGCACTATGCTTTCAACTGGAAGCCAGCGAAACGGCAGTGCGTGACTCCGAATCGAAATCCTGCGAGATCGTTCCGGGTCTGCAAATCCGTTGCGCCTCTATATAATCTGCCCGCATAGCGGGGCCGCCATGGCTGGCCCGATAGACATTCACTGGAGAACTCCCGATGCGCCCACTAGGCGTCCAATGGACGAAACGCTGCTTCAGCCTGCTCGCCGCCGCTGGCCTTGCCACCCTCCCTTTCGTGGCCCAGGCCGCCAGCGAAGATGATCCGTGGGAAAGCATCAACCGCCCGATCTTCACCTTCAACGACACCCTCGACACCTACGCGCTCAAACCGCTGGCCCAGGGTTACCAGTACGTCACCCCGAACGTCGTACAGGACGGCGTGCACAATTTCTTCGGCAACATCGGTGACGTGAAGAACCTGGTCAACGACCTGCTGCAGCTGAAATTCCGCGACGCTGGCGTCGACACCAGCCGCCTGCTGTTCAACACCACCTTCGGCCTGGCGGGCTTCATCGACGTGGCCACCCACATGGGGCTGCGCCGCAACGACGAAGACTTTGGCCAGACCCTCGGCCATTACGGCGTGGGCAGCGGCCCCTACGTGATGCTGCCGCTGCTGGGCCCGAGCACCCTGCGCGATGCACCTTCGCTGATCCCGGACGCCTACACCGGCCCGTATCCCTATATCGATAATGTATCGGTGCGTAACAGCCTGCGCGGTGTCAACGTGGTCGATACCCGCGCCGACCTGCTCAAGTCCGAGAAGCTGATCAGCGGCGACAAGTACACCTTCATCCGCAATGCCTACCTGCAGAACCGCGAGTTCAAGGTCAAGGATGGCGAGGTCGAAGACGACTTCTGATCCTCCTTGGCGGCAGACCTTTCCTGTCCTCCAGCCCGCGCCAATCGTGGCGCGGGCGGTGCCTGCTTGAACCCTTGAGCGGATGGGAGTAGTGTCTGCGCCTTGTCGCGACCGACCCGCGCCGCTGTTCCCTAGAATGAGCGCCAAACCACAACCCCGGCGCCGTTTGCCTGGATGACCCATGCACAAAGCCAGTGCCTCGCTGCTGATTATCGATGACGACGACGTCGTCCGCGAAAGCCTCGCCGCCTACCTGGAAGACAGCGGATTCAAGGTCACACAGGCCACCAACGGCCTGGAAGGCCTGAAAGTCTTCGAGCACGAACTCCCCGACCTGGTGATCTGCGATCTGCGCATGCCGCAGATGGACGGCCTCGAGCTGATCCGTCGGGTCAGCGAGATGGCGGTGGAAACCCCGGTGATCGTGCTGTCCGGCGCCGGCGTCATGAGCGACGCCGTCGAAGCGCTGCGCCTGGGCGCCGCCGACTACCTGATCAAGCCGCTGGAAGACCTCGCCGTCCTGGAACACTCGGTACGCCGTGCCCTGGATCGCGCCTTCCTGCGCTCGGAAAACCGCCGCTACCGCGAGAAGCTGGAAACCGCCAACCGCGAGCTGCAGGCCAGCCTCAACCTGCTCCAGGAAGATCAGAACGCCGGTCGCCAGGTACAGATGAACATGCTGCCGGAGACGCCGTGGGAGTCCGAAGGCCTGGCCTTCTCCCACCAGATCATCCCGTCGCTGTACCTGTCGGGTGACTTCGTCGACTACTTCCGCGTGGATGCTCGCCGCATCGGCTTCTACCTGGCCGACGTCTCCGGCCACGGCGCTTCGTCGGCGTTCGTCACCGTGCTGTTGAAGTTCATGACCACGCGGCTGCTGTACGAATCCAAGCGCAACGACATGTTGCCGGAATTCAAGCCGTCGGACGTTCTCGGCCACATCAACCGTGGGCTGATCAACTGCAACCTGGGCAAGCACGTGACCATGCTCGGTGGCGTGATCGACCTGGATACCGATCGTCTGACCTACAGCATCGGCGGTCACCTGCCTTTGCCTGTGCTTTATGTCGACGGCGAAGCCCGTTACCTGGAAGGCCGTGGCCTGCCGGTGGGGCTGTTCGACGAAGCGACTTACGAGGATCATGTCCTCGATCTTCCCAAGTCCTTCAGCCTTTCCCTGTTCTCGGACGGAATTCTCGACGTCCTTCCGGGAGCTACGCTGAAGGAAAAGGAGACGGCCCTGCCCGAGCAGGTCGTCGCCGCCGGCGGAACCCTGGACGGCCTGCGTCAAGTCTTCGGACTGGCCAAGTTGTCCGAGATGCCGGATGATATTGCCTTGCTGGTGTTGAGCAGGAACCTTGCATGAGTACCGGTAAAATCCAGTTCGCCGAGCAGGATGGCTCATTTGTCCTGAAGTTTGTGGGCGAAGTCCGACTGACCCTGTGTTCGGCGCTGGATGCCACCATTGAAAAAATCTTCGCCGCGTTGAATTTCTCGGCGATCATCATCGATCTCACGGAAACCCAGAGCATCGACAGCACCACGCTGGGCCTCCTGGCGAAGTTGTCGATTCTCTCGCGGCAGAAGGTCGGCCTGTTGCCCACGCTGGTTACCACTAACGCGGACATCACCCGGCTGCTGCAGTCGATGGGCTTCGACCAGGTGTTCAACATTGTTGATCGCCCGGTTCCGTGTTCGGATTGCCTGACCGATCTGCCTCCCCAGGACCAGTCCGAGGAGGTGGTGCGCGGCAAGGTGCTCGAAGCCCACCGTATCCTGATGGGCCTGAACGAGACCAACCGCGAGGCCTTCCACGATCTGGTGAGCGCGCTAGAGCGCCACTGATTCGATGAGCCCCAATGCAAACCGGCGCCCTGGGGCGCCGGTTTGCTTTTGCTCGTCCTCAGCTTTCAGCGGTCGGCGAGCAGCGCCTCGAGCTTCTCCTGGTCGCGGGCGAACAGGCGGATGCCCTCGGCCAGCTTCTCGGTGCCCATGGCGTCTTCATTCATCTGCCAGCGGAAGGCGCTCTCGTCCAACACCTGGCGCGCCTCGCCGCCACCGGGTTGCAGTGCGCGCGGCAGCTCGCCCTGGGCGTCGGCCAGCTGTTGCAGCAGGTCCGGGCTGATGGTCAGTCGATCGCAGCCGGCGAGCTGTTCGATCTGGCCGAGGTTGCGGAAGCTGGCGCCCATCACCACGGTCTCGTAGCCGTTTGCCTTGTAGTAGCGGTAGATGCGCGAAACGGACTGCACTCCCGGATCTTCCGCGCCCGTGTAATCGCGGTTGTTGGCCTTCTTGTACCAGTCGTAGATGCGCCCGACGAAGGGTGAGATCAGGAACACGCCAGCGTCGGCGCAGGCCGCAGCCTGGGCGAAGGAAAACAGCAGGGTCAGGTTGGTCTGGATGCCTTCGCGCTCCAGTTGCTCGGCGGCGCGGATGCCTTCCCAGGTGGAAGCGATCTTGATCAGCACGCGGTCGCGGCCGATGCCCTGCTGGTCGTACAGCTCGATCAGGCGGTGCGCGCGCTGCAGCGTCGCTTCGGTATCGAAGGACAGACGGGCGTCCACTTCGGTGGAGATGCGCCCCGGAATAACGCCCAGGATGTCCTTGCCCACGGCGACGGCGAAGCGGTCGCAGGCGAGACCGGCGTCGCCCTGCGCACCTTCGGTGGCGCGGGCCAGATGCTCGGTATAGCGCGGCAGTGCGGCGGCCTTCAGTAGCAGCGAGGGATTGGTGGTGGCATCCACCGGCTTCAGGCGGGCAATGGCGTCGAAATCGCCGGTATCGGCGACAACCGTGGTGTACTGCTTGAGTTGTTCCAGCTTGGAGGTCATGGCGCGTCTTCCGTAGAGAGTGCATCGACCTTACCCGAGGCCGATGCGCCACTCAACGGGACTCAGTGACCGGCGAGAAGTTCTCCGGCCTGATCGAGCAGTGCGAGGGAATCCTTGGTCTTGTGAACGTCCACCGAGAGCAGCTGGCGAAAGCGTCGTGCCCCCGGGAATCCCTGGGCCAGGCCCAGGACATGGCGGGTCACGTGGTGCATCGCGCCGCCCTCGGCGATGTGTCGCTCGATGTACGGGCGCATCCGCGCCAGGGCTTCGGCGCGGGTGATGGCCGGTTCCTGCGAACCATACAATGCGGCATCGACCTGGGCCAGCAGGTAGGGATTGTGGTACGCCTCGCGGCCGAGCATCACGCCGTCGAACACCTGCAGGTGCTCACGGCATTCTTCCAGGGTCTTGATGCCGCCGTTGAGGATGATTTCCAGCTCCGAGAAGTCGCGCTTGAGCTGCGCGGCAATGTCGTAGCGCAGCGGCGGGATCTCGCGGTTTTCCTTGGGCGACAGGCCTTCGAGGATGGCGATACGTGCATGCACGGTGAAGCTGCGGCAGCCGGCGTCGCGGACCTGGCCGACGAAGTCGCAGAGCTCTTCGTAGCTGTCGCGGCCGTTGATGCCGATGCGGTGCTTGACCGTCACCGGGATCGATACCGCGTCACGCATGGCCTTCACGCAATCCGCCACCAGTGCCGGATGGCCCATCAGGCAAGCGCCGATCATGTTGTTCTGCACACGGTCGCTGGGGCAACCGACATTCAGGTTCACTTCGTCGTAGCCAGCTGCTTCGGCCAGCTTTGCCGCCGCCGCCAGGTCGGCGGGGTTGCTTCCGCCCAGTTGCAGCGCCAGCGGGTGCTCGCATTCGTCGTGGCGTAAGAAGCGCACAGCGTCGCCGTGCAGCACGGCACCGGTAGTGACCATCTCCGTATAGAGCAGCGCGTGGCTGGAGAGCTGGCGCAGGAAGTACCGACAGTGGCGGTCAGTCCAATCCATCATCGGCGCCACGGAGAAGCGGCGGGAGGGCTCGGGGCGGGCGGTGGCGGTCGGTGCTGCAGTGGTCGCGGCTGTGCTCATGGTGACTGAATATCTGGCTTCGCAAGGGGCGCGAAATCGCTCGCGCTGACGGAAAGGGCGGTGATTTTACCGGGGTTGCCGGCGCAGCGCACGGAAACCGGCAGGCGGTCGAGGTCGGGATTGACCTGATAGGGCGGTCAGCACGAGCTGAGCTGCTACCCTCTGGATTCCTGACAGAAGGATCTCACTCGATGAAACCCCTAATGTTGACGCTGCCGCTGATCCTGCTGGCCGCCTGTTCCTCGCCGGGCAAACTGAAGGAGGAGGCGCCGGCATTGCGGCTGGAGAGCGGCAAGTCGCCCTCGGTCTACATGACCTGCCTGCTGCCGAAATGGCGGGCAATACGTCCCGCGTCGGCGGTGAAGGAAATCCGCTTTGGCTACCGGCTGCTGGTGCCGGCCGCCTCGGACGATACCACCGAGGGACTGCTGGAGGTGACGGCAGCGGACAGGGGCAGTGATGTGGTGCTCTACCGCCGCAGCGCACCGAGCCCGGACGATCCGATTACACAGGCGGCGCGCAGTTGCCTTTAGCGACTCAAGCAGCGCCTCGTCTACCACTAAGGAACGATAGCCGCCCGGTGCAGCAGGCGGCCTAATGGCTCTGACAAGAATAATCGGGCTCCCCGGCAGCGCGCCCGCGTTGCGCAGCGGCAGGGCCCGCCAGAAGAGAGCTGCCGCCATGGATATCGCGCGTCCGCGTATCGTCCTCATCCTTACCCTGCAGACTTGCGGCCTGGTGCTGCTGTTCATCGCCCAGGCGCTGGGCGGCTGGTCATTGTCGTTGTGCCTGCTGCTGACTGCCTTGCTGCTTTGGGGGCCGTGGTTCATCCCCGAGCGTGCTGTGTCGGCCGGAGCGCTGGCGGTACTGCCGGATGTCGCCGAGCTGACCCGCGAGCTGTCACAGGGCACCAGCCGCAATGCGCTGTCCGCCGCCGGGGTGTCCTTCTCGGTACAGCGTCTGGTGGAAAAGCTGGAGTCCCAGGTGGTGGCCGCTGAGCAGATCGTCGGCAGCGCCGAGGTGATGATCCACACCGAGCGCGCCACATCGAACCTGGCCCGTCAGGCGAAGGAGGCGGCGACCCTGGCTCGTGCAGGTAGCGACGCCGGGCGCAGCGAGTTGCAGACCGCCATCGATTGCATGCGCCAGTTGAGCCAGCGCGCCAGCGCCAGCCGTGCGCTGATCGAGACGCTCAGCGCGCGCAGCGAGGACATCCAGCGTGTCACCCAGGTGATCCAGTCCATCGCCAGCCAGACCAACCTGCTGGCCCTCAACGCAGCCATCGAGGCGGCGCGGGCGGGCGAGCACGGCCGTGGCTTCGCCGTGGTCGCGGAGGAAGTGCGCGGCCTGGCCGGGCGCACTGCCGAGGCCACTGACGAAGTGGGGCAGATGATCGAGGATATCCAGCGCCAGACAGGGGAGGTGGTGGAGCAGATCCGCCAGCTTACGGACGATCTGGGCCTGGGCGTCAACCAGGTAGAGAGCACCGGCCGTCAGTTGCAGGATATCGCCGGGCTGGCCGCGACCGTGGAGACCCAGATCACCGAGATCGCCGAGGGTGCGGAGATCAACCGCAACCAACTGGACAGCCTGTTCGCTGCCGTCGAGCAGGTGCGCGGCGATTTGCGCGTCAGCGATGAGCAAACGCACCGACTGGCGGATGCAGCGGTCCAGCTGGAAACCCAGGCGGAAATGATCAGCGAGCGCCTGGCCGAGGTCGCGCTGGACGATTACCACCAGCGCATCTATGACCTGGCCCGTGCTGGTGCGCAGGCTATTGGTGCTCGTTTCGAGACGGATATCGACACCGGGCGCATCGGCCAGGACGACCTGTTCGACCGCGATTACCAGCCGCTGCCCGGCACCCGCCCACAGAAGTTCCGCACGCGTTTCGACCGCTATACCGACGAGGTGCTGCCGCGCATCCAGGAAGACCTGCTGCAACGCCACGAAGGGCTGGTGTTCGCCATCGCCTGTACCGCCGAGGGTTATGTGCCGACGCACAACCAGGCGTTCAGCCATCCGCCGAGCGGCGACCTGCAGGTGGACATGCTCAAGAGCCGTAGCAAGCGGCTGTTCAACGACCGCACCGGCGTGCGCTGTGGCAGCCACAATCAGCCAATGCTGCTGCAGACCTACTGCCGTGATACCGGCGAGTTGATGCACGATCTTTCGGTGCCGATCTATGTGCGTGGACGCCAGTGGGGTGGACTGCGCCTGGGCTACCGTCCGGAAGTCTGAGCCCCAGGGGCTGGCCCGCTCCTGCTAAGAGCCGCAGGCGAAAAAAAGCCGCGAAGGAGTATACGCGGCTGGGTGCGGGCGTCCGGGAGACGCCCGCGAAAGGGTTTCAGTGATGCCCGCAGAGGGCGTCGCGGCCTTGTTCGCCAAGGATGTTGAAGAGGATGTTCAGCACCACGGCCCAGATCGCGGTCATCGCGATGCCACTGTGGGTGATCGGCTCCATCCACTGGGGCAGGGCGGCGAAGAAGTCCGGGCGCACCACCGGCACCATCCCCATGCCAATGCTCACCGCCACCAGCAGCTGGTTGCGGCGGTCGACGATGTCCGCTTCGTGGAGGATGCGGATACCGCTGGCGGCGACCATGCCGAACATGGCGATACCAGCTCCGCCCAGCACCGCTGGCGGAATCGAGGCGACCAGGAAGGCGGCCTTGGGCAGCAGCGACAGGGCAATCAGGAATAGCGCGGCGGCGGCGGTGACGTAGCGGCTGCGCACGCCGGTCATCTGCACCAGGCCGATGTTCTGGGCGAACGAGGAATGGGTGAAGGTGTTCATGAAGCCGGCGATGAACGATGCGCCGGCATCGCACAGCAAGCCGCGGCGCAGGCGGTTGGGGCAGATTTCGGTCTCGGTGATCTTACCCAGGGCGAGGAACATGCCGGTGGACTCGACGAAGATGATCACCACCACCAGGCACATGGACAGGACCGGGGCGAGATGGAACTCCGGCGTGCCGAAGTGCAGCGGGGTGACCACGTCGAACCACGGGCGCTGCTCGATGCCGTCCAGACTGACCATGCCCATGCTGGCGCCGATGATGTAGCCCAGCAGCATGCCGATCAGCACCGAGACGTTGACCCAGAAACCTTTCAGGAAACGGTTGATCAGCAGGATCACCGCCAGCACGAAGGACGACAGGGCGAGGTATTCGATGGCGCCGAAGTTGGCGGCCGCCTTGCCGCCGCCGGCCCAGTTGATCGCCACCGGGAACAGGCACATGCCGATCGAGGTGATTACGGTGCCGGTCACCAGAGGCGGGAAGAAGCGCACGATGCGGCTCATGAACGGTGCGATGAGCATGCCGAAGAAGCCCGCGGCGATGGTGGCGCCGAAGATGCCAGTCATGCCGACGCCGGGCATGCCGGCCATGGCGACCATGCTGCCCACGGCGGCGAAGCTGGCGCCCATCATCACCGGCATGCGGATGCCCACCGGGCCGATGCCGAGCGATTGCACCAGCGTGGCGATGCCGGCGACCAGCAGGTCGGCGTTGATCAGGAAGGCGATTTCTTCACGGGATAGACCGGCGGCCTGGCCGACGATCAGGGGGACGGCGACGGCGCCGCCATACATCAGTAGAACGTGCTGGAAGCCGACCAGCAGCAGCTGCAGCAAGGGCAAACGCTGGTCGACGGGCGAGCCGGTATGGGAGCGCTCAGTTACCACGGACATGCAACACCTCGGTTTTTATTGTTGTCAGTCGCTGGTTGCCGGACGGGCACGACAACCGGGAAGTACTGGCCGATCTCACCCCCGGGGCCGAGCGGGTGAAGCGGTGCGGGACTTTATAAACGCGATGTGTATTACGTTCAATCGATTTTTGTATACAACTCGCCGGTCACGTTCTGTCTCCATAGTTCTGCATAGCTCTAGGCCGCATGTTTCCTGGCTTCAGCAATTCTGTAGCCATTGGTCGAGTGGACTACATTTTTTGTTTCAGAGGGCGCTTTTCGTAGGAGCGAGCTTGCTCGCGAATGGACGCGCTCCCTGTCGCTCCGGTGCGTCGGGAGGTTCTGTTCGCGAGCAAGCTCGCTCCTACAGGGGCGGTCGGGCATTTCGAGGGCATAAAAAAACCGCACCCGAGGGTGCGGTTTCTCTGGCCGTGCCGCAGGCTCAATTAACCTGGGCGCCCTTGGAGATCCAGTCTCCAACGAGCTTGCGCTCCTCCGGGGTCATCTGGGTGATGTTGCCCAGCGGCATCACCTGCGAAGCCACGGCCTGCGCCTGGATGCGCGGGGCGAGTTGCTGGATCTGCTGCGGGGTGTCGAACATCACGCCAGCCGGCGCGGTGCTGAACAGGTTGCTGGTCGGTTTGGCCGAGTGGCACACGGCGCAGCGTTCCTGGATGACGTGGTGGACCTTGTCGAAGCCTTCGGTCGAACCCGCGCCGGTGGACGCCTGGGCCGGAGCGGCCTGAGCCTGCTGGGCAGCGGCGGCCTTGGCGGCTTCCTCGTCCTTGGCGCGTTCGGCCGGGGTCTTGCCGCCGATGGCAGTTTCCGGCAGCGGCTGGTAGTCGACCTTCGGCGCCTGCGCGGTGCTGGAGGAGGTGTCGCTGCTCGGCCAGTTCGGGCCGGTGACGAAGGCCAGGGCAATCATGCCGACGGCGCCGGCGGGCAGGGCCCAGGCCATGCCGTTGCCTTCGTGGCGGGTGTTGAAGTAGTGACGCACGATCACTGCCAGCGCCGCGATGCAGGTCAGGATCAGCCAGTTGTAGTGGCTGCCGTAGGTGCTCGGGAAGTGGTTGCTGATCATGATGAACAGCACCGGCAGGGTGAAGTAGTTGTTGTGGCGCGAGCGCAGCAGGCCCTTGGCCGGCAGCACCGGGTCGGGCTCGCGGCCTTCTTCGATGGCCTTAACCAGGGCGCGCTGGGCCGGCATGATCACACGGAACACGTTGCCCACCATGATGGTGCCGATGATGGCGCCGACGTGCAGGTAAGCACCGCGACCGCTGAACACCTGGCTGAGCAGATAGGCGGCGAGGACCAGCAGGCCGAACAGGATGGCGCCGAGCAGGGCGGGTTTCTTGCCCAGCGGGGAGTCGCACAGGGTGCTGTAGACGAACCAGCCGGCGATCAGCGAGCCGATGCCGATAGCCACGGCGGCGGCCGGAGCCAGGTCGCTGCCCGGAGCGATCAGGTACAGCGTCGGGTTCAGGTAGAACACGATGGTCAGCAGGCAGACACCCGACATCCAGGTGGAGTAGGCCTCCCATTTGAACCAGTGCAGGTTGTCCGGCATTTTCGGCGGGGCGAGCTTGTACTTCTCCAGGTGGTAGATGCCGCCACCGTGGATCGCCCAGAGGTCACCGGAAAGTCCCTCGCGCGGGTTGGCGCGGTTGAGGTTGTTTTCCAGCCAGACGAAGTAGAACGAGGCGCCGATCCACGCGATACCCACGATCATGTGGATCCAGCGGACCAGCAGGTTCAGCCATTCGATGAGATGTGCTTCCACAGTTTTTTACCTCTTGCCCGGGTGCCGCCGTCGCGGCAGGCGGGCCTCTCTTATTAGTTCGCTTGGGGGTCGAGGAGGAGCTGTTCGTCCTCGGTGAAGAAATGCTCGTCGCAGTTGTTGCCAGAACCGCTGCGATCGACCACCAGGAAGTCATCCCGCTTTTCGATCGTCAGCACCGGGTGGTGCCAGACGCCGCGGTGGTAATTGACGCCCTGCTTGCCGTTGGACAGGAAAGCGCGGGCGAGGCCCGATACAGGTACATCGCCAAGGGGCGCGACCACGATCAGAAATGGATTGCCGAGCAGCGGAATGAACGCCTGGCTGCCCTGCGGGTGACGTTCCAGCATGCGGATGCGCAACGGCATCTCCAGGGACTCGGCGCTGAAGATGCTGATGATTGCCTTGTCATCGGGCTGCGCCGTTTCGACGGTGGCGAGCTTGTGATAACGGCGGGTGGAGCCGTTGTTGATCATGAAGAAGTCACTGCCTTCGGTTTCGATGACATCACCGAACGGTGCGAAGGCTTCCTTGGTCAACGGCTCGATCTTCAGGGTACGCATGGCTGGTCTTCTTATTTCGTTGTTCGCATGGGCCCCTTCCAGTGGGAAAGGGAGTGAAGGTCCGCTCGCTCAGAGTTGCTGCAGGCGGAACATCGCGATCTTGTTGATCTCCGCCAGGGCGGTCTGGAATTCCTGCTCCGGCGTGTTGTGGATGCGCTCTTCGAACGCAGCCAGGATCTGGTGGCGGTTGCTGCCCTTCACCGCCTTGATGAAGGGGAAGCCGAACTTGGCCTTGTACGCGTCGTTGAGTTCGGTGAAGCGGGCGAACTCTTCGGCAGTGCAATCCTGGATGCCGGCGCCGGCCTGTTCGGCGGTGCTGGAAGCGGTCAGCTCACCACGGATCGCGGCCTTGCCAGCGAGGTCCGGGTGCGCGTTGATCAAGGCCAGTTGGGCTTCGTGGCTGGCGGACAGGAGGATGTCGGCCATGCGCTGCTGCAGCAGTTCGATGTCGTTGAGGCTGTCGTCGACGCCCAGGTCATACGCTTTCTCGGCAACCCACGGCGAATGCTCGTAGATGTCGGCAAAGGTGGCGACGAAGGCGGCGCGGTCGAGGCTGGCCGGGGTCAGGGTCTGGAAGCGGCTCATGCCAGGTTCTCCTGCGCTTTGAACGGGTGGTTCTCGTGCCAGTGCTTGGCGATGTCGACGCGGCGGGTGATCCACACCTTCTCGTGACCCTTAACGTACTGGATGAAACGCTCCAGCGAGGCCATGCGCGCCGGACGGCCCAGCAAGCGGCAGTGCATGCCGATGGAGAGCATCTTCGGTGCGCCCTCGGCACCCTCGGCATAGAGCACGTCGAAGGCGTCTTTCAGGTATTCGAAGAAGTCGTCGCCCTTGTTGAAGCCCTGCACCTGGGTGAAGCGCATGTCGTTGGTGTCCAGGGTGTAAGGGATCACCAGGTGCGGCTTCTCGGCAGTGCTCGCCGGGTCCCAGTAGGGCAGGTCGTCGTCGTAGGTGTCGGAGTCATAGAGGAAGTTGCCGTCCTCACGCACGATGCGGCGGGTGTTCGGGCCCAGGCGTCCGGTGTACCAGCCTTGCGGGCGCTGGCCGGTCAGTTCGGTGAGGATGCGCACGGCTTCGAACATGTGCTCGCGCTCCTGCTCCGGGTCCATGTACTGGTAGTCGATCCAGCGGTAGCCGTGGCTGCAGATCTCATGGCCGTCTGCGACCATCTGGCGAATCGCTTCCGGATGGCGCTGGGCGGCCATGGCGACGGCGAATACGGTCAGCGGCAGGTCGTACTTCCGGAACAGCTTGAGCAGGCGCCACACGCCGGCACGGCTGCCGTACTCGTACAGCGATTCCATGCACATGTTGCGCTCGCCCTTGAGCGGCTGGGCGGCCACCATTTCGGACAGGAAAGCTTCGGATTCGGCATCACCATGCAGGATGTTGCGCTCGCCGCCTTCCTCATAGTTGAGGACGAAGGACAGGGCGATGCGCGCATCGTTCGGCCAGTGCGGATGGGGGATGTTGTTGCCGTAACCGATCAGGTCGCGTGGGTAGTCAGCGCTCACTGCAGTGTTCCTTCTTGTGGTTGGCGGTCGGCGCCGGGTCGGTGGACTGTGCGCTGCCGTTGATGGGTGCATTGTATACAAAATGTTGAGCGGTCTGTAAATACAATCTGCGCAACGGTCGTTTCATTCCGTTCGTCAGCATTCGGAGGGACCAGAATGCATGGCGTGATCTGTTCCGGCGCGGGCTGCGCTGGCTTTGCGAGTGGTTTTCGGTCTCGGGGCCGGACGGTGCAGCAGAGGGTTTTTGCCGGGTTGAATTACTTTTTTGTATACAATCAAATGTGCGGATGGGTATATTCGCTTCACCCAAACACCCTGGCGAGCTGCTCCACTGGCGGCTCGCTCATTCGCATCAACAAGACAGAGGAGGAAGGTGTCGGCCGGCTCCGCCGCAGGACACCGATAAGCCCATGGGACGCCTGACCACTCACGTACTGGATTCCGCCCACGGCTGCCCTGGCCACGGCATCAAGATCGAGCTGTACCGCGTCGAAGGCCAGCAGCTGGAACTGATCACCACCCGCGTGACCAACGACGATGGCCGCTGCGACGAGCCGCTGCTGCAGGGTGAGGACTTCCGCGCCGGCGTCTACCAGTTGCTGTTCAATGCCGGCGACTACTACCGCGCCCGTGGCGTCGAGCTGCCCCAGCCGGCGTTCCTCGACCAGGTCGTGCTGCGCTTCGGTATCGCCTCGGAAAGCGACCACTACCATGTGCCGCTGCTGATTTCTCCCTACAGCTATTCGACCTATCGCGGTAGCTAGTCCCCGCCCGTAGGTCTTCCCCCCGGACTCTTCGTGGAGTCTTCCTCAGCCCGCCCACACTGCGGGCTTTTTTTTGCCTGGGATTTCTTCGGGCAGCAGGCTCGGCGGGGCTGGTCTAGAACTATCTGGAACCACCTTGTCCGAGAGCCCCATGAGTAGAATTCTGATCGTCGAAGAACAACCGGTAACGCGGCACGCCTTGCGCCTGATGATGGAGGCCGATCGTCATGAAGTCGTCGGGGAGGCGGATAACGGCCCTGACGCCCTGCACCAGGTGCGGCAGTGCAAACCTGACCTGATGATTCTCGAATTGTCGATTCCGCGCCTGGGTGGGTTGGAAGTCCTGCAGCGACTGGTGGCACAGGAGTCGCCGGTGAAGGTGCTGGTGCTTACATCGCAGGATTCCGAGTACTTCGCCGGACGTTGCCTGACCGCCGGCGCCGCCGGATTCGTCAGCAAGCAGGAGGATCCGCAGGCCGTGCGCGAGGCGGTGCGTGCGATTGCCCAGGGCCACAGCTATTTCCCCAGTCACGCCCTGGGCAGCGTCAGTGCAGCCGAGGAGGCGGGGCATGGTGATCTGCTCAAGGGCCTGTCGGTACGTGAGTTGAGCGTTCTGCAGCTGCTGGCGCGGGGCATGAGCAATATCGCGATCGCCGATCAGCTCTCGATCAGCGACAAGACCGTCAGCACCTACAAGGTGCGCCTGATGCAGAAGCTGCATGCCAAGTCGCTGGTGGAGCTGATCGACATCGGGCGCCGGCACGGCCTGGTGGAAGGTGGTGCACCGGAGCAGTCGGAGTCTGCCGAGGTACTGTTGACCCAGGAGCAGCAGCGCGAACTGGAATCCTTGCGCCATGTGATTGGTTCGCTGCCTTTTCCGACGACGATTCGTGGAACGGATGCTCGCGTGCAGTTCTGCAATCAGGCTGTACTGGATATCCTCGGGCTACCCCAGGAGGCGGTCGTGGGGAAGCGGATAGGCGAACTCGGCGTATTCGCGGATTCCGGGGAAGAAGAGCTGATTCGTAAAAGCCTGATTGATTCCATCGGCAGCGGCGAGCCTTATGACGCTGACGTCGAAATCCATACGGTGAATGGGCGCAGGGTCTATCACCACTGGGGACGGCCCTATCGGGACGTGGATGGAAACCTGCTCGGGGCGGTCTGCGGCGCGATCAATATCACCGACCAGGACGACCTGGTACGGGCCCTGCGCAACGCCAATGCGCGCATCGAAACGATCAGTCGCGGAAAAACCCAGTTCCTGGCCGGTATGGGGGGACAGATGCAGGGGCCCCTGCAGAATATCGTCGCGATGATCGATCTGGCCTTGAACCAGGAGGATCCCCAGCGTCGCCGTGAACCGCTGAACGTGGCGCGCTCCGTGGCGCAGAACCTGCTGCATATTCTCGATGACCTGAACCTGCTGAGCCGCGCCAAGACAGGCAGACTTCCCCTGGCCGAGGAGCCGGTCGACTTGCGCGCGCTGGTGGAGCGCCAGGTGTCCATGGTGCGGGAGGCAGCCGCGGCCAAGGGGCTGAAGCTGGACGTGGATCTTGACCTGGCGCTGGAGCCGAACGTCTGGGGCGACCCGCTGCGTTTGCGGCAGATCCTGCAGAACCTCCTGGATAACGCGCTGAAGTTCACCGACAACGGTTCGATACGCGTGCGGTTGTGCGCACGGGGGTGCGGCAAAGGGTTAGTCGAGGTTCAGGTGGATGTCATCGACAGCGGCTTCGGCATAGGCGAAGCCGAGTTGGCGACGCTGTTCGAACCTTTCGCGTTCAGTCTGGACGGGGAGCGCATCGAGAGTGGCGGTACCGGTCTGGGATTGGCACTGTGCCGCAGTCTGGTGGAGTTGATGGACGGCGAGATAGGTGCGGTCAGCCGACTGGGTGTCGGCACCGAGATCAGTTTCAAGGTCTTGCTGGCGAGCGCTGCGACTTGATGTGACTGATCCGCTCGTGAAAGGCGCTTTTCGCCGGATGACGTTGACCGCGAAAAGGAAAAGGCCCCGGCAATCGCCGGGGCCATTTTTTGCGCGCTTCGCCGTGATCAGAGGAAGATGAATTTCGCCACGAAGATCGCGCACAGTGCATACAGGCTGATGGTCACGTCCTTGTGGCGGCCGGTGAAGACCTTCATCGCCACGTAGGTGACGAAGCCCAGGGCGATACCGTCGGCGACCGAGAAGGTCAGCGGCATCATGATCACGGTGACAATGGCCGGGATGGTTTCGGTGTGCTCATTCCAGTCGATGTGGGCCATGCCGCCCATCATCAGCATGGCGACGTAGATCAGCGCACCGGCGGTGGCGTAGGCGGGGATCATGCCGGCCAGCGGGGCAAAGAACATTGCGGCGACGAACAGCAAGCCCACCACTACGGCGGTCAGGCCGGTGCGGCCACCGGCGGCAACACCCGCGGCACTTTCCACATAGCTGGTTACCGGCGGAACGCCCAGCACCGCGCCGAAAGCGCTGGAGGTGCTGTCGGCCTTCATCGCCTTCGACAGGTTCTCGATGCGGCCGTCTTCACGGACCAGGTGAGCACGTTGCGCGACGCCCATCAGGGTGCCGGCGGTGTCGAACATGTGTACGAAGAGGAAGGCCAGGATGACGCTGATCATGGTCACGTTGAACGCGCCGGAAATATCCATCGCCAGGAAGGTCGGCGCCAGGCTCGGTGGCATGGAGAACACGCCGCCAAACTGCACGATACCCAGGGCGATGCCGGCCACGGTGACAGTGAGGATGCTGATCAGGATACCGCCGAACACGCGGCGGTATTCCAGCACCGCGATCATCAGGAAGCAGATCGCGGCCAGCAGCGGGCCGGGGCTGGTCAGGTCACCCAGGTGGACCAGGGTGGCGGGGCTGGCGACGACGATACCAGCGGTCTTCAGGCCGATCAGCCCGAGGAACAGGCCGACGCCGGCGCCCATGGCGAAGCGCAGGCTGACCGGGATGCTGTTGAGCAGCCATTCGCGGATGCGCGAGAAGGTCAGGATCATGAAGGCGATGCCGGAGATGAACACCGCGCCCAGCGCGATCTCCCAGCTGTAGTTCATGGTCTTGACCACGGTGTAGGTGAAGAAGGCGTTGAGGCCCATGCCCGGCGCCAGGCCGACCGGCCAGTTGGCGTACAGGCCCATCAGGAAGCAGCCGAGCGCTGCGGCAAGGCAGGTCGCGACGAAGGCGGCACCATGGTCGATACCGGCGTCGGCCATGATGTTGGGGTTGACGAAGATGATGTACGCCATGGTGATGAAGGTCGTGAGACCCGCGGCGAGTTCGGTCTTCACGGTGGTGCCATGCTGGCTGAGCTTGAACAGGCGTTCGAGCAGGCCGGTGGCGGGGGGACTGGATGCAAAGGCTTGTTGTTCTTGTTTGGTGCTTTCCACAGCGGTACTCCTCAACGCTCTTGTTGTTGGTCCCTTGCCGTCGGCTGGTTCACCTGCGTCCCTTGCGCTAACGGAAAGAGTTGTGAGGGTGTGAATGTTGACCTTTGGGTCAGGAAGTCACGCCGCGATTATGCAGTTGTGTACAAAAAGTTCAAATAATGTTTAGTGTCTTGCTGAAAGATTTTTACAAGCAAAGCGTCGGAATGGTCGCACGCTGACCTTCGCCAAGCTCCTGCGCCGTGCGGCCTCGGGGTTGATGGCGAGTCGCTCGCGACGGCTGCACGATAGTGGCCACTTTGTGTACACTGTGCCCCATGCCTGGCCCGCGGCCAGCTTCACTCATGCCCCCACGGATTTCGCGCCGGTTCAACCCGGCTGAGCAGGGTTCGACTCCGATGACCGACCAGTTGCAACAGATCAGGAAGCAGCCGCGCAATGGCAAGGCGCGCAGCGGCACTCAGGACGAGATCGTCTACGCGCACATCTTCGACGCCATCCTCGAACAACGCCTGGCGCCCGGCACCAAGCTGAGCGAAGAGGCCCTCGGTGAAATCTTCGGTGTCAGTCGCACCATCATCCGTCGCGCCCTGTCGCGCCTGGCCCACGAACAGGTAGTCCTGCTGCGCCCCAACCGTGGCGCCGTGGTCGCCAGCCCGAGCATCGACGAAGCCCGGCAGATTCTCTTCGCCCGCCGCACTGTCGAGCGCGCGATCACCGAGCTGGCCGTGGACAACGCCAGCAGCGATACCCTCGCCGAACTGCGCGACATGGTGAAACAGGAGCAATCCAGCTTCGCTCGCGGTGACCGTGGCGCCGGCATCCGCCTTTCCGGCGAGTTCCACCTGAAGCTTGCCGAAATGGCGAAGAATGCCCCGCTGGTGGTGTTCCAGCGCAGCCTGGTATCGCAGACTTCGCTGATCATCGCCCAGTACGAAAGCGGTGGTCGTTCGCACTGTTCGTTCGACGAGCACAACGAGATCCTCGACGCCATCGAGAAGGGCGACAAGGAAAAGGCTGTGACCCTGATGATGCACCACATGGCGCACATCGACGACAAGCTGAACCTGGATGTGGATGGTGCCTCGGGTGACCTGCACGCGGTGTTCTCGCACCTGCTGGCCGGCAAGAAGAAGCCGCGCCGCAGCAAGGCCGACGCCGACTCGGCGGCCTGATCGCCGAGCCAGAAAAAAGCCCCGCATCTGCGGGGCTTTTTCATTTCTGCCTGGGTCGCTTTTCGTAATCGTCCTGACACTGCGCGCTTTTCGTAGGAGCGAGCTTGCTCGCGAATGCATTGCACCTTTAGGTGCCGGCGTGATGCGGTTCGCGAGCAAGCTCGCTCCTACAAGTTCTGCGCGCGCTCTTCGGCCTGCTGCCAGCCACCACCCAGGGACTTGTAGAGCAGCACCAGTGTGGTCGCCACGGCCTCGCGGCTGCGCACCTGCTGTTCCTCGGTAGCCAGCAGTTCGCGCTGGGCACTGAGCACGTTGAGGAAGTCTACGGCGCCGGCCTTGTACTGTTCGCGGGCGTTGGCGAGAGCGGTTCGGCCGTGTTCGGCGGCGGTGTCGAGGCTGGCCAGGCGGCGCTGGTCGGCAGCGTAGTCGGTGAGTGCATCGTCCACCTCGCGCCAGGCGTTGAGCACGGTACGGCGGTAGGCGATGGCCGATTCCTGTTGCTGCGCTTCGCGCAGGGCGAGCATGCCTTTCAGGCGGCCGCCCTCGAAGATCGGCAGCGACAGGCTCGGGCCGATACCGAAGGTACGGCTGTTCCAGTCGCCAAAGTTGGACAGTTGCAGGGCCTGGAAGCCGAAGCTGCCGTTGAGGCTGATGCGCGGATAGAAGTCCGCCTTGGCAACGCCAATGCTGGCGGTAGCGGCGTGCAGGGTAGCCTCGGCACGGCGGATATCCGGACGACGCTGGGCCAGCTCCGAAGGCAGTCCGACCGGCACGCCACGGGGCGGCTGCGGCACGGGTTTGGCCTGGGCGAGTTCGGTCTGCAGCGCGCCGGGAGCCTCGCCGAGCAGATAGCCCAGGGCGTTGATCAGCCGTGCCTGGCGCTTCTGGCTGTCGGGCAGACGCGCTTCGATACTGGCGACCTGGGTCAGGGCTTCGGCCACGTCCAGTTCGGTGGCGACGCCATCGGCGCGACGCAGGCGGGTCAGCTCCAGGCTGCGATGGGCGATCTCCAGATTGCTGCGAATGATGGCTTCCAGGTCCTGCTCGGCGCGCAGCTGCAGGTAGTTGCGCGCGGTTTCGGCGAGCACCGACACGAGCACGTCCCGGCGGCTTTCTTCGGTGGCCTGGACGTTCGCATCGGCAGCCTCCAGTTCGCGGCGCACACGGCCCCAGAAATCCAGTTCCCAGGACAGGTCGAAGCCGCCGTCGAGCTGGTTGAAGCTGTCCTTGCCGGATTTGCCCGACGGGTCGTTCAGGCCCACTTCGCTGTTGCGCTTGCGCTGGTAGCCCAGGTCCGCGCCGACGTTGGGCACGGCATCGCCGCCCAGCGCCTGGCGGATAGCCCGGCTCTGCTGCAGGCGCGCATCGGCTTCGCGCAGGTCCAGGTTGGCGGCGGCCACGCGGCGCTGAACGTCATCCAGCTGTGGGTCGCCGAGCAGCGTCCACCATTGCGCTTCCATGGGAGCGTTGAGCGCCTGGCTCGGTGCATCCCCGCGTTGGGCGGACCAGTTCACCGCGTCGGCGTCATCAGGACGCTTGAAGTCCGGACCTACGCTGCAGGCGCCGAGCGCGAGCAGGGCAAGGCCAGCCAGGACGAACGGGGGCGTGCGGGCGACGATCATTGCACGGCCACCTTCTGCTCGTTGCTGGCGTGCGTGCCGGTGTCGATCCGCGCGATCACCGACATGCCCACGCGCAGTTTTTCGCGCAGCGGCTGGTCGGCGTCGAGGACGATCTTCACCGGGATGCGCTGGACGATCTTGGTGAAGTTGCCGGTGGCGTTGTCCGGGGCGATGGGCGCGAAGCTCAGGCCGGTGGCCGGGGCGATGCTGTCGACGTGGCCGCGCAGTTTCTCGCCGGGGAAGGTGTCGATGCTGATCTCTACGGCCTGGCCAGGTTGTACTTCGGTCAGCTGGGTTTCCTGGAAGTTGCCAACCACGTAGGCGTTCTGCAGCGGTACTACCGCAAGCAGCGCATTGCCCGGCGTGGTGTAGGCACCGACACGCACGGCGCGGCGGCCGACCATGCCGTCGAAGGGGGCGCGGATCTCGGTGTACGACAGGTTCAGTTGCGCCTGCTGCAGCTGCGCCTGCCCCCGCTTCAGTGCGCCCAGGGCCTCGGCCTGCTGGGCCAGCAGCACGTCGAGCTGCTTGCGCGCGGCCAGCGCGGCGGCCTTGTCCTTGTCCAGGACGGCCTTCGCCGAGTCGACGCGCGAGCGCGCCTGCTGGGCATTCTGCAACGTGCCGGCGCCCTGGGTGGCGAGGTGCTGGTAGCGGTTCAGTTCCTGCGCGGCAAAGGTCAGCGCAGCCTGGTCGGCCTGCACCTGGGCGGCGCTCTGGGCAATCACCGCCTGCTGGCGTTCGAGGTCGGCGGCAACATGGTGGTGACGCGCCTCGGCGGCCAGCACGTCGGCTTCGGCGGCGTCCAGCGCGGCGCGGTAGTCGCGGGCATCGATGCGCGCCAGGACCTGCCCGGCCTTCACCGACTGGTTGTCTTCCACCAGCACTTCCTCGATGAAGCCGGCGACCTTCGGCGCCACCAGCGTGAAGTCGGCATGGATGTAGGCGTCATCGGTGCTTTGCTCGCGGGCGGGGCTCAGCAGGCGCAGCAGCAGGTAGACGACAAGGGCGAGCAGCAGCACGGCAACCAGGGCCAGACTGCCGCGACGGGAGCTTAATTTCGACATGGGCAGACCTTTCAATCAGCGGGAATTCAGTTAGCAGGAACGACGGGGCGCGGCGGATAGACCCGCAGCGGCATCAGGGGAGTCAGGACGAGCAGGGCGGCAGCCAGCCAGGACATAGCCAGCAGCGTGTCGGAGGCAGCGAGCACGCCGGCCTGGCCGCGCACCTGGCTGGCCAGGCGGCCGATGTTCTCGGCGCCGCCCAGTTGCTCCAGGCGCAGGTCCAGGGCTTGCGAGGCGCTGCCCAGATGATCGACCAGGCGGTTGGAGTGGTAGTGCTCGCGCCAGGTCATCAGGATCGACACCACGGCGCTGCCGAGCACCGCCGAGAAGCCGCGCACGCTGTTGAACCACGCCGAGGCGAACGGCCCTTCGATGGGCGCGACGACGCTGGTGGCGGACATCAGCAGCGGCACGATGGCCATCGGCTGGCCAATGATCTGCAACGCCAGCAGCCAGTAGAAGTTCTCCCGCGTCCACTCGCTGGTGAGCTGGCTCATGCCGAAAGCGGACAGGCCGCACAGGCTGATGCCGATGGCCAGCACCCAGCGGCAGTCGACCCGCGGGATGTTGCACAGCGCGGCCACCAGGGGCAGCGAAATGAGCTGCGGCAGCGCCACCAGCAGCGCCATGGGCGCCGATTGCAACGGGCGATAACCGTGGGCCGAGGCGAGGTAGGACGCCGGTACGCCGGAGCATGCGCCGAGTACCACCAGCACGCCCGCCAGGGTGATCAGTGCGTGGGTGAAGTTGCGCCGCTTGAGGATGTCCAGGCGGTAGAAGGGCAGCGGGTGTGTCCATTCGTTGATGAAGAACGCCACCAGCAGCCCGGCGCCGCCGACCACCAGCAGGGTGACCAGATCGGATTCGAACCAGTCCAGGCGTTCGCCCTGCAGCAGGCCCATCACCAGCATCAGGATGCCCGGCAGGCCGAGGGCGAGGCCCAGGGTGTCGAACTGGCGCAGACGCTCCAGGCGCAGCGGGTCCTGCGGGATACCCCAGGCGACAGCAGCCAGCGCTACGGCGCAGAGCGGGATGACCTGCCAGAACACCCACTGCCAGCCGACGAACTCGGTCCATAGCGCGGCCAGCGGCATGCCCAGGTTGGGCGCGAAGGTGGCCGTCAGCGCGTAGGCGCCCAGGCCGTAGAGCTTGATCCCCGGTGGCAGGAAGCGCAGCGCCACGGTCATCAGCATGGGTGGCATGCAGCCACCGGCGAAACCCTGCAGCAGGCGCAGCAGGTAGAGCGTCTCGACGTTAGGCGCGAACGGACAGAGCAGCGCAAGCAGGGCGAACACGGCAATGGCGCCGAGGGTGAAGCGGCGCAGCGAAACGGTGACCGAGAACCAGGGGGCGAAGGCCATGGCGGCGACCTGCGCCGCCGAGTACAGGGCGATCAGCCAGGTGCCTTCGTCGTGGCCGATGGACAGCGCGCCGCGCACATCGGTCATGGCCAGGTCGGTGACCTTCTCGTTGAGGCCGGCGCTGAGGGAGGCGATCAGTACGCCGAGCATGCCGACCACGATGCGCAGGCCGAACGGCTGCGCAACGGGTTTGGCGGTTGCTTCGGACGGTTGTGGTGCGGTGGCGGAAATCGGGGCGAGCGCGGTCATGGCCGGCCTCCATGGGGATGGCCGATGCCGCCGCCGCTGGGCGGTACGGTGCAAGGCATAGGAATCAACTCGGGTATTTGCGACCGAGTCTAGGGAAGGGCATGAGTTGTGGAAATTGAAATGATTGCAGCTAATCAGTGTGTCTGGCGCACTGATTGTGTGGTCAGCTCAGCAGGCCAGAACTTTCCCGCAACTCGATGCACACGCGCTTCACCGTCTGTCGCAGCCAGCTGTGCGCTGGGTCGTTGTCGAAGCGCGGGTGCCAGGCCTGGAGGATCACCACGGATTTCAGCGGCAGCGGGATGTCGAACTGGCGCAGGGCGAAGCCCAGGCGATCCAGGCGCCACAGCGAATGCTCGGCAATGGGCAGTACGAGGTCAGACTCCAGCAGGGCGAAGATCGAGGAATGGAAGGTCGGTGCGGTCAGGCGGATTTCCCGACGCAGGCCCAGGTTCGCCAGTTCCTCGTCGATCGGGCCGAGCGCGCGACCGCGTCGGGAAACGCTGATCTGCGGAAAGGCGGCGAAGCGCTCGGCAGTGATTTCGTCGTCGAAGATTGGATGGTCGCGCCGTGCCAGGCCGACGAAGCTGGTGGTGAACAGGGTCTGTGTGCGGATTTCCGGCTCCAGTGTCGAGGTGGCGCCGATGTACAGGTCGATGCGGTTCTGCCGCAGGGCTTCGTCGTCGAAGTCGGCTTCCGGGGCAATACGCAAGCTGCAGCGGGGCGCTTCATCTTTCATCACCGCTAGCATGCGCGAGGCGAACCCGCCGACCAGCACGTTGTTGGAGCGCAGCACGAAGCAGCGTTCGAGCTGGTCCATGCGCAGGTTTTCCTTGGCATTGAACAGACGCATGGCGTGTTCGACCAGGTCGCTGACTTCTTCGCGCAATTGCAGGGCGCGAGGTGTCGGCACCAGGTTACGCCCGGCGCGGACCATGATCGGGTCGCCCACCGCTTCGCGAATGCGCGACAGGGTGCGGCTCATGGCGGGTGCACTGAGGTGCATGCGTCGCGCGGCACCGACCACGCTGCCTTCTTCGAGCAGGATGTTGAGGGCGACCAGCAGATTGAGATCGGGCAGGGCCATGGCGACTCCGAAGACAGTGGGGCAGTGCTATTCATGTTCCATTGCGAAGGGCTCGCTGGGCAAGCGTGCGTTTCATGCAATGGTTCATTACGTTTGGCGTGCCTTTACGGTCCGGCGCGCGCCCCGAAGAATGACGGCGGATTTTGTTTCACGAAGGAGAAAGGCATGTTCAAACGGATTCTGCTGGCCATCGACGGTGCGGCGCAGTCGGCGCGCATCGTTGCCACGGCGGGAGAGCTGGCGCGTGATCACGGCGCCGAGGTGCATGTGGTCTGCGTCGTGGATCGCGCTTTCGCGATGCCGCGGGAGGATGCGCTGGAGTACCCGCCGGCGGAGCAGGAGCAACACGAGGCCCAGGCGCTGGTGGATGATGCCGTGATGCAGTTGCAACCCTGCGTTGCGTCGGGTGCCGTGGTGGCGGGCGATCCGGCGCGGGCGATCCTGCGGGAGTCAGAGCGGCTGGCGTGCGATCTGATTGTGATCGGTCACCGGCACCTGGGGCGTATCGAGCGGTTGCTGGACCCGTCGGTGGGGCAGCGGGTGATCGAGCGGGCTCCGTGTCCGGTGCTGGTCGAGGTGCGGGAGTAGGCGTCCTCATGCCCCGAATGGGTGTCGTGCGGTTCGCGAGCAAGCTCGCTCCTACAAGGGCAGCACCGGAGCAAACCTGTAGGAGCGAGCTTGCTCGCGAACCCTGGGTGGCACCGTTGCGTTGCCGAGAATCGATTGCGGACGGACTTCGCTCCTGCGCACGCCGGGGAACCTGGTGCAGCGCCGCGCATCGTGGAAAGAAAAGCGGCCCCGGCGCCGGGTTGGTCCTGAGCGAGGCCCCGGCGCCGAAGCCGTAAGGGGTCAGCCGCGGCGATGCACGTTGCGACCGTGCGCGAAGGTTTCCTTCACGGTACGGTCGTCGCCGAGGATGACCAGTGCGAAGAGTTTCTCCTCCAGGGTTTTCGCCTGCTGCAGGCGGTAGTCCAGCAGCGGGGTGGCCTTGTAGTCGAGGACCACGAAGTCGGCCTCGTTGCCCTGGGCGAAGCTGCCGACCTTGTCCTGCAGCTCCAGCGCGCAGGCGCCGCCGAGGGTGGCCAGGTACAGCGATTTGAACGGGTCGAGCTTCTTGCCTTGCAGCTGCATGACCTTGTAGGCCTCGTTCAGCGATTGCAGCTGGGAGAAGCTGGTGCCGGCGCCGACGTCAGTGCCCAGGCCGACCTTGACCTTGTGCTTTTCCAGCTTGTTCAGGTCGAACAGGCCGCTGCCCAGGAACAGGTTGGAGGTCGGGCAGAAGGCCACGGCCGAGCCGGTTTCCGACAGGCGCTGGCACTCGCCGTCGCACAGGTGCACGCCGTGGGCGAATACCGAGCGCGGGCCGAGCAGGCCGTGGTGGTCATAGACGTCCAGGTAGCCCTTGCGCTCCGGGAACAGCTCCTTGACCCACTCGATTTCCTTGAGGTTCTCCGAGAGGTGCGTGTGCATATACACGCCCGGATGCTCCTTGAGCAGACGGCCGGCAGCGTCGAGCTGTTCAGGCGTGCTGGTCGGGGCGAAGCGCGGGGTCACCGCATAGAGCAGGCGGCCCTTGCCGTGCCAACGCTCGATCAGCGCCTTGCTGTCGGTGTAGCTGCTTTCGGCGGTGTCGGTCAGGTAGTCCGGTGCGTTGCGGTCCATCATCACCTTGCCGGCGATCAGGCGCAGGTCGAGCTTCTGCGCCGCGCCGAACAGCGCGTCCACCGACTGCGGGTGCACGGTGCCGAACACCAGCGCAGTGGTGGTGCCGGCGCGCAGCAGCTCCTTGAGGAAGATGCCGGCGACATCGGCGGCGTGGGCCGGGTCGGCGAACTGCTTCTCGGTGGGGAAGGTGTAGGTATTCAGCCAGTCCAGCAGCTGCTCGCCGTAGGAGGCGATCATGCCGGTCTGCGGGTAGTGGATATGGGTGTCGATGAAGCCGGGGGTGATCAGCGCGTCGCGGTACTCGACCACTTCCACGCCGCCCAGTTGCGGCAGCAGCTCGGCGGCGTGGCCGAGGCGGGCGACCTTGCCGTCTTCCACCAGCAGGATGCCGTCTTCGAAGTACTGATACGAGGCTTCGATGCCGACTTCGGCGGGGTCGGCGATGCTGTGCAGGATGCTGGCGCGGTAGGCTTTGGCTTGAGTGCTCATCGATCTCTCGCAAATCGGAATTGACGCGTCGTTGGACGCTTTTCGATGGGTATCGCTGGCGCTCGCGGAGCGCCGCCCGACCCATCCTACGAAATTTGTCCGGCGCTCCGTAGGATGGGTGGAGCGAAGCGATACCCATCACGAAGCCCGGAATGTTGGAAATCAGGCCCCGCTTTCGGCAGTGCGTGCGCGGCGGCTTGTGGGTAACAGTTTGGCCACGGTGTTCTCGCCCTTGCTGGCCTCCTGACCGAAGGTGGCGTTGTAGGTGGCAATCACTTCGCCGGCGATGGACACGGCGATCTCCACCGGCAGCTTGCCTTTCACCTCGCTGATGCCCATGGGGCAGCGCATGCGCTGCACAGTGTCGGCGGCGAAACCACGGTCGCGCAGGCGGTGTTCGAACTTGGCGCGCTTGGTGTCCGAGCCGATCAGGCCGAAGTAGGTGAAGTCATTGCGCTCGAGGATCTTCGCCGTCAGCTCCAGGTCCAGCGCGTGGTTATGGGTCATGACGATGAAGTAGCTGCCGGCGGGCATCTCGTCGATCTCATCGATCACATCCTCGTTGATCGCGCGGGTGACGCCCTCGGGGATGTAATCGGGAAACTCGGCTTCCCGCGAGTCGATCCAGCGCACCTTGCACGGCAGGCTGGCGAGCAACGGCACCAGCGCGCGGCCGACGTGGCCGGCGCCGAACACGGCGATGTGCGCCTGGGGCTGGCCCATGGGTTCGAACAGCAGCACGGTGGCGCCGCCGCAGCACTGGCCGAGGCTGGCACCGAGGCTGAAGCGCTCAAGCTTCGGCTCGCGCTCGCGGTTCTGCAGCATCTCGCGGGCGATGGCCATGGCCTTGAATTCGAGGTGGCCACCGCCGATGGTGTCGTAGAGCTTGTCGGCGCTGACGACCATCTTCGAACCGGCGTTACGCGGAGTGGAGCCGCGTTCTTCGATGATGGTCACCAGCACGCTGGCTTCGGCGCGCTGTTGCAGGTCGGCGAGGGCACTGATCCAGTTCATCGTTTCGAACCTCGATGGTGGGCTCTATTTGTAGGAGCGAGCTTGCTCGCGAACGAGTTCCCCGGCAGCTCTATGGCTGGGCGGTTCGCGAGCAAGGACTAGGCGTCCCCCTCGCTCCTACAATTGGGAGTTAGGGTGGGGCGCCGCTGGCGGGGTGGAGGACGGAAGTGGGGACGTCTCTCCCTGCCAGCGGTGCCCCATGGTCACATCACGCCGGCTCGACCTGAGCCGGTGCCTTTTCGGCCTGGGCGGCCTTCAGCTTGCGCATTTGCTCCACGCCCCAGAGCACGCGCTCGGGAGTGGCGGGGGCGTCGATCTGCGGCTGGGCGCGGTAGTCGGCCAGGCTGGCCACGGCGTCCTTGATCGCGCAGAACACCGAGATACCCAGCATGAACGGCGGCTCGCCGACGGCCTTGGAGTGGAACACCGTCTGTTCCGGATTCTTGCGGTTTTCCACCAGCTTCACCCGCAGGTCGATGGGCATGTCGGCGATGGCCGGGATCTTGTAGCTCGCCGGGCCGTTGGTCATCAGCTTGCCCTTGGCGTTCCACACCAGCTCTTCCATGGTCAGCCAGCCCATGCCCTGGACGAAGCCGCCTTCGACCTGGCCGATGTCGATGGCGGGGTTCAGCGAGGCGCCGACGTCGTGGAGGATGTCGCTGCGCAGCATCTTGTACTCGCCGGTGAGGGTGTCGACGATCACCTCCGAGCAGGACACGCCGTAGGCGAAGTAATAGAACGGCCGGCCGCGTGCCTGGCTGCGGTCGTAGTAGATCTTCGGCGTGCGGTAGAAACCGGTGGAGGAGAGCGATACCTGGCCGAAGTAGGCCTGCTGGATCAGTTCCTCGAACGGCAGGATGAGATCACGCACGCGTACCTGGTTGTTGCGGAACTCGACGTCGTCCTCGGTGACCTTCCAGTGCCTGGCGGCGAACTCCACCAGGCGCTGCTTGATGATCTCGGCGGCATTCTGCGCGGCCTTGCCGTTCAGGTCGGCGCCCGACGAGGCGGCGGTCGGCGAGGTGTTGGGCACCTTGTCGGTGTTGGTGGCGGTGATCTGCACGCGGTCGATGTCGACCTGGAAGACCTCGGCCACCACCTGGGCGACCTTGGTGTTCAGGCCCTGGCCCATCTCGGTGCCACCGTGGTTCAGGTGGATGCTGCCGTCGGTGTAGATGTGGATGAGCGCGCCGGCCTGGTTGAGGAAGGTGGCGGTGAAGCTGATGCCGAATTTCACCGGGGTCAGCGACAGGCCTTTCTTCAGTACCGGGCTGTTGGCGTTGAAGGCGCGGATTTCGGCGCGGCGCTTGGCGTACTCAGCGCTGGCTTCCAGCTCCTCGGTCATCTCCTCCAGCAGGTTGTGTTCCACCTGCTGGTAGTAATGGGTGACGTTGCGCTCATCCTTGCCGTAGTAGTTGCGCTTGCGCACGTCCAGCGGGTCCTTGCCCAGGTGGCGCGCGACCGCGTCCATGATCTCCTCGATGGCGACCATGCCCTGCGGGCCGCCGAAGCCGCGGTAGGCGGTGTTCGACGCGGTGTTGGTCTTGCAGCGGTGACCGTTCACCGTGGCGTTGCCGAGGAAGTAGGCGTTGTCGGAGTGGAACATCGCGCGGTCGACGATGGAGCCGGAGAGGTCCGGCGAGTAGCCGCAGTTGCCGGCCAGCTCGATGTTGATGCCGTGCAGCAGGCCGTCGTCCTCGAAGCCCACGTCGTACTCGACGTAGAAGGGGTGGCGCTTGCCGGTCATCTGCATGTCTTCGACGCGCGGCAGGCGCATCTTCGCCGGGCGCCCGGTGAGGCGTGCGACGACGGCGCACAGGCAGGCAGGCGCAGCGGCCTGGGTTTCCTTGCCGCCGAAGCCGCCGCCCATGCGGCGCATGTCGATGACCACCTTGTTGAAGGAGATGCCCAGCACTTCGGCCACCAGCTTCTGTACTTCGGTGGGGTTCTGGGTGGAGGTGTAGACGATCACGCCGCCGTCTTCGGTGGGCATCACCGAGGAAATCTGCGTCTCCAGGTAGAAGTGTTCCTGGCCGCCGATGTGCAGGGTGCCCTGGATGCGGTTCGGCGCAGTGGCCAGCTTGGCCTCGGAATCGCCGATCTTGTGCTGGTGGCTGTCCAGCACGAAGTGCTTCTTGCGCAGTGCTTCGACGACGTCGAGTACCGGCTCCAGGTCTTCATACTCGATGATCGCGGCCATGGCCGCCTTGCGTGCGGTTTCCAGGCTGTCGGCGGCGACGGCGATGACCATCTGTCCGACGTACTCGACCTTGCCGTCCGCCAGCAGTGGGTCGCCGGCGACCACCGGGCCGATGTCCAGCTGGCCGGGCACGTCATCCTTGGTGATGGCGATCGCCACGCCGGGGAACTGGTAGCAGGGGCTGACGTCCAGCCTGGTGATGCGCGCGTGGGCGCGGTCGCTCATGCGGGCGTAGACGTGCAACTGGTTGGGGAATTCCAGGCGGTCGTCGATGTACTGCGCTTCGCCGCTGACGTGCTTGGGCGCGCTCTCGTGCTTGACGCTGCGGCCAACGCCGGTGGTGAGGTCGGCGCGGAACAGTGCGGTGAGTTCTTCCTGGCTTTTCTGCGGCTTATGCATAGTGGGTTACCCGGGTTACGGCCTGAGGGGCTTCCAGCTCCAGGAAGCACTTGCGCAGCAGGTTCTGCGCGGTGAGCAGGCGGTATTCCTTGCTCGCACGGAAGTCGGTGAGCGGTGCGAAGTCTTCGATCAGGGCAAGCGCTGCACGTTCGAAGGTGGCGCTGTTGAAGGTCTGGCCGAGTAGCGCGGCTTCGCAGGCCTTGGCGCGCTTCGGAATCGCGGCCATGCCGCCGAAGCCGGTGCGTACGGCGGAAATCTTGCAGTTCTCCACGGTGACGCTGAACGCGGCGCAGACGGCGGAAATGTCATCGTCCAGGCGCTTGGAGACCTTGTAGGCGCGGAACGCCTGATTGGCCTGCGGACGCGGGATGATCACCTGCTCGATGAACTCGCCTTCCTGGCGCGCGGTGACCTTGTAGTCGATGAAGTACTCGTCGATCGGCAACTCACGGCGTTCGCTGCCCTTGCGCAGCACCAGGCGCGCACCCAGGGCGATCAGCAGCGGCGGCGAGTCGCCGATGGGAGAGGCATTGCCGATGTTGCCGCCCAGGGTGCCCTGGTTGCGGATCTGCAGCGAGGCGAAGCGGTGCAGCAGCTCGCCGAAGTCCGAATAGTCGCGGGACAGCGCTTCGTAGCAGTCGGTCAGCGGGGTCGCGGCGCCGATCTCGATGCGGTCGTCGAAGACCTCGACGCGCTTCATTTCCTCGACATGGCCGACGTAGATCATCACCGGCAGTTCGCGGTGGAACTGGGTGACTTCCAGGGCCAGGTCGGTGCCGCCGGCCAGCAGGCGCGCCTGCGGGTTGGCGGTGTAGATATCAGCGAGGTCAGCGATGGTCAGCGGCAGCAGGCAGCGCTTGTCGCCGCTGTTGAGTTCGGCGGTCTCGCGTGGGGCGATGGCCTTGAGCTGGGCGATGATCTCGGGCTGCGCGACGTCGAACTGGTCGGGCTGCTTCTGGCAGCAGGATTGCTCGGCGGCGTCGAGGATCGGGCGGTAGCCGGTGCAGCGGCAGAGGTTGCCGGCCAGCGCTTCATGGGCCTCGGCCTTGCGCTCTTCGGTGGTCTCGCCGGCGGTGTTCTTCTGCAGGGCGAACAGCGACATGACGAAGCCAGGGGTGCAGAAGCCGCACTGCGAGCCGTGGCAGTCGACCATGGCCTGCTGCACGCCGTGCAGTTCGCCACGGTGCTTCAAGTCATCGACGCTGATCAGTTGTTTTCCGTGCAGCGAGGAGACGAAGGTGAGGCAGGAGTTGAGAGTGCGGTAGCGGATGCGCTCGGCGCCTTCTTCCCCGACCAGCTCGCCGACGACCACCGTGCAGGCGCCGCAGTCACCGGAGGCGCAACCCTCCTTGGTGCCGGTCTTGCCCAGGGTCTGGCGCAGGTAGTTGAGCACGGTGAGATTGGGATCGAGGCGGTCTTCGACGCGCAGCTCGCGATTGAGCAGGAACCTGATCAAGGCTTGCCTCCAGGCTGATTCTTGTTTTTGGTAGGGCACTGGAGGCGAATTTATGGAAAGCTGACTTTTGAGTCAATAAAATTTCTGTCCGAATGGTCAGAAAATTTTTCCGCAGGTGATAGACGGCGCGAGCGGGACTGTTTTTTGTAGGAACGAGCTTGCTCGTGAACTACCGATATGGCCGGTCTGCACCGTGCTAGCCCGGTAGGATGGGTGGAGCCTAAGCGATACCCATGCTGTCTTCACGCGGGAGTGATGGGTATCGTTGCGCTCCATGCCATCCTGCGAAGAGCGGCCCGGTGCCGGACAGCAGAAAGAAAAAAGGCGGCAAGCCGGGGTAGGGCTTGCCGCCAAGGCGTGGAACTCTTCGATCAGGCCTGCTGGGTAGCGCTCAGCTGGTATTCCTCGCCGGCGTAGTAGGCGCGTACGCGGCGGTCCATCACCACGCGCCAGAGTGGTGGGAATAGCGCCAGGACGATCATTCCGGCGTAGCCGTTGGGCAACTGCGGGCTCTCATCGAAGTGGCGCAGCACCTGATAGCGGCGCTTGGCATTGGCGTGGTGGTCGGAATGGCGCTGCAGGTGGAAGAGGAACAGGTTGGTCAGCAGGAAGTTGCTGTTCCAGGAGTGCTCGTGGGTGGTTCGCTCGTAGCGCCCTGTGTCCAGGCGGCGACGGTGCAGTCCGTAGTGCTCCACGTAGTTGACGATTTCCAGCAGGGTGAAGGCCATCACCGACTGGCCGATGAAGTACAGCGCGCCGATCCAGCCGAAGGCGACGCTGAAGCCGACCAGGAACAGCGCACTGATCACGTACCACCAGATCAGCTCGTTGCGCCAGTGCAGCGCCGGCAGGCCCTTGCGCTTGAGGCGCTCGCTCTCCAGCTTCCAGGCGTTGAGGAAGTTGTGCTTGTAGGCGTGGGGCAGGAAGGCGTAGAGACTCTGGCCGTAGCGCGAGGACGAGGCGTCCTCCGGCGTTGAGACATGCACGTGGTGGCCGCGTACGTGTTCTACCTTGAAGCCTGCGTAGCACACCGCTGCCAGCAGCAGGCCGCCGGCGTTCTGCTCCAGTTGCGGGTCCTTGTGGATCAGCTCGTGGGAGACGGTGATGCCGATGGCGCCCATGACGGTGCCCACGGAAAGGATCCAGCCGAGCTGGCCAACCCAGTTCCAGGCGTCATAGGTGGCCAGCACCCAGCCGCCGTAGACCAGCATGCCCAGCAACAGCGGCACGGTCAGCAGGCTGAGGAAGCGGTAGTAGCCCTCGCGCTCCATGGGCGGGACTTCCTCCACCTCGTCGGGGTTGGCCGGGTCGCGGCCGACCACGAAGTCCAGCAGCGGGATCACCCCGAACACCACGGTGATGACCAGCCAGGCCCAGGCGTTGGGATAATCGCTACCGAACGACCACCAGTAGCTGACGGGAATGCCGAAGACCGGGACCAGCCAGATCCAGTAGCCGGCTTTCTTGAGACGCAACATCCAGGCAGGGGAAAGGAACAAAGCGAACATGGACGACTCCCGATACGTCTCTTGTGTAGGATTGTCAGACAATCCTGCGCCTGTTCCTCCCGATGGATGCACCAACCTTTGTTCTGTCGTCCCTCCTGGGCGGGGGATGGCGGGGTAACACCCTGTGTTACACTTCGCGTCCGCAGTAGCCCCTCGAAAGCGCCCCGATTCTTAAGGACAACCATGACGTTCAAGGCCCCGGACAGCCTGGCTGAGCAGATCGCGCATCATCTTGCCGAACGCATCATCCGGGGCGAACTCAAGGAGCGCGAGCGCATCCAGGAACAGAAGGTCACCCAGACCCTCAACGTCAGCCGCGGCTCGGTCCGCGAGGCGCTGCTGATCCTCGAGCGCCGCCACCTGGTGGTGATCCTGCCGCGCCGGGGGGCGCAGGTGTCCGAGCTGTCCGCAGCGCACGTGGAAAGCCTCTACTCGCTGGTGATGGAGCTGTACATCATGCTCGCCAGCAGCGTGGCGCGGACCTGGCGCGAAGAAGCTGACCTGGCACCCTTCATGGCGATACAGCGGCGCCTGCTGGACGAGCTCGAGCGCGGCGACATCAATGCCTTCGTCGAATCCAGCTTCGACATCATGCGCGCTGCCTTCCCGTTCGCCGCCAATCCCTACCTGCAGGAAACCGTGGAAAATCTCCTGCCGGCCATCAGTCGCACCTATCATCTGGCCCTGGAGCGCCGCAAAGGCGAGATGAGTCAGTTCATCGGCAGCTTCGAAAACCTGCTGCGCGCGGTGGTGGGCCGCGATGAGGCGGGTATCCGCGAGGTCCTGCTCGACTACGGTCGGCACAACAGCCAGCTGGTTCTGGCTGCACTGGCAGAACGATAAGCTCTCAATAAGAGACGGACGGGGGAAGAGGGCTCATGCGGCTCAAGTGCATCAAGCTGGCAGGCTTCAAGTCCTTCGTCGACCCGACGACGGTCAATTTCCCGAGCAACATGGCGGCCGTCGTCGGCCCCAACGGTTGCGGAAAGTCCAACATCATCGACGCCGTTCGTTGGGTGATGGGTGAGAGTTCGGCGAAGAACCTCCGTGGCGAGTCGATGACCGACGTCATCTTCAATGGCTCCAACACGCGCAAGCCGGTGACCCAGGCATCCATCGAACTGGTGTTCGACAACTCCGACCAGACCCTGCTCGGCGAATACGCCAGCTATGCCGAGATTTCCATCCGCCGCCGCGTGACCCGCGACGGCCAGAACACCTATTTTCTCAACGGCACCAAGTGCCGGCGCCGTGATATCACCGACATCTTCCTCGGCACCGGCCTTGGGCCGCGCAGCTACTCGATCATCGAACAGGGCATGATCTCCAAGCTGATCGAAGCCAAGCCCGAGGATTTGCGCAACTTCATCGAGGAAGCCGCCGGCATCTCCAAGTACAAGGAGCGCCGCCGCGAGACCGAGAACCGCATCCGCCGCACCCAGGAAAACCTTGCGCGCCTGACCGACCTGCGCGAAGAACTGGAGCGCCAGCTGGAGCGCCTGCACCGCCAGGCCCAGTCGGCGGAGAAATACCAGGAATTCAAGGCCGAGGAGCGCACCCTCAAGGCACAGCTCGGCGCCTTGCGCTGGCGCGACCTGAACGAGCAGGTCGGGCAGAAGGAAAAGGTGATCGGCGACCAGGAAGTGGCCTTCGAGGCGTTGGTGGCCGAGCAGCGTAGCGCCGACGCCAGCATCGAGCGCCTGCGCGACGGCCACCATGAGCTGTCGGAAACCTTCAACCAGGTGCAGGGTCGTTTCTATTCCGTGGGGGGCGACATCGCCCGCGTCGAGCAGAGCATCCAGCATGGCCAGCAGCGCCTGCGCCAGTTGCAGGACGACCTGCGCGAGGCCGAGAAGACCCGCCAGGAAACCGAGTCCCACCTGGGCCACGACCGCACCCTGCTCGCCACCCTGGGCGAGGAGCTGGAGCGTCTCGCCCCGGAACAGGAAATCAGCGCCGCTGCCGCCGAGGAGGCTACCGTCGGGCTGGAAGACGCCGAGCAGCGCATGCACGACTGGCAACAGCGCTGGGATGCCTTCAACCAGCAGAGCGCCGAACCGCGTCGCGAGGCGGAAGTTCAGCAGTCGCGCATCCAGCACCTGGAGCAGAGCCTGGAGCGCCAGGGCGAGCGTCAGCGCCGCCTGAGCGACGAGCGCACGCAACTGGCCGCCGATCCGGAAGACGCCGCGATCCTCGAGCTGGGCGAGCAGGTCGCCGCCATCGAATTGCTGCTGGAGGAGTCGCAGATCGAAGAGCAGGAGCTGGCCGAGCGCCTGGAGCGCGTGCGCCAGTCCCTGCAGGAAAGCACCGCCGCGCAGCACCAGGCGCAGGGCGAGCTACAGCGTCTGAATGGCCGCATTGCCTCGCTGGAGGCGCTGCAGCAGGCCGCGCTCGATCCGGGCGACGGCACCGCGCAATGGCTGCGCCAGCAAGGGCTGGAACAGCGGCCGCGCCTCGCTGAAGGCCTGCGCGTACAGGCGGGCTGGGAACTGGCGGTGGAAACCGTGCTCGGTGCCGACCTGCACGGCGTGCTGCTGGACGACGTGAAAGGGCTGCCATTCGACGCGTTGGAGAAAGGCGAACTGCGCCTGCTCGACCTGGCTGCTGGTGCCGTTTCGCGGCCTGGCAGCCTGCTGGGCAAGGTCGAGACGAATGTCGACCTGAGCTACTGGCTGGGTCGCGTGCGCCCGGTCGAAACCCTGGAGCAGGCGCTGGCCCAGCGAGCTTCGCTAGGTGATGGCGAAAGCCTGATAAGCCGCGACGGCTACTGGGTGGGCCGGAACTTCCTGCGCGTGCGCCGTGGTGAGTCCGCCGATGGCGGTGTGCTGGCGCGTGGCCAGGAGCTGGAGCGCCTTTACGCCGAGCGCGAAACGCTGGAGCAGCGCCTCGCCGAGATCGACGAACAACTGGCGCGCCTGCGTGACGAGCAGCGTCAGGCTGAGGAAGGTCGTGATCAGGTGCGTCGCCGCCTGCAGGACGAAGGTCGCCGCCAGGGTGAGCTGAAGGCGCAGCTGTCCGCGCAGCAGGCCAAGGTCGAGCAGCTGACTCTGCGCCGTCGACGTCTGGACGAAGAGCTGGCAGAGCTGGCCGAACAGCATGCCGTCGAGCAGGAGCAGCTGGGCGAAGCGCGCCTGAGCCTGCAGGAAGCGCTGGACGCCATGGCCGTGGACACCGAGCGTCGCGAATCGCTGCTCGCCGAGCGCGACGGCATGCGCGAGAAGCTCGACCGCATTCGCCAGGAGTCCCGCCAGCACAAGGACCACGCCCATCAGTTGGCTGTGCGCGTGGGCTCCCTGCGCGCCCAGCACGAATCCACCCGCCAAGCGCTGGAGCGCCTGGACAGCCAGGCCGTGCGACTGGTCGAGCGTTGCGAGCAGCTCAACCTCAATCTGGAGGAGGGCGCCGCGCCGCTGGAAGAACTGCGCATGCGCCTGGAAGAGTTGCTTGACCGGCGCATGGCGGTGGAGGACGAACTCAAGCACGCGCGTCTGGCGCTGGAAGATGCCGACCGCCAACTGCGCGACGCCGAGAAGCGCCGCACCCAGGCCGAGCAGCAGTCGCAGCTGTTGCGCGGCCAACTGGAGCAGCAGCGCATGGAATGGCAGGCCCTGAGCGTGCGACGCAAGTCACTGCAGGAACAGCTCCATGAGGATGGCTATGACCTGCACGGCGTGCTGGGCACCTTGCCCGTTGACGCTGCCGAGAAGGTCTGGGAAACCCGCCTGGAAGAACTGGCCGCGCGCATCGGTCGCCTGGGGCCGATCAACCTCGCGGCCATCGAGGAATACCAGCAGCAATCCGAGCGTAAACGCTACCTGGATGACCAGAACGACGACCTGGTGGAGGCGCTGGATACCCTGGAAAACGTCATCCGCAAGATCGACAAGGAAACCCGCAACCGCTTCAAGGAAACCTTCGACCAGATCAATGCTGGCCTTCAGGCATTGTTCCCCAAGGTTTTCGGCGGCGGTCACGCCTATCTGGAACTTACCGGCGAGGATCTACTCGATACCGGGGTGGCGATCATGGCGAGGCCGCCGGGCAAGAAGAACAGCACCATCCATCTTCTGTCCGGTGGCGAGAAGGCCCTGACCGCTCTGGCGCTGGTGTTTGCGATCTTCCAGCTGAACCCGGCACCGTTCTGCATGCTCGACGAAGTCGACGCGCCGCTGGACGATGCCAACGTCGGCCGTTATGCGCGGCTGGTGAAGGAGATGTCGGAGAAAGTGCAGTTCATCTATATCACCCACAACAAGATCGCCATGGAGATGGCCGATCAATTGATGGGCGTGACCATGCACGAACCGGGATGTTCGCGTCTGGTGGCGGTGGATGTGGAAGAGGCTGTTGCGCTCGCTGAAGCGTGATCGTCCAAGCGAACTTGAGCTATGCTGGCAAGATGCTTTGTTTCAAGCCTAAGGCATTGATTTGATTGGGGTAGGATTCGGCTGAGGCACTCAAGCGGCAGCCGCTATGAAAAGTTGCAAAGAGTGCGGCGGAGTGTCGCCTCAGACAGTGTAAAGTTATGTGAGAGCGTGTTAGCTTAACGCCCACTTTTGTATCGCGTGGAAAACATCAGTCAGAACATGAAGTTGGCTCCACGTTTTCAAGGGATAGGATGTCCTTTTCTTCATCATCATTTTTTGTTCAGGGGCTACGGGATTAGATGGATATCGGTCTGCGCGAATGGCTGATCGTCATTGGGCTCATCGTCATCGCCGGCATTCTGTTCGACGGTTGGCGTCGCATGCGGGGTGGCAAGGGCAAGTTGCGTTTCAAACTGGATCGCCAGTTTGCCAACCAGCCCGATGACGGGGACGAAACCAACCCGGAATTGCTCGGGCCTTCCCGGGTAGTCGACCATCGCGAGCCGGAGCTCGACGAGGAAGACCTGCCCAAGGTCAGTGCCAAGGAGTCCCGTGGCAAGCGCCGCGGCGAGCCGCGCCAGGGCGACCTGAACCTGGACGACCCGGCGCCGAACCTGCTCGGCCCATTGGACGAAGAGGATTTCCCCAATCCGCTGGACGACGTGCCGGCAGAGAAGGACAAGGCGAAGAAGGACCGCAAGAAGGACAAGGAGCGCGCTGCTCCCGCCGCTGCGGCTCCGTCGGCGCCACAGGCACCGGTTGATGAAGTGCTGATCATCAACGTCATCAGCCGCGACGAGAACGGCTTCAAGGGCCCGGCGCTGCTGCAGAACATCCTCGAAAGCGGCCTGCGCTATGGCGAGATGGACATCTTCCACCGCCATGAAAGCATGGCCGGCAACGGTGAAGTGCTGTTCTCCATGGCCAACGCGGTCAAGCCGGGTACCTTCGATCTGGACAACATCGACCAGTTCAGCACCCGCGCAGTGAGCTTCTTCCTCGGCCTGCCGGGCCCGCGCCATCCCAAGCAGGCGTTCGACGTGATGATCGCCGCCGCCCGCAAGCTGGCCCAGGAGCTCAATGGCGAGCTGAAGGACGAGCAGCGCAGCGTGATGACCGCACAGACCATCGAGCACTACCGTCAGCGCATCATCGATTTCGAGCGACGCGCCCTGACCCAGAAGCGCTAAGCTTTCCGCACGCTGCAAATGAAGCCCCAAGCGACCCTTGGGGCTTTGCACTTCTAGCCGCAACCTATTGCCGCCCGAGATTCCCGCATGACCGATTCCCAGATCGCTGCCGAACGCATTGCCCAGCTGCGCAGCGAGCTCGACGACCACAACTACCGCTACTACGTGCTCGACGAGCCGAGCGTGCCGGATGCCGAGTACGACCGCCTGTTCCGCGAGCTGAAGGCGCTGGAAGCCGAGCATCCCGAACTGATCACTCCCGAATCGCCGACCCAGCGGGTCGGCGGTGCGGCTGCCTCCGCATTCGGCGAAGTGCGTCACGAAGTGCCGATGCTCAGCCTGGGCAACGCCTTCGAAGAGCAGGACCTCAACGATTTCGACCGCCGAGTGCGTGAGGGGCTGGCGGACCAGTTGCCGGCATCGGACCTGTTCGGTGGCGGCGCGGAGGTGGAGTACAGCTGCGAGCCCAAGCTTGATGGTCTGGCGGTCAGCCTGCTGTACGAGAACGGCGTGCTGACCCGTGGCGCTACGCGCGGCGACGGCACCACCGGAGAGGACATCAGTGTCAACGTACGCACCATCCGCAATGTGCCGCTGCGCCTGAAGGGCGAGGGCTGGCCGGCGGTGCTGGAAGTGCGCGGCGAGGTCTTCATGTCCAAGGCTGGCTTCGAGGCGCTTAACGAGCGGCAGATGGAAGCCGGCGGCAAGACCTTCGCCAACCCGCGCAATGCCGCGGCCGGCAGCCTGCGCCAGCTGGATTCGAAGATCACCGCCAGCCGCCCGCTGGAGTTCTGCTGCTACGGTTTCGGCCGTGTCGAGGGTGGTGCGCTGCCCGGCACTCAGGTCGATATCCTCGAAGCCCTCAAGGGCTGGGGCATCCCGATCAGCCGCGAGCTGAAGCTGGCCAAGGGCGTCGAAGGTTGTCGCGCTTATTACGAAGACATCGGTGCCCGCCGCGACAGCCTTGCCTACGAAATCGACGGCGTAGTGTTCAAGGTCAATCGCATCGACTTCCAGCGTGAGCTGGGCTTCCGTGCCCGCGAGCCGCGCTGGGCCATCGCTCACAAGTTCCCGGCTCGCGAAGAGTTGACCGAATTGCTGGACGTGGAATTCCAGGTCGGCCGCACCGGCGCGGTAACGCCCGTGGCGCGCCTCAAGCCGGTCCAGGTGGCTGGCGTAACGGTGTCCAACGCCACGCTGCACAACATGGACGAGGTCGCCCGCCTGGGCCTGATGATCGGCGATACCGTGATCATCCGCCGTGCCGGCGACGTGATTCCACAGGTCATGCAGGTCGTCACCGAGCGGCGCCCGGCGGATGCGCGTCCGGTGGCGATCCCCACCCAGTGCCCGGTCTGCGGCTCGCAAGTCGAGCGCACCCAGCTGGTCAAGCGAAGCAAGGGCAGGGAGTCGGTCAGCGAAGGTGCCATCTACCGCTGCGTCGGCCGGCTTTTCTGCCAGGCGCAGCTCAAGCAGGCGATCATCCACTTCGTCTCGCGCCGCGCCATGGACATCGACGGCCTGGGCGACAAGATCGTCGAGCAACTGGTGGACAAGGGGCTGGTGAAATCCCCGGCCGACCTCTACACCCTGACCTTCGAGCAAGTCATCGAGCTGGAGGGGTTCGCCGAAGTCTCCACGCGCAACCTGCTCGCCGCCATCGCGGAGAGTCGCAAGCCGGCGCTGGCGCGCTTCGTCTTCGCTCTGGGTATTCCGGATGTGGGTGAGGAAACCGCCAAGCTGCTGGCGCGCTCCCTGGGCTCCCTGGCGCGCATCCAGAAGGCGTTGCCGGAGGTGCTCACTTACCTGCCGGACGTTGGCGGCGAAGTGGCCTACGAGATCCACAACTTCTTCGATGACGAGCACAACCGCAGCGTGATCCAGCAATTGCTGGAGCGCGGTATCGAACTGCAGGACGAAGGTGGGGTGTCCGCCGAGTTCGCCGCTGTCGCGACGCTGGCGGGCTTCATTGACAAGCTGAACATCCCCTTCATCGCCGCCACGGGCGCCGAAAAGTTGGCTGATCGCACCGGCAGCCTCGACGCACTCATCACCCTCAGCCAGGACTGGCTGGACCTCAGCACCCTCAAGGGCGTGAACGAGAAGGCCAAGCAGTCGGTGCGCGAGTACTTCGCCGATGCTGCTCGTGTCGAGCGCGCCAAGGCCGTCGAAGCGCAGTTGGCGGAGTTCGGCATGCACTGGCGCAGCGAGCGCAAGGTCGTCGAAGGCCTGCCGTTGGCCGGCCAGACCTGGGTGCTCACCGGCACCCTGGAAGCCATGAGCCGCGACATCGCCAAGGAAAAACTGGAAAGCCTCGGCGCCAAGGTGGCCGGCTCCGTCTCCGCCAAGACCCACTGCGTCGTTGCCGGACCGGGAGCGGGTTCAAAGTTGGCCAAGGCCCAGGAACTTGGCGTCGCCGTGATGGACGAAGAGCAGCTGATCAAGCTGCTGGCCGATCACGGCATCGGCGCCTGACAAGCCTTTCTTCCGATCAAAGAATCAAGATCAACGCATCAAGGAGTTACTTTATGCCCATGACCAAGGACCAACTGGTTCGCGATATCGCCGAATCCCTCGACCTGACCCAAGCCGCCGTGCGCGGCGTGTTCGAGCAACTGGCGCAGATCGCCCAGGACGCCCTGGAGAATGACGGTGAGCTGACCCTGCCGGGTATCGGCAAGCTCAAGGTCACCGAACGCGCTGCCCGTACCGGCCGCAACCCGCAGACCGGCAAGACCATCGAGATCGCCGCGAAGAAGGCCGTGCGCCTGGTGCCTGCCAAGGCCCTGGTCGACAGCCTGAACTGATCGGCAGGCCTGTTCCGACCTGTGTGTTGCAAAGCAGGGCGGGGCGGGCCATCGGTTGACGGAGAGCAAGATGGACAAGGCAAGAAAGCAGCGCCTGCTCGGCGTCGGGGCACTGGTAGTGCTGTTCGGGGCTTACGTGGCCTGGACCGAGCGCCCGCAGATCGTCCTTCACTATGAAGGCGTGGGCGGGCCGGCGGTGAGCTACAGCTTCAAGGAAAACGGCGAGGAGAGTCTCGCGGGCGAAATCAAGCCAGGCGAAGCACGCGCCTTCCCGCTGCGTCTGCTGCGTTCGGGCGAGTACCGCGTGGCCTTCCAGTTCCACCAGGGGGCGGAGCGCTACTCCACCTTCAGTACCCGTCCGGGCTACAGCAAGATGGATCTGTTCATCGGGCCGAACCTGGAAGTCTCCACCCAGCCTCGGCCCGAAGGATTGCTCCAGGGACAGTGACGCCCGTTACAGGTACTCAGCCACCAGCACGAGGTGATGCGCGCCTGCCTCGTCCTTGGCGCGAATCATCCCGGCGACGTTGCCATTTGGCGCGCTGAGTATCTCCACGGCACGACCCTGGCTGTCGGTGAGGCGGTAATGCGCCGCTGGCTGATTGCCTCGGGGCTCGTTCAGTCGCAGGTCCACCGACTGTTCGCAGTGACTGGCCACTATCCGGCCGCTGGAGTTGCTGGCTTCGCTCACGCTGATCTGGCAGGTAGGCTCGACGACGGCGCCGCGAAAGGTGATGGTGCCGCTGCTGGCTGCCTGCAGCGGGCCGCAGAGGGCAATGGCAAGTAGCGCAGCAGAGCTCTCGATCATTCGCATTTGAACACTCCTTGCATGGAAGGCGCGCCTCGAACGGGCGGACTCATCCACTGCTTCGGCACGTGGCGAGGAAGCTTGAGTGGCCTGGTGGAAAAGCCCCTCAGGCTGCGATGCGGATCAAAGGAAAGAGCGTAAGTGCTTGAAGTGCTTGTAACTTGCGCTCAAGCCGCTACAATGGCGCGGCTCGCTGATCTGGCGAGCTCTCGCGATGGTGGCCCTGTCGGTCCCCCCGCAACGATTACTCGCTTACCTGGTCAGGTCCGGAAGGAAGCAGCCAAGGCGGGGACATTGTGTGCCGGGGTGTGGCTGGCGGGGCCGCCTCCATTTCGGGGTCAGTAAAAGTCGTGGCCCCCATCCTGTTGATGCATCCGCCGCCTCAGCGGTAGTGATCCAGGATCTGCTCAATCTTCCCCGACGCCTTGATTTTCGCCAGTACCGAGAGCACCTCGTCGGCACGGACTTCGGGCGCATCCAGCACCATGCACGACAGCGGCGTTTCCTCGATCACGCTGGCGATTCTCAGACGTTCCGCTTCGGGTAGTTCGCGGTTGAACCAGTTCAGCGCAAACTCGCTGCTGATCGCGTACTGATAGCGGCCGATGCGCAGCTTCTTCAGCACCAGCTCCTGGTTGCGCGCGTCGTCGCGGCTCAGCCAATGGCTGTCCAGCAGTGGCTGCAGGCGCGGGTAGTGATAGCCCAGCACAGTACCGACGGATTGGCTGGGCAGGGTTTCCAGCTTGTCGGCCGGGGCATCGCGGACGACCAGCAGGTCGCGCTGCACCATCAGCGGCGCGGTCCAGCGGTAGTCATTGAATTCATGCTCGATCCAGGTGCGCGAGACATAGCAGCGTACGTCCACTGAATGGCTGAGCAGTGCCTGTTCGATACGAGCACGGGGCACGATATGGAAGGCAGCGGGCCGGCCCAGTTCGCGCGCCGTTTCCTTGAACAGCTCGAACATGATGCCGCCGGTCAGTTCGCCGTTCTCGATCTGCGCCAGCGGCATTGCCCAGCTGTCGACCACCGCA
The DNA here is from genome assembly GCF_005877905.1 of Pseudomonas nicosulfuronedens. Lineage (GTDB taxonomy): Bacteria > Pseudomonadota > Gammaproteobacteria > Pseudomonadales > Pseudomonadaceae > Pseudomonas > Pseudomonas nicosulfuronedens. Next base: position 116,350 of record NZ_SWDV01000010.1, on the reverse strand, counting down.
AAGCGCAGGGGACGGTCGTCGGCCTGGGCGAGGGTGGCGGTCAGCAGCAGGGCGGTGGCGAGGAAGCGCATCAAGGCTCCGTTGATGGCAGAAGGACAACACAATGCCGTGTAGCCCGGCCCTTGCCAAGATGCGATAGCGACCGGTGCGGACATCGGGTGCAATTTACGGTCCGCTTCGCTAGGATTAGCGCACTTCTGCTTACCCGTCGCGATGGATTTCAATGAGTTATCAGGTTCTTGCTCGCAAATGGCGTCCGCGCTCGTTCCGCGAAATGGTCGGCCAGACCCATGTGCTCAAGGCCCTGATCAATGCGCTGGACAACCAGCGCCTGCACCACGCCTATCTGTTCACCGGTACCCGTGGCGTGGGCAAGACCACCATCGCGCGCATCCTCGCCAAGTGCCTGAACTGCGAGACCGGTGTCAGCTCGACTCCCTGCGGGCAGTGTTCGGTGTGCCGAGAGATCGATGAGGGGCGCTTCGTCGACCTCATCGAAGTGGACGCCGCCAGCCGCACCAAGGTCGAGGACACCCGCGAGCTGCTCGACAACGTGCAGTACTCGCCGACCCGCGGGCGCTACAAGGTCTACCTGATCGACGAAGTGCACATGCTCTCCAGCCACAGCTTCAACGCCCTGTTGAAGACCCTGGAGGAGCCGCCGCCCCACGTGAAATTCCTGCTGGCCACCACTGACCCGCAGAAACTTCCGGTGACCATTCTCTCGCGCTGCCTGCAGTTCTCGCTGAAGAACATGCCGCCGGAGCGCGTGGTAGAGCATCTCACCCACGTTCTGGACGCCGAGAACGTGCCGTTCGAGGACGATGCTCTGTGGCTGCTCGGCCGCGCCGCCGACGGTTCCATGCGTGATGCCATGAGCCTCACCGACCAGGCCATTGCCTTCGGCGAAGGCAAGGTGCTGGCCGCCGACGTGCGCGCCATGCTCGGTACCCTGGATCACGGGCAGGTCTACGGCGTGCTTCACGCACTGCTGGAAGGCGATGCACGCGCGCTGCTGGAAGCCGTCCGCCACCTGGCCGAGCAAGGCCCGGACTGGGGCGGCGTGCTGGCTGAAATGCTCAATGTGCTGCACCGTGTGGCCATCGCCCAGGCGCTGCCCGAGGCGGTGGACAACGGCCAGGGCGACCGCGACCGCGTGCTGGCATTGGCCCAGGCGCTGCCGGCCGAGGACGTACAGTTCTACTACCAGATGGGCCTGATCGGCCGCCGCGACCTGCCGTTGGCGCCCGATCCCCGTGGTGGTTTCGAGATGGTGCTGCTGCGCATGCTGGCGTTCCGCCCGGCCGATGCCGACGGCGCGCCCAGATCGCCACTAAAGGACCTGGGGATCAGCAAGGCCACGGCTGATTCCAACCCTAACCCAGTGGCCGGCGCCGCCGTTGCAGCGCCGGTTGCAGCCATTGCTCCGCCGCCTGTTACGCCCGCACCTGTAGCTCCGGTTGCCGAGGTTGCCCCGACCGTTGCCGCGCCGCAGCCTCAGGCGGCTCCGGCTCCGGCTCCGGCTCCGGCTCCGGTGGTGGAGACTGCGCCTGTTGCCGCTCCTGCCCCGGTCGTTGAAGCGGCTCCCGCGCCGGTTGAAGCGCAGCCGGAAGTGGTCGTCGCAGCAGAGCCTGTTGCTCTGGCCATCGAGCCGCAGTCGCCGGTTGCCGAAGCGCCTGTCGATCTGCCGTGGGACGAACCCTCCGCACCGGTTGCCGCCGCTCCCGCACCGCTCGAGCCTGCAGCACCTGCACCTGCACCTGCACCTGCACCTGCACCTGCGCCCGTAGCGGCAGAGCCAACTCCTGTGCCGGTGGCTGCTCCCGCACCCGTCGCGGCCGAAGCTCCGGCCGATGACGATGACCGCGACGAAGAGCCGCCACCCGCCGAGGACTACTACGAAGTCGACATGGAGTCCTACGGCTACCTCGAGAGCGAGGCGCCGCAGGAGCAGGCCGAACCGGAGCCCGAGCCCGCCGCCATGCCCGCGACCGGCCTTGCCGCCGAGTGGTTGGACCTGTTCCCGCGCCTGGGACTGGCCGGCCTGACCGCCAGCATCGGCGCCAACTGCACGCTGGTGGCGGTGGATGGCGACAACTGGCACCTGCACCTGGACCCGGGCCAGAGCGCGCTGTTCAACGCGACCCAGCAACGTCGCCTGAACGATGCGCTGAACCAGTTCCACGGGCGCACTCTGACGCTGCAGGTCACCCAGCAGAAGCCCGAGCAGGAAACCCCGGCCCAGGCCGCCGCGCGCAAGCGCGCCGAGCGTCAGCGCCAGGCCGAGGCGTCGATTGCTGCCGACCCGTATGTGCTACAGATGAAGCAACAGTTCGCCGCGGTGGTCCGCGACGGTACTATCGAACCCCTGGAGGCCAAGGCTTGAGCCTTGGCCGACGACTGAACGAATCGAGGAACTCGAGATGATGAAAGGTGGCATGGCCGGCCTGATGAAGCAGGCCCAGCAGATGCAGGAAAAGATGCAGAAGATGCAGGAAGAGCTGGCCAACGCCGAAGTGACCGGTCAATCCGGCGCCGGCCTGGTGAGCGTGGTGATGACCGGTCGCCACGACGTCAAGCGTGTCTCCCTGGATGACAGCCTGATGCAGGAAGACAAAGAAATCCTCGAAGACCTGATCGCCGCCGCGGTGAACGACGCCGTGCGCAAGATCGAGCAGAACAACCAGGACAAGATGTCCGGCATGACCGCCGGTATGCAACTCCCGCCCGGCTTCAAGATGCCTTTCTGATCCAGGCATCCTGCTGACCTGTAGGAGCGAGCTTGCTCGCGAACGCTCTTCTGGCCCTGGTGGCTGGGCGGGCTTCGCGGGCAGGCTCGCTCCTACAGTCGTTCTAACCCTCCCGAAACCCGAGACTGCTCCATGAGCTTCACGCCGCTGATCCGCCAACTGATCGATGCCCTGCGCACCCTGCCCGGAGTGGGACAGAAGAGTGCCCAGCGCATGGCGCTGCAGCTGCTGGAGCGCGACCGCAGCGGCGGTCTGCGTCTGGCCCAGGCGCTGACCCAGGCGATGGAGGGCGTCGGACATTGCAAGCAGTGCCGCACCCTGTCGGAAGACGAGTTCTGCCCGCAATGCACCGATCCGCGCCGCGATGACAGCCTGCTGTGCGTGGTGGAAGGCCCGCTGGACGTGTTCGCCGTCGAGCAGACCGGCTACCGCGGCCGCTACTTCGTGCTCAAGGGACACCTGTCGCCGCTGGACGGCCTCGGGCCGGAAGCCATCGGCATTCCCGAGCTGGAAGCGCGGATCAAGGCCGGCCATTTCAGCGAGATCATCTTGGCCACCAACCCCACGGTGGAGGGTGAGGCGACGGCCCACTACATCGCTCAGTTGCTCGGCGGCGGCGATCTGGTGCTGTCGCGCATCGCCCATGGCGTGCCGTTGGGCGGCGAGCTTGAACTGGTGGATGGCGGCACGCTGGCCCACGCCCTGGCGGGGCGTCGGCCTATCAGCAGCTGACAGGCCAACCAGAAGGATTCGAGCAAGGCCGGAGACATTCCGGCCTTGTTGTTTCTGCGATCAACAGGCGCAAAAAAGACCTATTCCGTCAGTCCGCAGCGCTTCACCCGTCGCACCGACCAGCACCAGCCCCTCATCCAGCCAGCCGGCCACTCCGCCAATCATTTCCTTCACCGGCAAACCCAGTGCCGCGAGCTTCGCAGCAGCACGGTGCACACCGTTGCAGTGCGGCCCGGCGCAGTAGACGACGAACAGGGTGCCCGGTAGGAACTGCGCCATACGCCGCGCGTCGATCTCCCGTGTCGGCAGGTTCAGCGCGCCGGGCACATGGCCGCGGGCGAAGGCGGCGGCGTTTCGCACATCGAGCAGGACGAAATCCTGTTCGCCGTGCTGCAGGGCGTCGTTCACATCCGAGCAGTCGGTCTCGAAGGCCAGGCGATGGCTGAAGTGGGCAAGGGCGTCGGCGGGCAGGGCGGCGGGGAACTGGCTGACGAGGCTGGGCATGCTGGGGCTCCTGTGGAAGACAGGGCTACTGTAAGGCGGGGCAAAAGCCGGCTACAGTGGCGGCCTGGACAGTGATCGGAAGTTTTCTGCCAAATGCCGCGCAATCCCCTGGAAGTCGCCGTTCTCGCCTACGACGGCCTGTGCACCTTCGAATTCGGCATCGCCGTGGAGATCTTCGGCCTGCCGCGCCCCGAGTTCGAATTCCCCTGGTACAGCCACCGGGTCGTTGCCGTGGACGACGGACCGATGCGGGCATTGGGTGGCATCCGCGTGCTGGCCGACGGTGGGGTGGAGTCACTCGACACGGCGGGCACCGTCATCGTGCCGGGCTGGCGTGACCGCGACGAGGCGCCGTCCGCAGAGCTGGTGCAGGCGTTGCGCAAGGCCCATGACGAAGGCGCACGGTTACTGTCGATCTGCTCCGGGGTCTTCGTCCTCGCCGCCACGGGATTACTGGATGGCCAGCGGGCGACCACGCACTGGCGCTACGCCGAGGAGCTGGCGACGCGCTTCCCGGCCATCGAAGTCGATGCCCAGGTGCTCTATGTGGATGTCGGGCAACTGATCACCTCTGCCGGCAGCGCAGCCGGCATCGATGCCTGCCTGCACCTGGTGGCGCGGGACTTCGGCGCGCAGGTGGCCAATACCGTGGCGCGGCGGCTGGTGATGTCGCCGCAGCGCGGCGGCGGTCAGGCGCAGTTCATCCCCGCACCGGTGGCGCAGGCGCCCAGGCATGACCTCGCGGGGCTGCTGGATTGGGCCCGGCAACGGCTGCACCGGTCGATCGCCGTCGGTGAGCTGGCGAGCCGCATGGCCATGAGCGAGCGCACCTTCCTGCGCCGTTTCAGCGAGGCGACGGGGATGACGCCCAAGGCCTGGTTGCAGCACGAGCGCATGCTGCGCGCCCGCGAATTGCTGGAAAGCAGCGCCGACAGTGTGGAGCGGATAGCCGAGCAATGCGGCTTCGGCACCGTGGAAAGCTTCCGCAATGCCTTCCGGGGTGCGGCGGGCGTGGCGCCTTCGGCGTACCGCGAGCGGTTCGGGACGGCGCATCTGTCCTAGCCGATGGCAGGTGTCTCGCCTTGAAAACCAAGCAAGCGCTCGGTAAGTTTCAGTCAAATCGTCTGGAGCCTTGCCATGTCCGTGTTCGCCGAGTACTTCGATGACAGCCACCGCCTGGTTCGCGACAGCGTGCGACGCTTCGTCGAGCGTGAAATCCTCCCCCACGTCGCCGATTGGGAGGAGGCCGAGGAGTTTCCCCGCGAGCTGTACCGCAAGGCGGGCGAGGCCGGCATCCTCGGCATCGGCTATCCCGAGGCGCTGGGCGGCAGCCATGAAGGCGACCTGTTTGCCAAGGTAGCGGCCAGCGAAGAACTGATGCGCTGCGGTTCCGGCGGTCTTGTGGCCGGGTTGGGCTCGCTGGATATCGGCCTGCCGCCACTGATCAAGTGGGGCCGCCCGGAGCTGCGCGAGCGCATCGCACCGCAGGTGCTGACCGGCGAGAAGATCATGGCGCTGGCGGTCACCGAGCCGTCCGGCGGCTCCGACGTAGCCAGCCTGAAGACTCGGGCCGTGCGCGACGGCGACCACTACCGCGTGAGCGGCAGCAAGACCTTCATCACCAGCGGTGTACGCGCCGACTACTACACCGTCGCCGTGCGCACCGGCGGCGATGGCTTCGGTGGCGTCAGCCTGCTGCTGGTGGAGAAGGGCACGCCCGGTTTCACCGTGAGCCGCAAGCTGAAGAAGATGGGCTGGTGGGCATCCGACACCGCCGAGCTGTTCTTCGATGACTGCAAGGTGCCGGTGGAGAACCTTATCGGCGCGGAGAACATGGGGTTTGCCTGCATCATGGCGAACTTCCAGAGCGAGCGTCTGGCGCTGGCAATCATGGCCAACATGACCGCGCAGCTGGCGTTGGACGAGGCGCTGGCCTGGAGTCGCGAGCGTGAAGCCTTCGGCAAGCCCGTCGGCAAGTTCCAGGTGCTCAAGCACCGGCTGGCGGAGATGGCCACCCAGGTGGAAGTGTCCCGCGAGTTCACCTACCGCCAGGCGGCGAAGATGGCGGCGGGCAAGAGCGTGATCAAGGAAATCTCCATGGCCAAGAACTTCGCCACCGACGTGGCCGACCGGGTGACCTACGACGCGGTGCAGGTGCTGGGCGGCATGGGCTACATGCGCGAGAGCCTGGTGGAACGGCTGTACCGCGACAATCGCATCCTCTCCATCGGCGGCGGCACGCGAGAGATCATGAACGAGATCATCGCCAAGCAGATGGGGTTGTAGCTGCGCTGGCGGGAAGTTTTTTTGTAGGAGCGAGCTTGCTCGCGAACGCTTTCCCGCGATTCCAGTGTCAAGTGGGTTCGCGAGCAAGCTCGCTCCTACGAATAGCCGGGGCGGGCGGTGGCGGCCTGGCCGCGCCGCCAGGCCGCTGGCGGGCAGCCGTATTCACGGCGAAAGGCGCGGCTGAAGGCGGTGTCCGTCTGATAGCCGACGTCTTCGGCAATCCGCGCCAGCGGAGCGTTGCTGCCGCGCAGCAGATTGGCGGCCAGCAGCATGCGCCACTGGGTGAGGTACTGCATCGGCGGGCAGCCGACGAATTGCTGAAAACGCTCGGCCAGCACCGAGCGCGAGGTGCCCGAGCAGCGTGCCAGCTCTTCCAGGCTCCAGGCGTGAGCGGGTGACTGGTGCAGGGCGCCGAGGGCATTGCCGACGATGCGGTCGTGCAGCCCGGCCAGCCATCCGCTGCGCTCCTCACCTTGCTCCTCCATGTACAGACGCAATACTTCGATGAACAACACCTCTGCCAGCTTGGCCAGTACGCCCGCGCCGCCAGGGCGCGGCGAGCGCGCCTCGGCCAGCGCGTAGCGCACCGAGGACTCGAGCCAGGCGCCGGCCGCCGAACCCCGCACGTTGACCTTCACCAGCGCTGGCAGTCCCGCAAGCAGGAGCCTTGCCAGGCGTACGTCGCAGGCAAGGTAGCCGCACACCAGGCGAGTCGTCGCGCCACCTCCGCCATAGGCCAGCTGGCGCGGGCGACGGGCCAGGACGGCATCCAGCCGCGCGCCGGTGGCGGGTGGGACGCCGGGCTTCGAAGTCATGCGGTGGGCGTGGCCCTGGGGAAAGATCACCGCGTCACCGGCGATCAGTTTCACTGGCTCGGCCTTGCCCATCTCGACGAAGCATTCACCCTCGGTAATCAGGTGGAAGATCACCACCTGCTCGGCGCCCGGCTCCAGCAGGCCGACCACCGAATCGGCGCGCGGCGACTGGTAGCACCAGGGCGCAGTGAAGCGCGCATTGATGAAGATCGCACCGACCAGCCGCACCACCCGCAGGGTTTCGGAGAGTGCGTCCATCAGGCAGGACCGGTGTCGATGTCCAGTTGGACCGGTATGGCGTCGCGAAAGGCGGCGACCATCGGCGACAGGCGAATGGCCTCGCTGACCAGTTCCCGCAGCTGTTCGTCCGGCACCTGCGCCGCGGCGATTCGAACCTGCAGACGGGCTTGCGTGGGACCCGGCGAGGCGGGCTGGCCATCCTCCCGGCTGAGCCCCAGCAGGCCATGCACGTCGGTGATGGAACCGACCTCGGCTTCCAGCTTCTGCAGTGCGACACCGGTCTCGTTGGCCAGCATGGCGATGCGCGTCACCGCGCAGGAGGCCATGGCGGCGCGCAGCAGCCAGCCGGGGCTGATCCGCTCGCCGTCGCCGCCCAGTTCACGGGGCAGATCGGTGTGGATGACGTTGCCGTCCGGGTGTCGGGTGTGGGTCTTGCCCGCGCCTTCCCATTGCGCGATGGCGGGGGTTTCCTCCACCAGGGCAACGCCAGGTCGCTGCTGTACCAGGCGAGTCAGACGCTGCTGGGCGGCGAGGATGCTTTCCGAGCTCATGGCCGATCCCTCCGGGCGGGCATTTCTCGGATTTTGCGCGCGAAAGCGAGGCGGCAAGCGCCGGCCGGACGATCGGGCAGGGAACGCCGACGCTGGAGCAGGACGTCCTCAGGCGCCAGGAGCAGCATGAAGGTGCGGGATGTCGCGGTACCCGCACTATCCCACCCTATGGAGAGTGTCATGCCGAAGTTCGTTATCGAGCGCGAGATCCCCGGCGTCGGAGCCCTGTCCGAACGCGATTTCAAGGCCGTCGCGCAGAAGTCCTGCCAGGTGCTGAGCCAGTTGAGTCCCCAGGTGCAGTGGCTGCACAGCTACGTGGTCGCTGATCGCATCTACTGCCTGTACATCGCCCCCGATGAGGCCGCCGTGCGCGAGCACGCCCGCCTGGGCGGCTTCCCGGCCAACCGGGTGTCGCAGGTTGTCACCACCCTGGATCCGACCACTGCCGAATAAGGCGCCTCGGCGCCTGGAGAACAACAAGATGAATGCCCCTGTTGACTTCGATGCCCTGAAACAACGCCAGATGGCCACCTGGGCCAGCGGCGACTACGCCGTGATCGGTACCACCCTGCAGATCGTCGGCGAACGCCTGGCCGAGGCTTGCGACCTGCGCTGCGATGAGCGCGTGCTGGATGTGGCCGCCGGCAATGGCAATGCCACCCTGGCGGCGGCCCGCCGAGGTTGCCGGGTCGTTTCCACGGACTACGTGCCGCGGCTGCTGGAACTGGGTGCCGAGCGGGCCCGTGCCGAACACCTGGTCGTGGAATTCCGCGAGGCCGATGCCGAGGCGTTGCCTTTCGAGGCCGGCAGTTTCGATGCGGTGGTTTCCACCTTCGGCGTTATGTTTACCCCGGATCAACCCAAGGCGGCGGGTGAACTCGCGCGGGTCTGCCGTGCTGGAGGCCGCATAGGCCTGGCCAACTGGACGCCGGAAGGCTTCATCGGCCAGGTGTTCAAGGTGTTGTCGGGTTACATCCCGCCAGCGTCAGGTGTGCGTCCACCATCGGGCTGGGGGCGCGAGGAGTACCTGCACGAACTGTTCGGCGACTCGGTCAGCGAGTTGCGCGCAACCCGGCAGACCTTCAACTTCCGCTATCGCTCGGCGGCACACTTCCTGGAAGTGTTCCGCACCTGGTACGGGCCGGTACACAAGGCGTTTGCCTCGTTGCCTGAGGCGGATGCGGCAGCGCTGGAGCGTGACCTCACGCAGTTGCTGGAGCGTAGCAACCGTGCCGGTCCGGCGTCGCTGGTGATCCCCAGTGAATACCTGGAGGTGGTGGCGGTCCGCCGCTAGTTGAAAATCGGCAAGAAAAAAACGGCGCCCATCCGGGGGTAAGGGGGATGGGCGCCGGCCCGACAGGGAAAAAGGGACTCGTTGTGGCAGAGCGTTACTTGGCCTCGTAACCCTCCGCGCCCGGCTTGCGCTTGGGTTTGGGCGCAAAGCGCTTGGCCAGCTTCATGCTGCCGGTGACCACCTTCTGGTACCAGACTGGCAGCAGGCGCAGCATCACGTCGATGGCGTGGGCATCCGGACCGATCAGGATGCGCCGCGAATCGCGTTCCACGCCGCGGATGATCACCTGCGCGGCCTTCTGCGGGGTGGTGCGCAGCAGCTGGTCGTTGAACTGGGTGCGGGCAGCTTCCGCGTTCTGCCCGGTGACCTTGACCATGCTGTCGTTCATCCGCGCAGTCTTGGCGATGTTGGTCTTGATCCCGCCGGGGTGCACGCAACTGGCGGAGACGCCGCCGCGTTCCATGTCCAGTTCCTGGCGCAGCGACTCGGTGAAGCCGCGCACGGCGAACTTGGTGGCGTTGTAGGCGCTCATCCCCGGCTGGGAGAACAGGCCGAACACGCTGGATACGTTGACGATGTGGCCGTCACCGGAAGCCTTCAGGTGCGGCAGGAAGGCCTTGGTGCCGTAGACCACGCCCCAGAAGTTGATGTTGGTGATCCACTCGTACTCTTCGTAGTCGCTGGCTTCCACGGTGCCGGCATGGGCGACGCCGGCATTGTTGAACACCAGGTTGACCTTGCCGTGCTCGCGGGCGGCCTTGTCGGCCCAGGCGTGCACCTGCTCGCGGTCGGCGACGTTCACCGTATCGATGGAGACGCGCACGCCGGTGGAGGAGAGCAGCTGGCGGGTTTCTTCCAGGCCGGCGGCATTCACGTCCGCCAGGGCCAGGTGGCAGCCACGGGAGGCCAGCTCCACGGCGAGTGCGCGGCCGATGCCGGAGCCTGCGCCGGTGATGGCGGCGACCTTGTTCTCGAAGTTCTTCATGCCGGCACCTCTTCTGCGTGGCGTTGGGGTTGGACGACAGGGCTGGACAGCGGCTTGGACTTCAAATGATAGGCGCTGGGGTCGAACTGGCTGGTCAGCGCCCGGAAGCGCCAGGTGAAGCCTGGCCACAGGGTGCAGTTGCGCCCGCTCACGGGGTGCAGGTACCAGCTCTTGCAGCCGCCAGTGTTCCACACGCTGTGGTTGAGGCCGCGCTGCAGCTTCTCGTTCCAGCGCTCCTGCACTTCCTGCTTCACTTCGACGCTCTGCAGCTCGCGGCGGTCCATCAGCTTGATGGCGCCCAGCACGTAGGCGATCTGCGATTCGATCATGTAGACCATCGAGTTGTGGCCCAGGCCGGTGTTCGGGCCCATGAGGAAGAACAGGTTGGGGAAGCCACGGGTCATGGTGCCCTTGTAGGCTTCCGGGCCATTCTTCCAGGTGTCGAGCAGGTCCACGCCACCCTTGCCGAACACCACGCCGCGGGGGATCGGGTCGTTGGCGGTGAAGCCGGTGCCGAAGATGATGGCGTCCACCTGGCGCTCGCGGCCATCGCTGGTGATGATGCTGCTGGCCTTGATCTCGCGGATGCCGTCGACGATCACCGAGGCGTTGGAAGACGCCAGCGCTGGATAATAGTTGTGCGACATGAGCACGCGCTTGCAGCCGATGGTGTAGTCCGGGGTCAGCTTGCGGCGCAGGTCCGGGTCCTTCACCTGCTGGCGGATGAAGCGCTCGGCCAGCCTGCCCACCAGCTTCATCGCCCAGGGGGCGAAGGTGAAGCCCAGCACGCGGCCTTCGAGCATGCTGTAGAGCGCGCCGCGCCAGAGCTTCTGCACCGCCGGGAAGTGGCGGAAGCGCGCGCGTTCCTTCTCGCTGATGGCGCGGTCCGGCTTGGGCAGGATCCACGGCGCGGTGCGCTGGTAGAGGTCGAGCTTGGCCACCAGCGGCTGGATTTCCGGGACGAACTGGATGGCCGAGGCGCCGGTGCCGATCACCGCCACGCGCTTGCCCTTGAGGTCGTAGTCATGGTCCCACTGCTGCGAGTGGAAGGCCTTGCCCTGGAAGTTCTCCAGGCCCTTGAGCGCCGGGATCGACGGGATCGACAGGGCGCCCATGCCGGAGACCACGGCCTTGGCGGTGTAATGGTTACCGGCGGTGTCGAACAGGTGCCAGAGCTGCTGTTCGTCGTTCCATTCGAAGCGCGCCATCTCGGTGTTGAGCAGCGTCTTGTCTTCCAGGCGGTACTTCGCCCAGCACTTCTCCAGGTACGCGCGGATTTCCGGCTGGCGGGCGAACATGCGCGTCCAGTCCGGGTTCGGCTCGAAGGAGAAGGAGTAGACGTGGGATTGCACGTCGCAGGCGCAGCCCGGGTAGTTGTTGACCCGCCAGGTGCCACCGACGCCGGCGTCCTTCTCGAACAGCAGGAAGTCGTTCTCGCCTTCCTGTTTCAGGCGGATCGCCATGCCCAGCCCGGAGAACCCGGTACCGATGATGGCGACCTTGCAGTGTCTGGGGGCAGTCTTTGGTTGGGTACTCACAACCGTACTCATGGCCACGCTCCTGTTATGATTATTGCTGGCGTATACAACTGTCTACGTGGTGAAATGTAGACACCTGTATACCGCGAGAACAACCAACCTTAGGTGGGGCCGGGTAACACACTCATGGACATCGGACAGGAAGAACGGCCAACGGAAGCCGCCGGCAAGCGCGCGCTGATCGATGCGGCGCTGCGCCTGGCGGCCAGCCGGCGCAGCCTGAGCAGCCTGGGGCTGCGGGAACTGGCGCGGGAAGCGGGGCTGAACCCGAATACCTTCTACCGGCACTTCGGCGATGTGGACGATCTGGGGCTGGCGATCATCCGCGACATCGCCACCCAACTGCGCCAGCCGCTTCGTGACCTGCGCCGAGAAGCGGCCGAGCGTGCACAACCGGGGGAGGGCACGGCCAGCGTGCCTTTCGGCCTGGACCTGGAGCGCGGCCAGCGGGTGACACGGGAGACGGTGCGGCTGTTCTTCGACTTCGTGGAAGGCAACCCGCAGGCTTTCATCATTGGTGTGCGCGAGTTGCACGGGCCGTCGCCGGTGTTGCGCGAGGCGTTGGCGCGGGTGATGGACGAGTTTGGTGAGGATATGGCCGAGGACATCCGCCAGTTCCACCTGCTGCCGGACATCGACGAGAACGAGTTGAACCAGCTGTCGCGGCTGATCAGCCGGCAACTGTTCCAGCAGTCGCTGGACTACCTCGAACGCCCGCCGGAGCAGCGCGAGGAAGTCTGCGCGCTGGCCGAGCGACAAATCCTGTTGCTCTTCACCGGTGTCGCGGTGCTGCAGACCTTCGGCATGCTGGCTAGGCTCTGAATCTTTCTATTCGAGCGGAGATTGCTGCCATGTTGCCCTTGCCACTGTTCGGTGGCTGCGCCTGTGGCGCGGTGCGCTACCGGCTGGATGCCGAGCCGGAAGAGACCGGCTATTGCCATTGCCGCCTTTGCCAGAAATCCAATGCCGCGCCGGCGGTGCCCTGGGCCGTGATTCCGCTGACGGGCTTCGCTTACATCACCGGCGAGCTGGGGATGTGGCGTTCGAGCGAAGAGGGTGAGCGCCGCTTCTGCGTGAAGTGCGGCACGCCCATGGAGTTCCGTGTGCGCGATGGCGAGACGGTGGGGCTCAACACCGTGACCCTGGACGACCCGGAGCTGATCACGCCGCAGTGCCATGTCTGGTGCTCGTCGCAGTTGTCCTGGTTCGACACGGTGGATGACCTGCCGCGTCGTTCCGAGGGTTGAGCCCGCCGCTACAGGCCCAGTTGTGCCTTCAGCAGCAGGGCGTAGCCCAGCGCCATCAAGCTCCAGCCGCACAGCGGCCCGAACAGCCAGCGCCAGGGCAGGCTGCGGGGGTCGAAGCCGACCCCATGCACGAAGCCTGCGCTGACGCCGAGCATCGCCAGCATCAGCAGTCCGTGGCTGTAGCGGCCCTGGGTGTCGAGCATGGCGGCGGGGTGGATCAGCAGGACCAGCGCCAGGGGAGCCGCCAGCAGCAGCGACAGCGTGCGGCTGGCAGGATTGCGCAGCAAGGGGGCGTCAGTCGTCGTCACTGTCCAGGTCCTGGGTGGTTTCCAGCCACAGCGCGTTGATGATGCCGAAACTGCAGGCGAGCAGGACGCCAAGAATCCAGGTGAAGTACCACATGCGGTCGCTCCTTCAGTAGAGGCCGTGGGAGTTGGCTTCGATGTGCTTGCGGGTCAGGCGGCCCCACATCTTCACGTAGCCCCACAGCGTGTAGCAGAGGATCAGCGGCACGAAGATGCAGGCCACGACGAACATGATGCCCAGGGTCTTGTGGCTGGACACGGCGTCCCACACGGTGAGACTTGCCGCCAGGTTCTCGCTGGAGGGAAAGATGAAGGGGAACAGTGCGAAGCCCGCTGTGCACAGGGTGCCGATGATCGCCAGCGCGCTGCCCAGGAAGGTCAGGCCGCCGCGTCCGCCGCTGGCCGATGCCAGCGCCAGCAGGCCGCCGAGAATGCCGACGACGGGGGCGGCGATGGTCGCCGGATAAGCATGGTAGTTGGCCAACCAGCCGGCGTTGGACAGCGCGACCTCCTTGTTCAGCGGGTTCATGACCGCATTGCCGTCGATGCTCGAGAGCAGGGCGAAGCCGTTCATGCCCAGGCTGACCCAGACCCCTGCGCCGATGAAGCTCACCAGGTACACCAGTGCACACAGTTGGGCTGCACGTCGCGCCCGCTCGGCCAGTTCACCGTCGGTGCGCAGCATCAGCCAGGCGCCGCCATGCAGGCAGAGCATACTCAGGCTGACCACCCCGGCGAGCAGGGCGAAGGGGTTGAGCAAGGCGAAGAAGCTGCCGTGGTAGGACGGTCGCATCATCTCGTCGAGGGTGAAGGGCAGGCCCAGGAACAGGTTGCCGAAGGCTACGCCGAATACCAGCGCAGGGACGAAGCCGCCGACGAACAGGGCCCAGTCCCAGACATTGCGCCAGCGCTGGTTCTCCAGCTTGCTGCGGTAGTCGAAGCCGACGGGGCGGCAGAACAGGGCGAAGAGCACCAGCAGCATCGCCCAGTACAACCCGGAGAAGGCCGTGGCGTAGACCATCGGCCAGGCGGCGAAGAGGGCACCGCCGGCGGTGATGAACCAGACCTGGTTGCCGTCCCAGTGCGGGGCGATGGTGTTGATCGCCACGCGGCGTTCACTGTCGGTCTTCGCCACGAAGGGCATCAGCGCCATGGCGCCCATGTCGAAGCCATCGGTCAGGGCGAAGCCGATCAGCAGCACGCCGATCAGCACCCACCAGGTCAGTTTCAGCGTTTCGTAGTCCATGGTCGTCTCCTTACGCCGTGGCCGTGCCGGTGGCGGCATGGCCCTGCTCGAAGTGGTAGCGGCCGGTGTGCAGGCTGGACGGGCCGAGGCGGGCAAACTTGATCATCAGGTACATCTCCACCACCAGCAGCAGGCTGTAGAAGGCGATCAGCGCCAGCAGCGACCCCCATACATCGCCCGTGCTGAGACTGGAGGCGGACAGGTGCACCGGCAGCACTTCACCGATGGACCAGGGCTGTCGGCCGTGCTCGGCGACGTACCAGCCAGTCTGCGCGGCGAGCCAGGGCAGCGGCAGGCTCCACAGTGCCCACTTGAGCAGCCAGCGCTTGCGCTCTTCGTTCTTGCGCGCCGAGGCATAGAACGCACAGGCGAACAGAGCCAGCATGAGGAAGCCGCAAGCGACCATGATGCGGAAGCTGAAGAACAGGGTGAGCACATCGGGAATGGTGTCCAGGGTGGCCAGGCGGATCTGTTCCTCGCTCGCGTCCACCACGTCAGGCGTGTACTTCTTCAGGAGCAGGCCATAGCCGAGGTCGTTCTTTACCTGGTTGAACTGGGAAAGGGTGGCTTCGGACTTGTCGCCGCCACGCAGCTTCTGCAGCAGCGAATAGGCGACCATGCCGTTGCGGATGCGTGCCTCGTGCTGTACCAGCAGGTCCTTGATGCCGGTGACCTCCTTGTCCAGCGAGCGGGTGGCGATCAGGCCCAGTACATAGGGGATCTTGATCGCGTAGTCGGTGCGCTGCTCCTCCTGGTTGGGCAGGCCGATCAGGGTGAAGCCGGCCGGAGCGGGGTGGGTTTCCCATTCGGCCTCGATGGCGGCCAGCTTGGTCTTCTGCACGTCACCGATCTCGTAGCCCGACTCGTCGCCAAGGATGATTACCGAAAGGATCGAGGCCAGGCCGAAGGCCGAAGCAATGGCGAAGGAGCGCCGGGCGAAGCCCTGGTCGCGGCGCTTTAGCAGGTAGTAGCTGGAGATGGCGAGAACGAAGATCGCGCCAGTGACGTAACCGGCGGCCACGGTGTGGACGAACTTGACCTGGGCTACCGGGTTGAACAGCAGCGCGCCGAAGTCGGTCAGCTCCATACGCATGGTCTCGAAGTTGAACTCCGCGCCCACCGGGTTCTGCATCCAGCCGTTGGCGATCAGGATCCACAGCGCCGACAGGTTCGAGCCCAGCGCGACCAGCCAGGTGACGGCCAGGTGCTGGACCTTCGAGAGCCGATCCCAGCCAAAGAAGAACAGACCGATGAAGGTGGACTCGAGGAAGAACGCCATCAGTCCTTCGATGGCCAGCGGCGCGCCAAAGATGTCACCGACGTAGTGGGAGTAATAAGCCCAGTTGGTACCGAACTGGAACTCCATGGTCAGTCCGGTGGTGACCCCCAGCGCGAAGTTGATGCCGAACAGCTTGCCCCAGAACTGGGTCATGTCCTTGTACACCTGCTTGCCGGTCATCACGTAGACCGACTCCATGATCGCCAGCAGGAAGGCCAGGCCAAGCGTCAGCGGCACGAACAGGAAGTGGTACATGGCGGTCATCGCGAACTGCAGGCGCGACAGGTCGACCACGGCTTCGGAAATCATCGGGCGCTCTCCTTCTCGGCTTCGCTCGGGCGGTTGTCGCCGAGCAGGTGCTGGCTGGTGACGCGGGAGCCGTCGGCAGGGACGGTGGGTTGGTCGAACCAGACGGCCTTGATGGCCAGCAACAGGGCCAGTTTGATCAGCAGGATGATGGCCAGCTCACGGACGAGCGGGACCTTCCACGGGGAGGGGGTTTGGGCGGGCATCTAACCTCCTTGGCTCGCAATTCGAGACGTGGTTCTGCTTGAACTGCGCGTTCCATTGGGCTCCAGAAACCCTGCTCAGTGTAGTGACTGGTTGTCGCGGCGCGCGGTGAAAATGAAAAACGCCAGGCGATGCCTGGCGTTTTCCGAAATTGAGCGAGGTTTGGCGGGGTTCAGCCGGCGAAGTCCAGCTGCTCTTTCCAGCGGGATTCCAGCGCCTTGGTGTCGTGGTCGAAGGGATGGAAGCCGGGTCGGAAGTAGTCCAGCCATGGGCGGATCAGGTTGACGAAGTAACCGCGGCGGGGATGCAGCAGCACGCCCAGGCCGTGTTTCCAGCTGCGCCAGTTGAACAGCTGGCCGTCGCGGCGCAGCAGGTTGATCTGGAAGCCGGCGATGACGCCGAGGAAGATTCCGGTGGTCAGCAACATCACCGCAGTACGGGTGAAGTAGCCGCCATAGACCTGCTGGTAGACGTCGTAGGCCACCGCCTTGTGCTCGTTTTCCTCGACGGCGTGCCACATCCACAGCTTGTACATCTTGTCCGACTTCATCTGGCTGCTCAGGTCTTCACGCTTGAGCAACTGCTCGGCCATGGTCGCGGTGAAGTGTTCCAGGGCGCAGGTGATCGCCAACTGGTGTTTCTTGGTGGTGACCTTGCTGATGGACTCGAGCAGCACCTTGATGCGCAGTTCCAGGGTCTCCAGGTCGATGCCGTGCTCGTCGGCGTACTCGTTGTAGGCCGCGTGCTCCTTGGAGTGCATGGCTTCCTGGCCGATGAAGGCGCTGACGTCCTTCTGCAGTTGCGGGTCCTGGATCCGCTCGCGCACGGCGCGCACGCTGTCGACGAAGAACTTCTCGCCGTAGGGGAACAACGAGGACAGGTTGTTCATGAAGTGGGTCATGAAGGGCTGCCCGTCCCACCAGTATTTCGGCGTTTCACTGAAGCTGAAATCCATGCGGCGGACCGGGAAGTTGGCGCGAATCGGCGTGGTGCTGGCGTTCATGACTAACTCCTTGTTGTTGTGCGGGCGAACGGTGCGCGGCAGGTGCGCTGACCCGGCAAGCCCTGTCGTTAGTGCTCGATGCCACCTTCGACTGTGTCATCGGTTGATGTCATGTTCGGAGTCTTGTCGGACAATCGCCAGGTCATTTCCGGCCGTACCTGGGTCGGATCAGGCCAAAGAGGGGGCGACCAGTCGTTGGATGGGGCGTTGCCGCGAACGCCGGAAACGAAAACGGGCGCCGCAGCGCCCGTTGTCTGGAACAGCGCCGATCAGGCTTCGTCGAGGGCGAAGGCAGTCAGGCTGTAAGTGGGGATCTGTGCGTCATTGAGCTTGGTCGAACCGCCCAGCTCCGGCAGGTCGATGATTGCGGCAGCCTCGAATACGCTGGCGCCCATGCGGCGCACCAATTGGGCTGCAGCCAGCAGGGTACCGCCGGTGGCGATCAGGTCATCGAAGATCAGCACGCTGTCACCCTCGCACAGGCTGTCGGCGTGGACTTCCAGCAGGGCTTCGCCGTACTCGGTCTCGTAGGCCTGGGCCAGCACGTCGGCCGGCAGCTTGCCGCGCTTGCGGAACAGCACCAGGGGCTTGTTCAGCTCGTAGGCGATGATCGAACCGATCAGGAAGCCGCGCGCATCCATGGCGCCAATGTGGGTGAAATCGGCCTCGACATAGCGCTGGATGAAGCTGTCGGCGACGAAACGCAGGGCTCGCGGCGACTGGAACAGCGGGGTGATGTCGCGGAACATGACGCCGGGCTTGGGAAAGTCGGGAACGGCACGGATCACGGACTTCAGGTCGAGTTGGTTGAGGATCATGCTGGATGTGCACCTGATGCGGTTTTTGCAGAGGCCAAAGTATAACGGGCCCGCCGTGTGGCGAGCCCGTTTTCGATGACCGGAAAGTCAACCTATTGGTCAGCTTTCGTGTCTGTCAGCTTTCGTGTCTGTCAGCTTTCCAGCTGGCCGCCGGCCAGTGCGCACAGTTCGATGGAGTCGAGGATGTGCACTTCCTTGCCTTCGGCGGCAATCAGGCCGTTCTGCTGGAAGCGGGTGAACACGCGGGAGACGGTTTCCACCGCCAGGCCCAGGTAGTTGCCGATCTCGTTGCGCGACATCGCCAGGCGGAACTGCTGGGCGGAGAAGCCACGGGCGCGGAAGCGCGCGGAGAGGTTCACCAGGAAGGTGGCGATGCGCTCGTCGGCGGTCTTCTTCGACAGCAGCATCATCATCTGTTGGTCATCGCGGATCTCGCGGCTCATCACTCGCAGCAGCTGGCGGCGCAGTTGCGGCAGTTGCTCGGACAGCTCGTCCAGGCGTTCGAAGGGAATCTCGCAGACCGAGGTGGTTTCCAGGGCCTGGGCCGAAACCGGGTAGCTCTCGGTGTCCATGCCGGACAGACCGACCAGCTCGCTGGGCAGGTGGAAGCCGGTGATCTGCTCTTCGCCGCCGTCGGTGATGCTGAAGGTCTTCAGCGCGCCGGAGCGCACGGCGAAGACGGAGCCGAAGGCATCGCCCTGGCGGAACAGGAATTCGCCTTTCTTCAGCGGTCGGCCTCGTTTGACGATTTCATCGAGGGCGTCCATGTCGCTGTGGTTCAGCGACAGGGGCAGGCAGAGGGGAGCCAGGCTGCAATCCTTGCAGTGCGCCTGGGGCAGGGCGCGCACTTTGATGGTTTCGGCCATGAGTGTTCCTTGAGTGGGATGGCACACAAAAACCAAGGGTACCGCAGACCGCAAGTCGCGCGCCAGTTGGCGACCTGTCTGAATCGCTGCTTCCAGCGATGGGGATGAGGGTTTCGTAGGGGTTGTAGCGGTCTCGAATCCTTTCGAAAAGTACCGGTTCAGGGCTGTTTCTACACTCGGGGACCAGGGACATATCCTGTAGCAAAGGGTGCGACAGTTGGCCCCGTACCGTCGGTCGTGCAGAGGGGAACCTGCGGGTCAGATGACCCGCGAGAAGCGTTGCAGGTTCTGCATTGGCAGGTAGCGGTCGAACAGCATGCACAGCGAGCGCACCAGCAACCGGCCGGAAGCGCTGACGTCGATACCGCGTGGGCCGAGGGTGATCAGGCCGTCTCGGGCGAAGCGTTCGAGGTCGTCCCAGATTTCCGCGAAGTAGCCGCGGAAGTCGATGTTGTAGAGATCCTCGATGTCCTCGAAGTCCAGCTGGAAGTGGCAGATCAGCTGCTGGATCACCGCGCGGCGGATCAGGTCGTCCTTGTTGCAGTGCAGGCCGCGCCGGGTGGCGAGCTGGCCCTGGTCGAGGGTGTTCTGGTAGTCCGCGATGTCATTGCTGTTCTGGCAGTAGAGGTCGCCGATCTGGCTGATCGAGGAGACCCCAAGACCGACCAGGTCGCAGTGACCGTGGGTGGTGTAGCCCTGGAAGTTGCGCTGCAGGGTGCCGTCTTCCTGGGCCATCGCCAGCTCGTCGTCCGGCAGGGCGAAGTGGTCCATGCCGATGTAGCGGTACCCGGCGGCTTCCAGTTGCTCGGTGGTGCGTTGCAGCATCTCCAGCTTCTGTCCGGGGGAGGGCAGGTCCTCGGCCTTGATCCGCCGCTGGGGCGGAAAGCGCTCGGGGAGGTGCGCGTAGTTGAACACGGACAACCGGTTGGGCTGCAGAGCGATGACCTGCTCGACGGTGCGGGCGAAGGTGTCCGGGGTCTGCCGGGGCAGGCCGTAGATCAGGTCGATGTTGATCGAGCGGAATTGCAGCGTGCGCGCCGCGTCGATGATGGCGCGGGTCTCGTCGAGGCTCTGCAGGCGGTTGATCGCCTGCTGCACTTCCAGGTTGAAGTCCTGCACGCCGATGCTGGCGCGGTTGAAGCCCAGCTCGCGGAGCAGGCCCATGGTCGACCAGTCGGCCTCGCGTGGGTCGATCTCGATACCGTAGTCGCCGAAGTCGCCCTCGACGAAATGGAAGTGAGTGCGCAGTTGCGCCATCAGTTCGCGTAGCTGGCCAGGGCTCAGGAAGGTCGGGGTACCTCCGCCGAAATGCAGTTGCTCGACTGGCTGCTGGCGGCCCAGGTGACGGCTGACGATCTCGATCTCGTGGATGAGACGGGCGAGGTAGGGGGCGCTGCGACCACGATCCTTGGTGATGACCTTGTTGCAGGCGCAGTAGTAGCAGATGTTCGCGCAGAACGGGACGTGCACGTAGAGCGAGAGCGGCCGTTGCGCCTTCTGGCTATCGCGCAGCGCGTGCAGCAGGTCGAAGGGTCCGACTCCTTCGTGGAACTGCACGGCTGTGGGATAGGAGGTGTAGCGCGGGCCGGACAGATCGTATCGGCGTATCAGATCTGCGTCCCAGCGAATATTGTCGAGCATGCCGATGTTCCCCGGTGGCGAGCTTTTCCTGCGCAGTCTAGGGAGAGTCCGACAGAGGCCTGTTGACCTGTATCAAGCGGCTTTATGGTGTGCTTGCGCGGCACTGGCGTGCATATCGTGGCCCATAATCCAGGCCTGGTGCGGGCCAGGCAGGGTCCAAAGGCCGAAGAGGATCACCAGGATGCCGCCGGCCATGCGTACGCTGCGCTTGCGCAGCAGGGCGGTGATGCGCTCGGCGGCGAGCCCCGTGGCGAGCAGTACCGGCCAGGTGCCCAGGCCGAAGGCGAGCATCAGCAGCGCGCTGTCCACCGCCGAACCCTGGCTGGTGGCCCAGAGCAGGGTGCTGTAGACCAGCCCGCAGGGCAGCCAGCCCCAGAGCGCGCCCAGCAGCAGTGCGCGCGGCACCGTGGCGACCGGCAGCAGGCGGCTGGCGAAGGGCTGGATGTGCTTCCACAGACCGCGGCCCAGGGCTTCGATGCGGGTCAGGCCGCTCCACCAGCCGGCCAGGTACAGGCCCATGGCGATCAGCAGCAGGCCGGCGATCACCCGCAGCGCCGAAGCGAAGGGCGTACGCGCCACAGCCCAGCCGGCGATGCCGAGCAGCAGGCCGGCGCAGGTGTAGCTGAGGATGCGTCCGAGGTTGTAGGCCAGCAGCAGGCGCAGGCGGCGGGCGCGCTGCTCCGGTGGAATGGCCATGGTCAGTGCGCCCATCAGGCCGCCGCACATGCCCAGGCAGTGACCGCCGCCAAGCAGGCCGAGGGTCAGCGCCGACGCCAGTAGCGGCGCCAGATCAGGCATCGCGCTTGTCCTGCTTCTGGCTGGTGCGCGCGTCGTCACCCTCGGCTTCGTCGATGCCGGCCTGGTGCTTGGGGTCTTCGTCGTCGAACAGGATGCTGTGGGCGGGCCCGTCCATGTCGTCGTACTGGCCGCTGTTCACTGCCCAGAAGAAGATCGCGATGCAGATGCCGACGATCACCACCGCGACCGGAATCATGATGTAGAGAGCGGGCATTTCAACTCCGTGGCAGCGCTTGTGCCGCTTGTGGGGCGGCGGGCAGGGCGGTGGTTGCTGGCGGGGCGCCGGCGCCCTTTGGCAGGCGGGTCAGGCGCAGGGCGTTGAGCACCACGGTCAGCGAACTGATCGACATGCCCACCGCAGCCCACACGGGCGTGATCCAGCCCAGGGCGGCGAAGGGCAACATCAGCCCATTGTACAGCCCCGCCCAGATCAGATTCTCGATGATTACCCGGCGCGTGCGCCGGGCCAGGCCGAAGGCCTGCACCACGCTGTCCAGGCGGTTGGACAGCAGCACAGCGTCGGCGCTGGTCTTGGCGAGGTCCGTGGCCGAACCCATGGCGACGCTGATGTCGGCGGCGGCCAGCACGGGAACGTCATTCACGCCGTCACCCAGCATCAGCACGCGGTGGCCTTGTTGGTGCAGCTGACGGAGGACTTCCAGCTTGTCGTCCGGGCGCAGGCCGCCGCGGCAGTCGTCGATGCCCAGCTCGGCGGCGACGCGGCCGACCATGGGCGAACTGTCGCCGGAGAGCAACAAGGTGCGCCAGCCTCGGGCGCGACAGGCATCGAGGAGGTCGGCAGCATCCTCGCGGATACGGTCGTCCAGCACCAGCCAGGCGAGGGGGCCGCTTTCATCACCCAGCAGCAGCCACTGTCCGGGCTCCTGCGGATGCTGTGGCGCTTCGCTGCCGCCCAGGACGCAGACGAAGGACGGCTCGCCGATCCGCAGGCGGTGCTCGCCGACGCGGCCTTCCAGGCCCAGGCCGGGATGGCTCTCAACGTTTTCCGCCGGTTGCGGTGCGCGGCCGAAGGCACGGGCGATGGGGTGCTCGGAGCGGTTCTCCAGTGCGGCGGCGAGGGCCAGGCAGGCATCGCTGTCCAGCGCGCCCAGCGGCCGGACTGCACGCAGCGTCAGGCGGCCTTCAGTGAGAGTGCCGGTCTTGTCGAAGATCACCGTGTCGATATGGTTCAGGCCCTCCAGCACGTGGCCGCGGGTTACCAGCAGGCCGAGCTTGTGCAGGCTACCGGTGGCGGCGGTCAGTGCGGTCGGCGTGGCCAGGGACAGCGCGCATGGGCAGGTTGCCACCAGCATCGCCAGGACCACCCAGAAGGCGCGGGAGGCGTCGTGTTGCCACCAGAACAGGCCGACCAAGGCAGCGAGCACCAGCAGGGCAATGAGGAACCACTGCGCGGCCTTGTCGGCGAGCTCGGCGAGGCGCGGTTTATCCGACTGGGCGCGTTCGAGCAGGCGGACGATGGCGGACAGGCGACTGTCACCGCCCAGCGCCTTGACCTGCACGGTCAGCGGGCCTTCGACATTCAGGGTGCCGCCGGTGACGCTGTCGCCGCTCTGGCGCGGTTGCGGCAGGTATTCGCCGGTGAGCAGGGACTCGTCGACGCTGGACTGACCTTCGAGAATCAGACCGTCGGCGGGAACTACGGCGCCGGGTTGCACAAGCACGCGGTCGCCGATGTTCAGTTCGCTGAGCAGTACGCGGCTGCTCTGGCCGCTGTCGTCCAGGCGCAGGCAGGACGCGGGCAGCAGGTTGACCAGTTGTGCGGTCGCTGCGGCGGTTCGTTCGCGGGCGCGGCGTTCGAGGTAGCGGCCGGCGAGCAGGAACAGGGCGAACATGCCCACGGCGTCGAAGTACAGATCGCCATGGCCGGTAATGGCGGTCCAGATGCCGGCCAGATAGGCGCCGCCGATGGCCAGGGAGACCGAGACATCCATGGTCAGGTGGCGGGTGCGCAGGTCGCGTATGGCGCCACGGAAGAACGGCTGGCAGGAGTAGAAGACGATGGGTGTGGTGAGGAACATCGCCACCCAGCGCAGGATCTCGTGCAGTTCGGGGCTCAGGTCGATGTTGAATTCCGGCCAGGTGGCCATGGTCGCCATCATCGCCTGGAACCACAGCAGGCCGGCGACGCCCAGCTGGCGCAGGGACTTTCGATTTTCCTGGTGCAGCTGCTCGGCAGCGCGGTCGGGCTGGAAGGGATGGGCGGCGTAGCCGATCTTGCGCAGCTCGGCGAGCAGTTCGCTCAGCGGCAGATCGCTGTCGGACCAGCGCACGTGCAGGCGGTGATTGGACAGGTTGAGGCCGGCCTCGTTGACGGCAGGCAGGCCCTTCAGATGCTTTTCGATCAGCCAGCCGCAGGCGGCGCAGCTGATGCCTTCCATGATCAGCGTGGTCTCGGCCAGTTCGCCCTGGTGCTGGACGAAGGGCTGCTGCACGTCGGGGCGGTCGAACAGCTTCAGCTCATCGGCGAGCTGTTCGGGCAGGGCATCCGGGTTGGGCGCAGCTTCGGTGCGGTGGCGGTAATAGCCTTCCAGGCCGCCGGCGACGATGGCTTCGGCCACGGCCTGGCAGCCGGGGCAGCAGAATTCGCGGGATTCGCCCAGGACGGGCGCAACGAAGCGGCTGCCGGGTGGAACCGGCAGCGCGCAGTGGTAACAGAGCAGCGGGGCGCTCATGGGCGCTCGGCTTCATCTCCGCTGAGGGGCTCGTCGCCGAGGTCGAAGGAACCGCCCGGGGCGACCTTCTCTTCCTCGAACAGACGCCAGGTCTTGCCGTTCTCCTCGCCGAGCAGCTCAACGAAGCGGCGACCCTTCACGGCGGCGTCGAGGCTGGCGGTGTAACGGCCTGGCTCGGCAGGGGCAGCGCGCAGCTCCAGATGCTTGTCCTGGGACTCCAGGGTAGGGGAGAGCAGGTTGAGGGTGAGCGTGGCAGGGCGGCTGTTGCCAGTGAGGCGCAGGTCCACTTCGCCAGTCAGCTCGTCGAAGCTGATCTTGGCGCGCAGCTTGAGTTCCTGGGCGAGGTGCTCGCGGTCGAGGGAGCGGTTGATGCCCTTGCCAGCCTCGTAATAGTTGTCGCTGACCAGGGAGTCCTGGTTGTTCACGGCGATGTTGACCATCGTCAGGCTGAGGAAGATCGAGGTGGCCAGCATGGCGATGATGATCCACGGCCAGAGGTGCTTGTACCAGGGTTCCACGGGTGTCTTCATGGCCGATTGCATGGTCTCTTTTCTCTCGCTGGCAGCGCCGCCAGGGGCGCTGCCCGGTGAAGGGGCGGGCAAATTCTACGTGCTTCGGTCGGTACTGGCACCCCATGCGCAACATGGGGTGCCAATTCGTTCAGCTTGGGTTCAACGAACACGCGGGCCGATGAAGCGGCTGGCGGATTCCTTGCTGATCGACGGGTCGTCTACCGATTGGATGGTGAAACTGATCTCGTTGGTGGTGGAGGGCAGCTTCTCCGGGTCGATGGACAGCTCCACCGGCATGGTGAAGATGTCACCGGCTGCGACCGAGATTTCCTTCTTGCCTTCCAGGATCAGGCCGTCCATGCCCTTGGCGCTGAGCACATAGGTATGGTCCTTCTGGTCCTTGTTCATGACCTTCAGGCTGTACACGTTCTCGATGCGACCCTCGGCGTTTTCACGGTAGAGCACGCGATCCTTGCTGACATCGAAGCCCACCAGTGGGCGCAGGAAGATAGCGGTGATCAGCAGGCCGATCATGATGCACAGTGCAATGGCATAGCCGATCAGGCGCGGACGCACCAGATGGGTCTTCTGCCCGGACAGGTTGTGCTCGGTGGTGTAGCTGATCAGGCCGCGCGGGTAGTTCATCTTGTCCATGATGCTGTCGCAGGCGTCGATGCAGGCGGCACAGCCGATGCACTCGATCTGCAGGCCATCACGGATATCGATGCCGGTCGGGCACACCTGGACGCACATGGTGCAGTCGATGCAGTCGCCCAGCCCCTGGGCCTTGTAGTCGGCGCCTTTCTTGCGCGGGCCCCGGCCCTCTCCACGACGCGGGTCGTAGGAGACGATCAACGTGTCCTTGTCGAACATCACGCTCTGGAAGCGCGCGTAGGGGCACATGTAGATGCACACCTGCTCGCGCAGCCAGCCGGCGTTGCCGTAGGTGGCGAGGGTGAAGAATCCGACCCAGAAGTAGGCCCAGCCGTCGGCCTGGCCGGTGACCAGATCGCTGAGCAGATCGCGGATCGGGGCGAAATAGCCGACGAAGGTCAGGCCGGTGACCAGGCCGATCAGCAACCAGAGGCTGTGCTTGGCGAACCGGCGCAGCAGCTTGTTGCCGCTCATGGGCGCCTTGTCGAGTTTCATGCGCTGGTTGCGGTCACCCTCGGTGACCTTCTCGCACCACATGAAGATCCAGGTCCACACGCTCTGCGGGCAGGTGTAGCCGCACCAGACTCGGCCGGCGAACACAGTGATGAAGAACAGGCCGAACGCGCTGATGATCAGCAGGCCGGAGAGGAGGATGAAGTCCTGCGGCCAGAAGGTCGCGCCGAAGATGTAGAACTTGCGCTCGGGCAGGTCCCAGAGAACCGCCTGGCGACCGTTCCAGGTCAGCCACACGGTGCCGAAGTAGAGGAGGAAGAGGAGGGCGCCCCCGGCCATGCGGAGGTTGCGGAAGAACCCGGTAAAGGCTCGGGTGTAGATCTTTTCCCGGGAGGCATAAAGGTCGACGCTTTCACCCTTGCCCTTGGTGGGCGGAGTGACGTCCTGGACCGGAATTTGTTTGCTCATCAGTGCATTCCACGGCAGCGGGAGGGCGCCCTGTCGATACATGCCGAGAGGGTCAGAAATATGCTTGCACGCCTAACAATGATACGGCGTGGTGGGTGTTGCAACCGTGCGACAGTTGGTCGCGCAAGGAATTATGGACCCAGAAATAGAGCGGCGCCGGTGTAGAAACCGGCGCCGCTGGGTGTCGCTATGGGTGTAGGAAAGAGAGGCTTATTCGGCGCTCTTCTCGCCTTCGCCATGGGACAGGCTGTACACGTAGGCAGCGAGCAGGTGAACCTGGTCTTTACCCAGACGCTCCAGCTGAGCCGGCATCTGGCCCTGGCGGCCATAGCGGATGGTCTGCTGCAGCTGAGCGAAGCTCGAGCCGTAGATGAACGCGGCCGGGTGGGTCAGGTTCGGTGCGCCCATGGCAGCGGTGCCTTTGCCTTCCGCTCCGTGGCAAGCCACGCAAGTGGTCGCGAAGACTTTCTGGCCGTTGGCAACCTGTTCGTCAGTCACGCCTTCGGGCAGCTTGCGGCCGTCCAGCTTGGATGTGACGAATGCTGCGACGTCGTGGACGCCCTGGTCGCCGATGACTTCGCCCCAGGCCGGCATGGCCGCGTGACGACCGCCTTCGATGGTGGCGATGATGTCCTTCGGCTCGCCGCCCCAGCGCCAGTCGGCGTCGGTCAGGTTCGGGAAGCCGTGGGCACCCTTGGCATCGGAGCCGTGGCAGACGGAGCAGTTGGAAGCGAACAGGCGGTTACCCATTTTCAGGGCCTGCTCGTCCTTGGCCACGTCCTCGATCGGCATGGCGCCGAACTTGGCGTACAGCGGGCCGTACTTCTCATCGGCCTTGGCCATTTCCTTTTCCCACTGGTGCACACCGGTCCAGCCTTTTTCGCCGTTGGCGAATTCGGCCTTGTCCTGGTAGCCCGGCAGCAGACCCTTCCAGTTGCCCAAGCCCGGGTACAGGGCCAGGTAGGCGAGGGCGAAGATGAAGGTGGCCACGAACAGCATGAACCACCACTTCGGCAGCGGGTTGTCGTACTCCTCGATGCCGTCGAAGGCATGGCCGACGGTTTCATCGGTGGCTTCGTTGCGCTGACCGCGACGGGTGGCGAACAGCAGCCACGCGAGGGCGAAGATGGTGCCCAGGGTAAGTACGGTGACGTACAGACTCCAGAAGGTTGTCATTCTTTGTTGCTCCTAGAAGCTTGCTCTTGCTCGACGTGCTTTTTGGCGACCGGGTCATCCGCGAAGGGCAGCAGGGCGTCTTCGTCGAAGCGCTCCTTGCGTTTGCCGCCATAGGCCCAGAGCAGGACGCCGACGAAGGCGACCATGACTACTACAGTGCCGATACCGCGAATGGTCCCGATATCCATCACTGTCACCGTTTGCTCTTGATGATGGTGCCGAGGCCTTGCAGGTAGGCGACGACAGCGTCCATCTCGGTCTTGCCTTTGACGGCGTCACGGGCACCGGCGATGTCTTCGTCGGTGTAAGGCACGCCCAGCGTACGCAGGGCTTCCATTTTCTTCGCCGTGTCCTTGCCGTCGAGCTTGTTCTCCACCAGCCAGGGGTAGGAGGGCATCTTCGATTCCGGCACTACGTTGCGCGGGTTGTACAGGTGCGCGCGGTGCCAGTCGTCGGAGTAGCGGCCGCCGACGCGGGCCAGGTCCGGACCGGTACGCTTGGAGCCCCACAGGAACGGGTGGTCCCAGACGCTTTCGCCGGCGACGGAGTAGTGGCCGTAGCGCTCGGTCTCGGCGCGGAACGGACGGACCATCTGCGAGTGGCAGCCTACGCAGCCTTCGCGGATGTAGATGTCACGGCCTTCCAGTTCCAGCGCGGTGCGCGGCTTCATGCCTTCGACCGGCTTGTTGGTGACGTCCTGGAAGAACAGCGGAACGATCTGGGTCAGACCGCCGATGCTCACCGCAATGACCATGAAGAAGGCCAGAAGGCCGATATTCTTCTCGACTACTTCGTGCTTCATCAGTGAGCTCCTACAGCGGGGATCTGGGCAGCGGCATCGGCGTCAGCCTGTTTGAAACCGCGCACAGTACGGAAGGTGTTGTAGGCCATCAGCAGCATGCCGGAGGCGAAGAAGGCGCCGCCCAGTGCACGGACGATGAAGCCCGGGTGGCTGGCCTGCAGGGCTTCCACGAAGGAGTAGGTGAGGGTGCCGTCGGCGTTGATCGCACGCCACATCAGGCCCTGGGTGATGCCGTTGACCCACATGGAGGCGATGTACAGCACGGTACCGATGGTGGCCAGCCAGAAGTGGGCGTTGATCAGGCCCACGCTGTGCATCTGCTCGCGGCCGAAGACCTTCGGAATCAGGTGGTACAGGGAGCCGATGGAGATCATCGCAACCCAGCCCAGAGCGCCGGCGTGTACGTGGCCGATGGTCCAGTCGGTGTAGTGCGACAGGGAGTTGACGGTCTTGATCGCCATCATCGGGCCTTCGAAGGTGGACATGCCGTAGAAGGCGAGGGAGACCACCAGGAAGCGCAGGATCGGGTCGGTGCGCAGCTTATGCCAGGCGCCCGACAGGGTCATCATGCCGTTGATCATGCCACCCCAGCTCGGAGCCAGCAGGATCAGGGACATCACCATGCCCAGCGACTGCGCCCAGTCCGGCAGAGCGGTGTAGTGCAGGTGGTGCGGGCCGGCCCAGATGTACAGGGTGATCAGCGCCCAGAAGTGCACGATGGACAGGCGATAGGAGTAGATCGGACGTTCGGCCTGCTTCGGAACGAAGTAGTACATCATGCCGAGGAAGCCGGTGGTCAGGAAGAAGCCCACGGCGTTGTGGCCGTACCACCACTGGATCATCGCGTCGGTGGCGCCGGCGTAGACCGAGTAGGACTTGAACCAGGTGACCGGCAGTTCCGCGCTGTTGACGATGTGCAGCATGGCGGTAACGAGGATGAACGCACCGTAGAACCAGTTGCCCACGTAGATGTGCTTGGTCTTGCGCTTCATCACGGTGCCGAAGAACACCAGTGCGTAGGTGACCCAGACGATGGCCAGCAGGATGTCGATCGGCCATTCCAGCTCGGCGTACTCCTTGGAGGAGGTGTAGCCCAGCGGCAGGGTGATGCCGGCCAGCACGATTACCGCTTGCCAACCCCAGAAGGTGAAGGCCGCGAGGCTGTCAGAGACCAGGCGGGTCTGACAGGTGCGCTGTACGACGTAGTAGGAAGTTGCAAAGAGAGCACAGCCGCCGAAGGCGAAGATCACCAGGTTGGTGTGCAGCGGACGCAGGCGCCCGAAACTGGTCCAGGGAAGGTCCAGGTTCAACTGGGGCCAAACCAACTGTGAGGCGATGTAAACACCGACCCCCATTCCAAGTATCCCCCAGACCACCGTCATGATGGCGAACTGGCGGACGACCTTATAGTTATAAGCAGTCGGACTGATTGCTGTGCTCATTCTAAGGTTCCACGGTTTTTGGATTTTATGGTCAAAAAAACGGCGGCAAGTATGGAGAAAGCAGGTGGCCATTGCAACGCGCCGGGCCGTGGCGCGATGCCGGTTTGACGCCTGCTTTGGAGCGCTTTGCGCCGCCGCTTACCGATCGTTTCGGCTCGCTCGCACCAACCTGGGAAGTGGGTCAGGTTAGTCGTATTGCAGGTTTGCGAATGGAATCCAGCTTAGACGCGAACGGGGAGGGTGTGAAGAAAGGAGATAGAGAGGGTGCGACACTTCGTCGCGATATTGCGGAGGTAAGAAACTCGCGCCCGTTTTAGTGGGCGCGAGTTGGGGCGGGGAGTTTACTTCGCCTGGCCGGAAATGTTGTAGATGTAGGCGGCGAGGATGTGCACCTTGTCTTTACCCAGGTATTGCTCCTGCGCTGGCATCTGGCCCTGGCGGCCGTGACGGATGGTCTGCTGCAGTTGCGCGTAGCTGGAGCCGTAGATGAACGCGGCCGGGTGGGTCAGGTCAGGCGCGCCCATGATCGGGTTGCCCTTGCCTTCCGGGCCGTGGCAGGCGACGCAGGTGGTGGCGAACAGCTTGCTGCCGTTGTCCACGTTCTCGGCGGTCACGCCTTCGGGCAGCTTGCGGCCGTCCAGATTGGCGGTGACGAAGGCGGCGACGTCCTGCACGCCCTTGTCGCCCAGCACTTCACCCCAGGCCGGCATGGCGGCGTGGCGACCACCGAGGATGGTGGCCTGGATGTCCTGGGCGGTGCCGCCCCAGCGCCAGTCGCTGTCGGTCAGGTTGGGGAAGCCGACGGCACCCTTGGCGTCCGAGCCGTGGCAGATGGAGCAGTAGGTGGCGAAGAGACGCTCGCCCATTTTCATGGCTTGTGGGTCTTTCGCTACTTCTTCCACGGGCATGGCAGCGTATTTGGCGAAGATCGGGCCGTATTTTTCCTTGGCCAGGGCCTCTTCACGTTCCCATTGCTTGTCCTGGGTCCAGCCGCCGTCGTAGCCCGGCAGGATGCCTTTCCAGTTGCCCAGGCCCGGATAGAGGACCAGGTAGCCGGCGGCAAACACGATGGTGCCGACGAACAGCAGGAACCACCACTTGGGCAGCGGGTTGTCGTATTCCTCGATGCCGTCGAAGGCGTGGCCCATGGTCTGGTCGGTGGTGTTCGACGATTGCCCGCTGCGGGTGGCGAATACCAGCCACAGCAGGGCGATCAGCGAGCCGACTGTTAGAACGGTGATGTACAGACTCCAGAAGGTAGTCATGCGTTGTTGCTCCTAGAAGCTTGCTCTTGCTCAGCGTGACGCTTGGCTGCCGGGTCATCCGCGAAAGGCAGTAGCGCGTCTTCGTCGAAGCGCTCCTTGCGTTTGCCGCCGTAAGCCCAGAGCAGTACGCCGACGAAGGCCACCATCACGATGATGGTGCCGAGGCCGCGAATGGTCCCGATATCCATGCTGTCACCGCTTGTTCTTGATGGAGGTGCCGAGGACCTGCAGGTACGCGACGACCGCGTCCATTTCGGTCTTGCCTTTGACGGCGTCGCTGGCGCCAGCGATGTCGTCGTCCGTGTAGGGCACGCCCATGACACGCATCACTTCCAGTTTCTTTGCCGTGTCCTTGCCATCGAGCTTGTTCTCGACCAGCCAGGGGTAGGCGGGCATCTTCGATTCCGGCACCACGTTGCGCGGGTTGTAGAGGTGCGCGCGGTGCCAGTCGTCCGAGTAGCGGCCGCCGACGCGGGCCAGGTCCGGGCCGGTACGTTTGGAACCCCACAGGAACGGGTGGTCCCAGACGCTTTCGCCGGCGACGGAGTAGTGGCCGTAGCGCTCGGTCTCGGCGCGGAACGGACGGATCATCTGCGAGTGGCAGCCTACGCAGCCTTCGCGGATGTACACATCACGGCCTTCCAGTTGCAAGGCGGTGTAGGGTTTCATGCCCTCCACCGGGGTGTTGGTGACGTCCTGGAAGAACAGCGGAACGATCTGGGTCAGGCCACCGATGCTCACGGCAACCGCCATGCAGATGGCCAGCAGGCCGACGTTTTTCTCGAGTACTTCGTGTTTCATGTCGGTCTCCTCAGGCCATCTGCGCCGCGGCTTGCATTTCAGCCGGCTTGGCGGCCGCTACGGTGCGCCAGACGTTGTAGGCCATGACCAGCATGCCCAGCAGGAAGATGGCACCACCGATCATCCGCACGATGAAGCCGGGATGGCCGGCGGCCAGGGCTTCAACGAAGGAGTAGGTGAGGGTGCCGTCGGAGTTCACTGCGCGCCACATCAGACCCTGGGTGATGCCGTTGACCCACATGGAGGCGATGTACAGAACGGTACCGATGGTGGCCAGCCAGAAGTGGGTGTTGATCAGGCCCACGCTGTGCATCTGCTCGCGACCGAAGACTTTCGGGATCATGTGGTAGAGCGAACCGATGGATACCATGGCGACCCAGCCCAGAGCGCCGGCGTGTACGTGGCCGATGGTCCAGTCGGTGTAGTGCGAAAGCGCGTTGACGGTCTTGATGGCCATCATCGGGCCTTCGAAGGTGGACATGCCGTAGAAGGCCAGGGAGACCACCAGGAAACGCAGGATCGGGTCGGTGCGCAGCTTATGCCAGGCGCCCGAGAGGGTCATCATGCCGTTGATCATGCCGCCCCAGCTCGGAGCCAGCAGGATCAGGGACATCACCATGCCCAGAGACTGCGCCCAGTCCGGCAGCGCGGTGTAGTGCAGGTGGTGCGGACCGGCCCAGATGTAGACGGCGATCAGCGCCCAGAAGTGCACGATGGACAGGCGGTAGGAGTAGACCGGACGCTCGGCCTGCTTGGGTACGAAGTAGTACATCATCCCCAGGAAACCGGCGGTCAGGAAGAAGCCCACGGCGTTGTGGCCGTACCACCACTGGATCATGGCGTCGGTTGCGCCCGAGTACAGCGAGTAGGACTTGGTCAGGCTGACCGGGATTTCCAGGTTGTTGACCACGTGCAGGATGGCCACGGTCAGGATGAAGCCGCCGAAGAACCAGTTGCCCACATAGATGTGCTTGGTCTTGCGCTTCATCAGCGTGCCAAAGAAGACGATGGCATAGGAGACCCAGACGATGGTGATCAGGATGTCGATCGGCCATTCCAGCTCGGCGTACTCCTTGGAGGAGGTCATGCCCAGCGGCAGGGTGATGGCAGCCAGCAGGATCACCAGCTGCCAACCCCAGAAGGTGAAGGAAGCGAGCGGGCCTGCGAACAGGCGGGTCTGGCAGGTGCGCTGCACCGAGTAGTAGCTGGTGGCGAACAGTGCGCAGCCGCCGAAGGCGAAGATCACCGCATTGGTGTGCAGCGGACGCAGGCGGCCGAAGCTCGTCCACGGTAAGCCGAGGTTAAGGTCCGGCCACACCAGTTGCGCGGCGATCAGGACACCGACGGCCATGCCGACGATCCCCCACACCACTGTCATAATGGCGAACTGGCGGACCACCTTATAGTTATAAGCGGTCTGATTGGTTGTGCTCATTTATGGGCTTCCATCCACGGTTATGGGCTATGCCCATCCCGGCAAGGTTTTTTACGGCTTACGGCGTATGCCGCCCCTCCCCCTTGGGATAGGTACTAATTCGGAATTAGCGGAGTGAAGGATGGATAAAGGCACTTCCCGGAATATTGATTCGGATCAATTGGCACCTGAGACCTCTGTCGCGGGCGCCTGCGGTCCTTTGTCGCTGCTGCGGAACCCGGCACGGCGCGAACTGTCAGCGACGCTGGTTCTGGCGCATGGCGCAGGGGCGCCGATGGACAGTCCGTTCATGGACGACATGGCCTTGCGCCTGGCCGATAGAGGTATCTCGGTGGTGCGCTTCGAGTTCCCCTATATGGCTATGCGTCGGGAGGACGGAAAGCGTCGTCCGCCGAACCCGCAGAAGCAGTTGCTCGAGTGCTGGCGGCAGGTTTACGCGCAGGTTCGCGCCGAGGTGCCGGGCAAGCTGGCGATTGGCGGCAAGTCCATGGGTGGGCGAATGGCGAGCCTGCTGGCGGACGAACTGGGCGCCGATGCGCTGGTCTGTCTTGGCTACCCGTTCTATGCCGCCGGCAAACCTGAGAAGCCACGCGTCGCTCACCTCGCCGAGTTGAGGACGCCGAGCCTGATAGTGCAGGGCGAGCGTGATGCGCTGGGTGATCGACCCACGGTCGAGGGCTATGCATTGTCGCCGGTGATCCACCTGCACTGGCTCGCGGCGGCCGACCACGATCTCAAGCCGCTCAAGGCTTCCGGGCTCACCCATGAGCAGCATCTGGAAAGTGCCGCTGCCAGGATCGAAGCTTTTCTATTGCCCTAATCGGTCCTTAATGCAGGCGTTCCTATCCTCGCCGGCGTCGGCTCCCCGCAGTCGACGCCCCGCTTCCAGAGGACAGGCCGAAAGCTGCCATGAACCCCGATTACGCTGAACGCATTGCCACCCAACCCCTCCGTTACACTCCCGGCGCCGCGCACAGCATGCTGCTGACCGGCGCCACCGGTTTCCTCGGCGGCTCCGTTGCCGCCCACCTGATCGCAGACGGCCACGGTCCGGCGTTGCTGTTCCTGGTCCGAGCAGAATTCCCTGAGCAGGGCCTGGAGCGGCTGCGCGACAACCTGCGTCTTCACTGCGTGCCAGAGACTGAGCTGAAGAGCCTTCAGGAAAGCCAGATCCTCTGCGGCGACCTGCTCGACACTGTCTGGATGTACGGCGAGCGCGCCCGTCTGATGCGTGTGGAGCAAGTAATCAATTGCGCGGCGGTGGCCTCGTTCTCGAAGAACCCGAGCATCTGGCCGGTAAACGTCGAAGGCACCTTCGCCTTCGCCAAATTGCTCTGCCAGTCGCGCAATCTCAAGCGCTTCCTGCATGTGGGCACGGCCATGTGCTGCGGGCCCCAGCGAGAGTCGCCAGTGCGCGAGTCGTGGGATTTCCCGGACAGTGAAGAGCAACTGGTGGACTACACCGCCTCCAAGGCCGAGATCGAGCGGCGTATGCGCGAGGAACTGCCGTCGCTGCCCCTGGTGGTGGCGCGGCCATCCATCGTGGTCGGGCATCGTGAACTGGGTTGCCGCGCCTCGGGGAGTATCTTCTGGGTGTTCCGCATGGGCTTTGCCCTGGAGAGCTTCACCTGCGGCCTGGATGAGCAGATCGACGTGATCCCCGTGGACTACTGCGCCGAAGCGTTGGTGGCGCTGGCACTCAAGCCGACGCTCAACCACAGCCTCTACCACATCTCCGCCGGCCACGGTTCCGCCTGCACCTTTGGCGAAATCGACCAGGCGTATGCCGATGCCCGAGGCGAAGCGCCAGTTGGCCAGCGTTATCGCAAGGTCAGTTCGGACGATCTGCGCGAGCTGGCCGGCAGTTTCGAGAGCCGTATCGGCAAGGCCAACCCGCGTCTGGTGCTGCGTGCGCTGCGTCTGTACAGCGGCTTCGCCGACCTCAACTACCTGTTCGACAACCAGCGCCTGCTCGACGAAGGTATCGCTGCGCCGCCGCGCTTCACCGACTACGTGGACGTGTGCGTGCAGTCCTCGCGGGATGTCAGCATCCCGGCTCAGATGCAGTGGGACTTCAAGTAGTCTGACGCGGTGGCAGGACCTGTAGGAGCGAGCTTGCTCGCGAACCGCTTCGCGGCGGGGCCCGGTTCGCGAGCAAGCTCGCTCCTACGAAAAGCCTTTTGCGCTGGGCCGTAGGGCGAATAACTCGTTCCGGATTATTCGTCGTTTCAGGTCACAGCGGATAACGCTGGCGCGATATCCGCCCTACGCGTTGTCTGGCCTCAGCGGTTGAACCGCTCCACCAGTGAGTACTGGCGGTGCGCGGTCTGCGTCAGCTCCTCGCTGAGCAGGGCCGTGCGCTGGGCTTCGCCGGAGGTCTCATCGGCCAGGTTGGCGATGGTGCTGATATTGCGGTTGATCTCCTCGGCCACAGCGCTCTGTTCCTCCGCGGCGGCAGCGATCTGGGTGGCCATTTCGGTGATGTTGGCCACTGCGTCGCTGATGCCCACCAGCGCGTTGTCCGCCTGCATTACGCGCTCGACGCCCTCGTCAGCTTGGCGACGGCCGGAGTCCATGGCACGCACCGCCTCGGTGGCCGTGTTCTGTAGGTTGGCGATGAGCTGGTGAATCTGCCCGGTGGACTCGGCGGTGCGCTGGGCCAGTTGGCGCACTTCGTCGGCCACCACGGCGAAGCCGCGGCCCATCTCGCCGGCACGGGCGGCTTCGATGGCGGCGTTGAGGGCCAGCAGGTTGGTCTGGTCGGCGATGCCCTTGATCACATCCACTACGCCACCGATCTGCTCGCTGTCGCGGGCCAGTTGGCTGACCGCTTCACCGGTTTCGCCCACGGAGCTGGAGAGACGCTGCATGGCCTCGCGGGTCTCGGCGGCGATCTGCCGGCCTTCGGTGGTCAGGTTGTTGGCCTGGCGGGTGGCGTCCGCGGTGCGCTGCACGTTGTCGGCCACTTCCTGGGTGGTCGCAGCCATCTGGTTGACAGCGGTGGCTACCTGCTCGGTTTCCTGGCGCTGGCGGTCCAGCCCGGCGGAGCTGTGGTGGGCCAGAGAGTCGGCCTCGCGGGCCTGCTCGGTGAGTGTTTCAGCAGTGTCCTGCAAACGGGTCAGACAGGTTTTCAGCCGTGCTTCCTGGCTGAGAATCGACATTTCCAGGCGTGCCTGGGCGCCTCGGCTGTCGGTGTACATCTGTGCGATCAGCGGGTCGGAGGTGGTCTGCTCGGCCAGACGCAGCAGGCGCTTCAGCCCGCGTTGCTGCCAGCCCAGGCCGGCGAGGCCCAGCGGGATCGAGAGCAGGGCGGCCAGCAGGAAGCCCCAGTGGGAGTTCAGCCAGGCGCCAATGAGGAAGCCGATCTGGCCGATCAGGATGAACGGCAGCCAGTCCAGCAGCACCGGCAACCAGCGGTCGCGAGCGGGGATGGCCGACTTGCCGGCGTTGATCCGCGCATACAGGGCCTCGGCGCGACGCACCTGTTCCGCGGTGGGCTTCACCCGCACTGATTCGTAGCCGACGATCTCGTTGTGCTCGTACATCGGCGTGACATAGGCACTGACCCAGTAATGGTCGCCGTTCTTGCAGCGATTCTTGACGATGCCCATCCAGGGGCGGCCCTTCTTCAGGGTCGTCCACATGTGCGCGAACACCGCCGGTGGCACGTCCGGATGGCGTACCAGGTTGTGTGCCGCGCCCACCAGCTCTTCACGGGAAAAGCCGCTGATGGCGCTGAAGGCATCGTTGACGTAGCTGATGACACCGCGGGCGTTGGTCGTGGAGATCAGCCGCTGTTCGGCGGGGAAGGTGCGTTCACGCTGGGTGATCGGCTGGTTGTTGCGCATCAGGCTCGGATCTCGGGAGAAAGGCGAATTGGTACATCTGTCCAGCTTATCGGCCGCCGGATCGGAAATTTGATAGCGATCACAGAAAAATGTCAGAAGAGTGACGCCGAGAGAATGACGATAGCGTATCGCCACTGGTCACCGAAATAAAACGAAAGGAGCGGGCGGCGGCCCGTTGCAGGCCGCCGCGCTGTCTTGCGGTAGTCGTCAGATCAGGCTGCGCAGCACATAGTGGAGGATGCCGCCGGCCTTGAAGTACTCGACCTCGTTCTGCGTATCGATGCGGCAGAGCACCTCGAAGCTGTCCTGGCTGCCGTCCTCGCGCTTCACCGACACCTTGAGGTTCATGTGCGGCTTCAGCTCGCCGGACAGCCCGCTGATGCTCAGCACTTCCTTGCCGGTCAGCTTCAGCGCCTTGCGGTCCTGGCCGTCCTTGAACTGCAACGGCAGTACACCCATGCCTACCAGGTTGGAGCGGTGGATGCGCTCGAAGCTCTCGGCGATCACCGCTTTCACACCCAGCAGGTTGGTGCCCTTGGCCGCCCAGTCGCGGGACGAACCGGTGCCGTATTCCTTGCCGGCGACGATGACCAGCGGGGTGCCGTCCTGCTGGTAGCGCATGGCGGCGTCGTAGATCGCCAGCTTGTCGCCGGTCGGGACGTAAAGCGTGTTGCCGCCTTCCTCGCCCCCGAGCATCTCGTTCTTGATGCGGATGTTGGCGAAGGTGCCGCGCATCATCACCTCATGGTTGCCACGGCGCGAACCGTAGGAGTTGAAGTCCGCGTAGGCCACGCCGTGCTCGCTGAGGTAGCGCCCGGCCGGACTGTCCTTCTTGATGTTGCCGGCGGGGGAGATGTGGTCGGTGGTCACTGAGTCACCCAGTACCGCGAGGATACTGGCGCCATTGATGTCCTCGACCTTCGGCGGCGCCTCGGCGATGTGCTCGAAGAAGGGCGGATGCTGGATGTAGGTGGAGTCGTCCTGCCAGGTGTAGGTCTTGGCGTCCGGCACCGGGATTGCACGCCATTTTTCGTCGCCCTGGAAGACTTCGGCGTACTCCTTGTGGAACATCGCCGTGTCGACTTTCTGTACGGCGTCGGCGATTTCCTGCTGGGTCGGCCAGATGTCCTTCAGATAAACCGGTTTGCCGTCCTTGCCGGTGCCTAGCGGGTCCCTGGTCAGGTCGGTGCGCACGGTGCCGGCCAGCGCGTAGGCGACCACCAGCGGCGGTGAAGCCAGCCAGTTGGTTTTCACCAGCGGATGCACGCGGCCCTCGAAGTTGCGGTTGCCGGAGAGCACCGAGGCGACGGTGAGGTCCGCCTGCTGGATGGCCTTCTCGATGGGATCGAGCAGCGGGCCGGAGTTGCCGATGCAGGTGGTGCAGCCGTATCCCACCAGGTCGAAGCCCAGTTCGTCCAGGTAACGGGTCAGGCCGGCGGCGCGGAAATAATCGGTCACCACCTTGGAGCCGGGCGCCAGTGAGCTCTTCACCCAGGGTTTGCGCTGCAGGCCTTTTTCCAGCGCCTTCTTCGCCAGCAGGCCGGCGGCCATCATCACGCTGGGGTTGGAGGTGTTGGTGCAGGAGGTGATGGCAGCGATCACCACGGCGCCATTCTTCAGCCGGTAGGTGTGGCCGTCATGCTGGTAATCCGCTTCACCGTACGCAGGGGAGGCGCCGACAGCCGCACCGCCGCCACCTTCACTGAGCAGGCGGCCTTCCTCGGTGGAGGCCGGTTTGATCTGCAGGCCGAGGAAGTCATCGAAGGCCTGGCTGACATGGCCGAGGGCAACGCGGTCCTGGGGCCGCTTGGGCCCGGCGAGGCTGGCCTCGACATCGCCCATGTCCAGTTGCAGGGAGTCGGTGAACACCGGTTCGTGGCCTTTCTCGCGCCACAGGCCCTGGGCCTTGCTGTAGGCCTCCACCAGCTTGACGGCATCTTCCGGGCGACCGGACAGGCGCAGGTAGCCCAGGGTGATCTCGTCCACCGGGAAGAAGCCGCAGGTGGCGCCGTACTCCGGGGCCATGTTGGCGATGGTGGCGCGGTCGGCCAGCGGCAGGTCGGCGAGGCCGTCGCCATAGAACTCGACGAATTTTCCC
This sequence comes from Pseudomonas nicosulfuronedens, assembly GCF_005877905.1. GTDB lineage: Bacteria > Pseudomonadota > Gammaproteobacteria > Pseudomonadales > Pseudomonadaceae > Pseudomonas > Pseudomonas nicosulfuronedens. The sequence goes on along the minus strand of NZ_SWDV01000010.1, from coordinate 77,295 downwards.
ACGACGCCTTTCTTGCGCAGCATCTGAGTGACGGTCAGCACCAGGTCGGTGGCGGTGATGCCTTCCTTCAACTTGCCGGTCAGCTTGAAGCCGATCACCTCGGGAATCAGCATCGACACCGGCTGGCCGAGCATGGCTGCTTCCGCCTCGATGCCACCCACGCCCCAGCCGAGCACGCCGAGACCGTTGATCATGGTGGTGTGCGAATCGGTACCGACCAGGGTATCGGGGAAGGCGTAGGTGCGGCCGTCCTCGTCCTTGGTCCAGACGGTGCGCCCCAGGTACTCCAGGTTGACCTGGTGGCAGATGCCGGTGCCCGGCGGCACCACGCGGAAGTTGTCGAAGGCGTTCTGCCCCCAGCGCAGAAAGGCGTAGCGCTCGCCGTTGCGCTCCATCTCGATCTCGACGTTCTGGGCGAAGGCCGACTGGCTGGCGAACTTGTCCACCATCACCGAGTGGTCGATGACCAGGTCGACGGGAGACAGCGGGTTGATCTTCTGCGGGTCGCCGCCAGCCTTGGCCATGGCGTCGCGCATGGCGGCGAGGTCGACCACTGCTGGTACCCCGGTGAAGTCCTGCATCAGCACGCGGGCGGGGCGGTACTGGATCTCGCGCTCGGAGCTGCGGGTCTTCAGCCAGGCGGCCAGGGCTTTGAGGTCGTCGCCGGTGACGGTGTTGTTGTCCTCCCAGCGCAACAGGTTTTCCAGCAGGACTTTCAGGGACATGGGCAGTTTGCCCAGGTCCCCCAGACTCTTCGCCGCTTCAGGCAGGCTGTAGTAGTGATAGGTCTTGCCGGCGACCTCCAGGGTGCGCAGGCTGTTCAGGCTATCCACTGCGGGCATGACATTCTCCTCAGGCTTGGATTCTGCTCGTGATCGACAGGGCGGCACGGCGGTGACGCGAGTGCACCCGCGATACTTGGCGAAAGAGCGATCAACCGAGCTGATCCATCGCAGAAAAAGCGCGATTGGCGGCCATCTTCGCCATGCAGGGCAATCATCGGGCAGTCTTCTGGGCGGTTAGGCCAGAACACTCAAGCTAGACCGCCCGACGGGGTCTTGCCATCTGTTCTGGACCGTTCGTCTTGCGGGTGGGTTCAGAACAAATGACGCTGGCTGTGGGACTATTCCTGCGAATCTGCATGAAACCTTCGCGGGCAGCCTCTATAGTGCGCGGCCGAGGAGACACCCCGATGAATACCCTGTTACTGCACTGCCGTCCCGGCTTCGAGAACGAGGTCTGCGCCGAACTGTCCGAACATGCCGCGCGCCTGGACATCCCCGGCTACGCCCGAGCCAAGCCGGCCACCGCCTACGCCGAATTCATCTGCATGGACGCCGACGGCGCTGACCGCCTGATGCGTCAGCTGCGCTTCTCCGAGCTGATCTTCCCGCGCCAGTGGGCACGTGGTAACGACTTCACCGCGCTGCCGGAGACGGACCGCATCGGCGCGATCCTCGAGGCCCTGGCCGCTTTTCCGCAATGCGGTAGCCTCTGGCTGGAGGTGTTCGACACCAACGATGGCAAGGAGCTCTCGACCTTCTGCCGCAAGTTCGAGAAGCCGCTGCGTGCCGCGCTGGTGAAAGCCAGCAAGCTGGTGGAAGACCCCAGCCTGCCGCGCCTGCTGCTGACCTTCCGCTCCGGCCGCGAGGCATTCATCGGCCTGGCCGAGGCGCGCAACTGCGCCATGTGGCCCATGGGTATCCCGCGCCTGAAGTTCCCCCGCGAGGCGCCCAGCCGTTCGACGCTGAAGCTGGAAGAGGCCTGGCATCACTTCATTCCCCGCGCCGATTGGGACCGCCGCCTGGCGCCGGACATGCTCGCCGTGGACCTGGGCGCATCGCCCGGCGGCTGGACGTGGCAGCTGGTGAACCGCGAGATGCGTGTCGTCGCCGTGGACAACGGGCCGATGGCGGAGAACCTGATGTACTCCGGGCTGGTCGAGCACCAGCGCGTCGACGGTTACGCCTTCCGGCCGCGCCAGCGCATGGACTGGATGGTCTGCGACATCGTCGAGAAGCCCGCGCGTACCGGCGCGATGATCGAAACCTGGATCGGTGAAGGGCTGTGCCGCGAGGCCATCGTCAATCTCAAGCTGCCGATGAAACAGCGCTACGCCGAGGTGCGGCGCATCCTCGACCGCCTGGAGGAGTCCTTCCGCGAACGCGGCCTGAAGGTGCAGATCGGCTGCAAGCAGCTCTACCACGACCGCGAGGAAGTGACCTGCCACCTGCGCCGCATCGAGAAGGGCGAGCGCTAGCGACCTGCAGGCGCCTGGTAGCGCCACCCGACCTTCGGTGACTTGCCGCGCCGCCGCGCATTGCCCCATGCTGTGCGGCGCGAGATCCTCCGGAGACCTTCGTGAAGCGAAAGTTGCCCTCCCTCCTGGGCAGTTACAGCCGCATGTTGCTGCCACGCCGCGGCCTCGGCCGTGATGAGCGCGTGCCTTACCTGGCGATGGACAGCCGCACCCTGAAATTCGACCTGCGCCACCTGCGCGCGTATCGCCAGCACTTCGGTCTCGATCCGGCGCTGGGCGTGCCGCTGCTCTATCCGCAGGTCATCAGCCTGCCGCTGCACCTGCGTCTGCTCAGCCGCTCGCGCATGCCACTGTCGGTAGTCGGGCTGATCCACCTGCGCAGCCATATCCAGCGCTACCGTCTGCTCGACGAGAACGAGCCGCTGCAGTTCGACTGCCGCATTCTCACCAGCCGTCGCAGCGAGCTGGGCCTGGAGGTGGATGTGGTCACCGAGGCCTGGCACCACGACATCCTCTATTGGCAGTCGATCACCACCTACCTGCGTCGTGGCGACTTTCTCGATGAGGGGCGAGAGCCCGATCCATTGCCCGAGCGTGCTCAGTGGCACACCCTGGAGGCGCCGGTACATGCCGGTGTGCAATGGCGTGTGCCGAAGATCGTCGGCTGGCGCTATGCCGGGCTCAGCGGCGACTTCAACCCGCTGCACCTGTCTCGGCTGATGGCCTCGCACTACGGCTTCGGCAAGCCCTTTGCCCACGGCATGTGGGGCCTGGCACGCAGCCTGACCGGCCGCCGCCTGGCGGAGAACGTCCGCCTGGATGCTCACTTCAAGGCGCCATTGCCCCTGGGTAGCCAGGTGAAGCAGGTGTATCGGCGTCTGGGCAAGAAAGAGCAATGGGCGCTGCTGTCCGCCGAGGGCGATGGCCAGCCGATGTTGCTGGCGCAGCTGGACGAGGCGCCGGACGGCCCGTTGCGCTAGTCGTTCTGCTGAGAAGTGTGGGTGCGGCTCTGTTCGCGAGCAAGGCACAGTGCTCTTCGTAGGATGGGTGGAGCTTGCGATACCCATCAGCTGTGCTTGCCGACTCGTCGATGGGTATCGCTTCGCTCCACGCCATCCTACGGTTCGCCGATAGGTACGTACCTACCGAAGTTCGGCGACGCGAGGCTGCAACGGCACCAGGCTCGGCAATTGCACCTCACCCTGCAATTCTACTGGCGCCATCCGCCAGGAACTGTTGAACAGGTACTGGTCGCTGAAGCCGCTGAGCAGCAGGCCGATCTCATCCCCTGGTGCAAGGCTGGTGCTGACGGCGTTCAGACGAGTGTTGCCCCGGTTCGCCAGCGGTTTCACCTGTTCATCCAGGCGGCGCAAGCGGCCATCGGCGCTGCGGATTGCCAGGGCCGCGAATACCTGTGCGTCGGGGCGTTCCGTCAGCGGTTGGGTCAGGCGCACCTCGGCACTGCCCAGCAGGGCGCTGGGCTCGCTCACCCGTTGCAAGCCGAGGAATCGCGAAGGCTGCACCAGTCCACTCACCGCCGGGCGAATGGATGTGGCAGGCAGTGTCACGGTCGGACCGGGTGGTGGCAGCTCGTCCAGTGCCACGCCCTGGTCGAGATCGAGGCTGATGCACAGGTCCGGTACGCCGTCGGCGGCGCCGGGGCGCTTGCGCAGCTTTTCCTCGTACCAGGCGACTATGCCGGTGTAGAGGTTGATCGCCCGCGAACCACAATGGATCACCGGTTCGTTGTTGAACGGTGGCAGCCCGCTCCAGGCCTGCAACGGCGGCGGCAGGATATGCCCGCCCTGCATGCCCAGCAGGCGCACGTCGGCGGTGCCCTGCTTGAGGCACTGGCGGATCTGCAGGCCCTGGTCCAGCGGGAACAGCGTGTCGCGCAGGCCCTGGATCAGCAGGGTGTCGGCGTGGGGCAGGCGACCCGCCGCGCAATAGCTGGCAAGGCTGTTGGCGTGCAGCTCGGCCTGCACCGGTGCGGCCATGCGCCCGCCGGCGGTATGCAGGTAGTCGGCCTGGACGAATTTGCCCAGGTCGTAGCCAGTGGCCAGTCCCAGGCTCACCAGCACGCCGCCCCAGCCGATCTTCAGCTGGCCGTCCGGCGCCAGGGCGGCGGCGAGGTCATACCAGGTGGCGATGGGGACGATGGCGTCGATGCGCGGGTCTTCCGCCGAGGCCAGCAGCTGCACGGCGCCGCCGTAGCTTTCGCCGAGCATACCCACGCGCGGGTCGTTCGGGCCGTCCATGTCCAGCCGGGTCAGGTGCGTGGCGGCCCAGTCGATCACTGCACTGGCGTCCCGCACCTCGAACTGCGGGTTCATCATCTCGATGCGTCCGTCGCTGCCGCCCCAGCCGCGCTGGTCGTAGCTGACCACCCAGAAGCCGGCTTTCCAGGCACGCAGCGCGGCACGTCCGGACATCATGTTCTTGCCGTAGTAACCACCCGGCCCGGTGACCCGCCAGCCGCCCCAGCCGTGGGTGTGGACGATCAGTGGCGCTGTTTCGCCAGCCTTCAGAGCGGGTTGGAACACGGTGGCGGAAAGCTTGGTGCCGTCGCGGGCGGTGATCACCGCCTCGAACCAGGTGGCCGGCAGGTCCTGGCCGATGCTGGCGTTGAAGTCGGGGACCTGGTCGCGAGCGGCGCAGCCGGCGAGCAGCGCGAGGCATAGGCAGAGGAGGGCGCGCATCGTCATTCCTGTCGATCAGGGGCTGGGCGGATGCGCCAGCATGCCCGGCGCCCGCAGCGCCTACCCCCAACCAAGGTTCGGTGACCCGGACGGACGCGGGGTGACCGCATGGTGCCCTTTGCGCGACAATGCGCCATTGTTTTTCTGGAGCGACGTGATGTCCCAGCCTGTCGACGCAATCCTCGACGCCACCGGCCTGAACTGCCCCGAGCCGGTCATGATGCTGCACAACAAGGTGCGTGACCTGCCGGCCGGCGGCCTGCTCAAGGTGATCGCCACCGACCCTTCCACCCGCCGCGACATTCCCAAGTTCTGCGTCTTCCTCGGCCACGAGCTGGTGGAGCAGCAGGAAGAAGCGGGGACTTACCTGTACTGGATTCGCAAGAAGGCGGAGTGATTCGCTTGCACCGCTTTCGCCGGAGGAGCGCTATGTAGGATGGGTGGAGCGCAGCGATACCCATGCTGTTCGTGCACGGCATCGACGGGTATCGCTGCGCTCCACGCCATCCTAGGTTGGTGCAAGTCGGTCACGCCGACAGTGCGGCTTCAGCTGCCTGCCGGTCGTGCTGCAATCTTCTGGGCAACCATCCGCCCGATCAGCGCGACGAAGGTCAGGGCGATCAGCACCACCGAGATGGCCGCCACGGCCGGGTCGATGTTGTCGCGCAGGCCGGACCAGATCTGCCGGGGCAAGGTGTTCACCTCGGTGCTGGTGACGAACAGGGTCACTGCGATTTCTTCCCAGCTCAGTGCGAAGCACAGCAGCGCCGTGCTCGCCACGCCCAGTTTGAGGTTCGGCAGCACCACCATGAAGGTGGTCTGGCCCAGGCTTGCGCCGAGGTTGCGCGCGGCCAGTTCGATGCGCCGGTCCAGTTGGCTCAGCGCCACCAGCATGGTCACCACGCCGTAGGGCACGACCATCACGATGTGCGCGATGGTCAGGCCGACCAGGGTGTCGTAGCCCATGCCTGGGGCGAACTGGCTGACCTTGGTCTCCATGAAGTACAGGACCATCGCCGAGATCATCGGCGGGATCGCCATGGGCAGCAGCACCAGGCCGATCAGCAGGGTTGCCAGGCGCGAGCGCAGGTACCAGATGCCCAGGCTGAAGCTCACCGCCAGGGCGGTGGCGATGATGCAGGTGGCGGTCGCCACGATCAGGCTCTGGCCGATCGCCGAGAGCCATTCGGGGCTGTCCAGCAGCGCCTGGTAATGCCGCAGCGACCAGTTGCCGTTGGGCATCGACAGGAAGCGCTTGCTGGTGAAGGACACCGGGATCACCGCCAGCAGCGGGAAGACCATGAAGATCATCGCCATGGTCGCCAGCAGGCGGCTGGGGGCTTTGGTTTCGTGTGCGTTCATTCTTGAGTCCTCAGCCCACCAGCTTGTCGACGCGGGTCATGCGCAGCAGCGCCCAGATCATCCCGCTCACCAGTGCCAGCAGCACTACCGATAGCGCCGCGCCCAGGCCCCAGTTGCTGGTCTGGAACATCTGCAGGTAGACGTACTCGGCCACCATCACGGTCTGCCCGCCACCGAGGATCGCCGGGGTGATGAAGAAGCCCAGGCAGAACACGAAGACGATGATGAAGGCGCCGAGGATGCCGGGAATGGTCTGCGGCACGAAGATGTTCCAGAACGTACGCAGCTGTCCCGCGCCCAGGCCGCGTGCGGCCAGCAGTACGCGCGGGTCGAGGCGGCGCATGGTGGAGACCAGCGGGAACAGCGCGAAGGGCACCATGAAGTGGACCATACCGATCACCACGCCCAGTTCGTTGCGGGTGAGCTGCAAAGGCTCGTTAGTGATGCCCAGGTACTGCAGCCAGTCGTTGAGCAGGCCGTTGCTGCGCAAGGCGATCAGCCAGCCGAAGGCGCGTACCAGCACCGACAGCCAGAACGGGATGAACACGCAGATTTCCACCACGCGCTGCCAGAACGGCGGACTGTAGACCCAGCAGTAGGCCATCAGGTAGGCGATCACCAGGGAGATCACGCTGACCGTGGTGCAAAGGCGGAAGGTCCGCCAGAGCACGTCGTGGATCGCCGGGTCCGTCATGATCCGCTGGTACTGCTCGATCCCCGGCTCCGGCAGGGTCACGCTCCAGCCGAGCACACCGAGGAAGGGCAGTACGTAGAACACGAAGAGTACCAGCGGCAGCGGCAGCAGCAGGGCGCCCAGCTTCAGCCGCGAGGGGGCGTTATCGGCCATGACCTGCGCTCCGCGTCACTTGGAAATGTGGGTCAGGTACTGCTCCAGGGTCGCCGCGTAGTGGTCGGTGTACCACTCGTGGCTGAGCATGATCTGCTTGGGCAGGTTCGCCGGGTCGGTGCAGTTCAGGTGCTTGCGGTCGTCCGGGATCAGCGCGGCGGCGGCGGGGTTGGCCGGACCGTTGCCGAACATCTTGAACAGCTCGACCTGGGACTGCGGGTCCTGGGCGTAGGCAATGAACTTCATCGCCGCCTCGGTGCCGGCCGGGTTGCCCTTGAGCACGCCCCAGTTGCTGCAGCCCAGCAGGGCGTTGTCGAAGGTCCACTTGATGCGGTCTTCGCTGTCCTCGGAAATCACCTGGGCGCGAGTGTTCCAGATGGCGCCCATGGACACTTCGCCTTCGATCAGCAATTGCTGGGTCTCCGCGCCCGAGCCCCAGAAGGCCAGCACGTGGGGTTTCAGCTCTTCGATCTTCTTCAGCGCGCGCGGCACGTCCAGCGGGTAGAGCTTGTCCGGCGCCACGCCGTCGGCCAGCAGGGCGGCCTCGAGCATGCCGTTCATCCACTTGTAGAGGGTGCGCTTGCCAGGGAAGGTCTTCACGTCCCAGAAGTCCGCCCAGGTCTTGGGCGCCTTGTCGCCGAAGCGCTCGCTGTCGTAGGCGATCACGTAGCTGAGCATGTAGTCGGCGATACCGTACTCGTAGGCGAAGCCCGGCAGCACCTTGTCCTTGGAGACGACGTTGTAGTCGATGGGCTGCACCAGGCCTTCCTTGCCCAGGTTCTGCAGGATCGAGCTTTCCGCGTCGACCACGTCCCAGCTCACCCGGCCGCTGGACAGTTGGGTGCGGATGGCACCCTCGGTGGGGCCGCTGCCGTCGATCTTGGTGGGGATGCCGGTGGCCTTGGAGAAGCCCTCGGTCCAGGCCTTGCCGAACGCCTTGATGGCGTCGCCGCCCCAGTTCACGACGACCAGCGGCTTGTCGCCTGCGGCAAAGCTCACGCCGCTGCGCAGGGCCAGCGGCAGGGCGGCCATCAGGCCCATGCCCTTGAGGAAGGTACGGCGGTCGATCTGGCCGCGACGGGTCTTTTCGATGAGGACTTCGATGCAGTCTTGCTGGTGCGGATTGAACTCTTTCGGATTGAACATGGGGGCAGCTCCCGATCAGGTGGGATGGCGAAAAGGGGACTAACGCATTCGGTGGTTCAGGCCAGCAGCAGGCTTTTCTCGATGGGCCAGCTCAGCCAGACCTTCGAGCCGTGCTCCAGGCGCGAGGCTTGATGGTCGGCGTGCACGGCCAGGCTCATCGGCAACTTGCCTTCGGCGCCGGCTCCCAGGCACAGCTCGGTGCTGGCGCCCTGGTAGGTCTTCGCGGTGAGCACGGCCTGCACCACGTTGTGGCCATTCACCTGCGGCGGGGCGCTGTGCAGCTGCATGTGTTCCGGGCGCACGGCCAACAGCGGTGCGTCGGCCTGTATCGCCGGGGAGTAGCCGGCACGCAGTTCGGCTTCGCCGAAGCGTCCGCAGGCCAGTTCGCCGGCACGGCCCACCTGGCTGAGCGGGAACAGGTTCATCTTGCCGAGGAACTCAGCGACGAAGCGGTTGTTTGGCTGGTTGTAGATGGTCTGTGGATCATCGACCTGGGCCAGCTGGCCGCGGTTGAAGATGGCGATGCGGGTGGACAGGGCGAGGGCTTCGTTCTGGTCATGGGTGACGAAGACGAAGGTAGTGCCGACCTGGCGGTGGATGCGCTGCAGTTCCGCCTGCAGCTGTTCGCGCAGGTTCTTGTCCAGCGCCGAGAGCGGTTCGTCGAGCAGCAACATGTCCGGTTCGAACACCAGTGCGCGGGCGATGGCCACGCGTTGCTGCTGTCCACCGGAGAGTTCGCCGGGGCGCTTGCCCAGATGCTCGCCGAGGCCTACCACGTCGAGCATGTGGCGCACGCGGCGGTTGCGCTCCTCGGCCTTCACCCCACGGATCTTCAGCGGGAAGGCGACGTTGTCCTCGATGCTCATGTGCGGGAACAGGGCGTAGCCCTGGAACACCATGCCGAAGTTGCGCTTCTCGGCGGGGCGCTTGGTGATGTCGGCGCCGCCTTCCTCCAGGCGACCACGGGACGGGTCCTGGAAGCCGGCAAGGATCATCAGGAAGGTGGTCTTGCCGGAGCCCGACGGGCCCAGAAGAGTGAGGAACTCACCCTGCTGGATATCGATGTTCACGCCATCCAGCGCGTTGAAACTTCCGTAGCTCTTGCCGATGCTGATGGCACGGAGTTGGGGCTGTTGCTCCACTGCACTTACCTCGATTTCTTGTTCTTGTTCGAGCAGCCGCCGGGTGAGGAACCGGTAAAAATCAGCGGCCTTTTTTTAACGCAGTATTGTCAAATCTCTCTCCGCTTCAATCGCGTTTTTTTGCCCTCATTGTTCGAAATCACTCACCAATCAGTGCGTGGCGCGAGCCCTGGCGGAATTGCTCGGACATCCGCAGTTCGGCTTTCATCCAGGCCTTGAAGGCCCGGACGTCGGGGCGCTCGGACTTGGCCGGGTCGGTGACGAAGTAGTAGCGGTTGGGCGGCTCGATGGCGACGTTGAACAGGCGCACCAGTTGCCCCTTGGCCATGGCGTCGCCGCTCACCAGCGCATCGCCCATGGCCACGCCCTGGCCGGCGATGGCCGCCGATTGCACCAGGTGCGCATCGGAGAAGACGATGCCGTTGCGCACGTTGAGGTTCTTCACCCCGGCGGCGGCCGTCCACAGCAGCCAGTCGGAGTGATCGACCATGTGCAGGAAGGGCAGGCTGGACAGGTCCTCGGGGGAGTCGAGACCGCCCACCGAGTTGATCAGCGAGGGGCTGCACACCGGGAAGGTGTCCAGGGTGGCGATCAGGTCCACGTGCAGGTCGGTCCAGTCGCCCACGCCGTAGGCGATGAACAGGTCGACGTCGCGGTCGCTGACGTCGTCGGGTACCCGTGGCGAGACCAGGTTCAGCTCCACCTGCGGGTGGGCGCGCTGGAACTTGCCGATCTGGTGGCACAGCCAGTAGGTGGCGAAGCCTGGCGTGCAGCTCACGCACAGGCGGCCGGAGACTTCCTCGGCATTGGCGAAGCGTCGCGCCTCGTTGAGGATCGCCAGCGCGCGCTGGGTCTCGCGGGCGAAGCATTCGCCGTGGTAGGTCAGCGCGATGCCACGGCCGACCCGCTCGGTGAGAGGGATGCCCAGGCAGTCTTCCAGGCTGTGCAACTGGTGGCTGACGGCACTGCGGGTCAGGCTCAGCTCGCTGGCCGCACCGGACAGGCTGCCCAGGCGGGCAACGGCGTCCAGCACGCGCAGGGCGGTCATCGAGGGGAAACGCATGGCTCACTCCAACGGCGAAGTGGAGCCTTTATCCCTGAGCGTGGCGGCGGTGTCGAGTGGTTGCGGGTACGGGCGGAGCGGGTGGGGGTTTCGAGGTGTTTCCCCTTGGCACCGCTGCCGGATTGTAGGGGCTGTTCTTATCTACGGTCGGACTCCCCGCCTACGTCGAGATCACGGCGAAGCACAAATGTAGGATGGGTGGAGCTTGCGATACCCGTGCTGCCGGTGCCCGGTCATCAATGGGTATCGCTGCGCTCCACGCCATCCTACATAGGCATTTGCCGGGGGGGCGGCAGAGTGCGATTCGCGAGCAAGGACCAGGCGTCCCCCTCGGTCCTACGAAGAGTTCGCGCCGGAGTCTGTCCGACCGTAGGGCGAATAACCTGGAACAGGTTATCCGCCGCTGCTCATGCGGCAGATAACGCTGGCGCGTCATCCGCCCTATGCCGATCTCCGCATCGGACGCCTATCAGCGCAGCTTCTCCATCATCTGGTAGTACCACATGCCCGCCGCCAGCATCGGGTTGCCGAACACGTCGCCCATGGGCACGCGGATGTGCTTGCACTGGGCGAAGGTGTCGAACTTCTCCAGGTCTCCAGTCATTGCCGTGGCCATGATCTCGCCCATGATGTGGGTGGTCGCCACGCCGTGGCCGGAGTAACCCTGGCAGTACCAGACGTTCTCCGACAGCTTGCCCAGCTGCGGGATGCGGTTCATCACGATGCCCATGGCGCAGCTCCACTGGAACTCGATGTCCACACCCTTGAGCGCCGGGAAGGTGCGCTCGATGCACGGGCGCAGCTCGCCGGCGATGTCGCGCGAGTCGCGGCCGGAGTAGTTGGCGCCGCCGCCGAACAGCAGGCGGCCGTCGCCGGTCATGCGGTAGTAGTCGAGTACGAAACGGCAGTCATAGACCGCCAGGTCCTGCGGGTTGATGCGCTTGGCCAGTTCGCCCAGCGGCTTGGTGGTGACGATGCCGCCCATGGCCGGGAAGATCATGCCCTTGAGCTGCTTGCGTTCGAGCTTGTGGTAGACGTCGCCGGCCAGCATCACCTGCGCGGCGTTGATCCGCCCGCCTGCGGTGACTACCGCCGGGCGCGGGCCGTGGATGATGTCCAGCACTTCGGAGTGTTCGAAGATCAGCGCACCCAGGCTGGCGGCGGCCTTGGCCTCGCCGATGCACAGGTTGAGCGGGTGCAGGTGCATGTTGCGGGTGTTCTTGATGGCGCCGCAGTAGAGGTCGCTTTCCAGGTGCGCGCGCACGCCGGCGCCGTCCAGCAGGGTGATCTCGTCGCCCATGCCACGGCGCTTGGCGTCATCGAAGGTGGCCTTCAGCTCGTCCATGTGCGACTGCTTCATCGCCGCATGCAGGTGGCCGAACTTCAGGTCGCACTGGATGCCGTATTTCTCCACGCGGCTCTTGATGATCTCGTGGCCGCGCCAGCGCAGATGCCAGATGAAATCGTCGACGTCGTCGCCCAGCCACTGGCGCATCTGTTTTTCCATGGCGGAGTCGCCGGAGAGGCTGCCGGTGACCTGCCCGCCGTTGCGCCCGCTGGCACCCCAGCCGACCTTGTTGGTCTCGACGATGGCGACCTTGTAGCCGCGCTCCGCCAGTTCCACGGCGGTGGCGACGCCGGTGAAGCCGCCGCCGATGATGGCGATATCGACGTTCACTTCGCCCTGCAACGTGGGGTAGCGGGTCTCTTCGTTGAGGCTCGCGGAGTAGTAGGACTTCGCGCGCTCGGGGGCGGGAGTGACGGGGTTCAGTGCAGCGTTCATTTCGGTGTTCCTGTTGTTGTTCGCTTTCCCTCTCCCCAGCCCTCTCCCTGAAGGGAGAGGGAGATGATTGGAGCGGGCTGAAAATTCGGTTTCCGCCGATGGCTTCAGTGAGCGAAAGGCTCATCTCGGCACGAACGGCCCCCTCTCCCTCTGGGAGAGGGCTGGGGTGAGGGGTTCTTCAGTTCTTCCATCACAACTTCACGCTTGCGTCAGGTACCAGCGCCAGTCCTGCTCGCCGACTTCGCCCATGAACTGGCGGTACTCGGCCTGCTTGACCTTCAGGTAGACGCCGAGGAATTCATGTCCCAGCGCATCGCGCGCCCAGCTGGAGCGTTCCAGCGCACGCAGCGAGGTGAGCCAGTCGGTGGGCAGCAGCTCCTTGGCCTGGGCGTAGCCGTTGCCTTCCACCGGCGCGCCCGGGTCGATCTCCTCGCGGATGCCGCGATGGATGCCCGCGAGGATGGCGGCGGCGGCCAGGTAGGGGTTGGCGTCGGCGCCGCAGATGCGGTGCTCGACGTGGCGGGTATGGGCCGGGCCGCCGGGCACACGCAGGCTCACGGTGCGGTTGTCGCAGCCCCAGGTCGGCGCCAGCGGCGCGTAGCTATTGGCCTGGAAACGGCGGTAGGAGTTGGCGTTGGGGCAGAACAGCAGCAGCGAGTCAAGCAGGCTTTTCAGCATGCCGCCTACGGACCGGCGCAGCAGCGGAGTGCCTGCCGGGTCTTCGCTGGCATAGAGGTTGTTGCCTTCGGCGTCGGCCAGGGATACGTGCATGTGCATGCCGGTGCCGGCCAGGTCATCGAACGGTTTGGCCATGAAGCACGCCTGCATGCCGTGCTTGTGTGCCACGCCTTTCACCAGGCGCTTGTAGCGTACGGCCTGGTCCATGGCGAGCAGTGCGTCGCCGTGTTCCAGGGTGATTTCCACCTGGCCGGGCGCGTACTCGGAAATGGCGGTGCGCGCCGGAATGCCCTGAGCCTTGCACGCTGCGTAGAGGTCGGCGAGGAACGGCTCGATCTGCTCCAGCTCACGCAGACCATAAACCTGCGTGGCACGCGGGCGACCGCCGTCTGCATCCAGCGCCGGCTGCGGGCGGCCATTGGCGTCGCGCTTGGCATCCAGCAGATAGAACTCCAGCTCGCAGGCCATCACCGGGTGGAAGCCATCGGCCTTGAGCCCATCGATCACATGGATCAGCACGTGGCGCGGGTCGGCGATGTCGGCGGGCTTGCCTTCCACCGGGTGCATGCTGACCTGCACCGCCGCCGTGGGAATCTGCCGCCAGGGCAGGCGCACCAGGCTGTTTTCCAGCGGATAGGCGCGGCAATCGATGTCACCCACGTCCCAGACCAGGCCGGAATCCTCGACATCCTCGCCGTGCACGGTGAGGCCGAGGATGGTGCTGGGCAGCGGCCGGCCGGACTGGTACACGGCCAGCAGCTCCTCGCGGTGCAGCAGCTTGCCGCGCGGCACGCCGTTGGCGTCGAGGATGAACAGCTCGACCATCTCGATATCGGGGTTGTTGGCCAGGAAAGTCTGGGCTTCTTGCACGGGGGCGAAATTCATGGGGCTCTCGTTAGCATCCAGGCGGATGCGCTGACGACCTGCAGGCCAGGGCCGCGCCGACGGGCACGGGGGTATAAGGCAGGCAAGCGATGCAACGGGCTACGTCTTGTTCGAGATTGGCGTTTTGCCAATCCTGAGCGTAGTTCCGTCGAAGGAATTCGGGCGGGGTGCCCGGTCAGCGAGAGGTGCTATCCGGTGGACGCGCGTGGCGGCAGTGCCAGAGCGCCCAGAAGGCCAGTTCCAGAGGCAGGGTCAGCGGTTGCAGTTCGAGCCAGCGGGCATGTTTGCGCGGCAGGCGGACAGCGCTGCCGGCCTTGCGGGCGGCGACGGGTTCCAGCGGTGCGGGCGAAACGAGCAGGTGCATGTCGAAGGATTTGGCTGACGATTTCCTGAGACTCGCACGGCGGATTGGTTTGTTAAATGTGATTTTCACGACCTTTGGTTTAGCTGGATCGAAACTGATTGCGCCACTCGGATGACCGCGAAGGCCGCACCAGAGCCGTTCCAGCTGCCTTCACGCAGCCCGTCGAACCAGTCGGAGCGCCTGCCGCGTCTGCCCTAGACTGGGGCAGTCAGTGTCTGTCATGGGCCGCTCCATGTGCCGCATCGTCTTCGCACCGTCGATCCAGCGTCACGTTCCCATCGAGGAGCGCGAACTGACGGCCGATACCCTGGCGGGTGCCCTGGAGGCGGTGTTCATCGAAGCGCCGAAACTGCGTGGCTACCTGCTGGATGACCAGGGCGGCCTGCGCCGCCACCTGACGGTCTTCATCGACGGTTTGCGCCTGCGTGACCGTGCCCGCCTCAGCGATGCATTGGCGGCGGATAGCGAGGTGTACGTGGTGCAGGCCCTGAGCGGCGGTTGAGGACCCGGCAGCAATCGAGGAGAGCACAATGGATGATCGACTGCTGGTAGCGACCCGCAAGGGCCTGTTCACCTTCCAGCGAAGTGCCGACGGCTGGCAGGAGACCCGCCGGGATTTCATCGGCGAACCGCTGAGCACGGTGCTCGCCGACCCGCGCGATGAGACCCTCTACGCCGCCCTGAACCTTGGCCATTTCGGCTGCAAGCTGTGGCGTCAGCGCTCCGGTGAGGACTGGCAGGAAATTGCCGTGCCGACCTACCCGCCACAGCCTGATCCTCTGCCCGAGCCTAAAGAGGACGAAGCCCCGCCCGCGCCCTGGGTCCTGCAACAGATCTGGTGCCTGGAGACCGGCGGCGCCGCCGAGCCCGGCGTGCTCTGGGCGGGCACCATCCCCGGTGGCCTGTTCCGCAGCGCCGACAGTGGCGATAGTTGGGAGCTCAATCGCTCGCTCTGGGACCGCCCGGAGCGCTCGCGCTGGATGGGCGGCGGATACGACTGGCCGGGCATTCACTCGGTCAGCGTCGACCCGCGCGACAGCCAGCACCTGACCGTCGCAGTGTCCTGTGGTGGGGTATGGCAGAGCGACGATGGCGGGGCCAGTTGGCGCGTCACCACCAACGGCATGTACGCCGACTACATGCCGCCGGAGCTGCGTGAAGAGGGCGCCATCCAGGACCCGCACCGCCTGCTGCATTGCCCGGCACAGCCGAATCGCCTCTGGGTGCAGCATCACAACGGCATCTTCACCTCGACCGACGGCGGCACGCGCTGGAACGACGTACAGGTCGAACCCTCGAGCTTCGGGTTCGCTGTCGCCGTCCACCCGACCCAGCCGGACACGGCCTGGTTCGTTCCGGCGGTGAAGGACGTCTGCCGGATTCCGGTGGACGCCCGTTTTGTCGTCACCCGTACCCGCGACGGTGGCGCCAGTTTCGAGGTGCTGGACAGCGGCTTGCCACAGGGAGCGGCCTTCGACCTGGTGTACCGCCACGGCCTGGCGGTGGACGACGATGGTGCTTGCCTGGCGATGGGCTCCACCACCGGCGGGCTGTGGCTGTCGGAGAACGGTGGCGATCATTGGCAGTGCCTGTCGATGAATCTGCCGCCGATCTACTGCGTGCGCTTTGGCTGATTCTTGCGCCTGGCCTGTTCGCGCACCTCGCGTGGCTTCATGCGGCGATCGAAATAGTTGATCGCGGTGCCGAATACGACGATGGCGATCAGGATGGTCAGGCCTATGTGCGTGGCTTCCATGGGGTTCTCCTTGAGGGGATGGATCACAGCGCCTGGCCGCGCCGCTTGAGTTCCAGGCGACGGATGAATTCCTCCAGCACCAGGCGGTAGAGATCGTCCTTGAGGCAGGCGTCCTCGATACCGGCGTCGAGGTTGGGGTTGTCGTTCACCTCGATCACCACCACTTCGCCGTCCACCTCCTTGAGGTCCACACCGTAGAGGCCGTCGCCGATCAGGTTGGCGGTCTTCAGCGCCAGCTCCACTACGGCCGGTGGCGCATTTTCCACCGGCAAGGTGCGGCATTCGCCGATCACCTCGCCGCCGGCCCTGTGCTCGACGATCTGCCAGTGCCCGCGGGACATGAAGTACTGGCAGGCGAACACCGGCTTGCGATTGAGGATGCCGATGCGCCAGTCGTACTCGGTGTAGAGATACTCCTGGGCGAGCAACAGCACCGAATGCCCGAACAGCTCGGCACTGACGCTGCGCAACTGCTGGGCATCCTCGACCTTGTAGACGCCACGGGAGAAGCAGCCATCGGGAATCTTCAGCACCAGCGGAAAGCCCAGCCGCACGCCGACGCGCTCCAGCTCCTGGGGAGTGTCCTTGTAGAGAATTTCCGTGTCCGGCATGCCCAGGCCCTGGCTGCGCAGCAGGTCGGTCAGGTAGACCTTGTTGGTGCAGCGCAGTATTGAGGCCGGATCGTCCATCACGATCAACCCCTCGCTTTCTGCCTTCTTGGCGAAGCGGTAGGTGTGGTCGTCGACGCTGGTGGTCTCACGGATCAGCAGGGCGTCGTACTCGGCCAGACGCGCGTAGTCCTTCTTCTCGATCAGCTCGACGTCGATGCCCAGTTGCCGGCCGACGCGGACGAAGTTTGCCAGCGCGCCGGTGTTGGACGGCGGCAGGCTCTCGGCCGGGTTGTGCAGGATGGCCAGGTCGTAGCGCGCCAGACGTCGTGAATTGGGTTGGCGCCAGACGCGCCGGCTGAAGCGGTCAAGGGCTTCGGCGAACTGGTCTTCCTGATTTTCCCGCAGCTTGTGCAGGGCGCCGGGGCGCACGCCGGCGATGTGCCAGGCATCGGTGCGGCGGAAGTCCACCAGCAGGATCGGGCAGGGGAACGCCTCGAACAGCTGACGGGCGATGGGCTGCAGCGGCGCGAGATCGGTGTGGCCGAAGTACAGGCGCAGGGTGAAGCCGTCCGTGCTGGCGCAGGGATGTTGGGCAAGGGCCTTTTCCAGGGACTTTTCCAGGCCGTCCAGGGCGAGACCATAGAGGGATTTCTTCGCCAGTTCGCTGATCGTGCGTACTGACGGAATTACCTTGTGGCCACGTGCTTCGGCCAGCAGCGAACAATAATAACCGTGGCCGAGGTATTTATAATTCCGGCACAGGTTGATGACCTGAAAGCGCTGTCCCGATTCGAATTGATGAGAATCTTCCAGGTATTCGCGTGCACTCAGCATATCCTCGCTGGGGATATAGGACGCCCAGTCTTCCTTGCGCTCGACGATGATCAGAACCTGGCTTGAGCGGGCTGAAGGTGGCTCGCCAGAAGCGTCGGTGACAACCTGGAGCGCGCTTGCATTGAACTTTTCATGAAAGTTAGTGTGTAGCGAAGACATTGTTCACGGACCTGTCTGAAAGTTGCCGTGTGTCTATTAAGCAGTAACTTCAGGAAATGTCCCGGTTCATTACGATAGTTTTACGGAGAACCCATGCCGCTGTTATACCGCCTTGCCGCGTCGGACGATTTACCAAGGTTGTCGAGGCTGGAGGAGGAGTGTTTCGACCAGGACCGCATCAGTGCCCGCAGCTTTCGCCGACTAATTGGCGCAGCCAGCGCCATCCTGTTGGTGGCACAGCGTGAGGACGAGCTGCTGGGTTATGCGTTGATGCTGCTGCGCAGGGGCTCCGACATTGCCCGCCTATACTCCCTGGCGGTTTCCCGGCAGGGGCGAGGGCAGGGCCTGGGCGGCGCTCTACTGGAGCGCTGCGAGCAGTGGGCGCGTGAGCGCGGTTGCCAACGGCTGCGTCTGGAAGTGCGCCTGGACAACGCCAGCGCCATCGGTCTCTATGAGCGCAGCGGCTACCTGCGCTTCGCCCGCAGCCCTGGCTTCTACGAAGACGGCAGCGACGCCTGGCGCTACGAGAAAACCCTCGGTACCCCGGTGCAGACAGAAAGGAACCTGGCATGACCGCCCGCATCCAGCACTTCTTCGATACCGCTACGTTCACCTATAGCTACGTGGTTGCCGATCCGGTGAGTCGGCGCTGCGCCATTGTCGACCCCGTGCTGGACTACGATGCCGCTGCCGGCCGTATCGGCCACGAGAGCGCTCGGCGCATCGTCGACTATGTGCGCGAACAGGGTCTGACGGTGGAGTGGCTGTTGGAGACGCACCTGCACGCCGACCACCTGTCTGCTTCTGCCTGGCTCAAGACCGAGCTGGGCGGGCGCCTGGCCA
The DNA here is from genome assembly GCF_005877905.1 of Pseudomonas nicosulfuronedens. Taxonomy (GTDB): domain Bacteria; phylum Pseudomonadota; class Gammaproteobacteria; order Pseudomonadales; family Pseudomonadaceae; genus Pseudomonas; species Pseudomonas nicosulfuronedens. Next base: position 58,863 of record NZ_SWDV01000010.1, on the reverse strand, counting down.
TTGGTTCGAGCATTGCCCAGGTGCAGCGCACTTTTGCCGGGATACTCAACCTGGGGGAGGGCTTTCCCTGCGACGGTAGCCAGTTCGACCACCTGTTCTCTGACGGCGAGCACTTCAGCATCGGCGAACTGCAGGTCGAGGCGCTGCACACACCCGGCCATACGCCGGCCTGCATGACCTACCTCGTCGGCGACGCCGCCTTTGTCGGGGACACCCTGTTCATGCCCGACTACGGCACCGCCCGTTGTGACTTTCCTGGCGGCGATGCGCGACAGCTGTACCGCTCCATCCAGCGCCTGTTCGCACTACCAGAGACGACGCGTCTGTTCCTCTGCCATGACTACCTGACGGCGGACCGCGAGGAGCATCAGCACGAGACCAGCGTGGCGCAGGAGCGAAAGGCCAACGTGCATGTGCATGAAGGGGTGGCGGAGGATGCCTTCGTCCTCATGCGTAACAAGCGCGATGCGACCCTCCAGGCTCCTGCCCTCATCTGGCCGTCGATTCAGGTCAACATGCGCGGTGGTGTATTGCCTGCGGTAGAGGAGAACGGCGTGCGCTATCTGCGGATACCGCTGGACCAGATGTAAAGAAGCCGCCCCATGGGGCGGCTAATACGGATGAATGGGGATTCCCCACGCCAGGCGCGGGGAGGATGGATCAGAAACGCCAGTCCAGCGACAGGTTGCCCGACACCGAGTTGTAGCCGGTGCGGAACAGGTCGCTTGCTACCCCTGCGCCAATGTCCACGTTTTCGCTGAGCTGGTAACGCACGCTGCCACGCAGGCCCATGGAGTCGCGGTCCATGACGGTGTTCTTGCTCTTGAACTTCACGCCCTGGTAGTTGGCGAACGTCGCGTCCTGGATCAGGTCGGTGTCGAGCAGCTCGTGGTTCCAGGTGATCTGGCCCTCCGCCTTGATGGCCTTGCCACCGTCGAGCGGGAACTTCATGGCGCTGTTCAGGCCGATGCTGGAACGCAGTGAATCGAACTGCTGGGACTTCAGCTTCAGGGTGGAGCCATCGGCGCCTTTCTCGTGGGTGCCGTCGCGCCACAGGTTGGTGTAGGTGAGGGTGGCGATCGGGCCCAGGCTGACGTTTTCGTTCAGCTTGAAGCGGTAGCCGCCACCACCGACCAGGGACGCGCTCTTGCCGGTCCAGTCAGCCTTGTTCTCGGCGGAGTAGTCGGCGAAGTCGAGCTTGCGCTTGAGTTCACCGGTTTCGTAGCCGATACGGGCGCTGCCGAGCATGTAGCTGCCGGCCATCGGATCTGCTGCATAGCGGGCGTGCACACCCAGTTCCAGGGCCGTGGTATTGCCGTCGCCGTGCAGCGGGTCCTTCAGGTTGACCTTCTGCTTGCTGGCCGCACCGTGCAGGCCGACGATCAGGTTGCCGTCGCTGGTGGCGGCGGTCTCGGCGCCGAAGATCACACCGGAACTGTCGCTGTTGAACCCGACGGTGTGGCTGTCGCTGTTCTGCCGGGTGTTGCCGCCGAAGGGCTGGATGAAGGCTTGCCACTCATCGTCGCGCAGCTTGCCGGGCTCGCGGGCGCTGATGGCGTCGGCGACCTGCTGCTCGCGCTGCAACGAGCTGGCCAGCATGGCGCTGTAGGCCGAGGGCGAGAGCTGTTCGAGGGCGCGACCGATGGTGCTGCCGTCCGCTGCGGAGAAGTCCAGGGCGGTATAGAGCTTCTGGCGGTCGGTGTCGCCGGCTTTGACCTCGGAGGCGGTTTCGCTCAGGGCTTCGCCCACTTCGCGGCCGTTCTGGCTCAGGGCGTACTGGGCGTAGGCATCGCTGCTGCGCTCGAAGTTCAGCAGGTAGCTGCCGTCGGCCTTCGGGGTCGCCAGCAGGGACAGGGTCGGCGAAACCGGCAGGCTTTCTACCGCGTCGAAGCTGCCGGTGGTGCTGGTGCTCTGGAGCAGCTGGCTGGAGCTGACCGTCCACTGCGGCGAGTACCAGCCGCGTACGGGCGCCACGGTCAGGCGGCCGGCGAGATCGGCGTTACCGGTGACCAGCAGGCTGTCGTGTTGGCGCTTGTCGTTCACCTCCACCAGCAACTGGCCGGTATCGGTCTGGCGATAGTCGCCGTCGACGGTGATGCTACCCAGCGAGTTGCCTGGCGCGACGGTACCGCGGTTGACGAATTCGCCATTGGGGTTGAGCTGGAACAGTCCGTTGCCACGCAGGGTGGCGCCTTCTTCGACGTTCACCGCGTAGAGCTGGTTGTTCTGGCTGTTGAGGCTGGTTTCGCCGCCCCGCAGGTTCAGCACCAGGCTTCGGATGCCCTGGATATCGCCGTCGTAGGTCATGCGGAAGTTCGGGTCTGTCTGATCCAGGGCGCGGCCCTGGCCATCGTTCAGCAAGCCGAAATTCAGCTGCGTGAAGCGCTGCTCGACGCCTCCCCAGCGGTTGTAGTCCGAATAGATGCCGCCTTCCAGCTGGGCTCCTGCCAGGATATTGATCTGGTTGACCAGTGCGGAGTCATCGATTCGGATCGCTGCGTCAGTACCCGCCAACCGCCCGCTGATATCGACGTCATCGACCAGGGCGCCCATGAGTTCCGGCAAGGGGTTGTCCAGCACCTTATTGTTCTGGAACTGGAAGTAGGAGCCTCGATATTCACTACTGGCCCCGAGGCTGCCCAGCATGTTCTGACCGAAGCTGAACCTGGCGCCAACGCCGTTTTCTCCCATGGCCTGCACATCGCCACGCAGTACGAGGGTGTGGTCCTTGCCATAGGCGAACAGGATACCCTGACCGTTCAGGCCGTCCGCGTGGATTCGCGTGCCGGGTTCGACTATCAGGGCGTTGCCCTGGCCATCGATGCGGACACCGACGGCGCCTGCTCCACGGGTGAGCAGGTCGGCCTGCTGGTAGATCAGGTTGTCGCTGCCGTAGACATGCAGGCCGATGCCGAGGGGCGTTTCGTTGTAGGCGCCCGTGAGGTACGCGGTGCCAGTCTCGTTGCGCTTGAAATAGCCGTTCTGGTTGTACAGCATCTGGCCGTTGCCGTAGACCGAATAGCCGAAGAAGTTGCGCCGATCGATCTGGTAGCCCATGTCCTGCAGCGCTGCCAGTTCGGCCTCCATGAAGGTGGTGTAGTTGCGGTAGTTCTGGTGGCTCATCAGGCTGTTCTTCAACTCGCTGTGAGACATGTAGTTGTCATCTACGTCGCCTTCCACGCCCAGGATTTTCACAGGAACGCCCGGCATGGCCCCGTCCAGTACTTCCGTCACATTGTCGCCGGTGAAGTAGCCCTGATCCTTGCGCAAATCGAATCCGTCTGGGTCATAGTCGTTATTGCAGCCGGTGCAGAGCACAACCTGGTTCGGGTGCGCCGGATTGCCGTTGTCGTCGCGAAGGTGCTGTTCCCAGCCAATGAGGGCTTCGTTGAAATAGGGTGTATCGCTGTTATCGCCTTTCTTGTTCGTGACATTGGTGTTGATGCCAAGCCCGTGGGCCAGCTCGTGCAGGGCCGTGGCATTGATATCAAATCCTTTGGAACCCAGGGGTTGTTGAGTTGGAGAGTAGGGCAAGGTGTCGTAGGTGAGTCCACTACCCATCTGGAACTGCGCGTGGGATCCGAAGGTGAGTGAGTCGATCAAGCTTCCCTGCCCGGTCAGGAAAGCCTGTAGTACAGTGGTGGCGGTTTTATCAGGCAATTCGATGGTGTCGCTGATGCCTCCAGCATTATCACCCTTATAGGTACCCACGTTCACAATGGCGGGGCTGGTTCCGGGGTTCGGCTGGATGACGGTCGCCCAGTAGTCGATCGCCTTCTGAATCTTGTTCTTCTGTTCGCTATCCAGGTTCCACGTCGAATATTCCGGCGCCTTCGGATCTCCCATGTAGGGACCGTCACCGATATCGAAGAAGTGGGTTTCGAATACGGCGGTTCCTTGCTGGTTATAGGAAGTGCGAATGTCCTGGGCATACAGAGAGGTGCTGGCGACCGCGAACGATATGGCCAGCGATATTTTGTTACGGCTGAATGCTTTTGATTGATGCATTTTTAAGATCCTGTCAGCAGATGTCTGCCGAAATGCGTTTCGGCAGGATTCCCATGGGTATCCATTTGCTAATCATTGATTTAAAAGGAATTTTCAAATGGTGGGCTGCAGGATTTTTTGGGGCAGTGAGTTTGAGGGCAATTGCGACTTTATGACTGGGTAAGTAGGTATTTTCCCGTAGGGCGAGAAGTGTGAATGGCGTCGGCTGAATGAAAGATGAGCTTGGGATTTATGCCTATTGTTTAGTAATGGAATGATGGGGCTTGTTGTTGTCGGCTGGTTCAGTTGTTATTCAATAGTCATCACGGTTTCTGAAAATAAATTGCCCGGCAACATGAGGCGTGCCGGGCAATATAGTGGTTTCCAGAAAAGCAACTACAGCAAAAGACTTCGAATCTCCCCCAGTACTTCACCCAGCCTTTTGGTAAAGCGAGCCGCCGCCGCGCCGTTGATTACGCGATGGTCGTAGGACAGTGACAGCGGCAGCATCAACCTCGGCTGGAACGCCTTGCCATCCCACACTGGCTGAATCGCTGCCTTGCTCACGCCCAGGATGGCCACCTCCGGTGCGTTGACGATGGGGGTGAAGCCGGTGCCGCCGATATGCCCCAGGCTGGAGATGGTGAAACAGGCGCCCTGCATGGCGTCGGCGCTGAGCTTCTTGGCGCGGGCTTTCTCCGCCAACTCAGCGGCTTCGGCGGCAAGTTGCAGCAGGCCTTTCTTGTCCACGTCGCGGATCACCGGTACCAGCAGACCGTCCGGTGTATCCACGGCGAAGCCGATGTGCACGTATTGCTTGCGGATCAGCGCCTTGCCACTGGAGGCCAGTGAGCTGTTGAAGTCGGGCAGTTCGCGCAGCAGGTGGGCACAGGCCTTGAGCAGAATCGGCAGGATGGTCAGCTTGGTCCCGGCTTTCTCCGCCACCGCCTTCTGCGCCACGCGGAAGGCTTCCACCTCGGTGATGTCGGCGGACTCGAACTGGGTCACGTGAGGCACGTTCAGCCAGCTGCGATGCAGGTTGGCAGCGCCGACTTGCATAAGGCGGGTCATCGCCACTTCTTCCACTTGGCCGAACTTGCTGAAGTCGACTTCCGGAATCGGCGGAATGCCCGTGCCTCCGCTGGCGCCTGTTGCCGCGCTGGACTTGCCGCGTTGCAACTGCTCCTTCACGAACAGCTGCACGTCCTCCTTGAGGATGCGGCCCTTGGGCCCGGTGCCGGTGACCTGCGCCAGGTCGACGCCGAACTCGCGGGCAACCATGCGCACGGCGGGCCCGGCGTGCACCCGGGTGCCGTCGCGGCTGGGCGCGCCCACGGGCGTGGCTTCCGAGCCCCTGGCAGGTTCGGCTTGCGCCACCGGGGCGGCTGCGGGTTTCTCGGCCGTGGCCTGCGGCGCAGCAGCACCACCGACGACCTCCAGCTCGAGGATGTCATCGCCTTCCTTGAGCGTGTCGCCGATCTTCACCTTGATGGCCTTCACCACGCCGGCCTTGGGCGCGGGAATCTCCATGCTGGCCTTGTCGGACTCGAGCGTCAGCAGGCTCTGGTCGGCTTCGATGCGGTCGCCCACCTTGACCATCAGCTCGATGATCTCACCCTGGCCGTTGCCAATGTCCGGCACCTTGATGGTTTCCACTCCGCCACTGCTTGGCGGTGCAGGTTGTGGCGCAGGCGCAGCGACCGGTGCGGGTTCTGCTGCGGCGGTCTTGGCAGGCGACTCGGCCTTTGCCTCAGTCTTGGTTTGCTCGGCGCCGCCTTCGGCCTCCAGTTCGAGGATGTCATCACCCTCCTTGAGGGTGTCGCCGACCTTCACCTTGATAGCCTTCACCACGCCGGCCCTGGGCGCAGGTATTTCCATGCTGGCCTTGTCGGACTCCAGCGTCAGCAGGCTCTGCTCGGCTTCGATGCGGTCGCCGACCTGCACCATCAGTTCGATGACTTCTCCCTGGCCGTTGCCGATGTCGGGTACGCGAATGGTTTCGCTCACGGTGCCTCTCCTCAGCAGTCCAGCGGGTTGGGTTTTTCCGGGTCGAGGCCGAACCGGGCGATGGCCTCGGCCACCACTTTCGGCTCGATGTCACCGCGATCGGCCAAAGCCTCCAGCGCGGCGAGCACCACCCACTGATGGTCCACCTCGAAGAAGTGGCGCAGTTTGGCGCGGGTATCGCTGCGGCCGAATCCATCGGTGCCCAGTACCTTGTATTCCTTGGTCGGCACCCACTGGCGAATCTGCTCGGCATAGACCTTCATGTAGTCGGTCGAGGCGATCACCGGCCCTTTGCGGCCGGACAGGCATTCCTCGACGTAACTTTGCCGGGGTTTCTGCCCCGGATGCAGGCGGTTCCAGCGCTCCACCGCCAGGCCGTCGCGGCGCAGTTCGTTGAAGCTGGGCACCGACCAGACGTCGGCGCCGATACCGAAGTCCTCGCGCAGGATCTTCGCCGCGGCCTCGACTTCGCGCAGGATGGTGCCCGAGCCGAGCAGCTGTACGTGGTGCGAGGCAGCGCGGCGGTCCTCGAAGAGCAGGTACATGCCCTTGATGATGCCGGCTTCGACACCCTGGGGCAGAGCAGGGTGCGGGTAGTTCTCGTTCATCACGGTGATGTAGTAGAAGACGTCCTGCTGCTCCTGCATCATCTGCCGGACACCCTCCTGGATGATCACCGCCAGCTCATAAGAGTAGGTGGGGTCGTAGGTGCGGCAATTGGGGATGACCGAGGCCAGCACATGGCTCTGGCCGTCCTCGTGTTGCAGGCCTTCGCCGTTGAGGGTGGTGCGCCCGGCGGTGCCGCCGAGCAGGAAGCCGCGGGTCAGGCTGTCGCCGGCCGCCCAGGCGAGGTCGCCGATGCGCTGGAAGCCGAACATCGAATAAAAGATGTAGAACGGCAGCATCGGCTGGCGGTAGTTGCTGTAGGCGGTACCGGCGGCGATGAAGGAGGACATCGCGCCCGCCTCGGTGATGCCTTCCTCGAGGATCTGGCCCTTCTTGTCCTCGCGATAGAACATCAGCTGTTCCTTGTCGACCGGCTCGTACAGCTGGCCCACCGAGGAGTAGATGCCGAGCTGGCGGAACATCCCCTCCATGCCGAAGGTGCGGGCCTCGTCGGGAATGATCGGCACGATGCGCTGGCCCAGTTCCTTGTCCTTCACCAGTTGCGAGATGATCCGCACGAAGGCCATGGTGGTGGAAATCTCGCGGTCTCCCGAGCCGTCCAGCAAGGCCTTCAGCGTCTCCAGCGGCGGAGCGGGAATGGCCTGGCTGTTGCCGTGGCGATGGGGCATGAAGCCGCCCAGGGAGGTGCGCCGCTCTTTCAGGTAGCGTGCCTCGGCGCTGCCTTCGTCAGGGCGGTAGAAGGGCAGTTTGGGCAGGTCCGCGTCCTTGATCGGGATGTCGAAGCGATCGCGGAAGGCGCGCAGGCTTTCGACGTCGATCTCGTGGATGTTGTGGGCGATGTTCTTCGCCTCGCCGGTGCCGGTGCCGTAGCCCTTGATGGTCTTGGCCAGCACCACGCTGGGCTGGCCCTTGTGGTTCACCGCTTCGTGGTAGGCGGCATAGACCTTGTACGGGTCATGCCCGCCTCGGTTGAGCTTCCAGATTTCTTCGTCGGAGAGGTCCTTGACCATCTCCAGCAACTCCGGTCGCGCGCCGAAGAAGTGCTCGCGGACGAAGGCGCCGTCCTTGGCCTTGTAGTTCTGGTAGTCGCCGTCCACCGCTTCGTCCATGCGCGCCTGCAGCAGGCCGGCGTGGTCCTTGGCGAACAGCGGGTCCCAGAAGCGCCCCCAGATCACCTTGATGACGTTCCAGTTGGCGCCGCGGAACACGCCTTCCAGCTCCTGGATGATCTTGCCGTTGCCGCGCACCGGACCGTCCAGGCGCTGCAGGTTGCAGTTGACCACGAAGATCAGGTTGTCGAGCTTCTCGCGCCCGGCCAGGGAGATGGCGCCGAGGGATTCGGGCTCATCGGTCTCGCCATCGCCGAGGAAGCACCAGACCTTCTGCTTGCCGGCGGGGATGAACCCACGGCTTTCCAGGTACTTCATGAAGCGCGCCTGGTAGATCGCCTGGATCGGCCCCAGGCCCATGGACACCGTGGGGAACTGCCAGAAGTGCGGCATCAGCCGTGGATGCGGGTAGGAGGAGATGCCCTTGCCATCCACCTCCTGGCGGAAGTTCTCCAGCTGCTGATCCGTGAGCAGCCCCTCGATGTAGGCGCGGGCGTAGATGCCGGGCGAGGCGTGGCCCTGGAAGTAGATCAGGTCCCCGGCGTGTTCCTCGGTGGGGCCGTTGAAGAAGTAGTTGAAGCCGATGTCATAGAGGGTTGCCGAGGAGGCGAAGGTGGAGATGTGCCCGCCCAGCGACGGGTCCTTGTGATTGGCGCGCATCACCATGGCCAGCGCATTCCAGCGCACCAGTGAGCGGATGCGTCGCTCCATGAACAGATCGCCCGGCATGCGGGCCTCGTGGCCTACCGGAATAGTGTTGCGGTAGGGCGTGGTGATGGCGTAGGGCAGCTGCGTGCCGGTACGACTGGCCAGCTCGCCGAGGCGAGTCATCAGGTAGTGGGCGCGCTCTTCGCCTTCTTTCTCCAGTACGGATTCCAGCGCGTCCAGCCATTCCTGGGTTTCGACGGGGTCGATATCGTGCATGGTCAGGGGTCCTGGTTACGGGGTCGGCTCTACGCAATGCCGGCTCCGGGCCAGGGGTTTCATGGAGTTGGCGCAGTGGGCGGCGACCCTCGTGAGGCCGCCGCGCTGCCGCCGGCACGCGCGTGTGGCTATAGAGCTTAGACAGCTCTGGCGCCGGTGCCCGTCGGGATATCGAGTCAGGACGTCGCAGTCGCCTCAGCGCACCGCATCACGCCGCAGGTCGTCACCACGGTTCCACTGTGCGGCCACCAGGCGGTCGCGCCCGGCCTGCTTGGCCTGGTAGAGCAGGCGGTCCACCGCCGCGACGAAGTCCAGCGGACGGTCGCTGGAGGAGGGCACGGCAGTGCCGACGCCCAGGCTGATGGTCAGCAACGACGAGACATTGGACTTTTCGTGGCTGATCTGTTGCTCGCGCAGCACGCTGCGGCAACGCTCGGCGATCTGCCGCGCGGCCTCGCTGTCGGTCTCCGGTAGCACCAGCACGAACTCCTCGCCACCGAAGCGGGCGATGAAGTCCCGCGGTCGGTGCAGCGCGCCGGCCAGCGCCTTGCCGACGGTGCGCAGGCAGTCGTCGCCCTGGATGTGCCCGTAGTGATCGTTGAATTGCTTGAAGTAGTCGATATCCAGCAGCACCAGGGACAACGGTTGGCCGCTGCGCTGGGCGCTGCCCCACTCGGTGTCCAGCACCGAGTCGAACATGCGCCGGTTGGCCACGCCGGTCAGGCCGTCCTTGTACGAGTACTCCTCCAGCTGGCGCTGCAGCATGATCAGCTGCTCTTCGGCGCGCTTGCGTTCGCTGATGTCGAACATGAAGCCGACCAGCGAGTCCACTTCGCCGTTCTCGTCACGCATCACGTGCACCACATCGCGGATCCACACGTAGTCACCGGAGGAGGTGAGGGCGCGGTAGTCCGCCTCGTGGTCGGTGCCCTCGCGCGACTGCGACACGCAGAAGTTCACCACGCGGTCGCGATCTTCCGGGTGCATGCGTTCGGCCCAGTCGTTGGCGCTGACCCAGCTGGCCTGGCTCCAGCCTAGAAGGTCTTCGATCTGCGGGCCGATGTAGGCGAAGGTCATGGATCGCCAGTCGATTTTCCACGGGATGGCGCGGGTGGATTCGAGGAGGGTCTGGTAGACGGGATTTTCCGGGGAGGCGTCGTACGGCATGGCGGCGGCTCTCTGATGGCACTGTGCCTTGTTCTACCACAGTGCGATGACCGAAAGCGGGCCAATCGCGCCAGTTAGCACCTCGAAGGCTGCGGGGCGACAGACGGTCGTTTCTGACGGATACGGTTTCTTCAGCAATTCATAACGGGTTCTTCACGAATGCGGCGATAGGGTTTGCCTGCCCGCCATCTGACAACCCGCAGTGCGATGGTCACCCCAGGGATGGGTCGGGCTTTCCCTTCTACCAGCAGTACGGCCGAGCCCATGCCCACCCCAAAGTTCTTCCGTTCCCTGTCTCGCGGCTGGCTGTCGTTGCTGGCGATCCTCCCTCTCATAGCCTTGCTCAGTGGCTTCCTGCCGCTGGACTTCTCTCGTCCCGCACCGCTGGTCGGTGATGCCAAGCGCCAGGCCGAGCTGCGTGAGCACTGGCAGAACGGCGACCTGATCGTGTTGGTGCGCCATGCCGAACGGTGTGACCGTTCCAGCGCCCCCTGCCTGGGCAACGTCGACGGCATCACCGTGCGTGGCGGACTGAGTGCCCACGCCATCGGGCAGGACTTCGCCGCCCTCGGCCTGGCCAATGCCGACATCCTCAGCAGTGAGCAGGTGCGTGCGGTACAGACCGCCACTTCGATGTTCGGGCAGGCGCCGCAAGAGCAGGAGTGGCTGTACAACTGTGAAGGATCGATGTTGCGCCAGGCGCTGCAACACAAGATCGCGCACCGCAACCTGATCCTGGTGACCCACAGCGAATGCATCGAGGACCTGGAGCACTCGGTGAGCGTGGACGACCCGGCGACCCCGGACTACGCCTCGACGCTGTTCGTGCTCAGCGAAACGGACAAGAGCCCGCGCCTGCTCGGCTACATCGATGCCGACCAGTGGCCGCTGAACGTCAGCGGGCGCTGATCTGGCTGGGCGTTGCGCCCAGGCGGTAGCGCTGCAGCTCCTCCGGCGTCAGCACACGCATGCGCTGCGGGTCGATGCTCTGCATGGTGTCGGCCAGTTCCAGCGGAATGTCCATGTCGCGGAAATAGGTGCGGGCGTTGTAGCTGCCCGCCGCCTGGGACGAATCGCCGGCGGGGTAGTAGGGGCGATGCAGGCCCACGTAGCCACGCACCGTACGGTGCTTGCCGGCAGCCAGCAGATAGACGCAGGAACCCTGGCAGACGCTGTTGGTCGGCACCAGCGTCTCGAAGCCGGACTCGCGCAGCAGACGACCCATCTTGATCGATTCGGCGGCGCTACCGCCGATGCTGTCCAGCAAGGCCACCTTGCGGGCGAACTTCCCCGGGTTGGCCAGCAGCCCCTTGAACAGGCGCTCGTAGTCGCCCGGAGCGATCTCCTCGCTGATCCGCACCGCCAGCACTTCGCCGACCTTGGAGTGCTGCACAGGCTTCACCTCGACCTGAGCAAGGGCCAGGCCGGAACTCATTGCCGTGGTGAACAGCGCGGTGGTGCAGAGCAGGGCAGCGCGAAGCATGGGGGAACGAATCCTGGAAGGGTGTTGTAGGAAGGCGCTGAAGATACCTTGATACGCGCCGTCCGTCAGCCCATCAACCAGCCTTCAGGCAGGTGCGCAGCAAGCGGCGAGCCGACTTGTTGACCCGGCGGCGCTCCAGCTCTTCGGGAGCGAACCAGCGGCAGTCGGCGATCTCGTTCAGCGGGGTGGGCTGTTGCGTCGGGTCGATCGGCGTCTCGAACACGTAGTGCAGCGTCTGGTATAGCTCCAGCGGCGCCACGTAGTTCATCTGCTCGATGGCCAGCCCGGTTTCCTCGATCAGCTCGCGGGTGGCCGCCTGGCCGGGGCGTTCGTCGGCCTCGATGCGGCCGCCGGGGAGGTTCCACTTCGACTTGGATTTGCGCACGAAGAGAATCTTGTCGTCGAGGCGGCAGATGACCGTTGCACGCTCTTTCAGGTTCTTAGCCATACCGGCTGCTCCTCGACATTCTTCCAACAGTTTTCAGCGTAGACATTAATCAAAGATTCCCAACCAGATGAACTGGTTACGGCGTTTTTGTCGACAAATGGTAAGGAATGGTCGCTGGAAAGGTATGTCAGAGCTTTCTGAAGAAAAGCTCGCCATATTCCCGAGCAGTATTTCCTTCAGGGTGGACCGGCGTCCGGGATTGAAGTGCGAACTTTCTCTCGGGCTTGCGGGACGCTTACTCAGGACATATCGCTCTTCTCAAATTCCTCACCGAGGAAATCAAGCAAGGTGCGTACCGACGGCAACAGCCCGCGCCGCGAAGGGAACACCGCGTGGACCACGCCGGTACGCGGCGCCCAGTCCGGCAGAAGGTTCACCAATCGGCCTTCGTTCAGATCCTCGCACACCACCACGGCCGGTATGTGCACGGCACCGGCGCCCGCCAGCGCGGCCTGGCGCAGCGCAACCAGGTCGTCGGTGACCATTCGCGGCCGGTAGCGCACCTGCGCGCTGGCCCCTTCGGGGCCGTCCAGTTGCCAGTGGTACTCCCGCTGTACCGCGCCCCAGTGCAGCGTCGGCAGGGCAGCCACATCGACGGGCGTCGGCCTGGCCGGCAGGCGCTCGCGCAGTGCCGGGGCGCCCACCACCCGCTGGCGGCTTTCGCCCAGCACTTTCATCACCAGGTCACTGCTTTCCAGCGGCGGGAAGCGCACCCGCAAGGCAATGTCGATGCCCTCCTGGATCAGGTCCACCTGCCGGTTGGTGCTCTGTACATGCAGCTCCACCAGTGGGTACTGCACCATGAAGCGCGCCAGCATCGGGCCGACCCAGAAGTTCAGCAGCGCCGTGGGACAGCTCAGGTTCACCACCCCGCGCGGTTCGGAACGGTGCTGTTCGACGGCCTCGGTGGCAGCCGCCGCTTCCACCAGCATCGCCAGGCAATGTCGGTAGAACACCTGGCCAATCTCGGTCACCGAGAAATGCCGCGTCGAACGCTGGATCAGCCGCACGCCCAGGCGTTCCTCCAGCGCGGCGATACGCCGGCTCAGCTTCGACTTGGGCTCGTCCAGGGCGCGGCCGGCAGGGGTGAATCCGCCGTGCTCCACCACTTGGGCGAAGTAGTAGAGGTCGTTGAGATCGTCCATTTCAGTGTTCCTGTGATGGAACACTGATAGTAGTTTTTGCCGTCTACTGGGGCAATTGTCCTGTCCGTATCGTGGCCTCCATGCACAACAGGAGGCACCCCATGAAACAGATTCTTGGCATCTACAGCGCCGCCCGCCCGCACTGGGTCGGCGACGGCTTCCCGGTTCGCACGCTGTTTTCCTACGACAGCCTCGGCGAGCACCTCAGTCCCTTCCTGCTGCTCGACCATGCCGGCCCTCACGCTTTCGGCCCCAGCGCGGTGCGCCGTGGCGTCGGCCAGCACCCACACCGAGGGTTCGAGACCGTGACCCTGGTCTACGAAGGTGAACTGGAACACCGCGACTCCAGCGGCGGTGGCGGCCGCATCGGCCCCGGCGACGTGCAGTGGATGACGGCGGGCGACGGCATCCTCCACGAGGAATATCACTCGCCGGACTTCACCCGCAGCGGCGGCAACCTGCACATGGTCCAGCTCTGGGTGAATTTACCGGCCCGCCACAAGCGCACCGCCCCGGCCTACCAGACGCTGCTGGCCAGCGACATCCCGCGCATGGACCTGGCTGATGGCGCCGGCAGCCTGCGGGTGATCGCGGGCGACTACGCCGGCCATGCGGGCCCGGCCCACACCTTCAGCCCGCTGGATGTCTGGGACCTGCGTCTGCAGCCCGGCTACCCGTTGGAACTGGCCGTCAAGGCCGGGCGCAACACGGCCGTGGTGGTGTTGCGCGGCAGCGTCCGCTTGGGCGGCGGCGAAGCGCTGCACGAAGGCCAGTTGGCGCTGCTTGACCGGCGCGGTGAGTACCTGCAACTGGAGGCCGAGAGCGATGCCCTGGTCCTGCTGCTCAGCGGCGAGCCGCTGGATGAGCCCATCGTCGGCTACGGCCCCTTCGTGATGAACAGCGAAAGCGAGATTCAGCAGGCTATTGCCGATGTCCAGAGCGGGCGTTTCGGACAGATGACCCGCTGATGTCATACCCCGGACTCAGGCGTCGCCTAGTCTGGATGAGCGCCCGCGCAGGATGCGCGGGCTTTATGGGCCGGATGCCCTTTGTGGAGACCCCGAAATGAGCCACTTCAACCAGATTGCCAACTTCAATGGCCAGCGCCCGGTGATCGACTCCGACGACACCGCCATGCTGCTCATCGATCACCAGAGCGGCCTGTTCCAGACGGTCAAGGACATGCCCATGACCGAGCTGCGCAACAACGCCATCACCCTGGCCCGCATCGCGACGCTGGCGAAGATTCCGGTGATCACCACCGCCTCGGTTCCGCAGGGCCCCAACGGCCCGCTGATCCCCGAGATCCATGAAGCCGCGCCCCATGCGCAGTACGTGGCACGCAAGGGCGAGATCAACGCCTGGGACAACCCCGAGTTCGTCGCCGCGGTGGCGGCCACCGGCAGGAAAACCCTGGTCATTGCCGGCACCATCACCAGCGTTTGCATGGCCTTCCCGGCAATCGCCGCCGTCAACGCCGGCTACAAGGTATTTGCCGTGATCGATGCCTCCGGCACCTATTCCAAGGCGGCGCAGGAAATCACCCTGTCCCGTGTCGTCCAGGCTGGTGTGGTGCCCATGGACACCGCCGCGGTGGCCTCGGAAATCCAGCGTACCTGGAACCGCCCGGATGCCGCGCAGTGGGCCGAGGCCTACAGCCTGATCTTCCCGCATTACCGCCTGCTGATCGAAAGCTACACCAAGGCCCAGCAGGTCGTGACCGAACACGAAGTGCTGGACTCCCAGCGCTGATTCAACCCTTGCCCGGCTCCGACCGGGTATCCACCGCAAAGAGGAAACGCCATGAGCAAGCCCTACGTCCGTCTCGACAAGACCCAGGCCGCCGTATTGCTGGTCGATCACCAGGCCGGTCTGCTTTCGCTGGTGCGAGACATCGAACCGGACAAGTTCAAGAACAACGTCCTCGCCCTGGCCGACCTGGCCAAGTACTTCAAGCTGCCGACCATCCTCACCACCAGCTTCGAGAGTGGCCCCAACGGCCCGCTGGTGCCCGAGCTGAAGGACCTGTTCCCTGACGCGCCCTACATCGCCCGCCCCGGCAACATCAACGCCTGGGACAACGAGGACTTCGTGAAAGCGGTGAAGGCCACCGGCAAGAAGCAGCTGATCATCGCCGGCGTTGTGACCGAGGTCTGCGTGGCCTTCCCGGCGTTGTCGGCGCTGGAAGAGGGATTCGACGTCTTCGTCGTCGCCGACGCCTCCGGCACCTTCAACGAAGTCACCCGTGACGCCGCCTGGCGCCGCATGGAAGCCGCCGGCGCGCAGATGATGACCTGGTTCGGCGTGGCCTGTGAGCTGCACCGCGACTGGCGCAACGATATCGAGGGCCTGGCTGCGCTGTTCTCCAACCACATCCCTGATTACCGCAACCTGATCACTGCCTACAGCACGCTGACTTCCAAGAAGTAAGTGGGTGCTCGCCGGGCCGGCGCTTCGGGGCCGGCCCGGTGGCGGTATTCAGCGCTCCATCGGCCCCGCCTGGTAGTCGGGGCGTTCCAGGGCCAGCTCGTAGAGCTGGCGGGCTTCGCTGACCAGCGGGGCCAAGGCGGAGGCGAAGCGGGCGGTGGCGCGGATGAGGCCACAGTCGCTGTCGTCTTCCATCAACTGCAGCAGGTCTTCGACCGCCGTGATGCGGCGCAGGGCGGCTTCGCGCAGGTGTTCGACCGGGGCGAGGGCGTTGATGAAGAGGACTTCTTCGCCGAACTGGCCGGTCAAGGCAACGGGGAGAAATTCACGCATGGGGCACCTCCGGGGGGAGGGCTGGGGTCTGGCGTGATGAGAGGTGGTGCACGAGGAAGAAAGGGGGATAGTGCATTAATGTCGCTCCTCAATGGATAGGGAGCCGCCAGTCAACCGTCCTACGGGTATGGAGGCGGCCCGTGTGGAGGTAGGAACCCGGGTCTGAGGAGCGAGAACCGGCTGGCCGAAGCCACACCACACGGACCGCCATAGAGCTCCGCATACAAGGGGCGGATTGCTCCCTTATTTGCAGCCACAGCGACACCGTATCTCGCTCGTTTTCCGGGGTCCTACACCCGACCGCGATGACGCTGCGGCGAACCAGAGGCTAGAGATGGCGCTTGTAGGCCCGCAAGGCTAATGGTTCGTGGGACTTTTCGGTTGATGACCACGATCCCGAGGCAGGACATTGCCGACAGAATGAATCGGCTCTCATTCCTTTCCCTAATACCCAGGACTGCAGCCGGTGAGTAGCAGGGCAGAGAACTGCTGTAGGGATATTCCTTTAATGCCGTGAGTGAACGACTGCCTCCCCTTCGCTTCGGTGAATGCCGCTGTATCTTTCCTGCCTTTTTCGAAGGGGCCGATGGCCTGGAAGAAACGAGGTGAGGCGTGGCGGGGACAGAGTTCCAGTGGATTGCGGTGGTAATAGGCATGTTGACGGGCCTGGGAGTCACCCGATTGCTGACCAGTGTGGTGGCGACCCTTAGATCGAGGGCGGTGGCTGCCATCGACTGGCTGCCAATGCTCTGGGCGGCTTCGATATTCCTGGCGCAGCTCGACTACTGGTGGGTTGTGCACGATCTCAAAAGCTTGGTGCCGCAATGGACCTATCCGCAGTTCCTGAAACTGCTGGTCTCGCCACTGCTGCTGTTCTTTGCTGCTGCGCTGATCCTGCCCCTCGGTGAGCTGAAACCGGGTGAGTCTCATCACGAGATATTCAATTCGCATGGGCACTGGGCTCTGATGGCCTTGGGCGCCTACCAGTTGCAGACGATCTGGGAGGAGGTCGATTACTGGCAGGTTTCACTTTTGAGCCGGACGAACCTGGTTCTCCTGGCGTTTGCTGTCGCGCCGATCCTCGCGTTCTTTGGCTCCCGTCGGTACAACTGGGTCATTGCAGGCACATTTCTGGCAGGCAGCGTGTACTTCATCTTCGTGAACGTGAACACTCTGGATTGACTGCAAACCGATCCGGCTCAATGCGCGCCGAAACGGCGCCGTTGCGGGTCTTCAGAACACCGAGAAGTTGTAGCTCGCGATCAACCGCACCTCATCCACGTCGCGCGCTGACTGTTCGTAGTTGGTGCGGTAGGTGGCATTGCGCAGGCGCAGGTTCAGGTCCTTGAAGGTGCCGGCCTGGACCACGTACTTGAACTCCACGTCGCGTTCCCATTCCTTGCCTTCGTCGCCGTTGGCCAGGGCGATGTGGTCGCCGTTGACGTAGCGGGTCATGAAGCTGAGGCCCGGCACCCCGACGCTGCGCAGGTCGAAGTCGTAGCGCAGTTGCCAGGAGCGCTCCTGGGCGTTGGCGAAGTCGTTTACCTGCACGTAGTTGGCGAGGTAGGGATTGCTGCCGTCGAGGTAGGGCATGGAGGTGTCGCCATTCATGCGCTGCCAGCCGGCGCTGAACACGTGGCCACCCTGGGCGTAGGACAACAACAGGCTCAAGGCGCGGTTGTCGATCTCGCCGGCACGGGCCGAACCGGCGTCGTCGCTGTCGAACCAGCGCAGGTCGGCAGTGACCTTGCCGGCGCCGACCGCCTGCTTGCCGACAATGCCGACGTAGCGCTGCCGGTAGACATTCTCCAGTCCGCCCTGGGCGTATTGCAGCAGGAGCTGATCATTGACCTGGTAGTCGGCCTGGTAGGAGTCGAAGCGGTTGCCAGTGGTGTCGCAGGCGTAGCGCTTGTTCTTGCAGTTCAGGCGCACGTCCTGGGCGTCGGTGGAGTCGCGGGCGGTGTAGCGCTCCAGGCGCGTGGCAGTGAGCTTGAGATGGGCGATTTCCTCGCTGGTCAGCTGCGCGCCATGGAACATGTTCGGCAGCAGGCGGCCGTCGTTGTACTTGAGCAGCGGCATGTCCGGCAGCATCGCGCCGTACTTGAACTGGGTATGGGAGACGCGCAGCTTGCCGGTGACGCCGGCCTTGGCGTACTGGTCTTCGGAGTGGCGCGGGTCGTGACCGCTGGAGGGCAGCAGGCCGCTGTTGCTGTCGGCGGGGCTGGAGTCGAGCTTCACGCCGAGCATGGCCAGGGCGTCGACGCCGATACCGACGGTGCCTTCGGTGTAGCCCGACTGCAGATTGAGGATGAAGCCCTGGGCGGTTTCCTCACGCTTGGATGCACCCTGCGGGTTGGACGAGCTGCCGTCGCGGAAGTCGCGGTTGAAGTAGAAGGTGCGCGATTCCAGGCGCGCGCTGCTGTCCTCCAGGAAGTCGGCGCTGGCCGGGGCGGCGATGCCACCGAGCAAGGCGAGGGCGCCCAGGCGGGTGAGCGGGCTGGAGGAGAGGGGCGAGGGCATGCGGTGACTCCGGGGGCACTAAAAAAGCGCGCGAAGGTGTCACAGATGGGCGGCGGGGTCTTTGCGACCATGGTCTAGATCGCGGGTTTCCCTGCTGCGGCGAGTGAGACCGGCCGGTTGTCGGCGCGGGGGGAACCCCGGGTGATCGCTGCGCGTAAACTGCCTTGTCACTACCAGAGACGCAGGAGGAGATCATGAAACGTCATGTCCCCCCGAGCGAGCATCCCGTGACCGCCAGCGAACGCTGGCTGTTCGCGTCGGGCCAGGCGCCCGGCGATGGCTCGCATCACGTAGACCCCGACCTGGGGTTCGATCCGGATTCGCCGGACCTGTCCGATCCGCAGGTCGACCCACCGCACCCGGCCCATGCTCCCGAGGAAGGGCCGGACCCAGGCCGCCAGCGGCGCGTGCCGGATGATCGTTATCCGCCGTATTCGGGGCAGTCTCAGGGCGGCTGAAGTGACCGCTTGCGGCAGATGGTGAGGCGTAGCCTCGCGCAAGGATGAGGCTTGCTCTGCGGGGCGGGGCGCGGGTTATCCTGCGGCCCCGTCGTTGTCACGAGGCTGTCATGTCGTCCGCTTACACGCCTGCCCTGCAGCGAGCCGACCGAGATTCGCGCAACTCCGCCCAGGTGCTCGGTCTGTGCCTGCCCGCCGACGTGCTGCTGTACCTGCTGCTGCCGATGTACGCGGCGGACTTTGGCGTGACCCTGGTGGAAGCGGGCATCCTGCTGGCGGCTAATCGTCTTGTGCGCATCGTGGGTTACGGCTGGGTGGTTCGTTTCTACGCCCGCCATGGCGATCGAGCTGCCTGCAGCCTCGCCGCGCTGGCGACGGCAGCCTGCGCGCTGGCCTCGGCGACGCTCTCCGGATTTGCCGTACTGCTGGTGTTCCGGCTGGTCTGGGGCCTGTGCTTCGCCACGTTCAACCTCAGTACCCAGACCCTCGCTACCGCCGAGGCGCAAGGCGCCGCGCGCCGCGCCGGGCGCTCGCGGGCGACCCTCTCCATCGGGCCGATGCTGGCGCTGCCGCTGGGGGCGGCGATGGCCCAGGCGTTCGGGCCGCGCAGCGTGTTCTTCGTGCTCTGTGTGGCGGCCCTTTGCGGCCTGTGGCGCGCCCGCGCTTTACCCGCAACGGGCCATGACATTCCGGTCAGCAGCGGCCGTCGCCTGCGCCTGCCGGACAGCATTGCTACCTGGTCCTTCATCGAAGGCGTGACCCTCGACGGGTTGTTCGTCTTCGGCCTTTCGCTCTACGCGCAGACCCACCTGGGTGCTACCGGCGTACTGGTGGCGGGCATCCTGATGGCGGTGCGTTATCTCAGCGAGATGCTCTTCAGCCCGTTCGGCGGGCGCCTGGCGGACCGCTTCGGCGCGCTGCGCATGCTGGTCGTGCTGTCGCTGGCCACCTCGCTGGCGCTGCTGATGTTCGGCAGCTACTGGCTGTTCATCGGCGCCTTCTTCGTGTTGGTGCTGCGCGCGCTGCAACTGCCGCTGGTGGTGACGCTGGTGGCGCAGCGCAACCCGCAGGCGCGCATCCAGGCACTGGCCGGCAATGCCGTGTGGCGCGATATCGGGGCAGGGCTCGGGCCTATTCTGGCCGGTGTGCTGCTGCCGCAGGTGCCGGCGCTCTGGGCTTATGCGGGGGCGGCGGCGATACTGGCGCTCAGCGCACTGGGGTGTGCCTGGCGGCGCTGACTGAATCAGGATTGATAGGCACGGCAAGGAAGCAGGAAAGTGAAAGCATTGTTCATCGCTCTGACCGGGGGGCTTTCGCTCGCACAGATGGCGCCAGCCCTGGCGGATAACCTTAACGGCAAGAACCTCTTTACCCAGCGCTGCGCGGTCTGCCACGGCGCGGACATCAAGGCGAGCGGGCCTCTGGCCCACAAGAGCAGCCCGCCCACGCCCGACCTCACGACGGCCGCTTTCAGGAAGCGCCTAAGCGATTATCCGGGCGTCATCGTGTCTTCGGTGGTGCTGCGCCCCAACGGCAGCCTGATCCCCCGGACCTTGCGCGAGAACGGCGTGAAAATCCCGCCGCACGCCTGGAGCATCGATGATCTGCGCGATCTGAACCAGTACATGGTCGGGGTGATTTCGAAGAGTCGCTGAGGCTGCCCTTGGGGCGCGGAAATCCGCACGCGATGGCGGCGCCGAATGCGCGGATTGTTCAAGCGCGGCTGACGGCCTGGCAGGAAAACTGGCGGCTCATCCTGAATTGGAGCTGCCCCATGCGCTATGTCTACGCCCCCGCGTTCTTCCTCGGCTTCATCGGCCTGGCCCTGTACCTGGTCGGTGAAGGCGTATCGCTGTTGTGCCTGCCGGCGCTGTTGCCGCTGGCGATCCTGCTGGCCTTCCTCGCCGAGCGACTCTGGCCCTATCGCGCGGGTTGGAACGAGAGCCATGGCGATGGCGTTCGCGACTTCACCCATGCGTTGGTCAACGAGTCGTTGAATGCCCTGGGCATTGCCGCGATTCCGTTGATGGCCCTGTGGCTGCCGCATTTCGACCTCTGGCCAATGGATTGGCCGCTGGCGCTGCAACTGCTGGTTGCGCTGCTGATCGCCGACTTCGGTATCACCCTGGTGCACTACGCCAGCCACCGGTCGCCGCTGTTGTGGCGCCTGCATGCGGTGCACCACAGCGTCACGCGCCTGTACGGTTTCAACGGGCTGATGAAGCACCCGCTGCACCAGATGCTCGAAGCCCTCGGCGGCACGCTGCCCTTGCTGTTGCTGGGTATTCCCGCGGAGGTTGCGGCGCTGCTGGCGTTCGCCATTGCCATCCAGTTGCTGCTGCAGCACAGCAATGTGGACATGCGCATCGGTGCGCTGCGCCATATCTTCGCCTGGGCACCGCTGCATCGCCTGCACCACCTGAAATACGGTACGGCGGGGGACGTGAATTTCGCGCTGTTCTTCAGCTTCTGGGATCGCCTGCTGGGCACCGCGCTGCACTTGCCGGACTACGCGCTGGCGGAAGATGACCTGGGCATAGGTGACCGCCCCGACTACCCGGTGGAGTACCTCGCGCAACTCGCCGAGCCGTTCCGTCGAGTTGATGTGGCGCATCCTCCGGCACCGTTGCCGGCTGAGCTGCGGCGTGCGGGAGTGAATGTGCGCTGAGAGAAAGGTTCGTGAGCAAGGCTCTGCGCTTGTGCGTCAGCAGAACGCCAGACGCAGGCTGTAGGAGCGAGCTTGCTCGCGAAAGCATTGCACCCTGAGTATCCGGTGTGAGGCGGGTTCGCGAGCAAGCTCGCTCCTACGAAAGCTCCCGCAACCTGCCAGTCGCTGACGTCCAGCCTCATCTGTTGGAACGCCCCTTGTCCGCGATATTCAGCTCAGCACGCGAAACTTCAATTGGCGCAGCGTCAGGTCGGCGCGAATGCCGAACTGGCTGCGCACGCTGCGGGAGAAATGCGCGGAATCGGCGAATCCTGCGGCGATGGCCGCGGTGGTCAGGCTGTCGCCGGCCATGGCAAGGCGCAGCGCCCGGCGCAGCCGTTGCCAGAGCACCAGGCGGCGCACTGAGAGGCCCAGCGTGCCGCTGAACAGCCGTTCCAGTTGGCTCAGCGAAAGCGACGCTTCCTCGGCCAGCGCCTGGGCGGGCAGGGCGTTGTCGTCCAGCGCACGGATGCGCTGCAGGGCTTTCTCCAGGCGCGGGTCGAGCTGTCGGCGCGGCAGTTCGCGCAGGCCTGATGCGAGCTCTCGCAGGTCTGGCCCGACCTGCCGGCAGAGGTGTTCGAGACCGGCCAGCTCGAAGGCCAGCGGCTCGGCGAACAGGGTGACGGCGCGCTGATCGCTGTCGAGGATCGCATGACGCTGGTTGGAGGCGATGACCAGCAGCGGAGCCTGCTGCGGCTGATCGTCGATCAGTGCGTTCACCTTGCCCTCGCGAGCCATCAGCAGCTGGTGCGCGTAGTGAGCGTGGGCGCGCGCGTGGCCGGTGGTACCGGCGACGAGGCAGTAGTCTGCTCCCAGCCAGAGTTCACCGTGCCAGGCCTGCTCAGTCGTCTGCATGGCGTGCCAGCCACTCTTCCCGCGTCAGCTCCCAGGTTTCCCGCGGCAGCACGCCGCTGACGAAGTGTCCTTCGTCGCGGCCCACCAGACGCATTCCCTCGCGTTCGGAGATGCGCCGCGAACCTTCGTTGGGGATCGCCTTGGGCACCTGCATCAGCGGCCGGCCCAGCGTCAGGAACCAGAAGCGGCTGATCGCTTCGCAGGCCTCGCTCATGTAGCCCTGGCCCTGCCAGGCGGGCGCCAGCCAGAAACCTCGGTGATTGCCCGGCTGATCGAACAGCGAGATGTTGCCGATGGCGTCGTCCGGCTGGGTGGCGAGGCGGATCATCCAGTGCCATTCCTCGCCACGGGCCATGGCCGGCAGCACCACGTCGCGTACATAGACCAGTGCGCCATCGGCCGGGTAGGGCCAGGGTACGCGACGGTCCAGGTAGCGCACGACTTCCCAGTGCGGGAACAGGCGCTGGATGGTCGGTGCGTCGGTCAGTTGCACCGGCGTGAGCAGCAGGCGTTCGGTGCGCAGGATGGGTGGGCTTTGGCTATCCATGGTGGCTCCTGATTCTTCAGGGACAGTCTGCCGTTTCCCGGCGGCCGCTGGCCAGCTTTGCGCAAGGCTGACCTGCACTCATTGGCCGATCTCAGGCCGGGCGACCGAAGGCGGCGATGGCGAAGTCGAGGAAGCTGCGCAGCTTGGGCGTGAGGCGTCGGTCTGGGGCGTAGAGCATGTGCATGGGCGAGGTCGGCACCGGGTATTGCGGCAGCAGTTGCACCAGGGTGCCGTTACGCAACGCATCGCCGACCAGCTCCTGCGGCTGCAGCACCACGCCCAGCCCGGCCACGGCAGCCGCCAGCAGCGGGTCGCCCTGATTGATCGTCAAACGGCTTGTAATCGGCACCTCGATGCGCCCGTCCGGACCGTCGAAGGTCCAGCTGGAACGACCATCGGAAAAGGTGAAGCCCAGGCATTCGTGCTGGCTCAGTTCTTCGGGCGTACGGATCGCGGGTCGTCGCGCGAGGTAGGCCGGCGCGGCGCACAGTACGAGCCGGTAGGGCGTCAGCGGCACGGCCTTCAGACCGCTGTCGGCCAGTTCGCCGATGCGGAACACCACGTCATAGCCGTCGTTGACCAGGTCCACCAGTTCGTTGGACAGCGTCAGGTCCACCGACACCTGCGGGTAGCGCACCATGTACTCCAGCAGGCGTGGCGACAGGGTGCGTATGCCGAAGGTTACCGGCGCGTTGATCCGCAGCCGGCCGCTGGGTGTGCCGCGGGTGACGGCAGCCAGGTTTTCCGCCGCCTCCATGTCCGCGAGGATCAGCTTGGCGCGCTGGTAGAACGCCTGGCCGAAGTCGGTGAGGCTCTGCCGCCGTGTGGTGCGGTTGAGCAGCGACAGGCCCAGGTGCTGCTCCAGCAGTTTTACCTGCTTGCCCAGCAACTGGGAGGACAGCTGCAGGTCCTCCGCCGCCGCGCTGAAGGAGCCCAGCTCCACGGCCCTGACGAAGCAGGTCATCTGTTCGAGGCGGTCCATTGAAAACCCTGTGTTTCAAGTGTGTGGCCATCCTAGGCCTTTATCCGGCCCCGGCCAACGCCTAGATTCTCCCCATGTCGCGGACGGTCGAGCACCGTCGCGGGGACTTTCTACACTCCCATTCCGGCCGGCGCTTTCGTCCCGGCCCCGATCGAGAAGAGGTTTGCCATGGCTCGCATTGTCAGAATCCACCAATACGGTGACGCCAGCGTCCTGAAGCTGGAGGCGGTGGACGTACCCGCCCCGGCGGCGGCGGAGGTGCAGATCGCCGTCAAGGCCATCGGCCTGAACCGCGCCGAAATGATGTTCCGCAACCACGCTTACCTGCAGGAAGCCGAGTTCCCCAGCCGCCTGGGCTACGAGGCTGCCGGCGTGGTGAGCGCGGTGGGCAGTACGGTGAAGGACGTCGCGGTGGGCGATGCGGTGAGCCTGATCCCACCGCTGGATATCGCCCGCTGGGGCACCTATGGCGAAGTGGCCAACGTGCCGGCGCACCTGGTGGTGAAGCACCCGCGGACCCTCAGCTTCGAGCAGGCCGCCGCGTCCTGGATGCAGTACGTCACCGCCTGGGGCGCGCTGGTGGAACAGGCGAAGCTGTCGAAGGGCGAATTCGTGCTGGTCACGGCGGCGTCCAGCAGCGTGGGGCTCGCGGCCTTCCAGATTGCCCGGATGGTCGGCGCCACGTCCATCGCCGTAACCCGCACCCAGGCGAAGAAACAGGCGTTGCTGGAGGCCGGTGCCGATCACGTGATTGTCAGCGACGATGAAGACATCGTCGAGAAGGTGATGGCGCTGACCGGTGGACAGGGCGCCCGCGTGGTGTTCGATCCCATCGGTGGCCCAGGATTCGAGGTGCTGACACAGGCCATGGCGCGGGGCGGCATCCTGCTGGAGTACGGTGCGCTGAGCCCTGAGCCGACGCCTTTCCCGCTGTTCACCGTGCTGGGCAAGAGCCTGACGCTGAAGGGGTATCTCTACGCCGAGATCGTCGCCGACCCGGCGGCGCTGGAGCGCGCCAAGGCGTTCATCGTCAAGGGGCTGGAGTCCGGCGCGCTGAGCCCGGTCATCGCGCGGACCTTCCCGCTGGAGCAGATCCAGGACGCGCACCGTTTCCTTGAAGCCAACCAGCAGGTCGGCAAGATAGTCGTCACGGTCTGAGGCCAAGATAATGGGCGCCCGGTATTTCGCTGCCGTGCGCCCGTTCTTGCGTCCGGCCGTTCAGATTGGTGGCTGCTCCCAAGGCGCGCCGCCGGCGAACTGCTCCTCGATCCAGGTCTTGAACACTTCGCTGGTGGCCGAGCTGTAGCGCGCCGAAGGGCGCACGAAGTAGATGCCGGCGGAAGCGTCCAGTTGCCAACCCGGCAGCACCTGCACCAGGCGGCCGGCGTCGAGGTCGTGCTTCATCAGCCATTCGCCGCCCGCGAGGATGCCCACGCCCAGGCGTGCCGCCGAAAGCAGGGCCTCATTGTCGTTGCTGTGCAGGTTGCCGCTGACGCGGACGGTCTGCTGGCGGTTGCCGTTGGCCAGCTTCCAGTCCGGCCAGGAGTGCAGGCCGGTGAAGCCCAGGCAGTTGTGGCTGGCCAGTTCCGCCGGGGCTCGTGGCGTGCCGTGGCTCTCCAGATAGTCGGGTGCCGCGCAGAGGATGCGCCGCAGGTCGCAGAGCCGGCGGGCCAGCAAGCGGCTGTCGGCCAGCTCGCCGATGCGTATGGCGGCGTCGAAGCCTTCGGCGACGATGTCGACGAAGCGTTCCGAGTACTCCACTTCCAGTGTCACCTGCGGGTGATCGAGGACGAAGCGCGAGAGAATCGGGCTCAGCCACAGCCGGCCCATGGCGGCAGGCACGGCGATCTTCAGGCGGCCCTGGACCCGGGCCGCGCTGCGACTGGCCTGGTCCTGGGCCTCGGCGATCAGGCTGGCGGCCTGGCGCAGGCGCTCCACCAGGCGCAGGCCTTCGTCGGTGAAGCGCAGTTGCCGGGTGGTGCGCTCCACCAGCCGCACGCCCAGGCGCTGCTCCAGCGCGCCGAGGCGCTTCGACAGCACCGATGGGTGGCGTTGCAGGGCGCGGCCGGCGGCGGCGAAGGAGCCGTGCTCGGCCAGCGCCAGCAGGGTGGCGAGCTCGTCGGCCTGGCGACTATCGAACAGATCCATAAGGCTCCCAATTCGGCGAATCCACTCGCCCGGCGGTGGTTCATGGTGTGAGGATGATGGCCCCTTCAGAGCGGCCTTCCTGCAGGTCGGCGTGGGCTTGGGCAACTTCCGCCAGGGGATAGCGACGCCATACCCGCGGCAGGATGATACCGTCCGTGACGGCCTGCAGGACGTCCTTCGCGCGCTGCTGGTATTCCTCGGCCGTGGCGGTGTGCGCGGCGAGCGAGGGCCGGGTTAGGAACAGCGAGCCCTTGGCGTTCAGCGTGGCGACCTCCACCGCTGGTGGTGCGCCGGAGGCCATGCCGAAGCTCACCAGCAGGCCGCGCGGGCGCAGGCAGTCCAGTGAGGCTTCGAAGGTGGCGCGACCGATGGGGTCGTAGACCACATCGGCCTTGTGCCCGCCGGTGATCTCGCGGACCTGATCGGCCAGCGTCGCAGCATCGAATACCAGCACTTCGTTACAGCCGGCGGCGCGGGCGCGTTCGACGCTCTGTGGCTTCGACACCACGCCGATGACGAAGGCGCCCAGGTGCCTGGCCCAGGGCACCATCAGTTGCCCCAGCGCGCCGGCGGCGCCATAGATCAGCACGCGCGAGCCGGGACCGACCGGCCAGGTGGACTTGAGCAGGTAGTGCGCGGTGATGCCCTTGAACAGTATAGCGGCAGCATCTTCAAAGCTGACGGAGTCCGGCAGCTTCACCAGGCGCTCTGCCGGGTACAGGCGGCCGCTGGCGTAAGCGCCGAGCGGCCCGGTGGCGTAGGCGACACGGTCGCCAACCTGAACGCTGCTCACGCCTTCGCCGATGACGGCCACGGTGCCCGCGCCCTCCAGGCCGAGCGAGGAGGGCAGCGGCACCTTCACCGCACCGGAGCGCTGGCTCAGGTCCAGCGGGTTGACGCCGATGGCGGCCTGTTCCAGCCACACTTCTCCGGGGCCGGGTTGTTGTGCCTGGGTTTGTACGAGACGGAGGACTTCCGGGCCGCCGAAGGCTTGCAGTACTGCGCGGGTGAGCATGTTCTTCCCCTGACTGGTGATGGTGCTCGCCAGTCTAGGGATGTGACGCTAATGCACCAGACAGGGCTGGTGCAGGACATGGCTGCACGCCGTGCAGCAATCCGAATGACCTGCTCAGGCCCTGGTGTGCTGAGCGAAGGCCAGGTGGTAGCCGTTGCAATCGCGCACGCCGAACTCCCGCGAGCCATAGGGCATGTCCTGCAGGGGCCAGGCGATCTGCGCCCGGTCCTTTACGGCGGCGAAGTAGCGCGCGACGTCGGCGAGCTGCAGGTAGACCGTGCCCGAGCAACCCACCTCGCGGCCCCACAGGTCCTGGGCCGTGAACAGCAGGCGGCAATCCTCCAGTTGCACGGTGAGCGTTCCCTCGGCGGAATCGGTCACGGCAAAACCCAGCGTGTCGCGGTAGTGCTCGCGGGTGAGGTCGAGGTCGTGGCAGCGCAGCAGCAGGGACAGCGGCATGGGAGCTCCGGAGATAGATGCGGAGCCTCGATCATGTCACAGGCTTCAGCGCAGAATCACCCGCAAGAGCGAAACCAGCGCCGCGCCGAACACCGGCGAAATCCAGATGCCGAAGGTCTGCAGAACGAATTGCCGGGCGTACGGCAGCAGCTCCATGTCGGGCGACGGGATGCCGAGGCTGTGCCGGCAATAGCCCAGGACGGCCACGATGAAGCAGGTGCCAGCCAGTACCCCGAGCGCTCGCCACGCCGGCCCTCGCTCACTGGTATAGGACAGCAGGGCGCCGCAGAGCGCGCCGCTGAGTGCCACCAGAATCTCGAAGGTGAACTCGGGCTCGGCAAACCATCGGTTGCCGTTCAATCCGATTACATTGCCGATCTGCCAGCCGGCGAGACTGCCTACGAGCAGTGCCATGGCGATCCATGGGAAATCGCGTAATACCGTGCTGTTCTGCATTGGGGTGGCCCCCTTGAGAAACTTCGGTGGTGGCAAAGTAGCAGTATAGTGACCACCCGGCCGTTCGCTGGCTCGGCGACGGGCGGTGAAAACGATTATTTACGCAGGATGTAGACCCGCACCCCGTCCACGCCGGGGATCACGTTGTAATGGCGAATCTGCGAAAAGCCCAGGCGCCGGAACTCACGCTCCAGGGCCTGGGTGCTGCCGAAGCCCGGGCCGCTGGGATGGGGATCGGAGCCGCAAGGGCAGGAGACAGGGGCTTCAGGCGCGGGGCTCGAATGGTCCACGCGGGTGAAGAGAATCACACTGTCGCGGGTCACCGGAATCCATTGGTTCAGCAGGTTGATGTTCTTCCGGTTGCAGGCAGTGCGCGGGATTTCCGGTAGTAGCAGGCAATCGACCGCACCTTTGCGCAGTTCTGCGAGCTCCTGTGGTGCGGGAAGGTCCCTGATCCGTCGCTGCATCGCTTCGGGCAGCTTGCGATGGGCTTCGGCCAGCGAGTCGGCGGATGGGCAGGTCGCTACGATGATGCGGTTGCTGTGTTCCAGCAGGACCGGCCAGGCGTCACCGGGAGACTGCGAAACCTCCAGCATCAGGATCGGCTCTTCGGCCATGCGCAGGGCCAGGCGCAGCAGACGCTTCTGCCGCCACTGCCGAAGCCGCTGGCAAAGACCCGCGCCGAGCGAGCGGCCAGGGTGGGCGGCGCGGTCGTGGTGGGCGGCGGAGGCGAACAGTCGTTGGGGGTCGTTCATGGGCGCGGACTCGTCAGTTACCGCCATTGTCGAGTCTCGCGATCAAGGTCTCGTCAAGGACATGTGAAAAAGACGTGGAGCCCGGTGCTTCGTGCGTGGATGTATGGGCAGTAACGTGATCGGTTCCGAATCATGGGCAATTCACGAATACAGCAGCCTATTTTGACGATTTCTTTTCCTTTCACCTTGTAGTTTCCCGCCCCTGCTGCCGGCAACGGCATTGAGCTGCGCTGCACCGTGCCGCGCAGGAAGGACTTCTACAAGGGACACCCCATGCAATTTTTCCGCTCGGCTCCAACGCGCTTCCTGGCGCTGGTCGCCTTGCTTTGGCTGATCGTCTTCTTCCTGACCCGCCTGGTCCTTCTGGTGAGCCACCTGCCCGAGGTGGGCGCGGGCCACGTGGGCGTCTTTGCCATCGGCCTGTTGTATGACCTGAGCTTCCTGGTCTATGCCCTGCTGCCGATGGGCGTGGTCCTGTTGCTGATGCCGGCGCGGGTCTGGCGCAGTGCGACCTGGCGCTGGTTGCTGGCGGCAACGCTGTTCGTCAGCGTCTACGTGATGCTCTTCACCGCGGTGGCCGAATGGCTGTTCTGGGACGAGTTCGGCGTGCGCTTCAACTTCATCGCGGTCGACTACCTGGTCTACTCGGACGAGGTGCTGAACAACATCCTCGAGTCTTACCCGATCGGCTTGCTGCTGAGCAGCCTGGCGGCCATTTCGCTGGTCGTGACCCTGGCACTGTCCAAGGTTGTTGGCCGCCTGCGCGACGCCGAGGTGGCGCCCCTGCCTCGCCGTCTGCTGGGCTGCGTGGGTCTGCTGGCGCTGGCACTGCTGGCCGGGTTGCTGGTGGATCAGGACTCCCCGCGCGGCCAGGACGGCAACACCTATGCCCGCGAGCTGGCAAGCAATGGGCCCTACCAGTTCTTCGCAGCCTTCCGAAACAACGAACTGGACTACCCGCAGTTCTACGTCACCCTGCCGGCGCAACAGGTGACTCGGCAGATTCGTGCCGAACTGGCCGAACCCGGCGCCCGCTTCACCAGTGATGATCCGATGGACATTCGCCGCAGCATCGCCAGCGAAGGGACGCCCAAGCGCTACAACATCGTCCTGGTGACCATCGAGAGCCTGAGCGCCAAGTACCTGGGCAGCAATGGCGACGGCCGCAACCTCACCCCCAACCTCGATGAGCTGCGCCGCAACAGCCTCTACTTCAACAACTTCTACGCCACCGGCACCCGCACCGACCGTGGCCTGGAAGCCATCACCCTGTCGATCCCGCCGACGCCGGGCCGCTCCATCGTCAAGCGTGTTGGCCGCGAGAGCGGTTTCGCCAGCCTCGGCCAGCAACTGAAGAACGTCGGCTACGATGCCGTGTTCCTGTACGGCGGCCGCGGCTACTTCGACAACATGAACGCCTTCTTCGGCGGCAACGGCTACCGCATCGTCGACCAGTCCAGCGTCCAGGAGTCGGATATCCACTTCAAGAACGCCTGGGGCATGAGCGACGAAGACCTCTACGCCCAGGCCATCAAGCTGGCGGACGAAGACCATGCACGCCAGCAGCCGTTCCTGTTGCAGCTGATGACGACTTCGAACCACCGCCCGTACACCTACCCGGACGGCCGCATCGACATTCCCTCCGGCGAGGGGCGCGATGGCGCGGTGAAGTACACCGACTACGCCATCGGTCAGTTCCTCAAGGCAGCGAAGGGCAAGCCCTGGTTCGACAACACCCTGTTCGTGTTCGTCGCCGACCACACGGCAGGCAGCGCCGGCAAGGAAGACCTGCCGGTGGCGAACTACCAGATTCCGCTGTTCATCTATGCGCCCAAGCTGCTGCCGGCCGGTGAGCGCGGCGAGCTGGCGAGCCAGCTGGACCTGGCCCCGAGCCTGCTGTCGATCCTCAACCTGAACTACACCTCTACCTTCTATGGGCGCAACCTGATGGTGCCGAACGCACTGCCTCCGCGTGTGGTGATCGGCAACTACCAGCACCTGGGCCTGTTCGATGGCCAGGACCTGGCGATCCTCAGCCCGCGTGGCGAACTGCGCCGGCATAACCAGGCGCTGGGTGCGAGCACGGAGGTGACGGCAAAGTCCGACGACCCGCTGGTGGACCGGGCGATCAGCTACTACCAGTCGGCGAGCTACGGCTTCACCCACCACCTGCTGGACTGGAAATAGGAGGCCGGGCAACGAAGCCGGCGCTGTCGCAGCGGCCCTGAGCGCTTCACGCCTGTCCCTTGGTTTGTGCGCTGCCGTGCAGTTCGCAGCGCCTGCCAGCCGTGGGCTGAGCGACCCTTTGTCGCCTCGCGTCGAGCGGCGCCCTGCAGCGTCTTTACTGGCACAGAGAACCTGTTGTTCAGCGAGGCCTGCTTGATGAACAGCGTAGAGGTGGCCCCCGAGACCCGGGGTGTAACGGTGGAGCTGTTGTCCTCGGTCGACCTCGGCCCGGAGATCGATGGCATGGCGGGCCGCCAGCTGCGCATGCGACGGGTGACCCTCCAGCCAGGCGGCGTCTTCGGGCCGGTGCATGACCACGTGGATCGCCCTGGCACGGTGTTCATCCTGCAGGGCACCATCACCGACCATCGCAACGGAATCGCTACCGACTATGGGCCGGGCGTCGGCTGGCCCGAGGACCACACCACCACACACTGGCTGGAGAACCGCGGCAGCGTCACCGCCGTGGAGATTTCGGTCGATATCGTCCGGCTGGGCTAGGCCCGGCGTGAGGTGTTGCCTCGATCACCACCTGCAAGCGCTCACTCAATGGCATACACGAGGGACGACGAGCCACGCTCGCCGATCGGGAGGGGTGCGATGGACAAAGCCGAGAAGGGCACCTGGCAGCGGGTGCTGGAGCCGATCGACCGCATCACCGAAGTGATTTTCGGCCTGCTGATGGCCATGACCTTCATCGGCTCGCTGAGCGTGGCGACCTCGGGGCGGGAGGAGGTCCGCACGATGCTGATCGCCGCCCTGGGCTGCAACCTCGCGTGGGGGCTGGCCGACGCCGTGATCTTCCTGATGCGCACCTGGACCGAGCGCACCCGCAGCCGAACCCTGCTGGATCAACTACAACGCAGCACCGACCCGCGCCAGGGGCAGGCGCTGGTCGCCGCCGAACTGCCACCCCGCATAGCCACGGCAGTCAGCACGGACGGGTTGGAAATGCTGCGCCTGCACTTGCTGCGAGAAACCGTTGGAACTCCGCCTCTGGCGCGGATCGGCTGGGAAGATATCAAGGGGGCGCTGGCGACCTTCCTGCTGGTGGTGCTGGCGACCTTCCCACTGGTCATTCCCTTCCTGCTGATCGAGCAGACCGGCCCGGCCATTCGAGCCTCAAACGCAGTGGCCCTGGTGATGCTGTTCCTCTCCGGCTGGATGCTCGCTCGCTACTCCGGCGGCTCACCCTGGGCGGGCGGAATGGCGTTGACGGTGGTGGGTACCGCGCTGCTGTTCGCCATCATCGCGCTGGGTGGCTGACACCCGGCGGCCGGATGCCAGTTCAGGTCGGCCTGGCTCCCAGTTCGGTAACCACCTGATCGACGAAACGGCGCAGCTTCGGTGGCATGCGGCGGTCGCTGGCATAGAGCAGATGGACCTGCCGCGCCGGCGCCTGAAGATCGGGAAACAGCTGCACCAGGCGACCCTGGCGAAGGTCTTCGGCAAGCATCATCTCGGCGCCCAGAATGATGCCCAGGCCATCGCACGCGGCGGCACGCTGTGCACGGGCGTCGTTGACCTGAAGCCGGCTGCTCTGGGCAAGCAATTGCAGGCTTTCACCCCCCAGCATCTGCCATCCCCCGGAGACTGACGGAGGCCAGGCGGTAAGCCCCAGACAATGGTGCCCTTGCAGATCATCGGGCGTCTGCGGAGTGCCGTGCTCGGCCAGGTAGGCAGGTGCTGCGCAGGCGATCAGTCGATAGGCCGTCAAGGGTCGGGCGACCAGGCTGGAGTCGTCCAGGGGGCCGATGCGGATCACCGCTTCGAAGTTCTCGTCGATCAGGTCCACCAGACGATCATTGAGCGACAACTCGATCTTCACGTCCGGGTGCTGGCGCAGGTAGCGGCCCAGCAGTGGCATCAGGCAGTAGGTTCCGTAGGTCACCGGGGCGCTGATCCGCAACCGTCCGCGAGGTACCGCGAGATGATCCAGGGCCAGGGCATCCGCGGCTTCTGCTTCGGCCAGCACGCGCTTGCAGCTTTCATAGTAGTGCTGGCCGATCTCGGTCAGGCTCTGTCGGCGAGTGGTGCGGTTGAGCAGCTTGACGCCCAGGCGCTCCTCCAGTGCGCTGACATGCTTGCCGGCCATCTGCGAGGACATGCCCAGCTCCGCCCCGGCAGCCGAGAAGGAGCCGCTGTCGGCAGCCCTGACGAACACCGCCATGCTTTGCAGTCGATCCATGATTCGCTACCTGTGGTTTCGACACTTCCAAATGAAGGACGATATTTCAGTCATCTGATTTCAAATAGCATCCTGGCTTCCGGTCTGGCTGGCAAGCGCGGGCCGGTTCCCACTGCACTGGAAGCAAAGGAGTCAGGCGATGCGTATCGGAATCATCGGGGCGGGGTTCATTGGCCGCGCCATGGCGGCTCTCGCTGGGAGGAACGGTTGCGAGGTCATGCTCAGCAACTCTCGCGGGCCCCTCACGCTGGCCAGCAGCGCAGCTTCCCTGGGCTGCCGGGTCGGCACCGTGGAGCAGGCGGCGAGCTTCGGTGACCTGGTGCTGCTGGCCATTCCCTTCGGTCGTTACCCGGAATTACCGGTGGCAGCATTCGCCGGCAAGGTCGTGCTGGATGCCGGCAATTACTACCCGCAGCGCGACGGCCAGGTCGCCGCGCTGGACAGTCGGCAAACCACCACCAGCGAGCTGCTGGCGCAACACCTGGTCGGAGCCAGGGTGGTCAAGGCGTTCAATGCCATCCTCGAGCGGGATCTGCTTGGCGATGCTCGTCCGGCCGGCGCCATCGACCGCCGTGCATTACCCATTGCGGGCGACGACTCGCAGGCCAAGCAGGCGGTCAGCGATCTGCATGAGCGCCTGGGCTACGACGTGGTCGATGCCGGCGCCCTGGCCGAGGGACGGCGCTTCGAGCGTGCGCGCCCGGCTTATTGCAGACGCCTGGATAGCGTTGGCCTGCGCGCCGCGCTGGCCGATGAGGGGCCCGATCAGGTTGAAGGCAGCTGGCGTGAATGAACACGGGACGCGGCTCCGGCAGGGAGCCGCCTCCTCAAGGACACAATCGATCGTCAGCAGGACAAGGGAGTGCCATACCGTGACAACGACTGACCGGAACCTGTTGCGCCTGGGCCTGTTGATCCCGCTCTGGCTTTTCGCGGGGGTGACGCTGACCTCGCTGGGCTATCCCGGCTACAGCCACCTCGACCAGGCGCTGAGTCAGCTGGGGGCGGCAGGTGCACCCACGCAAGGCTATTCCGCCTGGGTGAACAACTTCCCGCTGGGGCTGTTGTTCGTGCTTTTCGCCGTGGGGGTGGCGCGACGTTTCGCGGGTTCCCGCCTGGCCCTGTGCAGCGCCGCCTTGATAGCGCTGCACGGCGTGGCGAGTTTCGCGACCGGCTACTTCTCCTGCGATCAGGGTTGCGCACCGCTACAGCCTTCGGCGTCCCAGCAGATCCATAACCTGGCGGGACTGGTAATGTTTCTCTCACTGACACTGGCCAGCGCACTTTGGACGCTGCTGGGCAGCAGGTTGCTGTCCACGACGGCTTTCGGCTGGTTCTCGCTGCTGTGCGTGATGCTGGCTGTCGTGACCGTGGTGATGATGGCGAGGGCCTTCGTCGATGGGCACGGATTCGGGTTGTTTCAGCGACTCAACTACGCCGTTTCCGTCATCTGGGTCGCCGACCTGGCAGGGGTTGTTCTTCGCGATGAATCGCGAAGACCGGTGATCCGGCCAGGAGCGGCGTGACGGCACGGGCAATCCTCTGACGCGCACCGTCAGCGGGATTGCCGCTCCGACCTCACCTCAGAATTCGGCCTTCAGGGTAACGGTGTAGTTGCGTGGGTCGCCATACTGGTTGCTCGCGTTCAGCCAGCCGATGGAGGAGTAGTACTTCTTGTCGAACAGGTTGTTGCCGTTCAGGGCGACGCTGAAGTTCTTGTTGATCTGGTAGCCCAGGCGGGCGTTCCAGATGGCGTAGCCGGACTGCTTGATATCGCCGACGCCACCGGTGCCGCCGAAGTTGGTGTTGTAGTTTTCACTCTGGATGCTGGCGCCCGCGCCGGCGCTCCACTGGTTCAGCTCGCCCGGCAGGTTGTAGTCACCCCAGAAGCGCAGCAGATGGCGCGGCGTGTAGCTGTTGAAGGTGGAGCCGGATGACGAGGTGCCGTCGCCCGGATCGTTGAGGAACTTGGTCGAGGTGTAGGTGTAGCCGGCGAACAGCTGCAGGCCCCTGAGCACTTCGCCGCTGATCTCCGCGTCGAAACCTTCGGCGCGAACCTTGCCGCCGGCTACGTAGCAGTTGTCTTCGCCGTTCTGCCCGCACTCCGAGGCGTAGTCGTACTGCGCACGGTTCTCCTGGTCCACGCGGAAGATCGCGAAGCTGGTGTTCACCCGGCCATCCATCAGCTCGCCCTTCAGGCCGACCTCGTAGTTCGAACCTTCGATGGGCTTGAGCGCGGTGCTGTCCTGGGTCAGTTCGGTCTGCGGCTTGAAGATGTCCGTGTAGCTGACGTAGGCCGACCACTGGTTGTTCAGCTCGTAGATGAGGCCGCCGTAGGGGGTGAACTCACCGGTTTCCTTCGAATGCGCAGGGGCGGGCGAGGAGGTGGTGAAGCGGTTGAGCTCGTAGTCGTACTGGTAGTTGCTGGTGCGTCCGCCCAGGACCAGGGTCAGTGGCTCGGTCAGCTTGTAGCGCACCACGCCGTAGAGGCCGTTCTGGCGGATATGGCCTTTGGAGGCGCCGGCGTAGGTGGTGCTCAGCATCTCTTCTTCGCTCGGTTTTCGCGGAGAAACCGGATCGTAGATATTGATCGGCCCGAGGTTGAGCAGACCTCCCTGCACATCATCAGTCTTCAGGTCGCTGGCGTTGGCGCCGACCACCACCTGGTGCTCCAGGTCGAAGGCCCGCCACTTGCCGGCGAGGTTGATGTCGGCGCCCTGGTTGATGTTCTCGAAGTCATAGAGATAGGCGCGCGACTGCATGCCGTCACCGCTGGCCGGGTCGACCGCGCCCCGGCCGAAGCTGTAGAGGATGTCGTTGGTCTCGCGCATGTAGCTGCCCGAGGCGTTCAGGCGCCAGTCAGCGTTGAAGTCGTGGGTGACGTCGGCGAAGTAGGTGGTCTGCTTGTTGTTCCACTTGTTCCAGTCCGCGCCGGTGAAGGTGGAGCGCCCCGCATTGACCGCGCTGCCGTCCTTGTTGCGCGGCAGGCCGCCGAAGGACGGTGTCGAATGCAGGTCTTCAACGCTCGCGCCGGCGGCAACCCGCGTGTCATCGGTCAGGTCGTATTCGAGGATGCCGTAGAGCACGTTCTTGCGGCTTTCCGCGGTGTCGTAGAAATAGTCCCGGTCCTCGTGGGCGGCCACTACCCGGCCGCGCAGCCTGCCGTCTTCGGTGAGCGGAGCGCTGCCATCAAGGGTCTGCCGGTAGGTGTCCCAGGAACCGGCGCTGGCGGTGAGCGAGAGCGACGGTTCGGCCTTCGGGCGTTTGCGCACGAGGTTGATGGCCGCACCGGGGTTGCCGCTGCCCTGCAGCAGCCCGTTGGCGCCGCGCAGCACCTCCACGCGGTCGTAGAGCAGCGTGTCGGAGGTGAAGCTGCTGCCGATGGCGTAGTAGCGGCGATCGAGGGGGACGCCGTCGTACTGGATGGTCTCCACCTCGAAGCCGCGCGAGTAGATGTACTTGCCGCCGGATGGGCTCTGGTAGGTGGTGATGCCGGTGGTGTTTTCCAGCGCCTGGTCCAGGGTGTCGAGGCGCTGGTCGTCCATCGCCTTGCGCGTGATGACGGTGACCGACTGCGGGATGTCCCTGAGGCGCTGGGTGGATTTGCCGATGGTGGCTTCGCTGGAGGTGTAGGAGCCGGAGTCTTCGGTCGTCGGCCCCAGGCCCTGTCCGGTGATGACCGTGTCGCTCATCGCCAGGGCTGCCGGAACTTCCTCCAGGACATAGCTGCCGCCCTGGTCCATCGCTCGCAGCCCGGTGCCAGAGAGCAGGGCGGCAAAGCCTGCCTCTGGCGAATAGCTGCCGTGCAGGCCGGCCGACTGGAGATGGGCGGTCTTGCTGGCATCGAAGGAGAGCGCGACGCCCGCTTCGCTGGCAAAGCGGCTGAGCACTTCGGTCAGCGAACCTGCGGCGATGTCGTACTGCCGAATGCTCTGTACCGCGCCGGGTGCCATGAGTTCTGCACTCTCAGCGACGGGAACGCCCACGACGGCGACACTGAAGAGGGCAGCCTGCACGTGAATGGCAAGCCGATGGCGAACGAATGGATACAGCATGATCTCTCCCCGGTGGTGGTGACCAAGTGGGTCACTGATGCCGGAGTAGCCGAACCAGGGACGAAGAAAGTGCACGTTGATTGGAAAAATCTTTTCCCACCCCCACGCAGGCTTCAGCCGCGCGGAACCACGGTCACCCAATACCCCGTGCGATACACCACTGCGACAGGGAAGCTGCGTTCCAGGGCCCTGAGCGCGAGGTCGGTGTCGTCCAACGGGAAGGCGCCGGAAATGCGCAGGCCACTGATGCGCGGGTCGCACCTCAGCCAGCCGTGGCGGTAGCGCCCCAGCTCTTCCAGCAGCTCACCCAGTGGGCGGTCGATGGCAATCAGGCTGCCTTGTGCCCAGGCCCCCACCGCAGCGCTGTTGGCCTGCACGGGGGCGATATTCCCGGATGAAATACGGGTGTGCTGGCCGGCCTCCAGGCGCAAGGGGGCAGCCTGCCCCGGTACCGATATCTCGACCGCCTTTTCCAGCACCGCCACCTCGGTTCCGTTGCCCCAGCTGCTCACGCTGAAGCGCGTGCCCAGCGCCCGCACGGTGGCGTCGGCGCTGCGCACGCGGAAGGGTCTGCCGAGCCCATCGCTCGCGGTGCTCACCAGTACTTCGCCGGCACGCAGGAGAATCAGGCGCTGGTTGGCATCGAAGAGCACATCCACCGCACTGTCGGTGCCCAGTTGCATCTGGCTGCCGTCTGCCAGGGTGAAGTGGCGGCGCTCGCCAACGGCTGTCTTGTAGCCGGCGGTGTAGCGCTGGCGTGCGTCACTGTGCCAGCCCAGGGTGGCCAGGCCGCCCAGCGAGGCGAGTACGACTAAGCTGCGCAGCACCTGGCGCCGTGACTGCCCGGCCGAGGCCAGAGTGGCCGCCGCCAGGCGACCTGGCACACGGGCCATCTGCAGGTTTACCAATTCGATGCGCTGCCAGGCGAGCTGGTTGATCGGGTCGGCCGCCAACCAGCGCTGCCAGGCACGCTGATCACCGTCGCCCGGCGCCGCATTGGCCAGGCGTGCATACCAGCGGGCCGCTTCGCTGATGGCTTCTCGTTCATTGGGTTGCAGGGTGTCGCTCACAGGACGCCCGCCATGACCAGGCAGCAGTGCTCCATGGCCTTGGCCATGTACTTGTTCACCGTGCGTAGTGAGATTCCCAGTCGCTCGGCGATCTGCTGGTAGGTCAGCCCTTCGAGCTGGGAAAGGATGAAGGCCTGCCGGACCTTCTGTCCCAGTCCATCGAGCATCCGGTCGATTTCCAGCAGCGCTTCGAGCAGCAGGGCCTGTTCCTCGAGGGACGGCTGGACGGCTTCGGGAAGCAGCGCCAGCGCCTCCAGATAGGCGCGCTCCAGCGTGCGGCGGCGATACAGGTCGATGACCAGGCCTCGGGCGATGGTCTGCAGGTAGTGCCTGGGCTCGCGAATCGCCTCGGCGCTTCTGGCCATCAGTACACGCACGAAGGTGTCCTGCGCCAGGTCGGCCGCATCGGCGGAATCGTTGAGGCGCTTGCGCAGCCAGCCGCGCAACCAGCCATGATGGTCGCGGTAAAGCATCCCTACCGCCTGCAGCGACGAATCCCCCTGCATTGCAATCCCCTAAGAACAATTTGCAAACGACAATCGTTATCAAATATACGGGATGTGGGATTGCTTGAAAACTGCGGGTTGGCGATCGTCCTTTTCTGCCTGAAAGCGGCCTGATGCGAAGGGTTGCTTCAGGTCCCAAGCGGACCGGGCGCCCATGGACTCAGCCCGGGGACCGCCAATGCGAGTGCCGGCGCGCCATGGTCTGCATGGCCCGAGTCTCGCTCAGGGTTTGTCGCCCAGCCTGGCGAGCACGTTGGACGCCAGCACGACCACGCCTTCAGCCACAGGTACGGTCCCGACCAGCGCCAGCGCGACTGCCTGCGCATGAACGGGACGATACTTTCCGGGCATCAGCGGCGCCAGGAGCTTCGCGATGGGGATCGCGATCTGTTCACCCAGGCGCGGCGGTTGCTGCAGGCCTTCGCGGTAGTCCAGTAACAGCGAGGGTTGTGCGATCACCAGCGCTGCCAGTTCCATCGTCTTGAGGGCGTCCTCCAGCTCCCCCTTGATACGGTTGTAGAACACGGAGGACTTCCCGTCGGCCCCCACCGCGCTGACCAGCCCCACGCGCCGGGCGCCCGCCGCACATGCGGCCTTGGCCACGGCGAGATTGGCGTCCAGGTCGACAGCGCGGAATGCTGCCTGGCTGCCGGCGACCTTGATCGTGGTACCGAGCGCCAGATAGACCTCGTCAGTCTGTGGCAGCGCTGGCAAGCGGCTGAAATCGACGATGTGAACCTGAAGCTTGGGGTGGCTGAGGCTCAAGGGTCGACGACTCAGGGCATGCACCTCGCAGACAGAGCTGTCCGCCAGCAGCGCCTGGAGTATCTGGCCTCCCACCAGCCCCGTGGCGCCGGCCAGCAGCGCTTTGCGTTGATTGTCAGGTATGGACACGTTTGTGGTTCCTCAGCTCAGGCGCAGGGCATGTCGGGTGCTGTCGGGTGTCTGCCCGGTCCAGTCCTGATATGCACGGTAGAAGGAAATGGGATCTTCGACGAAGAGCAGGAGGGCTATCTCCCCCGCCCGACAAGGCGGCTTCCACAAATAGTGGCGCGCGAGACTTTCGCGAGCGGCATAGGCCAGGGCTCGAAAGCACTTACCTTCGCCCTCGGGATACCCCCGCAGAGTACGCTTGCTCATACCAAGTCGCACGGAGGTTTTTCGATGGTCGCGGTGTTGCCTGGCAATAACTCCAGCAGTACGACACGCACCTGCTCTGCCTGACAAGGTTGGAGCAGTGGCCGCACTGCTCAGCGGGCAGAGCGGTGCCTTCATCACCGGCAACGATTTCCCCATGGAAGGCGACGTCACTTCCTCCCACTGGTTCGGCGACCTGGCCCTCCAGTGATGGAGCCGGTCAGCCTGCCAGCTGTTTGGTCGAAAGCGGAGAGTCCGATGCTCCGCTGAGTCGTCGGGTGAGCGTGGAAGATTTGCGCTACCGCGTGCTTGCCTCTCTGCCTACCCATGAAGCCGAATGATCTGCGAGTGTCTTTTGTACGACTGTACAGAAACTTCTTGCGCACCTCGTGGCTCGCTGCTAATAATCTGTACGACTGTCCAAGTGCGCTCTGCGGAGAATGTCTTGGCGGCCACGTTGAGGTCAGAACAACTAACAGAAGACCGCAGGAGCAACTTCGCTTCAGGCCTGTACGGTCGTACAAAAATAAAGTGTCTTGCGAGGTGTGGGATGAAGGAAAAGCAACCTGGGGAGCCATCCTCCGGCGTGACTCGTCGTGACCTGGTGAAGGGAACGATGGGGTTGTTGTGGGCGGGCGTAATGCTTGGCGGCCTGCCGCTGCCGGCCTTCGCCGAGCCGAAGAAGGGTGGGCGGCTGGTGTTCGGCCTGGCGGGTGCATCGACCACCGACAGCCTCGATCCGGGCCTGGCCGAAGACGACTTCATGATGCTGCTGAGCCAGGCGCTGCGCGGCAACCTGGTGGAGATCGACAGCAGCGGCAACGCCATCCCCGAGCTGGCCGAGTCCTGGGAGTCCTCGCCGGACGCCAGAATCTGGACCTTCAAGCTGCGCAGCGGCGTGCAGTTCCACAACGGCAAATCCTTCGTCGCCGACGATGTGGTGGCGACGCTGGACTACCACCGCAAGGACGGCTCCAAGTCGCTCTCCAAGTCGATCGTTTCGCAGATCGATGAAGTGAAGGCAGTCGATGATTCGACGGTGCGCGTCAGCCTCAAGGGTGGCAATGCCGACTTCCCGGTGCTGATGAGCGACTACCACCTGAGCATCCTGCCGCGCGGCGCCGACGGTCAGGTGGACTGGCGCTCCGGCGTGGGTACCGGCGGCTACATGCTCAAGGAGTACAACCCCGGCGTACGTGCCTACGTGGTGCGCAATCCCAACTACTGGAAGCCCGGCCGGGCGCATGTCGAGGAAGCGGAGCTGATCGCCATCGCCGACTCCGTGGCGCGGCAGAACGCGTTGCTCACCGGCAAGGTCAACGTGATCAACCGCGTGGAGATCAAGACCCTGTCGATGCTGCAGCGCAGCAACAAGGTGAAGGTCGCCGAGGTCACCGGGCTCAACCACGCCACCATGCCGATGATCGCCAAGATCAGCCCGTTCCAGGACAACAACGTACGCCTGGCGCTCAAGTACGCAGTGGACCGTGAGCAGTGGGTGAAGTCGATCCTGCGCGGCCACGGCAGTGTCGGCAACGACCACCCCATCGGTCGCCAGCAGAAGTACTTCAACAGCGAGCTCGCCCAGCGCCAGTACGACCCGGACAAGGCGCGCTTCTACCTCAAGCAGGCGGGGCTGGACAGCCTGGACATCAGCATCAGCGCCGCCGACGCGGCCTTCGCCGGGGCGGTGGATGCCGGCGTGCTGTTCGAGGAAAGCGCGCGCAAGGCCGGCATCAACCTCAAGGTGGTGCGTGAATCCAACGACGGGTACTGGATCAACGTCTGGTCGAAGAAGCCGATGTGCATGTGCTACTGGACCGGTCGCGCCACCCCGGACTGGATCTTCAGCCAGATCTACGCCAGCGGTGCGTCCTGGGGCGACACCCAGTGGAACAACGAGCGTTTCGACAAGCTGATGTTGCAGGCCCGTTCCGAGCTCGATGAGTCCCGGCGCAAGGCCATCTACTGGGACATGCAGGCGATGCTGCGCGATGAGGGTTCCACCGTGGTACCGATGTTCATGAACCACATCATGGGCATGGGCAACGACGTGGTCACTTCCCCCACCGTCGCCGGCGACATGGCGCTGGACGGCATGCGCGCCATCGAGCGCTGGTCGCTGGCGTGAAGCGGGAGAACGGGATGAGCAACCTCGACTGGCACTCGGTATGCGCCGACGACACGCGCAGCCTGCGCAACGTCTTCGGCACCTTCATGACCGGCGTCACCATTGTCACCACTCGCGAGGCCGACGGCACGCCGCGCGGCTTCACCGCCAACTCCTTCACCTCGGTGTCGTTGAGCCCGGCGCTGGTGCTGGTGTGCATTGCGAAAAGCGCCGGCAGCGTGGCGGTGTTCAGCGCGGCCGAACGCTTCGCCATCAACATTCTCGGCGACTGGCAGCGCGAGCTGTCCAACCGTTTCGCCGGGCGCTCTGCAGACAAGTTCGACGGGGTCGAACTGTTGTCCAGCGAGGCCGATGTGCCGTGCCTGGCCGACAGCCTCAGCGTACTCAGTTGCCGGCGCCACAGCCTGGTGGAGGCGGGCGACCATGTGATCCTGATCGGCGAGGTGCAGCGCTACCGCAGCAGCGTGGGTAGCCCGCTGGGCTACTTTCGCGGCAGCTACATCGACTTCGCCGAAGGCGCCAAGGCCATCCAGGTCGAGCGCGGCAGTGCACTCAAGGTCGGTTGCCTGATCGCCCGCGACAACGGCGTGCTGCTGATCCGCGAGCCAGGCCAGGAGCACTGGAGCATCCCCGAGGTGTTCTGGCACGCCGGAGTGAGCCAGAAGGCGGTGATCGACGAAGTGTTCCGCCGGGTCGGCCTGGTGGGCGAGGTGTCGTTCATCTACTCGATGTTCGAGGAGGCGGGAGATGACTTTACCCGCCTGATTTTCCGCGCGGACGCCAGCGGCGAGCTGGCTCCGACCGCCAGCGCGGGGCGCGACGTACGTGTCTTCCGTGCTGAAGACGAGCCCTGGTTGCTGGTCCGCGGCGACTACTGCATCAGCATGCTTCACCGCTTCTTCAGCGAGCGGCAGGCCGACAGCTTCGGCATCTATTGCGACACCGCCGATGGCGGACGAATCGCCGGCATCGCGGGCAAGCCCGTGCATTGGCTGGACTGGAAACACTAAGACCACTGAGTGGACAACAACATGGAATTCAACCATTTCCTCAGCTCCTACCTGCCCGATCCGGACGCCTCCGGCAAACAGCTCTACGAGCACATGGTCGAGCAGGCCGTGGTGGCGGAAGAGGTCGGCTACGCCGGCATCTCCATCCCCGAACACCACCTGATCAATATCCTGCTGGTGCCGTCGCCGCTGCAGATGGCGGTGAAGATCGCTGCGGTTACCCGGCACATCGAACTGGTCACCTCCATCGCCGTGCTGCCGATTCGCGACATGCGGGTATTCGCCGGCGAAGTGGTGCAGGCCGATGCCCTGTGCGACGGGCGCCTGGTGCTGGGCGTGGGACGTGGCGCTTTCAAGTACGAGATAGAGATGCTCGGCGTGCCGATGAGCGAGACCCGCGAGCGCTTCGACGAATCCCTGGCGGTGCTGCAGGCCCTGCTGACGCGCAAGGAAGTGAGCTGGGACGGCAAGTACTACCAATTCGGCCCGCTGACCGTGATGCCGCGTCCTGAAAGGGAAATCCCGTTGGTGGTGGCGAGCATGGCACCCGACGGCATCCAGGCCTGCGCACGTGAGGGCTTCTCTGTGCAGACCACGCCACTGAGTGGCGATCACCAGATGCTGCTGGACCAGGTCAACGCCTTCCGCCGTGGCAATGCCGAGGCGAAAGTAAGATCCGCCCGGCGCGCACGGCTCTCGCTGCAGCGTGCGACCTATCTCGCCCGCGATGAAGCCGACGCCCGCGAGAAGCTGCAACTGGCCTACGAGTACTACCGCCGCTTCGACAACGTGTTCACCGGGCCGGGCATCGTCCATGGCGGCGGCATCGAAGCGCTACCGCGCCAGCAGTCCATCGAGGAGCTGGGCAAGAACCTGCTGATCTGCACCCGCGAGCAGATGATCGACCAGCTCTCCGCCTATGCCGAGGCCGGTATCGACGAAGTGATCATGACCGCCAACTTCGGCCAGTCCCAGGCGGACAGCCTCGACATGATGCGGCGCTTTGGCGAGCAGATCATTCCGCACTTCAGTTCCCGCACCACTCAACCCGCCATGACCAAGAGGACCGGCTGATGCCACTGCTGACCGTAGAACTCTTCCCCGGACGCACCCCCGAAAAGAAACGCGAGCTGATCCAGGCGCTGACCGATACCTACCTCCAGGTATGCGGCGGAAAGGCCCAGGCGGTCACCATCCTGCTCAAGGAGGTGGATCCGGCCGACTGGGGGGTAGGTGGTCGCAGCTATGCAGACATCATCGCTGAAAACAAAGCACAGAACTGAGGAGGCGAACGATGAGCAAGGCAATCGATTGCGCCTATGTGGTGGACGGGCAGGGGCCCGCCCTGGTGATGGTGCACGGCATCGGCGCGCGCAAGACCGGTTGGGACAAGGTCACCGAGGCGTTGAAGAACAGCTTCACCTGCATCCGCTATGACCTGCGCGGCCACGGCGACTCGCCGCTGCCCACTGAAGACTTCGGCCTGGACGAGCTGGTCGAGGATCTGGAAGCCCTGCGGGCACGGCTGGGCATCGAGCAGATG
Source organism: Pseudomonas nicosulfuronedens (assembly GCF_005877905.1). Lineage (GTDB taxonomy): Bacteria > Pseudomonadota > Gammaproteobacteria > Pseudomonadales > Pseudomonadaceae > Pseudomonas > Pseudomonas nicosulfuronedens. The sequence goes on along the minus strand of NZ_SWDV01000010.1, from coordinate 14,438 downwards.
CACATCATCGGTCATTCCCTTGGCGGGATGATCGGGCCGGCCTATGCGCACAGGTATCCGCAGCACGTGCTGAGCATCGGGCTGCTGTCCACTGCGGCGTTCCGCTCGCCGCAGGACAGCGAGAACGTGCGCAAGGTCGTCCGTGCCATGGAAGAGAAAGGCATCGGCCCGGTGCTCGATACCTTGACCCAGCGCTGGTTCACCGAAGCCTTCTGCGAGGCGCATCCGGAAGTGATCGAGTGGCGCAAGCAGCAGGTAATGGCCACGCCGGCCAAGGTGTTCCTCAACGTCTTCCACATCTATGCGGAGACCGAGATGGCGCCCTGGCTGCATGAAGTCCGGCAGCCGTGCCTGGTGCTCACCGGTGAGTTCGATGGTGGCTGCAATCCCGGGCTCAACCAGCAGATCGCCGACGCCCTGCCGCACTCCGAACTGGTGGTACTGGCGGACCTCAAGCACGCCATCCTGATCGAAGCGAGCGACAAGGTGGTTCCGCACCTGAAAGCCTTCCTGACGAAAGCCTCGCAGTAACGCCTGCCGGTACGCGGAGGAGGGTGGGCACGACCCAACCCTCCCTGCAACTGCCCCAAAAACAGAAAAACAACAATGCCCAACCGATCAGCAGGTCGACGACATGGCTCTGATTTATCCCATTCTCTTGCGGCGCATCCTTCTCGGAGTCCTGACCCTGTTGGGCGTCTCCGCACTCATCTTCGCGGCAGTCCAGCTGCTGCCCGGCGACATGGCGCAAAAGCTGCTCGGCCAGTCTGCCACCCCCGAGGCACTGCACGCCCTGCGCCACGAGCTGGGGCTCGATCAGCCGGCGCTGACCCGCTACCTGAACTGGCTGCTGGGTAGCCTGAAGGGCGACTTCGGCACCTCGCTGTCCAACGGGCGGGCCGTGTCCGAACTGATCGGTCAGCGCCTGCTCAACACCCTGTTCCTGGCCGGCTACACGGCGCTGATCGCAGTGCCCCTGGCGCTGCTGTTGGGGCTGTTCGCGGCGCTCTACAAGGATTCGATCTACGACCGCGTGGTGAACATCATCTCGCTGGCGGCGGTGTCGCTGCCGGAGTTCTTCATCGGCTACATCCTGATCCTCTGGCTGGCGGTGAAGCACCCGCTGTTCCCTTCCATCGCGGACGTGCCGGCCTCGGCGAGCCTGCTGGAGCATCTGCAGGCGGCCTTCCTGCCGGCGCTGACGCTGACCCTGGTGATTACGGCGCACATGATGCGTATGACCCGTATCGCGGTGCTCGACCTGCTGCAGCTGCCCTATATCGAAATGGCCCGGCTCAAGGGCCTGTCGCGGCTGAAGATCGTCCTGCGCCACGCGCTGCCCAATGCCTGGGCGCCCATCGTCAATGTCATCGCGGTGAACCTGGCATACCTGATCACCGGCGTCGTGGTGGTCGAGGTGGTGTTCGTCTACCCCGGCCTCGGGCAGTTGATGGTGGACTCGGTGATCAAGCGCGACGTCATGGTCGTCCAGGCCTGCTGCTGCATCTTCGCGGTGGTCTACATCGGCATCAACCTGCTTGCCGACGTGCTGTCCATCGTCACCAACCCGCGCCTGCTGCACCGCAAGTGAGAACGACCCGATGAATGCCCTGACCGCAACCTTCAAACAGATGACCTGGACCGCCCGCATCGGCCTGCTGGTCATCCTTTTCTACACTTTCCTCGCGCTGTTCGGCCCGCTGGTGGCGCCCTTCGGCGAGACGGAAATCGTCGGCGGTGAATACGACCCCTGGGGTGCGCAGCACTGGCTGGGTACCGACGCCCTGGGGCGCGACATGCTCTCACGGGTGATCTTCGCCGCGCGCAACACCATCGGTATTGCACTGCTGTCCACCGCGCTGGCGTTCTTCATCGGCGGCACCCTGGGGCTGGTCGCCGCAGCGCTCGGTGGCTGGGTCGACAGCGCCCTGTCGCGCCTGGTCGATGTGCTGATGGCGGTGCCGCAGCTGATCTGCGCGCTGCTGTTGCTGACCATCTTCGGCACCAGCATCGCCAACCTGGTGTTCGTCATCGCCCTGGTCGATGCCACGCGGATCTTTCGCCTGGCCCGCTCGGTGTCGCTCAACGTGGTGGTCACCGACTACATGGAAGTCGCCCGCCTGCGCGGCGAGGGGCTGTTCTGGCTGGTCGCGGTGGAGCTCCTGCCCAACGTCCGCGCGCCACTGGTGGCGGAGTTCGGCCTGCGCTTCTGCTTCGTCTTCCTGACCATTTCCTCGCTGTCCTTCCTCGGCCTGGGCCTGCAACCGCCGCTGGCCGACTGGGGCAGCATGGTGCGCGAGAACGCCTCGCTGATCTCCTTCGGCGACCTCACCCCGCTGATTCCCGCCGCCGCCATCGGCGTGCTGGCGATCGCCGTCAACTTCGTCGCCGACTGGTTCCTCGCCCAACGGCGATGAACGTCCGCCCCGTACTGTTCGAGGAAACGCAACATGAGCGAACCCTTGCTGAAGATCACCGGCCTGCGCATTGAGGCCGGCGGCACTGACGGCTGGAGCGAGATCGTCCACGGTATAGACCTGCAGCTGCAGCGCGGCAAGATACTCGGCCTGGTCGGCGAGTCCGGCGCTGGCAAATCGACCATCGGCCTTGCTGCCATGGGTTATACGCGTGACGGCTGCCGCATCAGCGGCGGCGAGATCCTCTTCGACGGCATCGATATGCGGCAGGTGCCCGAGGCGCAGCACCGCGAGCTGCTCGGCGCGCGCATCGCCTATGTCGCGCAGTCCGCGGCGGCGAGCTTCAACCCGGCGCACCGGCTGATCGACCAGCACTGCGAGAGCGCCCTGGAACATGGCCTGGTCGCCCGCGAGCAGGCACGTCGGGATGCGGTGGAGCTGTACCGCAAGATTTCCCTGCCTGAGCCCGAGGCCATCGGCGAGCGTTACCCGCACCAGGTCTCCGGTGGCCAGCTGCAGCGAATCATGACGGCCATGGCGATGTCCTGCCGACCGGATCTGATCATCTTCGACGAGCCGACCACGGCGCTGGACGTCACCACGCAGATCGATGTGCTGCTGACCATCCGCGAGTTGGTCCGTGAGTTCCAGGTGGCTGCGATCTACATCTCCCACGACCTCGCCGTGGTGGCTCAGATGGCCGACGAGGTAATGGTGCTCAAGGACGGCCACATGGTGGAGCGCGGTGATAAGCGCCAGGTGATTGCCCAGCCGCAGGCGGACTACACCCGATCGCTGTGGGCGGTGCGCAACCTGGCGTGCGAGGCGCGCCCGCCGGTGGCCGACGACCAGCAGCCGCTGCTGGAGCTGCGCGGCATTCGCGCCGGTTATGGCAACAAGCAGGTGCTGGACGATGTATCGCTGACAGTCTTCCCTGGACGCACGCTGGCCATAGTCGGCGAGTCCGGTTCGGGCAAGTCGACCCTCGGGCGTTGCATCACCGGAGCCTTGCCCAGCCGCGAGGGCAGCATCCTGTTCCGCGGCGCGCCGCTTGCCGGTCACTACGCCAAGCGCAGCCGCGACGAACTGCGTGCGATCCAGATGATCTACCAGATGGCCGACACGGCACTCAATCCCCGGCACCGCGTCGGCGACATCGTCGGCCGGCCACTGCAGTTCTATGGTGGCCTGAGCGCTGCGCGGCGCGACGAGCGCACCCGTGAACTGCTTTCCGCCGTAGGGCTCGAGCCGGGCCGCTTCATGGCACGGCGCCCGGGAGAACTGTCCGGCGGACAGAAGCAGCGTGTCGGTATCGCCCGTGCCCTCGCGGCGGACCCGGCGGTGATCGTCTGCGACGAGATCACCAGTGCTCTCGACCAGCTGGTGGCAGAAGGCATCCTGCGCCTGATCGACGACCTCAAGCAGAGCCTGGGCGTCACCTACCTGTTCATCACCCACGACCTGTCGGTGGTGAAGTCCATCGCCGACGACGTACTGGTGCTCAAGGCCGGTCGCGTCGTCGATTTCGGCGAAAAACAGCGGGTGTTCACACCACCCTGCGACAGCTACGTCACGCGCCTGCTCGACAGCATGCCGCAGATGGACCCGGACTGGCTCGACGGCCTGTCCCAACGGGGAGTGGCCTGAACTTATTTTCGCTCAAGGAGCAAACCCATGACCGCAACAACACGACAGGACTGGAGCGAGCGCGCCGCCGCGCTCGCCATCGAGGGCCGTTGCTTTATCGATGGCAGCTACTGCGCCGCGCGGGACCTGCGCAGCTTCGACAAGAACAGCCCGCTGGACGGCCGTAAGCTGGCAGCTATCGCCCGTGGCAGCGCGGATGACATTGACCGTGCGGTAGCCGCCGCGCGCCGCGTATTCAGCGCCGGGCACTGGTCGCGCATGGCACCAGTACAGCGCAAACGTATCCTGATCCGCTTCGCCGATTTGCTGGAAAGCCATGCGCAGGAGTTGGCCCTGCTGGAAACCCTCGACATGGGCAAACCAATCGCCCATGCCCTGGCCACCGACGTGCCCGGCGCGGCCAACGCCATCCGCTGGTCCGCTGAAGCCATCGACAAGGTCTATGGCGAGGTTGCCGCCACCGCCGAGGACCAGCTGGGGCTGGTCACCCGCGAAGCGGTGGGTGTGGTCGGGGTGATTGTGCCCTGGAACTTCCCGCTGCTGATGGCTAGCTGGAAGCTCGGTCCTGCGCTGGCCTGCGGCAACTCGGTAGTGCTCAAGCCGTCCGAGCGTTCGCCGCTGACAGCCATCCGCATCGCTGCGCTGGCCTGTGAGGCTGGCATTCCCGAGGGCGTGCTGAACGTGGTGCCTGGCTTCGGCGCCGAGGCCGGTGATGCGCTGTCGCGGCACATGGATGTGGATGCCATCGCCTTCACCGGCTCGACCGGTGTGGCCAAGCGGCTGATGGTCGCATCCGGGCAGTCCAACCTCAAGCGCGTATGGACCGAGGCCGGCGGCAAGAGCCCGAATATCGTCTTCGCCGACGCCCCCGACCTGAGCGCCGCTGCCACCAGCGCCGCCTCCGCCATCGCCTACAACCAGGGCCAGGTCTGCACCGCCGGCTCGCGGTTACTGGTGCAGGAGTCGGTGCGCGAAGAGTTCCTCGAGCACCTGCGCGTGGCCCTCGCCACCTGGGCGCCGAACGATGCGCTGGACCCGGCCAGCCGTTATGGCGCGATGGTCGATGCGCAGCATCTGGAATCAGTGCAGGGCTATATCGCCAGCGGCCTGGAGGAGGGTGCCCGGCTGGTGGCCGGCACTGGCGAAGGCAAGGGTTGCTACCTGGCGCCGGTGGTCTTCGATGGCGTACGCAACGACATGCGCATTGCCCGCGAGGAAATCTTCGGTGCCGTGCTCTCGGTGATTTCCTTCGGGAATACCGAAGAGGCGGTGGCCATCGCCAACGACACACCCTATGGCCTGGCGGCGGCCCTGTGGACATCCAGCCTGTCGCGTGCTCATCAGGTCGCTCGTGCATTGCGGGCCGGCTCGGTATGGGTCAACCAGTACTCTGGCGGCGACATGACGGCGCCTTTCGGCGGCTTCAAGCAATCAGGCAACGGGCGAGATCGCTCGCTGCACGCTTTCGACAAGTACACTGAGCTCAAGGCGACCTGGATAAGGCTCTGAGCGAACTAACTTTTGACCATCACGGACGCGGGGCGGAATAATCCGCCCCGAATTGCCAAATCTGGAATCGGCACGCCATGGCGCAAGAGAAAGCGGCGCAACAGAAAGCGAAGAAAATCTACGACCCTGAACTGCGCCGCGAGGAAATCATCAAGGCGGCCTTTCTCTGCCTGAGCGAGGAGGGCTACGCCAAGCTTTCCGCGCGCAAGGTCGCGGCGCGCGCCGAGATGGCGCTGGGGCACATCAGCTACCACTTCAAGGACATGAACGAGCTGCTCGTGGAGGCCTACAAATACGCCTCGCATCAGCTCTACGAGGCCACCCGCGCGGGGTTGGTGGCCGAGCCTCGCACCTCGATGGTTCAGCTCGAAGTGTTCCTGCGCAGCGGCTTCACCGCCACCTTCCTGGATCGCAGCTACCTGTCGGTGCGTATCGACCTGTGGTCCGCGTCGCTGTTCCAGGAAGACATTGCCGACACCGAGCGCAAGCTTTACGCCATCTACCGTGAACGCCTGGTGGAGATCCTGCGCAGGATCGCCGAAGAGCGCGAGGTGGGCGCCGAGCGCATCGAAAAGGCTGCCGACGCCATCATGGCCATGCTCGACGGCCTCTGGCTGGACTGGCAGCGCCGACGGAACATGAAGGCCATCGAGCACGGCATCAGCGCCTGTCTCGACCTGGTCGCGTTCTACATGCCCGATAGTGCTCGGTAATCCTGGCCTAACGGTACCGAATCGTCTCACTCCAGTGGTGCTCCACTTTTAATCCGCTTCGGCGGGTTTTTTGGACCTACGCAAATCATTGAAGGTCAGCTTTCAACTGTTGAGTCAATCGGTCGACGCCAGCCCGATCTAATTTCGCGGAGAGGAAACCTTTTCTGCGGCCATGGGCTGATAAAGAGCTGCGAGAGACTTGGCTTCGGCGCTCATGTGACCGGCGATATCGAGAAAGCGATAGGCCAGGTCGCAAGCCGGCGCGTGTCGCCCCAGTTCCAGCAGCAGTTCGGAGGCCATTTCGTCATTGAAGGAGGCGCTGCGGATGATGCGCAGCATTTCCTGATAGTTGAAGTTCATGGTGAGCTTCCTCCAAGGAGATGAGTCGCCGGGGCCGAAGCCCCGGCGTGGGTTTCAGAAAAGCTTGAGGAAGTTGATGTAGAACCTGGGGGCTTTTCCGTTATCGTCATCGAGCTCTTTCGCCGAGACCGAGCGGGTGAGCGGGAAGGCGATTTCCGGCGAGACATAGGTGTCCTTGAAGACGTTCAGGTGCGCACCAATGCCGGTGGAGGAAAGGCTTTCCGTACTCACCCAGCTGGGGTCTTCGCTCCAGACCTTGCCGAAGTCCCAGAAGGCGTAGTACTGGGTCGGCACTGCGTAGTCCTTGAAGGTGTGGATGTGGTTGTACTGCAGCTCGGTCTTTACGGCGAAGCCGCTGTCACCGGTGATCTCGGATGGGTCATAACTGCGCCCGAACTCGCTGCCGCCCACCCCGAACTGTTCGGGACTGAGCAACGCCTGGCCGAAGGAGGTCTGTGCCGTGGCAGCGACGTAGAGGTTCAGGCCGTCCATCACCTTCGACAGGTCCTGCAGGCGCTGGGCGTCCAGCTGGAGCTTGGTGAAATCGGTCTGGCCATCTTCGCGCGAGGGGTTGAGCCGGCTCTCGCTGCTCGCTCCCATGATCGCCAGCCCCTTGCTGATCTCGCCCTTGACCAGGTTCTTGCCGCCGTAGGCATCGAACCAGTCGTAGCTGGCCCCCAGCCGCAGCGCCCGGATACGGTCCTCGCTGGAGGGCGGCAGATCCTTGTCGTCCAGGTACTCGGAGGTGCCGTTGTAGTAGGTGAAGGCCGCGGAGGTCTTGAATGTCTCATCGCGCTGGCGAATCCACGGACGGGTAATGCGCACCGCGAAGGTATCGCCGGAGCTGTTGGCATTGAGGAAGGAATAGGTGTCGGCGTGGCCATCGTTGTGCTGGGCCAGGAAGCTGACGACATCGCCCCGGCTGCCGACCGGCAGCTCGTACTGGCCTTCGAAGAAGGTCATCTTGTTGCCTTCGATCGACTTGCCGGCGCGGACGCCCAGATGGTCCCCGTGCCCGGTGAGATCATTCACGCCGACGCCACCGTATACCTGCCACGGGCCGAAGTAGCGGCTGTCACGGTTGTCGAAGCCGAAGAAGCCTTCGTATTTGCGCAGGGCATTCTCGACGATCAGATCGGTGCCACTTTCTACAGGCGATGCCTGCAGGGTGCCGCGGCTATCGTTGCCGGACACATCATTCATCAGCAGCAGATTGCGCTCGATGGTCTTGCTGGTGGGGGGAATCTCCTGGCGAATATTGTCCGCATAGCGCTCCAGCGCCTTGTTGCTGGGTCCGCTGAAGGTGACCTGATTGACCTTGCCTTCGAAGACCTGGAGTACCAGGTTGCCGCCTTCCAGTCGTTGCGCCGGCACGATGGTCTTGGCCAGCAGGAAGCCTGCCTGGCGATAGCGGGCGGTGATGGTATCGGCAACGGCATGGACTTCGGCCAGGTTGACCGAGTGACCTTCCAGGCGTTTGAGCACCGCATCGAAGGTGCCGGGAGGATAGCTGCTGGCCCCAACCAGGGTCACTTTGCTCACTGGGAACCGGGCACTGGGAAACGCTTGGAGCTCCTGCGGTTCGGGTTCGGGAGTAACCACGGTGTCTGGTAATTCAAGGGTGCCAGGCATCTCGGTAGGCGAGGTACGCACGCCGGCCTTGTCGGGCATTTCTACCCGGCCGGGATTGAGTTGGCCCAAGGGGGCAGCTTGTAGCTGGGAGGCCAGCAGGAAGGCGGAGACGACGGCGATGGCCAGGCGGCTGAGCGAAGCAGGATGCGATTTCATGATCATTTACCTCCCTTGCCGGGAGCCTGCAGGTCATGCGGGATCACACTGCGGTTCCAGTCGGGAACGATGAGCTTGCCGTCCTTGAACAGGCTGTTGGCGTAGGTGAGGACGTCGCGCAGGTCCGGCGTGGTGCTCTGCTTGTCGCCATAGGAGCGGGGCTTGCAGATCAGCTGGACGGAATAGGTGCGGGCGACGGCCGGCGAGACGGTGTAGTTGGCAGAGACGGCACTGGGGGATTCCAGGGCGTCGCAGCGCGTGTTGCCGGGGGACTGAGCGGTGATCGGCAAAGCGATCGGGGCCGCATCGGGCACCGGCGGCGGATCAACCGGAGCCAGCGGACCGCTGATGGTCAGGGTGCCGTCGCGGAATACCACGGTGTAGTTGCTGCCGGCCTCGAACGCGGTGCCCTGGCCAATGGCATAGCCGCCCACCACTTCGCCGGGGGCTCGGCTCAAAGTGCCTTTGGCGATATCGGCGCTGTCACCATTCTTCAGGCCGCTGATCTGATGGGTCAGTTGCGGATCGGCCTGCCCCTGCGTCTTCGACTTGTCGTCCGCACTGACCACCAGCTGCGCCGGAGTTATCTGCAGATTGCCGTCCGTGAACACCAGGGTGTAGTTGCCGCTGGACAGCGCCAGGTTGCCCTGGCCGATGGCGTAGCCCTGCGGACGGACGTTCTCACCGGACTCGCGCAGCAGGGCACCGCCGTTGAGCACGCCATTGGCGTTATCACCGTTCTTCAGGCCACTTACGGAGTAAGAGAGGGCTGGGTCGGCATCGCCATAGACCTTGCTCTGGTCGTGTGCCGTTACCTCCAGTTGGGCCGGGGTGATGTGCAGCAGATTGCCTTCGTAGCTGATCCGGTAGTTGCTCGACCGGCTGCTGACGCCACCCTGATGAATGTCGTAACTGCCAACATTCTTGCCCGTGGTGCGGGCCAGGTTTCCGCTGACCAGGTCGGATGCGTTCTCGCCGAGCTTCTGGCCGCTGACCTGGTAGGACAAGGCAGGGTCCTGGTCGCCGTAGACCTTGGACTTCTCGTCAGCCTTGACCTTGAGCTCCGCCTGCTCGACGGTCAGCTTGCCCTGGTTGTCTTCGATCTTGTAGCGCCCCTGGGAGCGCTCATCGGCAGCGATCTTGTTGATGATGTCGTAACCACCGGGTGTCACGTCGCTGGTGGCGGTGGCTGTTGTGGTCGGATCACTGACCTGGATGCCGCTGCGGCCCAGTTGCTGGCTCACGTAGTCGTCGACGCCCTTGATCGCCTGGGCGTTGCTGTCGTGTGTGGTGGTCTGGGTCAGCGCCGGATTGGCGTCGCCGTACTCGCGGGACTTGTCGTCGGCGGTGACGCTGACCGTGGCTTGGGCGGCGTTATTGAGGATCACTCCTGGCTCAGCGGTCTTGTCGACCGTTTCGTAGAAGTGGACGCGGCCGCGTTCGAGTGCCTGTTCGCCCGGAGCGAGCGAAGGGCCGTTGCCGTCGGCCTTCTGCAGCCAGGGCGTGTCGTTGATCAGGTTGGAGATCAGCGCATCGAGGGAGTCGACCTTGGTGCCGAGGTTGACCACCAGTTGTTGGCTCCTGCCATCCTGGGTGTTGTGCTGGATTTCCTTCGGATCGGTAGCGCCCTGGATCACCGAGTACGACTCGACGCCCCAGCCGTGATCGTGCAGCGTGGAGACCACCTGCAGGCCACCATTGGCGCCGAAGGCAAAACCGACTGGCAGCGAGGCGGTGCTCTGGCTGCCATCGGTATCGATGCGGATGACATGAGTCAGCGTGGCGTCAGCGGCATCGGGTGTGAGTTTCCAGGTGACACCGGCGGGGTCCTTGAAGGTCAGGCCGCTGACCAGGTAGTCGGAGCTGTCGAGGTAGTTCAGTAGCACGGCCGGGTCGATTTCCCGATAGCCACCCTGGCCGTCGGGCGTGACATAGCCGGTGGCTTCGAAGACCAGGTAGTCGAAGGACGAGCCGTCCTGGGTCTTCAACGTCACCGAGCGAGTACTGGCGCCCCAGCTCTGCGAGGGGTCGGCGACGACATCCTGGTAGCCGCGGTACACCAGTTGCTGGGCCGTCACGCCGGTCAGGGTTTCGCCGGAGTAGGGGGCGGTGACGCTACCGGTGGTGGTGGTGCCGCTGGCATTGGTCTGGTTGAAGCGGAACAGACCGTTGCTGGCTTTGCCCGCCAGGGTGCCGGCGTAGTTGAGGTTGCTCTCCATGCGGACGCTGGCGCCCTCCAGGGCGACCTGTTTGCCCATCAACGCGGTGCCTTCCTGCTGGATGATCGAGGCGACGTTGGAAGTGCGCAGCCAGGCGATGCCGTTGCCCACATCGATGATGGCGCGCTGGCTGTAATCCGCCCCGGTGTTGTTCAGGCGGATGTCGCCGGTGGCAGCGATGAACAGGTTGCCGTCCTTGAGCAGGATCGGCGCATTGATGTAGACCGAGCCGCTGTCGCTGCTCAGGTCGGCGCCTTCGTAGGATTTGCCCTGCACCGGGTTGCCGGTGGCGATCAGCGCCAGTGTGCTGGACTGGCCGTTGCCGTCCTGGCCGATGTTGGTGGCGACGATGGCGCTGTTGACGTTGATGCGCTGGCTCGCCGAGACCTCGACATTGCCGCTGGCCAGGCCGTTGACGATGGCGCTGGCGGCGACGTTCCACAGGTCTGCGGTGCTGGGACCGCTGGCCGCACCATTGGTCACGCCCGTACCGGAGTCGGCCTGGGCGTCGCTGACGATATTCACCGTCTCCGGATCGAGCAGCCAGGTGCCTTTGCTGGCGCCGCTGGTATCGACCCTGGCATCGCTGGTTACTCGCAGCTGCTTGCCTGAGGTTTCCACCACGCCGCCCTGGCGCTGGCCTTTGGCGCTGGCGTTTCCGGCGAAGTGGGTGTTGCCGTCGCTCCAGACCACGACCTGGCCACCTGCCGTGTGGCCGTCAGCACTCAGTTGGGCTCCCTTTGCGACGGTGGTGTTCTGCGCGCGTTGTTCGTTGCCCTTGCCCTGGTAGCTGCCGCCGACCAGAACCTTGCCGCCAGCGCCATCGTTACCGGAGGCGTCGATCTTCGCGGTGCCGGCGACATTCACTTCATCGCCCTGCGCCTTCACGGTGCCGCCATTGGCCCCTCTGGCACTGAGGGAACCGCTGACGTTGGTTTGTGCCGCATTGCCCAGAACGATGGTGCCGCCGTCGCTGCTCACCGAGTTGGCGGCGACACTGCCGGAGACGTTGATGACCGAGTCCAGGTGTTGGGCCGCACGCGCGGCGCTCATGGCGACGACGCCATTGCCGACGTCGATCTCGCCGCTATGAGTGATGCCACCGGTGACATCGCCATTGACGCTGGAAGCGTCTCCAGGCTCGCCATGGATGCCGATGCTCAGCAGCCCATCGCCGTGGAAGTCCAGCGTGGCCTTGGGCCCGGTAGCCAATTGCACGGTGCCTTTCTTCGCCTGAATGACACCCGCATTGTTCACCTGGGCGCCGAGCAGGGCGACCATGCCGTTGTCATGGACGGTGATCCGCCCCTGGTTGGTGACGTTGCCGGTCAGCTGGATATCCAGCTTGCCGGTCTGGGCAAATTGCTTGGCCTGCTCCTCGGTGAGGAAGCCGGCGCTGGCCACCAGCGCGCTAGATGAAATGCGCGCGTTGGGACCGATCATCACGCCATGGGGGTTGACCAGGATCAGTTGGCCATTGGAGGTGACCGCACCGTAGATCTTCGACGGATCGGCGCCGACGACGCGGTTGAGGGTGACGGACTTGCCGTCGGGCTGGTTGAAGGTGATGCGCTGGTCGGGGCCAACGTTGAAGCTCTGCCAATTAATCGCAGTTCGGGCGCTGGACGTGTTCACGTCCATGCTGTTGCCCCGTTGGGTGATGGTCGCCTGGCCGCCTATTACCTGGCCTCCTTGAGGTAGGTTATCGGCAAAAGCCAGCAATGGAGCAGTAGCGTTCCCCGTCGTAAGCGCGATGGCAATTACGATGCTCTTCAGTCGAAGGGACGGATGAGGACTCCCGTGTACCGGCAGTGTGGTCATGGCAAAACTCCCAGGAAAAAGGCTCTGGGAGAAATGATTCGCCTATGAGGCGCCGGGCATAAGCGTGCGTTTCTGAATTGCCTTGTAGTGCGAACCTGATTTTCAGCGTTGCGCAGACACCGTTGCGAACGTCATGCAGGCAAGCGCATTGAAGTCGTTAGCTTCAGAAGCTTCGACTTCGAAGGTTCCATTGAATCTTAGGCAAAGCTCGGTCGCTAAGGTCAGGTAAATGACGGGGTGGGGATTGATCGATGGCTCTAGCGTGGCTCTAAAGTTCAGACGCCATTGCAATGTTGCCGGGTGGGGTTCAAAAAAAACTGCAGTGATTTTCACGTTGGTGGCATTGGTTTTGAACAGGTGCAGAAGGACCGCCTTGAGCAGAGCCGCATAGCGATCGCTATCGACCCAGGCCATCGGCTCACCAGGTGCAGCACGGAATTGATAGCCGAGTGCTGCGCTGGCTGAATTCCTCGATAGCATCTCCATCGTCAGCGTATTCAGGTTTTGAGGATAGGGGTTCAAAACCACGCCATCCTCTTCAAAGCGTGTCATTTCGCCGACCAGAGTGACGTGCTCGACGATGGATTGGAGTAGAGGGCTGACTACCTCTCTGAGGCTGTCAGAACCTTCATGTTTAATCACTTTTAACGCCAGGCCTGCCTCATTGCTGACTAGCGTTTGCTGCTCAAGCAGATAGGCGCCCCGACGCTTTCTCACCGTTTTGAGGGACGAAACCTCATCTCGCAGTGATTGGATGATCATGTCTTCTTCTTCCAAGTCGATGGAAGAACACAACATGCCTATCAAAGTTCCTGAGGAGTCCAGGACAGGGCATCCGCTGTGTCGGAGCACCTTTCGGCGCCCATTCACATAGATCGTCACCACCATCATGTAGGGTGCCTTGTTGGTCACGGCGGACTCGAAGGTGGTTCGGTAGTAGTCCAGATGCTCGGTATCGATCACGCCCAAATCACGTTGTAGCGAATTGAGCGCTGTGTGCTTGGCGATTCCCAGCAGTTCCATGAATGCACTATTCGCCGCCTGGATCCGACCATCCGGTGCACGCATGCAAATGGGATGAGGCACTGCATCGAGAAGTGCGTTGAATTGAAGATCCAGCGTCGACGCCATCCCATCGAATGTCGGGTCAGCATCCTTTCGTTCAATAAGCCCTCGTTTGCCTGCTACTTGAAGCAGCTCGACCAGCGACTTGGCACCTATTTTCTCCAGCAGCCGACTCTTATAGGTACTTACCGTTCGATCGCTGAGCGCCATCTCATCGGCAATCTGCTTAACCCGATACCCATCTGCCAGGTAGTGGAGCACCATGATCTCGCGAGAGGTGAGCTGATCCAGAGGAGAAACTGCTGCCGCTGTCTCGATATGAAGAACCCTGGTCCTGAAATAGCTGCGACCGGCCAGAACGTTGGTTACAGCGTCGAGCAGAGTCGCAATTGAATCAGAGGCCGAGACAAAGCCAGCGGCGCCCGCAGCAAGGCAGAGATGCTCATAGACGCTTGAAGGTAGCGAAGTGAAAACCAGCGCGCGCGAGGGAGCCTTGCTCGCTTGCAGGCGTTTTATGACATCCAGGCCGCCGAGGCGAGGCACATCGATTTCAGTGATCAATAGATCGGGAGAAGATCCCCGGGCAAGCTCCAGCCCCTCCAAACCGTTTTTCGCGATTGAAAGGACGTCATGGCCCGCCTTCTGCAGCACCGCTTCTATCCCGTGGGCAGTTATCGGGTGAGAATGAATAATCAGTACGGTAGACATTATTAAGCCGCTCGCAGCTCATAAAGAGTCTTGGAAGAGTAGACCCGGAGCACGAGGGAGCCAGACGCTAGCCTGATTGAGTAGACAGTCCGCTTCCGACCTATAGCGGACGTCTAGTGCCTACTTTTCAGATCAATTCGATTCGGTGCAAGTAACGCAAGCCTCTAAACACAACGCCGTACGATATGATT
>NZ_SWDV01000009.1 GCF_005877905.1 Pseudomonas nicosulfuronedens | reverse complement strand
GCTAGGCTGAGCAAACGCGCGAACGCGTCGAAAAAGTGTCGAAACTATCGACATGCAAAGGGACGAATCCACACTGGAGAGTCACAGAACCCATGATATTGAGCCACATTGCAATGCTCTGCGATAGTGATCTCAAGGGTTCGATTCCCTTCGCCCGCTCCAGAATGCAAGCAAAAGCCCCCGGCAACGTGAATTGCCGGGGGCTTTTGTTTTCAGGCGCAATCTTTCATGGAGCCAAGATCCCGGCCCAATTCATCCCTGCTGCCCAAATATCCCGTGCAGCACCGCCAGTTCAACCATCGCCAGGATGATGCAGAGCACTACAAAGCCTGGGGTAAATACCCGGTTCGGCCGATTGTCTGGCCCAGGCCAGTTGAAGAGTACTGAACAGAGTTCGCCGAGAATGTCTGCCAGATTCATTGCATCGCTATCCATGCGTCGGAGGTCATCGGCAGTATCGCCCTGATTCTGTTGGAAGTCCTGAGCGTACCTACTCTCTGGCCCGATCGCACGAGTAGACCGAGGCAATCATCGCTCCACCGTCGGCTTTTTTAGCCGGCCCTGGCTCTTGTAGACTTTCCGCCTCCCTACAGCCCGGACCTTGCCGCATGCCCGCTCTCACCTCGCACCGGCAGTTACTGTCTTGGCTCCTGCTTTCCCTCGTACTGTTCCTCCGCCCCGCCTGGGCTGCACCAGGGGTAGACGTGGCCAGTGTCAGCACCCAGCCTCTGACACTGACCACCTATGTCTCCATCCTCGAAGACCCAACGCGCAACCTGACGCTGGCGGATGTGCAGTCCCCCGAGCAGCAGCCCCGCTTCAAGGCCGACCAGCCGCCGGGCAGTTCGTTGGCGATGGGCTTCACCCGCTCGGCCTTCTGGCTGAAGTTGCAGCTGAGCAATCCCAGCGACGCCCCGGTGCAGCGCCTGCTGGTGGTGGAGAACCCGCGCATTTCCCATGTGCAGGCAAATATCCCGCAGGCGGATGGCAGCGTCAGGACGATCAACACTGGCAGCGACGTTCCGCAGAGCAGCAAGGTCTACCCGAACCGCAACTTCGTCTTCCCGCTGAACCTGCCGGCGCACGCCGAGCAGGTGCTGTACCTGCGCGTAGAGTCGAGTATCGGCCTGCTGGTGCCGCTGCAGCTATGGCCGGTGAAGGCGTTCCACACCTACGAGCGTGACGACTACACCGGCAAGGCCTGGTACTTCGGCATCGCCGTAGCAATGATCCTGTTCAACCTGATGCTGCTGTTCGCCCTGCGCGACCCGATCTACCTGCTCTACGTGGTCTTCGTGAGCTGCACGGCCGGGGCCTTGGCGATCAAGAACGGCCTGGCGCCGGACTGGTCGATCTTCGGTGAACCGCTCAATTCCAACGTCATCTACTACTCCGGCGTGTCGCTGGCCCTCGCCGCGCTGCTGCTGTTCGCGCGGCGAATGATGCAGCTCGACCGCTTGCTGCCACGCCTGGACTGGTTGTTGCGCGGGATGATCGCGCTCTACCTGGTCAGCCCGATCGCCTATGCGCTCGCGCTGCCGTATGTCTCGCGCGCGGGCATCCTGCTGAATTTCGCCACCGCACTGATCCTGCTGCTGTGCGCGGCGCTGTGCGCCTTCAAGCGCCAGCGCAGCGCATTCTTCTTCCTCGCCGCCTTCGCCCTGCTGATGCTCGGCGGGGCGATGACTTCGCTGCGCGCCATGGGCATCGTGCCGACCAACCTGTTCACCGTGGACGGCCTGCAGCTGGGCTCGGCGATGGAGATGATCGTGCTGGCTTTCGCCCTCGCCGACCGCTTCAACGTGATGCGCCGGGAGAAGGCGCGGGTACAGGAGGAATTGATCCGCGCCCAGCAGCAGCTTGTGGATAACCTGCGCAGCTCCGAGCACGAACTGGAGCTGCGCGTCGCCGAGCGTACCGACGAGCTGCGTGAGCTGAACAACCAGCTCGAAGCCATGAGCCTGACCGATGCCCTCACCGGCATCGCCAACCGCCGCCGCTTCGACCAGGTGCTGGAGCAGGAATGGGGCCACGCGCGCCGCTCCGGCGAATGCCTGGCCCTGGCGGTAGTCGATGTGGATTGGTTCAAGCGCTACAACGACCACTACGGCCACCCGGCCGGCGACGCCTGCCTGCGCGAGATAGCCCAGGCACTGGCGACCACGGTAAACCGTTCCACCGACCTGGTGGCGCGTTATGGCGGTGAGGAGTTCGTCTTCCTCGCGCCGATGACCGACCTTGCGGGCGTGCGTGGCATGGCGCAGAAGCTGCTGCAGGCGGTGGAAGCCCTCGCCTTGCCCCATGAGCTTTCACCGTTGGGGCGAGTGAGCGTCAGTATCGGTGTGGCGGCGTCGGTGCCTGGGCAGGAAGCCTCCGCCGAAGCACTGGTAGCAAGGGCGGATGCGGCGTTGTATGAGGCGAAGAAGCAGGGGCGGAATCAGGTGCTGGGCTGAAGACAGCCGAGCACTCTATCGTCCTACGCCCTCTTCAGCGCTTTCGTTGCGATTGCCGAACATTTCAGCTGCAGACTCGCTGGCACAGCTGTATCCTTCTGGATACAGTCGCCGCATGACCTACCAGCTCAAGCAAACCAGCCAGTTTGATCGCTGGCTCTCCGGCCTTCGGGATGCCCGTGGGAAAGTCGCAATCCTGCGGCGCCTGGACCGTATCCGATCGGGCCATCTCGGCGACACGCGGTCAGTGGGGATCGGTGTCTCGGAAATCCGATTGGATATCGGTCCTGGCTATCGCGTGTACTTCATGCGCCGTGGCGATATGGTGTTCCTGCTGCTGTGCGGCGGAGACAAATCCTCCCAACAGCGGGATATCAAGCTGGCGCAGCAGCTGGCGGGAGACATTCAATGAGCGTTGAACTGAGCGACTTCGACACCAGCCACTACCTCGACAACGAGGAAGTCATCGCCGAATACCTGTCCCAGGTCCTGGCTGACGGCGATCCTGATGAGCTGCTGTTGGCCATCGGCAACATCGCCAAGGCGCGCGGGATGACCAAGATCGCCAACGACTCGGGTCTGGGCCGGGAGAGCCTGTACAAGGTCTTTGCCCCGGGCGCCAAGCCGCGCTTCGAGACAGTGATGAAGGTCATGCGCGCACTGGGCGTAGAGCTGCAGGCAAGGCCCGCCGGCAGCGGGAAGTAAGGAGAATGGACGGATACTCCATCCGCCCAATCGCCACTCACACCCCAGCCTTCGCCCCATCCCGCTCCTTCAGCAAAGCCTGAATCACCTGTTCCTGCTCCTCATACCCGCCCTCCCCGATCGACAGGTGGCGCACGCGCCCCTGGGCATCGATGAAGTAGTGCGCCGGCCAGTACTGGTTGGCGAAGGCGTTCCAGATCCGGTACTGGTTATCCAGCGCTACGGGGTAGTGGATGTCGTGCTTGTTCACGGCATCGCGGACGTTCGCGGGGACGCGCTCGTACGGATATTCCGGGGTATGCACGCCGATCACCACCAGGCCCTGGTCCGCATACTTCTTCGCCCAGGCGTTCACGTACGGCAGGCTGTGCTGGCAGTTGATGCAGTCGTAGGTCCAGAAGTCCACCAGCACCACCTTGCCGCGCAGGTCACGCAGGTTCAGTTCGGGGCTGTTGATCCACTCCACCGCGCCTTGCAGTTCGGGAGCAGGGCCGAGGTCGGGCAGGCGTTCGGCGCCGTGGGCCATGTCGCCGGGCATCAGCTGGCTGATAAGCGCGGGCACGCCGTCGATGACCTTGTGTTCCAGGCTGTTCACCAGGGTCGATGAGCTGCCAGAAGCCAGCTGTGCGCTGGTACCGCTGGCGATGCCAACGACAGCCAGCAGAGCGAGCACACCGGTGGCGCGACGCAGGCCTTCAATCACCGCCATGCGCGGACGCAGGTGCTGCATCAGCCGCCGACCGGCGAAGAGCACGATGCCCAGCACGGTGGCACTACCCAGGCCGTAGGCGAACAGCAGCAGGCTGGTCTGCGCGCTCGGGCCTTGCAGCATGGCGCCGGAGAGAATCAGCCCCAGCACCGGGCCGGCGCAGGGCGCCCACAGCAGGCCGGCAGCGAAACCCAGTACCCACGCGGAGAAAGCCGGTGGCATACGCCGAGCTTCGCCATGCAAGCGGTCACCGAGCCACGCCCAGGGCTTGGCCAGCCAGTCGCTGAAACGTGGCCAGAGCAGCGCAACGGCGGAAACCGACAGCAGTGCGAGGGCGAAGTACCGCCCCCACTCACTGGCGGCAATCACCCAGTTGCTGGAGACGGTCGCCAGGCTCGCCAGCACAGCGAAGCCGCTGGCCAGGCCGAGCAAGGTCACCCACGGCGACCACGCCGGTCCGCCGGCGCGCTGCAGCAACAAAGGCAGTACGGGAAGGATGCAGGGGCTGAGCAGGGTCAGCGCCCCGCCGAGAAAGGCGATGAGCAACATGGGCACCTCGGTGGGCGGTCGGCCCGGGGCTTTTTCTGGAGTGAGCGGCTGGGAGTAAACGCCGCGGCCGTCCCTGGCCGCGGTCCAGGGGAATCAGCCGCCTTCGTTGCAGTTGGTGGCGAACTTGCGGTAGGCCACGCTGTGCGGCTGGCCGTGGGAATCCAGGTAATCCATGCGAGCGTTGACGATGCCGCAGTCGAAGGGCGAAGCAGCCTCTTCCTGGATGGCGATGACCTGCTTCACGTCCAGCTTCTGGCCGTAGTGGTACGGCTCGGCGGGCTGGGTATCGGCGGCCTGGGCGCCGAAGCTGGCAAAAGCGGCGAGGGAAGCGAAGAGGCAAGCGCTGGCGAATTGGATGGTTTTCATGGCGGTTCTCCTGTCCTGTGTCGGGTTTGGCCGGCGGGGGCTGTGTGCCTCGCCGTTGGTGCCCATTTCACGTTCAGGAGGTATCGGGCTTGTGTCGCACAGGCCCCTGGTTTGCCGCGCCGGGTATCGGCGGCGGCTCTGGATACAGTGGAATACAAAGCACGGCAGGCAAGCGCGACGCTGCGCTATAAACTCGCCTCAACCCACTACGAACGAGGCACCGGCATGGACCATGTCGATCACGTACTGATCGTCGACGACGACCGCGAGATTCGCGAGCTGGTCGGCAACTACCTGAAGAAGAACGGCCTGCGCGTGAGCCTGGCGGGAGACGGTCGGCAGATGCGCGCCTTCCTCGATGCCAACTCGGTGGACCTGATCGTCCTCGACATCATGATGCCCGGCGACGACGGCCTGAAGCTGTGCCGCGAGCTGCGCGTGGGCAAGCACAAGTCCACTCCGGTGCTGATGCTCACCGCACGCAACGACGAGACCGACCGCATCATCGGCCTGGAAATGGGCGCCGACGACTACCTCACCAAGCCCTTCTCTGCCCGCGAGCTGCTGGCACGGATCAACGCCGTGCTGCGCCGTACCCGCATGCTGCCGCCGAACCTGCAGGTCAGCGAAGCGAGCCGGCTGATCGGCTTCGGTCGCTGGAAGCTCGACACCACCGCGCGCCACCTGCTCGACGAAGACGGCACCCTGGTCGCCTTGAGCGGCGCCGAGTACCGCCTGCTGCGCGTGTTCGTCGATCACCCGCAGCGCGTGCTCAGCCGCGAACAACTGCTGAACCTGACACAAGGCCGCGAGGCGGACATCTTCGACCGCTCCATCGATTTGCTGGTCAGCCGCCTGCGCCAGCGCCTGCTGGACGACGCCCGCGAGCCGGCCTACATCAAGACGGTGCGCAGCGAAGGCTACGTCTTCGCCCTGGCTGTCGAACTGCTCGAGCCCAACGCATGAAATCCCTCCTGCACTGGCCGCGTACACTGGCCGCACGCCTGGCGCTGATCTTTCTCACCGGGTTGGTATTCGCCTACAGCCTGTCGTTCTGCTCGCAGTTCTACGAGCGCTACCAGAGCGCGCGCAGCATGATGCTGGGCAACCTGGAAACCGACGTCAGCACCGCTGTCGCGCTGCTCGACCGCCTGCCGCTGGACGAACGCGAGCGCTGGCTGCCCATGGTGCAACGGCCCAACTACCGCTATCGCCTGGACGGCGGCCAGCCCGGCGAGCCGATGAACATGGCGCAGGCGCCCATGGCGGCGACCTCCATCGCCGACGCCATCGGCCCGCGCTACGGGCTGCGTTTCGAGACCATTGCCGGCTCGATCCCGCACTTCCAGGTACACCTGAAGCTGGCCGACGGCATGCCACTGACCATCGACGTGACGCCCAAGGGCGTGCCCGTGGCGCAATGGTTGCCCTGGGTGCTGATCGTGCAATTGGCGCTGCTGCTGCTCTGCACCTGGCTCGCCGTGCGCCTGGCGATCCGCCCGCTCACGCGACTGGCCCAGGCCGTGGACCATCTCGACCCGGACGCCCCGGCCCCGGAACTGGACGAGCGCGGCCCCAGCGAAGTCGCCTATGCCGCCCGCGCTTTCAACGCGCTGCAAGGCCGCATCGGCTCCTACCTGAAGGAGCGCATGCAACTGCTCGCCGCCATCTCCCACGACCTGCAGACCCCCATCACACGGATGAAACTGCGCGTCGAACAGATGGACGACTCGCCCGAGCGCGAGCGCCTGTGGAGCGACCTGGAAGAAATGCAACACCTGGTCCGCGAAGGCGTGGCCTACGCACGCAGCATGGACGGTGCCAGCGAGGCGGCGGTGAAGGTCAACCTCGACGCTTTCCTCGACAGCCTGGTGCTCGACTACCAGGACAGCGGCCAGACCGTGGAACTGCAGGGCAACAGCCATGCTGTACTGGAAACTCGCCCTCACGCCCTGCGCCGGGTACTCAGCAACCTGGTGGACAACGCCCTGAAGTTCGGCGGCTCCGCCCAGGTGCAAGTCGAGCGCGATAGCCAGGGCGTCGTGTGTGTTCGTGTACTCGACGACGGCCCGGGCATCCCCGAGGAGGAACTCGCCGAAGTGGTGAAACCCTTCTACCGGGTGGAGAGCTCGCGCAACCGCAGCACCGGCGGCACCGGCCTGGGGCTGGCGATCGCCCAGCAGCTGAGCCAGGCGCTGGGCGGCACGCTGACCCTGTCCAACCGCACCAACGGCGGGCTGTGTGTGCAGCTGGAACTTCGCCCTGCCAGCTGAGGCTTTGTACAGAGGGATACAAGACGGGCCTCGCCGGACACATCCGGGATAAGGCCCGTCGACAAGATGGCTCCACGAACAGCGGCGGCACCCCCGCCCGCCGCGTTCGCCCAAAGGAGCCCGCCATGAACCGTCCCGCCGAACCTGCCCGCCTGCATGGCTGGCGCCTGTTTTCCCTGCTGTCGCTGCTGGTGCTGATCGTCACCGCGTTGGCCCTGTGGTCCCAGCCGCAATGGGTGGACGCGTTACGCAGCTCGATCCGCGTCACCGCCCGCACCTCCTTCGCGCTGTTCCTCGCCACGTTCCTCGCCTCGTCCCTGGCAGCGCTGGTGCCGAGCGACTTCACCCTCGGCCTGCTGCGCGAGCGACGCTTCCTCGGGTTGGCCTTCGCCTTCTCCCACGCCGTACACGCGGTGCTGATCCTCCTCTATGTGAAGTTCTTCCCCGAGACCTTCTGGAACGGCCGCAGCGCAGCCGCGAATATTCCCGGCTCGGTCGGCTACCTGTTCATCGCCCTGCTGGCCGCCACTTCCTTCCCCTACGCGGTGAAACTGCTCGGTGCCCGTGTCTGGAAGGGCCTGCACAGTATCGGCACCTGGGTCATCGCCGGGGTGTTCTTGCTGTCCTTCTACAAGCGCCTGCCAATGGGCTCCTGGTACCCGCTGGGCTTCGGCCTGATCTTCAGCGCCATCGTCTTCAAGCTCATCGCCAAGCTGGCCGTGCGCCTGCGCCGTGGTGCTCGCCCCGCGCTGCCGAACGCCTGATACCCACTTGTTCCGCCACCGGGCGAAACCATCGCCCGGCCGCCCAAGCCTTGCTCACGATCGATTGCCTACAACATTGCCCACGAGGTGCGCCATGACCCTGCTGACCCTGAATCCGCTCAAGACCGCTTTCGACCAACTCGACCGCCTCGCCGCCTGGGGCTGGGACATCCCGCTGCGGCTGTTCCTGGCCTGGGAGTTCTTCGAATCCGGCCTGGAGAAATGGCACGGCGACAACTGGTTCGAGCAGATCCACGCCAGCTTCCCCTTCCCCTTCAACCACTTCTCTGCCGGTTTCGACTGGCAGGTGTCGATGTGGGCCGAGCTGATCGCGCCGATCCTGCTCCTGCTGGGCCTGGCCACACGCTTCGCTTCGGCCTCGCTGATCGTGGTCACCCTCGTCGCCATCGCTGCGGTGCACTGGCCGGCACAGTGGTCGAGCCTGGCGGAACTCGCCCAGGGCTACTCGATCACCGACCATGGCTTTGGCAACTACAAACTGCCGCTGATCTACCTGGTGGCGTTGGTGCCGCTGGTGCTGAAGGGGGCGGGAGCGC
Source organism: Pseudomonas nicosulfuronedens (assembly GCF_005877905.1). Classification (GTDB taxonomy): domain Bacteria; phylum Pseudomonadota; class Gammaproteobacteria; order Pseudomonadales; family Pseudomonadaceae; genus Pseudomonas; species Pseudomonas nicosulfuronedens. Next base: position 55,849 of record NZ_SWDV01000009.1, on the reverse strand, counting down.
TTAGCGTGGATGGGCTGGTGCGGCGGTTCGTGGGGACTTCGCGGCTGAACTGATCGCCCCGCACAGCGACTGTTCGACAGAAACGCCCTCTCCGATGGAGAGGGCGTTTTTGTTTTCGGCTCATTAAGGCAGGAGCGGATGATTTCCGCGATATCAGGCACGGGCAGCACGCGATCCGCATGGGTATCGCTGCGCTCCACCCATCCTACGGGTGCACTCGATTCACGCCCGCGCAAGCGCCTTCATACAACAGCGCGGCTTTGGTCAGCAGCAGTTCGAGGCCGCTCAGGGTGCGGGAAAGAGGGTCGCCACTGGGCAGGTTATCTGCGCAGGCCAGCAGGAGCAGGACACAACGGGCGGCGGTCTTCGGCGGCGTCGAAGAGCTCGAGCGGGGTGGCACCGTTGCGGATATGGAATGGAAGCATTTTCTTGACCTGGATGAGAGCTTTGAGCTGCTCATCCAGACGCCAATCCGGGAGAGCAGGCCGTACAGGTTCGCGTACCGGTCAGAACATCCGGCGCATCCGAAGATGCCCTGCACGGGCCGCCCATTGCACAGGTGCGACCATGCCGACATGAGCCCGAAAGCTTACGTTTGTTCTGAGGTCCGGGACGCCAATCCCGCACCACTCTGTTGAGCGGCTGGGAAACGTAAGGGCTGGCCCTGGGAAGGTCAATGAAGACGCGGCGCATAAGCCCGTCGGACGCGTCAACGTAGGATGGGTGGAGCGCAGCGATACCCATGCCGCCCCATTCAACGCTGAACTCGAACGGGGGCTGTAGGAGCGAGCTTGCTCGGGAACGGATTCTCCAGCGCCTTCGACGGTCACCGGGTTCGCTAGCAAGCTCGCTCCTACGAAAAGCAGAAAGCCCGCGCACCGATGAAGGTGCGCGGGCCGGGTTGTGGATAAAAGATCGATCAGGGAATCACGAACCCCACCTCGATGTTCCCGCGAGTCGCCTTGGAATACGGGCAGATCTGGTGGGCCTCGGCCACCAGCTTCGCCTTGTCCTCGGCCTCCAGTCCCGGCAGGTGCACGGTGAGCTGAGCGGCCAGGGCGAAGCCGCCGTCGGCGGTGTTGCCCAGTGAAACTTGCGCATCCACCGCCACATCGGCCGGCAGGCGCACGTTCAGCTTTTGCCCGGCGCGGCGCAGGGCACCAATGAAGCAGGCAGACCAGCCGATGGCAAACAGCTGCTCGGGGTTGGTGCCGGGGCGGCCGGAGCCGGGCGGGCTCAGGGGCAGGTCCAGCTCACCGTCGGAGGTCTGGCCACGGCCATCGCGGCCTCCGGTGGTGTGGGTGTGGGCGGTGTAGATCACGGTTGCCAGGATGTCGGTCATGACGCTTCTCCTTCAGGGCGTGTCAAGGGGGGACGACGTGGGGTGGTGCAGTTCGGGCGAGTGCCTAGCACCACGCCTTGCTTCTTCAGGCTGCGCAGCAAGGCAATACCTTGCCCTTCGATGGCGGCCGGTTCGACGTTGGCGATTTCCGCCAGCGCCTTGAGGTGTTGGCGACCGGTGAGCTGCCACTGTTGCAGCGACACCAGCAGAGCATGGGCCAGCGGGGCCAGGCGCGAGAAGTACACCTTCAGGTCGGTATCCCGACGGGCCAGCAGCAGCGTCGGTTCAGCCGGCATTTGCTGCGGGATATGCTCGGGGCCGATGTGGCTCACCGGCCAGGCATAGGCCAGCGGCGTACAGAGACTGGATAACAGCGGCACGCCATCGAGCAGGTCGCCGTCCGGGTCATGGGACGGCTCGGTGTTGTTGCTGAGCAGCAGCGCGGTCTCGATGAATTCGTAGTGCGCCAGCTCGGCGACCCAGCCGGGTAGCTCGGTGCGGCCCTCCAGGTACTCGACGAACTCACCGGCCACCTCGGTGAACAGCGGCGTCTGGCAGCGGAAGCTGGCGTAGAAGTCTTCGGTCAGCCCCTGCCACTGTTCGCGCGGCACGCTCGCGTGCAGCACCGGGAAGTTGCCGGCGAGCAGCGATTGCAGGTTGCCGAAGAACAGTTGCCGGTACACCGCCAGGCGCCGCGCCTCGATGCCCGGCGGCGGTTCGTTGGCCTGTGGATCACGGATGTAGCGGGTCATGCGCAGTTGCTGTTCGCGCAGGGACTCAGCCATGGCGCACCTCCGGCTGGCGTGCGGCCGTTTGCAGCGCGCGGATGTAGTCCACCTCAGCGAGCAGTTCAGCCATGGGCGGCAGGTTGAAGTCTCGTTCCAGCAGGGTCGGGACCGTGCCCAGGTGCCGGTAGGCGCTGGCCAGCAGGCTCCAGACGTCGTCCTTCACCGCGGCGCCGTGGGTGTCGATCTTCAGGTCCGGCGCTTCGTCGTAGTGACCGGCGACGTGCAGGCAGACGACGCGCTCGGCCGGTACGCGGGCCAGGAAGCCAGCGGCGTCGTAGCCGTGGTTGTGGGCGTTGACGTAGAGGTTATTGACGTCCAGCAGCAGGTCGCAGTCGGCCTCACTGAGCACGGCGCGGAGGAAGTCGATCTCGCTCAGTGCCTGGTAGGGCGCTGCGTAGTAGGAAATGTTCTCCACGGCGATGCGGCGGCCGAGGACGTCCTGCACTTCACGGATACGGCTGGCGATGTGGCGCACGGCCTCGTCGGTGAAGGGTATGGGAATCAGGTCGTAGAGATGGCCTTCGTCAGAGCAGTAGCTCAGGTGTTCGCTGAACAGCGGCACCCTGTGCTGGTCGAGAAACTCGCGGACTCGGCCGAGGAACACGTGGTCCAGTGGCTCGGGGCCGCCCAGGGACAGTGACAGGCCATGGCAGGACAGTGGGAAGCGTTCGGCCAGGCGCGCCAGGCCCTCACCATAGGAGCCGCCGACACCGATCCAGTTGTCCGGCGCGACTTCGAGGAAATCGACGGCGCGGTCATCCACGCTCAGCAGGTCGGTCAGCATGGCGCGGCGCAGGCCGAGGCCGGCTCCTTGCAGGGATTCGGAAGTCGTCATGGTGCTCTCCTTGGGCGAGTTGTCCTCCCCGGCCGATGGCGCGGGGAGGTCCGGCCTGGCTCAGTTCTTGGCCTGGCTCAGCTTGCTGTACAGGTCGGAAGGGAACGGTTTGCCGTTGGAGTCGAACTGGTTCTTGCGGAACTGGTAGACCTCGCCTTCGGAGAGGTAGCCGTCGTGGTTGGCGTCGATGGCGTCGAATTCGGCATTGGCCTTGGGCGCCACGGCCAGCAGTTCGGCGCGAGAGACACGGCCGTCGTGGTCGGTATCGGTGCGGGCGAAGGAGGCGTCGCCACACTTGCCTTCACCGCACTTGCCCTCGGCGCCGGTGGCCTTGGCCTGGGCGCCGTCGGCACCGCACTTGCCTTCGCCGCACTTGCCTTCGCCCTGGTTCGCCTTGGCCTTGGTCTTGGCCTCGTTGGCGCCGCACTTGCCCTCGCCACACTTGCCCTCCCCGGCCTTGGCGGCGGAAGCCAGCTGGTAGCCCTGTGGCAGGGCTTCGACGGCGAAGGCGGAAGTCGCCAGGTTCAGGCCACCAGCCAGGGCAACCGCGAGCAGGCCGAGCTGGGTTTTCGAGGTACGAGTCATAGTGTTTCTCCAGATGCTGTGACGCTGGGTGCGCCGGTTCATGCCGCAAGGGCGAATCCCTGGAACGAGGTGCTGGAGGGTTTTCCCTGCCGTCGCGTTGTTTCGTTCGGGTAGGGCTATTTCGCCTGGGCGATGTATCGCGGGCGTATCGGCAGCTGGAGGCTTTTGTATGCGTGTGTCCGCTCAGGGAGCGGCAGATACAAAGCAATACATTTGGCGGGAATCTGGAGCGGGGAGATTCGCGAGCAAGCTCGCTCCTACGAAGAGCAACAGACGGCAGACCTGTAGGAGCGGGCCATGCCCGCGAAGCAGAGGTGGGCTATGCGGGGAAATCGGAGAGGGGAAAAAGAAAGGGCCGCTAAGCGGCCCCATCGCGGGCATGGCCCGCTCCTACAAGGGTTCAGCTGGCGCGCTTGGCCGCGATGGCGGTGACTTCCACCTTCATGCCCTCGACCGCCAGCTCGGCGATACCGACGGCGGCGCGCACCGGATAAGGCTTGGCGAAGAAGCGGCAGTACACCTCGTTGAACGCGGCGCGGTCGGCCATGCTGGTGAGGTAGATGGTCAGGTGCAGTACGTGGTCCAGACCGCTGCCGGCCTTTTCCAGGGCCAGCTGCAGGCTGCGCAGGGTAGCTTCGCTCTGGGCCTTGATGTCGCCCAGTTCCAGGCTGCCGTCCTCGAGGGTGGGGATCTGCGTGGACACCAGCAGGCCGCCGAAGCCGGCGACGTCGGAGGAGATGGATTCGGGGTCCGCGTCGGGGATGAAGGTAGGCGTCATGGGACAAATCTCTGCTGTCGGTGAATGGGGCACGTCGCCGCACCAGGTGCGGCGGCCGGGTGGCGCAGCTTAGCCGCATCGCCCCTCAGGGCGCCATGTCACCGTGCCCGCAGCCCCCGGAAACAGTGACATTGCCTCTCTCCGAAGAACTTCCGGATTAGTTATGTCAACTGGACAAAAGTCCCGATTATTACAGTTTGGGATATAGACCTTTTCATAATCCGTGATTTAAACGACGAACTCTTTGGGCATTATGACGTCGGCTCTTCCGCGTCTGGAGCAATTCGCGGGGGAATACAAAGCCAGTTAACTGCAACAATGCCAACGCAACTTCCTGCGACTTTCCGCCGTGGTCAAACCATGTCCGGATTCATTGTGCCTGCCTATAAAAACGTCCGGTTCTCACGCACTTCACCGAGCCGGTCCTCCAAGACTCTAGGGGCAATATCCATGAAGCACCTCAAACGCAGCGCCATCGTGCTCGCTGTTTCCGCCGCCGCCAGCCAGTTCGCCGCTGCCGAGCCCTTCGTCACCGATCAGGCCGATGCCAAGGGCTTCGTCGAGGACGCCAAGCTCGACGTCCTGCTGCGCAACCAGTACTACGACCACGACGGCAAGAACGGCGCAGGCGACAACCGCGACTGGACCCAGGGCTTCCTGGCGAACTTCTCCTCCGGCTACACCCAGGGCACCGTCGGCTTCGGCGTGGATGCCTTCGGCTACCTGGGCATCAAGCTCGACGCCGGCCGCGGCCGCGCGGGCACCGGCAACCTGCCGGTGGGCAACGACGGCAAGCCGGACGACGACTACGGCAAGGCCGGTGGCGCGTTGAAGGTGCGCATCTCCAAGACCGAGCTGAAATTCGGCGACATGCAGCCGACCGCTCCGGTGTTCGCCGCCGGCGGCACCCGCCTGATCCCGCAGACCGCCTCGGGCTTCAACCTGCTGAGCAGCGAAATCGAGGGCCTGGACCTGGAAGCCGGTCACTTCACCTCCGGCACCAGCCCGGTCACCACCGCCCGTGACGGCGGCCTGTGGGCGGCCTACGCCGCGGTGGAAACCAGCGACGTCGACTTCCTCGGCGGCAAGTACGCGATCAACGACAACCTGAGCGTTTCGCTGTACGGCTCCGAGTTCAAGGACATCTGGCGCCAGTACTACGGCAACCTGAACTGGGTGCTGCCGGTCGCCAATGACCAGTCGCTCGCCTTCGACTTCAACATCTACCGCACCAACGACGAAGGCCAGGCCAAGGCCGGCGAGATCAGCAACACCACCTGGTCGCTGGCGGCCGCCTACTCCTTCCTGCAGGCACACACCGTCACCCTGGCCTACCAGAAAGTCCATGGCGACACGCCGTTCGACTACGTGGGCTTCGGCGACGATGGCGCCGGTGCCACCGGTGACTCGGTGTTCCTCGCCAACTCCGTGCAGTACTCCGACTTCAACGGCCCAGGCGAGCGCTCCTGGCAGGTCCGCTACGACCTGGCGATGGACACCTACGGCGTACCGGGCCTGAGCTTCATGGCCCGCTACATCAACGGTACCGGCATCGACGGCAGCCACGCCGATGCGGATGGTGCCTACGTCGGTCTGTACGGCGAGGACGGCAGCCACCACGAGACCGATCTGGAAGCCAAGTACGTGGTCCAGGCCGGCCCGGCGAAGGACCTGTCCTTCCGCCTGCGCCAGGCCTTCCACCGTGCCAACGCCGACCAGGGTGAAGCCGACAACAATGAGCTGCGCCTGATCGTCGAGTACCCGCTGTCGATCCTGTGATTCAGTGCAACTACCTGCCTGAATAACGCTGCGGGGCAACTTTCGGATTTATCTGAAAGTTTGCCCCGTGTCCGGGTGAGATTATTACGCCCATGCAGAAAGTCTCTTCCCGGAATGGCTGTTTATTCCACGGAAGCAACTTCCTAGAATTACCCCATCTTCCCGCTTCCGCACTTTCCCTGCGGAAGGCAACTCCTGACGTTGATATTGTGATTGCTCCTTCGACGTCCTTCGAGCCGCTCCCCTGGAGCGGCTTTTTTTATGCCCGGCATTTATCGTTCAATTAATGACCTGAACAAAAACTGATCGAACTGCCCGGCGCAGCGGTCCAACTCTGGGACGACGCGGTAATCCCGTCCGCAACCCCAGGAGGCACCTCACCATGAGCGCAATGACCCTCGAAGGCTGGTGCAAGACCACCGCCGAGCAGAAACCCACGCCGCTGGAAGATATCCGCTTCTATCTGACCGACAACGACCGCCTGCATCTGGAACAGGCCGAGGTCTATCTGCAGGAAAACGGACAGCGGGAAATGATGGTCGATGCCGACCTCGACACTCTCGAACTGCGGATGCCCGAAGGCTACGGGCCGCTGGCCGACTGTATGTTCCGGGTGTACCTGGGGGGCGTCGAAAAGCGCGGACAATTCCACCTGGTCGGCCATCGCGCCAGCGACGGCAGCCTGATCTACACCAATGCCGTGCTGATCGACCAGTTGATCAACTGACCCTCGCGCTCCCGCCGTGTATCCGGCGGGGGCGGCACGCTCGTCGCCCATGTCGCAGGCAGAGATTGTGGCCGCTCACCCGACCGTGATTTCATAAAGCCACCTGCGTCCGGCTGCCGCATGACCGGCTCGGATCGCAATCCAGAACGACGCCCATCCTCCGTTGAAGAAGCTGCTATCGGATGCGAACTTCCAGTAATCCTGGGGTAAAGGAGTACGGGCGATACGACGGCCTGCTGCGTCTCGCCCGCCATGCGGGTGGCGATTGCGCCGTCCTGCTCATCGACATGCGCGGCCATTTGCTCGGCCAGCTCGGCATCGACGGTGCCGGCGCCCTCTCCCTGGCCACCCTGCTCTCCCTCAATGCCGCCACCAGCCCCCTGAGCCACCAGGGCCAGCTACTGAATCTGCTGGCCAGCCAGACACTGCGCGACCAGGAAGGCTTCCCCCAGGCACGCCTGCTGCTGCTCGGCAACAGCAGCCAGGTACTCAGCCAGGAACAGCAAGACCTGCTCGCCGATGTGCTGGAACTGGGCGAGGCTCTGCTCGACCGTGCCTGCGCTCCGCAGAAGGAAAGCGAGCGGCGCATGGCCCTGGCGGTGGACGGCAGCGGCACCGGCATCTGGGACCGCCACGTCCCCACCGGCGAGATCCACTACTCCAGCGCATGGAAATCCCTGCTGGGCTATACCGAGGAAGAAATCGGCAGTCGCATCGAGGACGCCTACACCCGGGTGCACCCCGAAGACCTCGATTACGTGCAGAACACCATGCGCGAACACTTCGAGGGTCGCACCGAAGCCTATGAGGTAGAACACCGCCTGCAACACAAGGACGGCCACTACCTGTGGGTCTGCAGCCGTGGCAAGGTGGTCGAGCGCGACGCCGCCGGCAACGCCCTGCGCATGCTCGGCACCACCACCGACATCACCGCCCTGCGTGGCATGGCCGAGCAACTGCGTGAAAGCGTGGAGCTGCTTACCGACCTGACCAATGAAATCCCCGGCATGGTCTTCCAGTTCCGCCGCCTGCCCGACGGTACCGGAACCTTCCCTTATGTCAGCGCGGGGGTGATGGACATCTACGGCATTCCGGCCGAGCAGATGCAGCACAACTCCGTGTTCCTGCGCGACCTGATCCACCCCGAGGACCTGCCGGCCTGCCTCGCCTCGCTGGAGGCCTCCGCCGCCCACCTGCAACCCTGGAGGCACGAATATCGCGTGCAGATCGCCGGGCGCGGGACGCTCTGGCGCCAGGGCAATGCCCACCCCAAGCGCGGGGAGGACGGCTCGCTGATCTGGCACGGCTTCATCACCGACATCACCGAACGCAAGCGCATCGAAGCCGAGTTGCAGGTACTGGCCACCACCGACTTCCTCACGCAACTGCCCAACCGTGGCCACTTCATGCGCCTGATCGAGGCAGAGCTTGGCCGCGTACAGCGCTCGACGACGCACCACGCAGCGATCCTGATGTGCGATATCGACCACTTCAAGGCGATCAACGACCGCTGGGGCCACGCCGTCGGCGACGAGGCCCTGCGCCATTTCGCCAGCATCCTCGGGCGAGACATCCGCCGTGTCGACTTCGCCGGACGCATGGGCGGCGAGGAGTTCGCCGTGGTGCTGGGGGATGCTGACGTCGCCGCCGCCCAGGTCTTCGCCCAGCGCCTGCAGCAGCAACTGCTGGAGCAACCGCTGATGCAGGGCGGACAGCGCATCCCGCTGAGCATCAGCATCGGTATCGCTTCGCTGGAAGCCAGTGACGCTTCCGCCGAGGCCGGGCTTTCCCGCAGCGACAGCGCGCTTTACCGCGCCAAGCAGAACGGTCGCAACCGCATCGAGCGTCACTGAAGGCAAACCCGCGAGGCAGAGCGTGCCGTCTTCGCGGGCATTGCCGATCCTGAACGGCCGCCGTGAAAAAGCGTGCAGAATTTTTCACCATTATGACCTGGCGTTTTAAATAATGGACTTTTCAGCACACCTGGATATTTCAATAAATCCTTTAAAAACAATCACATGCAATAATTGTAAGACAGGATTTCGGCCATTATTTTTGACGCCACGCATCGAATTCGTTTGACATATTTAACGGCTCTGGCAGGCTGGTAGGCAGGTTTCGACCGGGAAACTTCGCCTTCTGTGCGCTCCCGGCAGTGCTCGGGGCCTCAGGTAGCGCGCCTTTCCGCTGCGCGCCTGCACAAAAACGATGGGCTGCAGCCCGTCCAAAGGTGACATATGTCCAACAGCAACATTGGCAACAAGAAACAGACTCTCCGTAAACCCGTCGTCCTGATGTCCATGGGCAGCCAAGAGCGCAAAGGCCACGACTATCAGGTAATGACCCACAAATACATCGTGCCCCTGGTCGAACAGTCCGATTGCGTGCCGGTACTGGTACCGACCTGCTGCGGCATCGAAGACCTCGAGCAATACCTGGACATGGCCGACGGCGTCTACCTGACCGGCGCCGGCAGCAACATCGATCCGACCCTGTATGGCCAGGAGAACGAAACTCCCGGCAAGGGCCAGGACAAGGACCGCGATAACTTCGACATCCCGCTGATCAAGGCCGCCATCGCGCGTGGCCTGCCGATCTTCGGCATCTGCCGCGGCATGCAGGAAATCAACGTGGCCCTGGGCGGCGATATCTACCAGAAGGTCTACGCCGAGCCCGGCTTCAACGACCATCGCGAGAATCCCGAAGACCCGGTCGACGTGCAGTACAGCCCGGCTCACGGCGTTCGCCCGATCCAGGGCAGCTGGCTGCAGCAGCTGCTGGGTGACGAGATCCGCGTCAACTCGCTGCACGGCCAGGGCCTGAAGAATCTGGGCAAGGGCATCGAAGCCATCGCCCACGCCGAAGACGGCCTGGTCGAGGCGATCCACGCTCCGACTCTCTCGCCCTTCCTCTTCGCGGTGCAATGGCACCCGGAATGGCAGGCAGCGAAGAACCCCGACTCGGTGAAGATCTTCCAGGCGTTCGGCGATGCTTGCCGGGCCCAGGTGAAGAAGAAGCAGGCTCGCGCACTCGCTGCCTGATTCGCTTCCCGCGTCATGAAGAAGCCCGGCCCTTGCGCCGGGCTTTTTTATTGAGCGACGCCAGCTGCGGTATGCCTGCTCATCGATGGGTATCGCTTCGCTCCACACCATCCTACGTCCGGCTCTCCGGCCGCGATGGCGGGTAGTCGCAGGTTGGGCGGAGCCGACACGTCATCAGCCGCGCGAATGGCGCACCCTGCACGCCCTTGAGGGCTCCTCGGGCTAACCTTGGCGATCAGCGATTTCGCTCCGTCGACACAGGTGCAGCCATGAGCAACGACCTCTTCTCCCTCGCCGGCAAGACCGTACTGGTCACCGGCGCCTCCAGCGGCATCGGCGCGCATCTCGCGCGCGTAGCCGCCCGTGCTGGCGCCCGTGTGGTCCTGGCGGCACGTCGCACCGAGCGCCTGGCGCAGCTGGCTGAAGCCATCCGCGCCGAGGGCGGCGAAGCCCATGCCGTAGCGCTGGATGTGACCGACCGCGCCAGCGTCGAGGCCGCCTTCGATAGCGCCGAAGCGCAGTTCGGCGTGGTCGATGTCGTACTCAACAACGCCGGGATCGGCAATGGCCAACGCGCGCTGGAGATCAGCGAGGAAGACTGGCGCAACATGCTTTCCACCAACCTTGACGGCGTCTGGCGCGTCGCCCAGTGTGCGGCGCAACGCCTGGCCAAGGCCGGGCGTGGCGGCAGCATCGTCAACATCGCCTCCATCCTCGGGCTGCGCGTGGGCGGCGGCTACAGCCATTACTGCGCCGCCAAGGCCGGCGTGGTGCAACTGAGCAAGTCCCTGGCGCTGGAGCTGGCGCGCTTCAACGTGCGAGTCAACGCCATCGCCCCGGGCTACTTCAAGACTGAAATGAACGACGCCTACTTCGACAGCGACAAGGGCCAGGCCTATATCCGCGACACGGTACCAATGCGCCGCCTCGGCCAGCTGAATGAACTGGAAGGCCCCTTCCTGCTGCTGGCCAGCGACGCCGGCGCTTTCATGACCGGCGCGGTGCTCGCCGTCGACGGCGGGCATCTGGTGAGCAGCCTCTAGAACGAGCCGGCCAGGCCTCCGCCCAGCGCGCCCAGCAACACCAGCGCCCAGGGCGGCAGGCGGCCACTGAGCAAGACCAGGAAAGCCAGCGCGACCAGGGAGACGTCGAGCAGGCCAACGATGGCTTCACTGCCGATGGGATGGATCAGCGCCGCCAGCAACAGACCGACCACGGCAGCGTTCACCCCGGCCAGCGCCGCGCGCAGATGACGCTGGCGACGCAGGCTTTCCCAGAATGGCAGGGCGCCGAGCACCAGCAGGAAGGACGGCAGGAAGATCGCCACCAGGCAGATCAGTGCACCGGCTGCGCCGCCCGGCTCGATGATGGCTGCTCCGAGGAAAGCGGCAAAGGTGAACAGCGGCCCCGGCAACGCCTGCGCTGCGCCGTAGCCGGCGAGGAAGGTCTGCGCATCGACCCAGCCGGGCTCGACCACCGCGCTCTGCAACAGCGGCAGCACCACATGCCCGCCACCGAAGACCAGGCTGCCGACCCGGTAGAAGGCTTCGAATTGTCCCAGCGACGGCCAATGCCACGCTGCCGCCGCCAACGGTAGAAGCACCAGCAGCGCGAAGAACAGCAGCAGGTAGAGGCCGCCGCGGCGACGGGATGCGGAATGGCCAGATCCTACGGAATCGCCCACGGTGGACGGCCGCAACCAGACCGTGCCGACCAGTGCAGCCGCGAGGATCACCAGCAACTGCACGACGACGCCAGGCCAGCGTAGCGCCACGGCGGTCACCAGGATCATCAGCCCCTGACGCTGCCAGTCCGGGCACAAGGACTTGGCCATGCCCCAGACGGCGTGGGCCACCACAGCAACGGACACCAGCATCAACCCGTGCAGTGCACCTGCCGGCAACCACTGGCCGTGCCGCGACAGCCCCAGGGCGAGCAGCAGCATCAACATGGCCGACGGCAGGGTGAAGCCGATCCATGCCGCCAACGCGCCCCATTGCCCTGCGCGCAAGGCGCCGAGTGCCATGCCCAGTTGGCTGCTGGCAGGGCCGGGGAGGAACTGGCAGAGGGCGATGAGATCGGCGTAGTGCGGCTCGTCCAGCCAGCGCCGTCGGCTCACGAATTCCTCGCGGAAATAGCCCAGGTGCGCCACCGGCCCGCCAAAGGACGTCAGGCCCAGGCGCAGGAAGATCAGGAAGACGGTCCAGAGGGAATCGCGCGGCGTCGGTTCGGTCATGGGCACGGGTCGGCGGGAGTCGGTCGCACAGTCTGGCAGTTGGATATTGCAATGCAACTCAGCGGTCGAGCTCGCGAATCCGCTGCTCGAGGAAGCGCCGCTCCGGCTCCAGTTTCGCCAGCGCCAGCGCACGCACGTAGGCGTCACGAGCTGGCTCGCGGCGCCCTAGACGCCGGCAGAAATCGGCGCGCGCGGCATGGGCCAGGTGATAATCCTGCAGGTCGCCACGGGCCAGGATGGCATCGATCTGCGCCAGCCCCGCTGCCGGGCCGTCGCGCATGGCCAGGGCCACGGCGCGATTGAGCTCGATCACCGGCGAGGGCTGCATCGCCAGCAGGAGATCATAGAGACCGACGATCTCTGCCCAGTCAGTGCTGGCCATGTCAGCAGCAGCGGCGTGCACGGCGGAGATCGCCGCCTGCAGGGTGTAGGGGCCGACGCGACGGGTGGCCAGGGCGGCAGTGATCAATTGCTGGCCTTCTTCGATCAGCGCGCGGTTCCAACGTGAGCGGTCCTGGCTTTCCAGCAGCACCAGCTCGCCGTCTTCTGCGGTGCGCGCCTCGCGCCGCGACTCGTGCAGCAGCATCAGCGCCAGCAGCCCCATCACTTCGGCCTCCGGCAGCAACTCCAGCAACTGCCTACCCAGGCGAATGGCTTCGGCCGACAGATCGGTGCGGGTCAGCGAATCGCCGGCCGAGGCCGAATATCCCTCGTTGAACACCAGGTAGATGACCCGCAGCACGCTGGCCAGGCGCTCCGGCAGCTCGGCGGCCTCCGGCACCTGGTAGGGAATCTGCGCATCGCGGATCTTTGCCTTGGCGCGAACGATGCGCTGGGCAATGGTCGAGGGCGCAGCGAGGTAAGCGCGGGCGATTTCCTCGGTCTTCAGGTCGCAGACTTCGCGCAGGGTCAGCGGCACCTGCGAGTCCGCCGGCAGCGCCGGGTGGCAGCAGGTGAAGATCAGCCGCAGGCGGTCGTCCTCGACACTTTCATCGGCCTGCTCCTCCACCGATTGCGCGTCGATCTCCAGCTGCTCGGCGATCTGCGCCAGGGAGGCGTCGAAGCGCGAGCGCCGGCGCAGGCCGTCGATGGCCTTGAAGCGCCCGGCGGAGACGAGCCAGGCGCGCGGGCTGGCCGGTACGCCATCGCGCCGCCACTGGTCCACGGCGGCAACGAAGGCTTCGTGCAGTGCCTCCTCGGCGAGGTCGAAATCACCCAGCAGGCGGATCAGCGTAGCCAGCACACGGCGCGATTCGCGACGGTAGATGTCGTCCACCACGTCGCGCAGGGGCTGGGCGGAGTACTCGTGCATGCGGGCCGATGATCCTTGGCGTGGGAGGTCTGCCTATCCTGCACGGGTTTTCGTCGCGGTGGGAAATCATCGGACGGGTGTTCAGCCCGAGAGGGTTGCGGGGTGTTTCAGATGGCGCCCCCCTGTAGGAGCGAGCTTGCTCGCGAACCCGCTTCACGCCGGTGCTGCCGGGAAATGCGTTGGCGAGCAAGCTCGCTCCTCCAAGTCGAGGTCGAGGTCAGGGCTTGGCATCGAACAACAACTGCCCCGTGGCTGGATCGAAGGGAATCGAGAAGTGCTCATGGGCGATCTTCCACTGTCCCGCTTCACGTCGCAGTCCAACCGAGACGCGCGCCCAGGAGGCGTTGTGCTGGCCCTTGTCATCGGTGCCGCCACAGTAGGCGAGATAGTGCCCGAAGGCCGTCTCCCCACTTCCACCCTCGAAGCTCAGTTCCTGTATCTCGAAAGTAGGTTCCCTGCACATCTGCGTGCAGTCGCGCCAATGGCTGGCGTAGGCCTCGACGCCCTTGAACTGCAGTTGTTTCACCGCATCGAAGGCGAGGATATCGCGGGTGTAGTGGCGAGTGATGCCTTCCACGTCGGAGGCGCGGACGGCCTTCAGCCAGCTCTCCAGCAGCGCGTGAAGTTCGGCGTGGGCGGCGTTCTTTTCAGCGGCAGTCATGGGGTTCTCCTCGTTCTGATGGCGGATCAGGAACCGCAGCAGCTGTGCGGCGGCGGGACTTGGTCGTAGTCGTCGTGGAAGCGCGTCCAGTTCAGGCCCTTGCCCTGGTAGTCGGGCATACCCCCCCAGCCCTCGCCGCGCCCCAGCGGGGTGAGGTCGAGCAGGTGATAGGTGAATAGCGGCGCCTCCAGCCCCCGGCCGTAGGTCGAGTAGCTGTGGAAGATCTGCTCGCCGTCGCGCAGGAATACGCTCATACCCGGCTGCTCTCCGCGTACGTGGTAGTCCTGGCCGAGGCGCTCCAGCTCTGCCTTGTCACGATAGTTGTATTCCACCGGGGCGATGGCCTCGTCGACGCTGACGTGGAAGTCGTAGTTGAAGTCGCTGCCCAGCGATGAGTACCAGGGGAATTGCCAGCCCATGCGGGCGCGGAACGGCGCGATCTCCTCCAGCGACGCGCGGGAGACCATGGCGAAGGTGGTGCCACGCGCATGCAGGTGCTCCAGCCGGCCGATATTGTCGATGAGGAAGGAGCAGCCTTCACAGCCCAGCCCCGTGTCGCGGTGGAACATGAAGTGGTAGACAATCAGCTGCGGACGGTCCTCGAACAGATCGAGCAGTCGTAGCGGACCGTGCGGGCCTTCGAAGCGGTAGTCCTTGTCGAGGCGCACCACCGGCAGTTCGCGGCGTTGGGCGCTGAGCGCGTCGCGGGCGTGGGTCGCGGCCTTTTCCTGTTCCAGCAGGCGAATGCGCGCCTGCCGCCAGGCAGCCGGGGAGACCACGCGAGGAAAGTCCTGGTTGGCCAGTTTCATAGCGCACGCTCCTGGGGAAGCTCCCGTTGCTCGTGGGGCCGGACGCGGCGCTTGCCGCGCAGGCGGGTGACGGCGAATGCGCTGACGCCGCCGGCGGAAAGAACGCTGGTCACGGCCAGCGTCAGGGTCGATACGCACAGAGGGCACATGGCTCACCTCCTTCGGGTTGCGGCTTGCATCAGCCCTTCTCGGCCAGCACCTTGAGGTTGGCCAGGCCCGCCTCGAAGTCCTTGCCGACCATGCGGTCCACGTCGATGAACAGGTGCATGATCTTCGCCACGAAGGGCACCGGGCCGAACATCGCCCAGGTCACCTCGGTGCCACCCTCGCGCGGCACCAGAGTGAATTCGGCGGTGTTGCTGGCCTTGAACGGCTTGAGGAAATCCAGGGCAATGGTGGTGCGGCTGCCGGGATCGTTCTCGACGATTTCCATCCGCCCGGCGCCCGCCTTGCCATTGCCTGACCAGGCGTACACTGCGCCACGACCCTTCTCGGCGCCGGAAAAGCTGCGCTGCATCTGCGGGTCGAGCTTCTCGTAGGGCGACCATCGCCCCCACTGGTGGAAGTCCTCGATATAGCCCTGGACCTTTTCCGGCGGCGCCTGGATGCGCGCAGTGCGCTCCACGCGGAAGGTGCCCGGGCGATTCGCCGCCAGCACCAGGACCACCACTACGGCCAGTACCACCACCAACCCGATCCACTTCAGCATCACATCCTCCTGACGTAGTTATCACTTGAAGAGCCGGGCCTCAGCGCCCGGCGAAGTAACGGTCCCAGTCGCGCACCGGGCGGACCTCCACCGCGCCCAGGCGGCCGCTGGGAATCCGCTGGGCGATCTGCAGCGCCTCATTGAGGTCTCGGGCGTCGATCAGCACGAAGCCGCCCAGGTATTCACGGGTCTCGGCAAACGGCCCATCGGTGATCGACAGTCCGGCCGCGCCATGGCGCAGCGTTGTCGCGGTCTCCACCGTTTCCAGCGCCTCCGAGGCAAGCACCCGGCCGGCGCGCCGCTGGTATTCGTCGTTGGCGAAGCACTCGTCCATCAGGCGTCGATACTGGGGCTCGGACAGGCTCGACAGGCGCTCGTCATCCACATAGATCAGACAGAGGTACTTCATGGCCGTCTCCGGGGCGCTGTGCGTTTGCAGTTACCTCATAGTCGAAGCGCACGGGCGGGAATCGACAGGCTGGGGAAAGTTTTTTGCGCGCAGTCCGATAACACCACCCCATGACGGTGAAGAGCGGCTCTGGCACGGCCCTGGAGCCGCCCGTCAGGTGAGGGCTTGAGTTTTCAGATTCGTCTCAGAGAGTTCCGCACGCTGCGAAGGGAAGATAACCGTGGGAAAAAAACCCTGACCATGGAGCTCAAGAGAATGAAACTTCACGCAACCGCCCTGGCTGTCGCAGCCGCCCTCGCTGTGCCGGGCTTTGCCTTCGCCGCCAACACCATCAACTTCAGCGGTGAAGTGACCGACCAGACCTGCTCGGCCGTAGTCGATGGCAACACTGACCCGACCGTCATCCTCGACAGCGTGCCGGTCAGCGCCCTGAACGGCTCCGTCGGCCAGACCACCGGCGAGACCAGCTTCACCCTGCAGCTGACCGGTTGTGCCGCACCCAGTGGTGCGGACGAGCACTTCACCACCCTGTTCCAGGCCACCAACGCCACCGCCTCCGGCAACCTGACCAACACCGCTTCGGGCGGCGCCACCGGCGTAGCCCTGCAACTGCTCGATGGTCCGGCCGGCACCCCGGTGAACCTGGCTGGCGGCGCGGCCGTAGAAGCCGGTGACATCGTCCTGGCCGACGGCCAGACCGATGCCAGCTACGACTACGCGGTGCAGTACATCTCCGAGGCGACCTCCGTGACTCCCGGCCCGGTGCTCGGCTCGGTGACCTACACCCTGCGTTACGAGTGATACCCCGCGGCACCGCCCCCCGGTGCCGCCTTCTCGCATTGCACAGCATCGTTCAGGCGTGATCACGCCCCGAACGATGCGACAAGACAGGTGAACCGGATGAACGCCCTCCCACTGCGCCCGCTCCGCGCGGCGACGCTCGCGCTCGCCCTGCTGGCATCCTTCACCGCCACGCTCGCCCAGGCCAGCGTGGTGATCACCGGCACCCGCGTCATCTACCCCGGCGATGCCCGGGAGAAGACCGTGCAACTGACCAACAAGGACGGTTTCCCCAACGTCATCCAGGCCTGGATCGACGTCAACGATCCTGCCTCCACGCCGGACACCGCCAAGGCCCCCTTCGTGGTCAACCCTTCCGTGTCGCGCATGGCGCCCGGCAGCGGCCAGACCCTGCGCATCCTCTACACCGGCTCCGGGCTGCCCCAGGACCGCGAATCGCTGTTCCACCTCAATGTGCTGCAGATTCCGCCACGCAACGCCGCCAAGGCCGAGCAGAACCAGATGCTGCTGATGCTGCGCAACCGCCTGAAGCTGTTCTATCGCCCAGCGGCCATCGCCGGCAACCCGGAGCAACTGCCCGAGAAGCTGCGCTTCTCCCTGGTGCAGAGCAGTGACGGCTGGAGCGTGAAGGTCGAGAACCCCACCGGCTACCACGCCTCCTTCGGCGGCGCGACGCTCAGCGTCGGCGAGCGCCAGTGGAAGCTGCAGCCGAGCATGGTCGCGCCCATGGGCCAGGCCCAGTGGCGAGCGGAAAAAGCCTCCGCCCTGCCTGCCGGCAACGTGCGACTGTCCGCCCTGCTGATCAACGACTACGGCGCAAGAGTGGAACTTCGCCATGACCTGCCGCGTTGACGCCAACCACGGACCGCTGCTGCCCTTCGCCCTCGGAACCCTCACCATGGTGGTCGCGGGCCTGGCCCAGGGCGATGCGGACTATCGCTTCGACGACAGCCTGCTGATGGGCTCGGGACTGGCCGGCGGCAGCCTGGAGCGATTCAACCGCGCCGATCAGGTGGACCCCGGTACCTACCACGTCGATCTCTATCTCAACGGTCAGTACGCCACCCGTGCCGAAGTGGAACTGCGTCAGCGTGGCGAGCGCGCCGAGCCCTGCTTCAGCGAGCGTTTCCTGCGCCAGAGCCTGGGTGCGCGCCCCGACCCGAAGGCCGGCAAGGACGACCAGGGGATCTGCCACTGGCTGAGCGAGCGCCTGCCCGACTCGACCTGGAACCTCGATACCGCGCGCCTGCGCCTGGACCTCTCGGTGCCCCAGGCGCTGCTCGACATCAAGCCGCGCGGCTATGTCAGCCCGGAGGAATGGGACGCCGGCAGCACCATGGGCTTCGTCAACTACGACGCCAACCTCTACCGCTCCAGTTTCGACGACTCCGGCAGCGGCGGTGACTCGGACTACGGCTACCTCGGCCTGAATGGCGGTGTGAACCTCGGCCTGTGGCGCCTGCGCCACCAGTCCAACTACACCTATTCCAGCTACGCGGGAAACACCCGCAGTGACTGGAACAGCATCCGCACCTATGCCCAACGCGCGTTGCCCGGCATACGCAGCGAGCTGACCCTGGGCGACAGCTATACCGAAGGCAACCTGTTCGGCAGCCTGGGCTATCGCGGCGTGCGCCTGGCCACCGACGACCGCATGCTGCCCGACTCGCAGCGCCAGTACGCGCCACAAGTGCGTGGCACCGCCAACACCAATGCGCGGGTAGTGATCAGCCAGAATGGTCGGAAGATCCATGAGACCACCGTGGCGCCCGGCCCCTTCGTCATCGACGACCTCTACGGCACGGCCTACGACGGCGATCTGGACGTGCAGGTGATCGAGGCCGACGGCAGCGTCTCGCGCTTCTCCGTGCCCTTTTCCGCCGTGCCCGAATCCATGCGTCCCGGCCTGTCGCGCTACAGCGCCACGGTCGGCCAGGCGCGCCAGTACGGTGACGGCAACGATCTGTTCGGCGACCTGACCTACCAGCGCGGCCTGACCAACGCCCTCACCGCCAACCTCGGCGCCCGCGTCGCCGAGGACTACCTGGCCCTGCTCGGTGGCGGCGTGCTGGCCACGCCCTACGGCGCCTTCGGCATGAACACCACCTTCTCCAGCGCCACGGTGGAGAACAACCAGCGCAAGCAGGGCTGGCGCGTCGGCCTGAACTACAGCCGGACCTTCCAGCCGACCCAGACCACCCTGACCCTCGCCGGCTACCGCTACTCTACCGAGGGCTATCGCGATCTGGGCGACGCACTTTCCGCCCGCGATGCCGACGACCACGGCGAGAGCTGGGACTCGAGCAGCTACAAGCAGCGCAACCAGTTCACCCTGCTGGTCAACCAGGGCCTGGGGCAGTACGGCAACCTCTACCTGTCCGGCTCCACCGCCGACTACTACGACGGCAAGAGCCGCGACTCCCAATTGCAGGTCGGCTACTCCAACATCTGGCGCCAGCTCAGCTACAACCTCTCCTACTCGCGCCAGCAGACCACCTGGTACCGCGACGTGAACGACGATTACGACCCGTCCCAGCCGCCGCAGTACAACCTGCAACACGGCAGCAACCGTAACAACACCCTGACCCTGAGCGTCTCCATGCCGCTGGGCTCCACCAGCCGCGCACCGAACCTCAGCGCCATGGCCTCGCGGCGTAGCGGCGACACCAGCGGCAGCACTTACCAGACCGGCCTCAACGGCACCCTGGGCGAGGACCGCACCCTGAGCTACGCCCTCTCCGCCGGGCGCGACAGCGAAGGCCAGGGCACAGATTTCAACGGCAGCATGCAGCAGCAGACCTCGGTCGCCACCTTCAACGCCGGCTACGCCGAAAGCTCCAGCTACCGCCAGATCAACGGCGGCATGCGCGGCGCAGCGGTGCTTCACAGCGGCGGCCTGACCTTCGGGCCTTACGTCGGCGACACCTTCGCCCTGGTGGAAGCCAAGGGCGCCAGCGGCGCCGGTGTGCGCGGCGGCCAGGGCGCGCGGGTGGACAGCAACGGCTATGCCGTCGTGCCTTCGCTCTCGCCCTACCGCTACAACCCGATCAGCCTCGACCCGCAAGGCATCGACGAGAACGCCGAACTGGTGGAGACCGAACGCAAGATCGCCCCCTACGCCGGCGCGGCCGTGCATGTCGAGTTCAAGACCCTCACCGGCCACCCGCTCCTGATCCAGGCCAGGCTGCCCGATGGCCAGCCGTTGCCGCTGGGGGCCGACGTGCTCGATGGCAATGGCGTGAACATCGGCATGGTCGGCCAGGGCGGCCAGGTCTATGCCCGCGCGGAAGGCGAGAAAGGCCAACTGCGCGTGAAGTGGGGCGAACGCCCGGAAGACGGCTGTCTGCTGCCGTATGATCTCAAGGGCGCCGATGTCGACCAGGTACTGATCCGCCTGCAGGCTACCTGCCTACCGGAGGCCTCATGACCCCTCTCCTGCGCAGCCTGCCGCTGCTCACCCTGCTGCTCGCGCCAAGTGCCTGGGCTACCTGCTACAAGGTCACCGGCGTGGGCAGCGCCACCACCACCCTGACTTACCAGATCCGCCCTGGTGAAGGCGTGGCCGGTGCGTGGCCCGGCGACGGCGCCTGCGATACCTGCAACGGCTCCCTCGGCCTGCCCAGCGTAATCAACGTCAGCGATGCCAGCTTTCAGCCCGACGGCACCTTGATTGCCAGCGCCGTGTCACCCATTACCCAATATGGCAACTCCGCCGGCTACGACAGCGAACGTGTGTTCTTCCGCTGTGCGCCGGGAGACGCGGTATACGAGATGTTTTCCACTAACGGCGACGACCTCTACAGCGGCTGGTACCAGGGCGGCGACAGCGTGGGCAACTCCATCGGCCTGCAGGCCGCCTATCGCACCGCCTGGCCCAACGTACTGCTGCGCCTGACCCACGTGGAAACCGGCCAGTACTTCACCGATGTCTGGCGCGAGCGCCAGTTGAGCGGGCTGGATATCGACTCGCGCGGTTACCAGCTGGTCAAGGCGAAGAACCTCAGCGCGGTGCGCGCCGAACTCTTCAGGGCGCCGCTGGAAAGCACCCAGGGTTACTCACCGAATACGAAATCGCAGCTGTATGGCCGCACCCAGCCCGCCGGCTACATCGCCATCAAGGGGCCGGGGCTGGCCTATCCCAACGTCGGCCAGACCCACTACGGCAACTACAGCGGCTGGCATTACAACTGGCCGGGCGCCATCGGACTGTATGGCGATGTCACACTCAAGCGCTACCCGACCTGCGCCGTCACCAACGTCACGCCGCACGTGGTGTTCCCATCAATTTCCATCGGTGAGATCAACGCCGGGGCGAGCCGCGAGATGCCCTTCCAGGTCGACTTCAAGTGCCAGAGCGGCGTACTCAGCAGCACCACCCCTAGCACCAGCCAGACTGGTACCAGCGGCACCGCGCTGGGCATCAAGGTCTCGGCCGGGGCGCTGGCGGCTTCCTCCGGCCTTGGGTTGGTCAATGCCAGCGGCGGACTGTCCTACCTGGTCTCCGACCGCTACGGCGAACCCGGCATGGCCCAGGGTGTGGGTATTCGCCTGCTGCGCAACGGCAGCACGATGAACCTGCTGGCCAACGAGGACTCCGCCAACGGCAGCAACGCCGAAGCGCGTGGCTGGTACCCGGTCATCGGCAACGCCTCGAACAAAACCGGTGAAGTGGGCGGTATCTCCCAGTACAGCGAAACCTTCCGCGCCCGGCTGGAAAAGCTCAGCCTCGGCAGCATGCCCACGGTGACGCCCGGCCGCGTGGAAGCCACCGCGCAGGTGGTGATCCGTGTGCAGTAAGCGGCTGCGTGCAACCCTTCTCAGCCTGATGCTGCTGACAGGTGCGCAGGCGCAGGCCGGTGTCACTGCCGAACGCACACGGGTGATCTTCGACGAAGGCAAGCGCGAGGCTTCGCTGGCGCTGGTGAACCAGAACAGCTACCCGGTCATCGTGCAGACCTGGGTCGACGACGGCGATCTCGACGCCGCGCCACAGACCGCGCAAGCACCGATCATGCCTCTACCCCCGGTATTCCGCCTGAACCCCGGCCAGCAGCGCAGCCTGCGCCTGCTCTATACCGGCGAGGCGCTTCCCGCGGACCGCGAGTCGCTGTACTGGCTCAACCTCTACGAGATTCCGCCGCAATCGGGCGAGCCGCTGGCTGAGGGACAGTCGCGCCTGACCGTCACCTTGCGCACGCAGATGAAGATCATCTATCGACCGCACAAGCTGCTGAAGGACGCCGAGGAGGCCCCGCGCAAGCTGGTCTTCCGAAGGACTGGCAATGCGGTGCAGGTGGACAATCCCACCGCCTATTTCATCACCCTGGCCGGCGCCGAGGTACGCCAGGGCAACACCGGCTCACCGCTACCAGCCGAACTGCTGCCGCCGTTCTCGCAACGCACGCTGTCGCCAACCCGGCCGTTGCCGTCAAGCGGTGACGAAGTACGTTACCTGTGGATCGACGATGGCGGGAACAGTCAGCAGGACTCTGCGCCACTGCATTGACGTCCGAAGTCAAGGAGCGTGCCTGCGAGGGCGCACCCTGCAGGCGATCTCGGACAGGGCCCGTTCCTGCCGGGAATGCACGCCGCAGGGCTTACTGGAACAGATTGGCCATCACGCAGAACGTCAGCAGCGCCTGGTCGGTATCCACGTCCAGCTTGCGCATGGCAGAGATCTTCTGCGCGCTCACCGTTTTCACACTGCGGTTCAGCAGCAGCGCGATGTCGCGCACGCTCATCCCCGACACGAAGTGTCGTAGTACCTCGTACTCCTTTACCGACAGGCTGGCGATGCGCCCCTCCACATCGTCCCCACTGGACAGCACGCTGCTCGAGGACTGCATGCCCGGCCCCCGGTAGATGCGGTCCTGGGACAACGCCTTGAGCGCCACGAGGATCTCGTTGAGGTCACCATTCTTCAGGATCACCCCCGAAACGCCCAGGTCGTACAGGCTGGAGAGGATCAGCGGGTTGGACAGCATGGTGAGGATCAGGATGCGCGTATCGGGGAAGTTGCGCAGCAGGAACTCGATCAGCTTGATGCCATCGCCATAGGTCTGGTCACCAGGCATGTTGTAGTCGGTGATGACGATGGCAGGCCGCTGTTCGCGGTACAACGCGACCAGTTCGCTGGAGTTGTGCGCCTCGCCGACCACTTCGAAGCGATCATCCCGATCGATCACCTCGCGAACCCCCATCAGCACGATGGGGTGGTCGTCCGCTACTACCACTCTGACTTTTTCCATGAGTTCTTCTTGAGTCCCAACATTTGCGTTCGTTGGCCGGCCCCGGAAGGGCACGACCTTCATTCAGAGTAGCCCTGGATCGGGGGCAGCTCTCAGAGACTGGCCAAGGCCGCCTCGATTCGTCCCATCAACGCGTGCACCGCTGCGCTCAGCTCCCGCCCGGCAGGCTGGGCCAGCAGTGCCTCTTCCACCGCCCCGCAGGCATCGCTCAGCCCGTGGGCGCGAACCACTGCGAGGGCTCCGCGCAGGCGATGGACGTGCTGGCGAACGGTCGCCAGATCATTGTCCTGCAGGGCCTGGCTGACGCCCTGCATGTCCTGACGCATGGTGCGCAGGAACAGGTCACGCATTTTCTCCGACACTTCCAGGCGATCGTCCACCGAAGCCCGGTCCTCATCCTGGCCCTCGGCGTGGATCGCCTCGCCCGGCAGGGCGTGGCCACAGACCTTGAGCAAGCCGTCATGCAAGGTGCGCAAGCTCATCGGCTTGACCAACCAGGCATTCATGCCCACCGCCATGCACCGCTCGCCCTCTTCGCGCAGCGCGTTGGCGGTAACCCCGATGATCGGCAGCCAGTTATCGTGTCGGCGCAGTTCGCCCACCAGCTCGTAACCATTCATCACCGGCATGTTCACATCGGTCAACAGCGCATCGAAGGCGCCGGGCGCCCAGCGCTGCAAGGCCTCACGGCCATTGCTGGTGAGGGTGACACGACAGCCCAGCTCCTCGAGCTGCTCCTTGAGCAGCGCCTGGTTGATCGGATTGTCCTCGGCCACCAGCACCCGCAGGCCGAGCTTGCCCAGCCGGGATGCCCGCGGCGGCTGGCGAGTCTCGCCACCTCCGCCCTGCTGCGCCAGACGCAGGGTCTGGGCAATGCCGGCCAGGTGGTAGAGGCTGACCTCCCATCCTTGAGCCGACGCCAGCGGCTGAATACCGGCATCGGCCAGGACGCAGACACGCCGGCCGCTCCACGCCGGCTCGTCGCCGGATTCGAGCAGGTCCAGCAGCACCGCACCGGTGGGAACGTCCGCCGGCAGCTCATCCTGGACCATCGCCAATCCTCCCCAGCAATCGATCCAGCTAGCCAGGTTCTGCGCCAGCTCCTTCACCGGGGCCCGCACATACACCGGCTGCGACAACAGCGATGTACCGTCTGCCAGCGGCTGGACGCGTTCGAGCACCGGCAGGGCCAGGGTGAAGGTGAAGCTGCTGCCCAGCCCGGTCTCGCTCACGACGCGCAGTTGGCCACCCATCAAGTGGCTCAGCCGCGCACAGATCGATAGGCCCAGCCCGGTGCCGCTCACCGTGTGCTCATGACCATGGGCCTGGTAGAAGGGCTCGAACAACCGCTGCTGCTGAATGTCGGACATGCCGATACCGGTATCCGTCACCTGCCACTGCAAGGCCATCTCGCCCGCTTCGTCAGCCACGATACGCAAGCGCAGCACCACACGGCCGATATCGGTGAACTTCAGCGCATTGCTCAACAGGTTGGCGAGAATCTGCCGGATGCGTGCGGCATCGCCTCGCACCAACCCAGGCACGTTCGCCTCGATGCAGGCATAGAGCTGCAGCTCCTTGCCCTCGGCCACTCCGGCGTAGCCGGCGACGACGTCTTCGGCCAGCTCCAGCGGGTTGAACTCCGTCGCCTCCAGGGCCATCTGCCCGGCCTCGATCTTGGACACGTCGAGGATGTCGCTGATCAGCTGCAACAGAGTCGAGGACGAGCGTTGAATGGTGGCGAGGTAATCGCGCTGCTGGCGGGTCAGCTCGGTCAGCCCGAGCAGTTCCAGGGTCCCCAGCACACCATAGAGTGGCGTGCGGATCTCATGGCTCATGGTGGCCAGGAACACCGACTTCGCCTCGCTGGCGGCATCCGCCGAGAGCTTGGCGTCGGCCAGCATCTGCTGCGCCTGTTTGTGCGCACTGATGTCATTGAAGGCGCAAAGCACCACGTTCTCGCCCCGGTAACGGGTCGGCGCGAAGCTCGCATGCAGTGCCCGGCCCTCCACCTCGAAAACCAGCTCCCCATCCACTTCGCCGATCCTGCCACTCAGGTCCCAGTCACGGCTGATGCGGGTGATGGCCTCGGCGTCGCCCAGCCACTGCTCGGCCAGGCGGTTCTGCATCACGACCTGGTGGCTGCCATGACGCAACACGCAGAGCGCCACCGGGGCAGTCTGGATCACCGCACGGCTGAAGGCATCGCTTTCCACTATATCCAGATGCGCACGGCGCGCAGGCTTGATCACTCGCCGCGAGTACCAGCGAATGGCGAACCAGCCACCGGCGAGGCTACCGAAAATCAGCACCAGCCCGCCGAGGAATTGCCATTTGGCATAGCGGAAGAAGCTCGCATAGCTCAGGCGATAGAGCGCCGTCCAGCCCCCCTTGAATTCGCTGCGAGCCTTGAACACCAGGCCGTCGGCGCTGAAGTTCAGGCCATCCTGGTAATCCTTCTCGCCGCCAGGAAAGTCGATCAGCACCTGGCCGTCCGGAGCGATCAGTTCCAGTTCGTCGAACACAGGCCGATCAAGCACCTGTTCCAGATCATTGATACGCCCCAGGTCCAGCAGCGACACGGCGACGACGCGCCGGTCCAGGTCGGACTCCCACCATAGGGCATCGGGCAGGTCGAGGCTGACATAGGCCAGAAGCTCGCGAGTCGACCCGCCCGTATAGGGCTGCGCCTGCGTCCAGTGCACCTGCGTGTCGCTGCGTTTGGGCGAGCGCGCTTCCAGCGCCTTGCGCACCCGCTCGATGACCCGCAGGTAGTTGCCCCGGGTCAGCGGCCGTTGTCCGCGGAAGTTTCCGATCGAGGGCACGGCGAGGCTGGTGGCCCCCTGCAGGTCGAGTACCAGGACCTGCGGCGAAGGGAAGGAGGAGGTGCTCCAGTAGCTGCTGTAGAAATTCGCCAGCATTACGCCGAAGGAAAAGGTCCCGGGCTGCTCCTGGGGGCTGGGACGCATCAGCTGTGCCAGGGTGAAGGACATGGCGAAGGAGAATTCCCGGCCCTCGTGGATCTCCATGCCGTTTTCACGGCTCAGCATGCGCCGCTGCAACGGAATCACGTCCAGGTCCTGGCGCTGGGTGGACTCATCGCTCTGCTGGGCGACGCGGTCGAGAAACGCCTCGTGCTCGTGGATGTCCCCCACCAGCCGGGTGAAGTGGAAATGCACCTTGTCGCGCTCTTCCTGCACTACCCGGCCGAGCGCCCAGTAGAAAGCGCCCACCAGCATCAGGGCGAGGGAAACGGCACACAGCAGCACAACGTTCAGGCGCACCGAAGTGCTGGCCAGTTTTCGAATCGAGCCGTTGTCATGTTCCTTCATGCGAAGTATCCGGTGTCACGAAAGTGGCGGCGGAGGCCCGCCGGATACCAGCAGACTGTAGATGTGAGTGCGGGTTCAGGCGAGCCGAACGCACCCGGCGAGCCGACGCTCGCCCGGGCATTGACGTCGGACCTGCTGTAAATCAATAAGCCTTGGCTGGCCGCTCCTGGAGCAGCTGCCGGGTGAACACTTCCGGAGGCACCGGCCTGGAGAACAGATAGCCCTGGGCGCAGTCACAACGGAGCCGGCGCAGCAAGGCCAGCTCATCGGGATGCTCGACCCCTTCGGCAATCACCTCCAGTCCCAGTTGCCGCCCCAGCTTGACGATGCTCTCCAGCGCCGCCGCCAAGCCTTCGTCATCCACGCAGCCATGCACCAGGGCGCGGTCTATCTTCAGCTCAGTGAACGGGGTGGAAACCAGGTTGTACAGCGAACTGTAGCCCTGGCCGAAGTCATCCTGGGCCAGGCCGAAGCCCTTCATGCGCAGGCGGCAGGTGCCGGCGTAGTAGTTCGCCGGGGTCGCCGTGCTGCTGCATTCGAGCAGTTCGAAGACGATGTGCGCCGGTGCGCCACCGCGCTCGGCGACGAACTCGGCCAGGCGATCGGGCAGCTCGGGATCATCCAGCAGGTGGGTCGGCAGGTTGACTGCCACCGAGAGGCGAAAGCCCAGCTGCGCCCAGTCGGCCTGGGCCTGCAACGCCTGATCGAGAATCACCCAGAGCAACGCCTCGTCCAGGCCCGCCGCAGTCAGCGCGCCCATGAAACTGCCGGGCCTGAGCACACCGTGCTGCGGATGCTGCCAGCGCACCAGGGCCTCGGCGGCGACGATGCGGCCATCGATCAGCGACGCCTTGGGCTGGTACCAGGCATGGAATTCCCGGCGTTCCAGGGCTTGCAGCAGCTCCTCGCGGGTCGGCACGGCGATGGCCGGTGCTTCGCGCTGTTCCTCGCGCTCCAGGCGCGAGACGAGCTTCTCCAGGAGGCGGCGAATGACCGGCGCGCGGGCCGGCTTGGCGATCTGCTCGAGCACGGTAATGCCGTGGGCGCGCGCTACCATGCAGGCGCTGCCCATCAACCGGCGCGAAGCCGAGCTCATGATCGCCAGCAATGGAGGCTGCTCCAGCGCCGCCAGTTTCTGGATCAGCTGCACACCGTCCAGGCCAGGCATCATCAGGTCGCTGACGACCAGGTCGAAGCGCTCCTGCTCCAGCCAGCGCAGGGCCTCGGCGCCATCCTCGGCGGCCCGCAGGTGCTCCACGCCCTGCTCGCGGAACAGGTTGAGCAGGTACTCGCGCTGGAAGGGCTGATCCTCGACGATCAGGATTCGCTGACGTCGCATGGCGGCACCTCCTTGGGCAGACTGATCAGGCATTGGCGCAGGGTGCGCAGGTCCACCGGCTTGAGCAGGCAGAGATTCATGCCGGCGGCGAGGCAGCGTTCGTTTTCCTCGTGCATGGCATTGGCGGTGGCGCCGATGATCGGCCCGCGGTAGCCGCGCTGGCGCAGGGCCGCGGCCAACTGGTAGCCGTTGAGATGGGGCATGTTGACGTCGCTCAGGACCACGTCGAAGGCTTCCGGCTGCCAGCGTGCCAGCGCCTGCCGGCCGTCGGCGGCGAGCTCGACCTGGCAGCCCAGGGTTTCCAGTTGGTCGCGCAGGATCAACTGGTTGATCGGGTTGTCCTCCACCAGCAGGATGCGCAGGCCCAGGCCGATGTCCGGCAGCGTGTCGGTCAGCCGCGAAGCGTCGCTGTCCACGCAGCCCTGCGCCGCCGCCACGGCACGGCACAGGCCCTCGAGGTTGTAGCGGCCGACGTGCCAGTCGCAACCTTCCTGGCGCGGCTGTTCGCCCCCCAGGTCCGACACCACCACCCGGCACCCCTGCCAGGCCGGCAACGGCCGGCGATCGCTGGGATTGAAGCGCAGATCCACCAGCACCCCGGTGCTGTCTTCTTCGAAAGTCTGCTCGGTGCTGGCCATTTGCGCCCGGGCGCCCCAGCGCTCGATCCAGCCACAGAGACTCTGGGCCAGCTCACGGGTCGGTGCATGCACCCACACCAGCGAGTCGCGCAGCGGCGGGGTGGATGAACGGCGGTCCACACACTGCAGCGGCAGGCTCAGCGAGAAGCTGCTGCCCAGGCCGACATCGCTGACCACCCGCAACTGGCCGTTCATCAATTCGGTGAGCCGCTTGCAGATCGACAGGCCCAAGCCCGTTCCACCCGCCACGCGGGCATGCCCCGACACCTGGTAGAAGGCATCGAAGAGATGCTCCTGCTGATCCTCAGGGATACCGACGCCGGTGTCAGCCACCTGCCAGTGCACGATGTCGTGCCAATCCGCGCCATGTTCGGCACGGACGCGCAGGACGATGCGGCCGCTGTCGGTGAACTTCACGGCGTTGCTCAGCAGGTTGTTGAGAATCTGGCGGATGCGCGTGGCATCGCCCAGCATCCGCTCGGGCATCTGCGAATCGCAGCAGGCATAGATCTGCAAGCCCTTGGCGCGGGCGCTGGCAGCATAGGACTGGACCGTGTCCAGGGTCAGCTCCAGCGGCGAGAACTCTTCCGGTTCCAGGCCCAACTGGCCGACTTCGATCTTCGACACATCGAGCACATCGCTGATCAGTTGCAGCAGGGTCGAGGACGAGCGCTGGATGGCGCGCAGATAGCCCGACTGCTGGTGATCCAGTGCCGTACGGCCGAGCAGCTCGAGGGTGCCAAGCACCCCGTAGAGCGGCGTGCGGATCTCGTGGCTCATGGTTGCCAGGAACAGGGTCTTGGCCTCGTTGGCGGTGTCCGATAGGTGCTTGGCTTCGGCCAGTGCCGCCTCGGTCTGCTTGCGCGCGCTGATATCGCTGAAGGCGCAGCACAGCACCTCCTCGCCCTTGTAGCGGGTCGGTGTATAGCTCAGGTACAGGTGCCGCCCAGTATGGGTTTCCACTTCCTCCGAACCACCTGCCTCACCACTGCTGAAACCCCGCTCCAGCCAGCCGTGGCTCCAGTAGCGCCGCTCATCGCCACTGCCCAGCCATTGCTGGGCCAGGCGGTTTTCCAGCACCACCTCGGCGTCGTTGCGGCGCAGTACACAGAGTGCTACTGGCGCCGTCTGGATCATGGCGCGGGAAAAGCCTTCGTTCTCCACCAGAGCATTGAGCCGGTGCTGCGCTGGCTCGATCAGGCGCCGATTGATGCGCCGGCACATGCCCCAGATCAGCAGCGAGCAGACCAGCAAGAAAGCCAGGGAGGCGAACAGCCTGGGCCATATCGGCAGCAGAAGGTCGGCAAGATTGAAGTAGTAGATCAGTGACCAGTCGGAGCTACCCAGATGCTTGAGCAACGCCAGGTGGCTTGGCAGCGGGCCGGGACCACTGAAGGCGAAGTTGTCGCCGTCCCACAAGTCGCTGAACTGCAGGCCGAGTTGCGGCGTCACCGCACTGCCGAGAACAGCACGATGTTCGTGATCCAGCAGCAGGAAACGGCCCGCCTCGGGCACGCCGAACGCAGCGGCGAGGTCGGCGCCGAACAGCTCCAGCCCCAGCCAGCCGTTGTCCTGCTCGCTGGTCACGCGGGTGAACAGGTATTGCCTGGCCTGCGGGTCGGTCGGGTCAGCGAGCCAGCGGACCTGCTGCTCCTCTTTCGGCGTCCCCGGTTGTCCCAGCGCCTCCAGCACCGACGGAGGGACCACCGCATTGAGCGCCGGCGCCCCATATAGCCGGGTGACGGAGCGCTCCGGCGCAGAAGAGACATAAATCAGGTTCAGCCGCTTGGATTCCATCTCCGACAAGTCGCGCCCGGACAGCGCCAGGCTCCAGCCGGAACCGGGTTCGCCCAGCGTCACGAATACCTGCTCGTGGGGCGGCACCGGCACGCCCAGCTGGCGCCACTGGACCAGCGGCTCGCGGACTTTCCAGGTCACACCGCGGCTGATGTGCTCCAGCAGCAGCTCCCGCTGACCGAGGTAGTCCTGGGCCTCGTACATCGCGGCATTCATCTGCCGGCGCAGTTGCGACACCTCACTGTTGACGGTCGCAGCGAGGAACAGGCTGAGAGTGAAGAACAGGCAGGCGATCACCACCCAGGCCAGCATACGAAGGAGCTTTCGGGCCGCCTTCGGGGTGGAAAAGGACGAATCCTGGGGGCGAAGGAACTGCTTGAGTTTCATGCCCGCCAGCCTGGCGAAAAGCTGACCGATGGGACATCAGACAAATCTAAAAAGTGTGGAAACGCGAGCAACCGCGCAACGGCGCCTGTCGTGCCGGGGCATCAGCCATCCAGCAAGCCGCTGGCGCGCTGCACGCGCCGCTCGGTCGCGGCCTCCAGTACCTGCCAGCCGCGCCCGGTGCTGGCCAGGGTGAACCATTTCCGTGCGCGGGTGATGCCGGTGTAGACCAGCTCGCGGGTGAGAATGGGGTTGAGGCTGTCGGGCAGCAGGAGCGCAGCGTGGGTGAACTCCGAACCCTGGGACTTGTGTACGGTCATGGCGAACACCGTTTCCACCGCCTGCAAGCGGCTGGGCAGGATCCAGCGAATGGCGTCGGTGCCGTCGCCCGCCGGGAAGGCCACCCGCGCCACCCAGCGTACCGAGCCGTCGTCGGCCGATTGCGGCAGCGCCAGGGTGATGCCGATGTCGCCGTTCATCAACCCCAGGCCATAGTCATTACGGGTAACCAGTACCGGGCGCCCAGCGAACCAGCCATTCGCAGTGGGGATCAGTCCCTCGCGTTGCAGCAACTCGCCGATCAGGGTGTTCAACCCTTCCACCCCCCAGGGGCCGCGACGCAATGCGCAGAGCAACTGGAACTGCCCATGGGCTTCCAGCACCTTTCGCGCCCAGGCATCCAACTCGGCCTGACCGGCGTTGTCCGCCGGACGCGAGCCGCTGACCACGCGCAGGTAGTGGGCGTAACCAACCGGACCGAACAGGTCACCGCCGCGCCCGCCATCGATCACCAGATCACGCAGGCTACGAGTCTCCTGGGCGTCCACGACGATGCGGGCAAGGTCTTCATGCTGTGCTTTCCAGACCTGGCGCAGGGCCGGGATATCGCCGCCATTGACCGCATCGGCCAATTGGCCGATGCCACTGTCGGCGCTGAAGCGGTGACTGTGACGGAGCATGGCCACAGCCTGGTCGAGGTCGCTGCCGGCAGCGTCCAGCAGCGCAGGGTCGATCTGTTCGCCGGTCACCGCCTCCAGCCAGTCGCGGGTAAGCGGGCGGTAGTGCCCTTCGCGGGCACGGCTGCACAGCTCGCCGAGCACCGCGCCGGCTTCCACCGAGGCCAACTGGTCCTTGTCGCCGAGCAGGATCAGGCGTGCGCGCGGCGGCAACGCGGCAAGCAGCGAGGCCATCATTTCCAGGTCGACCATCGAGGCTTCATCCACCACCAGCAGCTCCAGCGCCAACGGGTTGCCGGCGTGGTGACGGAACTGACGGCTGTCCGGGCGGCTGCCGAGCAGGCGGTGCAGTGTGGTGACTTCGGTTGGGATCGCCGCGCGCGCGGCCTCGCCGTTGGCCAGCCCTGCGAGATCAAGGCGCTGCACCGCACCGGCGATGGATTCGTTCAGGCGCGCGGCTGCCTTGCCGGTGGGCGCGGCGAGGCGGATACGCAGTGGTCGCCCGCCCTCCCCCAGCGCCAGGCTTTGCAGCAGGGCGAGCAGTTTCACCACGGTGGTCGTCTTGCCGGTGCCGGGGCCGCCAGTGACGATGCCGAAAGCGTTGCCGGCAACCAGCGCGCAGGCGAGCTTCTGCCAGTCCGCCGGCGCGCCAGGTTTCTTCGGGAACAGGGCATCCAGCGCCTGGCGCAACTGGGCAGCGGGCAACGCGGCACGCAGCGCATCGCCCTGTTGCAGCCGCTGATCGATACCGGCACGCACTTCGCGCTCGTACTGCCAGTAGCGGCGTAAATAGAGACGGCGGCCGGCCAGTACCAGCGGCGTCTCGCCGGGCCCGTTGCTGACCAGGCGCGGATCGTTGAGCACGCCCCGCCAGGCGTCGAGATCGATGCCGTCCAGCAGCACGCCGGGCAGCTCCGGCGCATCCTTGGCCGAGTCGCCTTCAGGGGGCAACGACAGGGCGAAGCGGCTGTCGGCCAGCGTCGCTTCCAGATCGAGGCAGACATGCCCACGGCCGAGCTGGTGGCTGGCCAGGGCGGCGGCGAGGATCAGCAGCGGGTTGGCATCCGGTGCGCGCTCGACAAGGAAGATCGCGAAGGCGCGGTCCAGCTCGCGCAGCCAGCCACGTTCGGCCCAGCGGCCGATCAGTTCGAGCATCTGGGCGGGGCTCTTCATGCCGGCACCTCCGCGCGGAACAGGCTGTCCAGCTCGTCCATCAGCGCCTTCGGTGGGCGCTCCAGGTACATACCCTGGGTTGCCGAGGAACTGCCGCGCAGGAACAGGTACATCGCGCCTCCGATATGGCGGTCGTAGTCATAGTCGGGCAGGCGCGCCTGCAACAATCGGTGCAGAGCGAACAGGTAGAGCGCGTACTGCAGGTCGTAGCGGTGCTCCAGCAGCGCCTCGCGCAGCGCGCCTCGCGTGTAGGCCTCGTCGTCGGCGCCCAGCCAGTTGGATTTGTAGTCCGCCACGTAGTAGCGGCCCTCGTGCTCGAACACCAGGTCGATGAAACCCTTGAGCATGCCGTTGAGCAGGTTGGCCTGCAGTGTCGGACGCGCCACGCCACCGAGGGTGTGGCGGATCACGGCGGCGTCCAGGAGCTGGCTGTCGACATTGCGGGTGGAGAACCAGAACTCCATTTCCTTCTGGAAAGTGGTCAACCCGCCAAGGCTGACCGGCGCCGCATCAGGCACATGGAATGCCGTACGCAGGTACTGCCCGAGCCAGCCGGTCAGCGGCTCGATCCACTCTTCCCAGCCACGCACGGCACATCGCCGGGCGATCTGGTCGCGCAGCTGCTCTTCGTCGGCGTCGAAGCCTTCGTCGGCAGCCCACTCCAGCAGGCCGTGGAGGAAGCTGCCGGGGTTCGCTCCACGCGGGAAGGCATGCAGGCTGAAGGGTGCAGGCACGGCCTCCAGTTCGCGGTGTTCTTCCAGGCTACTCTCGCGCAGCAGGTCTTCGCCGGCGCTGATGGGTTCGTCGGCGGCCGGTGCGGGTGCGATGTCACTGTCGTCCTCGGTGGCCAGCGTCGCCAGCGCGGAGTAGCTGGCGATCCACCATTTTTCCGCCACCCGGCGGCGTGGTTCGCGGGCCGCGCCCAGGTCGCCGGCCTGCTGGCCAACGAAGAGCTCGGTGCCGACTTCCGGCGCCGGCTCCAGGGCGATTTCCGCGTGGCCGGCCTGCAATTCGCCCAGCCGTGCGACCACCTCCTCGACACCCAGCGCGTTACCGCCGCCGAGCAGGTAGCCCATGGCGCCCTTGTGCAACTCGGGGTTCTTGCTGTTGCTCATCACCAGCGGCGCCATGCCCAGCCACACGGCGTGGCGCGCACGGGTCAGGGCCACGTAGAGCAGGCGCATGTCCTCGCTCAGGCGCTCGTCGTTGGCCAGCTGGAAGGCGGCCCTGGCCAGCTCCTTGTCGCGGGACAGTTCAACCACCCGCGACTCGCCGGACTGGAAGCTCGGCGGCGTGCCACTCTTGCCGTCCAGCTCGCGCCAGGTGCAGATGAAGGGCAGCAGCACCAGCGGGTATTCCAGGCCCTTGGACTTGTGGATGGTCACCACCTTGATCAGGTCGGCGTCGCTTTCCAGGCGCAGGATTTCTTCGCTGGAAGGGCTCTCCAGCTGTTCGGCGAGCCCCCGCAGCAGGGCATGTTCGCCGTCCAGCTCCACGGCCTCGCGCTGCAGCCACTCGGCCAGGTGCAGCAGGTTGGTCAGGCTGCGTTCGCCATCGGTCTCGCGCAGCAGGCGCGCCGGCAGGGCAAAATCGGCGAGCAGGCGGCGCAGCATCGGCAGCACGCCCTGCTGTTGCCAGAGCATCCGGTAGTCGCGGAAGCGCAGCACCATGTCTTCCCAGAAGCGCTCGTCCTGGTTCAGGCGCTCCAGCGTCGCCCAGTCCAGTGCCAGGCTGCGGGTCGCCAGGGCAATACGCAGGGCGCCGTCATCGCCGGGGTCGGCGCAGGCGCGCAGCCAGTGCAGCAGGTCGACGGCCTCGGGGCTGTCGAACACCGAGTCACGATCGGACAGGTAGACACTGGCGAGTCGGCGTTTCGCCAGTTCGCCGCGCACGGCTTCGGCTTCGCTGCGACCGCGCACGAGGATGGCGATGTCCGCCGGACGCAACGCGCGCCACTGGCCATCGGCGTCGCGGAAACCGCTCTGTGCGGAACTCAGCCAGCGCTGGATGGCACTGGCGCTGCGCTCGGCCATCTGTTGGCGGTACAGCGTGGAGCCGCAGACCTGGCCATCGTTATCCAGTTGCCAGAAGGTCATGGCCGGCGCTTCGCTGCCTTCGAGCAGCAGCGTTTCGTCACGGCCACGCGCGCCCACCTCAAGGAAGGGCACGGGGTTCTCCTGCCCTTCCACAGCGAAGCGGAAGGCGCCGCGCTGATGGCCTTCGGCGAACAGGAAACAGCGGTTGGCGGCGTTGACCATCGCCTGCGTGGAACGGTAGTTGGTGCCCAGCGTGTAGTGCCGCCCGGCGGTGGCGGCACGGGCGCGCAGGTAGGTGTGGATGTCGGCGCCACGGAAGGCGTAGATCGCCTGCTTGGGGTCGCCGATCATGAAGAGTCCGAGGCTCCGCGGGTTCTCGCCGATGCGGTAGACGCGCTCGAAGATGCGGTACTGCAGCGGGTCGGTGTCCTGGAATTCGTCGATCAGCGCCACCGGGAACTGCTCACGGATGCGCTCGGCCAGGCGTTCGCCAGCGCTGCCGGCCAGCGCGCGATCAAGGCGTACCAGCAGGTCGTCGAAGCCCAGTTCGGCGCGCTTCTGTTTCTCCACTTCCAGGTTGAGCCGCACTTCGCCCAGGGCGTGCAGCAACAGTTGCGGGGCGATCTCCGGGCGTTGCTCGGCACGCTCGACCCAGGCGTCGATGGCCTGCAGTGCGGGGTGCTCCGGCACCACGGCCTTGGCCTTCACCTTGATCCGCGACTGGCCGAACTTGGCCAGGTTGTCCGGCGCATCGGCGCCTTCGCTCCAGGCATCCAGTGCCTCGATCCAGCCGGCAAAGACGGCATCGTCATCCTTGCCGCGGTAGCTGTTGCCGTTCAGATCGCCGCGCAGGTTGCGCAGCAGCTCGGCGACACCCTCGCGATCCGCCGCCCAGGCTTCACGGGCGCGGCTCTCGGCGGCATCGAGTTCGTCGTAGAACTGGCCGGTGGTTTCCAGCAGTTCGCTGAGCGAAACCGGTGCGCTGAGCGGCTGGTCGGCGTAGCGGAAGCCGGCCTCCTGCGCCGCCAGCAGCGGTTGCAGTGCGCGGGCGAGTGCTTCGGGGCCGGCGTAGCAATGGCGCACAGCGTTGGCCGCCGCCACTCCCAGCGGGTAGAAGTTGCGTCGCCAGTAGTCGCGCACGGCTTCGGCGAGCAGCTCGCTCTGGTCGGCGGCGAGGTCCTGGGTGAACAGGCTGCCGCTGTCGAAGGCGTGCTCGCGCAGCATGCGGTAGCACCAGCTGTGGATGGTGGAGACCGCGGCCTCGTCCATCCATTCGGCGGCCAGACGCAGCAGGCGTGCGCAGCCGGGCCAGCGCTCGGCGGCGTAGCTGTCGCGCAGCTTCACCAGCAGACCGTCGTGCTTCTGCTCGGGCTCGGCGAAGCAGCGCGCAGCCTCGCCCAGGCGCGCACGGATACGCTCGCGCAGTTCCTGGGTCGCGGCTTCGGTGAAGGTCACCACGAGGATTTCCGGCGGGCTCAGCGGCCGGCCGAACGCGGCCTGCTCGCCACCGTGGTCGAGGACCAGACGCACGTAGAGCAAGGCGATGGTAAAGGTCTTGCCGGTGCCGGCGCTGGCCTCGATCAACCGGCTGCCGTGCAGCGGGAAGTCGAGGGGATTGAGCTCGACGGCGCTCATACGGCCTCCTCCTTGCGCTGCAGAATTGCAAACAACGGCCCGTACAAGGCCTCGGCCCAGGCGGCGAATTCCTCGCTGGCGTTGAGCGCGGCGAAATCGGGGTAGACCCGCGCCAGCGCTGCCGAAGACGCCGCCTCGCCGCTCAGGTTGAAGCCGCCGTCGTAGCGCTTCGCGGCTTCACGGGCGGCACGCTCTTCGTCCTCTCCGGCGGCCAGCCAGGCGAAAGCCGCCTTGCAGGCGACCGGCAGCGGGCGGCTCATGCCCTGGAACCAGGCATCCAGCAGCGCATCCAGCTCGGCACGTGCCTCCTGCGCCGGCAGCGGCGGGAATTCCAGGGTGCCAGTCAGGCCGACCAGCACGCTGGTCACCGGCTCACCACACAGTTGCAGCGCGAGGTGACGCACCCACGGGCGCACCAGCCCATGCCATTTGTAGCCCTTGCCTTCATGCAGCTTGCCGCTGACCAGCTGCAGGCTGGCGAGCTGGCCGTCGGCATTGCGGCGCAAACCACCGAGCCAGTCGGCCAGTTCGATGCCGGCATGCTCATGGTGGAGCTCACGCTGTTCGTCTTCCACCTGCGACCAATGCTCCAGTTGTTCACGGTAGCGGGCCAACAGGTCGTGCAGCGGCGCCACCAGCGCCTGGGCGGAGAAGTCACCGAAGGCCGCCAACGGCAGCCGGCCCTCGCGGCGCAGGCGCTCCACTTGGCCGGTCAGTTGCACAGCTAGCTGCTCATCCTGCCAATGCTGCTCCACCCAGGGTCGCAGGCGTTCGCAGAGTTCGAACTGCAATTGCCAGACGTCCAGGCCGTTCAGCTCGAAGGGCTCTTCGTCCTGGCCAGTCAGTTGCTCCTCGCCGAAGCGCACCTTCAGGCGTTGCAGGAAGAAGGCGCCGACCGGGTTGGCGAGGAAGTCCGAGAGCACGCGCAGGCCGATGGGGGCGTCCAGCACCAGCGGCGACAGCGGCGCGTCGTTCGTCTCACCGTCGTGCTCACGGTGCACGTCGCGCCATTCGCGAGCATAGGTGTAGAGGCCGTCGATGCCCTGCCCGGAAGGCGCAGCGAAGTAGGCGCGGCTGAATGGCTGCAGCGGGTGCTCCAGGGTCAGCCCGTGCAACAGGTCGCTGCCGTTGGCGCCGTGCCAGCCGGCGGCGAGGTGGTCGCGCAGCTGGCCGACCAGCACGGACGGCGGGCGCTCGCTGTTGTCGCGGATGCTTCGGCCAACCCAGCTGACGTAGAGCTGGCGGCGCGCCGAGAGCAGCGCTTCGAGCAGCAGATAGCGGTCGTCCTCGCGGCGCGAACGGTCGCCGGGGCGGTAGTCATTGCGCATCAGGTCGAAGTCCAGCGGCGATTGCGGGCGTGGGTAGTCGCCGTCGTTCATGCCCAGCAGGCAGACCAGCTGGAAGGGAATCGCACGCATCGGCATCAGGGTGCAGAAGCTCACCGCGCCGGCCAGGAAGCGCTGGTTCAGGCCGCCGGCATCCAGGCCGCCGAGCCAGGCCTCGCGCACTACCGAGAGTGGCAGCGGGTCAGTGAAGCCCGCGTAGCCGCAGGTTTCCAGCCAACCTTCGAGCAGGTTCAGCAGTTGCTGGCGAAGCAGTTCGTCGTGGTCGTCGGTGACCCGGAAGAAGTCTTCCAGCAGGCTGCGCAGGCGCTGCACCCAGGTCGCCGCATCGGCTTCCTCGGCGAGCAGGTCGCAGGCGTTCTCCAGCGCACCAAGCAGCCCGGCCAGTGGACCGAGGGCGGCGGCGTCGAGCCCGCCGATTTCCGCATAAGGCTGGATGCCCTGGAAGGCTTCGCCCTCGCCTACCGCGAAGCCCAGCAGCATGCGCCGCAGGCCGAAGCGCCAGCTATTGGCTTCGGCGGCTGCCGGCAGCCCGAGGCGTTCGCGCTGCTGGCCGTCGAGCCCCCAGCGCACACCGGCACCGTCGATCCAGCGGCGCAGCAGCGGCAGGTCGGCGTCAGCCAGGCCGAAGCGCGCACGCACGGCGGCGACGTCCAGCAGGTCGAGGATTTCGCTCACCGCAAAACGGCTGTCGGGCAGCCGCAGCAAGTGTTCCAGCGCCACCAGCAGCGGCTCGCGGCCGCGCTGGCCCTGGTCGGCCAGGGTGTAGGGAATGAAGCGTCTGTCGTCGCGCGCGATCTGGCCGAACACGGCTTCGATATGCGGCGCGTAGGGGTTGATGTCCGGGACCATGACGATCACGTCGCGCGGGCGCAACGTAGGGTCGGCATCGAAGCGCGCAAGCAGCTGGTCGTGAAGGATTTCCACTTCGCGCTGGGCGCTGTGGGCGACGTGGAAGCGCACCGAGTCATCGGCCTGCGGGTCGACCGCCGGCCAGTGTTCGCGGGTTTCGTTGATCGGCCGCAATTCGAGGATATCGTCCTGCAGCTGGCCGAGCAGGCTGCCCGGTTCCACTTCGCTGAACAGGTCGATGCGCCCATTGCTCACCGCGCCCAGGCGCGCACGGTAGGTTTCCGGATCGTCGTACTGGTCGAGCAGGTTGATGTAGTCGCGCCCCTGCTTGCCCCAGGCGGCCAGCAAAGGCTGGGCGTACTGGTGCTGCTGGTCGTCGCTGAGCAGCTCCGGGGTGCCGGCGCGGCGGCGCTGGCGGCGGTACTCGTGGCGCAGCAGGTCCTTGTCGGCCACGATGTCGGCCCAGTGATGACGACAGGGGTTGTGTACGCAGAGCAGCACCTGGGCATGGCGCGCCAGCACGGCGAGGGCTTCCACCGTCTGCGCGGGCATGGCGGAGATGCCGAACACCACCACGCGGCGCGGCAGGTTCGGCAGCAGGCTCTCGGCGTTTTTCAGTTTCGCGATGAAACGCCCGTGAACGCCGGCGCGGCTGGTGGCCAAACCTTCGGGGCCGACATCGTCGAGCAACGAGCGCCACAGGGCGGCCTGCCAGCGATTGTCGGCGTCCAGCTCGCGTACGCTGCCGTTGGCCAGGCGCAACTGATCGACGCTACGGCTCCAGTCCTCCAGCCAGTCGGCGCGGTAGACCTGGTACTGGTCGAACAGGTCGGCCAGGCGCTCGGCCAGCTGGTGGCGCTTGCGCAGGTCGGCGTCGTCGGCGAGGAAGCGTTGCAGGGTGGCGAACTCGTCGCGCTCCAGCAGCGTCGGCAGCAGGCGCATCAGGCGCCAGGTCAGCGGGCCCTTGTCGAGCACCGAGACCTCGGGGATTTCATCGCGGCCCAGCGCACCACGGTAGGCACGCCAGAGAAATTGCGCGGGCAGTTGCACGTCCAGCGCGGCGGTGACACCACAGCCACCCTCCTCCACATCGCGCCCCAGCGCCAGCTTGAGCCACTGGGCAATGCCGTTGCTCTGCACCAGGATGACTTCGTTCTCCAGCGGCGCCAGCGGGTGCAGGCTCATCCACTGCACCAGCAGGTCGCGCAGCGCTTCCGGATGGTTGCCGTGGATCACCATCAGGCCGGGGGTCAGTCGCTGCTCGCTCATCGTGTCTCCTGGTGCGGAGCGGGCAACTGGGAGCGCCCGCCGGGGATGACGGGCATTTCACCAAAAAAGCGGGCTGGCGGGGCAGTTTTTTACAACGCCGCTCAGGCGGCGACGGCACCTTGCTCCCAGGCTTTGCGGATGGCTTCGGCGATCTCCTCGCGCAGTGCCTCGCGGCGGCGGAACTCGCTGCGCCGCTGGCTCTTCACCTCGGCGATGTCGCGCACCGGTTCGCGCTTGGGCAGGCGATACCAGTGGCGGTTGTGCCGCTTGGCGTGGGCTTCCAGCCAGAAGGCGTCGTAACTGGACTTGAGCTTGTGCGAGCAGGTATGCGCGGCGTCACTGATACCCAGTAGCTGCCGGCCGCCCATCTGCTCGCCCATCGTATAAAGAGCGCTGAGCAGCAGGCTCTTGGGCCGCAGGCCGAACATTTCCTTGCCCAGCCATTTGACGGTGCCTTCGTCCATTGTCGTGCGCGGCCCCTGCAGCCCACCGATCAGCAGCTGACCATTCTTTCCGAGGGTGAAACTCAGGGAGTACAAGCGCTCACCGTCACCATTGCGCAGGTACAGGCCCAGCTCTCCCTCACGGTAGAAGTCCGATGGCTCCAGCAGCACTTCCAGCGCGTCACCGCTTTTCAGAGGAACCAGGCTGAGGTGCACCGGCCCCAGGGCCAGTAACTTCTCTCTCCAGGCGCCAGGCAGGCAATCCAGCTGTGAATAGTGCTCCAGCAATGCAGCGAGCCGGCGCCGGACGCTCCAGTGGCGGCACAGGTACTTTCGCCAGTGTTTCTGGGCGGGCGGCAACCCGTCCTGATAGGACTCGGACAGCACCGGCATAAGCTGAATACGGCGCGACCAGCACCAGTGCAGGTAGGGGAACAGGGTGGCTGCCAGCGCGCGTTGGCCGGTCTTGCGAATGGTTTTCCAGCGCATGGGTCTGAGGGGTCCGGAGCGGGAGAAAGCGGCGCACTCCTGCGCACGCGAAATGAAAAGCGCGCCAGTGTGGTCGTGAAGTTCCCGCCGGGGGATCGGTCTCCCGGCCGCCCCGCTGAGTGATATTTCCGATTGGCATGCAGCAAAGTCCGACGGATATCCGCTCGCTTTCGCAGATGCTCGATGGCAATCCACCGCTATGCTCTGGAGTGGTATCCCAACGCCCCGACATGGAGACCAAGATGGGCAAGAAGAGCAAAGCCAAGAATCAGGCTGTAGAACCGCAAGGCAAGATGAAGAACAGCGAGTACGAGGAACACCTGCGCAAGCTGTCCGTGGAACTGGTCAAGCTGCAGCAATGGGTGGTTCAAAAGGGCCTGAAGGTCTGCATCATCTTCGAGGGCCGTGATGGCGCCGGTAAAGGCGGCACTATCAAGGCGCTCACCGAGCGCGTCAGCCCACGGGTGTTCCGCGTGGTGGCGCTGCCCACACCGACCGAGCGGGAGAAATCCCAGCTCTACGCCCAGCGTTACATCCGCCACCTGCCATCAGCCGGCGAGGTGGTGATCTTCGACCGCAGCTGGTACAACCGCGCCGGCGTCGAGCGGGTGATGGGCTTCTGCACCGAGGAGCAGGCGGACAAATTCCTCGCCGTGACCCCGCTGTTCGAGCGCATGCTCACCGAGTCGGGAATCATCCTGCTGAAATTCTGGCTGGAGGTCAGCCCCGAGGAGCAGGAACGCCGTCTGAAGGACCGCATCACTGACGGTCGCAAGATCTGGAAACTCTCGCCGATGGACGTGAAGTCCTTCACCCGCTGGGACGAGTACACCCGCGCCCGCGACCTGATGTTCGCCGCCACCGACTCGCCCTGGGCGCCCTGGATCGTCGCGCCCTCCGAGGACAAGAAGCGCGTGCGCCTGAATGTCATCAGTCACATCCTCAAGCACGTGCCTTACAAGGAGCTCCCGCGCGAGGAAGTGAAGCTGCCCAAGCGCGGCAAGATCGGCAAGTACCAGAGTCCCGATTACCCGATCCACTTCATCGAAGAAAAATTCTGATACCAACCGGGGCCGGCTCTCACCGGCCCCGGATCCAGTCGCTCAGGCGATTGCCTGCAGATAGCGGTCCACCTCCCCCGATAACCAACTGGCAAAGGCCGCCACCTTGGCCTGGGTCGCCTCGCGCTCGGGCCAGACCAACCAGTAGGGGAAGCCGTAGGGCACGCGCAGATCGCTCAGGGCAACCAGTTCACCGCTTTCCAGCGCCCCCGCCACCAGGCTGCGGCGTTCCAGGCCGATCCCCTGCCCCAAGCGCACCGCCTCGATACTCAGGTTGGAGTCGTTCACCACGAACTCCGCCGACTCCTGCGGCACTTCCACGCCTGCCGCCTGGCACCAGCCCAGCCAGGACTCGAAACCAGTGACGCGCGGGCAGCGGAGGATTTCCTCCGGAGTCTGCGGCAGACGCCCTCCGTTGAAGTCCGGCGCGCCAACGACCACCATTTCATCCTCGAACAGACGCTCCTGCGCCAACCCTTCCCAGTGCCCCTGACCGATGCGGATCGCCACATCGGCCAGCCCCTGGCGCAGGTCCATCACTTCCAGACTGGCGAGCAGGCGCAGACGGTACTGTGGATAAGTCGCGCGAAAGCCCGGCAGGCGTGGCAGCAACCACTTCTGGCCGAACGACGGTGTGAGCGCCACTACCAGCTCATCCTCGCCCGGACGCGCCCTCGCCAGGCGGGTCGCCTCGGCGATATCGCGCAGCGCCCCGCGAATCTGCAGGGCGTAGAGGCGCCCTTCCTCGCTCAGGCGCACCCCGCGGCCCTCGCGCTGCAGCAGAGTGATGCCCAGAAGGCTCTCCAGCTGGCGCACCTGCTGGCTGATGGCCGAATGCGTGACGTGCAGTTCACTGGCGGCAAGCGTCACGCTGCCGAGCCGGGCAACGGCCTCGAAACTACGCAGGGCGGAGAGCGGGGGCACTGCACTCATGTAAGTATTCCTAACCAAATCGGTCACTAATCGTCGCTATTTTCCAGCGGAAAAAGCCTCTAGATTCATGGCCACTGCGCGAAGAACCGCGCCAGCCACGATGCAATCTCCACTAACAGGATGTGCCCATGCAACAGAAGCTTCCGCACCTGATCGGCATGCTCGACTCGCCCTACGTGCGCCGCGTCGCCATCACCCTGCGCCTGCTCGGCATCGAGTTCAGCCACCAGTCGCTGTCGGTATTCCGCACCTACGAGGAATTCCGCGGCATCAACCCGGTGGTGAAGGCGCCAACTCTGGTAATGGGCGACGGCCAGGTGCTGATGGATTCCACCCTGATCATCGACTGCCTCGAACACCTGGCCGGACGCAGCCTGATGCCCGCCGAGCCGGCCGCGCGGGTACGCGCCACGCGCTTGCTGGGCCTGGCCCTGGCGGTCATGGAGAAGGCAGTGCAGCGCTACTACGAACAGCAGCGGCCGGACGACAAGCAGCTCGCCACCTGGCAGGAGCGGGTCGACCAGCAGTTGCACGCCGCCCTGGCGCAACTGGAAGGCGAGTTGCGCGAGATGTCGCTGGACGCCGGCGCGCCGCTGGATCAGGCCGGGCTGAGCATCGCAGTGGCCTGGACCTTTGTGCAGTTGCTGCACTCCGAAGACATCCCGGCAGACAGTTACCCGGCGGTGCACGACTGGGCGGAACAGGCCGAAGCGCTGGAGGCGTTCAAGGCTTTCCCGCCGGTGTGATCCCTTGGCACGGAACCCAATTGGCCGTAGGAGACTCAGTCCTTGGGCAATTCTTCATGCTGCTGTCTGGTAAAACGCAGCAAGCCGAAGCAGATGACGAAGCCGCAGAGCGCCAACCCGGCGGCGGCCAGGAAGATCGACGCGTAGCCGTGGCGGGCGGCGACCAGCCCCATCAGCGGGCCGGCGACGCCCATTGCCAGGTCGAAGAACAGTGCGTAGGCACCCAGCCCCGCGCTGCGGCTGCTGGCCGGGATGCGTAGCACCGCCTCGACGCCCAGCGACGGATAGACCAGCGACAGGCCACAACCGGTAAGCGCCGCCCCCAGCAGCGCGAATCCCGGCCCCGGCGCCTGCCAGAGCAGCAGCAGGCCGAAGACCTCCACGCCCAGGCAGACCACCGCGACGGCGAAACCGCCGAAACGGTTGACCATGCCCGAGAAGATCAGCCGAGCGCCGACGAAGCAGACGCCGAAGGCGGTCAGGCACCAGGCCGGGTTCGCCCAGCCCTGGCTGCCGTAATAGAGGGTGATGAAGGTCGCCAGGGTGCCGAAGCCGATGGAGCCGAGCATCACGCACATTCCGTAGGGCAGCACGCGGCCGAGCACGGCGTGGAAAGCCATGCGCGTGCCGGGAATAGTCGGAACCTCGTCCCGGCCACGGGCCGCCAGCCAGCCCAGCGCGGTGAGCACCAGGATGCTCATGCCCAGGCTCCACAGGCCCAGCGAGGCCGACATGGTCACGCCCAGCGGCGCTCCGATGGCGATGCCGCCGTAGCTGACGATGCCGTTCCAGGAAATCACCTTGGCAGTGTTCTGCGTGCCCACCAGCGCAATGCCCCAGCTCGCCGTGCCGATCCCCAGCAGCCCCTGCGCCAGGCCGAACAGCAGGCGGCTGCCGAGCAGCAGAGTCAGGCTCAGCCAGGCCACGGACTCGAAGCTGGTGGATGCCAGCACCAGCACACCGCCGACGCCCAGTACGCCCAGGCCATGGAGCACGGCACGCTTGGCCCCGTAGGTGTCGGCCACGTAGCCCGCCAGCGGGCGGGACAGCAGCGTGGCGATGTACTGCAGGCCGATCACCGCGCCGGCGATCACCGTCGAGTAGCCAAGGCCTTCATGAACGAATCCGGGCAGTACCGGCAGCAGCAGGCCGATGCTCAGGAACAGGACAAAGGTGAAGAAGACGGTCGCGAGGATGCGCAGGGTGACGGAGGCGGTTCGCTGCTCGGACGAGCTCATGGACGGGCCTGACGGTGGGTGGCGGAGCGTGTGCGGGGACGATTGAAAGCAGGCTATCTATTTCCGCCCCGATTGCCAATCCGAACCTTGCTCGTCGGCCGATGCTCCTATAGTTGTTCCATTGCCGCGCGCCGTGGCGGCGCGCTCCCTACGCATCAAGGAGATCGTCATGGACACCAGCCAGCACAGCCTGAGCGCCCTGTT
This sequence comes from Pseudomonas nicosulfuronedens, assembly GCF_005877905.1. Taxonomy (GTDB): domain Bacteria; phylum Pseudomonadota; class Gammaproteobacteria; order Pseudomonadales; family Pseudomonadaceae; genus Pseudomonas; species Pseudomonas nicosulfuronedens. The sequence goes on along the minus strand of NZ_SWDV01000009.1, from coordinate 10,921 downwards.
CAAGCAACTGGGCCTGCCCGACGGGCGCAAGGACATCGACGCCTTCCTCGGCAGCCACCGCCTCGCCGATGGGCAGAAACTACCGGACGCGCCGTTCTGGAACGCCGCCCAGTCGCAGTTCCTGCGCGAGGCGCTGCAGCAGGATTCGGACTGGACCGAGGAAGCCGACGAGCTGGCGGTGCGGCTGTCCAACTGACCCGCAACGCACCCGCAGCGACCTGAAGTAGCCCTACTTCAAATAGGAGCGCAGCACGCCCATGACCTGTTCCAGGTCTTCGTGGCGCTGCTCCGCGGTGCGGTCCTCGGCGCCCAGGTGATCGCGCAGGTGGCCTTCGAGCACTTCGGCCATCAATCCGTTCACCGCGCCGCGGATGGCGGCGATCTGCTGCAGGATCGCCGCGCATTCGCTGCCCGCCTCCAGCGCCCGCTCCAGCGCCTCGCTCTGGCCCTTGATGCGCCGCACCCGGGTCAGCAGCTTCTTCTGGTCCTTGATGGTATGTCCCACGTCAAAACTCCTAAGGTATACTGGGGTATAGTATCCAGACTGATCCTGTGGACCATCATCATGCAGCACGCCGCCCACCCGCAAGACGGTCGCCACGACCACCAGTTCCACGAAGGCAATCCCCTGGCCGAACGCAACACCCTGCGCGCCGCGCTGCTGACCGTCGTGATGATGGTGGTGGAGATCGCCGGCGGCTGGATCTTCAACTCCATGGCGCTGCTGGCGGACGGCTGGCACATGAGCTCCCACGCCCTGGCACTGGGGCTTGCCTTCTTCGCCTACGTGGCGGCACGGCGCTTCAAGGGCGACGCGCGCTTTGCCTTCGGCACCTTCAAGATCGAGATTCTCGCCAGCTACACCAGCGCCATCCTGTTGCTGGGCGTGGCGGCGCTGATGATGTTCGAGTCTGTCGCCCGGCTGCTCTCTCCTTCGCCGATCCACTACCAGCAGGCTATCGCCATCGCGGTCATCGGCCTGCTGGTGAACCTGGCCTGTGCTTGGCTGCTGCGCGGCGAGCACCATCACCATGGCCATGATCACGCTCATGGCCATGACCATCACCACGACCATGAACATCATGACCATGGCCACGACCTGAACCTGCGCGCCGCTTACCTGCACGTGCTGGCCGACGCCGCCACCTCGGTGGCGGCGATCATCGCCCTGATCGGCGGCCTGATCTGGGGCGCCGCCTGGCTCGACCCGCTGATGGGCATGGTCGGCGCGGTGCTGGTGGCCGTGTGGTCAGTCGGCCTGCTCAAGCAGAGCGGGCGCGTGCTGCTGGACGCGGAGATGAACGACCCGGTGGTGGAGGAAATCCGCGAGGTAGTCGCCGAGCTGCCCTATCCGGCGCGTATCACCGACCTGCACCTGTGGCGCGTGGGCAAGTCACGCTACGCCTGCATCCTCAGCCTCGCCAGCAGCGGCGACCTGACGCCAGAACTGGTGCGTCAGCGCCTGCAGATCCATGAGGAGCTGGCGCACATCACCGTGGAGATCAACCCGATCCCCACCTGAGAACTGCACCCGGAATGACCGGAAGTCGTGGCGGCTTTGACGGCCGCCACGCCGCTGCGGCCTAATGCGCAGCCTGTCGAACCCGATCGCCTGCCCGCATGTCCAGCTCCCGCTTCTCCACCGCCCAGCAACGCGCCAGCATCCTGCACCTGCCCGCCGGCCCCTGGACGACGGTGCTCGATTGCCTGTGCGCGCGCTTCCCGGCGATCAGCCGCGACACCTGGCTGGACCGCATGGCGCGCGGCAAGGTGCTGGACAACAACGGCCAGCCCATTGGCCCCGCGCACCCGTATCGCGAAGCCCTGCGCATCCATTACTTCCGCGAGGTGCCGAAGGAAGCGCCGGTCCCCTTCCAGGAAAGCATCCTGTATGCCGATGATCACCTGGTAGTGGCGGACAAGCCGCACTTCCTGCCGGTAACACCCGCGGGCCAGTACGTCGAGGAAACCCTCCTCGCCCGTCTCGCCAAGCGCCTGGACAACCCGCAACTGGTGCCGCTGCACCGCATCGACCGGCTCACCGCCGGGCTGGTGCTGTTTTCCGCCAACCCAAACAACCGCGATGCCTACCAGGCGCTGTTCCGCGAGCGACGCATCGACAAGATGTACGAGGCCATCGCCCCGGCGCTGCCGCAACGGGAATTCCCGCTGGTGCACCGCTCGCGGATGGTCGAGGGTGATCCCTTCATCCGCATGCAGGAAGTGGACGGTGAGCCCAACAGCGAAACACAGATCGAGGTACTGGAGCAGCGCGGTGACCTGTGGCGCTATGGGTTGCATCCGGTGTCCGGTAAACGCCACCAGTTGCGCGTGCACATGTCGGGCCTGGGCGCGGCGCTGTGCTTCGACCCGCTCTACCCGACGCTGCCGCCGCGCGGCGAGCGGCCACCGGAGGATTTCGACAAGCCGCTGAAGCTGCTGGCCCGGCAACTGGCGTTCATCGACCCGTTTACCGGTGAGGCACGACAATTCAGGAGCCGGCTGGAACTGACCTGGCCTTCCATCAATTTCATCGATGGTCACCCTTAAGACGATCCATTTCCGTCGATAGCGGCCCGGATGTTTTCATAGCTCCACCCCAAGGAGAGAAAGCATCGGGAGCCCGATCATGAGCTACAGCGCCAAGTCCTTTTCCGCCCTCGTCAACGCCCTGCGCGCCGATGGCATCACCCGTCCCGAACAGATGGCCCGCCAGCCTTTCCGCAATGCCCAGGGCTTCTGGTCCGCGGTGGCGAAGAAATGAACCTTGTGCGGCGACTCCCGCCTGCGCTGCGCATGGATGCGGTGATCGTCCTCTACGCCATGGCCGCGGCCTGGCTTGTTTTCTCTGGCCTGTAACGCCGGGCCGCCGAGACAGACACAATTGAAAAGGGCAGCCGAGGCTGCCCTTTTTCGTGTCCCGCGCGGCACTGCCGCGCTCCATCCTCACTTCTTCAGACAGGTGCTCATGAACGCCTTGCGTTCATCGCCCTTGAGCGCCTTGGTGGTGGCGTCGGCGTTGCAGGTCTTCATCTTCTCCTGCTGCGGCGTCATCGCCTTGGTGTCACTGCCGGCCTTCAGGCAGGTGCTCATGAACGCCTTGCGCTCATCGCCCTTGAGCGCCTTGGTGGTGGCGTCGGTGTTACAGGTCTTCATCTTCTCCTGCTGCGCGGTCTGCGCGGCGGTGGCAGCAAAGCCTTGCGCCGAAAAAAGCAGAGCCAGGACGAGCAGCGGAATCCGAACGGTGGTCATGGAGTGGTCTCCCAGGATGGAATTGCCACTCTGAGCGTAGCTCGCAGCCCAGCATTCGCGAGGGCTGCGACGCGATGCTGCACGTCAGCCCTCCCGGCTCGTGATGGCTTGCACGAGGCATAAAGAAAAATTAGCTATATACAAATTCGAATTGATAATTTTTTGAAATATCAAAAATGCCGCAGTATGGCGCTGCCACCCATTCGGTACGCCAGGAACCCGCCATGTCGCTGTTGACCCTTCCCAATGCCCGCGAGCAAACCAAGTCGGTCCGCGCCACGGTGCTGGTGTTCAAGGACCCGCGCTCGCAGGAGTTGCTCAACCGTATCGAGCGCCTGGCCCCCAGCGAAGCCAACGCGCTGATCATCGGCGAGACCGGCACCGGCAAGGAACTGGTCGCGCGGCATATCCACAAGCTCAGCCGCCGCAGCGGCGCGCCCTTCGTGGCGGTGAACTGCGGCGCATTCTCCGAGACGCTGGTGGAAAGCGAGCTTTTCGGACACGAAAAAGGCGCCTACACCGGCGCTACCAGCAGCAAGGCCGGCTGGTTCGAGTCGGCCAACGGCGGCACCCTGTTCCTCGACGAAATCGGTGACCTGCCGCTGAACATGCAGGTAAAACTGCTGCGCGTACTGCAGGAGCGCGAGGTCGTGCGCCTCGGCTCGCGCACACCAGTGTCGATCAACGTGCGAGTGGTCGCCGCCACCAACGTCAACCTGGCCGACGCCGTGGTGGCCGGGCACTTTCGCGAGGACCTGTTCTACCGCCTGCATGTCGCCACCATCCGCCTGCCCCCGTTGCGCGAGCGTCCCGGCGACATCCTGCCGCTGGCCGAATTCTTCCTCGAAGAGCACTGCCAGCGCCTGGGATACAACCGCGCGACCCTGAGCCTCGAGGCCGAACGCAAGCTGCTGGGCCACACCTGGCCGGGCAACATTCGCGAGCTGGAGAACGCCATCCACCATGCCCTGCTGGTATGCCGCAACCAGCAGGTGCAGCCTGGCGACCTGCAACTCGCCGAGCTGCCGTCGGCGCCGCGTCACGACGCTCTGCGCCACGAAGCCTTCCCCCACGCCCTGGCTCCTCGCGTCGAGGCCACCCTGGAGCAGGCGCTGCTGGAACTATTCGAAAGCAACAAGCCCGATCTCTACGAGCACGTCGAGGAAGTGCTGTTCCGCACCGCTTACCACTTCTGCCATGGCAACCAGCTGCAGACCGGTCGTTTGCTGGGCATCAGCCGCAACATCGTTCGCGCACGCCTGGAAAAGATCGGTGAACTGAACCTCAGCCGCACTGGCTGAGGTGAGTTCAGCCTGCACCAGCAGCGGGCTGAAACCGTCCGTCGGCGATCCCCGCCCGACCTCCCCCCGCGAAAGGTTATAATCCGCGCCGTTTTTACGGCCGGCACGCCAATGCGACCTCAGCGTCTACACTGCCAGGGTGACGTCCCGGCAAGGCGTCGATCGCCGGCGACCGTCCTATCGTCACCAGCTTCTAGTCAATATTTCCTAGTCATCAGCTTTTAGTCATCAGGAATGATCGTGACCAAAGACGAACTGCGCGCGGAACTGGAGCGCCAGGAGCAACGTTTCAAGGATGAACAGGGCGGCGAAGTAACCCTTTATGCCGCCCAGCCCGAACCCGGCAAGAAACCCTGGCGCAAGCGACCCAGCGTGCAGGACAAGGCGTTCGACCGGGAACTGGAAAGAATCGAAGAAGAACGACTGAAAAAGGATCAGGAAGCCGCTTCCGTTTAAATCGCAGGTACGGCCCCAGGCTGAAGGATCTCCCCGAATCCATTGTGGGAAAGTCTCGAAGCCATGGGCGAGCAGCGCTCCGTGGGGGAGCCCGCCAGTTGGCCTGCAAACACTCATCCGATGGGCCGGCGGCCCGCGTGGAAGCATTGCAAACTTTTTCCACCCTGCCTGAAAGCGCCGTGCGACGAGGCGTCGCGCAAATTGGAGAAACCGTTTCAGGCTAAATACGGTGCTCCAAGCTTCTGGCATAATCGCCGCCCCGTCTCCGACCGGTCATAGAATTTTCATGTTCGATCTCTTCAGCGGACTCGATGTCTGGGTGGGTATCAGCCTGGTGCTGGCACTCGCATTCGTCCTGGCCTTCGAGTTCATCAACGGCTTCCACGACACCGCCAACGCGGTGGCCACGGTCATCTACACCAAGGCCATGTCCCCGTACCGCGCGGTGATCCTGTCCGGCATCTTCAACTTCCTCGGCGTGTTGCTCGGTGGCGTCGGCGTCGCCTACGCGATCGTCCACCTGCTGCCGGTGGAGCTGCTGATCAACGTGAACACCGGCCACGGTCTGGCCATGGTGTTCTCGCTGCTCGCCGCGGCCATCACCTGGAACCTGGGCACCTGGTACTTCGGCATCCCGGCTTCCAGCTCGCACACCCTGATCGGCTCGATTCTCGGCGTAGGCCTGGCAAATGCCCTGATCAACGGCGTACCGGTGGCCGACGGGATCAACTGGGGCAAGGCCATCGACATCGGCCTGTCGCTGATCTTTTCGCCGCTGGCCGGCTTCATCGTCGCGGGCGCCCTGCTGATCGGCCTGAAGTGGCTGTATCCGCTGTCGAAGATGCACAAGACCCCGGAAACCCGCCGCGACGTCGACGAGAAGAAGCACCCGCCGTTCTGGAACCGCCTGGTGCTGGTGATCTCGGCCATGACCGTGAGCTTCGTGCACGGCTCCAACGACGGCCAGAAGGGTATCGGCCTGATCATGCTGGTGCTGATCGGCATCGTCCCGGCGAAATTCGTCCTCGATCTGAACAGCACCACCTACCAGATCGAGCGCACCCGCGACGCCGCCATCCACCTGCAGCAGTTCTACAACCGCCACTCCGACACCCTCGGCGAGATGCTCGCGCTGGGCAAGGCCGGCGAAGCGGACATGCCTGACCTGTACCGCTGCGAGCCGAAGCAGACCGAAGCGACCCTCAAGGGCCTGCTGGGCGATCTGCACGGCGTCTCCAGCTACAACGACCTGAACGACGACGAGCGTGTCCAGGTACGCCGCTACCTGCTGTGCCTGGACGACACCGCGAAGAAGGTCGGCAAGCTGTCCGAGCTGCCGTCCCGCGAGAAAGCGGACCTCGAGAAGCTGCGCAAGGACCTGACCAGCACCACCGAATACGCGCCCTTCTGGGTGATCATCGCGGTGGCCCTGGCCCTGGGCATCGGCACCATGGTCGGCTGGAAGCGCGTGGTGCTCACCGTCGGCGAGAAGATCGGCAAGCAGGGCATGACTTATGCCCAGGGCATCGCCGCCCAGCTCACCGCGACCGCCGCCATCGGCATGGCCAACATCTACAGCCTGCCGGTCTCCACGACCCACGTGTTGTCCTCGGGCGTAGCGGGCACCATGGTGGCAAACCGCAGCGGCCTGCAAGGCAGCACGATCCGCAACATCCTCATGGCCTGGGTGCTGACCCTGCCCGTGTCGATTGCGCTGTCCGCCGGCCTGTTCTGGCTGTCGTCGCGCTTCATCGGCTGACCTCGCGCCGCGCACTATGAAGAACGCCTGCATCCGCAGGCGTTTTTCATTTCCCGTCACTCAAATAGTGATGGCCTGTCGCGGCAGCCGGATGACGAACCGCGCACCGCCCTTGTAGTTATCCACAGACAGACTGCCGCCCATGTTGCGGATCAGGTCGTGGCTCACCGACAGCCCCAGGCCAGTGCCCTTGCCGATAGGCTTGGTGGTGAAGAAGGCCTCGAAGATGCGCTCCATCACTACCGGGTCGATGCCACCGGCGTTGTCGCGCACATGCAGCTCCACCCAGCCTGGGTCCGTAAAGGGCTCCTGCGACACACCGACCCAGCGCGCGCCCTCCTCTCCTCGGCCAAGCAATGCGTCACGGGCGTTGGCCAGCAGGTTGATCAGCACCTGCTCCAATTGGTCGGAATAACCGCGCACCACCACCCGCTGTGCCGGTGGTCGGCACTCCAGGCTGATGCCCTGCTGCGTCAGGCTTTCGCCCAGCAGCGCGACCGCGCCTTCGCAAGCGTCATAGGGGTCGAAGGGTGCAGCCTCCAGCTCCGACTTGCGGCTGAATACGCCCATGTGGCTGATCACCCGTGAGAGACGGTCGATCTGCGCGTCGGCGCGCTCCAGCTTTTCCTTCAGGTATTCGGGCTCGCCCAGCTTCTGCCGTGCGTTGTAGAGGGACATGCGCATGACATGCAGGGGCTGCTTCATCTCGTGGGCCATGCCGCTGACCATCTCGCCCAGGCTGGCCATTTTCGCGCCTTGCGCCAGTTGCTGCTGGGCGTGCCGCACGGCGGTGTTGTCACGGCCCACGGCCTGGATTTCCACCAGTCGTCCTTCGGCATCCAGCAGCGGCCGGTCTGACCAGATCAGCCAGAGGTTGCGCTGGCCGGGCAGGCAGAAACGCAGTTCCCAGGAGTCGTCCGCCGCGCCTTTGCCGCCTCCCACCAGGCGTGCGCGCAGGGCGCTGCAGTCCTGTTCCGACAGCCACTCGTCGAGTCGCCGGCCGAGCAGCGCATCCACCGGCTCTCCCAGTACCTGGGCGAAGGTGTGGTTGATGAAGGTCAGCTGCAGGCTGGGGTCGTAGCGGCAGATCAGCGCTGGTGAGTCCTCCACCAGGACGCGGTAGCGCTCCTCGCTCTCGGCGATCTGCAGCGCGGCGAGGTGCTGCTCGGTGACGTCCAGCCAGAGGCCGACAGCCTCCTGCGGGATGCCCTGGATGTCACGCAGCAGCTTGGCCTCGTCGTACAGCCAGTGCCATTCTCCAGCGCTATCGCGCAAGCGGTACTCGGTGCGCACGCGGCCTTCGCGCAGCAGCTCACGGCCACGATCGAGGAACGTTTCCAGGTCTTCGGGGTGCACCCGTTCGGCCAGCGCCTGCCAGTTCTGGCCCTGCAGGTCGAGGCCGAGCAGGTTGCCGGCACTCTCGCTGTAGAACTCGGGAATCAGGTGCCCCTCCTCTACCCGCTGCACGTAGATCACCACCGGTGCGCTGTCGATCAGGTTGCGCAGCCGGGCGTGGGCGGCCAGAGCCTGTTCTTCCTGCAACTTGCCCTCGCTGATGTCCAGCAGCACGCCGTCCATCAACTGGTCGCCGGCACGCGCCTGCCGCCGACCCTGCAGGCGTAGCCAGCGGCGCGTCTGGGTGGAAGCCGCACCGCGCAGGCGCAGGTCCTGGACCAGACGCCCCCCCGGCTGCAGGTTGCGCAGACGCAGGCCGAGTTCATCGGCGTCAGCGGGATGCAACTGGCTCAGCAGGTCGGACAGCGCCAGCTGCAACTGCCCGGTAGGCAACCCAAGGCTCGCCGCCACCGCCGGCGACAGTTCGAACAGGCCCTCGTCGACGTGCAAGCGCCACCAGCCGCCGCCTACCATGTCCTGCAGCAGGCTCAGGCGCCGGCTGCTGTCGCGCAGGCTGTGCAGCTCGGTGCGCTCGTGGACGAGGTTCGTGAGGATCTCCGCCAGGTACTGCCAGTCGCTCGGCGCCAGCCCCGGCCAACTGCCGCCGTGTTCCATCGGCTCGGCCAGCAACCCCGCCAACCTCCCGCCGCGCACCGGTGCCGGGATCAGGTAGAGCTGGGCGCAGCACAAGGTGCGCAGCAGCTCCGACGGGCTGCCGTCCGCTCCCAGCAGACTGGCACCGCTGGCGGCGCGCAACTCATCGCCGGGCAGGGCGAGGTTTTCCCGCAGCAGGCTGTCGAAACCGGGCTGCACATAGCAGGCAAAAACCCGCAGGCTCTGGTCCGGCGCTTCCAGCAACAGGGCCATGCTGCGCATGTGAAAGTTGCTGCAGAACGCCTCCAGCACCTCACCGACGGCCTCGCCGAGGCGGCGTTGGGAGCTGTGCCGCAGGCGCGCCAGCAACAGCTTGCTGAGGTTCAGGCATTGCAGCTTGTGCTGCTGGCTGTCGGACTGCCAGTTCAGGTCGGAGATGTCCGTACCCAGCAACAGGCAGTGCTCGTTGGCCTGCAGGACGGCCTGGAAGCGGCAAACCAACGGTAGGTCGCCGGTGCTGCGCAGTACCAGGTCGAGCCGTTCGCCACCGCGCAGGCTGGACACCTGCATGCCGCCGGGAATGCGCCGGTCCAGATAATCACCCAGCCCAGGCAGGTCACCGTTGCCCGGCGCCGGCGGCAGCAGCCGGTGAGCCTGGCTGCCGCCACGGGCGATGACGCGATCACGGCTGTCCAGCTCCAGCCACAGGTCCCAGTGGCCGGTCACCACTGGCTCGGCCAGCTCTTCCACCGGCAGCGCCGGACGCCGACGTGCCGCCAGAGGCCGACTCGGCACCGGGTTGTCGTTCATCTCATGCTGGCCACGCGGCCTGGAGCGCCAGAAATCGAACATCCGGGCCTCAGAGCAAGACGCTGGCGGTGCTGCTGAGCACGTCGGGCAGGCGCGGTATCGTGCCGATTCCCGGCAGGGTCAATAACGGGACGATGGGCGAGGTGGCATAGGGATAGCTGACGCACACCCGGACTCGGGTGTACTGCCGCCCCGAGACCGTTTCCGTCACCGGGGTGTCCATGAACTGCCCGCTGTAACAGCCGTTGCGCCAGCTCGTGGGCATCCAGCTCAGGCGCTGGGTCACGGCGTTGTCCACTGCCGCTTTCAGGGCGGCGTTGTAACCACCCGCCGCCTGGGGATTCACCGACACGGCTACCCGAGCCCCGGCCGCCGCCGCGTCGTTGAAGGACTGCAACATCAACAAGGGCACGCAATAGCCGAGAAGACCATAGAGAACGGCGAAGAACAGGACGAATACGGCGGCGAATTCGATAGCCACCGCGCCCCGCTGCGTGCCACGCCGGCCGACTCCGTTCATGCGCAATACTCCCAGACCAACTTGCAACTTGAATGATCGTTCAACTTATCGGCGCGGCAGAACTTTACTGAAGATACTCGCCGTCGGATAAATTCCACTATCGAGCAATACTAGGCGCTCTTCCGGGATTCGCCCTCATGGCTTGCAGGAATAACGTTACGGGCCAAATCCGATTTCGTATGGCTTGAATTGCAATATAGCGCTGACCTACCAGATACCTTAAAACTCCACGTAGCCGCTTCGTATGCTCCTGCTGGATAAGGATAGTCTCGATGCTGTACAAACTCTGCCTGCTGGGCTGGTTCGCACTGTGCGCCTATCAGGACCTCACTCGGTTGCGCGTCAGCAACTGGCTGACCCTGGGTGGGGCGCTGGCCGCCCTGTTGTTCCTACTCTTCACGGGCCACACGCTGACAGGCTTTGCGCCGCTTGCAGCGGGGGTCGCTGCGCTACTGGCGGCGCTGCTCAGCGTGCCGGGTTACTGGCTGGGAAAGCTGGGCGCAGCCGACGTCAAACTGCTGATCGCCCTGGGCCTGGCCAGCGACCCGCTGACGGTGCTGTACACCCTGGCGCTGGCCTGCCTGTTCTGCGTGGCGCTGATGTTCGCCAGCAAACTTTTGATTGATTCGGACAAAGTACCGGCTAATTGCAAATCGAAATTAGCGCCGTTGCGACCGTCAAAGTTCAAGTCATTTCCTTTCATCTTCGCGCTATTCGCCGGTCTTCTGACGACTTTGACCATCCTCCATTAATTATGATTCCGACAATTGGCAGAATCCAAACTTAACGACTATATGCTAAGGGTTAATACCACCTATCGCCTGATGGGAAGAT
>NZ_SWDV01000008.1 GCF_005877905.1 Pseudomonas nicosulfuronedens | reverse complement strand
ATGTCGATCACGTACTGATCGTCGACGACGACCGCGAGATTCGCGAGCTGGTCGGCAACTACCTGAAGAAGAACGGACGGACGATAAAAATAATGGAAGTACTCTTTCAAGGAGCGTGCAGTCATGGATAAAACGGCCAATCGCCGTTTCAGCGTGCTGGTCATTGATGACGAGCCTCAGGTCACTACCGAGCTCTCCGAGTTGCTGGAGAACAGTGGCTACCGCTGCGCGGTCAGCGACAGCAAGGACAGCGCCTTGCAGAAGTTTCGCGATGATGCCTCGATCGGCCTGGTGATCTGCGACCTGGGCCTGGGTCGTGACAATGGCATCCGCGTGGTCGAGGCCCTCAAGGAATTGGCCGGTTCGACACGATTCTTCGAGACCATCATCCTCACTGGCCAGCAAGGCAGCCAGGAAGTGATCGAGGCCATGCGCGTGGGTGTTGCCGATTACTACCAGAAACCGGTGGCGCCCATGGACCTGCTCAAGGGCCTGGAGCGCCTGGAGGCCCGCCTGCACGAGCGCATCCGCAGCCAGCTCAGCCTGAGCCATGTGAACCAGCGCCTGGAGTACCTCGCCGAATCGCTCAACTCGATTTCGCGCGATATCCACAAGATCAAGTACGAGGTCCATGGTGGCGGCCAGCCGGCCAACAGCAGCGCGCTCAAGCAGGAACAGCCCGAGCCCGCTGCGAGTTCCGCGCCGAGCAATGCCGAGCAGATGACGCCGGTGGTGAACAACCCGCTGTTCAACAAGCTCTCGCCGCGCCAGCAGGCGGTAGCGCGCCTGGTCAGCAAGGGGCTTACCAACTACCAGATCGCCTACGACCTGGGGATCACCGAGAACACCGTGAAGCTGTACGTTTCCCAGGTGCTGCGGCTGATGCATATGCACAACCGTACGCAACTCGCTCTCGCCATCTCCCCCTCCGCCGCACAGAGCAGCGCAGTGCACTGACGCTGGCGCGATCGCCGACGACCTTCAGATCAGCAACTCGGCACCACCGGTCTGGAGGTCGATCAGGCGCACATCAATGGTTCCCAGACTGACCCCGAGCAATTGCAGAAGCGGGTCGAGCACGACGTGCCCCAGCGCGGAAACCGCAGGCTTGAGTAATGTCAGCAGTCCGCTGACGAGACCGGAGAGCGTCGCCCCGATCAAGCCCAGCGGATCGAGGCCAAGAATCTTCGGCTCGACCTTGATCGACGATGCCAGCGTGCCCAAAGCGTTGTCCAACGAAGCCCCGAGCGCGCTGGAGGCTGTCTTGTCCTGGCTGGGCAAATCGGCTGGACTGGCGACGTCATACTTCAGCGTCGTCCCAGTTGCTCCACCCACCACGGTGTTCGCTGATACGTTCAACTCGACCAGCCCACTGAGCACCTCGACCTGGATGGGCGAGACAACGGGATTGGACGGGTCGGCGTAGGTCCCCAATTGCAGCGAAGCGATGCCCGGCAGCGCATACACCTCGACTTTCACCGGCTGGCCCACTCCTCCGCACTGGATCGTGTCCAGGGCCGCCGTCCCCTGCGCGACATTGACCGCAAGGCCGAGATCAACCGTGAGAACACCCGGCAACCCGGTGCTGGCCTCCACGCTCGTACGCACAGCCGCCGTTCGCACCTCAGTGCGCCATTTACCGTTGCTGTTCTTCCCCGGATAACCGAAGGCAATCTGCGGCGGCTCGACGATCCACAGTTTGACTTTCGCCGAGGCCAGGCCGCCCAGGTTGATGCCGGTATTGACCTCAACCGCATGTTGTCGGTTGGCGACAAAGGCCAGGGCGGTGATCAGGTCCAGGACGCTGACTGTTCCTTGCAGCGCCTGATCGCGCACCGAGTCGGGTGCCACCACTGACAACACGCTGCCCAGAGTGACGGTCGCCGCCTTGACTCCCGCGCCCAGCAGTTGCTGGTGAAGCAGGGAGGTGTCCAGATTCGCGACTTGTGTTGGGTCGATGGCGTTCACCGTGGCGTTGAGCAATTGAGCCAGATCAGCCTGCGCGCCCAACAGCGAATCCACCGAGCCGGCCTCCAAATTGACTCCCAACGCCCGCAGCTGATCGGACAGTCCCAGCAGACTGACTTGCGCGTTGGCCAGCCCTTGGTAGCCAACAGCCTTGAGCGACAGATGGCTACCCAGCAGGTTGTTCAACAGGTTGTTGAGCAGGATCGACTGCTGATCGTCCAGACTGGCTAACCCAGTTCCCGCCGATAGTCCCGCCAACGCTGTGCGCCTTGCCACCGCGCGGGCGGTCAGGTCAGTCTGCGCCGGCATGCCACTGAAGATACTGGCGACATTGAGCACCAGGCTCGATGGCACCCGATTGACTGCCAGGACCTGCACAGCGTCGGCCATCTCGCCACCAGCAGAGAACACCCTGCGCGACTCGGCCGAACCGAAGGTGGCGTCGAAACCGACAGTCCCCAGGGTCCCGGTGAGCGAATCTCCCGCCTCCGCCACGAAACCGTTCTTTGTGGCGCTGGCCTGCACATATCCCTGGATCTCTGTCGCCTCCTGCGATCCGCACATGCCGCTCTGAGTCGCCGCCTCCAGCGCAGCCACATCCGCCACGCGCTGCAACTTGCGCTGCTCGTAGTACAAGCGCCCGGTATCGATCACCAGGGCCAGACAGATCAACGCCATCAACAGCGTGACTGCCGCCATGATGCCGATGGCACCTCGCTGCCGCTCACGTCCCATGGCAGCCTCCCGAAGGACTACTTGTTGTCGGTGCTGAAGCTGTTGTCGTCGAGCAGATACTCGGGAATCTCGCGGGTATAGCTCTTCAGGTAGCGCTGGTAGGCGCGGTCACGCTCGGCCGGAGTGGCGCTCTGCCGGTGTGGCGAGGCGGCCTTGCCGCTGCTCTGCAAGTCCAGCCAGGTCAGCACTTCCTGCTGGTCACGAGCGGTGGTACCAGCTTCAGGGCGAGTGTTCTCCACCGCCTGGGCCAGCATCGGCGTCGCCAGCAATGCGCCGGCCAGAATCCATGTCTTCATGCTTCCCTCCCTGCCCATGTCAGCGGGCCTTGACCAGCAGCTTGGCGTCGCGCGCTACCGCCGGTGTCGACTCGACCAGCGCCGGGTGCGCTTCGTCCACCGGATCGTTCACGTAGCTCACGCTTTCGACCTGCACCGCCGGCTGACTGGCCGGGCTGGCAGGGCTTATCGGGCGAAGGTCCTTCGCCTGGTCCTGGGCCGCGCGAACCTGGTCGGCAGACAGCCCGACGCTCTGGATCAACCGGCTGGCCTCACTGGTCTCGCCCTGGATGAACATGACACTGAGCAGGTTGGTGGCCGGCAATTTGTCGTGCTCGTTCAGCTCCATGGCGGTGATGAACTCGAAACGTGCCTTCTCCATCTCACCACGCCGCAACAGGACGTAGCCCAGGTCGTTGCGCAGTGAGCTGTCGGTCGGCTGCAGGCGTGCCGCTTCACGCAACTCGCGCTCGGCTTCCACGGTGTTGCCACCGCGCATGGCGATCTGCCCAAGGCCGTGGTGCGCGTCGGCTGCCTTGCAGGTACCGAGCAGACCTTCATAGACGATCCGCGCCTTGGGATCGCCAATGCGGCGCAGCGCCAGCGCCTTGCTTTCGCGCACTTCCAGCGAGTTCGGCGGCAAGGTTTCCAGATTGGCCAGCGCTGCGTGAGCACGGCCGTTGTCGAGCATTTCGCGGGCCAGGTTGAGCTGCAGCTCCACCGACTGGCCGAGCTTTTCATCGCAGTTCTGCCCGACGCTCGGGCCGCCACCCAGGGTGTCGAAGTTGGCGCAGCCACCCAGCGTCAGGCCCAGCAAGCCGATCCAGCAGGCGTTTCTCATCCCATTCTCCCCATGGCCTTGGTAATGGCGAGGAAGCCGGGCCCGGCGAGGATGATCAGCAACGCCGGGAACAACAGCGTCATCATCACCAGGCTCATCTTCGCCGACATCTTGCTGACCTTTTCCTGCAGGCCGGTCAGGCGCCGGTCCTCGAACAGTTGCTTGAGCGTCAGCAGCGAGCCTCGTGCGCTGCCGCCCTGGCGCACCATCTGGCGCAGCACATTGCAGCAGTCCGTCAGTTCGCCGACCGCCAGACGCTTGCTCAGGAGCTCCAGCTCGTCAGCCAGGTCCAGGCCGCTTTCGGCGTGGACCAGCACGCCATCGAGTTCCTCCACCAGTACCGGCACGATGCTCCGCCCTTCCCGGCAGACCACACGAAGGCTCTGCTCCACGGTGAGGCCGGAATCGAAGAGGATGCGGATCAGCTGGATGAATAGGATCACTTCGTCCGACAGGCGCTGCCGGCGCTGGCCGGCGAAATAGGCAAGGACCCGCTTGGGCAGCAGGAAGCCGATGCCGGCGGCGAAGGACAGAGGCAACAGCGGAGAGGTATGGGCGTGCCCCGGCGTGGCGAGGATCACCAGCACGATGGCCACGAACAGCAGAGGCACCAGGAAGATCGACATCAGGTAAATACGGCGCGGCGTACTACCGGACCAGCCGGCCTGGTTGAGCAGTAACCGGACTTCTTCGTCGCGCAGCTGCAGGCGCTTGCCCAGGCCACTGTCGCTCATCCGGTCGAACGCCTGCGCCACGCGCTGGCCGGCTCCGCGCGGCAGCGGATCGCCCCCCAGGCGCTGCTGGATCAGACGCTGCTCGCGACTGGCAGAGCGGCTCTGGGAAAGCCACAGGAGGGTCGCCGCAAGGGCCAGGATGACCATCATCAATCCGTACATCAGGGGCATGCCGGCCTCCTCAGACACTCTTAAGCATGCGCCAGAGCGTGTAGCACCCCAGCACCTGCAATCCCAGGGATGTCAGCAGCATCATGCGGCCGCCATGGTCGTGCCACATGTTCATCAGGTAGCCCGGATTGCTGAACAGGATGTAGGCGCCCAGGCTCACCGGCAGCAGCGCCAGCACCAGGGCACTCATGCGGGTCTCGCCAGTCATGGCGCGCAATTGTCGACCCAATTTCTCCCGCTCGTGGATGACCTTGATGATGTTCTCCAGCAGGTCGGTGGTATTGCCGCCGTAACGGTGGTTCACCGCCACCCCCAGGGAGAGCACGTGAAGCTCCTCCACGTCGTACAGTTCCGCCACTTCCTGCAAGGCCTCGGGCAGGCTGATGCCCAGCAGCACATGGTTGTTCACCAACGAGAAGATTTCCCGCAGCGGATCGTCGGCCGCGTTCACCGCCTGGGTGATGGCATCGCCCAGGGTGCGGCCGGAGTGCAGGCTGCGAACCACCTGGTCGAGGAAATTGGGCATCTGCCGGATCATCTTCTGCAGGCGTCGCCGGTACAGCAGGTTAACCAGGCCATGGAAGCCCAGCACGCCCAAGCCGACGCCACAGAGCGCGCCAAACGGCCCGGCCAGGCGCTGCCCGAAAAGCCCCAGCACGACGGAGACTGCTGCCGCTCCCAGCAACCAGCGCCCCATCTCCGTGATCCCCGCGCGGCGCATGCGTCTCGCCAGCCAGTGGCTGCTGCGGACACGGCTGCCACCGGCGACCACGCCCTCCCCACTCAGGCGGCGCATCACCAGTTCATGGTGCCGAGCGCGCCAGCTCAAGCCCGCCAGCAGCGCGCCCAGAACCGCCAGCGCCAAGCTGGCCGCGACCAGCCAGAGGGCGCCGCTCACATCAGCACCTGGTGGAATTTCAGCCCGTTTGGCTGAGCCGTACGGACGAACTGCCCGGTACCGCGTCGGTCGAGGCTGAACAGCGAGTTGGTGACGTAGACGCCGTCGCGCACTTCCAGCACCTCGAGGATCTCGCTGACGCAGCGGCGCCCGTTGGACAGGCGGGTGATCTGCACGATGATATCCAGCGCCGAGCAGAGCATCTGCCGCAGGGTCTGCTCCGGCACACGCTGGCCGGTAAGCCCCACCAGCATCTCCAGGCGTAACAGCGAATCCATCGCCGAGTTGGCGTGCACGGTGCTCATCGAGCCATCGTGACCGGTGTTCATCGCCTGCAGCACGTCGAGCACTTCGACGCCGCGGATCTCGCCGAGGATGATGCGGTCCGGGCGCATCCGCAGAGCGTTGCGGATCAGGTCGCGAGCGGTCACCTCACCGAAGCCTTCGGCGTTCGGCGGACGGGTCTCCAGCCGCACCACGTGATCATGGCCCAGTTGCAGTTCGGCGGTGTCCTCGATGGTGACGATGCGCTCGCGCTCGTCGATGAAGCTGCTCATGACGTTGAGCAGCGTGGTCTTGCCGGTACCGGTGCCGCCACTGATGAGGATGTTGCAGCGGCTCGCCACTGCCTGGCGGAGAAAAGCCAGCATGGCTTCGTCGACACTCTGGTAGGCCAGCAGGTCGGCGCTCTTGAGCAGTTCCTTGCTGAACTTGCGAATCGACAGGCACGGCCCGTCCAGTGCCACTGGCGGGATGATCGCGTTGACCCGGCTGCCGTCGGGCAGGCGCGCGTCCACCATCGGGCTGGACTCGTCCAGGCGCCGGCCCAGGGGCGCAAGGATGCGCTGGATCACCCGCTGTACATGGTGGTCGTCGATGAAGCGCAGGTCGCTCTGGTACAGCCGGCCTTCGTGCTCGATGAACACCCGGTCCGGGCCGTTGACCAGGATTTCCGAGATGCCCGGATCGCGCAGGAGGATTTCCAGCGGGCCGAAGCCTGTGAGTTCGTCCACCACCTCTTCGGCGAGGCGGTCCAATTCGTAGCGAGAGATCGCCAGTTGGCGGCGCGAGGCGTATTCGCAGACCTTCTCGGAGACGTACTGCGCCACCGCCGGCCGCGCGCCCTCCAGCAGGTTCATGCCGTCTTCGTCGATCTCATCGATGATGTAGCGGTGCAGGCGCATCTTCAGCGTCTGCAGGTCCTGGTCGTGACGGCCGTGACCGCCGCCGTAGTGCTGGCTCATGAGCGTGCGGCCTTCGCCCGACCGATCCAGCTGAACAGCCCGCGCTTCTCGGCCACGCCCGCGCCCAGTGCCTCGGCCAGGTCGCGTAGCTTCACCGTCAACGGGTCACGCGGGGCCAGGTCGAACAGGCTCTGGCCGACGTTCTTGGCACGCAGGCGGGCTTCGGGCGAGGCCGGCAGCACGCCGAAGAGTTCCAGGCCGAACATCTTGCCCAGCGCCGGGGCATCTGGTGGCACCGAGGCCCAGTAACGCTCGATCAGCAACTCGATGCGCGGCAGCGAGGGGGTGCGCTCGCGCAGGCGGCGCAGACGTTCCAGTCCTTTCTTGCACGACGGCACACTCTGGTCCACCAGCCACAGCACGCGGTTGGCCTGCATCAGCAACTGGCCGCTGAGTTCGCCTTCGGCAACGCCTGTAAGGTTGATCAGGATATGGCTGAAGGCGCTGCGCAGGTTGCCCAGCAGCAGGTACAGCTCGGCAGTGGTGATGCGCTCCAGCACGCCGGGCTCATCTGACAGGCTGAGCACACGCAGGCCGGACTCGTGACGGGCGAAGGCACTGTCGATCAGGGTCTGGTCCAGGCGACGCAGGTTGCGCAACGCATCGGCGAAGGTGAACGACGGCTCCATGCCGAGGATCGCCAGCGCCTCACCGGTGGGTTGACCGATGTCCACCAGCAGCACGCGATGATCCGGCTGGCGTTGCAGGGCCAGGGCCAGGTGCAGTGCGACGAAGGCGCCGTCGGCATCAGGTCGGGCACTGATCAGGCTGATCAATTCGCCCTGCTGGGTAGCGCTCACAGGCACCGTGGGCAGGCGCCCGCCGAGACGGCGGACCAGCCCGCTCAGTTCGCTGGCGCGGGCGCCGTAAGTGACGAAGTCCCGTGCGCCGGCTCGCATGGCCGCCAGCACCAACTGGTTGTCCAGACCATCGCCGACGGCGACGACCGAGAGCAGCGGCCGCGCAGAAACCAGCCCCTCGATGAGCGAGCCCTGGGAGACCAGGTTGGCCTTGTTCAGGCTGGTGAACAGGACCGTCGCACCGGTGACGTCCAGCAGCGACAGCAGTTCTTCCAGCGTCCCGCTGTTGGCCAGCACCACCTGCCCGCAGCCGGCCAGGCTGCTCTGCAGCCACTCCTGCTCACCAGGATGCTGGACCAGCGCCACGAAAGTCTGACTCATGCCCGTGCTCCCTTGCTTAGCCTTGCCTCCCGCTCTCTGGCGGGTCAACGCTTCGTAGGTATCCATCAGTGCGACATCCCGCTGCTGGCCTTACGCTTGTCGAAGCGGCCGTCCTCAAGGAAATAGAACTCGCCGAATCCCGGGTCGTAGTCACGCAGTCCCTCACCGGGAAGCTTCGGCAGCGCGGCATTGGCCGCCAGCGGCTGGACCAGGTGCGGGGTGACGATCATCAGCAGTTCGCGGTCGTCCTTGTCCAGGTTGGAGGAACGGAACAGCGCACCGATCACCGGGATGCTGCCCAGGAAGGGGAACTTGTCGACATTGCTGATGGTACTGCTGCTGATCAGCCCGCTGATCACGAAGCTCTCACCGTCGGCCAGCATCACGCTGGTGTCAGTGCGTCGCACGGTCAGCGCCGGTACGGCGATGTTGTTGGTGCGGATGCCGCTGGAGAAGTCCAGTTCGCTGACTTCCGGCGCCACCTTCAGCGCGATGCGCTTGTCGTTCATCACCGTCGGGGTCAGGGTCAGGCGTACGCCAAACTCCTTGTACTCGATGGTGATGGTGTCGTTGTCGCCATTGGGGACAGGGATCGGAAACTCGCCACCGGCCAGGAACGAAGCGCTCTGCCCGCTGGTAGCCACCAGGCTGGGGCGCGCCAGGGTGTAGGCGAAGCCGCTGCCTTCCAGGGCGTTGATAAACCCCAGCCACTTGCTGCTGCCGCCGCCCCAGATGATGTTGAAGCCGTCAGTGGAGCCGAAGGTGCCGCCATCCAGCACACCTCGTGGAGAGACTTCCAGGCCGCCCAGGCTGCCTGGCGAGCCAAGGACGAAGGTGTTGGAGCCCTGGCGAATCAGCGAAGTGCTGGCCTGTTTGAGCTTGCTGCGGCTGACCTCGACGAAGCGGATATCCGTCTGCACCTGGTTGGGAAGGCTGCCGGCGCCGACGCCCGTGGCCCCCGCCACGTCGCCCACCGCCCGCGCGCCAACCCGCACCACAGTACGCATCGGCTGATCGCTGCAACTGGTCCAGATCAGCAGGCTGGTCAGGCCCTCGGCCTTGCCGGTGACGAGGAAGTCACGCTTGTCCAGCACCTGCACGTCGGCGATGTTCGGATCACCAATGGCCAGACGCTTGATCGGCACCGGAAGCTGCTGGTCGCGCTGGGCGCCCTGCTCGACGTCGAGATTCAGTTGCTGGTCAGCGAAGCCCGCGCACGCGCTCGGTACGGCCTGCGCCGCAGAGTGGACGGCACAGGCCAGCAAGGCGACCAGGGGAAGGATGAAGCGCTTGGACATCGATGCACTCCTTGCTCAATGTGCTTCACGGGTAACAGTGGTGCCGCGGTAGACCACTACGCCAGCGTCTACTTGCGGTGCGGAAACCTGGCGTACGGCTGGAGCCTGGCGCGGCTTGCCGATCAGTTGCTCG
The DNA here is from genome assembly GCF_005877905.1 of Pseudomonas nicosulfuronedens. GTDB lineage: Bacteria > Pseudomonadota > Gammaproteobacteria > Pseudomonadales > Pseudomonadaceae > Pseudomonas > Pseudomonas nicosulfuronedens. The sequence continues at coordinate 161,627 of NZ_SWDV01000008.1, read as the reverse complement.
AGGGTGATCGGCTGGCTGGAGGCGCCGCCGAGCGAGGCCTGGATATAACGGCCCTGCTGCTCCTTCTCGTAGAGGTTCTCGTCCTTGCTGCGCACGGCCAGCCGCAGCGAACCGGCCTGGCTGGCGAGCATCAGGCGCGAAGCGGCTTCGGCGGGCACTGCCAGCACGGCGGTGCGCGGCGGCTTGGGCGTCTTGTCTTTGGGGTCGCCGGCGTTGCGTGCCTGGCCATCGGTGGAGACGGCGATCTGTTCGCCGTAGGTCAGCACCCGCACACCCGGCAAAACGACCTGGGCGCTGAGGCTGCGCTCGGTGCTCTGCTGATCCTGGACGAAGAGCATGACATCGACATAGTCGCCGGGAAGTACGAAGCCGCCGCCGCCGATGACCTCGTCCACGGCAATGGCCATGGCGCGCTCATCCGGGCGGATGGTGCGGGCCAATGGCCCGCCCGGCTCGGTGACGGCGGAGGTGAGGATACTGCCCGCCGGAACGGCGACCCAGACGCGCTGGCCGATCAAGGCTTCAGGCTTGGGAACGCTGCCCGCAGGCGCGGTACGCAGCATCTCCACGGTGAGGTCTTCCTTGCCAATCACCGCCAGGGCCGGCAGGTCACGGGCAGCCACCACCACGGCGGTGCGTTGCAGCTTGTCCGCCTCGGCCAGCGCCGCCGGCGCCACCTCCTGCACGACACCGGCTACCGGCGCGGCCGGCTTGCCAACCTGAAGCCCCAGGTACCCCACGACACCTGCGCACACCAACAACAGCCCGGCGAATACCATCAGCACCTTGCTATTCATGACCACTTCCTTGGGTGAAGTCGGGGATGCGGACCCGAAGGTCCACGGCCTTGTCGTAAGAAGTTCCAGCACCGGTACCGCCGATGCTATTCCTTCAGACCTTTATTGTTGTTTCGGCCAGACGGGAAAGTTCGATAATAATCATTCCTCATAACCAGACTCTGCTGGCTACAAGGCTGAATCTAGTAGCTGTGTTTAGAGCGTCAACCGCACAGGTTAAATTTCCGACCTGCAATTATTTATATGCCGAGATGACTATAACTTTGGTATTAGCGCTATTTGAACAATTGCATTCAGCCATACGACGCCTAGCCTGACGATGAAGTCGGGGCGCCGCCCCGGTGGTATTCGAGGGAGCACCCGCCATGGACCTGAAAATAAAAAACCTGTCCCTGAAACTGATCTGCATAGCCAAGGCATTCGCAGCCGACAAGGAAGGTGCAACAGCGATCGAATATGCAGTGATTGCGGGACTGATCTCGGTGGTTGTTATCGCGGGAGCCAGTATTATCGGTGGCGACCTGGGCACTATCATGACCAGCATTCAAGACGAAGTTGCAAAAGCTGTTAAATAACAGCCCATCCTGATCCAACTTCCTGACGACCGGATTCATGGTTCCCGCGCCCCGCGCGGGAACTTGTTCGCCTGCCTGCCGCAATTCTCCTAAAGCTCCCCGCGCATCTGCCGATACAGCCTGCTCAAACCCGTTTTACAGCAGGATGCTTTACCGATGCTTCGTTCGCTGTCCTTCTCCAGGAAGATCCTCCTGGCAGCCTCTCTCGTGGTCACCTTCGCCTTCACCTGTTTCATTTTCTTCAACGATTTCCGCCAGCGCGAGGCCATCCACTCCGACACCGAATCCTACCTCTCCGAGGTCGGCAGCCTGACCGCCAGCAACATCCAGAGTTGGCTGGAAGGACGCATCCAACTGGTGGAGGCCGAGGCCGCACAGCTGGCCGACGGCGAGCCAACACCTGAACGTATCCAGCACATCCTGGAACAGCAGGTATTCCAGAAGAACTTCGAATCGGTCTACCTGGGTGAAGCCGCCAGCGGCGTGTTCACCATGCGACCCTACGCACCGATGCCCGATGGCTATGACCCGCGCACCCGCGGCTGGTACAAGGACGCCGTGGCCGCAGGCCGCTTGATCGTCACCGAGCCCTTCCTGGATGCGGGGACCAACGAGCAGATCCTCGCCATGTCCATGCCGGTCATGCGCAACGGCCAACTGGTTGGCGTGGCGGCCGGCGACATGAAGCTGGAAACCATCACCGCGATCATCAACTCGCTGAAGTTCGACGGCGACGGCTACGCCTTCCTGGTCAGCGACGCCGGCAAGATCCTCCTGCACCCGGACAGCAGCCTGATCTTCAAGAGCCTCGGCGAGGTCTACCAGCAAGGCGCACCCAAGGTGCAGCCGGGCGTGCAGGAAGTCAGCATCAACGGCGAAGACCAACTGGTCTCCATGACTCCGGTGAAGGGCCTGCCGGGCGTGACCTGGTACGTCGCACTGGTGCTCAACAAGGACTCCGCCTACGCGATGCTCAGCGACTTCCGCAACACCGCCATCATCGCCACCGTCATCGCCATCGTCGCCATCCTGCTCCTGCTCGGCATGCTGATCCGCGTGCTGATGGCACCGCTGACCGACATGGGCCGCGCCATGCAGGACATCGCTCAAGGCGAAGGCGACCTGACCAAGCGCCTGCAGGTCGCCAGCAACGACGAATTCGGTGTGCTGGCCAACGCCTTCAATCGCTTCGTCGAGCGTATCCACGAGTCCATCCGTGAGGTGGCCTCCACCGCACGCCAGCTGCACGACGTCTCGCAACTGGTGGTGAACGCCTCCAACTCCTCCATGAGCAACTCCGACGAGCAGGCCAATCGCACCAACAGCGTGGCCGCAGCGATCAACGAGCTGGGCGCTGCCGCCCAGGAAATCGCCCGCAACGCCGCCGACGCGTCCCACCACGCCACCGACGCCTCGCACCAGGCCGGCGACGGTCGTCAGGTGGTGGAACAGACCATCAGCGCGATGAACCTGCTGTCGGACAAGATCAGCTCGGCCTGCGCCAACATCGAAGCGCTGAATAGCCGCACGGTGAACATCGGGCAGATCCTCGAAGTGATCAAGGGCATCTCCGAGCAGACCAACCTGCTGGCCCTGAACGCCGCCATCGAGGCCGCCCGCGCCGGTGAAGCGGGCCGTGGCTTCGCTGTGGTGGCGGACGAGGTGCGCAACCTGGCGCACCGCGCCCAGGAGTCCGCGCAGGAAATCCAGAAGATGATCGAGGAGTTGCAGGTCGGCGCTCGCGAGGCCGTGGACACCATGACCGAAAGCCAGCGCTACAGCCTGGAGAGCGTGGAAATCGCCAACCGCGCCGGCGAGCGCCTGGCCAGCGTCACCCACCGCATCGGCGAGATCGACTCGATGAACCAGTCGGTGGCCACCGCCACTGAGGAACAGACCGCTGTGGTCGACTCGCTGAACATGGACATTACCGAGATCAACACCCTGAACCAGGAAGGCGTGGAGAACCTGCAAGCCACCCTGCGCGCCTGCGCCGACCTGGAGAACCAGGCTGGCCGCCTGCGTCACCTGGTGGACAGCTTCCGCATCTGATTTTCAGCACGGATGAAAAAGGCGCCTTCGGGCGCCTTTTTTTTCGCGAGCTATCCAGCAGCAGACGCCGCTTGCACAGGGGCCGTGTCAACACACCTGTATCAGCGCTGAAACACCCGCCACAGAGCCACCTCTACCGTTCGTCCGACTCTTTCAAGCTTCCCTCGCGCACGCCGAAATCAAGGGTGAAGGCCTTTGATAGCAACCAACAAACCGGGCCTGTCGTCACCGCCGGCACAAGGGAGTTCCGGCCACGCCCGCACGGCTATCCGCCGCGCCGGTGCCGTCCGTTTCACACCAAGGGGACGGACGTTCTGCGGCGACACCGGATCTGTCGCCCGGACCAACGCCGTTCAGGCATCCCACTACTTCCGGACTCGCAGCATGATCAAGAGCCTGAAATTCAGCCATAAGATCCTTCTGGCCGCCTCGCTTGTTGTTTTCTCGGCATTCGCCCTCTTCACCCTCTACAACGACTACCTGCAGCGCAACGCGATCCGCGAGGACCTCGAGGATTATCTGCGGGAAATGGGCGACGTGAGCGCCAGCAATATCCAGAACTGGCTGAGCGGCCGACTGCTGCTGATCGAAAGCACTGCGCAGACCATCGCCCGCGACAGCACGCCGGAACACCTGAGCGCGCTACTGGAACAGGACACCCTGCGCAAGACCTTCAACTTCACCTACCTGGGCCAGGAAGACGGCACCTTCACCATGCGCCCCAACAGTGCCATGCCTGACGGTTACGACCCTCGCACCCGCCCCTGGTACAAGGATGCCGTCGCGGCGGGCGGCACTACGCTGACCGAGCCGTACATCGACGCAGCCACCCAGGAACTGATCATGACCGTGGCCACCCCGGCCCGCGCCGCTGGCAAGACCGTGGGCGTGGTCGGCGGCGACCTCGGCCTGCAGACCCTGGTACAGATCATCAACTCGCTGGACTTCAGCGGCATGGGCTACGCCTTCCTGGTCAGCGGTGACGGCAAGATCCTGGTGCACCCGGACAAGAGCTTCATCATGAAGTCTCTCTCCGACATCTACCCGCAGAACACCCCGAAGATCGGCGGCGGCTTCAGCGAGGCCGAGCTCAATGGCCACACGCGCATCCTCAGCTTCACCCAGGTGAAGGGCCTACCGTCGGTGAACTGGTACATCGGCCTGTCCATCGACAAGGACGCCGCCTACTCCATGCTGAGCAAGTTCCGCGCATCGGCCATCGTTGCCGCCGCCATCGCCATCGTCGCCATCCTGCTCCTGCTGGGCATGCTGATCCGCGTGCTGATGCAGCCGCTGACCACCATGGGCCGCGCCATGGAAGACATCGCCCAGGGCGAAGGCGACCTGACCAAGCGCCTGAAGGTCGCCAGCAACGACGAGTTTGGCGTGCTGGGCAATGCCTTCAACCGCTTCGTCGAGCGTATCCACGAATCGATTCGCGAGGTGGCCTCCACTGCACGCCAGCTGCACGACGTCTCGCAGCTGGTGGTGAACGCCTCCAACTCGTCCATGAGCAACTCCGACGAACAATCCAACCGCACCAATAGTGTGGCCGCGGCGATCAACGAACTGGGCGCTGCCGCCCAGGAAATCGCCCGCAACGCCGCCGACGCCTCGCACCACGCCACCGATGCCTCGCACCAGGCCGGTGACGGCCGCCAGGTGGTGGAGCAGACCATCAGTGCGATGAACCTGTTGTCCGACAAGATCAGCTCGGCCTGCGCCAACATCGAAGCGCTGAACAGCCGCACGGTGAACATCGGGCAGATCCTCGAAGTGATCAAGGGCATCTCCGAGCAGACCAACCTGCTGGCCCTGAACGCCGCCATCGAGGCCGCCCGCGCCGGTGAAGCGGGCCGTGGCTTCGCTGTGGTGGCGGACGAGGTGCGCAACCTCGCCCACCGCGCCCAGGAGTCGGCGCAGCAGATTCAGAAGATGATCGAGGAGTTGCAAGTCGGCGCCCGCGAAGCGGTGGACACCATGACCGAGAGCCAGCGCTACAGCCTGGAAAGCGTGGAGATCGCCAACCGCGCCGGCGAGCGCCTGGCCAGCGTCACCCATCGCATCGGCGAGATCGACTCGATGAACCAGTCGGTGGCCACCGCCACCGAAGAGCAGACCGCCGTGGTCGACTCGCTGAACATGGACATCACCGAGATCAACACCCTGAACCAGGAAGGCGTGGAGAACCTGCAAGCCACCCTGCGCGCCTGCGCCGACCTGGAGAACCAGGCTGGACGCCTGCGGCAACTGGTGGACAGCTTCCGCATCTGATTGCGGAAGAAACGAAAAAGGCGCCTCAGGGCGCCTTTTTCATTGGATCTCGATTCGACTTCGACAGGCAGATGCCTAGCGCCGCTTGCTACCGCCCAACAGCGCGCCCATCAGCCCACGCACCAATTGCCGGCCGATCTGGTTCGCTGCCTGGCGCACCACCGTCTTGCTGACCTGACTGGCCAGCGAACCGAGAATTTCCCCGGCCATACCGCTGAAATCGGTGCCAGCGCCCTTCTCTTCCTTCTCCTGGGTCGGCGCCATCTTGTCGTCGGCGCGGCCGGTCAGTTTCTCGTAGGCGGACTCTCGATCGATCGGCTGGTCATAACGACCTGCCAACGGCGAACGGCGAATGACGTCGGCACGCTCGGCGTCAGTCAGCGGGCCGATGCGCGACTGCGGCGGAGCCACGGCCACGCGCTGGACCACCGCCGGCGTGCCCTTCTCTTCCAGCGTGCCGACCAGTGCCTCGCCAATGCCCAGTTCGGTGAGCACCTTCAGGGTGTCGAACGCCGGGTTGGGGCGGAAGCCATCGGCCACCGCGCGCAGGGATTTCTGTTCCTTGGCAGTGAACGCACGCAGGCCGTGCTGGATACGCAGCCCCAGTTGCGCCAGCACGTCATCCGGCAGATCGCCGGGCGACTGGGTGACGAAGTACACGCCCACGCCTTTGGAGCGGATCAGCCGCACTACCTGCTCCAGACGATCCTGCAGGGCCTTGGGCGTGCCGTTGAACAGCAGGTGCGCCTCGTCGAAGAACAGCGCAAGGATGGGTTTGTCCGCATCGCCCCGCTCGGGCAGTTGCTCGAACAGCTCGGCCAGCAGCCAGAGCAGGAAGGTGGCGTAGACCTTGGGCGCGTCATGCACCAGTTTGCTGGCGTCCAGCAGGTGAATGCGGCCACGGCCGTCGGCTTCAGGGCGCAGCAGGTCTTCCAGTTGCAGCGCCGGTTCGCCGAAGAAGTCCTCGGCGCCCTGCTGCTCCAGTAGAGCCAGTCGCCGCAGGAGCGCCTGGGCCGAGGCGCCAGTGAACAGCGCGCGGTCCTCGCCGAGGATTTCCGGGTTTTCCTTGAAATGGTTGAGCAGCGCCTTGAGGTCCTTCAGGTCGAGCAGCAGCAGGCCTTCGCGGTCAGCGACCTTGAACGCGGCGAACAGCGCCGCCTGCTGGCTCTCGGTCAGCTCCAGCAGGTTGGCCAGCAGCAGCGGGCCCATCTCCGACAGCGTGGTGCGCAGCGGATGGCCGGTCTTCCCGGCCACGTCCCAGATGCTCACTGGGTAGGCCTGGGGCTTGTAGTTCAACCAGGGCATGCTGGCGATGCGCTCGGCCACCTTGCCCTGCGGGTTGCCGGCCGCGGCGATGCCGCACAGGTCACCCTTGATGTCGGCGGCGAACACCGCGATGCCGGCGTCGCTGAAGGATTCGGCAAGGTGCTGCAGCGTCACCGTCTTGCCGGTGCCGGTGGCGCCGGCGATCAGGCCGTGGCGGTTGGCGAGTTTCCAGGACTGGCCGACCGGCTGCCCGTCGGGCCCCGCGCCGATGATGAGTTCGTTGGTGGCTGACATCCGTTGTTCCCCTTCAGTGGACCTGTCGCGCCAGTAGGCCTGTCGCGATGAATGCTTGAACAAGAGTGGCGCGTCCCGACGTGCCGCGCAATCGGCTACCCCGGTACTTTGAAGACGTGCTTGAGGTAGTGCAGGAAGTTCTCGTCCTTGCACTGGGTCTTGCCCGGCGCATCGGAGATCTTCGCCACCGGGTGGCCGTTGCAGGCGGTCATCTTCAGAACGATGTTCATCGGCTGCACACCCGGCACATCGCAGGTGAAATGCGTGCCGATACCGAAGCTGACGTCAATGCGCTCGCGCAGCGCACGGTAGATTTCCAGCGCACGCGGCAGGTTGAGGCCGTCGGAGAACACCAGGGTCTTGGTCAGCGGGTCGATACCCAGGTGCTCGTAATGACGGATGGCCTTCTCCGCCCACTCCAGCGGGTCGCCCGAGTCGTGGCGCAGGCCGTCGAAGAGCTTGGCGAAGTACAGGTCGAAATCCGCCAGGAAGGCTTCCATGGTGATGCAATCGGTCAGGGCGATGCCCAATTGGCCGCGGTACTCGCGAACCCAGGCGTCCAGGGCAGCGGCTTGACTGTCGATCAGCCGCGGGCCGAGCTGCTGGTGCGCCATCAGCCACTCGTGGGCCATGGTCCCCAGCGGTTTCACTCCCAGCTCACGGGCGAGATGGACATTGCTCGTACCGACGAAGTGCCCCGGGAAACCGTCGCGCAGGTCGCGGACTACGGCCTCCTGTACCGGGTAGGAGAAGCGTCGGCGAGTACCGAAGTCGGCCATCTTGAAACCCGCCAGCTCCTGGGCACTGGCCTCCTTGCGCAGCCAGTCGAATTTCTCCTGCAGACGCTCGCGAACCATCGTCAGCGTCGTGCCCGGATGGCGGTGCCGGTTGCGCACTTCGCTGATGATCGCCAGCAGCGGTACCTCGAAGAGAATCACGTGCAGCCACGGCCCTTTCAGGCGCAGGAACAGCTCCTCGTTCTCCACACCCAACTCCACGTAACGGGGATTGAAGCGGAACAGACCCAGAAATCGAATGAAGTCGGGCTTGAAGAACGGAATGCGCTCGAGGAAAGCCAGGTCCTGTGCTGCGAAGGAGAGCTCCGCCAGTTGCTCGATCTGCTCGCGCAGCGGGTCCAGGTAGGCGCGCAGGTCCTCTTCGTTGCGGCAGCGGAACTCCCACTCGACTTCGGCGTTGGGGTAGTTGTGCAGCACCGCCTGCATCATGCTCAGCTTGTAGAAGTCGGTATCCAGCAGGTTCTGCACGATCCGCCGGGAAAATGCGCTGTCGCTCATGCTCATCTCATTGCAGGCTTGAATCGGCAGTCTAAACCCGTCGCCCACAAAAAACCCCGCCTGGGCGGGGTTTTGAGTTGGAATCAGAAATCAGCGTGCTTTGCTCTGCGACATCCCGAACAGGAAAAGCAGCAGGTCGTCATCCGGACGGATGTCCTGTTGCTTGGCGCGCAGGTTGGGCGGCATCGGGCAGCTGTCCAGGCCGCCTTTTCCGGAAATGACCGAAGGCCCCGGCTCATGCCAGGCCGCCGCCGCCAGGGTTGCCACCCCGAGCGCGCCGACGAGGAGCAAACCTCGCGTAATTTCTAACTTCATGTCTGCAACCCTTTGATGGCGCTGCCAAACGCCGCTTGGTAACCATAGACAAAGGCCTGCCATTGCGCCTCTGTCCACGACGAGCGGCGTTTCACCTGGCGAAGATCGTGACGGGCAGCACGCTGGGCGCTGAAGCGCTGGCGGGCTTTTTCCATGTCAATCAGGGCCACTTCGATCTTGTCACCGTCCACCTTCACGAACACGTGCTTCAGGTAGAGGCAGCCATGCTGCCAACGGCCGGCGTTAAGCTTTGCAAGGGTACTACCGTAATGTTGCAGAATTCTTTGGTGCAGGGCTTCACCCCAGCGCTCCTGGTCACCACGGGCGTAGCAATCTTCCAGGCTGCTGAAGCCGTCCAGAGACTCGGTGACCAGCAGCGCCTGCCATTCGCCGTCCACCTTGCGGCAGCCGGCGTAGACCAGGGTCGGCACTTTCACACCCAGTGCTTCGGCGGCCTTCAGCGCATTGCGCTCGCGGATGGCGGTGGGATAGCCGAAGGGATGCAGCAGATCGCGATAGATGTGCCCCATCTGCTGCTTGCGATAGAGCATCCGGCCGTCGGAGGTCAGGACTCGCTGCACGCCGCTTTCGCCGCCACGCCGACGGTTGGGTTCCTCGACCCACTTGCCGGGCACCTGGAGCCAACGGTCGATGGCGTTCTCACCGGAAATTTGCTGCAGCGAAGCCAGATCAACGGCCATCCATCACTCCTTACGCAGAATGTAGACCCGCCACATGTGTACGAGCGGGACGAAATCAATGTGATCCTGGACCTTGAAACCAGCCTGGCGGAACTCCGCCTCAATGGTCTTGGCGGGAATCACGAAGCGGTTCTGGTAGGCGTGTTTCTTGCGATTCGACTCGGCGCGAGCACGTTTCCAGGACTTGAAGTTGCCATCGACCCACATCGACAGGATCACCGAGTCACGGGTTACGCGGTGAAATTCGCGCAACATCGTCAAACGATCCTCAGATTCGCCGATGTGGTGCATCAGGCGCATCGAGAAGATGCTATCGACGGCGTTGTCGGGTAAATCAATGGCAAACGCGGAAGTCTGCAAAGGTCGGACGCGTTTTACAACCTCATTCGGTTGACCGGCGCAGGCCACGGCGATCATGTCCGGGGAATTGTCCGCCCCGATGATCACCCGGTTCTCCTTTTCGGCCAGCATTGGCCAGAAACGACCGGCACCGCATGGCAGGTCGAGTACCAGGTTGGGCTGGCCGGCAAGCTTGAGAGCCTGGCGGGCGACTTGGACATCGCGCCAGTGGGAAAGTTTCCGGGAGAGTCCGGCCTGGTGCTTGCGCAGGTAACGCTCTGCGTGCTGGCGGTCGTACTTTTGGGAGAACTCCAGGTCGACGGGTTTTTCAGTCATCGGATATTTACCTTTCCCGAATTCAGGGCGAACGATACAAACCAGCCTGTCACAGCCGGGTCATGCACTTGTGAAGTTTTTGTCAAACGACAGCTAGGCGAACTTCGAAGCGACAGCCATGGGGTTCGGCAGGACGCAGCGTGACGTCCCAGCCTTCGGACGCGCAGATCCGCTTGACCAGCGACAACCCCAGGCCAAGCCCCTCACCACGCGGGTTCTGGCCGCGCACGAACGGCTGGAAGACGCGTTCGCGCTGTTCCTCCGGGATGCCAGCGCCGGTATCTTCGACCCAGAATCCGGTCGGTCCAAGTTGTAAGCGGATGCTGCCGCTTTCGGTGTAATGCATGGCATTGCGCAATAAATTGCTCATTACCGAGCGCAGGAAAGGTGCGTTGAACTGCCCGGGCATCTCCTCGTCGACGCTGTATTCCAGGGTCAGGCCCTTCGCTTCGATAGGGCCGCGCCACTGTGCGACCAGCTCGTCGCCGATCTTCCGCAATCCAGCCTGGGACACCATGGCCATGTCCCTGCGCTGGGCCCGCGCCAGCATCAGGAAGGTCTGCACCAGATCACGCATCTCTTCGCAGGCGCTGTTCATGCGCGCCAGCTGAGCGCGCGCCCGCGGGCTGAGCCCCGGCTCCTCCGCCAGCAGTTCGCAACTGGTGGCGATCACCATCAACGGGGTGCGCAGTTCATGGCTGACATCGCTGGTAAAGAGCTTCTCCCGGGTCAGCACATCGTGCAGCCGACCCATGGCGTAATCGAAGGCCGCCGCCAGCTCGCCCACCTCGTCGTTGGCGTAGTCCGGCGACATGGGCGGCGCCAGTTCCAGCAACTGGTCTCGGTGGCGAACCTGCCGCGCCAGGCGCGACACCGGCTCCATGACCTTGCGCGCCAGCAGCCAGCCAAGGACTCCGGACAGGGCCAGGCTAAGGACATAGCCGGTGACGACGGCGGCGTAGAGAATCTGCTCACGCGCCTCGAAATCGCTCTGGTCCTGCAGCAGGACGAAACGGCGGCCGTCGATATCGCGCGCCAGCGCATGGAATGACAACTCGCCGTCAAAAACCTCGTGGAAACCAGCATCCAGCCGGCGCAGCGCCGGCGGCATGGCATAGACGCCGGCACCATCGCTGATGAAGAAGCGCATGCCCGGGTCGAGCTTGGGGGCCTGGCCGTTGCCCAGGTCCTCATTGATGATGCGGTCCAGTTCACCGCCGAGGTCGCGGGAGATCAGGCGCTCTTCGACAATATGAACGACGCCGACGATTCCCACCGAAAACAGGCCGCCTACGGCGGCGGTCATGAGTACGAAGGCAAAGACAATCCGTCGGGAAAGGCTCTGCTTATACTCCATGCGCATCCTCCGCCAGCTTGTAGCCGACGCCATGCACCGTGTGCAGCAGGGAGGAGCCGAAGGGCTTATCGATCACTTGACGCAACTGGTGAACGTGGCTGCGCAGGCTGTCGCTGTCGGGGCAGTCATCACCCCACACAGCCTCCTCGAGCACGTCACGGCGCACCACATGCGGGCTCTTCTGCATCAGCACCGCCAGCAGCTTGAGGCCGATGGGGTTGAGCTTCAGCGGCTTGCCGGCACGGTTCACTTCGAGGGTGTCGAGGTTGTAGCTCAGGTCGGCGACCTGCAGTTCGCGACGCCCGCCACCCTGGCTACGACGCAGCACCGCTTCGATGCGGGCGGCCAGCTCGGAGAGCGCGAAGGGTTTGAGCAGGTAATCGTCGGCGCCGGAGCGGAAGCCCTGCAGGCGGTCGTCCAGCTGGTCGCGAGCGGTGAGCATGATCACCGGAGTGTCACGGCGCGCATCTTCGCGCAGGCGGCGACACAGGGTGAAGCCGTCCAGCCCCGGCAGCATCACGTCCAGCACGATCAGGTCGTAATGGGACGTCGCCGCCAGGTGCAATCCGGACAGGCCGTCCTGGGCACAATCCACCGTATAGCCCTTGAGGCCCAGGTAGTCGGCCATATTGGCCAGGATGTCCCGATTGTCTTCAACCAACAGAATGCGCATGTGCTCTCCTTTCGCGAACAGCACTCTAGCGTAACTGGCTTAAATGGAACTTAAGCGCCCTTGACGGATTTTTCACACTTGCTCGCACTGACACGGTAGCACTGACACGCAACGCGCTGAATGCAATAACCAGGCGGGAGTCAGTCGTCCTCGCCCGTGACCCCGAACTCGATCGGCGTCTTCACGTAGAACAACTTCACACCCGCATTGCGGATCGCCTCGAAGATGCGCTCCGAGTCTTCCTCGCTCACGGCCATGGTGACTTCCTGCGGCTGGTCGGCCAGTTCGAAGAAGTGTGCATAGTGGATGCGACCGGTCTTGCCGAAACCTTCGCTTGCCGTCATCAGGGTGGCACCGCGCACGCCTTGCCGGCGCGCCTCTTCCAGCAGCCATTGAGCCAAAGGCAGGCCGGCATGCTTGCGGTCCTGCTGGGTGAAGAACTTCAACTGAAAGCCGTTCATGGTTTCCTCCCAGGGCCTAGCGGCCCATCAGCGCGTGCACAGACCAGAGTCCGGCCAGGGTCATCAACAGGGAACCGGCGAGGTGCGTGGCGACAGTGCCCATTGCCCAGGCGAGACGCCCCTGCTGCAACAGCACGACGACTTCAGCCGAGAAGGTGGAGAAGGTCGTCAGGCCACCGCAGAAGCCAGTGATGATCAGTAACCGCCATTCTGGCGCCAGGCCGGGGGAGTTGGCGAAGAAGGCGATGGCTGCGCCAATGATGTAGCCACCAACCAGATTGGCGACAACCGTGCCCGGCGGCATGGATGGCAGGAGGGTATTGAGCTTGAGCCCGAGCACCCAGCGCAGCAGTGCGCCGAGGGCGGCTCCGAGTGAGACGGCGAGAATGGATTTCCACATGGTCCTGTCCTGGGGAAGGTGTTTTGGACAGGCTGCAGGCGAGCGCCTACGCGCCTTTCCAGGTCTATGCGTAGGCATCATCAGCCACAAGGGCGGTTGAAGGAGGAATGCCATCTCCTGCGGCGCAGTCTGGCATAACCTGCGCCCATGAAAAAGCCCCGCCTAGGCGGGGCTTTTTCCTACAGCAGGTGCCAGGTGGCTTACATCATGCCGCCCATGCCACCCATGCCGCCCATGTCCGGCATGGCCGGAGCAGCCTTGTCGTCAGCCACTTCGGCAACCATGGCCTCGGTGGTGACCATCAGGCCACCGATGGAAGCAGCAGCTTGCAGAGCCGAACGGGTGACTTTGGCCGGATCGAGGATACCCATCTCGATCATGTCGCCGTACACGCCGGTAGCAGCGTTGTAGCCGAAGTTGCCCGAACCCTGCTTGACCTTGTCGACCACGACGCTCGGCTCGTCACCGGAGTTGGCAACGATCTGGCGCAGCGGAGCTTCAACGGCGCGACGCAGCAGAGCGATACCGACGTTCTGGTCTTCGTTGTCACCCTTCAGGCCTTCGATGGCTTGCAGAGCACGAACCAGAGCGACGCCGCCGCCAGGAACCACGCCTTCTTCCACAGCAGCGCGGGTAGCGTGCAGGGCGTCTTCAACGCGGGCTTTCTTCTCTTTCATCTCGACTTCGGTGGCAGCGCCAACCTTGATCACGGCAACACCGCCAGCCAGCTTGGCCAGACGCTCTTGCAGCTTCTCACGGTCGTAGTCGGAGGAAGTCTCTTCGACCTGCTTGCGGATCTGCAGGACGCGAGCTTCGATGTCGGCTTGAGCGCCAGCGCCATCGATGATGGTGGTGTTTTCTTTGCTCAGGACCACGCGCTTGGCGTTGCCCAGGTGCTCCAGGGTGGCGCCTTCCAGGCTCAGACCGACTTCTTCGGAGATGACGGTGCCGCCGGTCAGGATGGCGATGTCCTGCAGCATGGCCTTGCGGCGGTCGCCGAAGCCCGGAGCCTTGACGGCCGCGACCTTGACGATGCCACGCATGTTGTTGACGACCAGGGTAGCCAAGGCTTCGCCTTCGACGTCTTCAGCCACGATCAGCAGCGGACGGCCGGCTTTGGCAACGGCTTCCAGGACCGGCAGCATTTCGCGGATGTTGGAGATCTTCTTGTCGACCAGCAGCAGCAGCGGGCCGTCGAGCTCGGCCACCATGGTGTCCGGCTTGTTGATGAAGTAGGGGGACAGGTAGCCACGGTCGAACTGCATGCCTTCTACGACGGACAGTTCGTTTTCCAGGCCCGAGCCTTCTTCAACGGTGATCACGCCTTCTTTACCGACCTTGTCCATGGCTTCGGCAATGATGTTGCCGATGGAGTCGTCGGAGTTGGCGGAGATGGTGCCGACCTGGGCGATGGCCTTGGTGTCGGCGCACGGCTTGGCCTGCTCCTTGAGCTGGGCAACGATGGCCACGGTGGCCTTGTCGATGCCGCGCTTCAGGTCCATCGGGTTCATGCCGGCAGCGACGGCTTTCAGGCCTTCGTTGACGATGGCCTGGGCCAGAACGGTAGCGGTGGTGGTGCCGTCACCGGCAGCGTCGTTGGCCTTGGAGGCCACGTCTTTCACCAGCTGGGCGCCCATGTTCTCGAACTTGTCTTTGAGCTCGATTTCCTTGGCGACGGAAACGCCGTCCTTGGTGATGGTCGGAGCGCCGAAGCTCTTGTCCAGGATGACGTTACGGCCTTTCGGGCCCAGGGTCGCTTTCACAGCGTCGGCCAGGACGTTTACGCCGACCAGCATTTTCTTGCGAGCGGAATCGCCGAACTTAACTTCTTTGGCAGCCATGTTCTGTTTCCTCTAAATCGAATTCGGTGGGGAGTGGACGGACTGAAAATCAGTCTTCCAGGACGGCGAGGATCTCGGACTCGCCCATCACCAGCAGTTCTTCGCCGTCGACCTTGATGGCGTTGCTGCCGGAGTACGGACCGAAGACCACCTTGTCACCGACCTTCACGGCCAGAGCGCGAACTTCGCCGTTGTCCAGGACACGGCCGGCACCAACAGCGACCACTTCACCGCGGTTCGGCTTCTCGGCGGCGGAACCCGGCAGCACGATGCCGCCTGCGGTCTTGGTCTCTTCCTCGCTGCGACGGATGACGACGCGGTCATGCAGAGGACG
Source organism: Pseudomonas nicosulfuronedens (assembly GCF_005877905.1). Lineage (GTDB taxonomy): Bacteria > Pseudomonadota > Gammaproteobacteria > Pseudomonadales > Pseudomonadaceae > Pseudomonas > Pseudomonas nicosulfuronedens. The sequence continues at coordinate 146,317 of NZ_SWDV01000008.1, read as the reverse complement.
AAGCTTCATAGTCGTAACTCTCCCAAACTGTGATTTCCAACGGCCGGATCGATGCCCGGCAGGTTTTATTGAATCCGGCGGCGCCGGTTTGCGTCCCGGCTGGCGAGACGCGTAAAGAGCAGCCTGTCCGTATGACAGGGACCTTGCGGTGACCGGTACATAAGGTCGCTACAAGGCATTTCAAGTGTGTGACGAAAAAATTTTTGCTAACGGAGGGTGCCTTGGGCGGGCGAAACCGCCCGAAGCTCAACGCAAGCGGTCGCGGTCTTCCTCGCGGCGCTGGTACTCGCCCTCGATCACGCTGGGGCCGCTACGGTGCTGGGCGGCCGGATCGTCGGCGAAGGCGCGACGACGCTCGGCTTGCTCCTGCATGCGCTGGCGTACGCGGCCAAGCATCAGCCGGCGGGTGAAGGGGATCAGGCAGAGCAGGCCGACGATGTCGCTGATGAAGCCAGGCAGCATCAGCAGGCCACCGCCGAGGGCAATGACCAGGCCTTCGAGCATTTCCTGCTCGGGCAGCTCGCCGCGATTCAGGCGCTCGCGGGCACGCAGCGCAGTGGCGACGCCCGCCACGCGTAGCACCGCGGCACCAATGAAGGCACCGGCGATGATCAGCAGAAGGGTCCAGCCCACGCCGATCACACTGCCGACCTTGATCATCACGGCCAGCTCGATCAGCGGGAACAGAAGAATCAGAAACAGGGGAACTCGCATCGATGAATCCTTGGCGGGGTCATTGCCCGGGTAGAAGGCTAGGTGGCGACGCCCCGCTACGATTTCAAGCCTGGATCACTTCATTGCCCGGCCAGACATCCGCTTTGGCCAGCTGCACCAGCGCCTGGCGCACCGCGCCGGCGTTGCCGCAGGGCGCGGGGAACGGCAGCCAATGCAGCCCCTGGCCGATGCGCAGGTGGAAACCTTCTGTATCAATTCCCGCCAGTTGCGGGTCCTTGCCGACGGGTAGCCCGGCCATTTCGACATAGTGCTCGATGGCGTTGGCATGGTCGCTGTTCATGTGCTCGACCATGCTTTTCTCCGCATCGCCAACGAAGGGGTTGGCCAGCGGCACACTGTTCGCGCCCAGCCAATGGATATCGCCGAAGCCGCCGATGAAGCGCCACTGCACCGGCTCCAGCACCCAGAAATCGAAGTCGTGGACGATGTGGTAATCCTGCGAACCGGGGAAGTAACGGTAGTAGCGCTCGGCAGCGCCGGCAATGGCGTCGACGTCCTCGATCAGCAACGCCTCGGCCAGCAGGGTCAGGCGACCGGCGGCCTGGATGTCGTCGACACCGCGCTCGCCGATCAGCAGCGAGCATTTGCCGTCCATCTGCAGGTTATGAGTGTGCTGGGCGATGCGGCTGATCAGGATCAGCGGCCGGCCCGCCTCGTCCAGGCAGTAGGGCACCACGGAGCCGAAGGGGAATCCTGGCCACTTCTTCGAGTGGGTGGAGAGGACGCCGCGGTATTCCTTGAGCAGCAGTTCTCGGGCATGCTTGGCAGCTTTCACGCTCAACTTATGACTCCTCGCAAAGAATCCGTCGCAAACGGACGGGCAGGACTGACTCTGTGCACAGCTGCCGGCGGGGCCTTTCACCAGAAACTGTTCGTGGGGTTGTTCCGATGCAATTGAAAGACAAGGTCATCATCATCACCGGTGGCTGCCAGGGCCTGGGCCGCGCCATGGGCGAGTATCTCTCCGGCAAGGGCGCGCGCGTGGCACTGGTTGACCTCAATGCCGAAAAACTGGACGAAGCCGTGACCGCCTGCAACGCCGCCGGCGGTGACGCACGCGCCTATCTGTGCAACGTCGCCAATGAAGAACAGGTTACCCACATGGTGGCCCAGGTCGCCAGCGACTTCGGCGCCATCAACGGCCTGGTCAACAACGCCGGCATTCTGCGCGACGGCCTGACCATCAAGGTCAAGGACGGCGAACTGAGCAAGATGAGCCTGGCCCAGTGGCAAGCGGTGATCGACGTCAACCTGACCGGCGTGTTCCTCTGCACCCGCGAAGTGGCGGCGAAGATGATCGAGCTGAAGAACGAAGGCGCAATCGTCAACATTTCCTCCATTTCCCGCGCCGGCAACATGGGTCAGGCCAACTACTCCGCTGCCAAGGCCGGCGTCGCCGCCGATACCGTGGTTTGGGCGAAGGAACTGGCGCGCTACGGCATCCGCGTGGCGGGCGTGGCTCCCGGCTTCATCGAGACCGACATGGTCGCCAGCATGAAGCCCGAGGCCTTGGAGAAGATGACCTCCGGCATCCCGCTCAAGCGCCTGGGCAAGCCGCTGGAAATCGCCCACTCGGTGGCTTACATCCTCGAGAACGACTACTACACCGGCCGTGTGCTGGAGCTGGACGGCGGCCTGCGCCTGTAATCCGCCCGCCCATGAAAAAGCCCCGCCAGGTGCGGGGCTTTTTTGTGCTCATTCGTCCTGGCCGCAGTTACCAACCCACGCCCAGGCCGAAGGTATAGCGGCGCTCGTTGACGTCGCCGTCGTTGCCACTGAGCTTGTCCCACTCGGCCTTCAGGCTGAGGGACGCCCAGGAGGTGAGCTTGTAGCGGATGCCCGCCTCGCTCTCCAGTTCGTACTCCACATTGGACTCCAGCGGCTTGCTCACCTCACCGTTGGTGAACAGCTCGAACTGCTTGGCCAGCAGGTAACGGTTGTAGTCCCACTTCAGGCTGGTGCTGTAGAAGTGGGATTTCTCGTTGTCGACGAACTCGTAGTCGTTACGGTTGACCAGAGTCGCCAGGGAGAATGCGCCCAGCTCATTGTCCCAGAACTGGTAGCCCGGGCCTGTACCAACGGTGCGCTTCTTCTGCAGGTCCTCGATCCAGTCGCGTTTGTACTGTGCCTGGCCCTGCCAGAACCAGTGCTCGTCGAGGAAGCGGTCCAGCGCGTACTGTGCCGAGTAATTGTCGGTGCTGACCTGATTATCCTTCTTCTCGCGGTTGTACTCGCCCTGCAGGTTGTGGCGCCAGCGACCGTGACGGGCGTTGGTCTTGAAGTCGATGTCGTAATCCTCGACATCGTTCTCAGCCTGCTTGTGGTCCAGGGAGAAGTCGACGTTGCCGGTCCAGACCCAGTCTTCGAGGATCGGCTTGGGTGGCATCATCTGCTCGATCTTCGCCAGCTCCACGGTCTTCGCCTCGCCATTGACCAGCGTGACCTTGCCCTGGTCGGACGCTTTCAGGCCCTTGGAGTGCTCGCCCTGCTCATCGTCGTACTTCACCAGCAGATTCTGGTCCGTCTCCAGCGTTTTGATCTTGTCCCATTTGAGGGTGATCTCTCCGCCGTAGTCGGTCGCGAGCAGCAACTTGCCGCCGTCATACAGCTTGATGGTGCCGGTGAGGCGGTCACCGTTCTTCAACCAGACGGTATCGGCCAGGGCGGACAGGGAACAGGACGCGAGGGCAAGGGAGAGCAGGGTTCTGGGCAACATGAGTCGAATTCAACTGGACTGATTGGGCAAAAAGCCGGGCATTATCCAGATACCCGGCACTAGAGCAACGACTGACAGACCCAGTTGCAGGGAGTTCACCATGACTGACAGATTGGTCTTAGGAAAAAGCCGACTTGTCAGCTCTGCGCCAGCCTATATCCTGATCGTCAGCCCCTCTGTTCCGGTGCTTTCGATGCCCAAGCCCAAGTCCCCATCCAGCGTGCCGGTTGCCGATCTCGGATTGGAAAGCCTGGAGGTACGTCGCGAGGCGATTTTTCTGGTGATCGCCCAAGTACCGGAAGGATCGGTCGTCACCTACGGCGACGTCGCCAGGCTGGCCGGTCTGGGCCGCTCCGCACGACTTGTAGGACGCATCCTCAGCCAGTTGCCGGAGGGCACCCGCCTGCCCTGGCACCGGGTGATCGCTGCCGGCGGGCGTATCAGCCTGCCGCTCGGCACCGTTTCGGGTAACGAACAGCGCGCACGATTGCGTGCGGAGGGTGTCAGAATCCATAACGATCGGGTGGACATACGTCGGCACGGCTGGCCTAGCGGCGAGCAGTCCTAGTAGAGTTCGCGTAATTTTTCGACCTGCTGGAAAACACCCCCCATGAAAGAGCATTCCTGGCGCGAGGCATGGATTGCCTACAAGTCTCCCGCCAGCCTCGCGCTTTTGCTGCTGGGTTTCGCCGCCGGCCTGCCGTACATGCTGGTGCTCTCCACTCTCTCGGTGTGGTTGCGTGAAGCGGGTGTCGCTCGGGAAACCATCGGATTCGCCAGCTGGATCGGGCTGGTGTACGCCTTCAAGTGGGTGTGGTCGCCCATGCTCGACCAGTGGCGCCTGCCCTTCATCGGCCGCCTGGGCCGCCGCCGCTCGTGGCTGGTGTTCTCCCAGGGGCTGATCGCCATCGGCCTGCTTGGCATGGCCCTGTGCAACCCGCAATCGCACCTGAACTGGCTGATTGCCCTGGCGATGGTGGTGGCCTTCGCCTCGGCCACCCAGGACATCGCCATCGACGCCTATCGCCTGGAAATCGCCGAGAACACCCGCCAGGCCGCGCTGGCCGCGTGCTACATGACCGGCTACCGGGTCGCCGTACTGTTCGCCACCGCCGGCGTGCTGTTCCTCGCCGAGTGGGCCGGCTCCAGCGCCCTGCACTACAGCCAATCGGCCTGGGCGCTGACCTATGCCGTCTGCTCCCTGGCGATCCTGCCCGGCCTGGTCACCACGCTGCTGATGAAAGAGCCGCCGGTGAATGTGCAGCCGCAGGCCGGCAGCTCAGCCTTCGCCTTCAACCACCAGTTGCTCTCGGTGCTGACCCTGCTGGTACTGCTGATCTCCGTGCCGGCCATGCTCACCGCACTGACCGCCCAGGCCTGGCCACGGGCCGCGCTGTACGGAATCTTCATCGGCATCTGCATGACGCCCCACGGCCGCCGGCAGATCCGCCCGGTGCGCGAACTGCTGTCGAAGGTACGCCGTCCGTTGCTGCTAGCCGTGCACGGACGCGGCCTGCCGCAATTCGACTTCGTCCACCAGGCCGTTTCAGTGATCGTCCTGATCATCCTGCTGGTCACCGGAACCGCCTTCATCAACATGGCCGAAGCTGGCAAGTGGTGGCTCGCCATCCTCTACCTGCTGATCGCCCTGAGCTGTATTTCCGCTCCCGGCCGCCTGCTGATGGCGCCGGTGCTGACGCCCATCACCGAGTTCGTCCGCCGCTACCGCTGGCAGGCGCTGCTGCTGCTCGGGCTGATCTCCACCTACCGCATGTCCGACACCGTCATGGGCACCATGGCCAGCGTGTTCTATATCGACATGGGCTTCACCAAGGACACCATCGCCACCGTCAGCAAGCTGTTCGGCGTGGTCATGACCCTGATCGGCGCGGCGGCCGGCGGCGTGCTGATCGCCCGCTTCAGCATCCTGCCGATCCTGTTCATCGGTGGCGCCGCCTCGGCGGGCACCAACCTGCTGTTCGCCATGCTGGCGCAGATGGGAGCGATCGACGATCCCCACCTGATGAGCCAGAACGTCTTTGCCCTGCTCAAGGTGCTGGAGCCCCATGTCACCATGCTGGTGGTGACCATCATGCTCGACAACTTCAGCGGCGGCCTCGCCACCTCTGCCTTCGTCGCCTACCTGTCGAGCCTGACCAACCTGAAGTTCTCGGCGACACAGTACGCCATGCTCAGTTCCACCATGCTGCTGCTACCGCGCTTCATCGGCGGTTACTCCGGCAGCATGGTCGAAGGCATGGGCTACGAGCGTTTCTTCTTCTTCACCGCGCTGCTCGGCATACCCACACTGCTGCTGATCGGCTGGCTCTGGCTGCGCCGCAATAACGACATGACCAATGGCGCGACCGAGGAAGCCACGGAAGCGCCAGCGCAACAACCCAGCGCAGAACGTCACTGAACCGCTCATGAACCAGCGCCCATGAAAAAGGCCGGCAATCGCCGGCCTTTTCGTTCGAGCTTGCAGGATCAATCCGCCAGTACGGCATCCTCTTCGCCCTTGACCACGCGCACTACCTTGTTCGGCGCCAGGTCGATGCCGGAGTCGCGCAGACGCAGGCGCACCTGCTCATTGAGCATGAAGGTGACCCCCCAGTAGTCGGAGTTGGCGGTCCACAGGCGCAGCGACAGGGTCACCGAGTTCTCGCCCAGGCCCGCGACCACGACCACCGGCGCCGGCGACTTGAGCACGCGCGAATCCTCGGCCAGTTCCTTGAGAATGGCACGGGCGCCCTCCAGGTCGGCGTCGAAGGCCAGCTTCACGTCGAAGGTCACCTGGCGGGTGGTCTGGGTCGAGGTGTTGGTGATGATGCCGTTGGACAGTGCTCCGTTGGGCACGATCACGGTGCGGTTGTCACCGGTACGCAGCACGGTGTGGAAGATCATGATGTTGTCCACAGTGCCGGACACGCCCTGGGCTTCGATCCAGTCACCGATCTTGAACGGGCGGAACAGCAGGATCAGCACGCCACCGGCGAAGTTCGACAGGCTGCCCTGCAGCGCCAGGCCGATGGCCAGGCCGGCGGCACCGATGGCGGCGACGAAGCTGGTGGTCTGGATGCCGATCATCGACGCCACGCTGACCATCAGCAGGATCTTCAGGATGATATTGACCATGCTGCCGATGAAGCCCTGCAGCGTCTTGTCCACGTGCTTGGTGGACAGCAACCCACCCACGCGCCGGGTGAACAGGTTGATCACCCACCAACCGATCAGCAGGGTCAGAAGCGCCAGGACGGCATTGCCCAGGTAGGTCAGAGCAAGCGGAGTCCAGGCCTCCGCACTGTTCATGATCTGCTCGTAATTCATATCCATGGATGCAGGCCCCTTGTCTATTGCCATTCCAAAAACAAAACCGCCATGGCAAGCCATGGCGGTCGGGAGTTCGCCGAGCGACTCTATTACTGCGACGTCAAGCGGGCGGTGAGGTTCCGCAGCTTTTCATCGAGAGCCCGCATCAGTCGCGGAAATTGTTGAATTGCAGCGGCATACCGAGGGACTCGCCGCGCAGCAGCGCGATGGCCTCTTGCAGGTCATCACGCTTCTTGCCGGTGACACGTACCTGTTCGCCCTGGATGGCGGCTTGTACCTTGAGCTTCTTGTCCTTGATCAGGGCGACGATCTTCTTCGCCAGATCCTTGTCGATGCCCTCACGGAAGTCGACTTCCTGCTTGACCACCTTGCCGGAGGCGAAGGAGTCCTTGACCTCCATGCACTGTGCGTCAATCTTGCGTTTGACCAGGCTGGAGCGAAGAATGTCGAGCATCTGCTCGAGCATGAAGTCCGCCTCGGCGGTCAGGGTGATGGACTTTTCCTTGGCCTCGAAGCTGCACTTGCCCTTCAGGTCGAAACGGCGGTCCAGTTCCTTGGTGGCGTTATCCAAGGCGTTGGTCAGTTCGTGTTTGTCCAGTTCGGACACCACGTCGAACGAAGGCATGACATCTCTCCAGATGGACGGCGCGATGCGGTTCACAGTCAGCATCGAGCCTGGCTTGACGATAAAAATGCGCGGTCATTATAACTGACAGACAAGACTGCGCCCGACCTCCGACATTGAGAGTCGGCATTTCCCACTCGTTTGCGAGACATTCCTTTCCATGCCAACCAACCATCTCAGCATTCTGGTGGTCGACGACGCCAAGTTCTCCAGCGCCATGATCGGCCGCGCGCTGAGTCAGGCCGGCTATCAGAACGTACGCTTCGCCAGCAGCGCCAGCGAAGCGCTCGACCTGCTGGAAAAGGAGCCGGTAAGCGTACTGCTCGCTGACTGGCTGATGCCCGAGATGGACGGTCTGGAGCTGACCGCACGGGTGCGCCAGCTCGACGAAAGCGGCGACCACTACACCTACATCATCCTGCTTACCGGCAAGGAGGGCGACAACGCCCTGGCCGAAGCCTTCGATCGCGGCGTCGATGACTTCGTCAGCAAGTCGTCGATGAACGAGCAACTGGTGCCTCGCGTACTGGCGGCCGACCGCCTGAGCAACACCCTGCAGCGCCTCCTGATGGAAAACCGCCTGCTCACCGAGAACATCACCAGCCTGGAAGAGCGCAACCTGGTGGACAGCGCTACGGGCCTGGGCAACCAGCGTTACCTGAAGCAGAAACTGGCGGACAGCATCCGCCAGGTGGAGTCCCGTGGCGGCGCAGTGTGCTACATGTTGATCGGCCTGCCGGAGCTGGCCGAGCTGGGGCAGAAGCACGGTCAGTCGTTCCAGAACGAATTGCTCCATGGCGTCGCCCGACGCCTGCAGCAACTGGTGCGGCCGCTGGACGTGCTGGCGCGCATCGATGGCCAGCACTTTGCCCTGATCACCCTGCTCGAAGACCTGCAGGAGTGCTCACCCAGCAGCTTCCGCCGCCTGCACGAAGGCCTGAACCTCAAGGCGTTCAAGACCAGCGAAGGCTTCATCACACTGAAGGCCGGTATCAGTTTGGTGGGGCTGGACGCCAAGGCGCTGCCGCTTGAGGTCGAGCAACTGATGCAACAAGGCCGCGCCCTGTTGCCCGATGCCTTCGCCAGTGGGCGAATCAACGCCAGCCGGCTGACCGGCCTGCGCTAAACTTCGCGGTAAGCCCCCGAAACCGCGAAGTTCCTCCCATGACCTGGACCATCCTCGGCGCCGGCAGCCTCGGTTGCCTGTGGGCCGCCCGCCTGTCCCGCGCCGGCCTGCCGGTGCGCTTATTGCTGCGTGACCGCCAGCGCCTCAACGCCTACCGCGCCCTCGGCGGTATCACCCTGGTGGAAGACGGTCGCGAGAGTCTCTACCCCATCCCGGCGGAAACCGCCGCCCAGGGCGCACCGATCCAGCGTCTGTTGCTGGCCTGCAAGGCCTACGACGCCGAATCTGCGGCCGCCAGCGTGGCCGCGCGGCTGGCACCCGGTGCCGAACTGATCCTGTTGCAGAACGGCCTGGGCAGCCAGCAGGCGGTCAGCGCCCATCTGCCGCGCGCACGCTGCCTGTATGCCTCCAGCACCGAAGGCGCATTCCGCGAGTCGGATTTCCGCGTGGTGTTCGCAGGCCGAGGGCAGACCTGGCTGGGCGACAAGGATGGTGGGCCCGCACCGGGATGGCTGACTGAATTGGAGCAGGCCGCGATTCCCGCCCAGTGGAGCGAGAACATCCTGGAGCGCCTGTGGCGCAAGGTCGCTCTGAACTGCGCAATCAACCCGCTCACCGTGCTGCACCAGTGCCGCAACGGTGACCTGGCCAGCCACCCGGAGGAAGTCGCCAAGCTGTGCGACGAGCTCGGACAACTTCTGCACGCATCCGGCTACCCAGAAGCCGCGCGGGAGCTGCAAGGCGACGTGGAGCGCGTCATTGCCGCCACCGCGGCGAACTTCTCCTCCATGTACCAGGACGTCGCCCAAGGTCGGCGCAGCGAGATCGCCTACCTGCTCGGCCACGCCTGCCGCGAGGGTGATCGCCTGCACTTGGCCATGCCGCAACTGCGCGCCCTGCACGAACGCCTGCGCGCCTACCTGGTGGCGCGCGGATTGCCCGACACCTGATCGCGGGCTACCCTGCCCGCCTTCCCTGTTTCCTACGAAAGCGCCCATGCCTTCACCCATGAACCTGCGCCAGCGCCTGGAAGACCTGCCGGTCGGCCAGAAGATCCTCGCCGCCCTGCTGGTGTTGCTGGCGACCGTGATGCTGGTAGCCAACCTTGCCTTCATCAGCGCGGCCTACTGGATTTCCCAGGACAGCGTCGCGCCCCAGGCCCTGCAAACCATCGGCCGCCTGATCGCCAACCCGGCTCTCAGCGAGCCGGCACTGTCCTCGCCGACCCAGGCCCAGGTGCTGCTGCGCCAGTTGGACGACTACCAGCCGCTGCGCGCCGCCGCGCTCTACGACAGCAATGGCGAACGCATCGCGCAGACGCCCAGCAACGGCCCGGTGGCTCTGCCCGAGCGCCTGGACCATCTGGAGCGCTGGCGACAGCACGAATACCGCCTCAATGCCCTGTTCGAACTGCCCCAGGCCGGCCGCAACAGTGGCTACCTGCTGCTGGTGGCTAGCAGTGAACTGCCCGGCGCCTTCTACACCGGCACGCTCACCGCCAGCCTGGTCATCCTCGCCGTCTCGGTGCTGCTCTGGCTGCTCATCGCCCAGCAGATCCGCCGCCTGATCACCCGGCCGATCCGCAGCCTGGAAGAGCTCTCGCGCCAGGTCACCCGCGAGGAGAACTACGCCCTGCGCGCCGAGCGCGGCAATGCCGACGAGATTGGCCGCCTCGCGGACGCCTTCAACACCATGCTGACCCGCATCGAGGCTCGCGAGCAGCAGCTCAAGCGCGCGCGCGACGATGCCCAGGAAGCCGTGGAACAGGCCCAGTCACTGGCCGAGGAGACCCGCCGCTCGAACCGCAAGCTGGAGCTGGAAGTCCAGGTGCGCAGCAAGATCGAGAAGAAGCTCACCGGCTTCCAGCACTACCTCAACAGCATCATCGACTCCATGCCGTCAGCGCTGATCGCGGTGGACGAACAGCTCTACGTCACCCAGTGGAACCAGGAAGCCAGCCAGCTCTCCGGCACCAGCCTGGACGATGCGGTGAATCAGCCGGTGTTCCTTGCCTTCCCGTCGCTCAAGCCCTTCCTGCCGCAGCTCACCCGCGCCGCCGAGCAGCACAAGGTGGAGCGCGTCGAGCGCGTCACCTGGGCCCTCACCGACGCCCCACGCCACTACGCGCTGACCTTCTACCCACTGATGGGCGGCACCGGCCGCGGCGCAGTGATCCGTATCGACGACATCACCGACCGCCTGGGGATGGAAGAGATGATGGTGCAGTCGGAGAAAATGCTCTCCGTCGGCGGCCTCGCCGCCGGCATGGCCCACGAGATCAACAATCCGCTGGGGGCCATCCTGCACAACGTGCAGAACATCCGCCGGCGCCTGTCGCCGGACCTGCCGAAGAATCTCGAAGTGGCCGGTGAAGTGGGCGTACGCCTGGACGACCTCAACCACTACCTGGAGGCACGGGAGATTCCCAAGCTGATGGATGGCATCCAGTACGCCGGTTCCCGCGCGGCGAAGATCGTCACCCATATGCTCTCCTTCAGCCGCCGCAGCCACCGCCAGATGGCCGCCTGCGAGCTGCCGGCGCTGCTGGAACAGGCCGTGGAGATCGCCGGCAACGACTTCGACCTCACCGGCGGCTTCGACTTCAAGTCCCTGGAGATCGTCCACGAGTACGACCCGCGCCTGGGCCCGGTCCCCGTGATCGCCAACGAGATCGAACAGGTCCTGCTCAACCTGCTGAAGAATGGAGCCCAGGCCATCCACCTGCGCGACGACGAGGAAGAAGGCGAGTACGGCCGGATCACCCTGCGCACCCGGCTCAATCCACCGTGGGCAGAAATCCACGTGGAGGACAACGGCTGCGGCATGCCGGAGAACGTGCGCAAGCGCATCTTCGAGCCCTTCTTCACCACCAAGGAAGTCGGCCAGGGCACGGGGCTGGGCCTGTCGGTCTCGTACTTCATCGTCACCAACAACCACAAGGGGCAGATGGAAGTGCAGTCCGAGCTGGGCGTGGGCACCTGCTTCACCATCCGTCTGCCGCTGGCCGCCGAGATTTCAGCGCCGCTGCCGCTATTGGCGCAGGGCGACAAGGAGCATTGAGCCATGGGCAATCGCCTGTCGAAGATCTACACCCGCACCGGCGATGCCGGTGAAACCGGCCTGGCCGACGGTCGCCGAGTGCCCAAGCACCATCCGCGCGTGGAAGCCATGGGGGCGGTGGATGAGTTGAACAGCCATCTCGGCCTGCTGCTGGCTGGACTGAACGAGGCGCGCAGCAGTGCGCTGGAAGAAGTGATCGGGGTACTGGCACCGATCCAGCATCGCCTGTTCGATCTCGGCGGAGAGTTGGCGATGCCGGAATACCGCGCGCTGAACGATGCCGAAGTGGAACGCCTGGAGCAGGTCATCGACCGCTGGAACGAAGAGCTCGGGCCGCTGAAGAACTTCATCCTGCCCGGCGGCTCGCGCCTGGTCGCCCTCGCCCACCTGTGCCGTGCCCAGGCGCGCAACGCCGAGCGCCGCTGCCAGCAGTTGAACGCCGAAGAGCCACTGGAAGGCGCGGGCCTGCGCTACCTGAATCGCCTGTCCGACCTGCTGTTCGTCGCTGCGCGCTTCATAGCCCGACGCCAGGGCGTGGAAGAGATTCTCTGGCAAGCCGCTGAAAAGCCCGCCTGATCGACGTGACAGGCCACTCACACCGGGAAATGACGCAGCCAACCTGTAGGAGCGCGCCATGCGCGCGATCGCGGGCATGGCGCGCGCTTACAGGGAGCACGGCGGTGTTTCGTAGGATGGTGTGGAGCGAAGCGATACCCATCGCCGCTCCACGTAAAGTGCCGATCAGCCTTCGGCTTTCGGCCAGAACGCTCGAATACCCGCAACGCCCTGGGCCCCAGCCTGCCACGCGCGCTCGACATCCTGCGGGCCGACGCCACCGAGCAGGAACACCGGCTGGTTGAAGCCATCGATCAGCTCCGCCGCCACCTCCCAGCCCAGCGCCGGCTCGCCCGGATGGCTCTCGGTGGGCTGCACCGGGGACAGGGTAACGAAGTCCACACCCATGCGTGCCGCCAGCTCCAGCTCCTCGGCGCTGTGGCAGGAAGCCGCCAGCAGGCGCTCGCGGGGGAACGGCCGGCCGTTGGGCGCGTACTTGCGCAGCTGCTCGGAAGTCAGGTGCCAGCCGGCCGCCGGGAAGTCTCCCAACCATTCCAGCGGGCCTTTCAGCATCAGTTGCGCCTTGCCCGCGCACAGGCCCTGCACGTCGACAGCGAGGTCGCGGTATTCGGGGCTGTACATGTTCGGCGCGCGCAGCTGAATCAGGCGGATACCACTGGCAACGGCGGCACGCACACCCTGCACCAGCTGCGGGATCTCCAGGCCGTCGGGGGTGATCAGGTAGCGGTCTGGCAGGCGCGCGGCCTGCACGATCGGCTCGTTGGCCGCCGGGAATTCGTAGTCCACCAGGTCACGCGGGGCGACCCAGGCCAGCGGCTGTCCCTCGGCGCCATGGGGCGCGCCGGAGAAGGCGGAGACCTCCCAGACATCCAGCAGTACATGCTTGTCGCTATAGTCGTGCTGTACTCGGATCAGCGGGCGCGCCTGCTCGACGTCGATACCGAGCTCTTCCTTCAGCTCGCGGGACAGAGCAACCTGCACCGCTTCGCCTTCTTCCACCTTGCCACCGGGAAACTCCCAGAGACCTCCCTGGTGCTTGTCGTCCGGACGGCGGGCGATCAGCACCCGGCCATCGAGTCCGCGAATGACGGCGGCGGCGACATGTACTCGTTTCACAGTGCTACTCCTCAATCCGATTCAGGCGGGGCCTACGCAGAGGAGCATTCTAACGTCATTGGCGGCCAGCATCAGGCGCGTTCGACCATCGCCGCGTCCAGCCAGGGACGGAAGACCGGCCAGGCGTAGATGGCATCGACGTAGTTCTGCGCCTCGATGGGCAAGGTCACGCAGTAGCTGCGCAGGCGTGTCGCAATTGGCGCGTAAAAGGCATCGGCGATGCTGGCGTGACCGAACAGGAAGGGACCGTCCTGGCCGAACTGCTGGCGACACAGGGCCCACAACTCGACGACGCGGGCGATATCCGCCTCCACCGCTTCGGGAACATCGGCCAACGGCTGGTTGCGCTGGATATCCATGGGCATGTGCGAGCGCAGCGCCATGAAGCCGCTGTGCATCTCGGCGCAGACTGAACGAGCCAGCGCTCGCGCCGCTTCGCCACGGGGCCAGAGGTGCGCTTCGGGGAAGCGTTCGGCGAGGTATTCGGCAATCGCCAGAGAGTCCCAGATCAGCCCGTGCTCGCACTTGAGTGCCGGCACCTTGCCACTGGGCGAGTGCTCGCGGATACGCCGGGCGGTATCCAGGCCGCCCAGGGGAATGAGGATTTCCTCGAACTCGGCGCCGGTGAGCTGCATGGCCAGCCAGCCGCGCAGGGACCAGGAGGAAAGATTCTTGCTGCCGATGATCAGGGTGAGGGACATGGACGCGATGCTCTTGAGGGTCAGTCAGGAGACCTTAGAGCGCGGCAGCCATGAAAACAAATTCCCGATTTTCATCGATCCATGAAAATCGGGAATCCGAGTGAAGCGATGCGCCGGCGCCTGGGCCGGCGCGGGATCAGGTGCGGTATTCCGCGTTGATCTTCACGTACTCGTGGGACAGGTCGGTGGTCCAGATGGTCTCGCTGCAGGTGCCGCGGCCGAGATCGATACGGATGGTGATCTCCTCCTGGGCCATGACTTTCGCGCCCTGGTCTTCGGTGTAGCTGGTGGCACGGCAGCCACGGCTGGCGATGGCCACGTCGTCCAGGAACACGTCGATCAGGCTCACATCCAGGTCCGGCACGCCGGCACGGCCGACGGCGGCGAGGATGCGGCCCCAGTTCGGGTCGGAAGCGAATAGCGCAGTCTTGATCAGCGGCGAGTGCGACACGGCGTAGCCGACGTCCAGGCACTCTTGATGAGTGGCGCCGCCGTTCACCTGCACGGTGACGAACTTGGTGGCGCCTTCGCCGTCACGGACGATGGCCTGGGCCAGTTCCATGGAGACGTCCAGCACGGCCTGCTTCAGCGCGGCGAACAGCGCGCCGGTGGCGGCGGTGATTTCCGGCAGCGCAGCCTGGCCGGTGGCGACCAGCATGCAGCAGTCGTTGGTGGAGGTGTCACCGTCGATGGTGATGCGGTTGAAGGACTTGTTCGACGCATCGCGCAGCAGGTCCTGCAGCACGCCCTGGGCAACCTTGGCGTCGGTGGCGATGTAACCGAGCATGGTGGCCATGTTCGGCTTGATCATGCCGGCACCCTTGCTGATGCCGGTGACGGTGATGGTTACGCCATCGTGCTGGAACTGGCGGCTGGCGCCCTTGGGCAGGGTGTCGGTGGTCATGATGCCGGCAGCGGCGTCGGCCCAGTTATCCACAGACAGGTTGGCCAGCGCTGCAGGCAGCGCGGCTTCGATCTTCTCGACCGGCAGCGGCTCGCCAATCACCCCGGTGGAGTACGGCAGCACGGCGTTTTCCGGCACCCCAGCCAGTTCGGCCAGCTTGGCGCAGGTGCGGGTGGCATTGGCCAGGCCCGGCTCGCCGGTGCCGGCGTTGGCGTTGCCGGTGTTGGTCAGCAGGTAGCGCACCGGGCCCAGGAAGCGCTTGCGCGCCAGGATCACCGGGGCGGCGCAGAAGGCGTTGGTAGTGAACACACCGGCCACCGTGGAGCCCTCGGCGCAACGCATCACCACGATGTCCTTGCGGCCGGGTCGCTTGATGCCGGCAGAGGCGATGCCGAGTTCGAAACCGGGGACCGGGTGCAGGGTGGACATGGGGCCGAGACCAACAGCCATGTGGCGCGCTCCTATCGAGTCAGTGAATCATTCAATCAGTGGATCAAATGAGAAAAACGCCGCGAGCGGCAGAGCCGGTCGCGGCGTCGGTATCAAGGCCGGGAAGTGTTATTCCACCTGACCGTGGCAGTGCTTGTACTTCTTGCCCGAACCGCAGGGGCACGGCTCATTGCGGCCGATCTTCGGTTCGTTGCGGATGGGCTCCATCGGCACCACGTTATCGGCCGGCAGTTCGCCTTCCTCTTCCGGATCGGCGGTGACCTGCTCCATCGACGGCGCGGCGGCGTGCTGGAACTGCATGCGCTTGGCCATTTCCTCGGCTTCGCGACGCAGGCGGGCTTCTTCTTCGGCCGGGTCTTCGCGGCGCACCTGGACGAAGGACAGCACGCGGATGGTGTCGCGCTTGATGGAGTTCAGCAGGTCCTGGAACAGGTTGAAGGACTCGCGCTTGTACTCCTGCTTCGGGTTCTTCTGCGCGTAGCCGCGCAGGTGGATGCCGTGACGCAGGTGATCCATGGTGGACAGGTGGTCCTTCCACAGATCGTCCAGCACGCGCAGCAGCATCTGCTTCTCGAAGGTGCGCAGGGCTTCGGCACCCGCCATGTCTTCCTTCTCGTTGTAGGCCGCCACCAGCTCGGTGAGGATCTTCTCGCGCAGGGTCTCTTCGTAGAGCTTGTCGTCTTCGTCCAGCCATTGCTGGATCGGCAGCTTCAGGCCGAAGTCGCTGTACAGCGCCATCTCCAGGCCGGTGATGTCCCACTGCTCAGGCAACGATTGCGGCGGAATGTGATCGCTGACGGTATTGTTCAGGGTCTCTTCGCGGAACTCGACGATGGTCTCGCCGATGTTGTCGGCCGCGAGCAGGGTGTTGCGCATGTGGTAGATCACCTTGCGCTGCTCGTTGGCGACGTCGTCGAACTCCAGCAGTTGCTTACGAATGTCGAAGTTGCGGCCTTCGACCTTGCGCTGGGCCTTTTCGATGGCGTTGGTCACCATGCGGTGCTCGATCGCCTCGCCCGGCTGCATGCCCAGGGCCTTCATGAAGTTCTTCACCCGGTCGGAGGCGAAGATACGCATCAGGTGGTCTTCCAGCGACAGGTAGAAGCGGCTGGAACCCGGGTCGCCCTGACGGCCGGCACGGCCGCGCAGCTGGTTGTCGATACGGCGGGATTCGTGGCGCTCCGAGGCGATCACATGCAGGCCACCCGACTCGATGACCTGCTGGTGGCGCTTCTGCCAGTCAGCCTTGATCTGCGCGACCTGCTCGTCAGTGGGATTCTCCAGCGCGGCGACTTCCACTTCCCAGTTGCCGCCCAGCAGGATGTCGGTACCCCGACCGGCCATGTTGGTGGCGATGGTGACCGCACCCGGACGACCGGCCTGGGCGATGATCTCGGCTTCCTTCTCGTGGTACTTGGCGTTCAGTACCTTGTGCTCGATGCCGGCGTTCTGCAGCAACTGCGAAACGTATTCGGACGTCTCGACCGAGGCGGTGCCCACGAGGATCGGACGACCCAGCGCCTGGCACTGCTGGACGTCGGTGATGATGGCGGCGTACTTCTCGTCCTGGGTCAGGTAGACCAGGTCGTTGAAGTCCTTACGGGCAACCGGACGGTGGGTCGGGATCACCACCACGTCCAGGCCGTAGGTCTGGCGGAATTCGAAGGCCTCGGTGTCGGCGGTACCGGTCATGCCGGCCAGCTTGGTGTAGAGGCGGAAGTAGTTCTGGAAGGTGGTCGAGGCCAGGGTCTGGCTCTCGGCCTGGATCGGCAGGTTTTCCTTCGCCTCGATGGCCTGGTGCAGGCCCTCGGAGAGGCGACGGCCCGGCATGGTGCGGCCGGTGTGCTCGTCGATCAGCAGGACCTGGTCGCCCTGGACGATGTATTCCACGTTGCGGTGGAACAGGGTGTGGGCACGCAGCGCCGCATAGACGTGGGTCAGCAGGCTGAGGTTGTGCGCGGAGTAGAGGCTCTCACCCTCGGCCAGCAGGCCGTTCTGGGTCAGCAGTTCCTCGACGTAGGCATGACCCTGTTCGTTGAGTTCGACCTGGCGGGTCTTCTCGTCGATGCTGTAGTGGCCCTGCTGGGTCACCTGGCCTTCGACTTCCTCGATGTGACGCTTCAGGCGCGGGATCAGCTTGTTGATCTTGATGTACAGCTCGGAGCTGTCTTCGGCCTGGCCGGAGATGATCAGCGGGGTCCGTGCCTCGTCGATGAGGATGGAGTCCACTTCGTCGACCACGGCGAAGTTCAGTTCACGCTGGAACTTGTCTTCCAGGCTGAACGCCATGTTGTCGCGCAGGTAATCGAAACCGAATTCGTTGTTGGTGCCGTAGGTAATATCGGAAGCGTAGGCAGCGCGCTTCTCTTCCGGCGGCTGGAACGGGCTGACGATGCCGACAGTCAGGCCGAGGAACTCATACAGCGGACGCATCCAGTTGGCGTCGCGGCGGGCCAGGTAATCGTTCACGGTGACCACGTGCACGCCTTTGCCGGACAGGGCGTTCAGGTAGACGGCCAGGGTACCTACGAGGGTCTTGCCCTCACCGGTACGCATTTCGGCGATCTTGCCTTCGTGCAGGGACATGCCGCCGATCAGCTGGACATCGAAGTGGCGCATGCCCATCACGCGCTTGCCGGCCTCGCGAGCTACGGCGAAGGCTTCCGGAAGGATCTGGTCGAGGGTTTCACCCTTGGCGACACGTGCCTTGAACTCTTCGGTCTTGGCCTTCAGTTGCTCATCGGAAAGCGGGACCATCTGGGGCTCGAGTGCATTGATGGCCTGGACCTGCTTGGCCATGCGCTTCACTTCGCGCTCGTTCTTGCTTCCAAAGAGTTTTTTCAACAAAGGCGCAAACATATCGACTGGGTCATCCGAACTGGAGAATTGGAGGGCTGCCCGACTGGCTGGCCGCGGCGCGGAACGGCAATGAAGCGGGCATTCTACCCGGAAACTTCCGGGAAAAAAGTGCCGAAGTCATCCTCCGAAGCTTCGCATTCTGCGAGCTTGGGAGCAATGCATGGGCGGACAACTTTGAATCCGAGTGGGTGATATGGTGACGCAGCCGGGCAACTTCAAGGGCGGACGGTGGCATCTGGCCCTGAGCGCATCTGTTACCATCCCTCTTCATTCACTCCCGGTTGCCCCCCATGGCCTTCCGCCCCCTGCCCGCCAAGGCGATGACCAAGCTGCTTCGTGAAGCCAAGCCGCTGCAGTCGCTGTTCGCCCAGGCACAGCGCCTCTCGCGCCTGCAGGAACTGCTCGACTCGCAACTGCAGCCCGCCGCGCGCCCTTACTGCCGTGTCGCCTCCTGGCGAGAAGGCAGTCTGCTGCTGGTCGTCACCGACGGCCACTGGGCCACGCGCCTGCGCTACCAGCAGAACCGCCTACTGCGGCAACTGGCCGCGTTCGAGGAGTTCAGGGGCCTGGCGCGCATCCTGTTCAAGGTGCAACCGGCGATCCAGGCGCCAACCCGTGTGAACACCAACCGCATCACCGAGTCTGCCTCCGCCACCCTCCACGAAGCCGCCGAAGGCATCAGCAATCCGCAACTCAAGGCCGCCCTCGAGCGACTCGCCAGCCGTAGCCGGAAATCAGCGGAGCCGGGCGAGGAGTAAATAGCGGGTATAAAAAAAGGCCACCCGAAGGTGGCCTTTGAAAGTTGTAGCTGAAAGGAGGAGGTTTCCTTATACGGCCGCAGCGGGTCGCATATAGGAGATCGGCGCAGTCTTGGCGTCCTCGAAGGTCACCACTTCCCAAGCGTCCTTGTCTGCGATGAGGGTACGCAGGAGACGGTTGTTCAGGGCGTGACCGGACTTGTAGCCGATGAACTCGCCGATGAGGCTGTTACCCAGCAGGTACAGGTCACCAATGGCGTCCAGGATCTTGTGCTTGACGAACTCGTCCTCGTAACGAAGACCATCTTCGTTGAGCACTCGATACTCGTCGACCACGATGGCGTTCTCCACGCTGCCACCCAGAGCCAGGTTCTGGGAGCGCAGCATCTCGATGTCGCGCATGAACCCGAAGGTACGGGCGCGGCTGACTTCCTTCACGAAGGAAGTACTGGAGAAATCCACCACGGCTTTCTGGGTGCGACCACGGAAGACCGGATGATCGAAATCGATCTCGAAGCTCACCTTGAAGCCGTCGAACGGAACGAAGGTGGCGCGCTTGTCGCCCTCTTCCACCGTCACTTCGCGCTTGATTCGGATGAACTTCTTGGCCGCTTCCTGCTCTTGCAGGCCAGCGGACTGGATCAGGAATACAAAGGGACCCGCGCTGCCGTCCATGATCGGTACTTCCGACGCGGACAGCTCGACATAGGCGTTGTCGATTCCGAGGCCGGCCATGGCCGAAAGCAGATGCTCCACGGTATCCACTTTGACGTCACCCTTGATCAGGGTGGTCGACATGGTGGTTTCGCCGACGTTCGAGGCCCGGGCAGGAATTTCCACCACAGGGTCGAGGTCAGCCCGGCAGAACACGATGCCAGTATCGACGGGAGCCGGCTTCAGGGTCAGGTAAACCTTCTCCCCGGAGTGCAGGCCGACACCGGTCGCCCGGATGATGTTCTTCAAGGTGCGTTGTCTGATCATGGCTTTGGCCGCTTTCGCGCAAGTTGCGAACTGTTGTCAACAATGGGCGGCGATGATAGCAGAACCGCCCTTTGCTGAACACCAATCACATTGATACTCCTGATAAATCGACTCAATCGGCCTGACGACGCAGGAAGGCCGGGATGTCCAGATAGTCCAGATCGTCCTGCGGATTCAACTTGGCCGCGGTGGCTGCGCCGCCGTGGTTCTGGTTGCGCATGACGGTCGGACGGTCCAGGTCACGGTAGTTCACCGACTGCTGCTCGCGCTGAACCGGAGCCTGGGTGCTGACGGCCTGGGTCTGAACGGTGTTGTCGACGACCTTGACCGGCTTCTCCAGGCGCGCGCCCAGACCGGTGGCGACCACGGTGACGTGCAGCTCGTCGCGCATGTCCGGATCGATCACGGTGCCCACTTTCACAGTGGCGTGCTCGGAAGCGAACTGCTCGATGATGTTACCCACGTCGGAGTACTCGCCCAGGGACAGGTCCGGACCGGCGGTGATGTTGACCAGGATGCCGCGGGCGCCCTGCAGGTTGACGTCTTCCAGCAGCGGGTTGCGGATCGCGGCTTCGGTCGCTTCGCGAGCGCGGTTCGGGCCGCTGGCGCAACCGGTACCCATCATGGCCATGCCCATTTCGCTCATGACGGTTTTCACGTCGGCGAAGTCGACGTTGATCATGCCCGGGCGCTTGATGATGTCGGAGATACCGCGAACGGCACCGGCCAGTACATCGTCAGCCTTGGCGAAGGCGGCCAGCAGGCTCGCGTCCTTGCCCAGGATGGTCAGCAGTTTTTCGTTCGGGATGGTGATCAGCGAGTCGACGCTTTCCGCCAGCGAGCGGATGCCTTCGTCGGCGATCTGCATGCGCTTGCGACCTTCGAACGGGAAGGGACGGGTGACCACGGCCACGGTGAGGATGCCCATTTCCTTGGCAACCTCGGCGATGATCGGCGCAGCACCGGTACCGGTACCGCCACCCATGCCGGTGGTGATGAAGACCATGTCGGCACCTTCCAGGACTTCGGCGATACGCTCGCGGTCCTCGATGGCGGCCTGGCGGCCTACTTCAGGGTTGGCGCCAGCGCCCAGACCCTTGGTCACACCCGGGCCGAGTTGCAGCACGGTGCGCGCGGCGATGTTCTTCAGCGCCTGCGCATCGGTGTTGGCACAGATGAATTCGACGCCATCAACGTTGTTCTTGGCCATGTGGTTCACGGCGTTACCGCCGCCGCCACCCACGCCGATCACTTTGATGACTGCTGTTTGCGGGACGTTATCTACCAGTTCAAACATTTCCCCTCTCCTTCCTTTCTAGTTGTGTTGCCTACGTTTACCGCGGTGGTAAATCAGAAATTGCCCTGGACCCAGCGTTTGAGCTTTTCCAGTACCGGTGTCTTGGGTTCGTCGCTGCTGAAGCTGCTGCCGGACATGGAGATGCCGTCGGATTGCTTTTGCAGTCCGTACAGGAGCAGCCCCACGCCGGTGGAATAGATTGGATTGCGCACGACGTCGGCCAGTCCCTTGACGCTGTGGGGTACGCCCAGGCGCACCGGCATGTGAAAGATCTCTTCGGCCAGCTCGACGGCGCCTTCCATCTTGGAAGTGCCACCGGTCAGGACGATCCCGGCTGGAATCAGGTCCTCGTAGCCACTGCGACGCAGCTCTGCCTGAACCAGGGTGAAGAGCTCGTCGTAGCGAGGCTCGACCACTTCGGCAAGCGCTTGGCGCGACAGTTCCCGCGGCGGACGATCACCGACGCTGGGCACCTTGATGGTTTCGCCGGGGCCGGCCAGTTTGGCCAGTGCACAGGCGTAGCGAATCTTGATTTCCTCAGCGTACTGAGTCGGGGTGCGCAGCGCCATGGCGATGTCATTGGTGACCTGGTCACCAGCGATCGGGATCACCGCCGTGTGGCGGATGGCGCCTTCGGTAAAGATGGCGATATCGGTGGTGCCGCCGCCGATGTCCACCAGGCATACGCCCAGTTCCTTCTCGTCCTCGGTGAGCACGGAGTAGGCCGAGGCCAACTGCTCGAGGATGATGTCGTCCACCTCAAGACCGCAGCGGCGCACGCACTTCTCGATGTTCTGTGCGGCGTTCACGGCGCAGGTCACCACGTGCACCTTGGCTTCCAGGCGGACGCCGGACATGCCCAGCGGCTCGCGTACGCCTTCCTGGTTATCGATCACGTAGTCCTGGGCCAGGGTGTGCAGCACACGCTGGTCGGCCGGGATGGCCACGGCCTGGGCCGCGTCCAGCACGCGTTCGATGTCCGCGCCGCTGACTTCGCGGTCGCGGATCGCCACGATGCCGTGGGAGTTCAGGCTGCGGATATGGTTGCCGGCGATGCCGACGAAGGCCGAGTGGATACGGCAGCCAGCCATCTGCTGGGCTTCATCGATGGCGCGCTGGATCGATTGCACGGTGGATTCGATGTTGACCACCACGCCCTTCTTCAGGCCGCGCGACGGATGCGTCCCGATGCCGACGATTTCCAGCTTGCCATCGGCCGCCACCTCGCCCACCAGCGCCACCACCTTGGAGGTGCCGATGTCCAGGCCGACGACCATTTTGCCGCTCTGCACGCTTGCCATGTTTATAGAAGTCTCCTCAACTCACTGCGCGGCGGTGGTCTGAGCCACCGTCGCTCCCGGCATCGGATCGCGCCAACCCACGGCCAGGCCGTTGGGGTAGCGCATGTCGATGCGGGCAATTTTCGTAATCTGGTCTTTCAGCGCCTTGTCGTAGATGGTCACGAACCGGCGAATCTGTTCTACCGCGTGATCGCGGCCCAGCATGATCTCCACGCCCTGAGCGGTACCCAGGGTCCAGGCGCCGCGCGAACTCATGTCCAGGCTGGCGATGGTGAAGCCCAGCGGGCGGAGCATCTGGCTGAGAATCTGGTATTGCTGCATCACTTGCTGTTGAGCGCGCTGCGGGCCGGACAGGCGCGGCAGGTGCTCGTAGTTGGCCACTTCACGCGGGGCAAAAGCCTGACCCTGGTTGTTCAGCAGGGCTTCGTCACCCCAACGGGCGATGGGCAATTGCTCGTCCAGGCGGACAACCACCTGATCAGGCCAAACGCGGCGCACTTCGGCATGGGCGATCCAGGGCATCTGCTCCAGCTCCTGACGCATGCCGGCCAGGTCGATGGTGAAGAAGCTGGCCGACACGTAGGGGCTGATCCGCTGCTGCACCGCTGCTTGGCTGATGTAGCTGAGGTCGCCTTCCACGCTGACCTTGGCAATCGGGCGGTCGGCATAGGGCAGCACGTATTGCGCGCCGTAGTAAGCACCGCCGCCGAGCACGCCCAGCACCAGAGGCCACAGCAGCACCTTCAGGAAGCCGAAGCTGGGTTTGGGCATGCGAGCGCTGAGCGGCTCCTTGGCCACCAGACGGCTGGCGCCGCGCGGCACCGGCTTGCGTGCGGGGGCACGGCCGATTCCGGGATTCTGGTGACGAAGCTGCGCGCCGTTCATGACTTACCCCCTTGCCTCGACGCTGTCGGCGAGGATCGCCAGCACCAGTTGCTGGAAATCCAGGCCGGCCGCGCGCGCGGCCATGGGCACCAGGCTGTGGTCGGTCATGCCCGGTGCGGTGTTCACTTCCAACAGCCAGAAACGCCCTTGGGCGTCCTGCATCACATCGGTCCGACCCCAGCCCTGGATGCCGAGGGCATCGCAGGCGCGCGCGGTCAGGTCCTTGAGCTCCTGCTCCTTGTCGGCGTCGAGGCCGCAGGGAATCTGGTACTGGGTATCGTTGGCCAGGTACTTCGCGTCGTAGTCATAGAAGGTGTGCGGGGTGCCCAGGCGAATGGGCGGCAGCACCTGGCCACGAAGGATCGCGACGGTGAACTCGGGGCCGCTGATCCATTGCTCGACGAGCACCTGCGGGTCGTATTTCGCGGCGACGGTCCAGGCGGCGATCAGCTCCTGCTCGCTGTTCACCTTGGCCATGCCGATACTGGAGCCCTCGCTGGCAGGCTTGACGATCAGCGGGAAACCCAGCTTCGCGGCCGCGGCACGGCAATCGTCCTCGCTGGCGAGGACAGCGTGGTCAGGCGTCGGCAGGCCCAGGCTCAGCCACACACGCTTGGTGCGCAGCTTGTCCATGGCCAATGCGGAAGCCAGCACACCGCTGCCGGTGTAAGGAATACCAGCGATTTCCAGCAGGCCCTGCATGGTGCCGTCTTCACCGCCACGACCGTGGAGGATGATGAAGGCGCGGTCGATTTTCTCGCGGGTCAGTCGCTCCAGCAGATCGTCGCCCACATCGATGCCAAAAGCGTCCACGCCTGCGCCCTGCAGAGCCTGCAGGACCATGGTGCCGGACTTCAGCGACACCTCGCGCTCGGCGCTCTTGCCGCCATACAGCACAGCGACGCGACCGAAGGCGCGGGGCTCGAGGGCGGATTTGAGGGCGTCACTCATTGTTTCTTCCCCTCGACGCCAGCAGCAGCGGCGCCGAACATCGGGTTCTTGATCAGTGCCGGAGCCAGCCCGCCGATATCGCCGGCGCCCTGGCAGAGCAAGATGTCGCCCGGACGCAGGAGCGGCTTGAGCAGAGAAGCGAGGTCACCGCCGCGCTCCAGATAGATCGGGTCGAGCTGGCCGCGCTGGCGGATGCTGTGGCACAGGTGACGGCTGTCGGCGCCGGGGATCGGCTCTTCGCCGGCCGGGTAGACTTCCATCAGCATCAGCACGTTGGCTTCGCCCAGCACCTGCACGAAGTCGTCATACAGATCACGGGTACGGCTGAAGCGGTGCGGTTGGTAGACCATCACCAGACGGCGCTCCGGCCAGCCACCACGCACGGCCTTGATTACCGCCGCGACTTCGCGCGGGTGGTGGCCGTAGTCGTCGACCAGCATCACGCTGCCGCCTTCCACCTGCAGGTCGCCGTAGACCTGGAAGCGTCGGCCGACGCCCTGGAAACCGGACAGGCCCTGGACGATGGCCTCATCGGAGATGCCCTCGTCGGTGGCAATGACAATGGTCGCCAGGGAGTTCAGCACGTTGTGCAGGCCGGGCATGTTCACCGAAACGTCCAGCGGCTCGCGCTCGGGGCGCAGCACGGTGAAGTAGGTACGCATGCCTTCCTGGCGGATGTTGATGGCGCGGACGTCGGCGTCCTCGCTCAGGCCGTAAGTGACGGTGGGGCGGGCGACCTGCGGCAGGATCTCGCGCACGACCGGGTCGTCCACACAGACCACGGCCAGACCGTAGAACGGCAGGTTGTGCAGGAAGTCGACGAAGGTGCGCTTGAGCTTGTTGAAGTCGCCGCCGTAGGTGCTCATGTGGTCGGCGTCGATGTTGGTGACCACCGAGACCATCGGCTGCAGGTGCAGGAAGCTGGCGTCGCTCTCGTCCGCCTCGGCCACCAGGTAACGGCTGGTACCCAGCTGCGCGTTGGTGCCGGCGGCGTTCAGGCGGCCGCCGATGACGAAGGTCGGGTCCAGGCCGCCGGCAGCGAATACCGAGGCGATCAGGCTGGTGGTGGTGGTCTTGCCGTGGGTACCGGCTACGGCGATACCGTGGCGGTAGCGCATCAGCTCGGCGAGCATCTCGGCACGCGGCACGACCGGCACGCGGCGATCCAGCGCAGCGGCAACTTCCGGGTTCGACTTGTTCACCGCGCTGGATACCACCAGCACGTCGGCGCCGTCGGAGTTCTCCGCGCGGTGGCCGATGAAGATTTCCGCGCCGAATTTTTCCAGGCGCTCGGTAACCGGCGACGCCTTGAGGTCGGAGCCGGAGACTTCGTAGCCGAGGTTGAGCAGCACTTCCGCGATACCGCACATGCCCACGCCACCGATGCCGACGAAGTGGATGCGGCGGATGCGCCGCATGGTGCGGGTGACGCCGGTGGGTTCTTTAACCACGGGCCACCTCCAGGCAGGCATCGACTACCGTGCGGGTAGCCTCGGGCTTGGCCAGGCTGCGTGCGCGAGCGGCCATGCGGGTCAGGGAATCGGGATGCATCAATACCTCGGACAACTGCGCGGCCAGTTCGGCGGCGCTGGTAGATTTCTGTGGCAGCAGAAGGGCCGCGCCCTCCCGCACCAGGAATTCGGCGTTCTTGGTCTGGTGGTCGTCGATCGCATGGGGTAGCGGCACCAGGAAGGACGGCAGGCCGGCGGCAGTCAGCTCGCTCACGGTCAGCGCTCCGGCGCGGCAGATCACCAGATCGGCCCAGGCGTAGGCAGCGGCCATGTCTGCGATGAACGGAGCTACGTCCGCTTCGACACCCGCAGTGCGATAACGCTCCGCTGTAATTTCGTCATGCTGACGACCGGCCTGATGGCGAATGGCCGGGCGAATCTCAGCCGGCACCTGCGCCAGCGCTTCGGGCAGCAGCTTGTTCAGTGGTTCGGCGCCCAGGCTGCCACCCAGCACCAGCAGGTTGACGCGACGACCAGCCAACGGCGCACGGGCGTCCTCCTCCAGGAACAGTTCAACGCGCACCGGGTTGCCAGTGGTCAGGCGCTTGGCGCTGCTGTCGAAAGTATCCGGGAAGGCTTCGCAGACACGCTTGGCCAGCGGCGCGAGGCTGCGATTGGCGGTGCCGGCGACGGCGTTCTGCTCATGGATCACCAGCGGCACGCCGGACAGCTTGGCAGCCAGGCCGCCCGGACCGGTGACGTAGCCACCCAGGCCGAGCACGCAGACCGGCTTGAGCTGGCGCACCACGCCCAGGGCCTGGAACAGCGACTTGAGCAGATCGAACGGCGCTCGCAGCAGGGACTTGAGGCCCTTGCCACGCAGGCCGCTGACGTTGATCAGGTGCAGCGGCAGGCCGGCCTTGGGTACCAGATCGTTTTCGATACCACGTGGGGTGCCCAGCCAGTGCACGCTGTAACCGCGTGCCTGGAACTCACGTGCGCAGGCCAGGGCCGGGAACACGTGTCCGCCGGTGCCGCCCGCCATGATCAGGACGTTACCTTTCATCGGCAAAGTCCTCTTCGCTGAATTCATATTCCTCGCTGCCCATCACGGTGCGGCGCTCCCATTCGATGCGCAGCAGCATCCCCAGCTGGGCACAGCAGATCACCAGGGAACTGCCGCCGTAGCTGAGGAACGGCAAGGTCAGGCCCTTGGTCGGCAGCAGGCCGACGTTCACTCCCACGTTGATCAGGAACTGGCCGATCCACAGGAAAGCCAGTCCGTAGGCGACGTAGGCGGAGAAGTACTGTTTCGACTGCTCGGCCCAGATACCGATGTACAGCGCGCGCAGGCTGACGAAGACGAACAGGGCCACGGTGGCCATCGCGCCTACGATGCCCAGCTCTTCGGCGAGGACCGCGAACACGAAGTCGGTGTGCGCCTCGGGCAGGTAGAACTGCTTCTGGATGCTGTTGCCCAGGCCCATGCCGGTCCAGCCGCCGCGGCCGAAGGCGATCAGCGCCTGGCTGAGCTGGTAGCCCGCGCCGAACTGGTCGGCCCAGGGATCGGTGAAGTTGGTCAGACGCGCCATCCGGTAAGGCTGGGTCTGGATCAGCAGCACCACGGCGCCGACCGCCAGCGCGACCATCAGGCCGAAGCGGAACAGGCCCACGCCGCCGAGGAACAGCATCGCGGCGGCCGCGCCCATCATCACCACGGTGGCGCCGAAGTCAGGCTCGCGCAACAGCAGGCCGGCCATCGGCAGCAGCACCACGAACGGCTTGAAAAAGCCCAGCCAGCTCTCGCGTACCTCCTCCTGGCGGCGAACCAGGTAGCCAGCCATGAAGATCACCACGAAGACCTTGGCGATCTCCGAGGGCTGGATGTTGAACAGGCCGAAGCCGATCCAGCGCATGGAACCGTTCACTTCGCGACCGATGCCGGGGGTGATCACCATCACCAGCAGCACAAAGGCCACGGCCAGCAGCTTCCAGCCCCAGCGCTGCCAGGTTTCCATCGGCACCATCATGGTCACGCCGCAGGCGACGAAGCCGATGGCGAGATAGATCAGGTGGCGGACCGAGAAGTACAGCGGGTTGCCGGACTGCGCCGCGGCGACTTCGGAGGATGCCGAAGTGACCATCACCAGGCCGAGGCCGAGCAGCGCCAGACAACCCGCAAGCAGCGGGAAGTCGATGTCGATGCCGTTGCGGCTGATCAGCGGGGACGGGTACGGGCGCAGGAAGGAGAACATCAGGCGAGCTCCTCCACGGCCTTGGCGAACAGGCGTCCGCGTTCTTCGTAATTCTTGAACATGTCCAGGCTCGCGCAGGCCGGCGACAGCAGTACCGCGTCGCCCGGCAGGGCCAGATCGCTGGCATGCTCGACAGCTTCTTCGAGGGTATTCACGCGAACCTTGGGCACGACGTTGCCAATGGCAGCGCCCACCAGCTCGGCGTCGCGGCCCAGCAGCACCACGGCGCGGCAATGTTGCGCGACCGGCTCACGCAGGTCGTGGAAGTCGGCACCCTTGCCGTCGCCACCGGCGATCAGCACCAGCTTGCCGTCGATGTCCGCTCCCAGGCCTTCGATGGCAGCCAGGGCAGCACCGACGTTGGTGGCCTTGGAGTCGTCGTAGTAGTTCACGCCATTGCGCTCGCGAACCCACTGGCAGCGGTGAGCGAGACCGGCGAACTCACGCAGGGTCTGCAGCATCGGCTCGAACGGCAGGCCAACGGCATGCCCCAGCGCCAGCGCGGCCAGGGCGTTGGACTGGTTGTGCGCACCACGGATCTTCAGCTCGCGCGCCGGCATCAGCTTGTCGAACTGGAAGGCCAGCCACTTCTCTCCGTCCTCTTCGATCAGGCCGAAGGCCTTGAAGTCCGGCTTGTTGATACCGAAGGTCCAGCACGGCACGTTGTCAGCGATCAGCGGGCGGCTCAACGCGTCGGCACGATTCACCACGACCTGTTTGGCGCCGCGGAAGATGCGGTGCTTGGCGAGGTGGTAATCGGCCATGCCGTCATAGCGGTCCATGTGGTCTTCGCTGACGTTGAGGCAGGTGGCGACCTCGGCGTTCAGACGCTCGCAGGTCTCCAGCTGAAAGCTGGACAGCTCCACCACATACAGCTCGACGTCATCGGCCAGCAGGTCCAGCGCCGGGGTGCCGAGGTTGCCGCCAACGGCGACGCGCTTGCCGGCTGCCTTGGCCATGTCGCCCACCAGGGTGGTGACGGTGCTCTTGGCGTTGGAACCGGTGATGGCGACGATCGGCGCCTTCGCGTGACGCGCGAACAGGTCGACATCGCCGGACAGGCGTACGCCACGGGCAGCGGCTTCGATCAGCGCCGGGACACGCAGCGACAGGCCGGGGCTCACGTAGAGTTCCTGGGCGCGGCAGAGGAAATCGGCGTCGAGGTCACCGCAGCGCACCTCGACCTGCGGGTACAGCTCGCGCAGGGTCGCCAGCTCCGGCGGATTCGCGCGCGTATCCGCCACGGCAAACGGCACGCCCTGGCGCGCCAGGTAGCGCACCAGGGACATGCCGCTCTTGCCGAGGCCGACAACGATGCGGAATTGGTCGGAAGCGATCAGGCTCATGCTCGATCAGTCCTCAACGCAGTTTCAACGTGGCCAGGCCGATCAGCACGAGAATCACCGTGATGATCCAGAAGCGCACGATCACGCGCGGCTCCGGCCAGCCTTTGAGTTCGAAGTGGTGGTGGATCGGCGCCATGCGGAACACCCGCTTGCCGGTCAGTTTGAAGGAGGCGACCTGGATCACCACCGACAGGGTTTCCATCACGAACACGCCGCCCATGATGAACAGCACGATTTCCTGGCGGACGATCACCGCGATGGTGCCCAGCGCGGCGCCGAGCGCCAGCGCGCCGACGTCACCCATGAAGACCTGCGCCGGATAGGTGTTGAACCAGAGGAAGCCCAGCCCTGCGCCGACGATGGCGCCGCAGAAGATGATCAGCTCGCCCGCACCCGGAACGCTCGGGATGAACAGGTATTCGGCGAATTTGATGTTGCCCGACAGGTAGCAGAAGATCCCCAGCGCGCCGCCGACCATCACGGTGGGCATGATGGCGAGGCCGTCGAGGCCGTCGGTCAGGTTCACCGCGTTGCTGGAGCCGACGATCACGAAGTAGGTCAGCACCACGAAGAAGATGCCCAGCGGGATCTCGACGTTCTTCAGCATCGGCACGATCAGGGTGGTCTCGACCGGCGTCTCGGCAGTCATATAGAGGAAGATCGCGGCGCCCAGGCCGAATACCGACTGCCAGAAATACTTCCAGCGGCTCGGCAGGCCACGGGAGTTCTTCTCGATCACCTTGCGGTAGTCATCCACCCAGCCGATGGCGCCGAACAGCAGGGTCACGGCCAGCACGACCCAGACGTAGCGGTTCGACCAGTCGGACCACAGCAGTGTGCTGATGGCGATGGCGGTGAGGATCAGCGCGCCACCCATGGTCGGCGTGCCTTTCTTGGACAGGTGCGATTGCGGACCGTCATTGCGCACGGACTGGCCGATCTGGCGGATCTGCAGGGTGCGGATCATCCACGGGCCCAGCCACAGCGACAGGGCGAGTGCGGTCAGCACACTCAGGATGCCGCGCAGGGTCAGGTACTGGAAGACGCCGAAGCCCTTGTAGAACTGTTGCAGGTACTCGGCGAGCAGCAGCAGCATTTAGTGACTCTCCTCGGAGGAACCACAGAGCGCCGCGACGACCTTGTCCATCGCCGCGCTGCGGGAACCCTTGATCAGAATGGTGGTTGTCGAAGCTTCTTCGGCCAGGGCCTGGATCAGGCTGGCCTGATCGGCGAAGTGCCGGCCCGCGGAACCGAACGCCTGCACGGCGTGGCTCATCAACGGTCCGACGGCATAGAGCGCGGTGACTTTGCCAATGGCGTAGGTTCCCACTTCGCGGTGGGAAGATTCCGCCCAGGCACCCAGCTCGCCCATGTCCCCGAGGACCAGGACGGTCCGGCCGGAAAAGCCGGCGAGTATATCAATCGCCGCGCAGATTGAAGCCGGGTTGGCGTTGTAGCTGTCATCGATCACACGCATGCCATTCGTCGCCAACTGGGCTACGGCGCGACCCTTGACCGGCTGCAGGTTCTGCAGGCCGGAAACGATCCCGACCAGTGGCACGCCAAGGGCATGGGCGGCGGCGGCGGCGGCCATCGCGTTCGTGACGTTGTGCTCACCGAGCAGATTCAGCTGAACGGCAGCCTCGCCAGCCGGGCCCTGCAGGGTGAACCCAGGGCAACCGCGGGCATCACGCTGTACATCGATGGCGCGGAAGTCGGCACGGGCGTCGTGCAGGCCGAAACTGGAGATACGGCGACCGGCGGCGCGGGCCTGCCAGGTGTCGAAGGCCTTGTCGTCACGGTTGAGGATGGCCACGCCGTCAGCGGCCAGCCCTTCGAGAATCTCGCCCTTGGCCAGGACGATCTTGTCCTGGCCGCCGAACTCACCCACGTGGGCAGTACCGGCGTTGGTGATGATGGCGACCTGCGGACGGGTCAGCGCGACGGTGTAGGCGATCTCGCCGACACGGTTGGCGCCCAACTCGATGACTGCACTCTTGTGTTCAGGAGCCAACTGCAACAGGGTCAGCGGCGCACCGAGGTCGTTGTTCAGATTGCCACGGGTCGCCAGGACTTCGCCCTGGGTGCGCAGGATGCTGGCTAGCATTTCCTTCACAGTGGTCTTGCCACTGGAACCGGTCACGGCGGCGACGCGGCCGGTGAAGGCTGCTCGATTCAGCGCGCCGAGCTGGCCCAATGCGATACGAGTATCTGCCACGACCAATTGCGGCAGCGGCGCACCCGCGACTTCGCGCTCGACCAGGGCGGCAACTGCACCCTTGGCAGCGACGTCGGCCAGGTAATCATGACCATCGAAGCGCGGCCCGGTCAGGGCAATGAACAGCTGGCCGGGCACGATGGCGCGGCTATCGGTGCTCACGGCGTCGAAGCTGGTATCGGCACCGACCACACGGCCCTGCAGCGTACCCGCGACTTCGTTGAGCGAAAGGGGCTTAAGCACGCTTCACCTCCCAGGCAGCCAGCGCCTTGGCGGCTTGATCCAGATCGGAGAACGGGTGGCGAACACCGTCGATCTCCTGGTAATCCTCATGCCCCTTGCCAGCCAGCAGCACGACATCATCAACGCCGGCAGCAGCGATCAGGCGGGCGATGGCCTCGCCCCGACCCGGCACGAATTCGACCACTTCGGGCTTGGCGAAGCCGGCACGAATGTCCGCGATGATCGCGTCGCTCTTCTCGGTGCGCGGGTTGTCGTCGGTGACCAGCACGCGGTCAGCATGCTGCTCGGCGATCTGCGCCATGATCGGGCGCTTGCCACTGTCACGGTCGCCGCCGCAGCCGAACAGGCACAGCAGTCGACCATGAACGTGCGGGCGCAGGGCCAGCAGGACTTTTTCCAGCGCGTCCGGAGTGTGGGCGTAGTCCACGACTACCAACGGTTTTTCGCCGCCGCCCAGGCGCTGCATGCGCCCAATCGGACCTTCCAGCTGCGGCAGCACCTTGAGCACGTCGCCCAGCGGGTAGTCCAGGCCCAGCAGCGCACCGACCACGGCCAGCAGGTTGCTCAGGTTGAACTTGCCCAGCAGCGAGCTGCGCAGCAGGCCTTCGCCCTGGGGGGCGACGATCTGCGCTTGCACGCCGGCATCGCTGAAGGTG
Source organism: Pseudomonas nicosulfuronedens (assembly GCF_005877905.1). Classification (GTDB taxonomy): domain Bacteria; phylum Pseudomonadota; class Gammaproteobacteria; order Pseudomonadales; family Pseudomonadaceae; genus Pseudomonas; species Pseudomonas nicosulfuronedens. Next base: position 113,777 of record NZ_SWDV01000008.1, on the reverse strand, counting down.
GCTTCGCGGCAGTAGATGTAGGCCGACGGGTCGCTCAGGCTGTAACCCATCAGGCGGGACTCGTGGGACTCGGCGGCCAGCTGGCGGCCAAAATCGTCGTCCAGGTTGATCACCCGGCAACGCAGGCCTTGCCAGGCGAACAGCTTGGCCTTGGCGGCACCGTAGGCTTCCATCGAGCCGTGGTAGTCCAGGTGGTCGCGGGACAGATTGGTGAACACTGCCACATCGAAACCCAGCGCCGCGACACGGCCCTGCTCCAGGCCGTGGGAGGACACTTCCATGGCCACGGCCTTGGCGCCAGCCTGCTTCAGGCGTGCCAGGGTCGCCTGCACGGCGAGCGGATCAGGCGTGGTGTGGCGGCCGCTTTCCAGCGCGCCATAGAAACCGGTGCCGAGGGTGCCGACGATGCCGCAGCGCTCGCCGAGCAGGTCCAACGCCTGGGCCACCAGCTGGCTGACGCTGGTCTTGCCGTTGGTGCCAGTCACGCCCACCAGTTCGACGCCACGACTCGGCTCGCCATAGAAGCGCCCGGCAATGGCGGACAGCTGCTTGGCGAGGCCCTTGATGGCGATCATCGGCACATCGCTGGGCGGCAGATCGACTGCGCCCTCGGCCTCATAGGCGACTGCCGCAGCGCCCAGGCTGAGCGCGGCGGCAATGTGCCCGCGGCCATCCTGGCGACCACCCGGCACGGCCAGGAACAGGTCGCCCGGTTTGACGGTGCGGCTGTCCAGGGTCAGTTCGCGGATCAGTTCGCCGCTTTCGGCTTGTGGCAGCAGCTGGTTCAGGCTCATCGGCATCAGCCACGCCCTCCTTTGGCAGCGGGCGCAGCATCAGCTTGTTGCTGCGGGGTCGCCGGCAGGTTGTCCGGCGGCACGTTCATCAGGCGCAGCGTGCCGGACATCACCTTGCTGAACACCGGCGCGGACACCAGGCCACCGAAGTAGCCGGCCTTGCTGGGTTCATCGATGACCACCACGGCGACATAGCGCGGATTGCTCATCGGCGCGAAGCCGGCGAACAGGGAGCGGTAGGAATTCTCGGCGTAGCCCTTGGCGCCGGTCGCGGTCTTGCGCGCGGTACCGGACTTGCCGGCCACGTGGTAACCCGGCACCTGGGCGCGGTATACGCCGTTCGGCGCTTCGATCACTTGCTGCAGCATGCCCTGCATGGTCTTGGCGACCGGCTCGGGGATGACCTGGGTGGCTTCTGCCGGGCGATCAGCGCGGACCATGGTCAGCGGCACGCTGCGGCCATTGTTGGCCAACGCCGCATAGGCATGGGCCAGCTGGATCGCGGTGACGGAGAGGCCGTAGCCGTAGGACAGGGTCGCGGTTTCTGCCTTGCGCCATTCCCGGTAATTCGGCAGGTTGCCGACGCGCTCGCCGGGGAAGCCCAGACCGGTGTCCTGGCCGAGGCCGACCTTCTGCATCAGGCTGTAGATGGCTTCGCCACCGATATCGAAGGCGACCTTGCTCATGCCCACGTTACTGGAGCGGATCAGGATGCCGGTCAGGTCCAGCACCGGCCCTTCGGTGCGGGACACGTCACGAATGGTGTAACGGCCGATCTGCAGCGTGCCGGGGTAGACCTCGACCTTGTCGGTGGGCTTCCAGCGGCCGGTTTCCAGCGCCGCGCTCATGGAGAACGGCTTCATGGTCGAACCCGGCTCGAACACGTCGATCATGGCGCGGTTGCGCATCATCGCCGGCTGCAGGTTGCGACGGTTGTTCGGGTTGTAGGTCGGCTGGTTGGCCATGGCCAGCACTTCGCCGGACTTCACGTCGAGAATCACCAGGCTGCCGGCCTTGGCGCCGTTCTCCACCAGCGCATTGCGCAGCTCGCGGTTGGCGAGGTACTGCAGGCGCAGGTCGATGGACAGGGCCAGGGTCTTGCCGGCCTTGGCGTTACGGGTGACCTGCACATCGCGGATCAGGTGGCCACGGCGGTCCTTGAGCACCTGACGCTTGCCCGGCACACCAGCCAGCCAGCTGTCGAAGGCCAGTTCCACGCCTTCACGGCCGCGGTCGTCGACGTCGGTGAAGCCCACTACCTGAGCGGCAACCTCGCCGGACGGGTAGAAGCGGCGGAATTCCTCGACCGAATAGACGCCGGGAATTCGATGGGTCTTCACCTGGGCCATCACCGCGTCGCCCTGCTCCGGGGTCAGGCCCCGAACCAGATAGATGAACTCCTTGTCCGCGTTCGCATCCAGACGCTCGGACAGAGCCGCCTTGGGCTGACCAAGGGCGTCGGCGAGGAATCCCCACTTTTCACGTTCGAGGACCAACTCCTTGGGGTTGGCCCAGAGGGTCGCGACCGGAGTACTGACGGCCAGCGGCTCGCCATTACGATCGGTAATCAGGCCACGGTGCGCGGGAATGGTGATGTGGCGCACGCTGCGCGCATCGCCCTGGCCCTTGAGGAAGTCGTGGTCAATGACGTGCAGGTCGACGATCCGCCAGGCGATCGCCGCCACCATCGCCAGCAGCAGGGCGATGACGACGCGGAAGCGCCAGGGATAACGAGCGCCGGCCAGGTCTCTCATGGCGCCACCATGATGATTTCGGTCGGATCGGGCACGCGCATCTTCAACTGGTCGGTCGCCAGGCCTTCGATACGGCTGTGGGCCGTCCAGGTGCTCTGCTCGAGAATCAGGCGGCCGTACTCGGCCTGCGCCTTGTCGCGAATGTTGAGCTCGGTGTAAAGCGAGTTGAGCAGTTGGCGGTTCCAGTAAGCGCTGTAGGAAACGGAAATCGCGGACAGCAGCACGCCGATGAACAGCAGCAACATGAAGAAGCTGCCGGTAGGCAGACGCTTGGAGAACAGGCGGCTCATCTGAGCTTCTCCGCGATACGCATCACTGCGCTGCGCGAACGCGGGTTGGCCTTGAGCTCCGCCTCGGAGGCGTAGACCGGCTTGCCGATCAGCTTCATGCGTGGATCGAAAGGCTTGACCTGGATCGGCAGATTGCGTGGCAGATTGTCTGCCTCACCCTTCACCTGCTTGCGCATGAACTGTTTGACGATACGGTCTTCCAGCGAATGGAAGCTGATCACCACCAGGCGACCACCCACGGCCAGACCTTCCAGCGCAGCTTCAAGGCCGCGCTCCAGATCGCCCAACTCGTTGTTGATGAAGATGCGCAATCCCTGGAAAGCGCGAGTAGCCGGGTTCTTGCCCTTCTCCCAGGCCGGATTGGCCTCGGTGATTACGGCGGCCAGATCGGCAGTGCGCTCGAAAGGCGCTTCCGCGCGACGCTGCACGATGGCGCGAGCCATGCGTTTGGCGAAACGCTCTTCGCCGTAATCCTTGAACACGCGGGCGATCTCGTCTTCCGCAGCGGTGGCGATCCACTGCGCGGCACTGACGCCCTGCTCCGGGTTCATGCGCATGTCCAGCGGACCGTCATTGAGGAAGCTGAAGCCACGCTCCGGGTCATCCAGCTGCGGCGAGGACACGCCCAGGTCCAGCAGAATGCCGTTCACGCTGCCCTGCAGACCACGCGCGGAGAACTCTTCCGCCATCTCGGCGAAGGACCTTTGCACAATGACGAAGCGGCCGTCTTCGGCCGCCAGTGTTTTTCCCGTCGCAATCGCCTGGGGGTCCTTGTCGAACCCGAGCAGTTGACCGCCCGGGCCGAGCTTGCCGAGCAAGGCCCGGCTGTGCCCTCCCCTTCCGAAGGTGCCGTCCACATAGCGGCCGCCCTCCAGGGGGGCCAGCGCTTCGACGGCCTCCTCGAGCAGAACGGTGATGTGTTGGAAGGTACTGGTCACAGACAGGCTCACAGAATAAGGTCGCGCAATTCATCCGGCAGACCGCCGGGTTCTTTGATGGCTGCGAGATCGGCCTCGGCAACCGCATTCCATTTGTCTTCGTCCCACAACTGGAACTTGTTCAGCTGGCCGACCAGCATCGCTTTCTTGTCCAGGCCGGCGTACTCACGCAGGCGCGGCGGAATGAGAAAACGCCCGGCGCCATCCAGCTCCAGGTCAACGGCATTACCAATCAGCAAACGTTGCAGGCGCCGCGTTTCTTCGCGCAGCGAGGGCAGTTCGCGCAGCTTGGCTTCGATGAGTTCCCATTCCGGGAGGGGGTAGACGGTGAGGCAGGTGTCGACGGCATCGATGGTGACGATGAGCTGGCCATTGCAACGCGAAACGAGCTCGTCACGATACCGACTCGGCATCGCGAGGCGCCCTTTGGCGTCGAGACTGATGGCGTTAGCTCCGCGAAACACGTCAGCGCTTCCCCTGTGGTTGGCTATCCATGCCTGTTGATCCCACTTTTACCCACTTCGTACCACTTCCGCACACTATAGAAATCCACGCTCCCCACCGTCAAGGCGAGCCAGAGGGGAAAAATCCTTACAGGACCGAGATTTAGCGTGCTTTTGCGAGGTTCGGAGAGGGAATTTGACGCGCTAGAAAAGAGAAAAGCCCAGTGTTTTCAAAACACTGGGCTTTCATACTTAAAGTGATTTCTTAAGTTTGTAACTTCTTCCGGTCAGCGACAAATGGTCATGTGGGAAGAAGTGGAGAAAAAGTGCTGAGAGTCGATCTGTAAGCCGGGTTCTGTCGAGGACAGCCATTCCTCTGGGACATACATCACTGCATGCCTCAAGCGATCTACCCGAACCCAACGCGGGCCGCGCCAATGGGTTCCTATTTGATCTTGCTCCGAGTGGGGTTTACCTAGCCACGAACTGTTGCCAGCCGTGCGGTGCGCTCTTACCGCACCTTTTCACCCTTACCGGCGCTTGCGCGCTTAGGCGGTTATTTTCTGTGGCACTTTCCGTAGGCTCGCGCCTCCCAGGCGTTACCTGGCACTCTGCCCTATGGAGCCCGGACTTTCCTCCACCCCGTGGTGGAACACCACGGAACAGCGACTGTCCAATCGACTCTCAGTCCGCAAGGTTAGCGGCTGACGTCGCTCAGGACAAGCTCAAGCCTTGCCCTGTCTCTCCAGCGCGATCTGATAAAGCTGGTTCTTGCGCGCCCCGGTGATCTCCGCGGCAAGCGCTGCGGCACGCTTGACAGGCAGTTCCGCCAGCAGCAGATCGAGCACCCGCAGCGTCTGTGCGTCCACCGCCTCATCGCCTTCCGGTGCGGGCTTGCCGGCCACCAGCAGCACACACTCGCCGCGCTGCTGGTTACTGTCGGACGCCACGAATTCGCGCAACTCGCCCAGCGGCAGCCCTTTCAGGGTCTCGAAGGTCTTGGTCAGCTCGCGCGCCAGCAGCGCTGGCCGTTCGTCGCCAAAGATCGCCGCCATGTCCTCGATACACTCCAGCACGCGATGCGGCGCTTCGTAGAAGATCAGGGTGCGCGGCTCATCCACCAGCGCCTCCAGGCGCCCACGGCGGCCGGCGACCTTCGCCGGCAGGAAGCCTTCGAAGACAAAACGATCCGACGGCAGGCCAGCAGCGGAAAGCGCGGCGATCAGCGCACAAGCCCCCGGCACCGGCACGACAGCGATGCCCGCCGCGCGCGCCTGGCGCACCAGGTGGTAGCCCGGATCGGAAATCAGCGGCGTCCCCGCATCGGAGATCAGCGCGACGTCCTCGCCAGCCTGCAGCTTGGTGAGGAAGCGGCCGCCCTGCTCCCGCTCGTTGTGTTCGTGGCAGGCCGCCAGTGGCGTCTGGATGCCGAAGTGCTGCAGCAGGCGCACGGAGTGTCGGGTGTCTTCGGCCGCGATCAGGGCCACGTCGGCCAGCACCTTCAGCGCCCGGGCGCTGATGTCGTCCAGGTTGCCAATAGGAGTGGCCACCACATAGAGAGTGCCTAGGGTCACGCGGGAGAACCTCACCGGAAGTGTCGGAAAAGACGCATTGTATCCCGATTCCGGCAGCCGCCATCGCGTCCCCCTCGCCGCTTGGGTACAATCGGCAGCTCTTTGAATGCGTCACGAGAAGCCCGATATGATCGCTCGCCTGCGTCCGCTATCTGCTCTGTTCCTGGCCGGCATGCTCGCCGCCTGTGCATCCTCCCCGTCGTCCAATCTCGGCGAACTGCCGCGCACCCCGGACGCCAGCATCGAACAGCTGCTGCAGCAGGCCTCCACTGCCAAGCCGGACGAAGCTACCGTCCTGCGCCTGTCCGCCGCCGATCTGGCCTACAAGCAGAAGGATCTCGGCCGCTCTACGCAGATCCTCGACCAGATCCCCATGGACAGCCTGAAGCCCGCCCAGCAGGTCTTCGCCAGCACGCTGCGTGCCCAACTCGAACTGGCCCGCAACAAGACCAAGGCTGCACTGAAGGCCTTCGACAACCCCAGCTTCCAGCGCCTGGGCGAAATGCCAGTGGACCTTCAGGCCCGCGCCGGCATGGTCAAATCCCTGGCCCTGGCCGCCGACGGCCAGACCCTGAGCGCCGCCCGTGAGCGTGTGTTCATCGATCCGCTGCTCAACGCTGAGGCCAGCAAGGCCAACCATGAGGAAATCTGGAAACTGGTGTCCAGCCTGCCCCTGGATCAGATGCAGGCCAGCAGCAACGAAGGTGACCTGAACGGCTGGCTGGAACTGGCGCGCATCACCAAATCCTCGTCGACCCTGAAAGAACAGCAGTCGAACATCGACAACTGGGTCGCGCAGAACCCCGACCATCCGGCCGCCAAGCAATTGCCCGACGCGCTCACCAAGCTGAAGTCCCTGGCTGCCCAGCCGCTGAACAAGATCGGCCTGCTGCTGCCGCAGCAAGGCCAACTGGCCTCCGTCGCCCGCGCGCTGCAGGACGGCTTCCTCGCTGCCCACTACCAGGCCCAGCAGGGCGGCCAGGCGCAGCCGGCCATCAAGCTCTACGACAGTACCCAGGTGCGTTCGCTGGACGAGTTCTACCGCCAGGCCCAGGCCGATGGCGTACAACTGGTCGTCGGCCCGCTGGAGAAAAACCTGGTCAAGCAGATGAGCAGCCAGCCGCAACTGCCGATCACCACCCTCGCGCTGAACTACGCCGACGGCAACCAGGAAGGTCCGGCGCAGCTGTTCCAGTTCGGCCTGTCCGCCGAAGACGAAGCCCGCGAAGTCGCCAATCGCGCATGGAACGACGGCATGCGCCGCGCCGTGGCCCTGGTGCCACGTGGCGAGTGGGGTGATCGCGTACTCGCCTCCTTCAGCCGCAACTGGCAAGCCGCCGGCGGCACCCTGATCGCCGCCGAGCACGTCGACCAGCCAGTGGAACTGGCCCGCCAGATCGCCGACCTGCTGCAACTGCGCCAGAGCGAAGGCCGCGCCAAGCGCCTGCAGGGCGTGCTCGACAGCAGCGTCGACACCCAGCCGTCGCGCCGCCAGGACATCGACTTCATCTTCCTCGCCGCCACCCCGCAGCAAGCCCGCCAGATCAAACCGACCCTGGCCTTCCAGTACGCTGGCGACCTGCCGGTCTACGCCACCTCCAACTTGTACACCGGCGTGAACAACCCAGCACAGGACCAGGACCTGAACGGCATCCGCTTCTGCGAGACTCCGTGGCTGCTGAACCCGAACAACGCCCTGCGCCAGCAAGTCGCTGCGCAATGGCCGGCCGCCAACGGCAGCCTCGGTCGCCTGTACGCCATGGGCGCCGACGCCTACCAGCTGGCCCCGCGCCTGCCGGAACTCAAGGCCGTGCCGAGCATGCAGGTCGACGGCCTGACCGGCACCCTGAGCGTCAGCGCCAGCCAGCGTGTAGAGCGCCGCCTGCCCTGGGCCGAGTTCAAGAACGGCCAGGTCCAGCCGCTGGAGAATAGCGGTATTTGATCGGTAACAGCCCCACCCAGAAAGCCGGGCGGCAGGCTGAAGCCGCCGCCCTGGCCCACCTGGAACAGCATGGATTGCGCCTCCTGGCGCAGAACTGGATGTGCCGCCGAGGCGAGCTCGATCTGGTCATGCTGGACGGCGATACAGTAGTATTCGTCGAAGTTCGCTCCCGCCGGCATTCTGCCTGGGGCGGAGCGCTGGAGAGCGTGGACATGCGCAAGCGTCAACGCCTGGCCATTTCCGCCGAACTCTTCCTGCAACAGAACGCCCGCTGGAGCAGCCACCCCTGCCGGTTCGACATCGTCGCCATCGACGCGCGCACCCCAGGCTCCGCAGGGCACTTGAACTGGATTCCCAACGCTTTTGACACCTGATCAGACGCCCGACGAAAGGTCACACCTGATGGACATGCAATCCCGTATCCGCCAGCTCTTCCATGCCAGCATCGAGACCAAGCAACAGGCCACCGAGGTGCTCATCCCGCATATCGAGCAGGCCAGCATGGTCATGGTCAATGCCCTGCTGAACGAGGGCAAGATTCTCTCCTGCGGCAATGGCGGCTCCGCCGGCGACGCTCAGCACTTCTCCTCCGAACTGCTGAACCGCTTCGAGCGCGAGCGCCCGAGCCTGCCGGCGGTCGCCCTTACCACCGACAGCTCCACCATCACCTCGATCGCCAACGACTACAGCTACAACGAAGTCTTCTCCAAGCAGATCCGCGCACTGGGTCAACCAGGTGACGTACTGCTGGCGATTTCCACCAGCGGCAACTCGGCGAACGTCATTCAGGCGATCCAGGCCGCACATGATCGCGAAATGGTTGTCGTAGCTCTGACCGGCCGCGACGGCGGCAACATGGCATCGTTGCTGCTGCCCGAAGACGTGGAGATCCGCGTTCCGGCCAAGGTCACCGCACGCATCCAGGAAGTCCACCTGCTGGTCATACACTGCCTGTGCGACCTCATCGACCGTCAACTGTTCGGGAGTGAAGAATGACCCGTACCCCACTGATCGCAGCCGCACTGGCCGTGACCATGGCACTGGGTGGCTGCACGAGCTTCGTGAGCGCCACCCGCGACAAACCGATCGACGATGACAAGGGCACCCGCACCCTTGGCAGCAAGATCGACGATTCGCTGATCGAAACCAAGGTGGCAGTGAACGTCGCCAAGGCCGACCCCGCCCTCGACCGCGACTCCCACGTCGTGGTGATCAGCTACAACGGCGTGGTGCTGCTGGCCGGCCAGACTCCTCGCGCCGACCTGAAGAACAAGGCCGAACAGGCCGCCAAGGAAGTGCAGAAGGTCAAGACCGTGCACAACGAGCTGCAGATCCTGCAGCCCTCCTCCCTGGCTGCCCGCAGCAACGACACCTGGCTGACCACCAAGATCAAGAGCCAGATGCTCGCTGACGCGAACGTGCCCTCCACCCGCATCAAGGTCCTGACCGAGAACGGCATCGTCTACATGCTGGGCCTGGTCACCCGCAAGGAAGGCGACCTGGCTACCCAGGTGGTCCAGGGCGTGGACGGCGTGCAGAAGATCGTCCGCCTGTTCGAGTACATCGACTGATCACTCGATTGCAGGCATGAAAAAGGCGACCCTCGGGTCGCCTTTTTTATTACTTCACCACCTTGAGACTCGGCCGGCCACTGGGGCGCGGCGGCTCGTCGGAGGGACCGTCATCCGGTAGATCCTCATCATCGGTGGGCACCGGTGGCTCCAGGTCGAAGACCATGCCCTGGCCGTTCTCCCGTGCGTAGATCGCCATCACCGCCTGGGACGGGACATAGAGACTCTGGGCGACACCACCGAAGCGACCTTCGAAGCTGACCGCCTCGTTATCCATCTGCAGATGGCGCACCGCGGTCGGCGAGACGTTGAGTACGATCTGGCCGTCGCTGGCATACCCCGGCGGTACCCGCACGCCCGGATACTCGGAATTCACCAGGATATGCGGCGTGCAGCCGTTGTCGACGATCCACTCATAGAGGGCTCGCACGAGGTAGGGACGACTGGAGTTCATCATCAGGCTCCTTAGCGCATATCACGTTCGACAGAGGACAGGCTCGCACGGAAAGCTTCCCGCGCAAACTGCCGCTCCATGTAGTCCAGCAGAGGCTTCGCCGGCCGCGGAAGCTCAATCCCCAGGATCGACAGACGCCAGAGGATCGGCAACAGGCAGCAATCCACCAGGCTCAGCTCGTCACTGAGGAAGAACGCCTTGTCTGCGAACAGCGGCGACACTCCGGTCAGGCTCTCACGCAACTCCTTGCGCGCCAAGGCTCGTTCGGCATCCTTGCGGCGGGTATCGAGGATGCGGTCCACCAGGCTGCACCAGTCGCGCTGGATGCGGTGCATCAGCAGGCGGCTGTTGGCGCGGGCCACCGGGTAGACCGGGAGCAGCGGCGGGTGTGGATAACGCTCATCGAGGTACTCCATGACCACCGTCGACTCGTAGAGCGCGAGATCGCGATCCACCAGGGTCGGCAGGCTGCCATAGGGGTTCACTTCGGCGAGTTTGGCCGGGATGTTTCCGGCGGGTACGTCGATGATGTCGGCAACGACGCTCTTCTCGGCCAGCACCAGGCGCACGCGGTGACTGTAGTGGCAGGAAGGATCGGAGAAGCAGGTGAGCTTATTGATTGCGGCCATGCCGCGCGCCTCCTCGCAGGATCTTCTTGTGGGAGGTAGAAAAACGCACGCGCGCCCCGTAGGGCGCGCGCTTGTTACTACGACGGGTGGTGCTTAGTGCACGTCCTTCCAGTATTCGCGCTTGAGCAGGTAGGCGAATACGAAGAAGAAGGCCAGGAACAGCAGGACGTAGGTGCCGATGCGCTGGGAATCCAGCTTGTTCGGGTCAGCCGAATAAGCCAGGAAGGTCACCAGGTTCTTCACCTTCTCGTCAAACTGAGCTTCGGTCAGCTGGCCGGATTTCGGAACGATGGTCAGCTGGTCGCAGGCTTCGTGGGTCAGCGGGGTACCGGTCAAAGGATCGTACTGCTTCTTGCCATCCTCGACGACCTGAACCTGCTTGCAACCGACGACCTGGCGACCCTGCAGGCTCACCAGCACGTTCGGCATGCCAACGTTCGGGAAGACCTTGTTGTTCACGCCCCACGGGCGCTTGGGATCTTCGTAGAACGAACGCAGGTAGGTGTACAGCCAGTCAGCACCACGAACACGGGCCACCAGGGTCAGGTCCGGCGGCGCAGCACCGAACCATACCTTGGCGTCAGCCGGCTTCATGCCGATGTCCATGTGGTCGCCGATCTTCGCACCGGTGAACACCAGGTGGCTCATCATCAGCTCTTCCGGAATACCCAGATCACGACCGACACGCTCATAACGCTGGAACTTGGCGCTGTGACAGCCCATGCAGTAGTTGGCAAAGGTACGTGCGCCATCCTGCATGGCGGCCTTGTCGGTCAGGTCGATATCGACCTTGTCCAGAGCAGGGCCATGGCCTTCAGCAGCGAAACCGAAGACAGGCAGCAGAGCCAGAACAAATGCAGCGAATTGCTTTTTCATCAGCCAGTCACCCTTTCCGGAACCGGTTTGGTTTTCTCCATCCGGGTGTAGAACGGCATCAGGATGAAGAAGGCGAAATACAGAATGGTGCACAGGCGGGACAGCGTGGTACCCAGCGGAGACGGAGCTTGCGAACCGTAGTAGCCGAGGACAACGAAGGACACCGCGAAGATCACCAGCCAGATCTTGCTCAGCCAGCCCTTGTAGCGGATCGAGCGGACCGGGCTACGGTCCAGCCACGGCAGCACGAACAGCACGGCGATGGCGGCGCCCATGGCAATAACGCCCATCAGCTTGTCCGGAACGGCGCGCAGGATGGCGTAGAACGGCGTGAAGTACCAGACCGGGGCGATGTGATCCGGGGTCTTGAACTGGTTCGCCATCTCGAAGTTGGGCTTCTCGAGGAAGAATCCGCCCATTTCCGGGAAGAAGAAGATCACAGTGCAGAAGACGAACAGGAAGACCACGACACCGACGATGTCTTTCACGGTGTAGTACGGGTGGAACGGGATGCCGTCCAGCGGGATGCCGTTCTCGTCCTTCTTCTTCTTGATGTCCACGCCGTCGGGGTTGTTCGAACCGACTTCGTGCAGCGCCAGGATGTGCAGCACGACCAGGCCGAGCAGGACGATCGGCAGGGCGATCACGTGCAGGGCGAAGAAGCGGTTCAGGGTGATGCCGGAGATCAGGAAGTCACCACGAATCCACTGGGACAGGTCTTCACCGATCACCGGGATGGCGCCGAACAGCGAGATGATCACCTGGGCACCCCAGTAGGACATCTGACCCCAGGGCAGCAGGTAGCCCATGAAGGCCTCGGCCATCAGGGCGAGGTAGATCAGCATGCCGAAGATCCACACCAGCTCGCGCGGCTTCTGGTACGAACCGTACAGCAGGCCACGGAACATGTGCAGGTAGACGACCACGAAGAATGCCGACGCACCGGTGGAGTGCATGTAGCGGATAATCCAGCCGTAATCTACATCTCGCATGATGTACTCGACGGAAGCGAAGGCCTCTTCCGCCGACGGGGTGAAGCTCATGGTCAGCCAGATACCGGTGAGGATCTGGTTAACCAGGACCAGCAGTGCGAGCGAACCGAAGAAGTACCAGAAGTTGAAGTTCTTCGGGGCGTAGTACTTGCTCAGATGGTCTTCCCACATCTTGGTCGCGGGGAAGCGGGCATCGACCCAAGCCATGAACTTGTTCATCAGGCTTTCTCCTGGTCCACACCGATGGTCAACTCATCACCATCCAGCGTATAGGGCGGAATCGGCAGGTTCAGGGGCGCGGGTTGTCCCTTGTAAACGCGGCCGGCAAGATCGTAATGGGAGCCGTGGCACGGGCAGAAGTAACCACCCTTCCAGTCCGGACCGAGATCCGCGGGAGCGACTTCCGGGCGGAAGGTCGGCGAGCAGCCCAGGTGGGTGCAGATACCGACGATCACAGCCAGCTCGGGCTTGATCGAACGCAGCTTGGGATCGACGTACGCCGGCTGCTCCGAAGCCTTCGACTCGGGGTCGGCCAGTTGCCCATCGAGAGTCGGCAGCGCATCCAGCATTTCCTTGGTGCGATGCACCAGGAATACCGGCTTGCCGCGCCACTCGGCCACGACTTGCTGGCCCGGCTCGATCTTCCCTACGTTGACCTTCACCGGCGCGCCAGCGGCCTTCGCCTTGGCACTGGGGAACCATGACCCCACGAACGGGACCGCAGCTCCGACCGCTCCTGCCGCACCTACCACCGAGGTGGCCGCGACAAGGAAGCGACGCCGGCCTGCATTCACGCCGTCATTACTCATTCAGTCGTCTCCCATCAGCTTCAAGCCTGTTCAAATCAGGCTTTTAAGTAAAAATTCGAGCCGCGCAAAAAATTCGCCAAATGGTAAAGAAAAGCCCTTGTGATGACAAGGTAATAGCCTGTTACGGAAAGCCTGGAACCCTTATAGGACGCGGCCTGCATGGATGCGACACCTTGCCGCACGAGTTTATTGAAGACATAAAAAAACGCCCAGTCCAAAGGATCTGGGCGTTTTTTTCGAAGCGTCGTATTAACGCTTGGAGTACTGCGGACGCTTACGCGCTTTACGCAGACCGACTTTCTTACGTTCAACTTCGCGGGCATCGCGAGTGACGTAGCCGGCTTTACGCAGGGAGCTGCGCAGGGTTTCGTCGTACTCGATCAGAGCGCGGGTGATACCGTGACGGATCGCACCAGCTTGACCGCTTACGCCACCGCCAACGACGGTTACGTAGATATCGAACTTCTCGGTGTTCTCGGTCAGCTCGAGCGGCTGACGGACAACCATGCGAGCGGTCTCACGACCGAAGAACTGCTCGATGGAGCGGTTGTTGATGGAGATCTTGCCAGTACCCGGACGCAGGAAGACGCGAGCGGTAGCGGTCTTACGACGGCCAGTGCCGTAATTTTGAGTCGCCGACATAATGAGCTATCCCGTTAAATCTTCAGTTCTTGAGGCTGCTGAGCGGTGTGCGGGTGGTTGGCACCCTTGTACACTTTCAGCTTGCGGTACATGTCGCGGCCCAGCGGGTTCTTCGGCAGCATACCTTTGACGGCAGTCTCGATAACACGCTCAGGAGCCTTGGCGATCAGCTTCTCGAAGTTGATCGACTTGATACCGCCCGGGAAGCCCGAGTGATGGTAGTACATCTTGTCGGTAGCTTTGGCGCCAGTGACACGAACCTGCTCGGCGTTGATGACGACGATGTAGTCGCCGGTGTCAACGTGCGGGGTGTATTCCGGCTTGTGCTTGCCGCGCAGGCGGGTAGCAATCTCGGTAGCCAGACGACCCAGGGTCAGGCCAGCAGCGTCGACGACGAACCAGTCGCGCTTAACAGTTTCTGGTTTCGCGGTATAAGTTTTCATTCGTTATAGCCTCAGGGGCCGCCTGAAAATAAGACGGCGAATCTTACTGGACAGTGGTTGCCTTGACAAGTCAAGGACAGCCGAAGACAGACACGAATTGGGGCTCGGGTCGGTGTGCGTCCGTAACGACTAGATGTATCAATCGGCAGGCTTTGGCATCCCCCACCGATGAAAGGCTGCGGAATTATGCAGATTCCGGCAGAATTTTCAACTGTATGACGCACTTGTTTTCATGAGGAGACCCGCATGGAGTACCGCCCGCTTGGCCGCACCGAACTGAAAGTCAGCGCCCTCTGCCTGGGGACCATGACCTGGGGCGAGCAGAACACACAAGGTGAGGCCTTCGCCCAGATTGAACGGGCCAAGGCCGCCGGTCTGAATTTCATCGATACCGCCGAGATGTACCCGGTGCCGCCACGCGCGGAAACCTACACCCGCACCGAGCAGATCATCGGCAACTGGTTCGCCCAGCGCGGCGATCGCGCCGACTGGGTACTCGCCAGCAAGATCGCCGGCCCCGGCAACTCCATCAGCCACATCCGTGACGGCCAGCCGAAGCTCGACCGCAAGAACATCGTCGCGGCGCTGGACGGCAGCCTCAAGCGCCTGCAGACCGACTGGATCGACCTCTACCAATTGCACTGGCCCGAGCGCAGCACCAACTTCTTCGGCCAACTGGGCTACCAGCACAAGGAAGAAAGCTTCACGGCACTGGAAGACACCCTGGAGGCGCTCGACGAGCAGGTCCGCGCCGGCAAGATCCGCCACGTCGGCCTGTCCAACGAGACCCCCTGGGGCACCATGCGCTTCCTGCAGATCGCCCAGGAGCGCGGCTGGCCGCGCGCCGTGTCGATCCAGAACCCCTACAACCTGTTGAACCGCAGCTTCGAGGTGGGCCTGGCGGAAATCGCCATCCGCGAGCAGATCGGCCTGCTGGCCTACTCGCCCCTGGCCTTTGGCATGCTCTCGGGCAAGTACTTCGGCGGCGCCCGCCCGGCCAATGCACGGATCACTCTGTTCAGCCGCTTCACCCGCTACACCAACCCGCAGACCGCCCGCGCCTGCGACCGCTACGTGACCCTGGCCCGCGAGCACGGACTGGACCCGGCGCAGATGGCCCTGGCCTTCGTCACCAGCCGGCCGTTCGTGACCAGCAACATCATCGGCGCGACCAACCTCGAGCAACTGGAAGCCAACCTAGGCAGCTTCGAACTGAAGCTCTCCGACGAAGTGCTGGCCGGCATCGAGGCGATCCACAAGGACCAGCCGAACCCGGCTCCCTGATCGCCCCGCAAACGAAAAAGCCCGGCAATGCCGGGCTTTTTTATCCGTGTCGGTCACAGCGCGCGGGCGATGATTTCCTTCATGATCTCGTTGGTGCCGGCGTAGATGCGCTGCACGCGCGCATCGGCCCAGGCGCGGGCAATCGGGTACTCCCACATGAAGCCGTAGCCACCATGCAGTTGCACGCACTCGTCGAGCACCTTGCATTGCAGGTCCGTGGTCCAGTACTTGGCCATCGCTGCCGTGGGTACGTCCAGCTTGCCCTCCAGGTGCTGCTCGAGACAGCGATCGACGAAAACGCGGCCAACCTGGATCTCAGTGGCCATTTCCGCGAGCTTGAAGCGCGTGTTCTGGAAGTCCGCGACGGATTTTCCGAAGGCCTTGCGGTCGCGGGTGTAGTCCAGCGTCCACTTCAACGCCGCTTCGGCCGAGGCCAGTGCGCCGAGGGCGACGGTCAGCCGTTCCTGGGGTAGTTCCTGCATCAGGTAGATGAACCCCTGCCCGTCCTTGCCCAGCAGGTTTTCCTTGGGGATGCGCACGTCCTGGAAGAACAGCTCGGAGGTGTCCTGGGCCTTCATGCCAACCTTTTCCAGGCGCTTGCCCTTGCTGAAGCCCGGCGTACCGGCCTCCACCAGGAACAGGCTGGTGCCCTTGGCGCCAGCCTTGGGGTCGGTCTTGGCGACCACGATCACCAGGTCAGCCAGCCAGCCGTTGGTGATGAAGGTCTTCGAGCCATTGATCACGTATTCGTCGCCGTCCAGCACGGCGGTGGTTTTCACACCTTGCAGGTCGGAGCCCGCACCCGGCTCGGTCATGGCAATGGCTGACACCATCTCGCCGGAAATCAGCTTGGGCAGGTAGCGCTGCTTCAGCTCTTCGCTGCCGTAGTGAAGGATATAGGGTGCGACGATGTCCGAATGCAGCGAGAAACCGATGCCGGTCAGGCCCAGGCGACCGATCTCCTCGATCACCACGGAGCTGTAGAGGAAGTCCGCCGCCATGCCGCCGTAGGCCTCGGGCAGATGCGAGCAGAGCATTCCGGCCTCCCCCGCCTTGTTCCACAGCTGGCGGTCGACGTGACCGTCCTTTTCCCACTGGGCGTGGAAGGGAACTGCCTCCTGTTCGAGAAACTTGCGGACGCTGTCGCGGAACAGCTCGTGGTCGGAACTGAACAGGGTTCTTGGAATCATGTGGTGCACCTGCGGATCGGTTGTAGGAATTATTTGAAGGCCGACTGTAGGCCAAGCACGAACCGCTCTGCACTGGACACTTTCGCCAAAAAATAAGACGATCCAGCCGCATCATGACCGCTTTAGCGTCATGCAAAGACATCCATAAGAAGTACAAGAACCGATGCCCAACCCAGCTTCCCGCGTGCTGCGCCGCGTCAGCATCCTTGCTACCCACGGCGTGTTCGGCTCCACCCTGATGCAGGCCAAGGATTTCTTCCACATGGCCGCCCTGCGCCATGGCCGCCAACAGGGCCTCGGTCTGAAGCCCAGTTTCGAAACCCGCATCGTCAGCCCCGACGGCCAGCCGGTGATGAGTTTCAGCGGCGACCTCCTGCCCGTACACGGCGCCCTGGACGAACCGGAACTGGTCATCCTCCCCGCTTTCTGGGGCGACTTCGACGAACTGCTGACCCTCTATCCACAGGTAATGCCCTGGCTGCGTGAGCGCCATGCGGCCGGCTGCGTACTGTGTGGCGAGGTCTCCGGGGTGTTCTGGCTAGCCGAGGCGGGATTACTCGACGGCAAGGAGGCGACCACCTACTGGCGATTCTTCCGCGAATTCGCCGAGCGCTACCCCAAGGTACTGCTTAATCAGGAGAAACACATCGCGGATGCCGACAACATCTACACCGCTGGCGGCCTTACCTCGGCCTGCGACCTGTATATCTACCTGATCGAACATTTCTGCGGCGCTACAGTGGCCCAAGGCGTGGCCCGCGACATTCTCTACGAGGTGCAGCGCAGCTACGTGCCCGGCCGACTCGGATTCGGTGGACAGAAACTGCACCACGACCCGGCAATCCTGCAGATCCAGCACTGGCTCGAAGAGCACTTCTGCGACAAGTTCCGCTTCGAGGACGTCGCCCGCGAGCACGGCATGAGCATTCGCAACTTCATGCGGCGCTTCCAGGCGGCTACCGGTGACAAGCCGCTGCACTACCTGCAACGCCTGCGCATCGAGACCGCGCGCAACCTGCTGTCTACCAGCCGCAAGAGCATCAAGACAATCAGCTACGAAGTCGGCTACGACGACGCCAGCTTCTTCGCCCGCCTGTTCAGGCAGCACACAGGACTGTCGCCAAATCACTACCGACGCCAGTACGAACAGAAGGAAGCCTGAAACAGGCCATCCCTAGGATGGGTTCACGGACTCGGGTGCCGCCCTATGATTCGGGCAGCTTTCGACAACAAGAACCCAACGGGATATCGCCATGCGCCGCTTTCTGCTTGCCCTGCTGGCCGTCTTCAGCCTGAACGCTGTGGCGGACGACACCTGGAAACCCTTCCCCTACGACCAGAGCGCCTTCGACTACAGCGGCGACAAGCTGCGTGAGGCCTGGCCTCGCCTGACGCGCGGTTTCGGCGCCAACTACCCCTTCCCGGATGCGGACTGGGTAGTGACCATGGCCACGAAACATCCCGAAGCCCTAGAGAAGACCGTGGCCGCCGGCACGGGCTTCAGCGGTAAGCCGGAAGAAGCGCAGGTCTATGCCGAGAAGCTGCAGGATGTGTGGCGCAAGGTATTCCGCGGCGACTTCGCCCAAGCCAAGAAGGATGGCCTGGCGCTGGGCGTCGGCGGCCAGGTGCCGGGTATGTTCGCGCAAGTTCTGTACGCGATGTTCCTCGCGCCGAACCAGGACGAGAAGCAGCGCCTGCTGGAGGAAGTCATCAGCTACACCGACGAGGCCGGCCCGCTGCTCAACGCCGACCCCATCGCCCAGTTCGGCCGCGCCTACGCCAAAGCACGCCTGGCCGAGGACCTGCCAGTGCCGGTGGTACTCAAGCGTGGCTATACCAGCGAGATTCCCAAGGAGCTGGACGCCCTGCTGGCCAAGCAGCCGAACCAACCATTCGCCCTGGCGCTCTACGGCGGCTATGAGGCCGGTGTGATCCGCAAGGTCGGCAAGCTGGTGGGCAAGATGACCTACGGAGTGAGCGCGGACAAGATGGAGCAGTACTTCGCCCGCTCCTTCCGTGCCGCCGACGATCTGCCCATCGGCCATTACGAATATGCGAACGCCCTGGCGTACGTCTACGGCGAAGATGAGGAGCAGAAAGCGCTGGAGCAACTGAAGAAGGCAGTGGCGATCAAGCCGATCAACGCCATGGAAGCGCTGGAAGTTGCCCACGCCCAGCAACTGCTGAAGAAAGCGCAGCAGGAGATGGCGCTGCGCTGAGCGCAATGCCCAGTCCGCAGGATGGCGTGGAGCGAAGCGATACCCATCAATCTCGGCACCCGCAGCATGGGTATCGCTCCGCTCCACCCATCCTACAACTACAGATCCCCGCCAATCCTCGCAAACGAAAAAGGCTGCCCTCGGGCAGCCTTTTTCATTCACCGGACCATCAGGGACGGTGCGGGCGGCTCAGGTATTCGTGGGACTGCATTTCCAGCAGGCGACTCAGGGTGCGCTGGAATTCGAACTCCAGGCGGCCACCGGTGTACAGGTCCTTGAGCTCGACCTCGGCGGAGAGGATCAGCTTGACGTTGCGGTCGTAGAACTCGTCCACCAGGTTGATGAAGCGGCGGGCCATGTCGTCCTTGGCCACGCCCATCTGCTCGACGTTGGAGATCAGGATGGCATGGAAGATCTTCGCCAGTTCGATGTAGTCGTTCTGGCTGCGCGGACCGTCGCACAGCTCGCGGAATTCGAACCAGGCCACGTCATCGCAGGTGATACGCGCGCGGATCTCACGGTTCTCGATCATCAGCGCGTCATCGCGGGTGGCCGCGGCACAGTCCGGGGTCAGCGCCTTGAAGTCGCGGCTCATGGCCTGCTCGGCCTGCTCGGACAGCGGCCAGTGGTACAGCTCGGCCTGCTCCAGGGCGCGCAGACGATAGTCTACACCGCTGTCGACGTTGACCACTTCGGTGTGCTGCTTGACCAGGGCGATGGCCGGCAGGAAGCGGGCGCGCTGCAGGCCGTCCTTGTACAGGCCGTCCGGCACGATGTTGGAGGTTGCCACCAGGCTGACGCCGTTCTTGAACAGCTCTTCCAGCAGGGTCGCCAGGATCATCGCATCGGTGATGTCGGAGACGAAGAACTCGTCGAAGCAGATCACCCTGGCCTCGTCGGCGAAACGCTTGCCGATGATGGTCAGCGGGTTCTTCTCGCCCTTGAGGGTCTTCATTTCCTCGTGGACGCGCTTCATGAAGCGGTGGAAGTGCGTACGCATCTTCTGCTTGAAGGGCAGCGCCTCGAAGAAGGTATCCACCAGGTAGGTCTTGCCACGGCCGACACCGCCCCAGAAGTACAGGCCCTTCACCGGCTCCTGGGACTTCTTGCCCAGCAGCTTGCCGAACAGGCCGGTCTTGCCTTTATCGGCCGCGACCAGGTCGTCGTAGAGGCGTTGCAGGTGCTTCACGGCGTTCGCTTGCGCGGCGTCGTGGAAGAAATCGGGGCGTTTGAGGTCTTCCTGGTAGCGCTGAAGAGGCGTCATGATCGGTAGCAAGGCAACGAAAACGGGGGCGCACACTTTAGCGGCGCCCCCGTTGCTTGGCAATTGGCCGGTAGTCGGACCGGCCTGCTGCGCCTCACTCCTGTGGAGCGAGAGCCTCGCGCAGACGGTGCATGGCGGCGTCACGCTCCGCGTCGGTGGAGAACTCCGGGCTGTACGCCACGGCTTCGCCATCCAGACGCACGCTGAAAGCGTTCAGCTCGGCGTGCAGGTCCAGTGCTTCGGACTGCAGGCGCTTGGTCACCTGGCCGGCGGCCTTGCCATCGGCGAAGGCGATGGAGAGCAGCAGTTGCTCCCCCGCGGCATCGAGCAGACGAAAACGGAAGCCATCGTCCTCGCGGAAGCTGACGAAACGCGCAGCCTTGGCGGCTTTCTTCTTGCCCTCGGAGGCCACCTGCACCTGCTCGCGGAACGAACGCAGGCCCACGGCCTCGCGCAGCTCGCCGAGGAACGGGGTGGCGATGCGGCGTGCCTTGGCGGCACCGGCCAGGAGGATGTCCTCCAGGTCGGCCGGGCGGGTGATCAACGCGTGGTAGCGCTCACGGGCCTCGCCCAGTTCGTTGTCGAGCAGCTCGAACAGGCGCTGCTTGGCTTCGCCCCAGGCCAGACCGCCGAGCAGTTCGGCGCGGAACGCAGCCTGTTGCTCGTGGGTGGAGAAGGCCTGATAGAGGGTGAACAGGTGCGAGTTGTCCGGGTCTTTCGGTTCACCCGGCGCCCGGGAGTCGGTGACGATGCGCGCGACGGCGTCCTTGAGCTGCTTGGCAGTGCCGAACAGCGGGATGGTGTTGTCGTAGCTCTTGGACATCTTGCGACCGTCCAGGCCCGGCAGGGTCGCCACGTCTTCCTCGATCACCACTTCGGGCAGGGTGAACAGCTCCTTGCCGTTGCCGAACAGGTGGTTGAAGCGCTGGCCAATGTCGCGGGCCATTTCCACGTGCTGGATCTGGTCGCGACCCACCGGCACCTTGTGGGCGTTGAACATCAGGATGTCCGCGGCCATCAGCACCGGGTAGCTGTACAGGCCCATGGTGACGCCGGCGTCCGGGTCTTCGCCGGCCTCGACGTTCTTGTCCACCGAAGCCTTGTAGGCGTGGGCGCGGTTGAGCAGGCCCTTGGCGCTGACGCAGGTGAGCAGCCAGGTCAGTTCGGGAATTTCGGGAATATCGGACTGGCGATAGAAGGTCGCCTTGTCCGCATCCAGGCCGCAGGCCAGCCACGTGGCGGCGATTTCCAGGCGCGAACGCTGGATGCGCGTCGGGTCATCGCACTTGATCAGTGCGTGGTAGTCGGCCAGGAAGTAGAAGGAATCTGCCTGCGGATCGCGGCTGGCGACGATGGCCGGGCGGATGGCGCCGGCGTAGTTGCCCAGGTGCGGAGTACCGGTGGTGGTGATGCCGGTCAGGATACGGGTCGTCATGGGAATCCAGGAATCAACACAAATGAAATGGCGGGCCGGATGGTAACGCGGCTGGCCGACCTAGGCGAGCCGGGCCTGTATCAGGTCCTTGAGCTCGATCAGCTTGCCGTGGAAGAAATGGCTGCACTCGGGGATGCGGATCAGTTCGTGGGGCTTGCTCAGCCCGGCGCTCCAGGCATACACGCGCTCGGGCGTGACCACTTCGTCGGCCTCCGGCTGGATCACCGTCAGCGGGCAGCTCTCGGGCAGGTCGACATCGAAGCGCTCCACCGGGGGCGCCAGCATGAACAGTTGCGCGAGCTCGGCGCCCTCCTCTTCCAGACGCTCGGCGGCGTTGCCGGCCACGCAGGAGCCGAAGGAAAAACCCATCAGCGTCAGCGGCAGGTCCGGATGCTGCTCGGCGAGCCAGCGTGCGGCAGCCAGAGCATCATCGACCTCGCCGCGGCCTTCGGCATAACTGCCGGCGCTCTGACCCACGCCACGAAAATTGAAACGCAGAGTGGCGTATCCTGCATCCCTTGCAGCGCGCTGCAGGGTGGCGACCACCTTGTTCTGCATGGTGCCGGCGAACAGCGGATGCGGATGGCAGATCAGCGCGACGCCCGTGGCGTCGGGCGTGGCGAGGTGCAGGGCTTCCAGCTGGCCCTCGGGGCCGTCGAGGAACAGGGGGATTTCGCGGGTGGTCAAACAACAGCTCCGTGACCCCGTGGCGGGTCGTCTCGTCTAGCTCAATACCTGCGCAGGCGGCGAAGCATTCGCCACGGTATACAAGCACAGGTGCAAGCCGCTAACGTAAAGCAAAGCCGTCTATAGAGGAAGGATTCGCGTGGAACAGTCCCTCACCACCTGGTTGCTGCCGCTACTCGCCCTGATCGTCGGGGTCGGCATCGGCTTTCTGATCGCCCGCCTGCTGCCCAACGCCGCGCCCAACAAGCTGCAGCGTCAGGTGGACGACATGCAGGATCGTTTCGATAGCTACCAGCGCGAAGTGGTGACCCACTTCAGCACCTCCGCCAGCCTGATGAAGAAGCTCACCCAGAGCTATCAGGATGTGCAGGAGCATCTGTCCGAGGGCGCCGAGCGCCTGGCCCTGGACGAACAGACCAAGCAGCGCCTGCTGGCCGCCCTGCATGCCGACGAATACCCCGAGCGCCGCGAGCGCCTGACCCCGCCGGCGAACAACGAAGCGCCGCGCGACTACGCGCCCAAGAGCGGCGACGGCCCGGGCACTCTGGACGAGACGTACGGGCTGAAGAGCAAGTACTGAGATCTCCGCACCAACGAAATAGCCCCGCCGATGCGGGGCTTTTTCATTCATGCGGCCAGAATTACCAGCGGAACGTCACGCTGCCCAGTAGCGTGCGCTCCTCGCCCCAGTAACAACGCCCGGCATTGTTGCAGCCGGCGACATATTCCTTGTCCAGCAGGTTCTTCGCGTTCACTTCGGCAGACCAGTGCTCGTCGAGCTGGTAGCCAAGCAGGGCGTCCACCAGGGTCACGTCGCCGGTATCCAGCTTGCCGTACAGCGATGCCGGGGTGTAGGCGAAGGTGCTGTCGAAGTGCCGTACACCGCCGCCCACGCGCAGCCCCTTGAGGTAGCCGTCGAGGAAGCGGTAGGTACCCCAGGCCGACGCCTGGTTGCGCGGCACGCCGGTCATCTGGTGGTCTTCGAGCAGCGAGCCCGGAGCATCCTGGGTGATCCGCGAGTCGGTGTAGGTGTAGGACGCCGTGACACTGAGGTTCTCGGTCAAGTCGCTGTTGACCTCCAGCTCCACACCCTTGGCGCGGCTCTCGCCGACTTGCCGGTAGTCACCCACCACGCTGTCGTAGATCACGTCGTCGGTCTTGCGCAGATCATAGACGGACGCGGTGACCGAGGTATTCCAGCCCTTGGGCTCGTACTTCACGCCGGCTTCGTACTGCTCGCTCTTGGTGGGGTTGAGCGTGCCGGACTTGCTGGAAGTCTGCTGGGTCGGGGCGAAGGCAGTGGAGTAGCTGACATACGGCGACAGGCCATTGTCGAACTGGTACATCAGGCCGGCCTGCCAGGTGAAGTCATGGTCCCAGTAATCGAGGTCGGCCAGGCCGTTGGTGGTGCCGGCGCGGTTGCGGTACTGGCTGTTGACCTCGTCGAGGCGCCCGCCGAGCAGGGCGATCCAGTTGTCGTAGCGCGTCTGCAGCTGGCCGTAGAGGCCGTACATCTTCTGCTCCAGCAGCGCATCCTGTACGCGGATCGGCGTGGTCGGCTTGATCGTCCACACCGGGTCGAACACATTCACCGAACCACCGGCGCCAGCGTCCCAGTCCTGATTGAACGAGGTGCGGTCGAAGCTCGCGCCCAGCAACACGGTGTTGGCCAGCTCGCCGGACTGGAAGTGCCCCTCGAACTGGTTGTCCAGCGAGTAGGTCATCGACTTGTTGTAGCGATCGTACGCCGTATTGCTGACATTGGTACCGAAGCCGCCATTGTTCAGGCTGCCCGGCCACATCTCGCGGCGGTCGATGCGCGATTGCATGTAGCGCGAGTTCTGGCGGAACTGCCAGGTATCGTTGAGCTGATGGCTGAACTCGTAGCCCAGGGTCCAGACCTCGCGCTCGAACTTGTCCCAGTCCGGGTTGCCCGACAGCGTGTCCTTGTCGATCTTGCCGTTGGGGTTGTGCAGCAGTGTGCCAGCCGCCGGGTAGCCCAGCTCCATCAGCGTACGGTCGCGCTGGTAGGTGGACAGCAGCGTCAGCGATGTGGCGTCGTCGAAGTTGAAGGTCATCGACGGAGCGATATAGAGGCGATCGTCCGGCTGATGATCGACCTGGGTGCCGGAGTCGCGGCCCAGCATCACCACGCGGCCGAGGATGTTGCCTTCGTCGGTCAGCGGGCCGGAAACATCGACGCCCAGCTGCTTGCGATCATGGGAACCATAAGTGAGCTGGACCTCACCGCGAGGATCGACGGTCGGCCGCTTGCTCACCAGGTTGACGATGCCTCCGGGCGCATTCTCGCCGTAGAGGATCGAGGTGGGGCCGCGGAACACTTCGACGCGCTCCAGGCCATAGGGCTCGCTGGTGGTGTCGTAACGGTTGCCCTGCACGCGCAGTCCGTCACGCAGCAGGCCGTAGCCCCAGTCGGTGGCGTTGAAGCCGCGAATGAAGAACAGGTCGCCGGCCAGACCATCGCCAGCGGCAAACGGCGGGGCGAAAATGCCCGGTACGTAGCCCAGCACATCGGTCAGGGTCTGCGATTGCTGGTCCTCCATGCGCTGGCGAGTCACCACCGAGATCGAGCGGGGCGTCTCCGCCAGGGAAGTGCTGGTTTTGCCCGCAGTGGAGCTGACCTTGGCGTTGTAGCCGCTGTCGTCCAGTTGCTCCGCACCCACACCGCTACCGATGATCGAGGTCGAATCCATCTGCAGCACGGTACCGTTCGGGTCCGGTTGCAACACGTAGCCGCCGGACTCCTGCGGCACCGCCTGCAGACCCGTGCCATCGAGCAGCAGCGCCAGGGCCCGCTCGACGCTGTAGCGACCATCAAGGCCCTTGCTGGACTTTCCGGCAGTCAGGTCGTTGTGGCCGACCAGATAGATCCCGGCCAGGCTGCTGAACTGGTTGAGTGAGGCCGCCAGAGCGCCCGGTGCGATGTGGTATTCGCGCAGAGCGGCCTGTTCCGCACCAGAAGCTGCCTGGGCGGGCGAGCTCAGGGGCAGCGCAGCGACGCTGCAGAGCGACAACGAGATGGCCAGCGCCAGCGGCCGCCGGGCGAAGCGGCGCGAGGAGTAGGTGGGCGAGTACATGGAATTCCCTGGTTCGGTGCAGTGGGTAAAAGTGCGTTTCTGTGGAATGACCGAACGGGAAACTGAAAAGGGAACCGCCGCGGAAAGTTTTTTCGCGATACGTCAGACGGACTCGATGCTCACCCACCACGGTGTCAGACGCTGGACCTTGACCGGCAATGCCGCTGCCAGCAGTCGCAGCGCCTGGTCACTGTCGTCCAGGGGGAAGGCGCCCATCACCGGCAGCTGCGCGACGGCCGGATCGCAACCCAGGTAGCCGTGGCGATAACGGCCCAGCTCCTCGACCAACTGCCCCAGCGACAGGTTCTCGGCTGTGAGCACATGGCGTACCCAGGACTCACCTGCCGTCTGCGCAGGCGACACCTCACCAATGCCAAGGCGCGTGAAATCGACGCGCTGACCGGCCTCCAGCACCCGCCTCTCGCCAGTGTCCGCGGTGCGGATTTCCACCGCGCCGGCGTAAACATTGAGGCGCGTAGCGTCGCCCAGCTGCCTGACCGCGAAGCGCGTCCCCAGCGCGCGCAGGCGCCCTTGCTCGGTGTCGACAAGGAAGGGTCGGTGCGCGGCGTCCCTGGCGGTGTCCACCAGCACTTCGCCGAAGCGCAGCCGCAGCAGGCGTTGGTCCGGACCGAAGTCGGCATCCACCGCACTGATCGCCGCCAGCCAGAGATGGGTGCCATCGGCGAGAATCGCCTCGCGAGTCTCGGCGGTACGGGTGCTGTAGTCAGCGCTCCAGCCTTGCACCAGCCGTGGCAACGGAGTGCCGCGCCAGGTGCCCCAACCAAGCAGCAGGCCGCCACTGAGTACCAACAGGCTCTTGAGCCCCTGGCGACGTGAGAGCTGACGCTCGCCACTGGCCCTGAGCACCCGCCCCGCCAGTTGCCTCTCGCCTTGTAATGGCGCGAAGCGTTGGCCTATACGCTCGACGTAGTGCCAGGCGGCCTGGTGCTCGGCGTGCAGATCAAGCCACTGGCGCCATTGCGCATGGAGTTGCGCGCTGGGATTTTCATCCTGCAGCAGCACGTACCAGTTCGCCGCCTGCTGCAGGCTGGCGTGACTGAGCTTGTCGTCGCGACCGTTCACTCCACCAGCACTCCATCCAGCTCGGCTTCCAGCACCGCGCAATGCAGGAAAGCCTGGGCGAGGTACTTCTTCACCATGCGCTCGGACACCCCCAGCTCCACGGCGATTTCGCGGTACGGCAGGCCATCGATCTGTGCCAGCAGGAAGGCCCGGCGCACCCTGGCGGGCAGACATAGAAGCAGCGCGTCCACCTGCTGCAGGGTTTCCAGGATCAGCGCCAATTGCTCGGGAGACGACTGCACCGCTTCGGGCTGAGCGGCCAGGGCTTCCAGCCACGCCTGCTCCAACTGCAGACGGCGCCACTGGTCGATCACCAGGCCGCGGGCAATGGTCGCGAGGTAGGTGCGCGGTTGATCGAGATACACCGCGATACCCTTGGCCCGCACCGTGAGCACGCGCAGGAAAGTGTCCTGGGCGAGGTCGGCAGCCCGCTGTGAGCAGCCCGTCTTGCGGCGAATCCAGCCTTGCAGCCAGCCATGGTGGTCCGCGTAGAGGCGGTGCATGTCGTGATCCGCGAGTTGTGTACGACCCAGTAGCGACACCACCGCACCTGCTATTCAGCAAATAATAATCAGTCGCATTATATGCAGGTGTCGATCGACGGCAATAGCCATCTGCCAGCGAATGTCTGCGGAGCGAAACAATCGACCGGGCAGCCCGCCACGGCGGCTTCAGCAGAATCTCAGGCAAGAAAAAGCCCCGCAGATGCGGGGCTTTTTCAATTCAGCGCCGTGCGATCAGATCGCGCCGCGCTGGCGGAGCAGGTCAAGAACGGCCTTGACGCCCTCTTCCACCGACTGGCTCTGGGTATCGATCACCAGATCGGCATCCAGCGGCACGTCGAACGGGAAAGACTCGCCCGGAATGTTGTCCTGGCCGGCGGCGTACAAACCCTGCGGGTCGCGTTCACGGCAAACCTGCGGAGAAGCCTGGACGTAGACGGTGACCAGGCGCTCGGCGCCGATCAGCGATTTGGCGCGTTCACGCCCCTCGGCGCTCGGAGCGACGAAGGCGCACAGGCTGATCAGGCCGGCCTCGTTGAATTGCCTGGCGACATGAGCGGTGCGCAGCCAGTTCTCAGTGCGACCGGCGCGATCCTGTGGCAGCCCCTTGTTCAGGTCATGACGCAGGTTCTGGCCGTCCAGCACATAGACCGCGCGGCCCATGTCGAACAGCTTGCGCTCCACCGCGTAAGCCAGTGTGCTCTTGCCCGCCCCGGAAAGACCGCTGAACAGTACGGTGGCCGGTTGCTGGCCGAAGCGTGCTGCACGCTCTTCCCGAGCTACATGGGCGTTTGCACCGTGGTGTACAGCACTGCCATGGCTCGACTGCGGGGCGGCGATGATCATGCCGGCACCAACGGTGCCATTGGTCAGGCGATCGATAACGATGAAGGCGCCGGTGGTGCGGTTCTGGTCGTAGCCGTCCAGCGCAATGGACGCATCCAGGCTGACCTTCACGCGGGCGATCTCGTTGAGCTTGAGTTCGCTGGCGGCGGTCTCTTCCAGGGTGTTCACGTCCACCTTGTGGGTGATGCTCGGGATCGAGCCCGGCACGTAGCTGGTAGCGCGCTTGATGTCGTACTTCTTGCCCGGCAGCATCGGCTCTTCGGCCATCCACACCAGCATGGCGTCGAAGCCGTCGGTTACCTGCGGACGGTTGTCGGCATGCACCAGCATGTCGCCGCGC
This sequence comes from Pseudomonas nicosulfuronedens, assembly GCF_005877905.1. Lineage (GTDB taxonomy): Bacteria > Pseudomonadota > Gammaproteobacteria > Pseudomonadales > Pseudomonadaceae > Pseudomonas > Pseudomonas nicosulfuronedens. The sequence goes on along the minus strand of NZ_SWDV01000008.1, from coordinate 85,677 downwards.
GATACGTCGATCTCGTCTTCCAGGGTCAGGGTGATGGCCTGGCCGGGACCGGCCTGCTCCAGCTCGCCCTCGAAGGTGACGATGGACTTGACCTTGCTGCCCTTGCCAGACGGCAGGGCCACGACTTCGTCACCCTTGCGCACGATGCCGCTGGCCAGGGTACCGGCGAAGCCGCGGAAGTTCAGGTTCGGACGGTTGACGTACTGCACCGGGAAGCGCATGTCGTCGAGATTGCGGTCGCCCGCGACTTCCACGGTCTCGAGGATTTCCATCAGCGACTGGCCGGTGTACCACGGCGAGCGCTCGGACTTGTTGACCACGTTATCGCCCTTCAGTGCCGACATCGGCACGAAGTGCAGGGAGTTGGTCTTGAGGTTGATCTTCTCGGCGAACTGCAGGTAGTCGGCCTTGATCTGCTCGAAGACGCCCTCGTCGAAGCCCTTGAGGTCCATCTTGTTGATGGCGACGACGATGTGCTTGATGCCCAGCAGCGAGGCAATGAAACTGTGCCGGCGGGTCTGGGTCTGCACGCCGTAGCGGGCGTCGATCAGGATGATGGCCAGGTCGCAGGTGGAAGCGCCGGTGGCCATGTTGCGGGTGTACTGCTCATGGCCGGGGGTGTCGGCGATGATGAACTTGCGCTTGGAAGTGCTGAAGTAGCGGTAGGCCACGTCGATGGTGATGCCTTGCTCGCGCTCGGCCTGCAGGCCGTCCACCAGCAGTGCCAGGTCGACGTCGTCGCCCGTGGTGCCGACTTTCTTGGAATCCTTGGTGATGGCCTCGAGGTGGTCCTCGTAGATCATCTTGGAGTCGTGCAGCAGGCGCCCGATCAGGGTGCTCTTGCCGTCGTCGACGTTGCCGCAGGTGAGGAAGCGCAGGAGTTCCTTGCGCTCGTGCTGGGCCAGGTAGGCGAGGATGTCCTCGCTGATCAGATCGGATTGATGCGACATGGTGCGAGAACCTTAGAAGTAGCCCTGACGTTTCTTTTCTTCCATCGAGCCGGCGGCGTCGTGGTCGATGACCCGGCCCTGGCGTTCGGAAGTTCGCGTCAGCAGCATTTCCTGGATGATTTCCGGCAGCGAGGTAGCGGTGGACTCCACCGCGCCGGTCAGCGGGTAGCAGCCCAGGGTGCGGAAGCGCACCATCTTCTTCTGGATGCTGGCCTTCTGCTCGGGCGTGAGGTGCTCGAGGATGCGCTCGTCGTCGATCATGATCAGCGCGCCGTTCATCTCGATGACTTCGCGTTCCTCGGCGAAGTACAGCGGCACGATCGGGATCTGTTCCAGGTAGATGTACTGCCAGATGTCCAGCTCGGTCCAGTTCGACAGCGGGAAGACGCGGATGGACTCGCCCTTCTTCACCTTGCCGTTGTAGACGTTCCACAGCTCCGGACGCTGGTTCTTCGGGTCCCAGCGGTGCTTGCTGTCACGGAAGGAGTAGACGCGCTCCTTGGCGCGGGACTTCTCCTCGTCGCGGCGGGCGCCACCGAAAGCGGCATCGAAGCCGTACTTGTCGAGCGCCTGCTTGAGGCCCTCGGTCTTCATGATGTCGGTGTGCTTGGCACTACCGTGGGTGAACGGGTTGATGTCCTGCGCCACGCCATCGGGGTTGATGTGGGTGATCAGGTCCAGGCCGTATTCGTTGACCATCTTCTCGCGGAAGCGGTACATCTCCTGGAATTTCCAGCGGGTGTCGACATGCATCACCGGGAACGGCAGCTTGCCGGGGAAGAAGGCCTTGCGCGCCAGATGCAGCATCACGGCGGAGTCCTTGCCGATCGAGTACAGCATCACCGGGTTATCGAACTCGGCGGCGACCTCGCGGATGATGTGGATGCTCTCGGCCTCCAGCTGTTTCAGATGCGTCAGTTTGTCGACCATGGCTACTCACGGAATTGCTTATGGACGGCCGGCGGGCCGTAGACGAGCGCGCACTCTATCACAGCGCAAGGCTCTAACCGGCGGGCGGGTTATACCGAAAAAATATACTGATATAGCCATACGCGCTCAGTGTGAAAACCGCTTTCAACCGCTGTCTGAAGGCGCTCCCGCGAGCCGCTCGAACGAGGCACAGCAACGGCCCAAATGCCATCTCGGAAACGGCCTCGGGACTTTTCCTGCAACAGAGTCAGCGGCTTCTACGATGTTCTCCTGGCTTGTGCCTGGCCGGCACTGCGCTAGCATAGCGGGCACGTTTTCCTGCCCCAGAAGATTTCCCATGCGCCGCATCGCTTACGCCCTGCCTCTGCTTGTCCTCATCTCCGCGTGCAGCAGCAAACCGACTCCCGCCCCGCAGCCAGCCCAGAAGCCGAAGACGCCGACCCTGATCACCCCCAGCGCCCACCCGGCGTTCGGTTCGGTACAACCGATCACTCCGCTGCGCGGCGACTATGCCAACAATGCCAACGCCAATCGTTTCATCGACATGATGGTGAGCAAGTACGGCTTCAACCGGCAGAGCCTGCACGATCTGTTCGCGCAGACCCAGGAGCTGGACTGGGTGATCCGCCTCATGGACCGCCAGGCGCCAACCTACACCCCGCCGAGCGGCCCGAACGGCGCCTGGCTGCGCTACCGGAAGAAGTTCATCACCCCGGACAACGTGCAGAAGGGCGTACTGTTCTGGGACCAGTATGAAGCCGACCTGCAGCGCGCCTCGCGCACCTATGGCGTACCGCCGGAAATCATCGTCGGCATCATCGGCGTGGAAACCCGCTGGGGCCGCGTCATGGGCAAGACGCGGATCATCGACGCGCTGGCCACCCTGTCGTTCTCCTACCCGCGCCGCGCCGAGTTCTTCAGCGGTGAACTGGAGCAGTTCCTGCTCCAGGCGCGCAAGGAAGGCGTGGACCCTCTCTCGCTGCGCGGCTCCTATGCCGGCGCCATGGGCTACGGACAGTTCATGCCCTCCTCCTTCACAAAGTACGCGGTGGACTTCGACGGTGATGGCCACCGCGACCTGTGGAACCCGCGCGACGCCATCGGCAGCGTGGCGAACTACTTCAAACAGCATGGCTGGGTCACCGGCGACGCAGTGGCGATCCCCGCGACCGGCCAGGCCCGTTCGCTGGAGGACGGCTTCAAGACCCAGTACCCCGTCAGCGTCCTGGCCAACGCCGGCCTGCGCCCGCAGGGATCGCTGGGCAATCACCAGACCGCCAGCCTGCTGCGTCTGGATATGGGCAACACCTACCAGTACTGGTACGGCCTACCGAACTTCTACGTGATCACCCGCTACAACCACAGCACGCACTACGCCATGGCGGTGTGGGAGTTGGGCAAGGCGGTGGACCGCCAGCGCCACGGCTACCGCTGAGGCGCGCACAAAAAAGCCGGCTCATCGAGCCGGCTTTTTTCATGGCACCAAAGAGTCAGGCGGGGTTCGGGCAATCGATGAACAGATGCTCGATGGCGAAGCGCTTGGCCAGGTAGTCTCCCAGCGCCTGCACGCCGTAGCGTTCGGTGGCATGGTGGCCGGCGGCGATAAAGCTGATGCCGTTCTCGCGCGCGCTGTGCACGGTCTGCTCGGAGACCTCGCCAGTCAGGTAGGCATCGACGCCTGCGGCAATCGCCTGATCGATGTAGCCCTGGGCGCCGCCGGTGCACCAGGCAATGCGGCGGATTGGCTGGCCGCCGTCGACCAGCAGCGGTTCGCGGCCAAGCACGTCACGCACATGGATTGCGAGATCGCTGGGCAGCATGGGCTCAGCCAGCGAACCGACCAGCACGATGGAGCGAGGGTTGCCCGGCTCCAGCGGCCCTTCGATCTCGAAACCGAGCTGGCGGCCCAGTTGCACGTTGTTACCCACCTCGGGATGCAGGTCCAGCGGCAGGTGGTAGGCCAGCAAGCTGATGTCATGGTTCAGCAGGGTCTTCAGGCGACGCTGCTTCATGCCCACCACGCGGGCGTCCTCGCCCTTCCAGAAATAGCCGTGGTGGACCAGTACCACATCGGCGTCCGCTTCCACGGCGGCATCCAGCAGCGCCTGGCTGGCGGTAACACCGGAAACGATGCGGCGCACCTGCGGGCGCCCCTCGACCTGCAGGCCGTTGGGGCAGTAATCCTGGATCTTCGCCGCCTCCAGGAAACGGTCCGCTTCCTCGACCAGCGTACTCAGTGCGATTGCCATCGAAATTCCTCCAACATCGGCTGCGAGCGTCTATTTTCTTGGCTCGCCGCCCGTATAATGGCCGCCACCCTATCGGCCATCCCCCGGCCAAGCAACCCCAAGGATTTTCTTCGATGCTGAAGGCCCTGCGTTTCCTCGGCTGGCCCGTGCTGGTTGGCGTCCTGCTGGCGCTTCTGATCATCCAGCATAACCCGCAATGGGTCGGCCTTCCGCAGCAGGAAGTGCACCTGCAACAGGCTCCCCTGCTCAGCCGCCTGCAGCAGGGCCCGGTCAGCTACGCCGACGCCGTGACCCGCTCCTCGCCGGCCGTGGCCAACCTGTACACCACCAAGATGGTCAGCAAGCCGAACAATTCGATGCTCGACGACCCGCTGTTCCGGCGCTTCTTCGGCGACAACCTGCCGCAGCAGAAGCGCATGGAATCGAGCCTGGGTTCGGCGGTGATCATGAGCCCCGAAGGCTACCTGCTGACCAACAACCACGTAACCTCCGGCGCCGACCAGATCGTCGTGGCCCTGCGCGACGGTCGCGAGACCATCGCCCGCCTGGTGGGCAGCGACCCGGAAACCGATCTCGCGGTGCTGAAGATCGACCTCAAGGACCTGCCCTCGATCATGCTCGGGCGCTCCGACGGCATCCGTACCGGCGACGTCTGCCTGGCCATCGGCAACCCCTTCGGCGTTGGTCAGACCGTCACCATGGGCATCATCAGTGCCACCGGCCGCAACCAGCTGGGCCTGAACACCTACGAAGACTTCATCCAGACCGACGCAGCGATCAACCCGGGCAACTCCGGCGGCGCACTGGTGGATGCCAACGGCAACCTGATCGGCATCAACACGGCGATCTTCTCCAAGTCCGGCGGTTCTCAGGGCATCGGCTTCGCCATCCCGACCAAGCTGGCCCTGGAGGTCATGCAGTCGATTATCGAGCACGGCCAGGTCATCCGCGGCTGGCTCGGCGTCGAAGTACAACCGCTGACCCCGGAGCTGGCCGAGTCCTTCGACCTCAAGGACAAGGCTGGCATCGTCGTCGCCGGCGTCTATCGCGACGGCCCCGCCGCCAAGTCGGGCCTGCTGCCGGGCGACATCATCCTCAACATCGATGGCGAGGCCGCCAGCGATGGCCGCCGTTCGATGAACCAGGTGGCACGCACCAAGCCGGGCGAGAAGATCACCATCGAGGTGCTGCGCAACGGCAAACCGGTGACGCTCAACGCCGAAGTCGGCCTGCGTCCGCCACCGGCCCCTAACGCCAACTGACACCGCAATGAAAAACGGCGCCTGAAGGCGCTGTTTTTCTTTACCACGATGACCTTACAGCTTCAGACGCAGGGCATCGAGCAACGCCTGGTTCTGCTCTTCGGTGCCGATGCTGATGCGCAGGAACTGGTTGATCCGTTGCTGCTTGAAGTGGCGCACGATCACGCCCTCCTCGCGCAGGGCAGCCGCCAGTTCAGCGCCGTCGCGCTGCGGGTGGCGGGCGAAGATGAAATTCGCCGCGGAAGGCAGCACATCGAAGCCCAGGGTCTTGAGCTCGGCCACCAGCTTCTCGCGGCTGTGGATAACCGCGTTGCAGGTCTGCTCGAAGTAGGCCTGGTCCTCGAAGGACGCGACCGCGCCGGCCAGCGCCAGACGGTCCAGCGGATAGGAGTTGAAGCTGTTCTTCACCCGCTCCAGCGCTTCGATCAGGTCCTCGTGGCCAACGGCGAAGCCGACCCGCAGGCCCGCCAGGGAGCGCGACTTTGACAGGGTCTGCGCCACCAGCAGGTTCGGGTAGCGGTTGACCAGGGAAATCGCTGTCTCGCCGCCGAAGTCGACGTAGGCCTCGTCCACCAGCACCACACTGTCCGGGCTGGCTTGCAGCAGGCGCTCGATGGCCTCGAGCGGCAGCAGGCAACCTGTGGGGGCGTTGGGGTTGGGGAAGATGATGCCGCCGTTGCGGCGCGCGTAATCCTCGACGCGGATCTGGAACTGCTCGTCCAGCGGCAGCGCTTCGAACTCGATGCCGTAGAGGCCGCAGTAGACCGGATAGAAGCTATAGGTCACGTCGGGGAACAGCAGCGGCTTGCCGTGCTGGAACAGCGCGTGGAAGGCATGGGCCAGCACTTCGTCCGAACCATTGCCAACAAAGACCTGGGAGGTCTTCACGCCGTGGTACTCGGCGATGGTCTGCTTCAGGCGATCGGCGTTCGGGTCCGGATACAGGCGCAGCGTGTCGTTCAGCTCGGCCTGGATCGCGGCGACCACCTCAGGCGACGGGCCGTAGGGATTCTCGTTGGTGTTCAGCTTGACCAGCTTGGCCAGCTTCGGCTGCTCGCCCGGAACGTAGGGCACCAGCTCCTTGACGAAGGGACTCCAGAACTTGCTCATCGATTACTCACTCTTGCCGTCAAGGATGCGGAATTCGGCACTGCGCGCGTGGGCGGTCAGCGACTCGCCACGGGCCAGGATCGAAGCGGTCTTGCCCAGCTCGGAAGCGCCCGGCGCGGAGCAGAAGATGATCGAGGAACGCTTCTGGAAGTCGTACACGCCCAGCGGCGAAGAGAAGCGCGCGGTACCGGAGGTCGGCAGCACGTGGTTCGGGCCGGCGCAGTAGTCACCCAGCGCCTCGGCGGTATAGCGGCCCATGAAGATGGCACCGGCGTGGCGGATCTTCGGCAGCCAGCTTTCCGGATCGGCCACCGACAGCTCCAGGTGCTCCGGGGCAATGCGGTTGGCGACCTGACAGGCCTGCTCCTGGTCGGCAACGAGAATCAGAGCACCACGATTGGTCAGCGAAGTACGGATGATCTCGGCGCGCTCCATGGTCGGCAGCAGCTTCTCGATACTGGCGGCGACCTTGTCGAGGAAGGCAGCGTCCGGGCTGACCAGGATCGACTGGGCATCTTCGTCGTGCTCGGCCTGGGAGAACAGGTCCATGGCGATCCAGTCCGGATCGGTGCCGCCATCGCAGACCACGAGGATCTCGGAGGGGCCGGCAATCATGTCGATGCCGACCTGGCCGAACACGTGGCGCTTGGCGGTGGCGACGTAGATGTTGCCCGGGCCGACGATCTTGTCCACCTGCGGCACGCTCTCGGTGCCATAGGCCAGCGCGGCCACAGCCTGGGCGCCACCGATGGTGAAGACGCGGTCAACGCCCGCGATGCAGGCAGCGGCCAGGACGATCTCGTTGATCTCGCCGCGCGGGGTCGGCACCACCATCACCACTTCGGCGACGCCGGCGACCTTGGCCGGAATGGCGTTCATCAGCACGGACGAAGGGTAGGACGCCTTGCCGCCAGGCACGTACAGGCCGGCGCGATCCAGCGGGGTGACCTGCTGGCCGAGCACGGTGCCGTCGGCTTCGGTATAGCGCCAGGAGTCTTGCTTCTGCTTCTCGTGGTAGCTGCGCACGCGTTCAGCAGCAGTTTCCAGCGCCTCTCGCTGGGCCGGAGTGATGCGGGTCAGGGCCAGTTCCAGGCGCTCGCGCGGCAGGATCAGGTCAGCCATGGTCTTGGCGTCGACGCCGTCGAAGCGCTGGGTGAACTCCACCACGGCGGCGTCACCGCGCTTGCGCACGTCGGCGATGATGTCGAGCACACGCTGGTTCACCGCATCGTCGGACACGCTTTCCCAGGAGAGCAGATGGTCCAGATGACGCGCGAAGTCCGGATCGGCGGCGTTGAGTCGACGGATAGCGAAGGGTGCGGTCATAGCTGGCCTCTTTAATTGGCATGATCTCGGGCGCCGCAAGACTATCAAGCCTTCCGTGCGGGCACCCGAGAAAATTTGGCTATGACACGGATAGGCGGGCGCGGCGGGGAGGCCGCGCGGGGAATTACGCCCGGTGTCGAGACTCCACCGCTTCGCGCAGGGTGTCGATCAGGGCCTGGATGCGAGCATGCTGCATCTTCATCGAGGCCTTGTTCACCACCAGACGCGAGCTGATGTGAGCGATCAGCTCCTGGGGCTCCAGACCGTTCGCACGCAGGGTGTTGCCGGTGTCGACCACGTCGATGATCTTGTCGGCGAGGCCGACCAGCGGTGCCAGCTCCATGGAGCCATACAGCTTGATCACATCAACCTGACGGCCCTGTTCGGCGTAGTAACGCTTGGCGACGTTGACGAACTTGGTGGCCACGCGCAGGCGGCCCTTGGGCTCCGGCGCGCCGACCGCACCGGCGGTCATCAGCTTGCAGTTGGCAATCTTCAGGTCCAGCGGCTCGTAGAGGCCCTGGCCACCGTACTCCATGAGCACGTCCTTGCCCGCCACGCCGAGGTCGGCGGCGCCGTGCTCGACATAGGTCGGCACGTCGGTAGCACGCACGATCAGCAGACGTACGTCATCGAGGGTAGTGGGGATGATCAGCTTGCGGCTCTTGTCCGGATTCTCGGTCGGCACGATGCCAGCCGCTGCGAGCAGCGGCAGGGTGTCGTCGAGAATCCGGCCCTTGGACAGGGCAATCGTCAGCATTGTCTGGCTCAGCCCTAGCCCGGCACGCGGCGAATCTTCGCCCCGAGCAGTTGCAGTTTCTCTTCGATGCACTCGTAACCACGGTCGATGTGGTAGATGCGGTCGATCATGGTATCGCCTTCGGCCACCAGGGCGGCAATCACCAGGCTGGCGGAAGCACGCAGGTCGGTCGCCATGACCGGTGCACCCTTGAGCTGCGGAACACCGGTGACGATGGCGGTATTACCCTCCACCAGAATCTGCGCGCCCATGCGGTTCATCTCGTAGACGTGCATGAAGCGATTCTCGAACACGGTTTCGATGACCGCGCCGGTGCCTTCGCCAATGGCGTTCAGGGAGATGAACTGCGCCTGCATGTCGGTCGGGAATGCCGGGTACGGCGCGGTGCGGATGTTCACCGCCTTCGGCCGGTTGCCCTTCATGTCCAGCTCGATCCAGTTGCTGCCGGTGGTGATGTGCGCGCCGGCTTCGACCAGCTTGGCCAGCACCGCTTCGAGAATGGTCGGATCGGTGTCCTTGAGCTTGACACGGCCACCGGTAGCCGCAGCGGCGACCAGGTAGGTGCCGGTCTCGATGCGGTCGGGCATGACGTTGTACTTGGCGCCGCCACCCAGGTTTTTGACACCGTTGATCACGATGGTGTCGGTGCCAGCGCCCTGCACGTCACCGCCCATGGCGTTGATGAAGTTCGCCAGGTCGACGACTTCGGGCTCGCGCGCGGCGTTTTCCAGCACGGAACGGCCATTGGCAAGGGCTGCGGCCATCATGATGTTCTCGGTACCGGTCACGGACACGGTATCGAAGAAGAAGTGCGCACCCTTCAGGCCGCCGGCCGGAGCCTTGGCCTTGATGTAGCCGCCTTCGACGGTGATCTGCGCGCCCATGGCTTCGAGGCCGCGGATGTGCAGGTCCACCGGACGCGAACCAATGGCGCAGCCGCCGGGCAGCGCGACTTCGGCTTCACCGAAGCGGGCAACCATCGGACCGAGCACGAGGATCGACGCACGCATGGTCTTGACCAACTCGTACGGCGCCACCAGGGTCTTGATGGTGCTGGCATCGACTTCGACGTTGAGCTTCTCGTCGATGATCGGCTGCACGCCCATGCGACCGAACAGCTCGATCATGGTGGTGATGTCATGCAGGTGCGGCAGGTTGCAGACGGTCACCGGGGTGTCCGCCAGCAGGGTCGCGGCGAGGATCGGCAGCGCCGAGTTCTTCGCGCCGGAGATGCGGATCTCGCCATCGAGACGAGTGCCGCCGGTAATGATCAGTTTATCCATTGCTATTTTCCCCGTGGGCTCAGGAACGCTCGGCCCAGGCGGCGCGGCTGAAGAATTTCATGGTGACGGCATGGATGGCACCGGAGGCGATCCACTCGTTCAGGTGGGCATAGATCTGTTGCTGGCGCTTGACCGGGCTCAGGCCGGCGAGCTCGTCGCTGATCAGGTTCAGCTGGAAATTGCAGCCTTCGCCTTCCACTTCGATCTGGGTACCTGGGAGTTTCGATTCCAGGAAGTTTTTGACTTCTACGGCCTGCATGCTCAACCTCGTTCGGCGCCCTACGCGCGCGGGTCGGCCATGATACAAAAAAGCCCCCCGCCTGCGAACCCCGGCAGGGGAAGTCGCGGACGGAGGGCCCTTTTGAGTGTTTCAATGCTGTAACGGCAGGATCTCCAGGAGCTCGCCAACCTTGGCGATTTCCTGCATGTCCTTGGGCAGGCCGGATATCTGCAACGTCTTGCCGGCCTTGCGCGCATCACGGGTGTACGACAACAGCAGCGACAATCCGACGCTGCTGGAGTGCTCCACCGCCGAGCAGTCCAGGCGCAGCGCCCCGGCCTTGCTGGAAGCGATCAGCCGGGCGCCCTGCTCACGCAACGCGGGGCCGGTGCTGTAGTCCAGCACGCCGGCGAGGGCCAGTTCGCCCTCGCCACGCTCCGTGATACTGCCCTGACTCATTCTGCGCCGCCTTCCGGCTGGCCCTTGGCCGCGTCCTTGGCCTTGGCGACCACCTGGCCCCAACCAGCGATGGTGGCTTCCAGGTCGTTGCGGTTCTTCTGCATGGAGTCGGCGAACTGGTCACGGAACAGCTTGCCGATGTTGATGCCGTTGATGATCACGTTACGCAGGCGCCACTGGCCGCCCTGGTTGACCATGGTGTACTGCACCGGATAGATGGCACCGTTGCCGCCGACCACTTCCATGTTCACCGACGCACGATCCTGGTCCTGCTTGCCGGTGTTCAGCACGCGGATGTCCTGGTTGTCGTACTCCAGCAACGCGTTGCCGTAGAACTGGAAGAGGCTGTTCTTGAAGGTCTCCTCGAAGCGCTTGACCTGCTCAGGAGTCGCCTGACGGGAATACTTGACGGTCATCACGCCCCTGGCGATGCCCTCGGAGTCCACGACCGGGCCGAGAATGCGGTTCAGGGTGTCGTAGAACGCCTGGGGATTGGCCTTGTAGTTGGGCTTGTTGGTTTTCAGGTCCGACAGCAGGCTGTCGACGGTCTGCTGCACGACCTGCTGAGCGGTCTGTTCGGCCTGGGCGAACAGCGGCAGGATCGCGAGCAGAACCAGGAAGCCACGGCGCAAGGTTTTCAACATGGAGTGAGTCCTCATTTCTTCGAGTCGTCTTTGTTGACCGAATTCAGCAGGAACTTGCCGATCAGGTCTTCCAGCACGAGTGCCGACTGGGTGTCCTTGATGGTATCGCCTTCCTTCAGCAGCTCTTCGTCGCCACCGACGCTGATGCCGATGTACTTCTCGCCCAGCAGGCCGGCGGTCAGGATGGAAGCGGTGGAGTCGTCCGGCAGGTTGTTGACCTGGCGATTGATCTCCATGGTCACACGACCACGATAGCTGTCATGGTCCAGGTCCACCGCAGTGACCTTGCCGATGGTGACGCCAGCCATGGTGACCTTGCCACGTACGGTGACGCCGGCAATATTGTCGAAATAGGCATACAGCTTGTAGGTATCGCCCGAATTGCCGATGGTCAGTCCGCTGACACGCAGGGCCAGCAGCAGCAGGGCCAGCAGGCCGGCCAGAATGAACAGGCCTACACCGATTTCCAGGGTGCGGGTTTGCATCAGAAGTCTCCAAACATCAAGGCGGTCAGGATGAAGTCCAGCCCCAGCACGGCCAGGGAGGCATACACAACGGTACGGGTGGTGGCGCGACTGATTCCCTCGGAAGTGGGCTCGCAGTCATAACCCTGGAACACGGCGATCCAGGTCACGACGAAGGCGAACACCACACTCTTGATCACGCCATTGAGAATGTCCTTGGTGAACTGCACGCTGTTCTGCATGTTCGACCAGTACGAACCGTCATACACACCCAGCCAGTCCACGGCGACCAGGGCTCCGCCCCAGATGCCGACAACACTGAAGATAGCTGCCAGCAGCGGCATCGAGATGAAGCCCGCCCACAGGCGCGGAGCGATGATGTACTTGAGCGGGTCGACGCCGATCATCTCCAGGCTGGACAACTGCTCGGTGGATTTCATGTTGCCGATCTCGGCGGTCAGCGCGGAGCCCGCACGCCCGGCGAACAACAGACCGGTCACCACCGGCCCCAACTCACGCAGCAGCGTTAACGCGACCATCTGGCCGACCGCCTGCTCGGAGCCGTAGCTCGCGAGGATGTTGTAGCCCTGCAGGGCCAGCACCATGCCGATGAACAGACCGGAAACGACGATGATCGCCAGCGACAGCACGCCCACCGAATACAGCTGCTTGATCAGCAGCTGGAAGGCGCCGCTGTGCACACGACGACCGAAGATGGCGTGTACCAGAAAAAGGGTCGACCGACCCAGCGATTCGAGGACATCGAGGCCTGCACGCCCGAGCAGGCGAACTCGCTCGAGCGGTGAAGTCTTGCGCATCAACGTTCTCCCAGCAGGTCGGCGCGGTAATCGCGAGCAGGATAGTGGAACGGCACCGGACCATCCGGGATGCCTTTCATGAACTGACGTACCCGCGGATCATCGAGACCCTGCAGGTCAGCCGGTGTTCCGTGACCGAGCACACGACCGTCGCCGACGATATAGATGTAGTCGGCGATGCTCGCGGTTTCCGCAAGGTCGTGGGACACCACGATACTGGTGATCCCCAGGGCATCGTTGAGCAGGCGGATCAGGCGTACCAGTACGCCCATGGCGATCGGGTCCTGGCCCACGAAAGGCTCGTCGTACATCAGGATCTGCGGATCCAGCGCGATGGCACGGGCCAGCGCCACACGACGCTTCATGCCGCCAGACAGTTCATCCGGCATCAGCTCGACCGCCCCGCGCAGGCCAACGGCCTGCAACTTCATCAGCACGATGTCGCGGATCATGTCCTCGGGCAACTCGGTGTGCACGCGAAGCGGGAAGGCCACGTTCTCGAAGACATCAAGGTCAGTGAACAGTGCGCCGCTCTGGAACAGCACGCCGAACTGCTTGCGCATGTCGAACAGGTCACTGCGGCCCAGCGTGGGAAGGTTCTGGCCATTGACCCACACTTCCCCGCTCGCCGGCCGCAGCTGGGCGGCGATCAGTCGCAACAGGGTGGTCTTGCCACACCCCGACGGCCCCATGATCCCGGTGACCTTGCCGCGTGGAATGCGGATGTCCACGTTATCGAAAATCTTACGCGTGCCACGCTTGAAGCTCAGGCCCTTCAACTCGACCGCGTATTGGTCATTGGTGCTCATAGAACTCCTTTCATCACGGCGCTGTCCGTTGCCCCGTCTGTCACACGGCAGAAACACGGCGCGGCAGGCCGAACGGCCGCGAACTATAACACCCCGCGAAGCCGCGCCCCAAGGGCTGCTAAGCCGCTGTTAAGGCACAGTTCAGCAAAATGCGCTCAACATTGAGATGCCAGTGATGAAGCCTTTGCCGCTTTCCCGTTATAATCTCGCACTTCATTTTGCCCCGCGCCTTTCGAACATGAGCCAGAAACACGATTTCATCCAGTCGGCACAACGCACTATCCGCCTCGAGCGTGACTCGGTGGACGCTCTGCTGCCGCGCATTGGCGCCGAATTCTCTCAGGCCTGCGAACTGCTGCTGGCCTGCAAGGGCCGCGTGGTCGTGGTCGGCATGGGCAAGTCCGGGCACATCGCCCGCAAGATTGCCGCCACCCTGGCCAGCACCGGCACGCCCTCCTTCTTCGTGCACCCGGCCGAGGCCAGCCACGGCGACATGGGCATGATCACCAAGGACGACGTCGTCCTGGCCCTGTCCAACTCCGGCTCCACTGCCGAAATCATCACCCTGCTGCCGCTGATCAAGCGCCTGGGCATCACCCTGATCAGCATGACCGGCAATGCCGAGTCGCCGCTGGCCAAGGCCGCCGCAGTCAACCTGGACGCCAGCGTCGAGCACGAAGCCTGCTCGCTGAACCTGGCACCCACCTCCTCCACCACGGTTTCCCTGGTGATCGGCGATGCGCTGGCCATCGCCCTGCTGGAAGCCCGCGGCTTCACCGCCGAAGACTTCGCTTTCTCGCATCCGGGCGGCGCATTGGGCCGTCGATTGTTGCTGAAAGTGGAAAACATCATGCACGTGGGTGAAGCATTGCCGCAGGTTTCTCCTGGCACTTCGCTCAGTGGCGCCCTGCTTGAAATGACCCGCAAGGGTCTGGGCATGACCGTCATCCTGGGTGAAGACGGTCGCCTGGCTGGGGTCTTCACCGACGGCGACCTGCGCCGCACCCTGGACAAGGGGCTGGACTTCCGTCAGGTGACCATCGACCAGGTGATGACCGTGCATGGCAAGACCGCCCGCCCGGACATGCTCGCCGCCGAAGCCCTGAAGATCATGGACGACCACAAGATCAACGTACTGGTGGTGGTCGACGACAAGGATCATCCGGTCGGCGTCCTGCACGTCCACGACCTGACTCGTGCGGGAGTCATCTGAATGACCGCCGACCTGCTGCAACGCGCGAAAGCGGTCCGCCTGGCGGTGTTCGACGTCGATGGTGTGCTCACCGACGGCAAACTCTACTTTCTGCCCGATGGCGGCGAGTTCAAGACTTTCAATACGCTGGACGGTCAGGGCATCAAGATGCTGATGAACTCCGGCGTACGCACCGCAATCATCACCGGCCGCTCGAGCCCGGTGGTCGAGCGCCGGGCGAAGAATCTTGGCATCAACCACCTGTTCCAGGGCCGCGAGGACAAGCTGGTCGCCCTTGACGAGTTGCTTGCCGAACTGGGTCTAGGCTATGAAGAGGTGGCGTACCTGGGTGACGACCTGCCCGACCTGCCCGCCATCCGCCGCGCAGGCCTCGGCATGGCAGTCGCCAGCGGCGACGCTTTCGTCCGTCAGCACGCCGACGGGGTGACCCAGGCCCGTGGCGGTGAAGGTGCCGCCCGCGAGTTCTGCGAACTGATCCTGCGCGCCCAGGGCAACCTCGAAGCTGCCCAGAACGCGTATCTCTAGAGCCGAACATGCCCAAGACATTCCAACAGAAGCTGCTGCTCGCCCTGATCGCCATCCTGCTGATCGCCCTCGGCTATTACTGGAACGTGCGCCTGGACTTCAACGAGCGGCAACTCAAGTCGCAGACCAGCGACGCTGTCGATTTCTACGTGGTGAACGCCAAGAGCGTTCAATACCGCGTCGACGGCTCCCTCGCCTACGAGATGACCGCCGACAAACTCGAACACCTGAAAGCAAGCGACGTGACCCTGGTTACCACGCCCGACCTCTACTTCCACCGGGAGAATGAGCCTCAGCCGTGGCACGTCCAGAGCGTTCGCGCCGAAGTAGCCCCCGAAGGCAAGCAGGTCGAGCTGATCGACGACGTGCGCGTCGCGCGCACCGACGCGCAACAGCGCACGCTCCTGCTCAACACCTCGCGCATGACGGTGTTCCCAGACAAGGACTATGCGCAGACTGACCAACCCGTGAAGATCACCGAACCCAACGGTGTGACCACGGCAGTTGGCATGAAAGCGTATCTGAAAGACAGCCGGATGCTCCTGCTGTCCAACGTAAGAGGTCAGCATGAGGCTCGTTAACACCCTCCCCCTTCTTTTCAGCCTCGCCGCCGCTATCGGCAGCTCTGCCGCCTGGGCGCTTCCCACCGACCGGGAACAGCCGATCCGCGTCCAGGCCGACAGCGCCGAACTGGATGACAAGCAGGGCGTGGCCGTGTATCGCGGCGACGTGGTGGTAACCCAGGGCAGCATGAAGCTGACTGGCAACACCGTTACGCTCAAGCAGAACAAGGACGGCGAGATCGAGGTCGTCACCTCGGTCGGCAAGCCCGCCTACTTCGAACAGAAGCCGGCGCCGGACAAGCAGATCACCCAGGCCTACGGCCTCACCATCCAGTACTTCGTCTCGCAGAACCGCGTCGTGCTGATCGACCAGGCCAAGGTGATCCAGGAAGGCAACACCTTCGAAGGCGAGAAGATCGTCTATGACACCCAGCGCCAGATCGTCAACGCAGGCCGCGCCACCGGCTCCCAGGTGACCACGCCGCGCCCGCGTATCGACATGGTCATCCAGCCCAAGAAAAAGCAGGATCAAGCGCAGTAATGGCTACGCTAACCGCCCAGCACCTCGCCAAGAGCTACAAGAGCCGGCAAGTCGTCCGCGACGTCAGCATGAGCATCGAGAGCGGGCAGATCGTCGGCCTGCTCGGCCCCAACGGAGCGGGCAAGACCACCTGCTTCTACATGATCGTCGGCCTGGTCCGTGCCGATCAGGGCGTCGTGCGCATCGACGAGCAGGATGTCACCCACCTGCCCATGCACGGCCGCGCCCGCGCCGGCATCGGCTACCTACCGCAGGAAGCCTCGATCTTCCGCAAGCTGTCGGTGGCGGACAACATCGGGGCGATCCTCGAGACCCGCACTGACCTGGATCGTGCTGGCCGTCAGGAAGCCCTTGAAGGCCTGCTCGAGGAATTCCACATTCACCACATCCGCGACAACCTCGGCATGAGCCTGTCCGGTGGTGAACGGCGCCGCGTTGAAATCGCCCGCGCGCTCGCCAGTTCGCCGAAGTTCATCCTGCTGGACGAACCTTTCGCCGGCGTCGACCCGATCTCCGTGGGCGACATCAAGCAGATCATCCACCACCTCAAGGCCAAGGGCATCGGTGTGCTGATCACCGACCACAACGTCCGCGAGACCCTGGACATCTGCGAAACGGCGTACATCGTCAACGACGGTCAGTTGATCGCCGAAGGCAGCGCCGAAAGCATCCTCGCCAACGACCTGGTGAAAGAAGTCTATCTGGGCCACGAGTTCCGCCTCTAAGGCCCTGCACCGCGCCCTGTCCGGGCGCGGTGGCTCCACCTCTCCACGCAAGCGTGGCGCGGCTCGTCGGCCGCTCCGCGACGTACGCGGCTGCCCGACCCACCGTGGCGCAACCGGGTTGTAACGAAAGGTCGACAGCCCCTAGGCAAAGCGTCCAAACTCAGGCATATAATTTGCTTCCTCGCGGCACCCCGGTGTCCGTAGTCGTGGATATGGCGCGCTTCGCGCCAGCGAACAAGGTGCCTAGTTCCAGCCATGAAACCATCGCTAGTCCTCAAGATGGGCCAGCAGCTGACGATGACTCCGCAGCTGCAACAGGCCATCCGACTGCTCCAGCTCTCCACGCTGGACCTCCAACAGGAAATCCAGGAAGCCCTGGAGTCCAACCCGATGCTGGAGCGCCAGGAAGAAGGCGAGGATTTCGATAACAGCGATCCCATGGCTGACGGTGCCGAGTCAGGCGCCAACGGCACCAGCAGCTCCCAGGACAACTTCCAGGAAAGCACCACGCCCAACGTCGACAGCCTCGACGATGACCAGTGGGCCGAGCGCATCCCCAACGAGCTGCCGGTCGACACCGCCTGGGAGGACATCTACCAGACCAGCGCCAGCAGCCTGCCCAGCAACGATGACGACGAGTGGGACTTCACCTCCCGCACCTCCGCCGGCGAAAGCCTGCAGAGCCATCTGCTGTGGCAGCTCAATCTCCTGCCGATGTCCGATACCGATCGCCTGATCGCCCTGAGCATCATCGACGGCATCACGGATGACGGTTACCTCGAAGAATCCCTCGACGACATCCTCGCCTCCATCGACCCGGAGCTGGGCGTGGAGATGGATGAAGTGGAAGTCGTGCTGCGCCGCGTGCAGCAGCTCGAGCCCGCAGGCGTCGGCGCGCGCAACCTGCGCGAGTGCCTGCTGTTGCAGCTGCGCCAGTTGCCCACCAAGACCTACCTGCTGGCCGAGGCCATTCGCCTGGTCAGCGACCACCTGGACCTGCTCGGCAGCCGCGACTACAGCCAGCTGATGCGACGCATGAAGCTCAAGGAAGATGAACTGCGCGAGACCATCGAGCTGATCCAGTCGCTACACCCACGTCCCGGCTCGCAGATCGAATCCGGCGAAGCCGAATACGTCGTCCCGGATGTCATCGTTCGGAAGAACAACGACCGCTGGCTGGTGGAACTGAACCAGGAAGCGGTGCCGCGCCTGCGCGTGAACTCGCAGTACGCGGGCCTCGTGCGCCGCGCCGACTCCAGCGCCGACAATACGTTCATGCGCAACCAGCTGCAGGAAGCGCGCTGGTTCATCAAGAGCCTGCAGAGCCGCAACGAGACACTGATGAAGGTGGCGACCCAGATCGTCGAGCACCAGCGCGGCTTCCTCGAGTACGGCGAGGAAGCGATGAAACCGCTGGTCCTGCACGATATCGCCGAGGCGGTGGGCATGCACGAATCGACCATCTCCCGCGTCACCACGCAGAAGTTCATGCACACGCCGCGGGGCATCTTCGAGCTGAAGTACTTCTTCTCCAGCCACGTCAGCACCTCCGAAGGCGGCGAGTGCTCGTCCACCGCGATTCGCGCCATCATCAAGAAACTGGTCGCGGCGGAAAGTCCGAAAAAGCCATTGAGTGACAGCAAGATCGCTGGTTTACTGGAGGCACAGGGCATTCAAGTGGCACGTCGTACCGTCGCCAAGTACCGGGAGTCCCTAGGAATCTCTCCCTCGAGCGAGCGCAAGCGGCTGGTGTGACGTTGATCCACGCCAAGGTGTTCCGGCGGCAGGCCACATAACCTGCCACTTACACACGGGCAACAAGGAGAAAGCGGTATGCAAGTCAACATCAGTGGACATCAACTGGATGTGACCGACGCCCTGCGCGACTATGTCGGCGAGAAACTTGGCCGACTGGAGCGCCACTTCGACAAGATCACCAATGTTCAGGTCATCATGGAGGTCGAGAAGCTGAAGCAGAAAATTGAAGCCACCCTCCACATCGCCGGTGGCGAAGTGGTGGCCTGCGCCGAACATGAAGACATGTACGCGGCCATCGACCTGCTCACCGACAAGCTCGACCGCCAACTGATCAAGCACAAGGAAAAATACCTCGAACGCCAGCAAGGTGTTGGCGTCCGTTAACCCCTCTCTATGATCCGACTTGAGCAAATCCTGACCCCCGGCCGTTCCCTCGTGAACGTGCCGGGCGGCAGCAAAAAACGTGTCCTCGAACAAATCGCCAACCTGGTGGCTCGCGAGCTGCCGGGTTTCGATTCCCAAGACATCTTCGACAGCCTGGTGGCCCGGGAACGCCTGGGCTCCACCGGCTTCGGCAATGGCATCGCCATTCCGCACTGCCGCCTCCCCGGCTGCCAGTCGCCCATCAGCGCCATCCTGCACCTTGATCACCCGGTAGACTTCGACGCTCTCGACGGCGCGCCGGTCGACCTGGTGTTCGTGCTGCTGGTGCCGGAAGCGGCGACCGAGGAACACCTGGAACTGCTGCGGCAGATCGCCTCCATGCTCGACCGCTCCGACGTCCGCGACCGCCTGCGTCACGCCGCCAACGGCGAGGACCTGTACCGGATCGTCGTGGACTTCCAGAACAACGGGCACTGATCATGCGCCTGATCATCATCAGTGGGAGATCCGGCTCGGGCAAGAGCACCGCGCTCAACGTGCTCGAGGACAACGGCTTCTACTGCATCGACAACCTGCCGGCCAGCCTCCTTCCGGATCTGGCCCAGCGCGCCCTGCTGCACACCGAGCTGCTGCACCCCCAGGTTGCCGTCTCCATCGACGCGCGCAACCTGCCCAGCCAGCTGCAGCGCTTCCCCGAGCTGCTGCAGGAAGCCCGCGACAAGCACATCCAGTGCGACGTGCTGTACCTCGATGCCGATGATGAGACGCTACTCAAACGCTTCTCCGAGACCCGCCGGCGGCATCCGCTGACCACCGACACCCGCTCCCTGGCGGAGGCCATCAGCGACGAGTCGAACCTGCTGGCGCCGATCGCCGACCTGGCCGATCTCAAGCTCAACACCACCAACCTGAACCTCTACCAGTTGCGCGACGTGCTCAAGTTGCGCCTGCTGAACAAGCCCGAACTGGGCACCGCCTTCCTGGTCGAATCCTTCGGCTTCAAGCGCGGCATGCCGGTGGACGCGGACCTGGTGTTCGACGTGCGCTGCCTGCCCAATCCGTACTGGAAACCCGAACTGCGCGAGCACACCGGACTGGAAACGGAAGTCCAGGAGTACCTGGCGGCGCAACCGGACGTCGAGGAGATGTACCAGGATATCCTCGCCTACCTGAACAAATGGCTGCCGCGCTTCGCCGCGAGCAACCGGGCCTATGTAACCATCGCCATCGGCTGCACCGGTGGCCAGCACCGCTCGACCTACATTGCCGAGCGTATTGGTCAGGCCCTCAAGGAAACCCTCACCAACGTACAGATTCGCCACCGCGACCTGAGCTAAGCAGCGACAGACAACAAAAGGACAGCCCCTCGCGATGCCCGCCCTCGAAATCACCATCATCAACAAGCTTGGCCTGCATGCACGTGCGGCGGCCAAATTCGTCGGCGTCGCGGGTCGATTCCCCTGCCAGGTTCGCGTGGGCCGAAATCCGGAAAGTACAGTGGACGGCAAGAGCATCATGGCCGTGATGATGCTGGCCGCCGGCAAGGGCACCAACCTGCACCTCGCTGCCGAGGGCGAACAGGAAGACGAAGCGCTCAAGGCGCTGGTCGACCTGATCAACAACTACTTCGACGAAGGCGAGTGACGCGCCGGGCCATCAGCCCAGCGACGTATCCAGCACCATCATCAGGCAGAAACCGATGATCAGCCCCTGGGTGGCCTGCGCCGCGTGGCCGCGCCGCTGCGATTCGGGAATGATCTCGCGCACCACCACATAGAGCATCGCGCCCGCCGCCGCGGCCAGCCCCCAGGGCAGGAACATCCGCGAGATCCCGATCAGCCAGGCGCAGAGTACCGCGAAAAGCGGCTCCACCAGCCCGGAAGCCGCCCCCGCCAGTGCCGCCTTGCCGCGCGAAACACCCGCCCCAGCCAGCACCAGCGCAATCGCCAGCCCTTCGGGCACATCCTGCAGCGCGATCCCCAGCGCCAGGCCACTCGCCCCCTGCACCTCTCCCCCGGCGGCAACGCCCACGGCCATGCCTTCGGGAATGTTGTGCAGAACAATGGCGGCGACGAACAGCAGGATGCGCGCAGGCACCTTGCCGTCAGCAACACCCTGGATATTCGCCTGGGCATCCTCCAGCACCCGCCCGAACACGGCGAGGCCAAAGGCGCCCAACGCAAGGCCGAGACTGACCAGCAGCGAGGCCAGCCAGGTCGGGCGCCCGGAAGCTTCCGCCGCCTCCAGCGCCGGCAGCAGCAGGGAGAACGCCGTGGCAGCCAGCATCACCCCGGCACCGAAGCCCAGCATGGCATCGGCGATGCGCGCCGGCATGCTCCGCACCAGCAGCACCGGCACCGCCCCCAAGGCCGTGCCGAGCGCGCAGAGCATGCCGCCGTGCAGGGCCAGGTACATCGGCGCAGACAAAGACAGTCTCGCCAGCAGCATCAGGTGCTGAACCACCAGCACGGCACCGCCAAGGGAAATGGTCAGCCCCAGCAACCAACGCAGATTGCGCCCTCCGCTTTCCCGCAGACTCTGCACAATCAGACGCATGGCAGGTCCACCGGTCTCATCCCTGACCTCGTGCCCGCAACGCCTGGCGGTAACGGCGCAGCACCTCGGGCCAGGCGACCACGTTGTAGAAGGCTGCGATGTATTCCGGCCGACGGTTCTGGTAGCGCAGGTAGTAGGCGTGCTCCCAGACATCCAGGCCGAGGATCGGCAGATTGCCCTGCATCAGCGGGCTGTCCTGGTTACCGCTACTCTCGACCACCAACTTGCCCTGCAGATCTACACTCAGCCACGCCCATCCGCTACCGAAGCGGGTCAGCGCTGCCTTGGTGAAGGCCTGGCAGAAGGCGTCGTAACCACCCAGTTCGGCATCGATGGCCTGGCACAGCTCTTCCTGGGGCTGACCGCCACCGTCCGGCGCCATGATGGTCCAGAACAACGAATGGTTGGCATGACCACCGCCGTTATTGATCACTGGGCCGCGCAGGGCATCGGGCAGGCGGTCGAGTTTCTGCAGCAACTCCTCCACCGGAACCTCGGCGAACTCGGTGCCTTGCAGCGCCGCGTTGAGGTTGTTGATGTAGGTCTGGTGGTGCTTGCTGTGGTGGATCTCCATGGTCTGCGCATCGATGTGCGGCTCTAGAGCGTCGTAGGCATAGGGCAAGGCAGGCAGGACGTGAGGCATCTTCAAACCTTCTTTCAGTGGTAGCGCATCGACTAGTGGTAACGCATCGAGTGCACGGCGGTGAACAGCCCCGGACGCAGCTCTACCGCGCCCTGGCGGCGCAGCAGGCGCTGGGTGCGCGGGTAGGTGCCGTGCTCGCCGATGAAGTTGAGCAATTCAACGTAGGTGCGGCGGCTGTGCTGCACCGCCGCGGCGCGCAACTCGGAGCGCTTGCGCAGGTCCTCGCCCAGATGCAGCAGGCGTTCGTGGCAAGCACAGAGGTACTCGGCGGTCTCCTCCGGCTGGCCCAGCTGCAGATGCAGATCACCGAGGTTGTGGTGCGAGATGACAAAGGCCATCACCGCTTCCTCGGCGTCATGCCAGCGATCCAGCAGCACCTGGGCCAGCGCCAGAGCGTGGAGGTAGTGCTCACGGGCATCGATCAACTCTTGACGAATGAAGCAGCGATTGCCCAGTTCGATGGTGCGTTGCCAATGACGCATGGCAGGTTCCTCCAGCAGGTGGGGCGGACTCAGAGTCCGCCGGCGGTGAGCTTCTCGGGATCGAGCAGTTGCTCGAGGCGGGCGCGGTCCAGGTCCGTGTTTTCTAGCGCGACATCGATGATCGGCCGGCCGTCACGGTAGGCCTGCTTGGCAATCTCGGCAGCCTTCTGGTAGCCGATAATCGGATTCAGCGCCGTGACCAGGATCGGATTGCGCGACAGCGCCTCGCGCAGGCTCGCCTCGTTGACCTTGAAGCTGGCGATGGCCTTGTCCGCCAGCAGGCGACTGACATTGGCCAGCAGGTGGATGCTGTGCAGCAGGTTGTCGGCGATCACCGGCAGCATCACGTTCAGCTCGAAGTTGCCGGACTGCCCGGCGACGGCAATGGTGGTGTCGTTGCCCATCACCTGGGCGGCGACCATGGCGGTGGCTTCCGGGATCACCGGGTTGACCTTGCCCGGCATGATCGAGGAGCCCGGCTGCAGCGCTTCCAGCTCGATCTCGGCAAGGCCGGCCAGCGGACCGGAGTTCATCCAGCGCAGGTCGTTGGCGATCTTCATCAGTGCCACGGCCAGGGCCTTGAGCTGACCGGAAGTGGACACGGCGATGTCCTGGGCGCCGATCAGCGCGAAGAAATCATCACCGGGGCGGAACACCAGGCCAGTCAGGCCATTGAGCTCCTCGCAGAAGCGCGCGGAGAACTGCGGATGGGCGTTCACCCCAGTGCCGACGGCAGTGCCGCCCTGGGCGAGCTGCTGCAATGCCGGCAGTTGCCCCTCGATACCTTGCGATGCCTGGCGCACCTGCTGGGCCCAGCCACCGAGCACCTGGCTCAGGCGCACCGGCATGGCGTCCATCAGGTGGGTGCGGCCCGTCTTCACGTGCTGGTGCACGGACTTGGCTTTCTTCTCCAAGGTCGCGTGCAGGTGGTCCAGGGCCGGCAGCAGGTGCTGATGGATTTCCAGCGCCGCACTGATGTGAATGGTCGAGGGAATGATGTCGTTGCTGCTCTGCCCACAGTTGACCTGGTCGTTGGCATTCACCGGCTTGCCCAGGCGGCGGGTAGCGAGGGTGGCGACCACCTCGTTGGCGTTCATGTTGGAGCTGGTGCCCGAACCGGTCTGGAACACGTCAACCGGGAAGTGCTGCTGCAGGTCGCCCGCCAGCAGTTCTTCACAGGCAGCGACGATGGCGGCGCCGGTCTCCGCGTCCAGCTGTTCCAGGCTGACATTGGCACGCGCCGCGGCGGCCTTGGCCAGCAGCAGTGCGCGAATGAACGGACGCGGCATACGCTGACCGCTGACGGGGAAGTTGTTCACCGCCCGCTGCGTCTGGGCGCCGTACAGCGCCGAAGCCGGCACCTCCAGTTCGCCCATGCTGTCGCGTTCGATACGGCTGTCAGTCATTCTCGATTCCTTCTTGCAGTCTCAGGGAAGGCGCCATCTCCTGCTGCGCCATGCGCCGGGCCAGCAGGCACAGGCGTTGGCGCTGGGCGGTCGAAATCGCCAGGCGTTGCAGTTCGCGCAGGGGGAGATAGGCGTGGTCCAGGCAAAGCACACGCCAGTGCCAGGGCAGCGCGATGTCACGGCTGCTGTCGAGCAGCAGCTGGAAGCACTTCTCGAACAGGCGCCAAGCCGGCACCGGCTCCCAGGCCGCCAGGTAGCGCGCCTCGCCGAGGTACTGCTCGACCAGGCGCGGTTCATTCGGCTCCAGAGCACAGCGGATGCGCGTGCCCAGGCGATACCAGCGGTCGGTGATCGAGCTGTCGATTTCGGCGAACATGGCAATCTCTCAATCGATAATGAGATTGATTATTGTTTCCGAAAAACAAAAAAACAAGCCGCCCGAACGCAATGCGCTGGGCGGCTGCTCGTGAGAAAGGCGGGGAAGCCGCGGCCGGCAAGGCCGCGGCGGGTGAATCAGTTGCCGGCGACCATCATCTTTTCGATAAGCACGGAACCGGTGTGCAGGTTGCCGCGATACTCCACATCGTTACCGATGGCGACGATGTTGCGGAACAGGTCGCGCAGGTTGGCGGCGATGGTGACTTCCTGCACCGGGAACTGGATTTCGCCGTTCTCCACCCAGTAGCCGCCAGCGCCCCGCGAGTAGTCGCCGGTCACCAGGTTGACGCCCTGCCCCATCAGTTCGGTGACCAGCAGGCCCCGGCCCATGCGGCGGATCAGGGCGGCCTGGTCCTCGTCGCCATGGCTGACGAACAGGTTGTGCACGCCACCGGAGTTGGCCGTGCTGGGCATGCCCAGCTTGCGCCCGGAGTAGGTCCCCAGCACATAGGAGACCAGCTCGCCGCCTTCGACGAAGGGCTTGGCGTAAGTCGCCAGGCCATCGTTGTCGAACGAGGCACTGCCCAGCGCGCCGCGCAGCAGCGGACGCTCATCCAGAGTCAGCCACTCCGGGAACAGTCGCTGGCCCAACGCACCTTCGAGGAAGGACGACTTGCGGTACAGGCTGCCGCCGGAAATAGCGCCGAGGAAGTGACCGAACAGACCCACCGCGACTTCCGGAGCGAACAGTACCGGTACTTCGGCGGTCGGCACCGGGCGGGCGCCCAGGCGGCTGGCGGCGCGCTCAGCGGCGCGACGGCCGATGGATTCCGGGGTGGCCAGCAACTCGCCGCGACGGTTCACGTCGTACCAGTAGTCGCGCTGCATCTGCCCTTCGCCTTCGGCGATCATCACGCAGCTCAGGCTGTGGCGAGTGCTGGCGTAGCCACCGACGAAGCCGTGGCTGTTGCCGTAGACACGACAGCCCTGGTGGGTGTTCAGCGTGGTGCCGTCGGCCTTGGTGACGCGTTTGTCAGTGGCGAACGCTGCCGCCTCGCAGGCCAGCGCGCGTTCGATGGCCTGGTCAGGGGTGATCGACCAACCGTGATAAAGGTCCAGGTCCGGCAGGTCGCGGGCCATCAGCGCCGGGTCCGCCAGGCCGGCGCAATCGTCCTCGGAAGCGTGCTTGGCAATCGCCAGCGCCGCCGCCACGGTTTCGCGGATGGCATCCGCCCCAGTCGCCGAGGTGCTCGCCGAGCCCTTGCGCTGGCCGACGTAGAGGGTGATGCCGAAGCCCTGGTCGCGGTTGAACTCGACGGTCTCGACTTCACCCTGGCGCACCGAGGTCGACAGCCCCTGCTCCACCGACACCGCCACCTCGCAGGCGCTGGCACCCTGCCGGGTGGCCTCGGCGATGATCCGCTCGACCTGCTCGCGCAGTTCGGGAAGGACCTCCGGGCTCACTGCCGGGTTGTGTTCGCTCATTGCATGCCTCTCCTGTTCATGGTCCGGTCGCGCCATCAGGCGGCGGCAACCGGCGCGGGCCGGACAAGCGGCCCCTGACTCGTTATCATGGCGGCGTTTTCAACGAGACCCCCGCCATGGCTGAAATTCACGATGACGACTCGTCCTTCGATGAGAAGAGCAAGTCGCAAGTAAAACGCGAAATGCACGCGCTGCAGGAGCTCGGCGAGCGCCTGACCACGCTCAAGGCCGACATGCTCGACCGCATGCCGCTCACCGATCCGCTGCGCCGCGCACTGGAAGAAGCACCCAAGCACAAGGCCAACGCCGCCAAGAAACGCCACCGGCAGTTCATCGGCAAGCTGATGCGCGACCAGGACGTCGAGGCCATCCTCGCCCTGCTGGAGCAGGTAGACACCTCCACGCGCCAATACAACGAACGCTTCCACGCCCTCGAACGCTGGCGCGACCACCTGATCACCGGCGGTGATGCGGCGCTGTCGGCCTTCTTCGGCGAATACCCGGAAAGCGACCGCCAGCATCTGCTCCAACTGATCCGTCACGCCCAGCACGAGGCCGCTCACAACAAGCCTCCGGCCGCAGCGCGGAAGATCTTCAAGTACATCCGCGAGCTGGACGAGATGAAACGCGGCCTGCGCTGAGCGGCCGCGCCCTTTCCATCCAGCCCCACCGGCAACAGCCTCAGGCGCCCGTGCCGCCGACAGTGATCGCGTCGATCTTCAGGGTCGGCTGGCCGACACCGACCGGCACGGACTGGCCGTCCTTGCCGCAGGTGCCCACGCCGCTGTCCAGTGCGAGGTCGTTGCCGACCATGGACACCCGGCTCATCACTTCCGGACCGTTGCCGATCAAAGTCGCGCCCTTCACCGGGCGAGTAATCTTGCCGTTCTCGATCAGGTAGGCCTCGCTGGTGGCGAAGACGAACTTGCCGCTGGTGATGTCCACCTGGCCGCCGCCAAGGTTGGCGCAGTAGATGCCGCGCTCGACGCTGGCAATGATTTCCTGCGGATCGCTCTGCCCGGCCAGCATGTAGGTGTTGGTCATGCGCGGCATCGGCAGGTGCGCGTAGGACTCGCGGCGACCGTTACCGGTGCGCGCCACGCCCATCAGGCGGGCGTTGAGCTTGTCCTGCATGTAACCCTTGAGGATGCCGTTCTCGATCAGCACATTGCAGTGGGTTGGCGTGCCTTCGTCGTCCACCGACAGCGAACCGCGACGACCGGCGATAGTGCCGTCATCGACGATGGTGCACAGGCTGGAAGCGACCTTCTCGCCGATACGACCGCTGTAGTTCGAGCTGCCCTTGCGGTTGAAGTCGCCTTCCAGACCGTGGCCCACGGCCTCATGCAGCAGCACGCCGGACCAGCCGGCGCCCATCACCACCGGCAGGCTGCCGGCCGGCGCGGGAACGGCTTCGAGGTTGACCAGGGCCTGGCGCAGCGCCTCGCGGGCATAGCTCATGGCACGGTCTTCCTGGAGGAAGTACTTGTAGTCGGTGCGCCCGCCGCCGCCGTGACCGCCACGCTCGCGGCGGCCATTCTGTTCGACGATGACACTGACGTTGAAGCGCACCAGCGGACGGATGTCCGCCGCCAGCGAACCATCCGCCGCTGCGATCAGCACCTGGTCCCAGACGCCGGCGAGGCTGACGGTGACCTGCTGGATGCGCGGATCGAGGGCGCGAGTGGCAGCATCGATCTTCTGCAGCAGCTCCACTTTCTCGGCGCGGCTCATCACGTCCAGCGGATTCTCGCCGGCATACAGGCGGGTCGGCACCACGGCCTGGAAGGCTTGCACCTTGCCGTTCTGCCCAGCACGGGAAATGGAACGGGCAGCGCGAGCAGCCTGGATCAGCGCTTCATGGTTAATCGCGTTGCTGTAGGCGAAGCCAGTCTTCTCGCCGGACTGCGCGCGCACGCCGACGCCCTGGTCCATGTGGAAGCTGCCTTCCTTGACGATGCCGTCCTCCAGCATCCAGGACTCGGAGACCTGGCTCTGGAAGTACAGGTCGGCGGCATCGATGCCGGGGCCGCTCAGCTCGTGCAGGATCGGCGACAGCTGGTCGATATCCAGACCACCGGGGGCCAGCAGGTGCTGACTGACGGATGACAACAGTTCGCTCATATTCACTCCGTACGCGCCGGTCGTGGTTCGACCGGCGGGAAAAATCTTCTGTGCCGGGCAATCGGCATGCGCTGCCGGACCGCCGCCTGTTCCTCGCTGTCGCGCTCGGCCAGCAGCACGGCTTCGCCCTTGGCCTGTTCGGCGAGGATACGCCCCCAGGGATCGACAATGGCCGACTGGCCCCAGGTTTCCCGTCCTTTGGGGTGGGTACCGCCCTGCCCGGCCGCCAGCAGGTAGCACTGGGTCTCGATGGCACGGGCTCGGATGAGGATTTCCCAATGCGCCGCGCCGGTCACCGCGGTGAAGGCCGAAGGGGCGCTGATCAGCTCCGCACCGGCTTCGCGCAGTGCGGTGTAAAGCTCAGGGAAGCGCAGGTCGTAGCAGACCGTCATCCCCAGTCGCCCCACCGGCGTGTCCGCCACCACCACGCGCTGGCCGAAGGCGTAGTCATCCGACTCGCGATAGCGGCCACGGGCGTCGGCGACGTCCACGTCGAACAGGTGCAGCTTGTCGTAGCGCGCCGCCACTTCGCCGCGCTCGTCTACCAGCAGCGAACAGGCATTGGCCTTCGCGTCGGGCTGGCCTTCAGGCGGCAGCGGCAGGGTACCGGCGACTATCCACAACCTGAGGTCGCGGGCGGTGCTTTTCAACCAGGGCAGGACAGGGCCTTCGCCGAGCGCTTCGGCACGACCGATCTGTGCGAGATCGCGGCGGCCCATGGCGGCAAAGTTTTCCGGTAGCACGACGAGGCGCGCACCGCCCTCGGCAGCCTGCTCGAGCAGGCGACGGGCGGCGGCGAGATTGGCCAGGACATCGTCCTGGCTGACCATCTGGATGACGGCAATGGACATGCTGAGCTCCGTCGGTGTCTGGATTTCATGCTAACTGAAGCCCGGACTTTATGCTCGATTGAGGGGCTCAATGAGGCTTTTCGAAAGGTTTCTCGAAGGTGATGGCCGGACTCTGCCACGGACCCTTCACGCTGTACTGCACACTGGCAAAACGCGCGACCTTGTCACCCAGCAGCTTGTCCACGACGAACAGGGCACCGCCAATGGCAGGCGCACCGACGATCAGCGCTGCCAGTGGCAGGTTGTTGGTCACCGGCAGGGTCACCAGCAGCTTGGCGTCGATCTGATCGTGGGCAAGGTCCAGCGTGCCGTTGAGCTCGAGGTTGCTCGACGGACCATCCAGGCGCAGCGGCTCGCGGGTGAAGAACACCCCGTCTGTGGCGGTGAGCACACCCTTCACCCGGTCGTAGCTCAAGCCCTTGCCCAGCAGATCGGAGAAGTCCAGGCGCAGGCGGCGGTTGATAGCGTTGAAATTCAGCAGGCCGAACACGCGCAGGGCATTGGCGCCCCCCTCCACCTCGACGAATTGGCCCTTGCGCAGGCTGGCATCGAGGGTGCCGCCGAAGCGCCGCAGGTTCAGCGCCGCCGGCGAGCCCGGCCAGTTGCCGTTGATGTCCACGCTGAAGCGCTCGCTGGTCACGCTGGGCGCAAAGTCCCAGGCCTTGAGCACATCCCCCAGGTTCTTGCCCTCGAGCTTGCCCTGGAAGGTGCTGCGCGCGCTGGTATCCATACCGTCCCAGCGCAGGTTGCCCTTCACCGACAGCCCGCGCAGGTCGAGATTGACATCGTTGAAGCTGACGCCGGTCGTCGTCGGGCGCAGGTTGAAGCTCCAGGCACCAACGGGCTTGCCGGCCTTGAGCACCTGGCGAATGCTCACATCCATCGGCGGCAGGGTGCGCGGGTCGATCTTCGCCAGCGGGTCCGGCGCTTCCACCGCTTTCTCGGAATCGATGGCCTCGCCCTTGGGCAAGTCGATGCGGTCCAGGGCGATCTGGATCGGCCTCACCTTGCTGTCGGGCAGGGTGACCTTGCCGGAGACCAGCGAGCTGACCAGTCCGACCTGCCAGGTGCTGTCGACGCGCGCCAGGTCCAGCGAGAGGTTTTCCAGGGTCTGGCCGAAGCCCTTGAAGCGAGCGATCTGCAGGTCAGCCCCGCGTAGCAGGCCAGCCGCGCCCTCAACCCCGGCGTTGGAGTGCTTCTTCGCGACCGCCATCCAGGCGTCGGCGTCGATTTCGTCGATCTTGCCGCGCACCTGCACGCCGCTCCAGTTGGGCAGCACGGCCGGATCGCCGCCCAGGCGCAACACACCACGACCGGCAAGCGGTTGGTCAGCCGGCGCGGCGTAGGCCAGGCTGGCGCGGTCGCCATAAGTCGCCCAGTAGCGCCGCTCGGCACCGTCCAGGGTCATACGCCACTCGCTCTCTCGGGTCTCCTGCGCGGCCTTGCCCAACGGCGCCGGCAAGTCGATGGTGACACCCTGCAGGTTCGAGGCGACCTGCAACTGGCTGTCCTTGCCATCGAGCAGCAGGTTGAGCTGGAACGGCACCCGGCCATCCACCGGCAGTTGCTGCTGTACCTTGCCCCAGTCGAGCAGGGACTTGATCGGTACCTGGCCACCGACCAGCACTCGCGTACGCGGTACGCCGTTGCGACCTTCGGCACGAATGCTGCCGGTGATCCGGCTACCCAGCACCTGGGCAGCGACGCTCTGCCCGCTCAGGCCGCTGTCGGTGTCGTAACGGAACTTGCCCTTGACCTGTTCGAGGTTCAGTTCGGGCTTGGCAATCTTCAACTTCGCCTTGTCGGTGTCAAAGTCGACTATCACCCGCGCCTTGCTCGCCTCTCCCTTGGCCAGGGGAATGTCGAGATTGAGATGGCCGTTCAGGTCTCCGGAGCCTTCCCAGCCGGCGAAGGTATGAGTCGCGCCGATCGGCGAGTCCTGGAGGATCTTCAAGCCATCCACGAGGTTGCTGTCGATGTCGCCATTCACGTGCAGGTGGGCGACCTCGCCCGGGTCAGAGTGAGGAATCTCCACCGAAACATCGCGCACCTGGCTATTGAGGATCTGCCCGCTGGTGGCGTTGATGCTGACACCGGTGTCCTCGACCCGCACTTCGCCCTCCGCCTTGCTCAGGCCGGGCCAGCCGGGCTGGTAGTCGAGAACGCCGTCATGGACCTTGAAGTACAGGGTCATGGCATGGGCTTCAGGCGCCGAGCCCTTCTGCAAAGAGCCCTGCCAGAGGAAGTAGCCCTGCTCGATCCGGCCACTCTTGATCGAGCCCTTGAGCCAGGCAGCGAGGTCCTTGCTCATTTGCGGGATGACGGTGGGCAGGTACTTGCTGGTATAGCGCGCGTCGCCATTGCTCATGCCAACACGCAGGTCCATGTAATCCTCCTGCGCCGGGTCTCGCATGAGGCGGATCAGCATGTCGCCAGCGAGAGTGCCCTCCTCGCCCTCCACCTGCATCAGGTGGCTGCCGAGGGTGAAGGCTTCGTCGTTGAGCTGGAAGAACATCCGCGTATGTGCAGTTCGGTAGTGCCAGGGCTCGGGGAACAGGGTCGCCAGGTGCAGCATGAAATCCTGGGCATTGGCGTCCAGCGTGCCGCCGCCAAGGTTGCCGCGCAGGGTGCCGTCGACATTGGCCACCGCGGGTACGTCATGGAAAGCACTGACGCCGACCTTCTCCAGGTTGGTGGCGTACATGGCCCGCTCAGCGCCCTCGCGCTGCGGCCAGTAGTCGAAATTGACATTGTGCAGGACGCCATGCGGCTTCAGGCCGTCGAGCCACTCGATGACCTTGTCCGGCAGCGGTGCCAGGGCGGTAATGGTCGGCCCCAGCGGGGTCAGGTCGAGGCGGTCGGCGCGAAGCTGCCAATGCTCCTCGTCCTTCATACGGCGCGTCAGCTCCAGCTCCACTTCCCCCCAGCGGATTTCACCGAGGTTCGCCGCCAGATCGGCGACGCGCACGTCGAGATCGTCCCCATTACGCTGGAAGTAGAGACTGACACCCAGGTCACTCAGGCTGACCGGCTTGCGGTCGCCTAACGCAGCATCGATCTTCGGCGCGTTCAGGCGCGCCACCGCAGAGACCGGCACCCCCTTGTCGATGGTCGCCCAGAACTCGCCACCGGCCTTGGCCTGGGCCAGCTTCCAGGCACCGGTGAGCCGCTCGGGCAGCCACTTGGCCCAGTCGGCCTGCGGCAGGCTGAGGTACAGCTGGGCCGAACTCTTCGCCCAGTCGTCACGGTTCAGGCGGGTTTCCAGCCGCGCCGCCACCGGCTCGCCACCGGGCAGGCTGAGGCGTGCTTCCAGACGCTGTCGGCTGCCACTGCGCAGAGTCATGCCGACATAGGTGAGCGACAGCGGGTTGGCCTGTTGCGGCAGCACGGTCAGCTGGCTGTCCATCAGCGACAGGCGACGCGGGGTCAGCAGCAGGTCGATGAGCTTGCGCGGGTCGGTGTCGCCGCCACGGCTGGGCAGGCCGTCGGCGTGCCATTTGCCGTCCTCGTCCTCGCGCAGGGTCAGGTGCAGGCCCTCCAGCTCCAGGCTGTCGATGCGCGGCTGGCGCGCCATCACGCTGCCGAGAATATCCGGAGTCAGGCGCACCCTCTCCAGGCGCAGGGAGTCATTGCCTTCACCCAGCTGGATGTCGCGCACGACGATTATCGGGCTGAAGGCATGCCAGTGCCCCTCCAGCGCGCCGATGGCCACCGGCAGGCCCAGCTGTTCGCTGGCCTTCTGCGCCAGGTCATCGCGGTACTCCGCCACCAGTGGCACCAATTGTCGGCCGAGGCTGACATACAGCGCGAGCAGCACCAGCCCCAGCGCCAGGAGGCCCAGGAGGATGCGCAGGGAAGTGGCAAACAGGCGGCCGGCACGCTCCATGTCAGCCGGCTACCTGTGAAGCGAAGCGAAGGGTCATCGAGCGGCCTCCCAGCCAGGCAATGTCGAACCAGGTCTGACAGTGTGCGTCAGGCAAAGCTCCAAAAAACCCCATTGCACGGCGGTCTCCCGCCGGAATCCCAGGTTGTGCGATCCGCCGCTCAAAGCAGGACCACGTCGTACTGCTCCTGGGAATACATGGCCTCGACCTGGAACTTGATGGGGCGACCGATGAACAGCTCCAGGTCCGCAACATTACCCGACTCCTCGTCGAGCAGGCGATCCACGACCTTCTGGTTGGCCAGCACCAGATAGGAATTGGCCTGGTAAGCCCGTGCTTCGCGGAGTATCTCGCGGAAAATCTCGTAGCAGATGGTTTCGGCGGTCTTCAGCATGCCGCGCCCCTGGCAGCTCGGACAGGGCTCGCAGAGCACCTGCACCAGGCTTTCGCGGGTGCGCTTGCGGGTCATCTGCACCAGGCCAAGCTCGGTGATGCCGATGATATTGGTCTTGGCATGGTCGCGTTCGAGCTGCTTCTCCAGGGTCCGCAGGACCTGGCGGCGGTGCTCTTCGTCTTCCATGTCGATGAAGTCGATGATGATGATCCCGCCCAGGTTGCGCAGGCGCAGCTGACGGGCAATGGCGGTGGCCGCCTCGAGATTGGTCTTGAAGATGGTTTCTTCGAGATTTCGGTGGCCGACAAAGGCGCCGGTATTGACGTCGATGGTGGTCATCGCCTCGGTCGGGTCGATGATCAGGTAGCCGCCGGACTTGAGCAGCACCTTGCGCTCCAGTGCCTTCTGCACCTCATCCTCGACCCCGTAGAGATCGAAGATCGGCCGCTCGCCCGGGTAGTGTTCCAGGCGATCGGCGATTTCCGGCATCAGTTCTTCGACAAACTGCGTGATCTTCTGGAAGTTCTCCCGGGAATCGACGCGGATCTTCTCGATGCGCGGATTCACCAGGTCGCGCAAGGTGCGCAAGGCCAGGGAAAGGTCTTCGTAGATCATCGTTGGCGCGCCGACGGTCTGGATCTGAGCGTCGATCTGGTCCCACAGGCGGCGCAGATAGCGGATATCGGCAAGGATCTCGTCCTCGCCGGCGCCTTCGGCCGCCGTGCGCAGGATAAACCCGCCGCGCTCGACGATGCCCTCCGCCTCCACGCATTTGGCGACCACCTGCTTGAGGCGCTCGCGCTCATGTTCGTCTTCGATCTTCAGGGAAATGCCGACATGGCTGGTGCGCGGCATGTAGACCAGGTAGCGCGAGGGGATCGACAGGTGCGTGGTCAGGCGCGCGCCCTTGGTGCCGATGGGGTCCTTGGTGACCTGCACCACCAGGCTCTGCCCTTCGTGGACCAGCGCTCCGATGCTTTCCACGGCGCTACCCTCGCGGGTGGAAATCTCCGCGGCATGGATGAAGGCCGCACGCTCAAGGCCGACATCGACGAAGGCCGCCTGCATACCTGGCAGCACGCGCACGACCTTGCCCTTGTAGATGTTGCCGACGATCCCGCGGCGCAACGTGCGCTCGACATGGACCTCCTGCAGGACGCCGTTCTCCACCACCGCCACGCGCGATTCCATCGGCGTGATATTGATCAGGATCTCTTCGCTCATGCGCCCTTCCTTATCGCGCCCGGAGTCTTGCCAGCGCTATTTTCCGATCAAGACTGCCAGCTGGGGATGGAGAAGTCAGCCAGCAATGCCGAGGTTTCGCAAAGAGGCAGGCCGACCACGGCGCTGTAGCTGCCCTCGACGCGACTGACAAAGACCGCCGCGAGCCCCTGGATAGCATAGCCACCGGCCTTATCCTGGGGCTCGCCGGTTTCCCAATAGCGCTCGGCTTCCTCGACGGATACTTCGCGGAAGACCACGCGGCTGCTGACCACGCGCGCCTCGCAGCGATCCCGGTCGGCTACCGCCACGGCGGTCAGCACCTCGTGCTCGCGACCAGACAGGGCCTGCAGCATCGCCAGGGCGTCGTCGCGATCCACCGGTTTGCCGAGAATACGGCCGTCCAGCACCACGGCAGTATCGGCGCCGAGCACGCAGACGTCGGCGCGCTGAGCGAGGAAGTTGAGCCCAGCCTGGGCCTTGCCGCGCGCCAGTCGCTCGACATAGGCGTGCGCCGACTCGCCGGACTCGGGCGTTTCATCGATGGACGCGGGCACTATGTGGAACGGCAGGCCGATCTGGGTAAGCAGCTCGCGGCGGCGCGGCGAACTGGAGGCGAGGTACAGCTGGGCCATCAGGGACTCCGAAGCGGGCCCACGCAACGCGGGCCCGGCGATTCCCCCACAAGGGGGCGA
Source organism: Pseudomonas nicosulfuronedens (assembly GCF_005877905.1). Taxonomy (GTDB): domain Bacteria; phylum Pseudomonadota; class Gammaproteobacteria; order Pseudomonadales; family Pseudomonadaceae; genus Pseudomonas; species Pseudomonas nicosulfuronedens. Next base: position 50,565 of record NZ_SWDV01000008.1, on the reverse strand, counting down.
TCAGTTGATGTTCAGGCGCAGCCGCAGGGCCCGCAGCAGTGTGTAGACCCAAGGCCAGAGCAAGGCGCTGACCAGTGCCGGCAGGAGGAAAACCAGGGTCGGCGGGCGGTTGCCGGTCAGGGCACTGATCCACAACTGGACCAGCTGGGCGAGACCGAAGACCACCAGCAACACCAGGCATTGCTGCCAGATGGGGAACATGCGCAGGCGCTGGTGCAGCGACAGCACCAGACAGATGATCAGGCTGAGGATCAAGGCGTTCTGCCCCAGCAGGCTGCCGTAGAGCACGTCTTCGGCGACGCCCAGCACCCAGGCGGTCAGCATGCCGACCTTGTGTGGCAGGTAGAGCACCCAGTAGGTGAGGAACATCGCCAGCCACAGCGGACGGCCGATCTCCATGAAGCTGGGCATCGGCGCCACCGACAGCAGCAGCGCCGCCAGCAGGGTCAACCAGATGGCCCAGCCGTTGTTCGAGCCCTGGGCCGCCATCAGTGACGGGTCCTTGCATCCGGGTGCGATGCCGGCGCACCGGTAGGCGCGGCAGGGGCCGTGCCATTGGTAGCGGCCGGATGGGCGGGCTGTGCGGCGGGAGCAGCAGGAGCAGCCGGCTGCGCGCCCTCATGCGGCTGAGCCGCCGGAGCGCCCGGTGCCGGCTGTGCCGGCGTGCCGGACTCGGCAGCCTTGCGGTCGGCCTCGGCCTGGGCCTCGGCAGCATCGGTGGCGCGCTGTTCGGGAGTACGGCTGTCGCTGAACACCAGCAGCACGTAGCGGCTGCGGTTCATCTTCGCGGTCGGCACGGCGCGGATGGTGGCGAAAGGCCCCCCCGTGTCGTGCAGCACTTCCTTCACCACCGCCACCGGATAGCCGGCCGGGAAACGCTGGCCAAGGCCGGAGCTGACCAGCAGGTCGCCTTCCTTGATATCGGCGGTATCGGCGACGTAGCGCAGCTCCAGGCGTTCCGGATTGCCGGTGCCCACGGCGATGGCGCGCAGGCCATTGCGGTTCACCTGCACCGGAATGCTGTGGGTGGTATCGGTCAACAACAGCACGCGCGCGGTGTAGGGCATGACCTCGACCACCTGGCCCATCAGGCCGCTGGCGTCGAGCACCGGCTGGCCCTGGAACACGCCGTCCTTCTCGCCCTTGTCGATCAGGATGCGTTGAGTGAACGGGTTCGGGTCGACACCGATCAGCTCGCCCACCAGCACCTTGTCATCGACCAGGGCGGAGGAGTTGAGCAGCTCGCGCAGGCGCACGTTCTGTTCGGTCAGGGTGGCCAGCTTCTGCAGGCGGCGCTGCATCAGCAGCTGCTCGGCCTTCAGGCGCTCGTTCTCGGCCAGCAGCTCGCTGCGGCTGGTGAACTGGTCGCGCACGCCTTCCCAGGCACGTACAGGGAAGTCGGCAATGCCATAGAAGGGACTCAGCACGAGGCCCATCTGGCTGCGTACCGGTTTCAGATAATCGAAGCGGGCATCGACCACCATCAAGGCGACCGACAGGACGGCGAGCACCAGCAGGCGCGCGCCCAGCGAGGGCCCTTTGGAGAATATCGGTTTGATGACCGGCTCCTAGCTGTGCGAAGTCGGTTGAAGTTTCACCAGCGCGGGCGAAACGTCAACCGACCTTTACAGGGCTTTCCTACCTTACTCGGTGGAAAGCAGGTCCATCGAATGACGGTCCATCATCTCCAGCGCCTTGCCGCCGCCACGGGCGACGCAGGTCAGCGGGTCTTCGGCGACGATCACCGGCAGGCCGGTTTCCTGGGCCAGCAGCTTGTCCAGGTCGCGCAGCAGCGCGCCGCCACCGGTCAGTACCAGGCCGCGTTCGGCGATGTCGGAAGCCAGCTCCGGCGGGGATTGTTCCAGGGCGCTCTTGACCGCCTGAACGATGGTCGCCAGGGATTCCTGCAGCGCTTCGAGCACTTCGTTGGAATTCAGGGTGAAGCTGCGCGGTACGCCTTCGGCCAGGTTACGGCCACGGACGTCGACTTCGCGGACTTCGCCGCCCGGGAAGGCGGTGCCGATTTCCTGCTTGATGCGCTCGGCGGTGGATTCGCCGATCAGGCTGCCGTAGTTGCGGCGCACGTAGGTAACGATGGCTTCGTCGAAGCGATCGCCGCCGACGCGGACGGATTCGGCGTAGACCACGCCGTTGAGGGAGATCAGCGCGATCTCGGTGGTGCCGCCGCCGATATCGACGACCATGGAACCACGGGCCTCTTCTACCGGCAGACCGGCGCCGATGGCTGCGGCCATCGGTTCTTCGATCAGGTACACCTCACGGGCACCAGCGCCCAGGGCCGATTCACGGATGGCACGGCGTTCCACCTGGGTGGACTTGCACGGCACGCAGATCAGCACGCGCGGGCTGGGCTGCAGGAAGCTGTTCTCGTGAACCTTGTTGATGAAGTACTGCAGCATCTTCTCGCAGACGCTGAAGTCGGCGATCACGCCGTCCTTCATCGGACGAATGGCGGCAATGTTGCCCGGGGTACGGCCCAGCATACGCTTGGCTTCGGTACCGACCGCGACCACGCTCTTCTGGCTGCCGTGGCTACGAATGGCGACCACGGACGGTTCGTTCAGGACGATGCCGCGCTCGCGCACATAAATAAGGGTATTGGCAGTGCCCAGGTCGATCGACAGATCACTGGAGAACATGCCACGCAGTTTTTTGAACATTGGAAAGAAACCCATAGGTGGCGCGTGGGTGAAAAGTGCGCGGGTAAAAAAGTGCGGCAAACTCTAACAATGACGGGGGTTTTGGGCAAGGCGGCAATTTATGCTAGATTCCTCGTTTTTCGGGCCCGCAGGCCCATCCCAGCGGCCTTCGACCGTCTGCCGCGGGTTCTGTTCCCTGCCCCCTCAATTCCTTCCGGCCAGGTCCAGTTCGAACCGGGCCGCTCTAGCTGGAGACCCCGATGGCGCTTGAACGCTCCGACGTGGAAAAGATCGCCCACCTCGCCCGCCTGGGCCTGGAGGAAGCCGACATTTCGCGCACCACCGATACCCTCAACAACATCCTCGGCCTGATCGACGCCATGCAGGCGGTCGACACCGATGGCGTAGAGCCCCTGGCCCACCCGCTGGAAGCCACGCAGCGCCTGCGCGCCGACGCCGTCACCGAGGAGAACCGCCGCGAAGCCTACCAGGCCATCGCGCCGGCCGTGGAAGACGGCCTTTACCTCGTCCCGAAAGTCATCGAGTAAGCGCTAAGGACACGGACATATGCTGCATCAATTGACCCTCGCCGAAGTCGCCCGCGGACTCGCCGACAAGCAATTCTCCGCCCAGGAACTGACCACTGCCCTGCTCGCGCGCATTCAGCAGCTCGACCCGCAGCTGAACAGTTTCATCACTGTCACCGAGGAAATTGCCCTGGCCCAGGCCAAGGCAGCCGACGAGCGGCGCGCCAAAGGCGAAACCGGGGCCCTGCTGGGCGCACCGATCGCCCACAAGGACCTGTTCTGCACCCAGGGCGTGCGCACCAGCTGCGGCTCGAAGATCCTCGACGCCTTCGTCTCGCCCTACGACGCCACCGTCGTCGAGCGCCTGGCCGACGCCGGCACCGTAAGCCTGGGCAAACTGAACATGGACGAGTTCGCCATGGGCTCGGCCAACGAATCGAGCCACTACGGCCCGGTGAAGAACCCCTGGGACACTTCCCGCGTACCGGGCGGCTCCTCCGGTGGTTCCGCCGCCGCCGTGGCCGCGCGCCTGATCCCGGCCGCCACCGGCACCGACACTGGCGGCTCGATCCGCCAGCCGGCAGCGTTGACCAACCTCACCGGTATCAAGCCCACCTACGGCCGTGTCTCGCGCTGGGGCATGATCGCCTACGCCTCCAGCCTCGACCAGGGCGGCCCGCTGGCCCGCACCGCCGAGGACTGCGCGCTGATGCTCGGCGCCATGGCCGGTTTCGATCCGAAGGACTCCACCTGCGTCGATCAGCCGGTGGACGATTACCTGGCCGCCCTGAGCAAGCCGCTGACCGGCCTGCGCATCGGCCTGCCGAAGGAGTACTTCGGCGCCGGCCTGGACAGCCGCATCGCCGACGCGGTGATGAAGGTGGTCGAGCAGCTCAAGCAGCTCGGCGCGGTGGTCAAGGAGATCTCCCTGCCGAACATGCAGCACGCGATCCCTGCTTATTATGTGATCGCGCCCGCAGAGGCCAGCTCCAACCTGTCGCGCTTCGACGGCGTTCGCTACGGCTATCGCTGCGAGGACCCTAAGGACCTGCAGGACCTGTACAAGCGCTCTCGCGCCGAAGGCTTCGGCGCTGAAGTGAAGAACCGCATCATGGTCGGCACCTACGCACTTTCCGCCGGTTACTACGACGCGTACTACCTGAAAGCTCAGAAGATTCGTCGCCTGATCAAGAACGATTTCACCAACGCCTTCGCCGAAGTCGACGTGATCCTCGGTCCGACCACGCCCAACCCGGCCTGGAAACTGGGCGAGAAGAACAACGACCCGGTCGCCCAGTACCTGGAAGACATCTACACCATCACCGCCAACCTTGCCGGCATTCCAGGCCTGTCCATGCCCGCCGGCTTCGTCGACGGCCTGCCGGTGGGCGTCCAGTTGCTTGCGCCGTACTTCCAGGAAGGCCGCCTGCTCAACGTCGCGCACCAGTACCAACTGGTCAGCGACTGGCACAAACAAGCACCGGCTGGATTCTGAGGACGACACACATGCAATGGGAAACCGTGATCGGGCTGGAAATCCACGCACAGCTCTCCACCCAATCGAAGATCTTCTCCGGTAGCGCCACCACCTTCGGCGCCGCCCCGAACACCCAGGCCAGCCTGGTCGACCTGGCCATGCCCGGCACCCTGCCAGTGCTGAACCAGGAGGCCGTGCGCATGGCCTGCCAGTTCGGCCTGGCGATCAACGCCGAGATCGCCGAGCGCAACGTGTTCGCGCGCAAGAACTACTTCTACCCGGACCTGCCCAAGGGCTACCAGACCAGCCAGATGGACCATCCCATCGTCGGCAAGGGCTTCCTGGACATCACCCTGGAAGACGGCACCGTCAAGCGCGTCGGCATCACTCGCGCGCATCTGGAAGAGGATGCCGGCAAGAGCCTGCACGAAGACTTCCACGGCATGAGCGGCATCGACCTGAACCGCGCCGGCACTCCGTTGCTGGAGATCGTCTCCGAGCCGGAGATACGCAGCGCGAAGGAAGCCGTGGCCTATGCCAAGGCGATCCATGCGCTGGTGCGCTACCTGGGCATCTGCGACGGCAACATGGCCGAAGGCTCGCTGCGCTGCGACTGCAACGTGTCGGTACGCCCGAAGGGTCAGGCCGAGTTCGGTACCCGTCGCGAAATCAAGAACGTGAACTCGTTCAAGTTCATCGAGCGCGCCATCAACACCGAGATCGCGTGGCAAATCGACGAACTGGAATCCGGCCGTAAGATCGTCCAGGAAACCGTCCTGTATGACGTAGCAGCCAACGAAACGCGCTCCATGCGCAGCAAGGAAGAAGCCAACGACTACCGTTACTTCCCCTGCCCGGATCTGCTGCCAGTGGTCATTGAGCGTGCCTTCCTCGAAGAACTGCGCGGCCAGCTGCCGGAACTGCCGGACCAGAAGCGCGAGCGCTTCGAGAGCCAGTACGGCCTGTCCGCCTACGACGCCAGCGTGTTGTCTGCCAGCCGCGAAATGGCTGACTACTTCGAGCAGGTCCAGAGCATCTGTGGCGATGCCAAGCTGGCCGCCAACTGGGTGATGGGCGAGCTCTCCAGCCTGCTCAATAAGGACGGCCTGGAAATCGAGCAATCGCCGGTTTCCGCCGAGCACCTGGGCCAGATGATCCTGCGCCTGAAGGACGGCACCATCAACGGCAAGGCGGCGAAGACCGTGTTCGCTGCCCTGGCCGAAGGTGAAGGCTCGCCGGACGAGATCATCAAGGCCAAGGACCTCGTGCAGAACACCGACAGCGGCGCCGTCGAGAAACTGCTCGACGACGTGCTGGCAGCCAACGCCGAGCAGGTGGAACAGTACCGCGCCAGCGACGAAGCCAAGCGCGGCAAGATGTTCGGCTTCTTCGTCGGCCAGGCCATGAAGGCCGCCAAGGGCAAGGCCAACCCGGCACAAGTGAACGAACTGCTGAAGAAGAAGCTCGAAGCCTGAGCCCACACTTCAACGACGCCGGGCTTGCCCGGCGTTTTTTCGTCCGGAGGTTCGATGCTGCGACCCATGGCCCTCGTCGGCTGCCTGGCCCTGCTGGCCGGCTGTAGCACTACATCTTACGACAGCGACTCGGAGGTCTCCGGCCGCGGCTACCGCGCCGAAGGCACCGCGTCCTATTACGGCAAGGCCCACCACGGCAAACGCACCGCCAGCGGCGAGCGCTTCAACCAGAATGCCCTGACCGCCGCCCATCGCACCCTGGCCTTCGGCACACGGGTACGGGTGACCAATCTCGACAATGGCCGCAGTGTCGTGGTGCGCATCAACGATCGCGGACCATTTGGCCGTGGACGCATCATCGATGTCTCCAAGGCCGCCGCCGAACAACTCAATATGTTGCGCTCCGGCACTGCCCGGGTGCGCCTGGAAGGTCTCTGAAGGAGTCAGAAGTGAGCAACGATAACCGCAAGGCCGGCGAACAGGTTCGCCGTGAAGTGATGGGCGACGCCTTCGTCGACCGCGCCCTGGGCAACGCCACCGAGTTCACCCAGCCGCTGCAGGACTTCGTCAACGAGCACGCCTGGGGCGGCGTGTGGAACCGCGACGGCCTGCCGCGCAAGACTCGCAGCCTGATCACCCTGGCCGCGCTGACCGCCCTCAAGTGCCCGCAGGAGTTGAAAGGCCACGTGCGCGGTGCGCTGAACAATGGCTGCACCGTGGAAGAAATTCGCGAAGCGCTGTTGCATTGCGCGGTCTATGCCGGCGTCCCCGCAGCCATCGACGCGTTCCGCGCAGCGCAAGAAGTGATCGAGGCGTGGCAAGCGGATCAGAAAGCCTGAACAGCGAACCTGCAGGAGCGAGCTTGCTCACGAACAGCTCCGCAGCGGTGCGGGTTCGCGAGCAAGCTCGCTCCTACATGAGCCCTACGGATAACTGAACCGTTTGACCAGTGTCAGCTCACCCGGCTGGCGCATCGGGATCAGGAAGGACTCCTGCTTCTCGTTCACCGTGCCCTCCTCCGTGACGATAGTCACCTGCGCCGTGGTCAGCGGCTTGGCCGCATTCACGTCGCCGGAGCTTTCATCCGAACTCCAGCCACCGCCGTAGTAGTTCACGTAGACCAGGTACTGGCCCTTGAGCGGAGTCGGGCTGGCGATGATTTCCGGACCGTAGCCGGTGGTCACGTCAACGTCCTGGGCCGCACCGTTGGGCAGCGAGCGGTTGCCGTACCAGACGTGCCCACCATCGGGCGTCACCAGGTGCAGATCGAGGTCGGTGTTGTCCGAATCCCAGGACAGCATGACCCGCAGCTTGGCCGCCACCTCGCCGCCACCGCCGCCGTGGTAGAACTGCACGCGCTTGCGCTGCTGGCCGTCCGGGCTGACGACTTCGACGCTGTTGGAACCCGCCGGGAAGGCGAACGGGCGGTCGAACCTGCCGTCGCTTTCGACCCGCATCGGCATGGCCACGCCATTGACCACCAGCCGCGCAGGCTCCTTGCTGTCCTTGGGCAACCCACGGATTTCGCCACGGATCCGCGCAGTATCGGACTGGTCCTCCCGCGAGTTCACCGAGGACGCCGGGTAGTTCACCGTCTGGCGGAAGTCGGCCTTGTCGCCGTCGCCCGAGCGCCAGCCGCCCAGCGGGGTATCCAGGCTGATCGGCGATTCGGCGGCCTGCGCGCCTAGCGGGATCAGGCTGGCGAGCAGGGACAGGCGGAGCACATGGGCGAGTTTCATGCTGATCATTCCAGTATCAGGCGACGGGCCAGGCTTTCCACGTAGCCCTCGTCTTGTCCATTGGGGTGCGCCTGGAAGGCCAGGTGCAGGTATTCATGAGCCAGGTCGAGGCGGTCCTGCTGGGAGTACAGCCCGCGCACATAGATGCGCTGGCGTTCGCGGTCGACATAGGGCCGGCCGCTGCTCAGGCGGCACACAGCGAAGGACTGCAGCTCCTCATAGCCCGCCTCGGTTTCCAGGCGCGGGCGCCAGTCGCGCCGCTGTGCCTTCAACCAGCGCTCAGCCTCGGGCAGCGGCTGACAGGCCGCAGTCGGGTTGCTCCAGCGGCTGAGGCTGGTGCGCGGGAATGCGCGGGCGAGGATCGCGTCATAGCGCAGGCCTTTGGCGGCCTGCTCCTGAGCGTCGCGCCAGGACAGTTTCGACTGCCCCGCCTCGTCCGAGTGGTAGGTGACGGTGCCGCCAGCCAGCACCAGGTCGGCCGTCCAGGCGGCAATACCACGCGCTGCTTCGCTGGCCGGACGCGGTGCCACGCGCTGGCGCTGGCTGCTGTCGTCAATGCTCAGGCAGTCGCCGCGCGGGGCTCCGTTCTGCAACAGATAAGTGCGGATGGTCACCGCCAGCGCCTTGGCCGCTTCCGGCGGCACGGCGGAAGCCTCGCGATCCAGCACGCGAGCGACGTACTCCTCGCGGGACAGGCGCGCGGTCAGACGCGGGCCTTCGACGCCGCGCACAAGGAAAAGATCGCCGCTGCTATCCACATCCAGCCGGACGCCATTGGCGAACAGAACGCTCTGCCGACCTTGCAGAAGACCTTCGGCGACGGGCTGGTTGTGTGCGTCGTAGACCTCTTTCAGCGGATAGCGGCTGAACAACCCGACTTCGACGCAACGGCCCGGATCGCTGGGCCAAGGAGCCGGCAGTGCGGCACCGATGGCGTTGCCGTACTTCGCCAGGACTGTCTTGCTGGTCCCCGGCCCGCGCGCCCAGAGCGGCGTGCCATCGACCAGCCACCCGGCGAAGCCACCTTCACGCTGGCCATTCTCGTCCCAACTCCAGGTCTTCACCCGCAGGCGACCGCCCAATGCGGCCGGTGTGCGGCCTTCATCGGCGGCGAGGCTGACGTCCAGCAGCACCTTGCGCGCCTGCTCCTGGGCCGGCAGGTGCTGCAATTGATCGAGCAATTCGGCGACCGGCACCTCGGTCTGCGGGGCCAGCTCGTCCAGCCGGGCGACCCAGGCCGGCGCATGGCGCGCCTGCCAGTACTGGCTCCAGACGGCGCCGTCGATACCCAGGCGCTGCGGCTGGAAGTACAGGCCGCAGGACTTCACCAGCGCGGCGTCGCGCTCGATGCTTTGCCCGGTGGTGCAGCAATAGACTTCTTCCTTGCTCTCGCCACGGCACTGGTAGGCCGGCTCCTGCTGGCCGGTATCGTTGAGCCAGGCATAAACGAACAGTTTCCACAGGCTGCCCAGCGGAGCGTGCAGGTCGGCCGGCAACGGCTGGCGATCGAGCACCTGCTGCGGCCCGAGCCGCAGCAGTTCATCGCCCTGCGCCGTGCGCCAGGCCAGCTGTGCCTGCTCTTGCGGACCGGGCGCCGCGAGGGCGCTCAGCGGCAACAGCAGGATCAGGCCGGCCAGGCGCGCGTGCATGGCTTACTGGACCTTGATCTTCGCCAGGGCCGGGTTCTGCTCCAGCGCCTGCTCCTGCGGCGCATAGAGGCGCTGGTAGCGGGCCGGCGGCAGGACGAACTCGCCCTTCTGCGAGAAGCGGACCAGATGACGGAAGCGCAGCTCGCCGCCCAGGGTGTCCACCGGCACGCCGTAGAACAGGTCACCCGGCTCGTTGCGTGCGCGCTCCAGGCTGGTTGCCTCGACACCGCCCAGGCCGCTGATCTGCAGGCCCCAGGTGGTGCGCTCGACGTCTGCACCCGGCGGCAGTGGTACTTCCAGCATGCCGTAACGCAGGGCCTGAGCCTGTTCGGCGGTCAGGGTCACTTCGTCCAGGTACAACTCGTCGCTGGACAGCGGCTTATCACCCAGTGCCTCGGCGCTGAAGGCAAACGCATCTTCGCCCGGCACCAGGCGCAGCAGGCGGCGCTTGATGGTTACCGGCAGTTGGCTGGCTGGCGCTTCGGCGCTGCGGAAGGTCACGGAAGCGTTGAGCGGACGCGAAGGCGCGGCACTCAGGTCCAGTTGCGCAGGCACTGCCTTGCCCTGCCACTGCCAGAAGGCGTCGCCGGTGGTGCTGCGGCCTTCCTTCCAGTCCGTGATCGGCTTGGGCAGCTCGGCAGCCGGGGCATCGGCCACAGCGCGCTGCATCCAGGTCAGCGCCAGGGCGCGCTCGACGGTGGACTGCTGCGGCGCCAGGCTCTGCAACAGTGTGCGAGCACGGCCGGCATCGACGGTACCGCTGTAGAGCTGCACAGCACGGGCGAACGGCTGGTCGCTGGTGTTCAGCTTCAGGCGCGCGCCATCCAATTGCTTGGCGAACCCTTGCGGCAGCGCAACCTTGTTCTGCTCGGCCAGGCTGGCCGTCAGCACACGGGCTACTGCCAGGCCCAGTTCGGAATCCGGCTGGCCCATGACCAGGCTGTCGTCGCTGTCGAAGTCGTTCACCGACTTCGCCGCCTCGCCATTGCCGGCGTTCTCCAGGTCGGTGAGCAGGCCGCTGACCAGGGTCTGCACCGGCAACTTCATGTCGCGGGCGAACGCCAGGATCAGTGCGCGCTGCAACAGCGGCGTGGCGCTGGCACGCGCGGAGTAAAGCTCCAGCACACGCTGCCAGTGCTCCGGCGGCAGCTGGATGTCCAGTGCGCGGCTGGCATGCCAGTCGGCGTAGTAGGCATAAGCGGTGAGGAAGGCGTCGTAGTCTTCGCCGCCCCACCAGGTAAAGTAGGCGTCCGGGCCGGCCATCTGCACCAGGCGCAGGCGACTGGTCTGCATGATCAGGCGCAGGCGGTCGCGAACACGCGGCTCGCCGTTCGCCAGCATCGGGTAGGCGACGCTCAGCGGCAGCAGTTGGCTGGCGGTCTGCTCGACGCCGCCCCAGGGGTAGTCAAGCAGCGAGTCGAGGTTACCGCGCAGCAGGGCCTGGGCGCTGTCATCCAGGCGCAGGCTGACGTCGCGGGCATCCGCCGGCAACTGCAATGGGGTGTTCTGCGCATTGACCTGCAACGGCCTGGACTGCAGCACCTGCCAGCTGTCCGCTACCAGGCTGAAGTGCACGCCGAGGCTGTCGCGTACCTGACCATCCTGGCGCAGCTCCACGCTCCAGTCGCCATCGCTGAGCGGCTGTTGCGGCAGAGCGATGTAGTTGACGCCGCGCTTGAGTTCCAACGTCTGGGTCTTTTCCCCACCGTTGGCGCGGATCAGCAGCTCAGCCTTGGTGTCCTGCTCGCCCTGGTTGAAGACGAACAGGCCGAGGTCCGGCGCGTCGCCGCTGCGGAAGCGTTTCGGACCGCTCCACTTCAGGTACAGCGGTTTCTCCGAGCGGATGAACTGCTTCTTCTGGCCCACCTGGCCTTCGTCATCCATGGCGCGAGCGGTGATGCGCCAGCGGGTCAGGGAGTCAGGCATGCGGAACTTGAACTGGGCCTTGCCGTTGGCATCGGTGACCAGTTCCGGTTCCCAGGCGGCAGTGTCGACTTCCTCGCGGCGCGGACGCTCCAGCACCTTCACGCCCCGCTCGCTGCGGTTGGCGCGCCCAGGTGCGCTGGGCGTGCCGGGCAGTGCCACGTCGTAGCTGATGAATGCGAGGCTCGCGCTGGTGCGCACGTTGTTGCGGCGCGGATGGTAGAAGAACTGGTCGATGCCCGGGGCGATCTCCGGCTGCAGCGCGTAGATCATCTCGTCCACCACGCTCACGGTGAGGTGGCTGGAAACGGGCTTGCCGGCATAGGCAGTGTCGAGATTGACGGTGACCGTCTCGCCCGGTTCGTAGCGCTCCTTGTCGGTGCTGACAGCGATCTCCACCTGCGGCACGGCGACCTTGATGCCGGCGTTCTGGAAGCTGTAGTCGCCGCTGCGGGTGTAGAGCACGGAGAAGGTCAGGTTCGGCGAGAACTCCGGCTTCACCGGGATACGCGCGCGGTACTGGGTCGGATTGAGCTTCTCCAACTTCAGCCAGTCGCCGCCCTTGGACAGCAGCGCGGTGGCCTCCACCTTGTCGCGCTCCAGCGACAACAGCGCATCGTCCACCGGTTCCGGGAACGTGATGAGCGCCAGCGCCTCTTCACCGGCCTGGTACTCGGCCTTGTCGAGGACGATTTCCACGGTGCCCGTTACGGCCTTCACGCCATCGCCGCTGACCGAGTGACCGGTGCCACCCAGTAGTTGGCCGGCCTTGTCGCGCAGTTCGACGCTGTAGGTGCCAGGCTTGTCGAAGGTGATGGCGAACTTGCCATCGGCCACAACGCCATCTCCGCTGCTGCGGTCTTCCAGGCGCAGCCAACGGTAGGCGCTGGGCTGGATCTGAGTCTGCTGCTCAGCGGCATAGCTGAACTCGACCTGATCGCCCGCGGCGCTGAAACGCTGCGGTGCGCTCACGCGGTAGCGGGCGGCGCCGCGCTCGATGAGGATTTCCTTGCTGGTCTTCACGCGGTACGCGGCGCCATCGCTGGCGAACACGGTGAGCATGTAGCGGCTGGGTTTCTCCGCCGCCGGCAGGTCCAGCGCGGCGCGACCCTGATCGTCGGTAGTGATCTGTGCGCTGGACAGCTCCACGGGGAACTGGCCCAGGTACTGCAGTTCGTTGTCCACCATGGACAACTGCTGGGCGCGCAGGCTCAGCTCCAGGCGCGCATTGGCCACGGGCTTGCCGTCCGGGTAGAGCAGGATCAGGTTGCCCTTCACCGGCTCGCCGGTCTTGAAATCGGGCTTGGCCAGGTCGAGGGAAATCTCGAAGTGCGGCTTGATGTACTCGGCAACGCGGAAGGCGCTGCTGTAGGTCTGGTCACGGTAATCGAAGCGCAGCTCGTAGCCGCCGGCGACGGCGTTGGCCGGCAGCTGGAAGCGGCCGCTGGTGCCGCTCTTGGCGTCGTACTTGAGGTCCAGGGTCTGCAGCGTGGTACCGGCGGCGTCGATCACCGACAGGCGCAGCGGCGCGCTCTGCGGCGACTGCGATTCGCGGGAGTTCTTGAACTCGCGGCCGACGATCTTCAGCGCCACCCAGTCGCCCGGACGGTAGAGCGGGCGGTCGGTGAAGGCGTAGAGCTTGGTGTCGTAGATCTCGCTGTCGTAATAGAAGTTCTCGGAGACGAAGACGCCGCCCTCCTCGTCCTCGCCGATCACGAAGGAGCGCTCTGGGCTGACGTGCTGCAGGCGCAGCAGGCCGTCGGCATCGCTGCTGCCGCTGCTCATCACGCCCAGGCCGTCGGTCCACAGCACCTTGGCGCCGCTCACTGGCGTGCCTTCGTGCTTGCGCGCCGTCCAGACCAGCAGCTCGTTGCCGGCGATCTTGCTCACCGCGACGCTGTTGGAGACGAACACCACGGTGGTCGCGCGGTATTTGCCGACCAGCGCTTCGACCAGGTACAGGCCGGGTTTCAGCTTGCCCAGCGGCACATAGACGTTGCCCGGGGCGACGTTGATGAACTCGCTGGAGGAACCGGCGAGGGTGACCTCCTTCGGAGGCTGGATCGGCTTGGCGTCCCACAGCGGATAGCGGAACTGGCTGACCATGGGCAGGCCGGGAATCGGCGCGTACTGCGGCTGCGCGTCATACGGCGTCGGCGCGCGCATGGCATTGCCCATTTTCAGCTCAGGCACGACTTCGGTGACCTGCTGGCGCGATTCGTAGGAGAAGGTCCGCTGCATCACCCGACGCGACTTGCGGTACCAGTTGTCCCACAGGTAAGCCAGGGTGTTGGACAAGCCCTCGCCCTTGAACTGCCCTTCGGACAGCACGCGGTGCAAGTTCTTCTGGCGCTTGAGGAAGTCCAGCGGCTGGTCGATGCGGTAGACGCGGATATCCGCGCCGCCATACGGCTCCATGCGGTAGCGGCGGTAGTCGCGGCCCGGCGCCTCCAGGCGCACCTTGGCCACCTCGTCGGAGGCGAAGCTGCTGTCTGCGAGCAGGAAGAACGACTCGCCGGCCATGGGCGTGTAGTTGCTCGCCGGCACGTCGTCGTCCGCCTGCACGACCGCGGGCACGGCGGCGAACAGGCCGGCGCAGGCCAGGGCGGCGGCAATGCCGCGCAGCGTATTCATCGGGTCAGGAAGGACAAGCGATAGACGCCGATAAAGTTGGGATTGGATTCGTCGGGTATCCATCGGGTGTCCTTCCATGTCATGAGTTGTTGCAGGCTGACCGAGCGCATGCCGTTGTCGGTCGCCGTACGAGTGCCGGTGTGATAAGCGATGTCGCGGCCCATCCAGATCATCAGATGCTGGTCATCGCCCTGGTCGAAGAACATCAGGTCGCCGGGGCGTGCCTGGTTGAGGTCACGGCCAACGAGCTGGCTGTTGTATTGAATGAGTTTGATCGCGTTGACGTAGGGGCCGGTCTTGCCGCCTCCCTGCTGCCAGGTCTGCGCGAGGTTGCGCTGCGCGTCGGACAGTTCCAGTTCCGGCGGCAGGTAGCGGTTGGACATGCCGTTGGCGCGCAGCCACTTGGCGTCGTGCACCTTCAGCGCCTCGTTGGCGGCGAAGCGCACCAGCCCTGCACAGTCCTGCTGGTACCAGCGCGGGTTCGGCCCGCGGCGCAGCTGCTCCTCGGCGATACGCACGAACCAGGCGCGGAACACCTGGGTCTGCTGCGCATCCAGTGCAGGCTCCGCCGCGTGCGCCAGCGTGGCAGCAAGCAGACCGGCCACCAGCATGAGGGGTTTGCAGATCACAGTGCCTTCCATTCCAGCGGCAGCCACTCCCACTCGCCACTGGGCTCGCTGCCGGCCGGCAGGGTCAGGGCGTAGGAGCCGTTGCCGGCGAGGGTCTTCAGGCGTGGCAGGAGCAGTGTGTCGGCAGCGTTGCGGAACACCGGTTCGATATCCTGCGGCAGGCTGTCGAGGGTTTCGCGCTGGAGCAGTGCGGACAGCGTCTTGGGTGCCAGGTACGCCGGCACCAGGGCATCCTTGGGCAGCACGTCGGCCAGCGGCGGGAAGCGCTTGGCCAGGGTGTTGCGGGCCTTGTCGAGCAGCTTGTCGTCGATGGAGAACAGCAGGGTGTTGCCATCGCGCAGCAGGCTGACGCGGAAGAACCCGTTGCCGCTGACCTGGTCGGGATTTTCCGCCTCGCTCGCCTGATACTGGCCGAAGCGCGAGCTGACCTGGCGTTGCCACAGACGCCCTTCGCCCTCGGCTCGACTTTCAACCTCGAAGGCACCGGTCTCCACGTTGGCCTCGTAGGCGCCAATCATGCTGCCGAACAGCTTGCCCAGCTGCTCGTCCAGCTCGGGGCTGGCAGGGGCGTCGAGCTTCACCGCCAACAGCGGAGAGTGCAGCCGCGAATCCGGGTACCAGCACAAGCCGGCGGCGCCGGAGAGGTGCTCGGAGAATGCCGCGGCCATCTTCTGCTCGGCGCCCAGTTTCACCAGCATGTTGTCATACAGGCCCGGCGTGACCGGCAACGCGACGCACGCGCTGGCGCCCATGGGCATCGCCTGCCAGACGGGGGTAAAGTCCAGGTCCGGCTGGCGGGCGACTTCGTTGAGTGCGAGGTAACTGTGCCAACCATCCTTGCCCTGCTCGAAACGCACGCCGGCAAAGGTCGGGATGAAGCGCTGGTAGCCCATCGCGAGCACGCCAGCGCCCAGGGTGATGCGCTGTTTCAGCTCGCCGCGCGGCTCCAGGGCGAAGTCCTTGGCGAAGAGAGGTTCACCTTCCAGCGCAGTGCCCAGATCCTTGGCGATCGCGGCATCGGGCTCACCCAGAGTGTCGTAGTCCGGATTGGGGAAGAGCATCTTCGGGTTCGACAACACCAGCATCTGGTCGCCACGGGAGACGAACAGCAGGGTCTTCTCAGCGCCGTAGCGCAGGCTGTAGACCGGCGTGGCACCGCCCTTCACCTGGATTTCCGCAACCTTCTTCAGCTGGGTGTCATCGGCCGCGACCTTGGCCAGCGGCTCCAGCACCTTGGCCAGTCCACCGCGCCTGAGCACCACCATGAAGTCACGCAGACGGCCATCGGCACCACGCCACAGGGCTACCTGGGCCGGCTGGTCGAGCAGTTCCTCGATCACGCTGTCCTTCAGGGTCAGGTCGTGTTCGTAGACGATGCGCCGCAGGGTGCCGGCCAGGCCCAGGCGGTCGGCGTTGTTCTCGTAGTAGAAGACGAAGTCCTCGGTGAGCACGTCGCGCAGCAGCGGCACTTCCAGCAGCGCCTTGGGCAGCTGACTGAGAGAGGCACTCTCGATCAACGCATCCGGGCGCTTGAGGTCGCGGACCACTTCTGGGCTTTCGGGCGCTTCCAGGGTGCCCACCGGCGCCGAATGGAACGCAGGGATCAGGCCGAAGGCCAGGGCCAGGCCGCCGGCCACCAGCGCGGCGGCAAGCGCGCCGATGGCGATCAACGGGCCACGGCTCGGGGCCTGGGCCGGCGTCGGCGAAGGGGTGCTGTCTTGGCTGCTGGAGGGCGTATTGTCGCTCATGGATCGCTTGTCCCGTGTCATCCCTGCGAGGGGCGAATTCAGTAGTTGAAGGTCTTCACCAGCACCAGATCGCCGATGGTGCGCATGGGCACCACGAAGGTCTCGCGCTTCTCGTTGACGGTGTTTTCGTTGAACACCAGGTTGATCTCGGCGGTGATCACGTCCTGCACATTGCTGCCGGCCTGGAAGTTGTAACCCTGGCTGTTCAGGTTGCCCCAGTAATTGACGTAGACCAGGTAAGTGCCATGCAACGGCGCCGCCATGGTGAACATTTCCGGGCCGGGGCCGTCGACGCCATCCGGGTCGAGGCCACCGCCGTTGCTCAGGCGCGGGCGTGCCCAGAAGGCATGCTGGCCGTCAGGCGTGACGATATGCAGATCGAGTTCGGCCTTGGGGTCGTTCCAGCCCAGGGCCAGGCGGATACGCGGTGGAATGCGGCCAGTGTTGGCTTCGTAGAACTGGACGCGCTTGAGGGATTTCCCCTGATCGCTGCTGACCGCCACGCTGTTGCTGCCCGCACCGAAGTTGTAGGGGCGAACGAACTTGCCTTCAGCGTCGGTATAGAGAGGAAGCGGATTGCCATTCACCACCAGGCGCTGGGCACGGTCGATACCGGAGACTTCACGCAGATGGCCTTCGATCAGGCTGCGGCCACGCACACCGCCACGGTCGATAGGCGGCGTGGGATAGGCCACGCGGGGCACGCTCGGATCATCGGTCAGGCCGGAGTAGCGCCAGCCGGCGGTTGGGCTGGAGAGGTCCGCACGCGGTTCGGCAGCGACCGTCGCAGCCAGGAGACTGGCTGATAGAAAAAAGACGGCACGAACCATCCGACGCGTGAGCTGCATGAACATTCCTTGATCGTGCATAGCGGGGTGCCAAATGTAACCGGTCTTGTACGTGTGCGGAACGGCGTTCGCTCGCGGATGCGATACAGAGCGATCTTTCAGAAATTTCCTACAAACCGAATAGCGTTTGGCGCAACACCCCTTGGAAGGATATCGACTTCCGCCGAGTCACATCCAGCCGCCCCACTGCAGGACAAAGATGCCGACGTTGGTAGTCAGCGCCGCCACCAGAGTGGTGATGACGATGATCGACGCTGCCAGTTCATGGTTGCCATTGGCGGCGCGGGCCATGACATAGCTGGCGGCCGCCGTAGGGCTGGCGAAATAGAGGAAGAGAATCCCCAGTTCGGCACCCCGGAAGCCCAGCGCCCAGGCGACGAAAGTACAGATCAGCGGTAACCAGACCATCTTCATCAGGCTCGCGCTGATTGCCAGGCCGCCGCTCTCGCGTAGCGAGGCCAGCGACAGCGTGCCGCCGATGCAGACCAGCGCCAGCGGCAGGGTCATCTGAGCGAAGTAGTCGGCGGAGGTCAGCAGCCACTGGGGCAGGCCGATACCGAACCAGGAGAACGGCAGTGCGGCCAGCACACTGATGATCAGCGGGTTGCAGATGACGTTGCGGGCGATGCTCAGTGGGTCGGACTTCATGCTCGGGCTGTAGATCGCCAGCACCACCGAGGACAGTGTGTTGTAGCAGAGGATCACCAGGGCAGCGAGGACCGAGCCCAGCGCCAGGCCGTGCTCGCCATAGAGACTGGTGGCCAGCGCCAGGCCGATGATGCCGTTGTTGCCGCGGAACGAGCCCTGGACGTAGACACCACGCTCCTCGCGCGGTACCCGCCAGACGGCCCAGCCCCAAGCCAGCAGGAAGCCCGCCAGGGTTGCCGCACAGAAATACAGCAGCACTTCCGGACGCGCCGCGCTGTGCAGGTCGGAGTGGTAGATGCCGAGGAACAGCATCGCCGGCATGGTGGCGTTGAACACCAGCGCCGACGCCGTCTGGATGAATTCCGGATTGATCGCCCCCACGCGGCGCAGCAGCACTCCGAGGAACAGCATGGCAAAGACCGGGGCGGTGATGCTGAAGGTCTGGAGCAGGAGTGCGAGCATGGGACGGGCGGGTCTGGGCGGTGGGGGCGACAATCATAGCAAGCTAAGTACCCACCGCGCCGGGGCAAATCAGGCTTCGGCTTCCTCATCGCGCACCGGAGCCGGCAGCTCCAGGGGCTTGGGCGCCTCGCCGTCGGCGAGACGAGTCAGCTTGCCGTCCACCGTCGCACCGTTCTCCATGCTCAACTGGCGGTACTGGATGTTGCCGACCACCCTCGCGTTCGAGTGCAGTTCCAGCAGGTGCTCGACGTAGAGGTCGCCGATGATGGTGCCGTCGATCAGGGCATCGTAGCTGCTGACGTTGCCCTCGATCCGGCCTTCCGCGCTGAGCGCCAGCAGGCTGGCCGCGCCGGGCTTGTGGCTGATGTTGCCTTTCACCGTGCCGAGGATCTTCAGGCCGTCCTGGAACTGCATGTCGCCGACCAGATCGACGTTGCCCGAGAGCAGGCTGGAGAACTTGTCCACCGAGACCTGCGGGCCTTTCTTCTTGCTGTTGCTGAACATCGCAATTCCTCGCGCGTACTACTTGCCAGGTTTCTGCTGGCGGAAGAAGGCCAGCTCAGTCTTGAGTTTCTTGATTTCGGCGGACATCGCGTCGATCCGCCGCATCAGCTGCTCACGGTTGGCGCGTTCCTCTTCGGCTTGCAGGTGCCTTTCTTCCAGCTCCTGCGTCAGTTCGGCGTTTTTCGCCTCGAGCGCACCGATGCGCTCACGCGCCTGGCCATCATCGCTGGCGCGCAGTTGCCAGCCGCCCAGCGCGAGAGCTGCGAGCACGAGAAGCACCAGCGCCGCCCAGCCCAACCAGGCAAAGCCCTGGGGAACATGAGGGCGGTGCTCGGCGCGCAACAGGTGGCGGGTGGAGGGCCGCTTAGTCCGTGGCCAGGCCATCGCTGTCGATCTCCATGCCGCCCAGGGAAAGGAAGTTCTGCGGGTCGACGAATTCGCCGTGGTAGAGCACTTCGAAGTGCAGGTGCGGACCAGTGGAGCGTCCAGTGGAACCGACCTTGGCGATCTCCTGCCCCGGCAGTACGACGTCGCCGACTTTCACCAGCAGCTTGGAGGCATGGGCGTAGCGAGTCACCAGGCCATTACCGTGGTCGATCTCGACGCGATTGCCATAGGAAGCATGTCGCCCGGAAACGATCACCCGGCCGCCGGCGGCGGCATGGATCGGACTACCGGTGGGCGCGGAGAAGTCCTGGCCAGAATGGAAGGCCAGGTGGCGGTTGAACGGATCAACCCGGTTACCGAACGGCGAGCCCAGGCGCGCCTGCTCCATCGGGCGGCGCGCGGGGATTGCCATGAAATCGGCGTTACGCCGGGCCACCTGGTCCATCAGCAGGTCGAAGACCCGGCGCAGGCACTTGGCCGATTGCTCATTGCGCTCGAGGTCAGCGGCCGATGCGGGCAACGGGTCGACGCAGGCTCGGGGCGGCAGCAGGATGCCACCTTCGTTGCGGGTGGAGGCTGGCTTGCTTTTTGGGACGGGGACCAGCTCCGGGTCGACTTTGGAAAGCTTGCGGGCGATTTCCTCGTGACTATCGACAGCCTTGAGCAGGTAGTCCGCGTCCTTCTCCAGGACTTGCAGGCGACCGGTCAGCTCGCCGATGCGCTCGGCGGCAAAACGCTCGCCGGACTCATCGGGCGCTTCGTCGGACTGCGCCACCGGGACCATCACCGGTTCGGCCTGGCCCCGCCCGATCCACAGCCCGCCAGCGAAGGCAGCCGCGGCGATGACCAGCGACACGCAGGCAGCGCCCAGCACGTACCGGCGCGTGTCGATCAGGCGCAGGTCCGAGCGAGTCAGGGCTTGGCGTGAGGGGGAAAGGGGTTTCATGGCGGTACCGTTGGAATGCATTCGGCCCGGCGGATGACCGCCGGGGTGCACAGGGTACCTGTTCTTGAAAACTTCGCAGCGGCTAAACACTGAAAAATGTAAATAAATAAGAAGAAATCATCCTGTCTGAGAAGACTTTCAGATGTTTCCCACTAACGCGATCACATTATTCCAGTGAATCAAACTGCCACTACGCCGGCAAAACAGACTCGATCTCCTGCAAACGATGCTCCTCCAGGCGCAGTTGGCGCGGGTGGAATCGCTTCAGGCTGACCCGATGGCCAATGCTGACCAGGGTCACCCCCGGCAACTGGTCGATCAGCACCTGATAAAGCGCAGCCTCGTCGGTCTCGTCCAGCGCGGAGGTGGCCTCGTCGAGGAACAGCCACTGCGGTGCATAAAGCAGCGCGCGGGCGATGGCCAGGCGCTGCTGCTCGCCCGGCGAGAGCACGCGCTGCCAGTGATCGGCCTCTTCCAGGCGGGATACCAAGGAGTCCAGGCGGCACAAGTGCAGCACCTGCTTCAGTCTTTCGAGATCATGCCGGTCGCCCGCCTCGGGATAACACAGCGCTTCGGCCAGTGTGCCTATGGGCAGGTACGGTTTCTGCGGCACGAACAGGCTGCGCGCCTCAGGCATCTGCACCACGCCGCTGCCGTAGCGCCACAGGCCGCTCATGGCACGCAGCAGGGTGCTCTTGCCGCCACCGGAGGGGCCGCCGATCAGCACGTGCTCGCCAGTATTGATAGTCAGGCGGGTTGGCTCCAGCAGTTCACGACCACTGCCCAGGCTCAGCGTCAGGTCCTGCAACTGCAGGTTGGTGCCGGTCTTGCGCACATTAATATTGGCCGACTCCTGAGCCGTCTCGGTCATGGCCCCGCGGAAGCTCAGCAGACGGTCACAGGTAGCACGCCAGTTGGCGAGGCTGGCATAAGCGTCGATGAACCAGCTCAGGCCATCCTGCACGTTGCCAAACGCGGAATTGATCTGCATGAGCTCGCCGAGCTGGATCTTGCCGGCAAAATAGCGAGGCGCGGCGACCACCAAGGGGAAGATGATGGCGATCTGCGCATAGCCAGAGCTGAAGAAGGTCAAGCGCTTCTGCACCTTCATCAGCTCCCAGAAATTGCCCCATACATTGCGGAAGCGGGCCATCAATCGCTCATTCTCATTGGCCTCACCGTTATACAGAGCAATGCTCTCGGCGTTCTCGCGCACCCGCACCAGGCCGAAGCGAAGGTCCGCCTCAAAGCGCTGCTGTTGGTTGTTCAACGTGATCAGACGGCGGGCGATCAGATGGGTCAGCCAACTGCCGACCGCGGCGTAGACCAGCGCAGCCCAGAACATGTAGCCGGGAATACTGATGCCGAACACTTCGATGCTGCCGGAGACACCCCATAGGATCACCGAGAAGGACACCAGGCTGACCACGTTACGGATCAGACCCAGACCCAGGGTCAGGGTAGTGTCGGTGAAATTGTTGAGGTCTTCGGTCAGGCGCTGGTCAGGGTTGTCCGTATGGCCACGCTGTTCGAGGCGATAGTAGTTCTTGTCCCCGAGCCAGGCGGCGAAGTGTTTCTCCGTCAGCCAGCGGCGCCAGCGGATGGTGAGCATCTGGGTCAGGTAAAGACGGTAGACGGCGATCAGGATGGCCGCTGCGGCAATGCCGCAAAAGTACAGGACCAGGCGAATGAAAGAGTCGACGTCCTTGTTCTGCAGGGCGTTGTAGAAGTCGCGGTACCAGCTGTTAAGCCAGACCGAGACGGCCACACCCACCAGGGAGAGGGCGATCACCACGATCAGCAGCAGCCAGGCCATGCCCTTCTCTTCGCTGCGCCAGTACGGCGCGGTGAGTTGCCAGACTCGGTGGAAGAAGCGGCTGCGAACGGCATCGTTCGCGGCCCGGTACTCGGCGCTGTCGGTCATGGGGTCGGCTCGCACGGCTGGAAATAAAAAGGAGCGCTCATTGGCGCTCCTTTGTCTTATCGATCGCTTAACGCCTCACCGGGCGCTTCTGCAGCTTACGTTGCAATGTACGCCGGTGCATACCCAGCGCTCGGGCGGTCGCGGAGATGTTGCCGTCATGTTCGGCAAGCACGCGCTGAATATGTTCCCACTGCAGGCGATCCACCGACATGGGGTTTTCCGGCACCAGGGTCTCCAGGTCCGCATGCTGCGACAGCAGCGCGGTGAGCACATCGTCGGCGTCGGCCGGTTTGCACAGGTAGTTGGTGGCGCCGCGCTTGATGGCCTCCACCGCGGTGGCGATGCTGGAGTAGCCGGTGAGGATCACCACACGCATCTCGGCGTCGAGCTCGAGCAGCTTGGGCAGCAGGACCAGGCCGGAGTCGCCGTCCATCTTCAGGTCCAGCACGGCGTAGTCGGGCAGATCTTCCTTGGCCATGGCCAGGCCTTCCTCGGCGGAGCCGGCGACCGACACCCGCAACCCGCGACGGGTCATGGCGCGGGCCATGACGCGGGTAAAGGTGGCATCGTCGTCCACCAGCAGCAGGTGGGGCTGCTCTTCGCCTTCGAACAGGATCTCTTCGCTCATGGTACTTCCTCGCGGGCGCGGCGATCAGGCCACGCCATAGCTTCTGGGCAGACGCAACTCGGTCAGAGTGCCGCCATCTTCATGGTTATACAACTTCACCGTTCCACCCGCGCGGGTCACGCTGGCCTGGCTGAGGAACAACCCCAGGCCGAACCCTTTGCCTTTGGTGGTGAAGAACGGCTTGCCGAGTTGTTCGGCAATGGCCAACGGCACGCCTGGGCCCTGGTCGCGGATGCTCAGGCAGATCTCACCGGCATCCCAGTCCAGGCGGATGTCCAGATCGTCCGGACAGGCGTCCGTCGCATTATTGAGCAGGTTCAACAGCGCCTGGCTCAGGTCGGTCGGCGGCGTCATCCGCGGTGCCTTGCCCTTGCCCAGCGTCTGATAGCGATAGCTCGCCTCGGGGCGCATCAGGTGCCAGCGACGCAGTACCGACTCGACCCATTCGTTGGCGCCCTGCTCCTCCACCGCCTGGCGACGGTCCGCCTCGGCGGCGCGCACCAGGTGCTGAAGCGTGGTCTTGCAGAGCTTGACCTGCTCCTGCAGCAGGGCGAGATCTTCCTGCAACATCGGCTGGTCCGCATTGGTCTGGCGCAATTCCTTGAGCAGTACGCTCATGGTCGCCAGCGGGGTGCCCAGCTCATGGGCGGCTCCGGCGGCCTGAGTAGCGACGGCCAGCAATTGCTGGTCGCGCATGCCCTCCTCGCGACGCTGGGCCTGCAACTGTTCCTGCCGGCGCAGCGACTCGGACATGCGGGCGACGAAGAAGGTGATCAGCGCGGCGGCGAGGGCGAAGCTCAGCCACATGCCGTAGATCAGCAGGTTGTCGCGCTGCCCGGCAGCCATCTCCAGCGGGTGGAACCACACCAGCAGCACGGTGTAGCTGGCCAGCGCGAGGCCCGCCAGGGCGATGGTGTAGAGCCACGGCAGGGTCGCCGCGGCGATGGTCAGCGGCACCAGGTAATAAGAGACGAAGGGATTGCTCGAACCGCCCGAGTAATAGAGCAGCACGCTGTGGATGACCAGATCGCAGGCCAACTGAACGGCATACTCGAGTTCGGTCACCGGCCATGGACCGCGCAGGCGCAGCGCAGTGCCCAGGCAGAGTACGAGGGAGACACCGAGGGTCACGCCGAGCGCGAGCCAGGGCAGTTGGATCAGCTGGGCCTTGTAGGCAAGCCCGACCGAACCGGCCTGGGCGGCAAGCACGAGAATACGGATGAGCGTCAGATGCAGGAGGTTCTGACGACTGGCGGAAAGCTGGAAAACCGGTGGGCGCATGGTGAATTCCGGAATTTGCGCGAGTATAGCCAAGAGCCCCCTCTCCTTTATGCGGCATAGCGCCACAGCATACTCCAGCGCGCCCTGCGCTGGCCGCCCGATGCCGAAACATTTAGTGACACCGGTCAATAACCCGAACTCGACGCCATCGTCGTCAAAGAGTCTGACAGTCCTCGCCAGCGGCTCTACTAAGCTGTGGCCCGGACACTTTTCTGGAGCAAGGAGTCATCCATGTCTGTACTGAAGAAACCCTTCACCGCCATCGCCGCCGCCATCGCCCTGTGCGCCACCAGCCTGGGAGCCCTGGCAGACGAACCTCGCTACAACCAGGTTTCGCTGCGCGCCGAGGTCAGCCAGGAAGTCGCCCACGACCTGATGCACGTGACCCTGTTCACCGAAGGCCAGGCCAACGATCCGACGAAGCTGGCGGCCGAAACCACCTCCGCGATGAACGCGGCGGTCGAGCAGGCGCGCAAGGTGAAAGGCGTGACCGTCAGCCTGGGCAGTCGCAACAGCTACCCGGTGTATGACGACAAGGGCCAGAAGATCACCGCCTGGCGCGAGCGCGCTGAATTGCGCCTGGAAAGCACCGACTTCGCCGCCCTCTCCCAGCTCACCGCCGACCTGCTGGGCAAGCTGAAGATGGGCAGCATGAACTTCAGCATCGCCGACGCGACCCGCGCGAAGAACGAGGATGCAATGATGAAAGGCGCCGTGGATGCCTTCAAGGCCCGTGCCCAGGTGCTCACCGATGCCCTCGGCGGCAAGGGCTACAAGCTGGTCAGCCTGAACCTGAACACCTCCGGCGCGCCTCGCCCGATGCCCGTGATGCGCATGGCCGCGATGAAGGCCGACAGCTACGGCGGCGCCCCGGCGCAGGAAATCGAAGCCGGTACCAGCCAGGTCACCGTCAGCGCCGACGGCACGATCGAGGTGCAGATGCCGTAACACCCACGACCTCTTCCTGCGCGGCGCCTTCGGGGACCGGGGCGCCGCCACTCGACTGCACGGTTCCCATTGTCGAAATTGCGACATTCCCTTGCACCCGCGTCACAACTTCTACACTCATCCCCGCCAGCAGCTTGCGCCCGGCATGTGCCGTGCATAGTTTCACGCAACGCAGCTCACGAGGCTGCCCCTCGATGACAACCAGAATAAACAGAGGTCCGTATGCGTAAGAACGCCGTCATCCGCTCCATGATTGCCGCTGGGCTGATCGCCAGCGCCCCGCTCGCCCACGCCGCCAACAACCTGGTCTACTGCTCCGAAGGCAGCCCCGCGGGCTTCGACCCCGGCCAGTACACCACCGGCACCGACTTCGACGCCTCGGCCGAAACGGTCTTCAACCGTCTCACCCAGTTCGAGCGCGGCGGCACCCAGGTCATCCCGGGCCTTGCGGAAAAATGGGACGTATCCGATGACGGCAAGACCTACACCTTCCATCTGCGCTCCGGCGTGAAGTTCCACACCACCGACTACTTCAAGCCAACCCGCGAATTCAACGCCGACGACGTGCTGTTCACCTTCAACCGCATGCTCGACAAGAACCATCCGTTCCGTAAGGCGTACCAGACCGAATTCCCCTACTTCACCGACATGGGCATGGACGCGAACATCGCCAAGGTGGAGAAGGTCGATGACAAGACCGTCAAGTTCAGCCTCAACGAAGTCGACGCCGCGTTCATCCAGAACCTGGCCATGAGCTTCGCCTCGATCCAGTCCGCCGAATACGCCGACCAGTTGCTCAAGCAGGGCAAAGCCGCCGACATCAACCAGAAGCCCATCGGCACCGGCCCGTTCGTGTTCAATCGCTACCAGAAGGACGCGATGATCCGCTTCAAGGCCAACCCGGACTACTGGAACAAGGGTGAGGTGAAGATCGACAACCTGATCTTCGCCATCAACACCGACGCCTCGGTGCGCATGCAGAAGCTCAAGGCCAACGAGTGCCAGGTCACCCTCTTCCCGCGCCCCGCCGACCTGGAGTCGCTGAAGAAGGACCCGAACCTGAACATGCCGTCGCAGCCGGGCTTCAACCTCGGCTACATCGCCTACAACGTCACCCACAAGCCGTTCGACAAGCTCGAAGTGCGCGAAGCGCTGGACATGGCGGTGAACAAGAAGGCCATCATCGACGCCGTCTACCAGGGCGCCGGCCAGCTCGCCGTGAACGGCATGCCGCCGACCCAATGGTCCTACGACGACACCATCAAGGATGCCGGCTACAACCCGGAGAAGGCCAAGGAGCTGCTGAAGAAGGCCGGCGTCGCCGAAGGCACCGAGATCACCCTGTGGGCCATGCCGGTGCAACGCCCGTACAACCCCAACGCCAAGCTGATGGCCGAGATGCTGCAGTCCGACTGGGCCAAGGTCGGCATCAAGGCGAAGATCGTCACCTACGAATGGGGCGAGTACATCAAGCGTGCCAAGGGTGGCGAGCATGACGCCATGCTGATCGGCTGGAGCGGCGACAACGGTGACCCGGACAACTGGCTGGGCACCCTCTACGGCTGCGACGCCGTGGACGGCAACAACTTCTCCAAGTGGTGCGATCCGGCCTACGACAAGCTGATCAAGGATGCCAAGCGCACTCCGGACCAGGCCAAGCGCACCGAGCTGTACAAGCAGGCCCAGCACATCCTCAAGGAGCAGGTGCCGATCACCCCGATCGCCCACTCCACCGTGTACCAGCCGATGCGCAAGACGGTGCAGGACTTCAAGATCAGCCCGTTCGCGCTGAACTCGTTCTACGGCGTCAGCGTAGGCAAGTAAGGCCAGCGGCCGCCGGGCTTCCCGGCGGCCCTTTCTCCCGGCAGCCGCCGTGCGCAAAGCGCTCATCCGCCTGACCCTGGCCAGCCTGCTCGGCTGTGCGCCGGCATTCGGCCAATCGTTGGTGGTCTGCACCGAGGCCAGCCCGGAAGGGTTCGACATCACCCAGTACACCGCCGCCACCACCGCCGACGCTTCCGCCGAGACGGTCTTCGAGCGCCTGGTGCAGTTCGCCCCCGGCAGCACCCACGTGGTACCAGCCCTCGCAGAGAGCTGGGAGATCAGCGACGACGGCCTGCAGTACACCTTCGTCCTGCGTCAGGGTGTGAAATTCCACAGCACCGACTACTTCACCCCGACTCGTGATTTCGACGCCGACGACGTGCTCTGGAGTTTCCAGCGCCAGCTCGACCCGAAGCACCCTTGGAACAAACTGGCGCCACGCGGCTTTCCCTATGCCGAGGCGATGGGTCTTCCCAGCCTGATCAGCGCGGTGGAAAAGCTCGACGACCACCACGTGCGCTTCACTCTCAGGCACCCCGAGGCGCCCTTCCTCGCCGACCTGGCGATGGGCTTCGCCTCCATCTATTCCGCCGAGTACGGTGACCTGCTGCTGGCCGCCGAAAAAGCCGACCAACTGAACAACCTGCCCATCGGCACCGGGCCCTTCATCTTCCAGCGCTACCAGAAGGACGCCCAGGTGCGCTTCACCGCCAATCCGGATTATTGGGGCGGCAAGCCGAAGATCGAACGCCTGTTGCTGGCAATCACTCCCGATCCGAACGTGCGTATCCAGAAGGTCAAGGCCGGTGATTGCCAGATAGCCGTCTACCCCAAGCCCACCGACATCCCTGCGCTGCGCCAGGATCCAAAGCTGACCATCGAGGAACTGGACTCGTTGCTGGTCGCCTATGTCGGCCTCAATACCCGGCACAAGCCGCTGGATGACGTGCGAGTGCGGCAGGCGATCAACCTCGCCTTCGACCGCGAAGCCTACCTGCGGGCGCAGTTCGGCGAAGGCGCCGCGACGCTGGCTGTAGCGCCCTATCCGCCGACATTGTGGGGTTCCGATCCACAACTCAAGGTCTGGCCCCACGACCCGGCGCGGGCGAAACAATTGCTGGCAGAAGCCGGCATCAAGCCCGGCCTGAAACTGTCGATCTGGACCCGCCCCGGCGGCGGTCCGACCAACCCCAATCCCGGCATCGGCGCACAGATGCTGCAGGATGACCTGGGCAAGATCGGCATCCAGGCCGATATCCGCGTGTTCGAATGGGGCGAGTTGATCAAGCGCGCCAAGCAGGGCGAGCACGACCTGATCTTCATGGGCTGGGCGGGCGACAACGGCGATCCGGATAACTTCCTGACGCCGAACCTGTCCTGCGCTGCCGCGAAGAGTGGCGAGAACCAGGCGGGCTGGTGCAATGCGGAGTTCGACGAACTGCTGCGCAAGGCGCGCGCCATCACCGACCAGGAAACCCGTGCCGGGCTATACCGCCAGGCATTGGCGATCTACCAGCGCGAGGCGCCGTGGATCGCCCTGGCGTACCCGAAGCAGTTCGCCGTGGTGCGCCCAAGCGTGACAGGCTTTACCCTGAGCCCGCTGGGTTCGAATAATTTCTCCCGCGTGCAGCTACAGGGCGCGCCGGGACCATAACGACAAGGACCGGACCTCATAAGGGTCGACGTCGACAAGAACGGACCGCCCATGACGCGGCCCAACCGTGACCATCCCATGTGGAGAATTCCCCACAATGCTGTCCTTCATTGCCCGGCGCTTCGGGCTCCTGATCCCGACCTTCTTCGGCGTCACCTTGTTGACCTTCGCGCTGATCCGCCTGATTCCGGGCGACCCCGTGGAAGTGATGATGGGCGAACGCCGCGTCGATCCGCAGATGCATGCCGAGGCCATGCACCG
The DNA here is from genome assembly GCF_005877905.1 of Pseudomonas nicosulfuronedens. Taxonomy (GTDB): domain Bacteria; phylum Pseudomonadota; class Gammaproteobacteria; order Pseudomonadales; family Pseudomonadaceae; genus Pseudomonas; species Pseudomonas nicosulfuronedens. The sequence goes on along the minus strand of NZ_SWDV01000008.1, from coordinate 21,789 downwards.
CCTGGGGCTCGACAAGCCCCTCTACCAGCAGTACCTCGACTACATCGGCAACCTCGCCCAGGGCAACCTCGGCGAATCGCTGACCACCCGCGACAGCGTCTGGCACGAATTCCTCACCCTGTTCCCGGCGACCCTCGAACTGTCCCTGGCGGCCCTGCTGTTCGCGGGTGTCTTCGGCCTGCTCGCCGGGGTGATCGCCGCCTTGAAACGAGGCTCGCTGTTCGACCACGGGGTGATGACCATCTCCCTGGCCGGCTACTCGATGCCGATCTTCTGGTGGGGCCTGATCCTCATCATGCTGTTCTCCGTGAGCCTGGGCTGGACGCCGGTTTCCGGGCGCCTGGACCTGCTCTACGACATCGAACCGAAGACCGGCTTCATGCTCATCGACACGTTGCTGTCAGATGAGGAAGGCGCCTTCATGGACGCCGTGCGCCACCTGATCCTGCCGGCCATCGTGCTGGGCACCATCCCGCTGGCGGTGATCGCCCGGATGACCCGCTCCTCGATGCTCGAAGTGCTGCGCGAGGACTACGTACGCACCGCCCGCGCCAAGGGCCTGTCGCCGGCGCGCGTGGTGTTCGTGCACGCCCTGCGCAACGCCATGATCCCGGTCCTCACCGTGTTCGGCCTGCAGGTCGGCACGCTGCTCGCCGGTGCAGTACTGACCGAGACGATCTTCTCCTGGCCCGGCATCGGCAAATGGTTGATCGACGCCATTGGCCGGCGCGACTACCCGGTGGTGCAGAACGGCATCCTGCTGGTGGCGACCCTGGTGATCCTGGTGAACTTCATCGTGGACATCCTCTACGGCCTCGCCAACCCACGCATCCGTCACCAACGCTAACCGGAGCCGACGCCATGACTGCCAACGCCAAAGCTCCCGCCAGCGACCCGAGCCTGGTCTACCCGTCCCCGCTGAAAGAATTCTGGCAAGCCTTCTCGCGCAACAAGGGCGCGGTCGGCGGCCTGCTGTTCATGCTGGTCATCGTGTTCTGCGCGCTGTTCGCGCCCTGGGTCGCGCCCCACGATCCGAGCGAGCAGTTCCGCGACTTCCTGCTCACTCCGCCGCTGTGGCTCGAAGGCGGCAACACGCAGTTCCTGCTGGGCACCGACGAGTTGGGCCGCGACCTGCTCTCGCGGCTGATGCACGGTGCTCGGCTGTCGCTGATGATCGGCCTGACCTCGGTACTGATCTCGATGATCCCCGGCATCTTCCTCGGCCTGCTCGCCGGCTTCTCGCCGACCCGCCTGGGCCCGGTGATCATGCGCCTGATGGATATCATGCTGGCTCTGCCCTCGCTGCTGCTGGCGGTGGCCATCGTCGCCATCCTCGGCCCAGGCCTGATCAACACCGTGATCGCCATCGCCATCGTCTCGCTGCCGGCCTACGTGCGCCTGACCCGCGCCGCCGTAATGGGCGAGCTGAACCGCGACTACGTCACCGCCTCGCGCCTGGCCGGCGCCGGCACCCTGCGCCTGATGTTCGTCACCGTGCTGCCCAACTGCATGGCGCCGCTGATTGTGCAGGCCACCCTGAGCTTCTCCTCGGCCATCCTCGACGCTGCGGCCCTGGGCTTCCTCGGCCTCGGCGTGCAACCGCCGACGCCCGAGTGGGGCACCATGCTGGCCTCCGCGCGTGACTATATCGAGCGCGCCTGGTGGGTCGTTTCGCTGCCCGGCCTGACCATCCTGCTCAGCGTGCTGGCAATCAACCTGATGGGCGACGGCCTGCGCGATGCGCTGGACCCGAAGCTGAAGAACGCGGCGTGAGGAGCAGACAGATGAATACCTTCCCGCTGTCTGTAGGAGCGAGCTTGCTCGCGAACCTGCACTCCTCCGCGTTCCCCGTTCGCGAGCAAGGACTAAGGCGTCCCCCTCGTTCCTACAAAAAGAACAGAAGCCTGATGGAGACCGCCGTATGAGCCTCCTCGACCTGCGCAATCTTTCGGTGCGCTTCGGCGACCGCAACGCCATCCCGGTGGTGGACGGTCTCGACCTCTCAGTGGACAAGGGCGAAGTCCTGGCCATCGTCGGCGAATCCGGCTCCGGCAAGTCGGTGACCATGATGGCCCTGATGGGCCTGATCGACGCCCCCGGCATCATCACCGCCGACACCATGCAGTTCGATGGCACCGACATGCTGCGCCTGAAGGGCCGCGAGCGTCGGCGCATCGTCGGCAAGGACATCGCCATGGTCTTCCAGGACCCGATGACCGCCCTCAACCCCAGCTTCACCGTCGGCTACCAGATCGAGGAAGTGCTCAAGCTGCACCTCGGCCTGCGCGGCAAGGCCCTGCGCCAGCGCGCGCTGGAGCTGCTCGAACGGGTGGAAATCCCCGGCGCTGCGCAGCGCCTCGACGCCTACCCGCACCAGCTTTCCGGCGGCATGAGCCAGCGCGTCGCCATCGCCATGGCGATTGCCGGCGAGCCGAAGCTGCTGATTGCCGACGAGCCCACCACCGCGCTGGACGTGACCATCCAGGCGCAGATCATGGAGCTGCTGCTGAACCTGCAGCGCGACCAGGGCATGGCACTGATCCTGATCACCCACGACCTCGCCGTGGTCGCCGAGACCGCCCAGCGCGTCTGCGTGATGTACGCCGGGCAAGCCGTGGAGATCGGCCAGGTGCCCGCGCTGTTCGACCTGCCGACCCACCCGTACACCGAGGCGCTGCTCAAGGCGATCCCCGAGCACAGCGCCGGCGAGGAACGCCTGGCCACCCTGCCCGGTATCGTCCCCGGCAAGTACGACCGTCCGCAGGGCTGCCTGCTGTCACCGCGCTGCCCCTACGTGCAGGACAACTGCCGCAGCGTGCGCCCAGCCCTGGACGCCCATGAGCGCGGAGCCGTGCGCTGCTTCTACCCGCTCAACCTGAACGCCGAGGTGGCCCGATGAGCGCCGTACTGACCGCCCGCGACCTGACCCGTCACTACGAAATATCCCAGGGCCTGTTCAAGCCGCACGCCCTGGTCCGCGCGCTCAACGGCGTGTCCTTCGACCTGCAGGCCGGCAAGACCCTCGCCGTGGTCGGCGAATCCGGCTGCGGCAAATCCACCCTCGCCCGTGCCCTGACGCTGATCGAGGAGCCCACCTCCGGCTCGCTGCAGATCGCCGGCCACGAGGTGAAAGGCGCCGACCACGACACCCGCAAGCAACTGCGCCGTGACGTGCAGATGGTTTTCCAGAACCCCTACGCCTCGCTCAACCCGCGGCAGAAGATCGGCGACCAGCTGGCCGAACCGCTGGTCATCAACACCAGTCTCTCCCGCGTCGAACGCCGCGAACGGGTTCAGGCGATGATGAAGCAGGTCGGCCTGCGTCCCGAGCACTACCAGCGCTACCCGCACATGTTCTCCGGCGGCCAGCGCCAGCGCATTGCCCTCGCCCGCGCAATGATGCTGCGGCCCAAGGTGCTGGTGGCGGACGAGCCGACCTCGGCGCTGGACGTGTCGATCCAGGCCCAGGTGCTCAACCTGTTCATGGACCTGCAGCAGGAGTTCGGCACCGCCTACGTGTTCATCTCCCACAACCTCGCCGTGGTCCGCCACGTGGCCGACGACGTGCTGGTGATGTACCTCGGCCGCCCGGCGGAGATGGGCCCGGCGGACAAGCTCTACGAGCGCCCGCTGCACCCCTATACCCAGGCCCTGCTATCGGCAACCCCGGCCATCCACCCCGATCCGGACAAGCCCAAGATCAAAATTCAGGGCGAACTCCCCAACCCGCTCAACCCACCCACTGGCTGCGCCTTCCACAAGCGCTGTCCGTATGCGACCGAGCGCTGCAAGGCCGAAGTCCCGGAATTGCGCCTGCTCGATGAGCGCCAGGTGGCTTGCCACCATGCGGAGCAGTTCCTGAACTGAACCGAAACGGGCCGGTCATAGGCCGGCCCCTCTTTCGGAAACAGCTGCGTCCTACAACGTAGCCGGACCAGGCCTATCGCCTGAGCCAGACAATACCGCCAGGGTGGCACCCCGCCACCGCCTGCGCGCCGTGGCCGTTATCCACAGGGCCACGATCTTCCATGCTGCTGTTCTTCCTTCTGCTCATCCTCGTCACCGCCATCGTCGCCAACGTGCAGTTGCACAAGTGGAAGCGTCAGCGGCGGATGGACGTGCGCGAAGCAGTCAAGTCTCGGAAGCGACCGGCGCCGAAGAAGAAGGCGACGGAGGAAGTCGATCTCGACGAGATCGACTGGGACGGTCTCGACCAGGAAGAGCTGGATGTCACGCCAGCGCCTCCGGCTGCAACTCCGCCAGCGCCCCCCAAACCTGCACCGGTCAGAGCTGAGCCACCCACACCGCCACCTCCGGCAAAGCCGAAAGCCGAACCCAGGGAAGCATTCCTGCCGCTGGAGCGTGCGCTGCAAGAACGGATGTCCAGCGCACACCGCAGCGAAGCCATGGCGCAATTGCGCAAGGCCGACCTGCACGTTCCCGCGCCAGATGCCGGAGAACGGCATGTGGTGCTGGACATGGACGATGGCAGTTACGTGCCAGTCGCCACCCACCCGGCCGCGGCGAGCATTGCCTTGGGTTATCTCGCCGAAGGCATGCAGCAACGCAAGGGCGAACAGTTGGTGCGGGAACTGAGCGGTGGCGACGTTGGCCTGCTGGTAGTCGCGCGCAATCCGCAGAATCCGTCCGTGGCACGGCTGTGGAAGATCCAACCGCAAGACCTCTGAGCAGATCCTTGTAGGAGCGAGCTTGCTCGCGAACAACCCAGGCTTCGAAGCTGCTGGCAAACTGGTTCGCGAGCAAGCTCGCTCCTACGAAAGACTTCAGCCTTACAGATCGCGGATCAGCGCCAGTCGCACACCGAACCCCAGCAGGATGCCGCCGAAGCCCCACTGCTGCATCCGTTGCATCGTCCTGTGCCGCGCCAGCCAGCGGCCCATGCGCTCGCCACTGACCGCATAGAAGCTGTCGAAGCCCAGCCCGACCACTACCAATACGCCGCCCAGTAGTGCGAACTGAAGCGCCAGAGGACCGTTCTGTGGGTGGATGAACTGCGGCAGCAACACCGAACAGAACAGCAGCGCCTTGGGGTTGAGCAGATTGGTCAGCAAGCCCCGGCTGAATGCACGCCGATAGCTGACTGTGGATAACCCGACCGCGCCGGTTGCCTCCGGCAGGCCCACCGGAGCACGCAGCAGTTGCAGACCGATCCACGCCAGGTAGAGGCCGCCACCGATGCGCACCCCATCGAAGGTCCAGGGCGCCGTGCGGAACAGCAGTGCGAGTCCGGTCGCCGCCAACGCCACATGGCAGCCGCGTGCCAGGCCCAACCCGAGCGCAGTTGCCAGCGCCGCGCGGCAACCGTCACGGGCACCGGTGTGCAGCAGGAGAATCATGTCCGGCCCCGGCAGCAGGTAGACCATCGCCAGGGCCAGCAGGAAGACGCCGATATCCACAAGAGCCACTCCGAAGCAGTGATTGCGGATAAGGATTCTATGCCTGAAGGCCCAGGCAGGTGCTTGCGTATTCGACCATCCTGGCGCTAACAATTGGCATATCCTGCCAACCTAAAGCCAATTGAGTAGTCACTCATGCCAATCCAAAAACTGGACGCCTATGACCACCGCATTCTCGCTGCCTTGCAGCGCGACGGCCGCCTGACCAACGTGCAGCTCGCCGAAGAAATCGGCCTGTCGCCCTCCCCTTGCCTGCGGCGCGTCCGCATTCTCGAAGAAGCCGGCATGATTCGTGGCTACCACGCGGAGCTGGGGCGCGACGAAGTCGGCCTGGGGCTGACCGTGTTCGTCGGGGTGAAAGTGGAACGCCACAGCGACACCAGTGCCGCCGCCTTCCGCCAGGCAGTGATCGACCTGCCGGAAGTCATCTCGGTACACCTGGTCAGCGGCGAGTCGGACTTCCTCCTGCAAGTGGTGCTGCCCGACCTGCGCGCCTATGAGCAGTTCCTCACCGGCACCCTGCTCAAGCTGCCGGGCGTCAGCGATATCCGCAGCAACTTCGCCATCCAGACGGTGAAGGAGTCGGCCCCCCTGCCGCTGCGGCACCTGCCGAAATAGCGGGATTGCGCGCGGGCGGCTGCGCGCCTATCATTCGCCACCGTCCCATCCACCGACAGCAAAGGAGAGACATCATGCAAGCACTGATCACCCTTTGCAGGTCGCGTCTGGCGTAATCGTTTCCCCGCCGCCCCTTTGGCGGCATCGCATTGCCCGGCTCCGGCCTGCCCCCATCCTCTTTTTTCGTTTCATTCCTCATGGGATTGGACAATGGGCAATTGCATCCAAAATCTGTCCGCCGGCATCACCCTGATTGCCGCGGACGACACCTGGATCGAAGGTAAAGCGATCCAGCAACTTGAAACCACCGCCCGCCTGCCGGGCATGCAACGGGTCGCCGGCATGCCGGACCTGCATCCCGGGCGCGGCTACCCGATCGGCGCGGCGTTCTTCTCCATCGGCCGCCTGTATCCGGCGCTGGTGGGCAACGACATCGGCTGCGGCATGGCGCTGTGGCGCACCGATATCGCCACCGCCAAGCTGAACCTGGACAAGCTGGAGAAGCGCCTGGGCAACCTCGACGGCCCGCTGGACGAAGACTGGAGCGAGCGCATTGCCGGCTTCGCTCTGCCACCCTGCGGCCACGAGCACTCGCTGGGCACCATCGGCGGAGGCAACCACTTCGCCGAGCTGCAGCAGCTCGATCAGCTCTACGACGAAGCCGCCGTGGCAGCCCTCGGTCTCGACCGTCGCCACCTGCTCCTGCTGGTGCACAGCGGCTCGCGCGGCCTGGGCGAAGCCATCCTGCGCGAGCAGGTGGACCGCTTCAGCCACCAGGGCCTGGAGGAAGGCACCGACGACTGTGCGCACTACCTGGCTCGCCACGACGGCGCGCTGCGTTTCGCCGAAGCCAACCGTCAGCTGATCGCCCTGCGCATGCTCGACCGTCTGCGTGCAGATGGTGCGCAGGTGCTGGACGTGAACCACAACCTCGTCAGCCCCGCGCAAGTCGAAGGCATCAACGGCTGGCTGCACCGCAAGGGCGCGACGCCGGCGGATCGCGGGGTGATGGTCATCCCCGGTTCGCGCGGCGACTACAGCTACCTGGTGGAGCCGGTCGCCGATCCGCGCAGCCTCTTTTCCCTCGCTCACGGCGCGGGGCGCAAGTGGATGCGCAGCGAGTGCAAGGACCGTCTCTCGGCGCGCTATCGCGTCGAGCAACTGGCCCGCACCGCGCTGGGCAGCCGGGTGATCTGCGGTGATCGCGGGCTGATCTACGAGGAGGCGCCGGAAGCCTACAAAGCCATCGACTCGGTAGTCGGTGCACTGCGCGAAGCGGGCCTGCTGCGGGTACTGGCTCGACTCAAGCCGGTGCTGACCTACAAGACCCGCGGGGAGTGCTGCTGATGATCCTGCTGCAACTTACCGCGGCCCAGGGGCCGGACGAATGCGCACTGGCCGTGGCCAAGGCCCTGCAGCGACTGCTGCGCGAGGCCGAAGCCAGCGGGGTCGAGGCTCGCACGATCGAGGAAGAAGCCGGCCCGCGCCGGGGCACCCTGCTCTCGGTGCTGCTGGCGCTGGACGGCGACTCGGCAGCAACCCTGGCCGAGGAGTGGAGCGGCACCCTGCAATGGGTCTGCGCCAGCCCTTACCGGCCCAACCACGGGCGCAAGAACTGGTACTTCGGCGGCGCACGATTCAACGCGCCACCGGCCAGCCTCGAAGGTGAAGTGCGCTTCGAAACCTTGCGCTCCTCCGGTCCCGGCGGGCAGCACGTCAACACCACCGACTCGGCGGTGCGCGCCACCCATGTTGCCAGCGGCCTGAGCGTGAAGGTCCAGAGCGAGCGCAGTCAGCACGCCAACAAACGTCTGGCGCTGCTGCTGATTGCCCGCAAGCTGGAGGAACGCGCGGAGCAGGCGAGCAGCGAGCTGCGTGCCGAACGCCGGCTGGTGCATCACCACCTGCAACGCGGCAATCCGCGCCGGGTGTTTCGTGGCGAACGCTTCGAAGGCTGAGGTCAGCCGGAGAAGAAGCGCAGGAAGGCGCGCAGGTCCGCCTGCGCCTGTTCCACGCTCGCCGCCACGAAACGCACATCGCTATGCGCCGGGCATTGCGCCAGACGGCCGATGTCCAGCGGATGCAGCACGCCCAGCAACGGGTAGCCGCCCATGGTCTGGCGGTCGGCCAGCAGGACAATCGGCTGGCCATCCGGCGGTACCTGGATGGCGCCTTCCACGATCCCCAGCGACCATTGCCGGCGAGGCGCGCTCAGTGCCTCGCCGCGCAGTCGCACGCCCATGCGATCGGATTGCGGGCTGATCTGCCAGCGCTGTTCGAAGAAGGCCTGGCGCTGCTCCTCGCTGAAAGCATCCGGGCCGGGCAGCACGCGCAGGATAGGGGTCTCGCAGTAGTCCGGTCGATAAGGCCAGGGCACGCTGGCACCGAGAGTGAAACCTTCGCCGTGGGCTGCGCATTCCAGCAGATCGTCGGCTTGGAGCGGCTGGCCATTGCCGCCAATTCCTCCGAGCTTTTCCCGCGTCTGGGTCGCAATGCTGCCCAGAATCGACTGCGCATGGAAGCCTCCGGCAGTGGCGAGATAGGCCCGTTGACCGGCGCGGGCGAAGCCCAGTTTCAGGCGCTGCCCTACCCTTGCGCGAAAGCGCGACCAACCCGGCAGCGGCTCGCCATCCAGAGTTGCCGGCACGTCGGCACCGGTCAGCGCCAGCCAGGTGTCCGCCTGCACTTCCAGCACCACCCCGCCCAGCGCGATTTCCAGCAACGGCACGCCTGGCATATTGCCGAGCAGTCGATTGGCCCAGGCCGCGGCCTGTTTATCCACAGGGCCGCCGGGCGAAACGCCCAGGTGCTGCCAGCCTTTCCGACCGCCGTCCTGCAGCAGACACAGCGGGCCGCAGGCGATGACTTTCAGGCTCATGGCTCGCCTCCGGCCGCGCGATAAGCCGCCTTATCGAGGGGTACGAAACGCACGCGATCACCCACGGCCAACGGGCAAGGCGGCTGTTGACCGGGATCGAACAGGCGTTGCGCGGTGCGGCCGAGCAGATGCCAGCCACCGGGCGAGGCCTGTGGATAAACCGCCGTCTGCCGCTCGGCAATCGCCAGGCTGCCGGCGGGCACATGCGTGCGCGGCGTCGCCCGGCGCGGCAAGGCGAGGCGTTCGTCCAGCTCGCCGAGGTAGGCGAAGCCGGGAGAGAAGCCGATGGCGCCGACGCAATAGTCGCGCCCGGCGTGCAGGTCGACCACCTGGGCGGAGGTGAGCCCGCAGAGTCGCGCAACTTCCGCGAGGTCTTCACCGGCATACCACACGGCGATTTCATGCAGGCGCCCGGCGCGGTCGGCGAGGAAGTCATCAGGCCAGTCCGCCAGGGCCGCTCGCACGCGGAGCTGCAATTGAGGCAGGTCGATGCGCAGCAGGTCGTAATGCAGCAGCAAGGTGGTCCAGCCCGGCACGCAATCCGCCAGCGCAACGCCCAGCTCGGCGCGCAAGCGCTCGGCCAAGCGGGCAATGCGCAAGGGCAACCTGTCGTCGGGCTGCTCGGCGAGGGTAATCAGCAGCGCCGTGGCGCCGAAGGCTTCGACGCGGATCATGCCTGGTCCAGCAGGCCACGCAGGCGCCGCAGCACCGCCAGGGATTCGGGATTGTCGCCATGCACACAGAGGCTGTCGGCGCGCAGGCGTAATGGGTTGCCGTCAATGTCAGGGAAGGGTTCCCCACGGGCGATGGCCAGGGCCTGGTCGAGGATGCGCTGCGGCTCGTGGTGCACGGCGTTGGGCAGGCGGCGCGGAGCAAGCTGGCCATCGGGCAGATAGGCACGATCGGCAAAGGCTTCGAACATCAGCGGCACGTCGGCAGCGTCAGCCAGTTGCAGTTCGCGGTTGTTATCAGCCAGGGCCAGCACCATCAGCGGCAGGCGCTTGCGGTAGGCGGCACAGGCATCGAGCACCGCGGCGAGCAGCGCATCGTCACGCACGAGGTCGTTGTACAGCGCGCCATGGGGCTTCACGTAAGCCACCTGAGTACCGGCGGCGCGGCAGAAGGCGTCCAGCGCGCCGATCTGGTAGAGCACCAGGGCGTGGACTTCCTCGGGCGAGCAGCTCATGTGGCGGCGGCCGAAGCCGGCCAGGTCCGGGTAGGCCGGGTGCGCACCGATGCTGACGTCCTGCTCCACCGCCAGACGAACGGTGCGCTGCATGGTCAACGGGTCGCCTGCATGGTAGCCGCAGGCGAGGTTGGCCTGGTCGATCAACGGCATGGCGTGGGTGTCGTCACCCATGCGCCAGGCGCCGAAGCTTTCGCCCATGTCGCAGTTCAGCAGGATTGGCGTCGTGCGCTCGGTCATCGGTCGGTCCTGGGTTCTGTCTCCGACACAGGTTACTGCACCGGCTGGCCTTTGGCCTTCGGAGAATACTCAGTCACGTTCAGGAGGAGTACTATCCCCGGTCTGTAGTAACGGATACCACCCCCGAATGATCAAAGCCGCCATCCTGGCCGCCTTCGGCCTGAGCATCGTTTATGTCCACCTGCGTGGGCGGGTGCGCCATAAGTTCACGCGCCAGCTGAGCGACCACTCCAGCTTCCTGGCGCCGATCAACTGCCTCATGTACCTGTTCTCCAAGGTGCCGAGCCGCCCCTACCTGGCGACCGACGAATTCCCCGAGATGCGCCTGCTCAGCGATAACTGGGAAGCCATCCGCAGCGAAGCCCTGCACCTGCGCGACGCCGGCAGCATCAAGCGCTCCGACCAACTCAACGACGTGGGTTTCAATTCCTTCTTCAAGACCGGCTGGAAGCGTTTCTACCTGAAGTGGTACGACGACAGCCACCCGTCCGCCGACGCCTTGTGCCCGAAGACCACCGAACTGCTGCGGCAGATTCCGTCGGTCAAGGCGGCGATGTTCGCCGAGCTGCCGCCGGGCTCGCGCCTGGTGCGCCACCGCGACCCCTACGCCGGTTCGCTGCGCTACCACCTTGGCCTGCTGACGCCCAATGATCCGGGCTGCTTCATCGAGGTGGACGGCGAGCGCTACCACTGGCGCGATGGCGAGGCGGTGGTGTTCGACGAGACCTACATCCACTACGCCGAGAACACCACGGACCATGACCGGGTGATCCTCTTCTGCGACATCGAGCGCCCGTTGAAGTATGGCTGGGTGACGGCGTTCAACCGCTGGTTCAGCCGCAATGTGATGGCCGCGGCCGCATCCCCCAACGACGCGGGCGACAAGACCGGCGGCATCAACCGCGCCTTCGCCTCGCTGTACAAGATCCGCCTGCAGGGCAAGGCGCTGAAGAAGCGCAACCGCAAGCTGTACTACCTGCAGAAGTGGGGCTTCTTCGCGGCGGTGCTGGCACTGTTCCTGTGGATCTGAGCGGCTGGATTCAAGCGCCCCGATAGCCAAAAAAGGCCTCCGCATTCGCGGGGGCCTTTTTGTTTGTGCCATTTGAGGAGCTGTGCGTAGGGCGAATAACGTTGGCACTTCATGCGCCCTACGAAACTGCCGGGAGCGCAGTGCAGTGTTTCCCTGTAGGAGCGAGCTTGCTCGCGAACCCAGCCAGCTCCGGAGCTGCCGGGATATCTGCTCGCGAGCAAGCTCGCTCCTACAAAAAAAACGCCACTTCGTCGCGATTGACCTACACCCAACGCAGGATCAGTACACGTCGCGCCGATAGCGCCCGCTCTCCAGCAACGCCTCGACCTCGGCGTCGCCAAGCATCTCGCGCAACGCGCAATCGACGCCCTCGGCCATGCCTTGCAGGCTGCCGCAAATGTAGATTGCCGCGCCGTCATCGAGCCACTGGGCGAGCACTTCGCCGCTGGCACGCAGACGGTCCTGCACGTAGACCTTCTCGTCCTGGTCGCGGGAGAAGGCAACGTCCAGGCGCTGCAGTTCGCCGCGCGCCAACAGGCCTTCCAGTTCCTCGCGGCAGTAGAAGTCGTGGGCAATGTTGCGCTCACCGAACAGCAACCAGTTGCGCGAGCGGCCCTCGGCCACGCTCGCCTGCAGCAGTGCGCGCAGGCCGGCGATGCCGGTGCCATTGCCGATCAGGATCAGCGGGCGATCCTCCTCGGTCAGGTGGAAGCTGCGGTTGCGGCGCAGGCGCATCAGCAGGCTGCCGCCTTCGGGCAGGTACTCGGTCAGCCAGCCGGAACAGATGCCCAGTGAGCCGTCGGCATGTTGCTCCTGGCGCACGATCAGCTCCATGGCCCCTGCGCTGCGCAGCGAGGCGATGGAGTACTGGCGCACCGAGAGCTTGATCAGCGCGTCGTACACCGCCTGACCGTGCTGGCCGACCAGATGCTCGAGGTTCGCCGGCAGCAGGCAGCCAGCCAAGGCGTCCTTCAGCGGCATCGCCAGGCCATCCACCTGCACCTGGGCGGCGCCATCCAGGCCGAGGCGGGCGAGCCAGCGGGCGACGAGGAACTGTGGCTGACGCGGGACGATTTCCACCAGGTCGCCAGCGGCCCAGTCGATCTGCGAATCGTTCGGCGCACTCAGGCGCAACAGCCAGGTGGATTCGCCCTGGCTGCCGGGATTGAGGTGCTCACGGCCACTCAGCGTCCAGACTTCGAAGGCTGGCACGGTGAAGGCCACTTGCGGCGCGGTGCCGGAGAGTTCGGCCAGGCGCACCTGCCAGTCATGCAGCGCGGCGGCGTCGCCGTTGTCCACTTCCACGCCATCGAACAGCGGGCGCGCGCCCTGCCCCTGCAGCCAGCCCTGCATACGCCGGGCGAAGCCGCAGAAATGTTCGTACTGACGGTCGCCCAGGGCGAGGATGGCAAAGCGCAGGTCATTGAGCCCCAGGGTCTGGCCAAGCAGTTGGCGCTCGAAGCCACGGGCGCTGTCCGGCGCCTCGCCTTCACCGAAGGTGCTGACCACGAACAGCGCATTACGGGTCTGCTCCAGCTGCGCGCGGTCCAGATTGCCCAGCGGCTCGACACGTACCGGCAGCCCGGCGGCCTGCAGCTGACCGGCGCTCTGCCACGCCAGTTGCTCGGCAAAGCCACTCTGGCTGGCGTAGCCCACCAGCCAGGAGTCGGCACCACCGGCCGTGTTCTCCAGACCGCCACGGGCCGCTAGCGCGGCGCGCTTCTTGCGGCGGCGGTCCAGGTAGAGCAGCCAGCCGGTGATGAAGAACAGCGGCATCGCCAGGCTGGCGAGCATCATCAGGATGCGACCGGTAAGGCCGAAGTAGCTGCCCACGTGCAGGGCATAGACGCTGGTGAGCAGTTGCTTGCCGGCGCTGCTGTCGTTATAGCGGCGATGCTTGAGCAGCTTGCCGCTGGCCGGGTCGATGGTCATCTCGTTGAAGGCGCGCTCGTGGGCGGCGTCATCGAGGAGGTAGAACACGGTGGCCGGCTGACCCTTCACCGGCGGCAGGCGCAGGTTGTAGGCAGTCATGTTGGGGCCGCCGGTCTGCGCGACGGTGTTCCAGATGGCCGTGGCATCCACCACCGGCGGCGGTCCCTCGGGCGCCGGGCCGCGCTTGCCGCCACCGCGCTGGCCGCCCTTGGCCTGGCCGGCGGGGGCATCGTCGAGCAGCTTGAACAGGCCGTTGCGGTACCACTCGTAGGACCAGTACAGGCCGGTCAGCGAGGCCAGGAGGTAGAACACCAGGCACCAGGTGCCAGCCACCGCGTGCAGGTCCCAGTTGAAGGCGCGGCCCTTCTTGCGCCAGTCGAAAGTCAGCCAGATGCGCCAGTTCAGCGCCTTGCGCGGCCAGCGCAGGTACAGCCCGGAGAGGCAGAAGAAGACCAGGATCAGGGTGCAGGCGGCAGTGATCCGCTGGCCGACTTCGCCAGCGGCGAGGAAGCGATGCAGCTGCATGATGAACATGAAGGCGCCCTCGCCCACGGGCGCGGGCAGAGCTTCTGCGGTGTACGGGTCGACATAGAGCGATTCGCCACGGCGCTGGCCCGGCGGCGGCGTGAAGAAGAGACGCGCGGATTCCACGCCCTCGGTCTTGAGCCAGAGGAAGGACACCTTCTTGCCCGGCTCGGCGCTCTCCACCCGGCGGATAAGCTCGTCCATGGGCAGCACGGACTCGGCGCGCTTTTCCACCACCAGGCTGTCGGGGTTGATGGCGCGCAGGATTTCATCCTGGAACGACAGCATCGCCCCGGTGATGCCCATCAGCGCCAGCACCAGACCTGCGCTGATACCGAACAGCCAATGCAACTGGAACAGGACTTTCTTCAACACCGCGGTTTCACCTTCGCAGACCCATCACGCAGGGCGGGCATTTTAATGAGAATGGCTCGCAAACGCAGCCCATTTAACAATCTTTACCCTGGCCTTACCTTCGTTGAACGGGCGCCAGCCCCGGACAAAGAAAAGCCCCGGTCGAGGAGCATCGGCCGGGGCAGGTCGCCAGAGGTGCGCGGCCTTAGAAGTGGAAGTTGGTGGACAGCAGTACGGTGCGGCCGGCCGCCTGGGACGCGTAGTGCGAGGCGTAGGCCTTATCGAAGTACTTCTTGTCGAAGACGTTCTGCACGTTGAGCTGGAAGTCGACGTTCTTGCTCAGCTTGTAGGCGGCCATCGCGTCGTAGCGCCAGTAGTCCGGGACGTACATGGTGTTGGCCACGTCGCCGTAGACCTTGTCGACGTAGAAGGTGCCGCCGCCGATGGTGGCGTTGGGCAGGACATCGTAGGTGGTCCACAGGCTGAAGCTGTTTTCCGGGGTGTTGGGCATCTGGTTGCCGTCGTTGGAGGCCGCGGTGGCGTTCACCGTGCCGCTACGACCGGACTTGCCCGCCTTGACCAGCTCGCTGTCGAGGTAGCTGTAGCCGGCGAACACTTTCCACTTGTCGGTGATCTTGCCGCTGGCGGACAGTTCGATGCCGTCGACGCGGGATTGGCCGGCGTTGTCGTAGGTCTGGTTGGAGACCAGTACCCGGGCGTTGTCCTTGTCGGTGCGGAAGATCGCCGCGGTCAGCTCCAGGCGCTCGTCGAGGAAGCTCCACTTGGTACCGATTTCGTAGTTGGTGGTTTCTTCGGGCTCCAGGTTGTTCTTCACCGCGAAGGTATCCACGGCGTTGCCGGTGTCACCGTTGTCCAGCATCGAGCCGGGCGGGGTCGCGGAGGTCGCGTAGGAGGCGTAGATGCTGCCATTGGGCGCCGGTTTGTAGACCACGCCGGCCTGCCAGTTCCAGAAGCTGGAGCTGTCCTCGAACTTGGTGGTCGGGCTCACGCCATGGTTCTTCGCGGTGGTCTCGAAGCTGTCGAAACGCGCGCCGACGTTGACCTGCCATTGCTCGTTCAGGTCGATGGTGTCGAAGCCGTAGATGGCCTTGGTGGTGGCCACGGTGTTCAGCGGCTTGTAGTTACGGACGATGCTGCCGTTCCACGGATCGTGCGGATTGGGGTTTTCCAGGCTGGTGCAGTTGTAGCCGCTGGGCGCGCCGACGATGGCCGGACGGCACTTGTTGGCACCGGCACTGGAGCCGGTGTTGGTGTTCACCGTGTAGCCGTCGCGCTTGCTGTCTTCGCGGGTGAATTCCAGGCCGGTGGTGAAGCTGTTCTTGAAGCCGGCCAGGTAGAACTCGCCGAACAGGTCGGTCTGGTTGGTCGCGGTGGTGGTGGTGCTGATGCGGTTGTTGTTGCGGCGCCAGACGGTCCCGTTGTTGATGTTGCCCTGGCTGTCGTCGGGCTGGGTCCAGATGTAGTCCTGGTGCGCAGTGCCGTAGCGCAGGGTGTTGCGCAGGCTCAGGGCATCGTTGAAGTCGTGTTCGAAGGTGAGGGTGCTGGTGTCGATGCGGCTCTTCTGGAAGTCGCGATCCTCGAGGCCGTAGTAGTTGTCGCGGTCGACGTTCACCGGCTTGTCGGGGTTGTGCTTGCTGCGGTCGGCACTCTTGGCGTACGGAATGCCCGAGTCCGGCGTGTCGTCGCTTTCCAGGTGGTAATGGCTGACGGTGACGCGGGTCGGGCCGTTGAGGCCGAAGGTCAGGGACGGCGCGATACCCCAGCGGCTGGCATCCACGGCCTGGCGACCGGCGACGTTCTGGTCGTGGGTCATCAGGTTCAGGCGGAACGCGGCATTGCCGTCGAGGAATTCCTGGTTGGTGTCGAGGGTGTAGCGACGGGTCTGGTCGGAACCGTAGGTGAAGCTGCCGTCGGTGAAGTTGCCGGCCTTGGCCTGCTTGCTGATCAGGTTCAGGCTGCCACCGGCCGAGCCGCGGCCGCCGAAGGCAGAGTTCGGACCCTTGCTGACTTCGATCTGCTCGAGGTTGAAGACTTCACGCGATTGCGCGCCAGTGTCGCGGACGCCGTCGACGTAAGTGTCGCTCTGCGCGTCGAAGCCGCGGATGAACGGACGGTCACCGGTCGGGTTGCCACCTTCACCGGCGCCGAAGGTGATGCCCGGCACGGTACGCAGGGCGTCCTGCAGGGTCAGCGCACCGGTGTCCTTGATCACCTGCTGCGGCACCACGGTCACCGAACGCGGCGTATCCAGCAGCGGCGCGGTGTACTTCTTCGACGCGGACTTCTCGACGTTGTAGGTGGTCGGGTCCTGTTGCTGGCTGCCGACGACGGTGTCGGCGTCCAGGGACAGCACGTCCTGGCCGGACTTCTTCGGCGCTTCGTCAGCGTGGGCCAGTTGAGCGCCGGACATGGCGGTGATCGCCACGCCGACAGCGCTGACTAGAAGGCGCGGCTTGCTGCCGGCGAACTCGGTGGATTGACGCGACATCGAAACTCCCTCCCCAGGGGTTCATGAAGGCCGCGCAATTTATTGCAACTGAGAATTTGTATCAATTCACATTCATTACCATACGCACATGATTTACAACTTTTACACTTTCTCCCTGTCGGAAGTAGGGGTATGCCGGTTGTACCGATATGTTGCAAATCATTATCATTGGCAAATTATCGAAACTGATGGAACCGGCCCATGTTGCTGCACATTCCCGGCGTCTTCACCCGCGATGAGGTGGCGCGCATCCGCGCGGCCCTGGAACAGGCCGAGTGGGCCGACGGCAAGGTCACCGCCGGTTACCAGTCGTCCCGCGCCAAGCACAACCTGCAACTGCCGCAGGACCACCCGCTGGCCCGCGAAATCGGCGAAGCCATGCTGCAGCGCCTGTGGAGCAACCCGCTGTTCCAGTCGGCAGCCCTGCCCAGCAAGGTCTTCCCACCGCTGTTCAACTGCTACACCGGTGGCGGCTCGTTCGACTTTCACATCGACAATGCCGTACGCGATGCCCAGGGCGGCCGCGAGCGGGTGCGCACCGACGTGTCCTCGACCCTGTTCTTCAGCGACCCGGAGGATTACGACGGCGGCGAACTGGTGATCCAGGACACCTACGGCACCCAGCAGGTGAAGCTGCCGGCCGGCGACCTGGTGCTCTACCCCGCTACCAGCCTGCACAAGGTCAACCCGGTGACCCGTGGCGCCCGCATCGCCTCGTTCTTCTGGACCCAGAGCCTGGTACGCGAGGACAGCCAGCGCGCTTTGCTGTTCCAGATGGACCAGTCGATCCAGGCGCTGACCCGCGACGTGCCGGACCATCCGGCGCTGATCGAGCTGACCGGCACTTACCACAACCTGCTGCGCCGCTGGGTGGATGTCTGATCTGTCATGAGTTTCGTCCTGCGTCGCACTGAAGAAATCAATGTCGAGGACCTCACCGGCCAACTCGCCGATGACCCGCGGCAGACCGCCCGGCTTATCCTGACCGGCGCCCGCGAGGGCGACCTCGAAGCCCAGGCGCTGCTCGGGCAGATCCTCCTCGACGGCCACGGCATCGAGCAGGACGTCAGCCTGGCCCTGACCTGGTTCGGCATCGCTGCCGAACGCGGCCACGCCATGGCGCGCAACATGCTCGGGCGCTGCCTCGAACACGGTTGGGGTTGCCCGCAGGATGAGGCCGCCGCCGCTCGCCATTACGCGATAGCGGCGCAGCAGAAGCTCGACTGGGCGATGTACAACCTCGCCAACCTGCTCTCCACCGGCCGTGGCGTGCAGCGCAACGACGCCCGCGCGCTGGCGCTTTACCAAAGCGCGGCGGCGCTGGGGCACGCCAAATCGATGAACCTCGTCGGACGCTTCCACGAGGAAGGCCTGGTGGTAGCGCGCGACCTGGACGCGGCGCACCAGTGGTACCGTCGGTCGGCCGAGGCCGGTGACTTCCGTGGCCAGTTCAGCCACGCCTCGGTGCTCGCCGAGCGCGGCGACCTGCCCGCCGCGCGCGTCTGGCTGGAGCGCGCACTGGAAGGCGGCAACCTCAACTTCCTGCGCGTGGCCCGCCAGCAGCTGGCGGCCTCCATGCCGCCGAGCCTGCGCGAGCTGACCCTGGCCTACTTCCAGCGCGCCGCCGAACTGGGTGACGAGTCGGACCTGCGTCACCTCGCCGAGCAGATGGGCGTCGCCTGACGCCCCTTGACGTAATTTTCACGCCCACCCTGCTAGCTTTGCCGGCTAATCTGGCTGCCGGACCGTTTCGGCAGCCGCCTGGCAACGACGAGGCGCAAGTGTCGAACACCACATCTCCCGCAGCGCGCAAACGCGTGGACTGGGCCGCCCTGGGCTGGCTCCTGCTGTTCTTCTGGTACTTCTCCGGCGTTACCCAGGCGCTGATCCTGTTCAGCGGCACCACTGGCTTCGCCGGTTTCCGTGACGCGTTCTTCCTCAGCAGCCTGTGGCTCGCACCGCCGCTGCTGCTGCCGCGCTTCACCAAGGGCGTCGCCGCCATCATCGGCCTGGTGCTCTGGGGCGCCTCGCTGGTGGGCCTGAGCTACTTCGGCATTTACAAGCAGGAGTTCTCGCAGAGCGTCATCTTCGTGATGTTCGAGTCGAACACCGCCGAGGCCGGCGAGTACTTCAGCCAGTACTTCAGCCTCTGGCTGTGCCTGGCACTGCTGGCCTACACCGTGGTCGCCGTGGTGCTGTGGAAGCGCATCCGTCCGATCAACATGCCGGCCTATGCCCGCATACCGCTGGCCGTGTTGCTGGTCGTGCTGAACCTGTTCTATCCCTTCTACAAGCAGATGGTCACCCAGGAGCGTACCTTCGCCCAGGCGGTGGAAAAGGTGCAGTCGCGCATGGAGCCGGCGGTTCCGTGGCAGTTGGTGGTGGGTTACGTCCAGTACCGCCAGCAACTGGACAACATGCAGAAGCTGCTGCAGCAGAACGCCTCCCTGCCTCCCCTGCAGAACCTCAAGGACAGCAGCGGTAACGAGCCGCGCACCCTGGTGCTGGTCCTGGGCGAATCCACCACTCGCCAGCACATGCACCTCTATGGCTACGGCCGCGACACCACGCCGAACCTCGACGCCCTTGCCGCCAGCGGCCAGGGCCTGACCGTGTTCCAGAACGTGGTCGCGCCGCGCCCCTACACCATCGAGGTGATGCAGCAGATCCTCACCTTCGGCGATGAGCAGAACCCGGACCGCTTCCTCACCGATCCGTCGCTGATCAACCTGATGAAACAGGCGGGCTACAAGACCTTCTGGATCACCAACCAGCAGACGATGACCAAGCGCAACACCATGCTCACCACCTTCTCCCAGCAGACGGACGAGCAGGCGTACCTGAACAACCAGCGCAACCAGAACGCCAGCCAGTACGACGGCGTGGTGCTCGACCCGTTCGAGAAGGCCCTGAAGGACCCGGCGCAGAAGAAGTTCATCGTGATCCACCTGCTGGGCACGCACATGGACTACCGCTACCGCTATCCGGACGAGTTCGCCTACTTCAAGGACCGCCAGGGCGCCCCCTCGGCCCTGTCGGATGACCAGGTGGAAACCTACAACTTCTACGACAACGCGGTGCGCTACAACGACTTCGTGGTGTCGAGCCTGATCAAGCGTTACTCGGCCGCCAACGCCAACGGCTTCATGCTCTATCTCTCCGACCACGGTGAGGAGGTCTACAGCTCGGGCAACCACGACCGCCTGGGCCGCAACGAGATGGACCCGACCCGACCGATGTACACCATTCCGTTCATGGTCTGGACTTCGCCGAGCTGGCAGGCCGAGCACCCGCGCGACCTGCAGGCAGTGGCCAATCGTTCCTACAGCAGCTCGCACCTGATCCACACCCTGTCGGACCTTGCGGGCCTGAGCTACGACCGTTACGAACCGGCCAAGAGCCTGGTGAACGAGCAGTTTGCCGCCGCCCCGCGCTGGATCGGCGATCCGTACAAGAAGGATGGCCTGCACGAGTTCGACAAGCTGCCGCAGGACAAGGCCGCGACGCAGCAGGAAATCGCCGACGGCACCAAGGCGCCCGCCACGGCACAGGCACCGGTGAAGGCGCAGCCCAACGAGGGTTGAGTCTTCCCGACGCACCGTAAAACGCCCCGCACTGCGGGGCGTTTTTCTTTCCAAGCACCACCCGCACCTGCAGGAGCGCCCCATGGGCGCGATCGCGGGCATGGCCCGCTCCTACACGGCGCCCACGCACCACAAAGTTGGTAGGGCGCATAACGCGCCAGCGTTATCCGCCATTCAGAGACGGCGGATAAACTGTTCCAGGTTATTCGCCCTACGAAAAGCGCCGCCGGCAGATAATGAAAAAGCCCCGCATCGGCGGGGCTTTTTCATCGAGGCGAGGCTTACAGGTAGAACGCCTTCAGCGGCGGGAAGCCGTTGAATTCCACCGCACTGTAGCTGGTGGTGTAGGCGCCGGTGGACAGCCAGTACAGGCGGTCGCCGGCAGCCAGGTTCAGTGGCAGGCCGTACTTGTAGTGCTCGTACATGATGTCCGCGCTGTCACAGGTCGGGCCGGCGATCACCACTTCTTCCAACTCGCCCGCCTTCTCCACGTGGATCGGGAACTTGATGGACTCGTCCATGGTTTCGATCAGGCCGGAGAACTTGCCCACATCGGTGAACACCCAGCGCTCCACGGCGGTACGCGACTTGCGCGCCACCAGCACGACTTCGCTGACCAGGATGCCGGCGTTGGCGATCAGCGAGCGGCCCGGCTCCAGGATGATTTCCGGCAGCTCGTCGCCGAAGTCTTCCTTGAGGAAACGGATGATTTCTTCCGCGTAGGTTTCCAGGCTGTTGGTCTTGGCGATGTAGTTGGCCGGGAATCCTCCGCCCATGTTGATCAGCTTCAGCTCGATGCCGTCTTCTTCCTTCAGGCGCTCGAAGATGACCTTCACCTTGGCGATGGCCGCGTCCCATACACCGATGTCGCGCTGCTGCGAACCCACATGGAAGGACACACCGTAGGGCACCAGACCCAGGTCGCGGGCCAGCACCAGCAGGTCCATGGCCATGTCGGACTGGCAACCGAACTTGCGCGACAGCGGCCAGTCGGCGGAGGTGGAGCCTTCGGTGAGGATGCGCACGTAGACCTTGGAGCCCGGCGCGGCCTTGGCGATGTTGCGCAGGTCGGCCTCGGAGTCGGTGGCGAACAGGCGCACGCCCTTCTCGTAGAAGTAGCGGATGTCGCGGGCTTTCTTGATGGTGTTGCCGTAGCTGATCTGTTCGGCGCGCACGCCGGTCTTCATCACCTTGTCCAGCTCATAGATGGAGGCGATGTCGAAATTCGAACCCTTGTCGCGCAGCAACTCGGTGATTTCGGTGGCCGGGTTGGCCTTCACGGCGTAGTAGATCTTGGCGAACGGGAAGCAGCCGGTCAGCTGGTCGTAGGCATCGGCGATGGTCTGCTTGTCGATGACAACGAAGGGGGTTTCCTGCTTGTCGGCAAACGCCTTCATACGCTGGAAGGTTTCGGGGGCGAAGTAATCCTCGACCTTGATGGACATGGTTGGGAAGGCCAATGGGAAGTACTTCTGAAGTCGCCAGATTGCTTCTAGTACTGGATCTTGGCCCTGGG
>NZ_SWDV01000007.1 GCF_005877905.1 Pseudomonas nicosulfuronedens | reverse complement strand
AACGTCCATGCTGGAAGGTTTCGGGGGCGAAGTAATCCTCGACCTTGATGGACATGGTTGGGACTCCAAATGGCAGAACAGGTTATTCGTAGGGGTGAAGCTGAACGTCGAATCCGTTTCCCCACTTTGGTTCGCCTACTTCCCAAGGCATGTCGCCGAGCATTACCGATACCGGTCAAGGGCACCGGCTATCTCTCGTCGTCAGTACTTGAGCCGGATGGATCGTTTCCAGCATGGACGTTCGGGCGCGAACTTTAGGACCTGAGGTCCGTGAGTTCAACCCTGATTTGCCGCTTTTTCGCATCCCTTTGTCGCACTGCCGGTTGACTGTTTTGGATACTCAACAAAATGCACGGAATACCGCACAGAACGGGGCTTTCGACGGGTTTCTGCATCATCGTCCTACTTCAGTTAACGACCGATGACAGAGGGGGGAGTTCAGCTGATTGAGATGAGTGGTGCGGGAGGGGATTTCGTGAGGGATGTACGGGGGAAAATCGGAGCTGGGCGCCCCCTCTCCCCCGCCCTCTCCCTGAAGGGAGAGGGCGCTGTCCGAGTGCGCTGACAGCCCCGTGTCAGCCGGATGGCACAAACGTGGAAGCCGGCACGGATATCCCCTCTCCCTTCAGGGAGAGGGTTAGGGAGAGGGCAAAGCGGTGTCAGAAGAGCTCAGGAAGCCTGCGCCACCTCCGCCGGCGACACGATGTTCGTCTTGCGCCCGCGGGAGCGCCCCGAACTCAGGTAATCGGCGATCGACTCCTGTGTCACCTCGCCGAGGAACTGCCCTTCGGCATCCAACACCGGCAACCATGAGCTGTTGAACTCGTACATGCGCGACAACAGGATGCGCAGGTGCTCGTCGTGGCTGGCGGTGACGCGGAACTCGTTGAGGAAGTCGCTGCACACGCCTTCCTGGCGGCGCATGTCCTTGCGCCGCACATAGCCCAGGCCCTTGCCATTGGCATCGACGACGACGAGGTAGCGACGGTCGTCTTCTTCCATCTTCTCCAGCGCCTCGGCCACCGTGGTCTGCGGGTTGGCGGTGACGATGCTGCTGTCGGCGGCATCCTCGGCACGCACCAGCAACAGGCGCTTGAGGGTGCTGTCCTGGCCGGTGAAGGCGCTGACGAACTCGTCCGCCGGGTGTGCCAGCAGGGTGTCGGGATGGTCGAACTGAAGCAGGCGGCCGCTCTTGAACACCGCCACCTTGTCGCCGAGCTTGATCGCCTCGTCGATGTCGTGGCTGACCATGATCACGGTCATGCCCAGCTTGCGCTGCAGCTCGAAGAACTCGTTCTGGATCGACTCGCGGTTGATCGGGTCCACCGCGCCGAACGGCTCGTCCATCAGCAGCAGCGGCGCATCTGCCGCCAGAGCGCGGATCACGCCGATGCGCTGTTGCTGACCGCCAGACAACTCGCGCGGGTAGCGCGACAGGTACTGCTTGGGCTCGAGCTTGACCATCGCCATCAGCTCGCGCGCCTTCTCCTTGCACTTCTGCTTGTCCCAGCCGAGCAGGCGCGGCACGACCATGATGTTCTCCTCGATGGTCATGTTGGGGAACAGGCCGATCTGCTGGATGACGTAGCCGATGTGCCGGCGCAGGGTCACCTCATCCAGTTCGCGGGTATCCTGGCCATCGATCAGCACGCGTCCGGAGGTGGGCTGGATGATGCGGTTGATCATCTTCAGCGTGGTGGTCTTGCCACAGCCGGAGGGGCCGAGGAACACACAGATCTCGCCCTTCTCCACGGTCAGGCTGACCTTGTCCACGGCGCGGAATTCCTTGCCGTCCTTGAGGGTGAAGGTCTTGGTCAGTTGGTCGAGTTCGATCATGTTCAGTCTCCTGTCTGCGGGCGCAGGCCCTTGGGGGTGAGCGCACGCTGCAGCCATTGCAGCAGCAGGTCGGCGGCGATGGCCAAGAGGCTCACCAGCACCGCGCCGACCACCAGCATGGGCATGTTGGATTGGCTGATGGAATTGAGGATGAGCACGCCCAGGCCACCGGCGCCGATCACGGCGGCGATAGTCATCACACCGATGTTCATCACCACGGCGGTGCGCACGCCGGCGAGGATCACCGGCACGGCAATGGGAATGTCGACCATCCGCAGGCGCTGCCAGAAGGTCATGCCGATGCCCTTGCCGGCTTCGCGGATGCCGGGTTCGACGTTGGTCAGCGCGAGGTAGGTATTGCGCAGGATCGGCAGCAGCGAATAGAGGAACACCGCGGTGATCGCCGGCAACGGGCCGAGGCCCTGGCCGATCTTCGAGTACAGCGGCAGCATCAGGCCGAACAGCGCGATGGACGGGATGGTCAGCACCACGGTAGCGGCGCCCTGCAGAGGGCCGGCCAGCCATTTGAAGCGGGTCATCAGCACACCCAGCGGTACGCCGACGACGATGGCCAGGCCCACCGCCACGGACACCAGCATCAGGTGCTGCAGCGTCAGCTGGCCGACCTGGGTCCAGTCCAGGCGGGAAATCACGGTCATGAAGTCCATGTCAGTTCTCCTCCCTGGCGGGCTGCTTCCGAGTGGTCTGCGCGTTGTCGCCGATCAGTTGGTGCTCGCGCAGGAATTGCTGCGCCACGCGTTGTACCGGCTCCTGCTGGATGTCGACCTGGGCGTTGAGCGCCTGCATGGTCTTGTCGTCGAGCAGCCTGGCGATGGGATCGAACAGCGTCTTCAGTTCGGGGTGCTTCTCCAGCAGGTCCGCACGCATCACCGGTGCGGCGTTGTAGAACGGGAAGTACTGCTTGTCGTCTTCCAGAACGCGCAGCTTGAAGTCCTTCAGGCGGCCATCGGTGGTGTAGACGAGCCCAACGAACACCTGACGGTTCTTCAGCGCGGTGTAGACCAGGCCCGCATCCATCTGCCGGACGTCGTCGCGGGTGAAGTGGAAGCCGTATAGCTCGCTCATCGGAGCGAGGCCGTCCGGGCGGCCGGCAAACTCCGGGTCCATGGCGAACAGATGGGGCTTCTTGTCGCCCTGCTCCTTCATCACCCGGGCCAAGTCACTGAGAGTGCGCACCCCGAGCTGTTCGGCCTGCTCCTCGGGCATCGCCAGGGCATAGGTGTTGTTGAACGGCGCGGGCGTGGGCCAGACCAGTCCCTTTTTGCCGTCCAGCTCGCGGACCTTGGCCAGGGACTGCTCGGCGTCGAGCTTTTCCGTGACCTTGTTGTAAACGATCAGCGACGAGCCGGTGTATTCCCAGACGATATCGAGTTGGCCGCTCTCCTGCGCGCTGCGCGCCAGGGTGCTGCCTAGGCCGTTGGTGACTTTCACGTCATAGCCTTTGCTCTGCAGAAACTGCGAAGAGATCGCCGTGAGCAGGCGTTGCTCGGTGAAAGGCTTGCCACCGATGCGGATTGTATCTGCCGCTTGGGCGCCGCCGGATAAAGCGGCCAGCAGCAGACCAAGCGCGCCGAGCAAAGGTTTCATACCCATTCCTTTGACATTCATTGCGTCAGCCCCCGTTCCAGCACGGTGCGGCTGAACAGCACCACCAGACCGTCGAGCACCAGCGCCAGCAGCGCGGTGCACACCGCGCCAAGGAGCAGCTTGGACTGGTCGTCCAGGGCGATGCCGGGGAAGATCAGGCTGCCCAGGCTGTTGGCACCGATCAGGAAGGCCAGCGGCGCGGAACCGACGTTCAGCGCCAGGGCGATACGCACGCCGCCCATGATCAGCGGAACGGCGTTGGGCAGCTCGACGCGCCACAGCACCTGGCGCGGTGTCATGCCGATGCCGGTGGCCGCCTCCTTGAGCGAGGCCGGCACGGCGCGCAGACCTTCGTAGGTGTTGCGCACGATGGGCAGCAGCGAGGCGAGGAACAGTGCGAGGATCGCCGGGCCGTTACCGATCCCGACAATCGCCAGGGCGATGGCCAGCACGGCCAATGGC
This sequence comes from Pseudomonas nicosulfuronedens, assembly GCF_005877905.1. Taxonomy (GTDB): domain Bacteria; phylum Pseudomonadota; class Gammaproteobacteria; order Pseudomonadales; family Pseudomonadaceae; genus Pseudomonas; species Pseudomonas nicosulfuronedens. The sequence continues at coordinate 45,305 of NZ_SWDV01000007.1, read as the reverse complement.
GGGATGGTGTTGCCGACGTTGAATACCTGCATCAGGCGCTCAGCCTGCCCTTGCAAGGCGGGCCGGCTGAGCAGCATGCCGGCGGGGATGCCGACGACAATGGCGGCGAACATGGACGCGAACACCAGGACCAGGTGCGCCTGCAGGTAGAACAGCAGGTCTTCGCGGTACTGCCACAAAGTGGCGGGGGTGATCCAGTGGATCAGCAAAGCCAGCACAACGGCTGCGAAGCAGACGCCGAACAGGGCCTTGCCCGTGGTGGACTTCACCATGGTTGGGGGACTCCCTTCGGGTGTGCGGCGACTGGCATCGCCGCACTCACTTGACGCTCGATCCCGTCCAGAAACCTGATTGGGACCGCCATTAAACGCGACAGGAATCAAGCACTTGCAGATGCATTTGCGGATTGCCGTCGCGAAGGGGTGGACCCCCGTGCGTGCCGTTATGTTCAATAAAATTGCCATCCTTGTGCCATCGCCGGGTGGCGCATTCAGCGTCAGCCCCCATGGTCCGGGGGCTGTGGCGGACAAACTTTTTTTCGAGAAAAGTCGCGATCAGGCTGAACCATCACGCTGCGCTGCTTGCCCAACGGCGGATGCGCCCGGCGAAAACGCACGCAGACTCTCTCAGCGGTTATCATCGGGCTTCTTTCGCGTGCCCCCGACCCATGGATAGGTCACTCGGGGCCGGCGTTCTTGCCTACCACGGAGATCCATCGCCATGCTTGACCTGGCCGCGGCGTTCATCGCGCTGACCACCCTGCTCACCTACGTCAACTACCGCTTCATCCGCCTGCCGCCAACCATCGGCGTCATGGCCACCGCATTGATCTTCTCTTTCATCGCCCAGGGCATGTCGCTGATCGGCTACCCGGTCCTCGAAGTGGAGATGCAGCAGATCATCAGCCGCATCGACTTCTCCGATGTATTGATGACCTGGTTCCTGCCCGCGCTGCTGTTTGCCGGCGCCCTGCACGTGAACCTCGCCGACCTGCGCAACTACAAGTGGCCCATCGGCCTGCTGGCCACCTTTGGCGTGCTGATCGCCACCACCGTGATCGGCTACCTGGCCTACTACACCTTCGCCCTCTTCGGCTGGCACGTGGACTTCATCTACTGCCTGCTGTTCGGTGCACTGATCTCGCCCACCGACCCCATCGCGGTACTCGGCATCCTCAAGTCCGCCGGCGCGCCCAAGCCGCTGGCCACCACCATCGTCGGCGAGTCGCTGTTCAACGACGGCACCGCCGTGGTGGTCTTCACCATCCTGCTGGGCATCCTGCTGGCCGGCGAGACGCCCACTGTGTCGAGCATCGCCTGGCTGTTCGTGCAGGAGGCTATCGGCGGCATCCTGTTCGGCGCGGCGCTGGGCTACGGGGTGTTCCTGATGATGCGCGGCATCGACCAGTACCAGGTGGAAGTCATGCTGACCCTGGCCCTGGTGATCGGCGGCGCGGCACTGGCGGCGCGGCTGCACGTGTCGGCGCCGATCGCCATGGTCGTGGCCGGCCTGATCATCGGCAACCAGGCGCGCCAGTACGCGATGTCCGACGAGACACGGCGCTACATCGACAAGTTCTGGGAGCTGATCGACGAGATCCTCAACGCCCTGCTGTTCGCCCTGATCGGCCTGGAACTGCTCCTGCTGCCGTTCAACTGGCTGCATGTGGTGGCAGCATTCACCCTCGGCGGCGCGGTGCTGATCTCGCGCCTGCTCACCGTGGCACCGGCCATCCTAGTGCTGCGGCAGACCCGGAACGGTGGCCGTCAAGTGCCCGCTGGCACCATCCGCATCCTGGTCTGGGGAGGCCTGCGCGGCGGTGTCTCGGTGGCCCTGGCGCTGTCCCTGCCGCTGGGCGAGCAGCGCGACCTGATCCTCAGCCTTACCTACGTGGTGGTGCTGGTGTCGATCCTGCTCCAGGGCCTGTCCATCGGCCCGCTGGTGCGGCGCATCTACAAGGACGCGGAGCCTGTCGCCGACAGCGATCACTGACGGCGCTCTCCAAGGACCTTGAGCCTTGCGTCGCCGGGTCTGCCGGCGACGCTGCTGTTTACGCTATAATCCCGCGTTTTTCGGGCCGCTTGCCGCCCGTCTTCACCGAATCGACCAGGCACCCATCCATGAGCATCCAAGCCGCCGAAGTCGCGAAGCGCCGTACGTTCGCGATCATTTCCCACCCCGACGCCGGTAAGACCACCATTACCGAGAAGCTCCTGCTGATGGGCAAGGCGATTGCCGTCGCCGGTACCGTGAAGTCGCGCAAGTCCGACCGCCACGCCACCTCCGACTGGATGGAGATGGAGAAGCAGCGCGGCATCTCCATCACCACCTCGGTGATGCAGTTCCCCTACCGCGAGCACATGATCAACCTGCTCGACACTCCCGGCCACGAAGACTTCTCCGAAGACACCTACCGCACCCTGACCGCGGTGGACTCGGCGCTGATGGTCCTCGACGGCGGCAAGGGCGTCGAGCCGCGCACCATCGCCCTGATGGAAGTCTGCCGCCTGCGCGACACTCCCATCGTCAGCTTCATCAACAAACTCGACCGCGACATCCGCGACCCAATCGAGCTGCTCGACGAGATCGAAGCGGTACTGAAGATCAAGGCCGCGCCGATCACCTGGCCGATCGGTTGCTACCGCGACTTCAAGGGCGTGTACCACCTCGCCCAGGACAAGATCATCGTCTACGTGCCGGGCCACGGCCACGAGCGCATCGAGACCAGGATCATCGACAAGCTCGACTCGGACGAGGCGCGCGCGCACCTGGGCGACCTCTACGACAACTTCCTCGAAGAGCTGGAACTGGTGCAGGGCGCCTGCCATGAGTTCGACAAGGACGCCTTCCTCAAGGGCGAGATGACCCCGGTGTTCTTCGGCACCGCGCTGGGCAACTTCGGTGTCGACCAGGTGCTCGACTGCATCGTCGACTGGGCCCCGCAGCCGCTGGAACGTGGCGCCCACGAGCGCACCGTGGCGCCGACCGAGGAGAAGTTCTCCGGCTTCGTGTTCAAGATCCAGGCGAACATGGACCCCAAGCACCGCGACCGCATCGCCTTCATGCGCATCTGCTCGGGCAAGTACGAGAAGGGCATGAAGATGCGCCACGTGCGCCTGGGCAAGGACGTGAAGATCGCCGACGCGCTGACCTTCTTCTCCAGCGAGCGTGAGCAGCTGGAAGAGGCCTTCGCCGGCGACATCATCGGCCTGCACAACCACGGCACCATCCAGATCGGCGACACCTTCACCGAAGGCGAGGCACTGGGCTTTACCGGCATCCCGCATTTCGCCCCGGAACTGTTCCGCCGCGTACGCCTGAAGGACCCGCTCAAGTCCAAGCAGCTGCGCCAGGGCCTGCAGGAACTGGCCGAGGAAGGTGCCACCCAGGTGTTCTTCCCCGAGCGCAACAACGACATCATCCTCGGCGCCGTCGGTGTGCTGCAGTTCGACGTCGTCGCCAGCCGCCTGAAGGAGGAATACAAGGTCGAGTGCGCCTATGAGCAGATCAACGTCTGGTCCGCGCGCTGGATCGAATGCAAGGACGAGAAGAAGCTCAAGGAGTTCAAGGACAAGGCCTTCGAGAACCTCTCCGTGGACGGCGGCGGCCACCTCACCTACCTGGCGCCGACCCGCGTCAACCTGAGCCTGATGGAAGAGCGCTGGCCGGACATCACCTTCCGCGCCACCCGCGAGCACCACTGAGTTCGTCGCTGTTCGAAAACGCCCGCCTTGTGCGGGCGTTTTCATTTGCACCGGCCTGTTTTTCGTAGGAGCGAGCTTGCTCGCGAACCGGACGTCACAGGTTCGCGAGCAAGCTCGCTCCTACAGTCAGACCCAACCTCCTCTGCAATCTTGGGCATGGATACTCACCGGAGATTGGCGATGGGGTTTCATGGCAAGAATTTGCGTAACGGACGTCATTCGATCACAGGACAGATTTATCTGGTAACCGCCGTCACTCACCATCGCCAATCCCTGTTCACGCAATGGAACGCAACATGCGCCGTCGCTCGAGCGATCCACCAAGCGGTACCGGCACATCTTCTAGCCTGGGTATTGATGCCTGATCATTTGCACTGTCTGGTTCAACTCGAAAACGACTCACTGAGCGCGTTCATGCAGCGGCTGAAATCACTCACCGCGATCTCATTCAACAAGACGCTGGGGCGCACCGGCAAAGTCTGGCAGTCCGGTTTCCATGACCACGCCCTACGCCATGAAGAAGATCTGAAGGCAGCAGCCCGTTATCTGGTTGCCAATCCTCTGCGTGCCGGGCTAGTCAAATCGCTTCGGGACTATCCCTTCTGGAACGCCGTCTGGCTATGACGCATAGCCCTGTAGGAGCGAGCTTGCTCGCGAACCCTAGCCCCGCAGCGGGGTTTGTTCGCGAGCAAGCTCGCTCCTACAAAAGCGCAAAAGCAGTTCGGCGTTACGGATCGAGCGCCCCGGAGCTCCAGGTGCTCGATTGCACCGTACCAGTGAACTTGCCCGCAATGGCGCCCTGGGGAATCAGTCGGTCACGGTAACGGGTGGCGAACAGTCCACTCTGCGGCGCCCGCAGGATGTGCTCGCTGCTGGCGTCGCCGGGGCACGAAATGATGCGCGCGAAGCGCTCACCCGCCTCGAGGTACTCGCCCAGTTCGCGCTCGAAGACCAGCACCCCTGCCGCCGGGGCGAACACGGTTTCCATGAAGCCCATGGGCGTGGCGACGCCATTCCATTCCGGCAACGGCCCGGCGTCGGTGACCACGCCACGGGCGCCGAGGAAGCGGTAGAGGCCATCGGCATCCTGCTGCGCCAGCGCGTCGCTGACGTCGCCCTGACCACGCAACTCGACGGTCGCCACCAGGCGCCCGGCGAAGCGCTGTTCGGCCAGCCACGGGGCGATCACCACCTCCTCGAACGCACCGTCGCCATCGCCTTCCCAGATGATCGCCAGCTCTGTTTGCAGCGCAGCGGCGAGGTCCTGCGCGGCCGGCCAGAAACACTCGTGGATGTAGACGTACTGCAACGCCTCGTCGTCAGTGTGCAGGTCGAGCACGATGTCCGCCGACGCCGCCAGTTCGGCCAAGCGCTTCTGCCACAGCGTGAGGTTATCCAGGGTGCCGCTGGCGGCCGCCGAGGCGATGAAGCCACGGTTGAAATTGCGCGAGGTTGCCTCGTGGTTTCGGCCGAGAATCCGTCCCTGGCGGAACTGCCCGATGCCGAAAGGGTTGGCCTGCGGCACGACGGTCACACTGCCGTTGAGCACGCCCCGTTCGGCAGCATCGCGCAGGCGCGGCAGCAGCTCGTGAAGCACCAGCATTCCGGCGATTTCGTCAGCGTGGATGCCCGCCTGCAGGTGCACTTTCGGCCCCGGCCTGCCGCCGTCGATACGCCAGGCGCGTACGCGCAGCTCAGCACCGGAATCACCGGGTACGCTGAAGGATACGTCCTCGATCATCTGTCACCTCCTCTGTCCGAATCACCCGTGGAAATCTTTGCCAGCGCCTCCTAGTATCGAAACCAGTCGCCGGTCTCCGGCACGCCGTACAAGGACGCCGCACCGTGGATATGCCCCGCCAGAAAGCCCAGCGCGCCACACCCGAGGAACGCCGCGACCATCTCGTGCGCGCCTGCCTCAAGTGCCTGGTCGCCGACGGCCACGCGGGCATCTCGGTGCGCCGCATCGCCAAGGAAGCCGGCGTCGCCGTGGGCCTGGTGAACCACCATTTCGGCAGCATCGACGCGCTGGTCGCGCAGGCCTATGAAACCCTCGCCAGCGAAGTCACCCAGGCGCTCTACCAGCAGGTCGATGCGGTCGGCAACGACCCTGCCGCGCGCATGGAAGCCTTCCTCACCGGATCCTTCTCACCCCAGGTGCTGGACCCCGACCTGCTCAGCCCCTGGGTGGTGTTCTGGAGCCTGATCCGTCACTCGCCGCCGGTGAACGAAGCGCACGAGCGCGGCTACCACAGCTACCTCGCCATCCTGGAAAAGCTCATCAGCGAACTCGCCAGCGCCGAGGGTTTCCGCGTGGCGCGCCCGCGCCTGGCCGCCATCGGCCTCTCCGCCATGCTCGACGGATTGTGGCTGGAGTGGTGCCTGAACCCCTCGACCTTCAGCGCCGCCGACGGCCTCGAACTCAGCCGCTGCTGGGTGGAAGGGCTCCGCCGCGGCGCCTACGCCTGATCAATCGATCACACAGCGGTGCGTGGCCTGCGCTTGCCGAACCAGGAGCGCTGCGTGGTCTTCTGTGCCTCGCGGCGTACCGGCGTGGCGCGCTCCAGCATGGCGAACAGCGCCTCGATGATGAAGGTCAGGCAGATGTAGATCGCCGCCACCAGCAGCAGCGGTTCATAGACCTGGAAGGTCTGCGCGCGCACCACGTTGGCCGCACCGAGCAGGTCGACCACGGCGATGGTGGACGCCAGGGCGGTGGACTTGAGCAGCATCACGCTCTCCCCCGCCAGGGTCGGCAGCAGCAGGCGGATCGCACGCGGCAGCCACACCCGGTAGAGCACCAGCGTGCGGTTCATGCCGAATGCCGAAGCGGCCTCCAGCTCGCCTCGCGGCACGGCCTTCAGGCCGCCGCGAATCACCTCGCCAACGTAGGCGCCGACCGAGAGGATCAGCGCGATCACGATGTACCAGAAACCATCGCGTAGATACGGCCAGAGGAAGCTGCCGCGGATCAGCGGGAACTGCGCGAACAGGCTGCCCAGGCCGTAGTAGAAGATGTAGATCTGCACCAGTAGCGGCGTACCGCGAATCACGCTGGTGTAAGCCAGTGCCAGGCGCGAGACCAGAAAATTGCGCGACATCCGCGCCAGCGCCACACCCAGCGCCAGCACGAAGCCCAGCGCGGCGGAAATCAACAGGATCACCAACGTGGTACCCAGCCCCTTGAGCAGCAGGGCACCGTAGACGAATAGCCAGTGTTCGTTCATCGCCGCGCCTCGTTCAGACCGCCGGAATCCAGCGGCGGAAGCGCCGCTCCAGGTAGCCCGCGAACAGGTTGGAAAGCACGGTGAGCACGTAATACAGCGCCGCCGCGGTGAGGTAGAAGGTCAGGTAATGGCGAGTCGAGCCGGCGGCCTGCTTGGCGGTATAGAGCAGCTCGTTGGTGCCCACCACGCTGATCAGCGCGCTGTCCTTGATCAGGTTGACCCACAGGTTGGCCATGCCGGCCAGCGCGTTGGGCGCCATCATCGGCAGGGTGACCCGGCGGAACAGGCCGAAGCCGTGCATGCCGTAAGCACGCGCCGCCTCGATCTGACCATAGGGAATCGACTGAATGGCGCCACGGAAGATTTCCGAGGCGTAGGCGCCCTGCACCAGGCCGAGCACAACGATGGCCACCATCATGCCGTTGAGCTTCACCTGGCCGTAGCCCAGCCACTCGAAGAACTGGTTCAGGCCCATGGAGCCGACGTAGAACAGCAGCAGGATCAGCAGCAGCTCCGGCACCGCGCGGCACAGTGTGGTGTAGCCGCGCGCGAGCATCGCCAGCGGGCGCGGTCCGCCGATCTTGGCGCTGGCCGCGGCCAGGCCGATCAGCAGGCCGACGAGGAAGGCGCCGACGGAAATCTGCAGGGTGACCAGCAGCCCCTTGAGCAGGGCCGGGCCCCAGCCGGTGGGGCCGAAGCCGATCAGGTCGAAGATGCTTTGCATGGCCATCTCCATGATTGGAGGGTCGGGTCATCCCCGTGCCCGCAGTGGGCACGGGTTCAACTCACGTCGGGATTACTGCTTGGGCGCAACGCTCATGCCGAAGTACTTGTCCGACAGCGCCTTGTAGTCGTCGCTGGCGAGCAGCTTGCCGATGGCTTCGTCCATCTTTGCCTTCAGCTCGGTGTCGCCCTTGCGCAGGCCGGCGCCGACGCCACGGCCGAACAGCGGGTCGTACTTCACCTCGCCCTTGTTGACGATGCCGGCGGCCTGCGCATCCGGCGACTTGACGAAGGACGCCACGGCGATGCCATCGGCCATCATCAGGTCGATACGCCCGGCCACCAGGTCGGCGTTCACCGAGTCCTGGGTGTCGTAGTAACGCACGTCGGCGATCTTCTCGTAGTACTGCTTCAGGTAGTTGGCGCTGACGGTGGAGATCTGCACGCCGATGGTCTTGCCCTTCAGGCCCTCGGGGCTGATCTGCACGTCCGTCGCCTGAGGTGCGGCAACGGCCACCGGAGTGTCGTAGTAGGGGCGGCTGAAGGCGATCTGCTTCTCACGCTCATCGGTGATCGACAGGGAGTTGAAGATCACGTCGATCTTCTTCGCCAGCAGCGCCGGGATGATGCCGTCCCACGCCACTTCGTCGATCTCGCAGGTCGCTTTCATCTCGGCACAGACCTTGTGGATCAGGTCCGGCTCGAAGCCGACCCAGCTGCCGTCGGGCTGCTTCTGCGAGAACGGCGGATAGGGTTCGGCGGCCAGGGCGAAGCGGATCGTCTCGGCCTGGGCGCTCGCCACGCCGGCCATCAGCATCGCCGCGCCCACCATCAGATTGCACAGACCTTTCTTGTTCATCGTGATCCCCTGCATTGTTTTATTTAGTGTTGGGTCACGCTCATCGATGCGCCGACTGCGCGGCATCGGTCAGCGATTCTGGTGCGCGTTGACGAACTGCCGGCAGCGCTCGCTGCGCGGCCGCGAGAAGACTTCCTCGGCGGTGCCCTCCTCCTCGATCAGGCCCTTGTGCAGGAAAGCCACATGGCTGGACACGTCGCGGGCAAAAGCCATCTCGTGGGTAACCAGGATCATGGTGCGCCCCTCCTCCGCCAGCGAGCGGATCACCTTCAGCACCTCGCCCACCAGCTCCGGGTCCAGCGCCGAGGTCGGCTCGTCGAACAGCATCACCTTCGGCCGCACGGCCAGCGCGCGGGCAATGGCCACGCGCTGCTGCTGGCCGCCGGAAAGGAAGGCCGGGTACTCGTGGCGCTTCTCGGCCAGGCCGACGCGCTCCAACAGCGCCTCGGCGCGTTCGCGGGCCTCGGCCTTGCTCTCGTGGAGGACGAAGGTCGGTGCCTCGATCAGGTTCTCCAGCACAGTGCGGTGCGGCCAAAGGTTGAAGCTCTGGAACACCATGCCCAACTGCGAGCGGATGCGGGTGAGCTGCTTCTGGTCGGCCACCATCGGCTCGCCATGGCGGTTCTGGGCCAGGCCGATGGTCTCGCCGTTGACGGTGACCGAACCCTGGTTGGGAATTTCCAGCATGTTGATGCAACGCAGCAGCGTGCTCTTGCCCGAACCGCTGGCGCCGATCAGCGAAATCACCTCTCCTTCACGGGCCGACAGCGACACGCCCTTGAGCACTTCGAAGTCGCCGAAGCGCTTGTGGATATCCCGGACCTCGATCACCGGTTTGCTGGTGACGAGTTCGCGTAGGAGCGGACTTTGTCCACGATCAGCGACCGCGCTGGAATTGGATTCGCGGACAAGGTCCGCTCCTGCAGGGGCCGGATTCGCCGGAAGCGACTCGACGAAGCGGATGATCCGCGCACAGGCCTCCGCCATGCTCTCGTCGCTCAGACCAAATGACAGCCGCACGAAACCTTGCGCCTGAGGACCGAAAGCCGCCGCATCGAGCACCGAAACGCCAGTGGCATGGAACAGCTGCCAGGAGAAGTCCAGGGAACTGAGACATGTGTCGCGCACGTCGACCATGACGAACATGCCGGCTTCAGGCGACAGCACTTTCACGCGCGGGCAGTCGCTCAGCGCGGCGACCACCAGGTCACGGCGGCGGCGGTAGATTTCGCGCATAGCCGACACCACCTCGTCGTGGCGCTCCACCGCGGCGAGCGCGGCTTCCTGCACGAAGCCCGGCAGGCCGTAGAACATGTTCAGCGCGAGGTTTTCCAGGTGCCCGACCAACGTCGGGTTGGCGACTATCCAGCCGGCGCGCCAGCCGGTCATGGCGTGGGACTTCGACAGGCTGCCGATGCTCAGGGTGCGCTCGGCCATGCCGGGTAGCGCGGCGAAACTCTGGTGCTCGCGCTCGAAGGTCAGGCCCTCGTAGACCTCATCCACCACCACCCAGAGGTCGTGAGCCTCGGCCAGCGCGGCGATAGCCAGCAGCTCGTCGCGGTCCAGCACGACGCCGGTGGGGTTGCTCGGGTTGGCGAGGAAGATCGCCTTGGTGCGCGGAGTGATCGCCGCAGCAATATCGGCGGCCAGCGGGCGGAAGCCGTTTTCCGGACGGGTAGGAACCCCGACCAGCACGGCGCCGGTAGCTTTCAACGTGGCTTCGTAAGTGACGTAGACCGGGTCGAAGGTGATGACCTCGTCGCCCTTCTCCAGCAGGCACATCGCAGCGGCGAACAGGCCGTTCTGCGCGCCGGCAACCACGATGACGTTTTCGGCACCCGCCTTTTGGCCGAAACGCCGCTCATACAATGCCGCGATAGCCTGGCGCAGTGCGGGCTTGCCGGCCACGTCGCTGTAATGGGTGTCGCCGTCGCGCAACGCGGAAACGGCGGCCTCGGTGATGAAGTCCGGGGTGGCGAAATCGGGGTCGCCGACGCTGAGCACGATCACATCGCGGCCGGCGCGTTGGGCGGCAATGGCGGCGTAGTGAATGTCCCAGGCAGCGACGCCGGGTCCGACCATCCTGTCCACAAGCGACGAATAACGCATGCAAGGGCCTCATCCGAATGACGGAATGTCCTGCGGAAGGGTCCGCAGGAGCGTGGGGCCACCATAGCCAAGGATGAACGACTGTTCAACAGCAGTTTCCGACATCAGATATGTCGTTTTCAGACCGCTCCGTCACCGACCTTCCGCTCTTCCGGTGTTGTATGTCGCAAGTTCGACCGACGAACGGAATCACGACATCCACTTAACGGCTTCTTAACGATCTCCCCCGTAGCGTTCTCTCACCCCCTGACAGAGCCGCGACGGCCTTTGGAACACCCCATGGAAATCCCCTTCCTCCCCTTCTCCCGCCCCAACATCGGCGAGGAGGAGATCCAGGCAGTCAATGAAGTCCTGCGCTCGGGCTGGATCACCACCGGGCCGAAGAACGCCGAACTGGAACAACGCTTTGCCCAATCGATCGGTTGCCGCCACGCCGTGGCGTTGTCCTCCGCCACCGGCGGTATGCACCTGGCACTGCTGGCCCTGGGTATCGGCCCGGGCGACGAAGTGATCACCCCGTCGCAGACCTGGGTCTCCACCGTCAACATGATCAGCCTGCTGGGCGCCACGCCGGTGTTCGTCGACGTCGACCGTGACACCCTGATGACCGACGCCTCACGCATCGAGGCCGCGATCACCGCGCGCACCCGCGCCATCATCCCGGTGCACTACGCCGGTGCCGCCTGCGACATGGACCCGATCGACGAGCTCGCCCTGCGTCATGGCATTCCCGTGATAGAGGACGCCGCCCACGCCGCCGGCACTCTCTACCGCGGTCGTCCGGTGGGCCAGCGCGGCACCGCGATCTTCTCTTTCCACGCGATCAAGAACCTCACCTGCGCCGAGGGCGCCATGTTCGTCACCGATGACGAAGTCCTGGCCAACCGCGTGCGCACCCTGAAGTTCCACGGCCTGGGCGTCGATGCCTACGACCGCCTGACCCACGGCCGCAAGCCGCAGGCCCAGGTGGTGGAACCGGGCTTCAAGTACAACCTCACCGACATCAACGCCGCCATCGCCCTGGTCCAGCTGCCCAAGCTCGAAGCGATCAACGCCCGCCGCGCCGAACTGGCCGCCGGCTACGCCGAGCGCCTGGCGCACCTGCCCGTGCAACCGCTGGCAGTGCCGGACTACCCGCAACATCACGCCTGGCACCTTTATGTCCTGCGCATCGACCAGGAACGCTGTGGCCTCGACCGCGACGCCTTCATGCAGGGCCTGCAGCAGCGCCGCATCGGCAGCGGCATCCATTTCATCGGCAGCCACCTGCACAGCTACTACCGCCAGCGCTACCCGCGCGTGCAACTGCCCAACACCGAGTGGAACTCCTCGCGGATCGTCTCCATCCCGCTGTTCCCCGACATGACCCAGGCCGACCAGGACCGTGTGGTCGACGCCATCGAAACCCTGCTTCGGTAACGCCACCGTGAAACCCTATCCGATCCATCGCGTGTCCATCGTCATCCCGGTGTACAACGAAGAGGCCAGCCTGCCCGAACTGCTGCGCCGTACCACCGCCGCCTGCGAACAGCTGGGCCGTGACTACGAGATCGTGCTGATCGACGACGGCAGCCGCGACAGCTCCGCCGAGTTGCTGCTGGAAGCCGCCGCGGCGCCGGGCAGCCACGTGGTAGCGGTGATCCTCAACCGCAACTATGGCCAGCACGCGGCAATCATGGCCGGCTTCGAGCAGTGCCAGGGCGACCTGGTGATCACCCTCGACGCCGACCTGCAGAATCCGCCAGAAGAAATCCCGCGCCTGGTCGACGAGGCCGCCAAGGGCTACGACGTGGTCGGCAGCGTGCGCCAGCAACGCCAGGACTCCGCCTTGCGCCGCTGGCCGTCGAAGCTGATCAACCTCGCCGTGCAGCGTTCCACCGGTGTGGCGATGAACGACTACGGCTGCATGCTGCGCGCCTACCGCGCCAGCATCGTCAAGGCCATGCTCGCCTGCCGCGAGCGCAGCACCTTCATCCCGATCCTGGCCAACAGCTTCGCCCGCCACACCAGCGAGATCCTCGTCGCCCACGCCGAGCGCGAGCATGGCGAGTCGAAGTACGACTTCCTGCGCCTGATCAACCTGATGTTCGACCTGGTCACCTGCATGACCACCTCGCCGCTTCGCCTGCTGTCCTTCGTTGGCGGCGGCATGGCGGTGGCTGGCTTCGCCTTCGCCCTGCTGCTGGTGGTGCTGCGCCTGTTGTTCGGCGCCGCCTGGGCCGGCCACGGCGTGTTCGTGCTGTTCGCCGTGCTGTTCATGTTCACCGGCGTTCAGCTGGTCGGCATGGGCCTGCTCGGCGAATACCTGGGCCGCATGTACAACGACGTGCGCGCCCGCCCCCGTTTCTTCATCGAGCGCATCGTCCGCGCCGACGCCGCGCCCGCTCAACTGCCCTATTCCTCTTCCGCTTCCTCTCTCGAGTCCATCCAGCCATGACCCAGCAGACCATCGTCTTCGCCTACCACGACTTCGGCTGCGCCGGCATCGAGGCCCTGCTCGCCGCCGGTTACCAGATCGACGCCGTCTTCACCCACGCCGACGATCCCAAGGAAAACCGCTTCTACGGCTCGGTGGCGCAACTCTGCGCTCGCCTGGGCATCCCGGTGCACGCCCCGGAAGACGTCAACCACCCGCTGTGGGTCGCGCGCATCCGCGAGCTGCAGCCGCAGTACATCTTCTCCTTCTACTACCGCCACCTGCTCAGCGAAGAACTGCTGGCCTGTGCCGCCAAGGGCGCCTACAACCTGCATGGCTCGCTGCTGCCGCGCTACCGTGGCCGCGCCCCGGCCAACTGGGTACTGGTCAATGGCGAGAGCGAGACCGGCGTGACCCTGCACCGCATGGTCAAGCGTGCCGATGCCGGCGGCATCCTCGCCCAGCAGAGCGTTGCCATCGGCCCCGACGACACCGCCCTGGTGCTGCACGGCAAGCTGCGCGAAGCCACCCGCGAGCTGCTCGCGGCCTCCCTGCCGCGCCTGGCGCGCGGTGAACTGCAGGAGGTCGCCCAGGATGAATCCCGGGCCAGCTACTTCGGTCGCCGCACCCCGGCGGACGGCCAGCTCGACTGGAAACGCCCGGCCCGCGAACTGCACGACCTGGTCCGTGCCGTCACCCAGCCCTACCCCGGCGCCTTCGCCCCGGTGGGCGATCGCAAGCTGATCGTCTGGAGCTCGCGCGTTGCTGCCGGCAACAACGGCATGGCACCCGGCTCGGTGCTCTCGGTCGATCCCCTGCGCATCGCCTGCGGCGAAGACTCGCTGGAAATCCTCTCCGGCCAGCAGAATGACAGCGGCCTGTTCCTCGCCGGCCCGCAGCTGGCCCGCGAGATGGGCCTGGTGGAGGGCTCGCGTCTGCACGGCGCTGTCGGCAAGCCCAAGCGCAAGACCCGCGTGCTGATCCTCGGCGTCAACGGCTTCATCGGCAACCACCTCTCCGAGCGCCTGCTGCGCGACGGCAACTACGAGGTCTATGGCCTGGACATCGGCTCCGATGCCATCGAGCGCCTGAAGGGCAACCCGGACTTCCACTTCGTCGAAGGCGACATCAGCATCCACACCGAGTGGATCGAGTACCACATCAAGAAGTGCGACGTGGTCCTGCCGCTGGTGGCCATCGCCACGCCCATCGAATACACGCGCAACCCGCTGCGTGTGTTCGAACTGGACTTCGAGGAAAACCTCAAACTGGTCCGCTACTGCGTGAAGTACAACAAGCGCGTGATCTTCCCGTCCACCTCCGAGGTGTACGGCATGTGCACCGACGCCAACTTCGACGAGGACAAGTCCAACCTCATCGTCGGCCCGATCAACAAGCAGCGCTGGATCTACTCGGTCTCCAAGCAACTGCTCGACCGCGTCATCTGGGCCTACGGCCAGAAGGGCCTGAAGTTCACCCTGTTCCGCCCGTTCAACTGGATGGGCCCGCGCCTGGACCGCCTGGACTCTGCGCGCATCGGCAGCTCCCGCGCCATCACCCAGCTGATTCTGCACCTGGTGGAAGGCACGCCGATCCGCCTGGTCGACGGCGGCGAGCAGAAGCGCTGCTTCACCGACGTGGACGACGGCATCGAGGCGCTGGCGCGCATCATCGACAACGAGGGCAGCCGCTGCGATGGGCAGATCGTCAACATCGGCAACCCGGACAACGAAGCCAGCATCCGCCAACTGGGCGAGGAGCTGCTGCGCCAGTTCGAAGCCCACCCATTGCGTGACCAGTTCCCGCCCTTTGCCGGTTTCCGCGAAGTGGAAAGCCGCAGCTTCTATGGCGATGGCTACCAGGACGTGTCGCACCGCAAGCCGAGCATCGAGAACGCCCGTCGCCTGCTGAACTGGCAGCCGAGCGTGGAGCTCTCCGCCACCATCGGCAAGACCCTGGACTTCTTCCTCCGTGAAGCCTTGGCCGAGCGCTCCGGCGCTCAACCCCACGCCTTTCCGCTGAAGAAAAGCATCGCCTGATGAGAGCGGGACTGCGCATCGACGTCGACACCTACCGTGGCACCCGTGACGGCGTGCCCCGGTTGCTGGACATGCTTGAGGAAGCCGAGGTCAAGGCAACCTTCTTCTTCAGCGTCGGCCCCGACAACATGGGCCGGCACCTGTGGCGCCTGATCCGCCCGCAGTTCCTGTGGAAGATGCTGCGCTCCAACGCCGCCGGGCTCTATGGCTGGGACATTCTCCTGGCCGGCACCGCCTGGCCGGGCAAGCCGATCGGCCGCGACCTCGGCCACCTGATGCGGCGCGCCCAGGACGCCGGCCATGAAGTCGGCCTGCACGCCTGGGACCACCACGGCTGGCAGGCCAACGCCGGCCGCTGGAGCGTACCGCAACTGGAACAGCAGATCCGCCGTGGCGTGGACACCCTCGCCGACATCCTCGGCAAGCCGGTGGAGTGCTCGGCGGTGGCTGGCTGGCGCGCCGACGAGCGTACCGTGGAAGCCAAGGAGCGCTTCGGCTTTCGCTACAACAGCGATTGCCGGGGCCGCTCGCTGTTCCGCCCGCGCCTGGCCGACGGCCGCGCCGGCACCCCGCAGATCCCCGTGGACATGCCCACCTTCGACGAAGTCGTCGGCCCGCAGGTGGCGCCGTCCGCCTTCAACGACTACATCCTTTCCCGCTTCGACATGGACGCCTTGAACGTGTACACCATTCACGCCGAGGTCGAGGGCATTCTGATGGCCCACGACTTCCGACGCTTGCTGGCCCAGGCACGGGCCAGCGGCATCCGCTTCGTCCCGCTGGGCCGGTTGCTGCCGGACGCCCCGACCACCTTGCCCGTCGCCAGCCTAGTGCGCGGCGAACTGGCCGGCCGCGAAGGCTGGCTGGGGGTGCAGCACACATGAAGCGCCTGGCCTACCCGACCCTGCTCGCCGCCTTCGTGCTGTGCATCCTGCTGCCGATGGCCTTCCACGGCCTGTGGATCCCCGACGAGTCGCGCAACGCACAGATCAGCCAGTCCATGCTGCAGAGTGGCGACTGGGTTTCCCCGCACCTGCTCGGCCTGCGCTACTTCGAGAAGCCCACCGGCGGCTACTGGCTGACCGCAGCCAGCCAGGCCGTGTTCGGGCAGAACCTGTTCGGCGTGCGCTTCGGCTCGGCGCTGGTCACCGCGCTGAGCACCCTGCTGGTCATCCTTGTTGCCCGCCGGCTGTGGAACGACCCGCGCCGCACCTGGGCATCCGGCCTGCTCTACCTGAGCTTCGGGCTGATTGCCGGACAGGCCGGCTACGCCAACCTCGACCCGCAGTTCACCCTCTGCGTGAACCTCAGCCTCGGCGCCCTGTGGTTCGCCTTCGACGCCAGAACCACGCGCGGGCGCCTCGCCGCCTGGAGCCTACTGGGCGCCGCCTGCGCCTTCGGTTTCATGACCAAGGGATTCCTCGCCTTCCTGCTGCCGGTGATCGTCGGACTGCCCTACGCCGTGCTGCAGAAGCGCTTGGGCGAGCTGCTGCGTTACGGGCCGCTGGCGGTGTTGGTCGCGGCCCTGGTCTGCGCGCCCTGGGTAATGATGATCCATGCCCGCGAGCCGGACTTCTGGGACTTCTTCTTCTGGCACGAACACATCCGCCGCTTTGCCGGCGAGGACGCGCAGCACGGCCGTCCATTCTGGTTCTTCGTCCCACTGCTGTTCGCCAGCGCACTGCCCTGGGCGGTGTTGATCATCCCGGCGCTGCGTAATGGGCTGGCCGGTTGGCGCGAGTCGAAACTGCTGTTCGTGCTGCTGTGGTTCGTCATGCCCTTCCTGTTCTTCAGCCTGGCCAAGGGCAAGTTGCCGACCTACATCATGCCTTGCTTCGCCCCGCTGGCCCTGCTGATGGCCGACGCCATCGGCAGGGCCCTGCAGCAGCGCAAGCTGGTCGCACTGAAACTCAACGGCGCACTCAACCTGCTGCTGGGCGGCAGCGCCCTGGCCGGCCTTGTGTTCATGCAGGCCCGCCAGCCGCAGTACCATGACGAGCTACCCAGCGTGCTGATGATCGCCCTGGTCTGCATCGCCTGGTTGCTGGCTGGCCTGCTGCAACTGCTGCGGCCCAATCGCTTCTGGGCGGCGCCGGCCTTCGCGGCCTGGCTGCTGGTAGCGCTGGTACCCAATGCGATGCCGAACAAGATGGTCAACAGCAAGATGCCCGACCAGTTCATCGCCGAGCACCTGGAACAGCTCAAGGGTGCCCACAGCCTGCTGAGCAACGACCTGGGCGCCGCCACGGCCCTTGCATGGCGCACCCAGCGCAGCGACATCACGCTGTTCAACACGGAAGGCGAGCTGAAGTTCGGCCTGGGCTACCCCGAAGGCCAGGGCCGCAGCATTGCACTCGAAGATATCCACGCCTGGCTCGAGCGTGCCCGCGCCGAGGGTTCCATCGGCGTGATCATGCGGGTCAACAGCGCCAGCGACGAAGCCGAACTGGCCATGCTGCCCAGCGACGTCATCAGCTACCGGCAGAACCACCTGGTGGTCCTGCTGATTCCGCAGGCCACACCATGACCGCCCTGCTGCTGATCGGTGTCTGCCTGCTCACCTGCATGGGCCAGCTGGCGCAGAAGTTCGCCGTCGAAAGCTGGCGCGACGCTCCTTCGAGCGTCGCGGCGAAGCTTTTCTCCCCCTGGCTGCTGCTGGCCATCGCCTGCCTGGGCTTCGGCCTGCTGCTCTGGCTGTTGGTCCTGCAACGCTTGGAGGTAGGCATCGCCTACCCCATGCTGAGCCTGAACTTCGTGCTGGTGACGTTCCTGGCGAGCCGTCTGTTCGGCGAACGCATCGATGCGCGCCACTGGTTCGGCGTGGCGCTGATCGTCGGCGGCGTCGCCCTGCTGGGAACGCACTCGTGAAGCGCGGCATCGCTTTCGCCCTTAGTAGCGTGCTGCTGGTGAGCGGCGCGCAGCTGGGCATGCGCTGGAGCATGACACGCCTGCCCACGCAGTGGCCGTTCAACTTCCCGCAACTGGACCTCGCCGCCCTGCTGGCGCTGGCCGGCGCGATAGTGGCCTACGCGCTGTCAATGCTCTGCTGGCTGCTCGCCCTCAAACACCTGCCGCTGAGCCGCGCCTACTCGCTGCTGAGCCTTAGCTACGCCTTCGTCTACCTCGGCGCCGCCGTGCTGCCGGGGCTGGGCGAACCCCTGAGCCTGCCGCGCACCCTGGGCGTCGCCCTGGTAATCGCCGGCGTGATCGCGATCAACGCACCACGCCGTCCTGACAGAACAACCGTCATCAAACCCAGCGACGCTCGCTCCGAGCACGCGCAGTTCGACTGACCTCAATCCCGCTTCTAGTCCCTTTTCGGGAGAGCAGACCATGAAAATCAGCGTATTCGGAATCGGTTATGTGGGCCTGGTGCAGGCCGCGGTCATGGCCGAAGTGGGCCACGACGTCCTGTGCATGGACATCGACGAGGACAAGATCGCCAAGCTCAAGCGCGGCCAGATCAGCATCTTCGAGCCGGGCCTCGCCGAGCTGGTGAAGGACAACCTGGAAGCCGGCCGCCTGCGTTTCACCAGCGACGTCGCCGAGGCCGCCGGCCATGGTCGCGTGCAGTTCATCGCCGTCGGCACCCCACCGCTGCCCGATGGCTCCGCCGACCTGCGCGCCGTGCTGGCGGTGGCCGAAGGCATCGCGCGCAATCGCACGCAACCGGTGATCATCGTCGAGAAATCCACCGTACCGGTGGGCACTGGCGATCGCGTCAAGGCCAAGGTGCTGGCGGTGCTCGCCGAAGCAGGCCGCAGCCTGGACTTCGAGATCGTCTCCAACCCCGAGTTCCTCAAGGAAGGTTCGGCGCTGGCCGACTGCCGCAAACCCGACCGCATCGTCATCGGCTGCGAAAGCCCCGAAGTGCTGGACGTGATGCGCGAGATCTACGAGCCGTTCAACCGCAACCACGACCGCATCCTGACCATGAACCTGCGCAGCGCGGAACTGACCAAGTACGCCGCCAACTGCATGCTCGCCACCAAGATCAGCTTCATCAACCAGATCGCCGAGCTGGCCGAGCACCTGGGCGCCGACATCGAGGCGGTACGCCAGGGCATGGGCGCCGACCCGCGCATCGGTTACCACTTCATCTATCCCGGCTGCGGCTACGGCGGCTCGTGCTTCCCCAAGGACGTCCAGGCCCTGATCCAGAGCGCCGAGGAAGCCCACTGCTCCAGTGACCTGCTGCGCGCGGTGGAAGCAGTGAACCAGCGGCAGAAGAGCAAGCTGTTCGAGCGCATCCGCAGCTATTACAGCGGCAAACTCAAGGGCCGTACGTTCGCGCTCTGGGGTCTGTCGTTCAAGCCCAACACCGACGACATGCGCGACGCCCCCAGCCGCACCCTGATGGAGGCCCTGTGGGAGGCCGGCGCCAAGGTCCGCGCCTTCGACCCCGAAGCCATGCCCGAAGCGCAGCGCCTGTACGGCCACGATGAACGCCTGACCCTGATGGGCACTCCGGAAGCCACCCTGGGCGGCGCCGATGCCCTGGTGATCTGCACCGAGTGGCGACAGTTCAAGGCACCCGACTTCGAAGTCGTAGCCAGCCGCCTGAAGTCCCCGGTGATCTTCGACGGTCGCAACCTCTTCGACCCCGAGCGCGTGGCGCGCTACGGCTTCGAGTATTTCCCCATGGGCCGTGGCGACTCGCACCGTCTGCCGGTGCCCGCGCAGGTCGTCGAACAACGCCCGCGCCGTACGGCTTGAAGAGCATTCGCGAGCAAGCTCGCTCCTACAGGAAGGACACGGCTTTTCGTAGGAGCGAGCTTGCTCGCGGCCCCACCCAACCCGAGCAGGCCAAGCCGCTCACCCCCGCCCCGGCGCCTGCTCGCCCATCACCATCATCGGCGCCGCCTCGCCGCGCTTGAGCAGCGCATAGAGCACCCCGGTCACCACGCTGCCCGCGGCAATCGCCAGCAGGTAGAGCAGCGCGTGGTTCATCGCGTTGGGGATCAGCAGCACGAACAGCCCACCATGGGGCGCCAGCAGCTTGCAGCCGAACAGCATCGACAGCGCACCGGTTAGCGCGCCACCGGCAATGCTCGCCGGGATCACCCGCAGCGGGTCCTTGGCGGCAAAGGGAATCGCCCCCTCGGAAATGAAGCACAGCCCCAGCACCAGCGCCGCCTTGCCAGCCTCGCGCTCGCTCTGGGCGAACTTGCGCCGCGCCAGTAGCGTGGCGATGCCCATGCCGATAGGCGGGACCATGCCACCGGCCATTACCGCCGCCATCGGCGCATAGCTCTGCGAGGCGAGCAAACCGACCGAGAACGCATAGGCCGCCTTGTTGATCGGCCCGCCCAGGTCCACGCACATCATCCCGCCCAACAGCAGGCCAAGCAGGATGGCATTGGTGGTGCCCATGCCGGCGAGGAAGTCGGTGAGCGAGCGCATCATCGCCGCCACCGGCGAACCCACCACGTAGATCATCACCAGGCCGGTGAACAGGCTGGCCAGCAGGGGGATGATCAGGATCGGCTTGAGCGCCGCGACGCTGGCCGGCAGTGGAATCCACTGGGCAATCGCGCGCGCCGAATAACCCGCCAGCAGGCCGGCGACTATGCCGCCAAGAAAGCCCGCGCCCAGCGTGCTGGCCAGCAACCCGCCGATCATCCCCGGCGCCAGGCCCGGTCGGTCGGCAATGGACCAGGCGATATAGCCGGCCAGCATCGGCACCATCAGCTTGAACGCCGCGTCGCCGCCAATCTGCATCAGGGCCGCCGCCAGGGTGCCCTGCTGCTTGAAGGCTTCGATGCCGAAGACGAAGGACAGCGCGATCAGCAGGCCGCCCGCCACCACCATGGGCAGCATGAAGGACACGCCGGTCAGCAGGTGTTTGTAGACGCCACGCGCCTCGTTCTTTGTCGGCGCCGCTTGGCTGCCGACAGCCGAAGCAGACTCCGCCGTCGCTTCCTTCAGCGCGCGCTCGAGGGTCGCTTGCGGTTGCTTCAGCGCCACGCCGGTGCCGCAACGGAAGATGCGCTTGCCGGCGAAACGTTCGGGGTTGACCTCGATGTCCGCCGCCAGCAGCACCACATCGGCGGCAGCGATTTCTTCCGCCGTCAGTGGGTTGCGCGCGCCCACCGAGCCCTGGGTCTCCACCCGCAGCTCGACACCCATCTGCTGCGCCGTCTGTTGCAACGCTTCGGCTGCCATGAAGGTGTGCGCTACACCGGTCGGGCAGGCCGTTACCGCAACGACTTTCGCCACGCGCTCCGCTGCGGCAGGCGCGCTCGAAAGCTCACCGGGCTGCCAGACCGTCGCCTCATCCTGTGCTCGCTGCAGGAAGCTGGCGGGATCGGCCAGGGCTTCGGCCGGCCGCGCCTGTACCAGCCGCTTGCCGAAAAAGCGGGTGAGGTCCAGCGGTTGCACGCTGACCACCAGCACCCAATCGGCCGCAGAGATCTGGCCTTCGCTCAGCTGGCGCTCCGGATGCTGCGGGTCGCATTGTTCGACACAGACCGACCAGCCCAGGCGCTCGGCCGCCGCACGCAGCAGGCGAGCGCTGAGCACGCTGGAAATCTGGCCGTTGGGGCAGGCCGTGATCAGGGCAAGGTTCATCGTCATACCTCTTGTTGTTCTATCGCTCAGGCCTGGCACGGGGCCAATGCCTGAACCTGCACCGCGTCCTCGATGCGCTTGAGTCGTTGCGCATCGCCGATGCCGAACTGGAATTGGGTGACTGCCAGCGCGGCCACCGCCGTAGCCTGGCGCAACACACGCTCGGCCGGCCAACCGGCGAGCAGGCCGTGGACCATGCCGGCCAGAAGGGAGTCGCCGGCGCCCACCGTGCTGGCCACTTCCACCTTCGGCGGCACCGCCTGCCAGACGCCCTGTGGGCCGAACCAGCGCACGCCCTCGGCCCCCTGGGACAGCACCACCTGCTCGATGCCGCGAGCGCGCAACGATGCGACCTGCGCCGCTAGTTCCTCGGCGCTGCCGGCAAGTTGTCCACAGGCCTCACCCAGTTCCTGGTCGTTGGGCTTGATCAGCCAGGGCGCCGCTTCGATGCCCGCACGCAAGGCTGCGCCGCTGCAATCGAAAGCGACCTTCAGGCCATGCTTCTGCAGGCGCAGCAACAACTCGCGCAACCAGTGGGGGTCGACGCCGCGCGGCAGGCTGCCGGCGACCACGGCGATCTCGAAATCGGCGGCAATCAGGTCGAGACGATCCAGCAGCGCGTCCTGCTGCGCACCACTGACTTCCGGGCCGGGGCCGTTGATATCGGTGATACGCCCAGTGCCCTCGGCGATCTTGATATTGCGGCGCGTTTCGCCCGGCACACGGACGAAGGCATCGACGAATCCACGACGACGGAACAGGGCTTCGAAGGGCAGCGCATTGTCGGCACCGAGGAAGCCGGCGACGGTCGGGGAATGCCCCAGATCGGCCAGTACCTGGGCGACGTTCAGCCCCTTGCCGGCCGGCTGGCTGAGCGCGGACTCGCTGCGGTTCACCTCTCCGGGTGCAAGCGTCGGCAAGCGTACGGTGAGGTCCAGCGCAGGGTTCAGGGTCAGCGTCAGGATGCGGGCCATCAGTGCACCTCCGGCAGCGCGAGGGCGACACTCTGGCGAACATCCGCCGCCGAGCACAGGGTGAGAGCCGCTTGCGCCAGCTCGCGGGACGTCAGCAGGTCCAGCTCGCGGACCCGCGCCTTCACCAGGGGAATGCTGCGCGCCGAGACACTCAGTTCATCGACATCCAGCCCAATCAGCAGCGGCACCGCCAGCGGATCGGCGGCCAGCTCGCCACACACGCCGACCCACTTGCCGTGGGCATGGGCGGCGCGCACGGTCATGTCGATCAGTTGCAGCACCGCCGGGTGCAGACCGTCGGCCTGGGCGGACAGGCTGGGATGGCCACGGTCGATGGCCAGGGCGTACTGGGTCAGGTCATTGGTGCCGATGCTGAAGAAGTCCACCTCGCGCGCCAGCACGGGGGCCAGGAGCGCCGCGGACGGCACCTCGACCATGATGCCGAGCTGCAGGTCATGCTCGCCGCCCAGTTCCGCGCACAGGTCGAGGGTAAGGTCGCGGGCCTGCCGCCACTCCTCCACCTGCCCGACCATGGGGAACATGATACGCAGCGGGCGGCCGGCGGCAGCGCTCAGCAAGGCACGCAGCTGGGTGCGAAAAATCTGCGGGCGCTGCAGCGTGAGGCGCACGCCACGGATGCCCAGGTAAGGGTTGGTTTCCTCGGGAATCGGCCAGTAAGGCAGCGGCTTGTCGCCGCCCACGTCAAGGGTGCGCGCCACCAGCGGGCGGCCCTCCAGGGCATCAAGGACACGCCGGTATTCGATCTCCTGGGTCGCCTGGTCCGGCGCCTGGGGGTTGTCCATGAAGACGAACTCGGTACGTAGCAGGCCCACGCCTTCAGCGCCCAGCTCCACGGCTTTCGCCGCACCGGCGGTATTGCCGAGGTTGGCGCAGACTTCCACG
Source organism: Pseudomonas nicosulfuronedens (assembly GCF_005877905.1). Taxonomy (GTDB): domain Bacteria; phylum Pseudomonadota; class Gammaproteobacteria; order Pseudomonadales; family Pseudomonadaceae; genus Pseudomonas; species Pseudomonas nicosulfuronedens. The sequence continues at coordinate 21,781 of NZ_SWDV01000007.1, read as the reverse complement.
GCATGGCCGTCGCGGGTCACCGCCGGCTCATGACGGCGTGCTTCGGCTTGCTCGGCGCGGCGCCGGCGCAGGTCGCGCTGGGTTTCAGCGGTGTACAGCGTCTGCGCATCCGGCGCGATCGTCAGCTCGCCCTTTTCGCCATCCAGCAGCAAGGCGGTGCCGGACTCCAGCGCCAGCACGCTTGCACCAGCACCCACCAGCGCGGGAATGCCCAATGCGCGGGCAATGATCGCGCTGTGCGAAGTCGCTCCACCGCGCGAAGTGATAATACCCGCCACGCGCTCCGGGTCGAGCCGTGCCACGTCCGACGGGCCGACTTCGTCCATCACCAGGATGTAGGGCTCGCCGGGCTCCACGGCGCCCTCGACGCCACACAGGCGCGCCAGCACGCGCCGGCCGATGTCGCGCAGGTCCGCCGCGCGCTCGGCCAGCAGCGCATCGCGCAACGCCTCCTGCTCGCCGGCCACGCGTTCGATCACCTGGCTCCAGGCCGATTCGGCGCTGGCGCCTTCAACCAGTCGCGCCTGCACTTCGTCGAGCAGTGCGGGGTCGTCCAGCAGCGCCTGGTGGGTCACGAAGATGTCACGGATCGCCTTGACCTGGCTGCGCTCCACCAGGATCTCGATTTCCCGGCTGATGGCCGTACGCGCCTCATCCAGACGCCGGCGCTCGACCTCCGCCGACTCACCGCGTGCAGCGAATTCGAAGGCGCTGGCCACCTGCACATAGGCCGGGCCGTGGGCAATGCCCGGCGACGCGGGGATGGCCTGGAGTTGCGCACCGGCTTCGGGCGCTCGCACGGCTTGCAGTTCCTGCTCATCCACGTGAGAGCTTTCAACAATCGGCTCGGGGACCTCCGGTAGTGGCTCAACCTCTTCGCCCAGGCCCTGCTCCACTGCCGCGCGGACGGCAGCCAGGGCCGCTTCGGCGATCTCCGGCTCGGCGAAGAACTCCAGCATCTGCCCGCGCCGCGCGCCGAGGCTGAGCAGCTTGCTCAGGCTGCGGATCGACACCGGGGCGCTTTCGCCCTCGGCGATACGCACACGGATTTCCCCACTGAAGTCGCGCGCCAGCAACATCAGTACTTGCGCCGGGCGCGCGTGAAGGCCGTGCGGGTTGGCCAGCGGCACACGGATGCTCGGCCAGTCCACCGGCAATTCGCCGCCCAGGGCTTCCAGCACTGCGCGAACGGAAGTAGCGCTCGCCAGCTCGCCGGCACGACCATCCACCAACAGATCGCAGAGACGTGCGAACACCGCTTCATGGGCGTTGCCCTGGCGCGCCAGGCAGAACAATCCGCGCACCGGCTGGCCGGCGTGGCTCAGTTCGCGCGCAGGGGAGACAAAGACAAGGCCGGGACGCGTGACGCACTGCTCGCCGTCCTGCCACCAGAGCCCACCGCCCAGCGGCAGGGCCTCCTGGTCATGCAATGCCGCGGCGAAGCCGGGGACGACGCATCCCGCCTTCTTCAGGCGGCGGGCGCCGACCAGCGCCAGTTCGTCGAAATCCTCGGCAGCGACGCCGAGCCCAACCAGATGCTCGTCGAACAGCAACGGTTGCGGTGCTCCACCTTGCAGCAACTGCAGCAGGTCTTCGGGCTTCTGCGCTGCCCGCAGCGCCGCACCGACTTCGCCGTCGCCCAGCGCACGGGTCAGCAGTTGCAGCAGGCGCAGGTGTTCATCGGATTTGGCGGCGATGGCGATTGCCAGGTGAACGGTCTGCCCGTCGCCCCAATGCACGCCTTCGGGGAAATGCATCAGGCGCACGCCGGTGCGTTGCACCAGGTGTCGGGTTTCCGGTGTGCCGTGGGGAATGGCGATGCCCTGCCCGAGGTAAGTGGAGCCTTGCGCCTCGCGGGCCTGTATCCCGGCGAGGTAGCCCGGAGCGACCAGGCCGTCGTCTTCGAGGGCAGAGCCGAGCATGGCCAGGGCGGCCTGCTTGTCGGCAGCGCGCTGGCCCATGCGGACCTGCTGCGCATTGAATTCGAGCATCGCGTTCTCCTCACCGGCGTTCGCGCACGCCGGCGCTGGGGCGGTTATCCGCTTGTACGGTGATCAGCTTAGAGGTTGCGGCGCAGGAACAGGGTTCAGGCAATACTGCGTGCGCAATGCTGAATCGTTTCACCTATTGAGACTGGCACGTTACTCGATAATGCGTGATCCTTGAAGCCCCCAATTGTCGGCAGCATCCCTCGTTGAAACTCAGTGATATCGCCCGCCTGGCCGGTGTGTCGGTCACCACCGCCAGCTATGTGATCAATGGCAAGGCCGTCCAGCGCCGCATCAGCGCCGCCACGGTGGAGCGCGTGCGCGCGGTGATCGAGGAGCACGGCTACCACCCGGACCAGCAGGCCGCCAGCCTGCGCCGCGGGCAGACCCGCACCCTGGGCTTCGTCCTGCCGGACCTGGAGAACCCCAGCTACGCCAAGCTCGCGAAGCTGCTCGAACAGGGCGCACGGGCGCGCGGCTACCAACTGCTGATCGCCTGTTCCGACGACGAGCCGGACACCGAGCGCCAGGTGCTCAGCCTGTTCCGCGCGCGGCGCTGTGACGCACTGGTCGTCGCTAGTTGCCTGCCCGTCGGTGACGACAGCCACGCGCGCCTGCAGGCCGACGGCGTGCCGATCATCGCGGTGGACCGCCAGCTCGACCCGCAGCGCTTCTGCTCGGTGGTCAGCGACGACCGCGACGCCAGCCAACGTCTCACCGCCAGCCTGTTGAAGCCGGCACCGCGCAGCATCGCCCTGCTCGGCGCACGACCGGAGCTGATCATTTCCCAGGAACGCGCCGCGGGGTTCCGTAGCGCCCTGCGCGACTATCAGGGCCAGGTGCTGATCGAGCACGGCGAGACCTTCAGCCGCTCCTGCGGCCGCCGCCTGATGGAAGAGCTGCTGGCCAGCCAGGGGCAGTTGCCCGATGCGCTGATCACCACCTCCTACGTGCTGCTCGAAGGTGTCTTCGATGTGCTCCAGGCGCTACCCAGCGGCTGGCCAGCGGATCTGCGCATCGCCACCTTCGGCGATACCCAGTTGCTGGACTTCGTGCCGCTGAAGGTCAATGCCATCTCCCAGCAGCACGCGCTGATCGCCGAGCGCGCGCTGGACCTGGCGCTGGCCGCCATCGAGCAGAACAGCTACACCCCCGGCGTACACCCGATCCCGCGCAACCTCAAGCTGCGTACGGAGTGAGCCGATGCGCCTGATCGACACCCACAACCACCTAGACTGCCCGGACTTCGAGCAGGACCGCGCCGCCGTGCTGCAACGCAGCCGCGAGCTGGGCGTGGAGCGACAGGTGCTGCTGGGGGTGTTCCGCGAGAACTGGGAAGACGTCTGGGCGCTGGTGGAAAGCGAGCCGGACCTGTACGCCGCCCTGGGCCTGCACCCGATCTACCTGGCGCGACACCGGCCGGAACATCTGACGGCGCTGCGCGATTGGCTGCAGCGCCTCGCCGGTCACCCGAAGCTCTGCGCGGTGGGCGAGATCGGCCTGGATTACTACCTGGAAGACCTCGACCGCGACGGCCAGCAGGCCATCTTCGAGGAGCAGCTGCGCATCGCCATCGACTTCGAATTGCCGGTGCTGCTGCACGTGCGCCGCGCCCATGCGGCGATGATCGCCACGCTCAAGCGCTTCAAGCCCAAACGCCAGGGTATCGTCCATGCCTTCGCCGGCAGCCGCGAGGAAGCCCGCGAATACCTCAAGCTGGGCTTCCGCCTGGGCCTGGGCGGCGCGCCAACCTGGCCGCAGGCCAACCGCCTGCGCAAGGTGGTGCCGGAGATTCCGCTGGAGTCCATCGTGCTGGAGACCGACTCGCCGGACATGGCGCCGTCGATGTACCCCGGCGTGCGCAACAGCCCGGAGCATCTGCCGGATATCTGCGTGGCACTGGCGGAGCTGAAGGGCATCAGCCCGGAAGAGCTGGCCAGCGCCAGCACACGCAATGCGATGGAGCTGTTTGGCTGGCGCTGAGCCTCGGTTTTTCGTAGGAGCGAGCTTGCTCGCGAAGCGCCCAGCGATGGCGTTGCCGGCTGACTCTGTTCGCGAGCAAGCTCGCTCCTACAGAAAGTCGCGTGTCGAGTTCACCGACAAACCGATGCCCGTGAGATGGGGTGCATCCGTGCGACCCACGGACATCGGTCTGCTGGCGAAAACCCTGCTGCGAAGCGGACCGCCCTGTCCGCCCCGGATCCATCGGATCAGACGCGGAACGCGCCGATCAGTCGCTTGAGTTCCACCACCTGCCCCGCCAGTTCGCGGCTGGCGCGCTCGGTCTCGCTGGCGCCTTCGGAGGTGCGCTCGCCGGCCTGGTTGATCTCGACGATGTTTTGGTCGATGTCATGGGCCACGGCGGTCTGCTGCTCGGCGGCGGCGGCGATCTGCTGGTTCTGGTCGACGATGGCGCCCACTGCGCTGAGGATGTTCTCCAGCGCCTGCTGTACCTGGGCCGACTGGCTGACTGTGCCGTCGGCAGTCTGGTGGCTGCTGCCCATGGCCTTCACCGCCGCGCCTACGCCGTTCTGCAGGCGCGCGATCATCTGCTCGATCTCTTCGGTGGACTGCTGGGTACGCTTGGCCAGGGTACGGACTTCGTCGGCCACGACCGCGAAGCCCCTGCCCTGCTCACCGGCACGCGCGGCCTCGATAGCGGCGTTGAGCGCCAGCAGGTTGGTCTGCTCGGCGATGCCCTTGATCACGTCCAGCACACGGCTGATCGAAGCGCTGTCGGCGGCCAACTGGTTGATCACCGCCACCGATTCGTCGATCTCGCCGGCCAGACGCTGGATGCTGCCCACCTGGGATTCCACCAGGGCGCGGCCGCTGGTGGTTTCCTGGTTCACGTTATGCGCGCTGCCCACTGCCACGGCGGCGCTGCGTGCGACCTCCTGGGCGGTCGCGGCCATCTGGTTCATCGCCGTGGCGACCTGCTCGATCTGGTTGCGCTGGCCAGCCACCGCCTGGTTGCTCTCGGCGGATACCGACTCCACGCGCACGGTCTGCCGCTCCACTTCGCTGACGGTGCGGCCGACCTGCTCGATCAGGTCATGGATCTTCGACACGGTCTGGTTGAAGGCATCGCCCAGCTCGCCCAACTCGTCGCGGCTCTGGGCCTGGAAGTTGACGGTCATATCGCCGGAAGCGACGCGCTCCATCATCTTGCCCAGGCTCTTCAGGGTGGTGCGGGTGGAGACGTAGAAGCCGCCATAGAGGTAGACGATGGAGACGAACACCACCAGCAGCGCGACGACCAACAGCACCATCTGCCGCTGCTTGCTGGCCAGGCGCGCCTGGAGAGCGCCGTCGACATATTGCAGGACATGGTCATCGAGGCGGTAGGTCTGCTCCATCGCCTTGCTGACCTGCTCGTAGAACTCCGCCCAGGGCGTGTCGAGGGTGTCGGCCATCACGACCTTGTCCTCGAACAGCTTGCCCATGCTCTTGATCGTTTCGCGGCTGGCCTGCGCGTCGGCGGACAGCGCGTTCTGCGCAGCCGGGCTGGCTCCCAGGGCGTCCTGCAGCTTGAGGCCGTATTCCGCGTGGAGCTTCTCCAGTTCCTGCAGCAGGTCATCCAGCTTGCTGCTGGTGGAGGAATTGAGGAACCCCTGCCCCAGCGCGCCGGCGCCCATGGTGCGGCCCTGGCTGAGCGTCTCGGTCACTTGCGGTGTGCCGGAGGTGATCAGCTCGGCGAGCTGGCGCAGGTCGCGGGCGTCGTCCTGGCTCAGGCCGGCCTGGGACACCAGCAGCTTGTTGAAAACCTGCACTTCGCTGAGCAGGCGCGCAGCCATGGCCGACTTGCTCTGCAGCGAGCCTTCGGCATCTACAGCCTTCAGGTTGGCCAGCAACTCGTCGCGCTTGGCATTGAATTCGGCGATCTGCTCGGCGTCCTGGGCGACCGGCTGGAGGGCGCCGATCTGCGCCTGCAGGTCCTTGTGCAATTGGCTGATGCGCGAGTCCAGACCAGCCGTCTTGCCGGATTGGCCGAGCGTCCCGTTGATCTGCAACAGATCGTTGTAGGACTCGAGGTGACGGCGCACCTGCAACCCATTGCCGATCAGCTGGAGGCTTTCCAGCTCGGCGCGGGTGCTGACGAACTGCTCGTAGGAGTCGCGCACCAGGTAGAAATTGGTGATCAGCATCGGCAGAAAGAACAGCACGCTGATCAGGCTGAACTTCATACCGAAGCTCAGGCGGTTCATCAGCGCGATGGCCGGATAGAGCACGGTCCTCACAAAGACGTCTCCTGTTCCCGTTATTGTTATGTCGCTTGTCGGGGATGGTGCGGCGCGCCCCTGGACGGGTCGTCGCCGCGAGCACACATCGGCGCGGTCGCTGTCATGCAGCAGCCGCCACCTCACGCGTCGGGTTCGATGTGTACCTGATATCGGCGGGGAGTTCTGTAACTTAAGGTTAAAATGCCATCATCGGACCGGCGGCAGCCGGCCCGATTCGCAGGATCAGAGCAGCAACGCCCAGATGGCGAAGACCGCGTACCAGAGCACCGCCGAGCGCACCAGCAGTTGCCACAGCGCGTCCAGGCTGGCAACGCCCTTGGCACCCAGGCCGCCTTCGTTGAAGTCTTCGGCCACATAGCCGGCGCGGGCCAGCAGACGAGCGGCGGGTACATCCCAGGCCAGCAGGTCGTGCAACAGGGTACGGGTTACCGCGACGAAGTTGCCCACCAGGGCGAAACTCAGCACCAGCGCACGCGAGGGCAACCAGTCGAAGGCATGCCGCAGTTGTGCGGCGCGCTCGCGCAGCTCCGGCTGGCGGGCCTGCTCAGCGGCGATGGCGAGCAGCCGGTAGGCCAGCGCGGCCACCGGACCCAGCAGCGCGTACCAGAAGATCACGGCGAAGAAGGCCTGGTAGGCCTCCCACACCAGCGTACCCTGCACCACGGCCAGCAGATCGTCGTCGCCATCGGCCTGCACCTGCACGCCCAGGTCGCGCTCGGCGACGTGGTAGGCGGCCTGGGCATCCTCGCGGCGCCAGGCATCGCGGAACGGCCCGATGGCGCGCAGCACGTCGCCACGTCCCAGGCTCCAGACCACCACCAGCAACTGCACCGGCAGCGCCAGCAGACCGTAAGCAACCGGCTCGAGAAGGGTCAGCAGCAACGCCAGCAACAGCAGTGGCGGCAGGATCGCCAGCAGCAGGCCGAGCCAGGGTTGCGCCACCAGAGACTTCACGCCGCCCACAGCATCCAGCCAGCCGAACCACCAGCCGTCCCGCTGCACCTTTGCACGCCAGCCGGAAAACTTCTCGACCAGCAGGACCAGCAACAGCACCAGGAAACTCATGTCGGCTCCTTCTTCAGGCCGGCGCCAATATCGGCAAAATAACGCGTCCAGTCGAACGCCTCGCCCGGGTCGGTCTTGCGTTCGGGAGCGATATCGCAATGGCCCTGGATGCGCGGCGGGGTGATCGCCGGGAATACCTTGCGTATCTCCCGTGTCAGCTGCGCCAGCACCTCGTACTGCCGGTCGCTGTAGGGTTCGGTATCGGTGCCTTCGAGCTCGATGCCGATGGAGAAGTCGTTGCAGTTCTCTCGCCCGTCGAAGCACGACACGCCGGCATGCCAGGCGCGCGAATGGCAGGAGACGAACTGGAACAGCGAGCCGTCGCGTTCGATGAGGAAATGCGCGGACACCGTCAGGCTGCAGATGCTGGCGAAATAGGGATGCTCGTCGGCGTCCAGGCGGTTCTGGAAGAACTCCTGCACCTTGCAGGTGCCGAACTGGCCGGGCGGCAGGCTGATGTTATGGATAACCAGCAGCGAGACTTCCTCGCCGTCCGGGCGCGCGTTGAAGTTCGGCGAGGGGCAGCGCTGGGCCTCGAGGCACCAGCCGGATTCGGGATCGATCTGCATGGAGACTCCTTGGCAGAGCCCCACTCTAAAGCAGGCGACGGGGGAAATGAACTCGCTGGCGCGCGGCCAGCGGGTTCAGGCGTTCTTCAGGCGGCGCAGGTTGCCGATCACCGACTCCAGGGCACGGTCGAACAGCAGCGCGTCGTCGAGCAGGCGCACGGCGTTGCGGCGGAACTCGACAGCCAGGCTCATGCGGGTCTTTTCCAGCACCTTCATGCCGGTGCGGTTGACGAAGATGTAGCGGCCACTCGGACGAATCACCGCCGCCAGCTTGCAGCGCAGCTTGTGTTCTTCGTCTTCCTGGATCTCCACCCAGCTGCCGACACGCAGGTCATCGACCTTGCGCAGCGACTCGTCGTCGTCGGCAAAGGCCTCCTCGGGCTCTACGGCACGGGCCGGCTCCGGCGAGGCGAGGACGATCTCCTCGACCACCGCCACCATGGCCGGCTGAACAGCGGCAGGCGCGACGGCTACCGAGGCGTCCAGCGGATCGTCCAGCAACGGCAGGTCATCTTCCAGATCGAGCAGCGGAGCTTCCTCGACCTGCTTGTAGCGCTGGAAGGCCTGCACGTGCAGCCCCTCCAGACGGCTGAAGAATTCGCCCGTGGAGAACGGATCGAAGGCGGCCGAAGCCAGGCCTTCGCGCAGCGATTTGAGCAGTTGCGGAACCATCTCCAGCAGACATAGACGCGAATCCGGGTCTTCGTGGGGCTCCACGCTCCAGATCAGGTCGTCCATGGTCGCCAGGGCAGCTTCCCACTCGGAGGAGTGAGTGCCGTGCTTGAGGCAGGTCAGCAGCAGAACCTGGCTCCAGGCTTCCTGCAGCAGGCGCACCACCACTTCAGGCAGAGTGCGGCCGAGCAGACGCTCGTTGAGCACGCCTTCCACATCCTGACGGGCCAGCTCGGCACGGGCGCGGCCCTCCTCGGCATCGCGGGTGCGCTGCTCCAGCAGGTCGCTGCGGCGGCGCTCGTCGCCGGTGAAGGAGATGAACTCGTCGAGCAGCTCGGAGAAGATCGCCGGGTCGTCGACGAAGTCGTTCAGCAGGCGCATTACCACCTGCTCGATCTTCTGGTACAGGTGGTCGCGCTGGCCATCGGAGTGTTCAGCCCAGCCCAGAGCGGCCGAGGCGATCTCGTTGAGCAGGCGACGCGCCGGGTGGCTGCCACGGCTGAAGAAGGTCTTGTCGAGGACCGCAACCTTCAGCATCGGGATCTGCATGCGGCCGATCAGGGCCTTGAGCGAATCCGGCAGCGTGCGGTCATCGAGGATGAATTCGAAGAGCATGGAGACGAGGTTGATGACGTCCTCGTCCACCTGGCCGACCACGCGGGAACGGCCACTCTTGCTGCTGACGCGGGTCAGCAGGTGGTCCAGGTGCTGGCGCACGTCGACTTCGTCGATGGTCTGCGCCGGCAGGTGCGACTGCAGGTGCGACAGCAGGCGCATCAAGTCGTTGCTGGAAATCGGCACCGCATCGGCGGGCATGGAGCGCGCAGGGGCGGCACTGCCGCGCACTTGCGAGAGCAGATCGCGCAGGGCAGCGAAGGCGGCCTGGCTGTCGGCGTCCATGTACTGAGCGCTGCCCTGCTCACCCGCTTCAGGGGCGGCAGCGGACGGCGCGGCCCCCTGACTGCTGGGCACGGTACGTTGCGGCGGGCGGCGCAGCGGAACGGATTTCAGCTCCGGCAGCACGCCCAGGGCGATCAGGGTCTGGTTGGCTTCCGCGTACAGGTGCTCGGCATCGGCCAGCACGTACTTCTCGAAGAGCTTGAGGATGATCAGCTTGACCTTGATCTCCACGCCCAGGCCGCGGCAGGCCTCGAGGAAGGCTTCACACAGCTGGCGCGGACCGAGCGGGTTGCTCTTGTCCTCGACCTTCTTGCTGACCAGGGTGTTGAAACGAGTGGTGAGGTGCGTGAGGGCGACGCCGTCGCGGCTCACTACCTTGGCAACCATGGCATCCAGGGCGACGGACTCTTCCAGCTCGTCGTTCTGCACCAGGGTGAGATTCTCGTAGGAAACCGTATCCAGCACCGGCGCGCGGCCGATTTCATACTGGTTCAGGTTGGCGAAATTCTCGAAGACCTTCTGCAGGAAGCCGCGCTCGATGCCCTTGCGCTTGAGGCGCAGGTCGCGCATGGCTTCGAAGTAGGCGCTCTGTTCGGCGTTATTGGCGGCACGATCAGCCATCTCGAACAGGGTATCGTCGGCGTTGTCGAACAGGGCCTGCATGGCATGACGCAGCTGGACGGCGACCTTATCGCGGACAGCGACGAGCCCCGCCGGAACGCGTCCAGCGAACGAAGTCTGCGAGGGTTCCGTGGCCGACTTGTTCAGCGGCACTACGTTCGCGTCGTTCTGCATCGCAAGTCTCCTGCCGTCAGACCTGTCTGGCGGCACCAACAGTCATCGAAGCGTCATCCGTAACGTCAATATCGTGGCGTCAAAAAGCGGAAAGGTTCAACGTCATTATAGGGAAGCTTCTTACACAACCAAGAGACATTTCACGCATTCTTGAAGAAATTCACAGTAGGAAAGTCGCCGTCCGTCCGACAAATCGTGCGGTGACGCAAAAAGAAGCGGTCACTGCCCGCCAGGCGCCCTCCTCCGTATAATCGCGCCACTGCGAACAGGAGCCCTCCATGCCGAACCTCACCCTCGCCGAGCTTTCCAGGGAAATCCAGGCCAACGTCCGCGCCGCACTGGCCGAAGACGTCGGCAGCGGCGACATCACCGCCCAGCTGATCCCCGCCGAGCGCGACGCCAGCGCCCGCATCATCACCCGCGAGAACGCCACCCTCGCCGGCACCGCCTGGGTCGACGAGGTCTTCCGCCAGGTCGACCCGCGTGTGCAGGTGAAGTGGCAGGCCCGAGACGGCGAACAAGTCAGCGCTGACCAGACCCTGTTCACCCTGGAAGGCCCGGCCCGCGCCCTGCTTACCGGCGAGCGCAGCGCACTGAACTTCCTCCAGCTGCTCTCCGGCACCGCCAGCCGCGCCCGCCACTATGCCGACCTGGTGGAAGGCACCGGCGTGAAGCTGCTCGACACCCGCAAGACCCTGCCCGGCCTGCGCCTGGCGCAGAAGTACGCGATCACCTGCGGCGGCTGCCATAACCACCGTATCGGCCTGTACGACGCTTTCCTGATCAAGGAAAACCACATCGCCGCTTGCGGTGGCATCACCCAGGCCATCGCGGCCGCTCACCAGATCGCCCCCGGCAAACCGGTGGAGATCGAAGTGGAAGACCTGAACGAACTGCGCCAGGCCCTGGATGCCGGCGCCGATATCGTCATGCTCGACGAACTGAGCCTGGACGACATGCGCACCGCCGTCGCCCTTACCGCCGGCCGCGCCAAGCTGGAAGCCTCGGGCGGCATCACCGAGAGCACCCTGCGCACCATCGCCGAGACAGGCGTGGACTACATCTCCATCGGCACCCTGACCAAGGACGTCAAGGCGCTGGACCTGTCGATGCGATTGAGCCTGTAATCGCTCTGACAGGCGCGCCTGTCCTCCCTCGCCTACGCTTCCAGCCAAGCGCCTGAATTCCCTCAGGCGCTTTCCTACAGCTGGCGAAAGGAGGCACTGGCGCGATGGCGGGCACGATTCTGCTGACCGGGGGCTGCGGCTATATCGGCTCCCATATCTGTCTGGAACTGATCGAGCAGGGTTATCAGCCCGTCGTGCTCGATAACCTGAGCAACAGCTCCCCCATCCCACTGCAACGCATCGAGCAGCTCACCGGGCGGAGCATTCCCTTCGTCAAGGGCGACGTCCGCGACGAAGCCATCCTCGATCGGCTGTTCAACGAATACGAGATCGACGCCGCCATCCACCTCGCCGGCGTAAAGTCCGTCGCCGAATCGGTGGCCGATCCTATCGCTTACTACCAGATCAACTTCACGGGCACCGTCACCCTTTGCCAGGTCATGCAACGCCATGGCGTGAAGCGCTTCATCTATAGCTCTTCAGCCACGGTGTACGGCCTGGCGGCGGAAAGCCCGATCCGAGAAGACGCCCCCACGGGCCCGGCCAGCCCCTACGGCCAGTCCAAGCTGATGGCGGAAATCGCCTTGCGCGACATCGCCCACGCCGACCCGCAGTGGACCATGGCCATCCTGCGCTACTTCAACCCTGTGGGCGCCCACGCCAGCGGACGCATCGGCGAAGACCCCAACGGCATCCCCAATAACCTGATGCCCTATGTCTCCCAGGTCGCCACCGGCAAACAACCTTTCATCCGTGTCTTCGGCAACGACTACCCGACCCCGGACGGCACTGGCGTGCGCGATTACCTGCATGTCGTTGACCTGGCCAACGCCCACCTCAGCGCTCTGCGCTGGCTGGACGGAGCCAGCGGCGCAAAGACCTTCAACATTGGCACCGGTCGCGGCTACAGCGTGCTGGAGCTCATCCAAGCCTACGAAAAGGCCTGCGGCCACGAACTGCCCTTCCAGTTCCTGCCCCGCCGCGACGGCGACATCGCCAGCTACCACGCCGACCCGGCATTGGCCGGCACTGAACTTCGCTGGAGCGCCACCCGCGACATCGAAGACATGTGCCGCGATGCCTGGAACTGGCAAAGCCGGAACCCCAGCGGCTACGCCTGATTTTTCTTCCAATCGGAAAACAAAAAGCCCCGCTCGAAAGCGGGGCTTTTTGTTGAAGCTGGTGCCGGTAAGAGGAATCGAACCCCCGACCTTCTCATTACGAATGAGCTGCTCTACCGACTGAGCTACACCGGCGGCGGGCGTAAGCTACCACCCTGTTCCGGTCTAGGCAATTGCCCCCCCCTTGCCGGTAATGGGCGAGAGATCAGTCACATATTGTCTCACCTGCGATTCTGAGAATTCCCACGACCAAAAAAACTCGCCAGAATGGCCGGATTCTCTTCTATCTGGGCATTTCCATGAGCGCACTGGACCAGCTGCATACCAAGATCTCCGACGGAAGCGCCGTAGTTGGCATTTACGGTCTTGGATACGTGGGGCTTCCCCTGGCATTGCGCTTCGCCGAAGTGGGAATCCGGGTCATCGGCTTCGATATAGACGACAGCAAGGTGCAAGCGCTCAACGCCGGTCGAAGCTATATCGAGCGCCTGGGCGACGAACTGATTGCCAGCGCCCGGAAAGCCGGCTTCGAGGCAACCGGTGACTTCTCCCGCAGCACGGAAGCCGACGCCCTTATCATCTGCGTGCCCACGCCACTCAATACCCATCACGAGCCCGACCTGAGCTTCGTTATCGACACCACGGAAGCCATCTTGCCGTACTTCCGCGAGGGCCAGTTGCTGAGCCTGGAGAGTACGACCTGGCCGGGAACCACAGAAGAAGAGCTGGCTCCCCGCCTGGAACGTTGCGGCTTCAAGGCGGGCAGCAACTGTGCCCTGGTGTTTTCGCCGGAACGCGAGGACCCGGGCAACGCTCACTACGATACGCGCACCATCCCCAAGGTCATCGGCGGCATGACGCCTCGCTGCCTGGAGCTGGGCCAGGCCATCTACGGCCACGCCATCAATACGCTGGTGCCGGTCAGCAGCCCCCGCGCAGCCGAGATGACCAAACTGCTGGAGAACATCCACCGCGCGGTGAACATCGGCCTGGTCAATGAGATGAAGATCGTCTCCGACAAGATGGGCATCGATATTCACGAAGTGATCCGCGCAGCGGCGACCAAGCCCTTCGGCTTCGTCCCCTATACGCCCGGTCCTGGCCTTGGCGGCCACTGCATTCCGATCGACCCGTTTTACCTGACCTGGAAAGCCAAGGAGTACGGCGTCAACACTCGCTTCATCGAGCTGGCGGGTGAGATCAACCACTACATGCCGCACTGGGTGGTGGAGAAGGTCGCCGACGCGCTCAACAGCCAGAAGAAGGCCGTGAACGGCAGCCGGGTGTTGATCCTTGGCCTGGCCTACAAGAAGAACATTGATGACACCCGCGAATCGCCGGCGGTCGAGATCATGTCCCTGCTCGAACAGCGCGGCGCCCTGGTCGCCTATTCGGACCCACACGTCCCAACCTTCCCGCGTAAACGGGATTATTCGTTCGACCTGGACTCCGTGCAATTGAGCGGTGGCAACATCCAGGAGTTCGACTGCGTAGTGCTGGCCACCGACCACGACCTGTTCGACTACGAAGCACTTGCCAGACATTCCCGGTTGCTGGTCGATACGCGTGGCCGGTACGCGCCGAGCCGGGCAGCGAATATCATCCCGGCATGATCGGTGCTCTGGCACGCAGTACCTTCGACACCTCGCTGATACTGGGATTGCGCCTGCTCACCCTAGCAGGCTCGCTGATTCTTCTGACGCACCTCATGCCTCCGGCGATCTACGGCCCGTATGCAGCCCTGGCCGCATTGGCGACGCTGCTCGGCCTGGTGCCGACGCTAGGTTGCGGCTACCTGATGCTCGCTGCGTCGGCCCAGGGGCGTGAAGCGGTGGAGGACATCTGGTGCGGCGCATGGCCGGCAAGCCTGGGGGTTGCCACGGTGCTGCTGGGAGGATTCCTGCTGCTCGCCCATGCCCTGGGGCTCGACTTGCACCTGAGTCTTGCGGTGACCCTGGGCCTGGGGTTGATCGAGCTGGTCATGATGCCGCTGATCCTGCTTTGCAGCTGGGCGCATCAGGCCCATCACTTGGTGGCGCGCGGCCAATTGCTGCAGTGGTTACCGCTGGGGCTGCGCTTGCTGGCACTGCTGCCTTGCGCCCTGATCGACAGTCTTTCCAACCTGGAAGCCTTTATCGTCGGCCAGGTGCTGGCCGCGGGACTTGCACTGTTCATGGTCCTGGGGCTGACCTTGCGCGGCCTGAACCTGAGCTCCACTCCCCGTCGCCTGAGTTTCGCCCAATGGCGAAAAGGGCTGACGTACTGCGCGATGCATATGGTGGCTATGAACCCATCCGAGATCGACAAGATCGTCATCGCCAAAGTAGCCAGCGCCCACGATGCGGGAATCTATGCCATCACCAATCGTGTGCTAGGAGCACTGATGACGCCGGTCAGCGCCTTGCTGCTGGCCGCACAGCCTCGACTGTTCCAGCTCAATAGCCACTCGGCCAACCAGTCCCAGACTCGACTCGTTCGCCTTCTTGCCTTGTTCAGCGCTCTGGGCGGCGCCTGCGCGGCCGGAGCACTGGCCATCGGCAGCCTGGCGCTGCCCTGGATTCTGGGCAGCAGCTACAGCGAAACAGCGACCTTGGCGCCACTGCTGGCCTGCGCAGCGCTTCCACTTGCGCTGCGCATCAGCAGCGGCACCATCCTCGTGGCCAATGGGCAGCCGGAGCGGCGCCTGGTTTTCGAAATGAGCGGCATCCCGGTCTTGCTCGGCCTGATCATCTGGCTGGTGCCGAGCTACGGGCTGTCCGGTACGGCGATAGCGCTGGCTGGCGCCGAAGCCTTCATGGCAGGCGTTGGCTGGTGGCTGGTGTTCCGGACGCTGCGCAAACAGGCGAACGCAGAGGATCCTTGCCGGCGGCGATAAGCATCCCGCCATACAAGGCTCTCAACGGAAGCAGCGAGCGGAATCGCAACGAACGTAGCGTGGCTCGTGCCAGGAGCAAGGGCAGCCGCACCAGGAGCATCGCCCAATGCTCAATAGCATTGCGCGCCAGCGCCCTCGCCAGCATGCAGTGCGCCGCCACCAGCCGCTCCTCGTAGAAGCGACTCCCCAAGCCACTGCTTGCGGAGCCTTCATGATCCACCAGCACCTCGGGCAAGTGCGCAACCGACTGCAGCCTGGCGCCAAGAGCGACATCCTCGCCGTACATGAAGAAGACTTCATCAAACAACGGTAGCGCGATTCGCTCGGGCGCCACCAGCAGGCAACAGCCGGTTGGAAAGGCAAAGCTGCCTGGTCTGGGTCGACGGAATTGCAGGCCCGTCCAGCGGTGATAGAACAGCGGCCCGGAATCAATGCCGGCGTGGTTGATACGCGGGCTGACCAGCTGCGTCTGCTGGTGATCCGCCAGTACCTCCGCCATCTTGCCGAGGGCCCCTTCGCGCAGGGTCGCGTCATTGTTGATGAGCAGGATCCAGTTATCCGGCCGATCGCGCCGCGCGCTCTCAATGGCCCGATTGGCACCCGCCGCAAATCCGAGGTTTTTGCTGCAGACCTCGATCTGCACCAATGGCTCCCCTTGAAGCGCCTCCCTGACAGCGGCCGCCGAACGACCGGCATCTTCGGAGTTATCCCATACCAACACCTGATCGACCTGCTCACGAAGAATGCTCTTCACGCATTTGCAGGTCCGCTGCGCATCGCGGAAGTTGATCAGTACGGCCGTCACGGGGCGCATCACGCTTCAGGATTCCGAGCCACTACAACGATCTCCTCCGAAAAGTGCGGCGAAAATGTCGCCAGCAGGTCGATGACCCATACCGGCACGAGCCTTTGAATCATGTTGGGCTTCGTTACGGCGGCCTGGGAGGACTGTAGGATGTAAGCAGCTCCCCGGCCACGGCGTCTGAACGAGATGTCCTCGAATCCGGCGTCATTGAGCAACTGTCGCAAGGATGCGATGCAGAACACCTGAAGGTGGCGAGGCGGCTCCAGCCCACGCCAATTCTCGCGGAAGACTCGATGGCCCAGGCTGCGAACGTTGGGCGTCGCCAGCCACAGCATGCCTCCCGGACGAAGGTGCGACCTGATGGACTGCAGCAGCGCATCTGGCGAATGCACATGCTCGATGACATGGGAGCATGTCACCACATCGTACTCTCCGGCTCCCGCCAGCCCTTCAAACCCCATGACATGCACGGGAATGTCCGCGAGACCAGCGGCCTGTGCGGCCTTGGCGTCCGGCTCGAGCCCCTGGACCTGCCAGCCCGCCTCGCGCGCGCGCAGCAGGAATCGCCCGTTGCCGCAGCCGATATCCAGCAATCGACCGCGAGCCTGAGGAAGATGACGAAAGAAAAAGTCGAGCTGCAGGCGCAAGGGCAGAAACAGAGGCACCAACCAGCGCCCCATGGCAGAAGACGGCGTCCGGCTGGCACCAAAACGGTGATCGAGGTACCCATTGATCAGACGCCAGAGCACGCCGTGCCCGTTATCCCCCTCGTGCTCGGTGCGTGGGTCGGCGTGCGTGTGATAGCTGCCGTATGCCTTGCCTATCGCGTGAGACGCTGGTCTCTCGCCCAGATAGCTGCTTGCGCATCCGAGGCACTGACGCATTTCCCATTGCCCTGGCACGCCCTCCAGCCCATCGCTCAAACAGGAGTACTGGACGCGCGAGGCGTCCGAGCCGCAGACCGGACACGCCGCGACGAACTCCAACTCGGCGTCTTTCCAGAAGGGATCGGCACGCTCGGCCATCATCGCTCCACCAACTGCTCATACAACTTCAGATAAGACCCGACACACCGATCGATGGAGAACAGCTCTTCAGCGCGTCGACGCCCGTTAAACGACAGGCGCCGAGCAAGCTCGGCATCTGCCGACAATTCACGAATTCGGCCTGCCAGCGCGTCAAGGTCATCGACGGGACCGAGCAAGGCTGAATCAGCGCCAGCGCAGACCTCAGCCGTCCCGGCACAATCGAACCCGACCACCGGCGTACCGCAAGCCATCGACTCCAGTGCCACATAGCCGAATGTCTCGAAGCGAGTCAACGCCAGCACAGCATCGACAGAACGATAGACAGTAGGCATATCTGCCGGCGCAACGCGTGGCAGAAAGGTCAGCCCCGTCGCATCAAGCCCTTTCGGCCAATTCGAGCGCAGGCCGCTCAGGCAACAAACCTCGAAGTCGCCGCCCAGCCTTGCCGCCAGCGGAGCAAGCAGATCCGCACCTTTCCAGCGCGAGGGATTGCCGACGAAAAGCAACCGGAAGCGCCTCGACGTCCCGCGCTGGCCGGGGCAGAAGTGCGCGGTATCGACGCCATTGTGGATGACCTGCAGGCGCTCGCCCAGCATTGGGCGTAACGGCTGGGCGGCAAAGTTGCTCACGGCAACGACCGAGTCGGCCATGCGATAACTCAGTCGATTCCAGCGTTGCACGCAGAATCGGTGATAGAGAGCCTGGGTAGTCGAGTGGCTGCGACGCAGCAGCGGATGGAGGGAACAGTGATGCTCCGTGACCACCAACGGCAGGCCTTGGCGCTTGAAGGCAAAGCCCTGCCAGCTGCCGGCGTGGACCAAATCCGCGCGGGCCGGAGGCTGGATGCCCTTGAGCAGCGATGGACAGAGTTCAAAACGGCGATCGAACCATTGCACCACCGGGCAATGCCCTGCCTTTTTTAAGCTCTGTGCCAGACGCAGGGTAAAGACATCGGCGCCACTACCGGCTCGAAGGGAGGGAAGCCAGATGGTTAGGGCGCGTGAGCTCACCGCTGACGCGCCCCGGAATCCGGGATGAGGTTATCGAACAGGTGGATATAGCGCTGGGCGACAGCACTCCAGGAGAACCTCTGGTACAGGCGACCACGCAGCGTATCCACTCGGTTGCGGACCGCCTCCGGATCATCAAGAACGGATGAAACAGCAGCAATGAGCGCCTGCAAATCCTGCGGATTAACGATCCACTCCGGCTGCTCGGCGAGGACATCCCACACCGCCGGCACATCCCCAAGGATCACCGGGCACTGACACCCGATCGCTTCGATACTGACCAATCCGAGACCTTCGACATCGCCAGTGGACGCCCTAACGAACGGGGCGACCAGCAGGGTTGCTTCCCGGTAGTGCGGAGCCAGTCCCTCCTGGGCGACGGCCCCGACAAACTCCACAGACTCGCTCAGCCCCAGTTCGACGGCCCGCTGCAGCAATGATTCCTGCAGCGGGCCAAAGCCGACAATGCGCAGACGCAGCCCAGGGTAACGCTGGCACAGGATCGGCAGCGCATTAAGCAGGTGCGCAAGACCCTTTTTCTCCACTAGGCGCCCGACGAAAAGCAACAACTTGTCACTGCGCGCAACTTCCGATGGCGTGAAGCGCTCATCCAGGTCCACCCCCATCGGCAGCACGCTCATCTGGCCATGAGGCATTCCCAGCACCTGGGCCGGCTCCACCATGGCCTCGCTGACGACGCTCAGATGATCGATGCGCCTCATGACCCAGCTCTTGAGCCGACCCATGAGTCCATTCTTGAGTGAGAAGAGATCGCCGCCATGTGAGGTCAGGACCACCGGAGGCAACCGGCAGAAGTATCGAGCCAGTGCAATGATCACTCCCTGCGGGATGATCCAGTGACCGTGGACGAGCGCGGGCCTCAGCGAACGAACCAACCTCAGCAGAGAAAAAAACATGGCGAGCAGGAATCCGGGAACCAGCAGCCACTTCAGGGGATCGCGCCTAACATTGGCCAGCATGCCACCTCCACTGACGAGGGTCTCCCAGGCCGCCGGTGCATAGCGGAAACGGTGGACGTGCACGCCGTCGAGGTCTTCCTTGCGCAGTGCACCGGCGAAATGCGGGGTAATCACATGCACATCGAAGCGGTCCGTCAGCCGTCGGCTCAACTCATGGACGAAACCGGGCTCCGGGTCATCCCGCCAGCGAGGATAGGTAGATGCCAGCACCAGCAGGACTGGACGCGATGGCGGAATAACCTTCATCAATGGCCGGACCGATCCTGATACATCAGCGCGGTGATCTGTTCGGAGATCAGACCCATGAGGAAAATCACCAGCGCCGAGGTGAACAGCAATGCACTCATGTTGGTGAACCGGGACATGGTCAGGAAGGTATACAGATAGTAGCCCGTGCCCGTAGCGAAGAGGCTTGCGGCAATGGGCAGGAAAATCTTCAGTGGCGAGTAGAGCGTGCCGATCTTGAAGATGATCAGCAGGAAGCGCATGCCATCCTTCCACAGCCGAACATGGCTGGTGGTGCCGGCCAGGCGCGATTGCACGTCGATATCGACATAGGCGACCGGATACCCTGCACGGAAGAAGCACATGGTCGTCGTGGTCGGATAGGAAAAACCATTGGGCAGCAGCGAAATGAACTCTAGGGCGCGCGAACGGCGCATGGCGCGGAAACCGGAGGTGAGATCGGCCACCTTGTGGCCGACCATCCAGCTGGCCAAGCGGTTGTAGAGCGCATTGGCCAGCCCTCGGTGGGCGCTGGCCTGGCCGGACTTGTTCCGCGAACCCACCACCATGTCGTAACCGGTGGCCATTTTATCCAACAGCAACTCGATTTCTTCCGGGCGATGCTGGCCGTCGGCATCCATGCACACGACGATTTCACCCGTGGCTCGTCTCAGTCCGGTCTTGATTGCAGCACCGTTACCCTGGCTGTAGGGGTGGGGCACGCGGATAACCTCTTGCGCCGCACAGACACTGGCGGTGTAATCGGTCGAACCATCATCAACCACGATGATCTCCGCCAGAGGATACAGAGACTTAAGTCTCGGCAAGACTAGGGACAATCCGTCGGCTTCGTTCTTCGCCGGAAGAACGATGCTGAGGCTCGGCGCCCCGACTTCAGTGAACGGCATTATGATTTTCCACCTTGTTATCTTGTGCCTGCAGGATTCGCTGGTGCTCTGATACGATCCACTGGGCATTGGCACCCAGTCGATCCCGAGCAGCGGCGAGCTTCAGCTCATCGAGCGCCTCGGCAAACCGCCCCTGCATGCGCAGCGCCTGGACCAGCATGATCCTCGCTCCTGGAGCATCTAACACGTTTATCGAATCGCGGAAGAACTCTTCACCCTTTCTCAGATCTCCTATCGACTCGATAAAATAGCGGCCCAGCAGCAGATAGACACTGCTCCGACTTTCCGGCGCTGCCCGGGGATTTTCCAGGGAGGCTGCCAACAGGGCAACCAGCTCTTCGGGAGGCAAATGACAGAAGCCGCCCAACTGACAATCAACCAGCACCCTCAAGAACGCTACGTTGCTGTTGTAGAAAGGCAAGGTCCGCAAGCGCTCCTGAAGGCGCTGGACCACCAAGGGGTCTGCCTTTTCATTCAGATAGTAGGCCAGATGGATCAATGCGAAATAGGAGCCATTCGCCGGAAGATAGGCGTCGGCCGAACGCTGGAAGTACTCCCTCGCCTTGGCGGCGAAAGCCATGTCCTTGCTATTGTCCAGCAACTTGAGGTAGATGCGCCCCATCTGATAATTCGCCCGGTCGGACCTGGGATGCATCTCCGCTTCGTACACGGCATGGTCCACCAGACTCGACCAGACCAAAGAGCGGTTGTAGGTCACGAAAGAGAACAGCAGGAAAAAGGCCGCGCCCAGTATCATCAAGGTGACACGTACCCGCCCGCGCAGTTGCGTGCCAACTCCGACCAAGAAACATAGCAAGCCGATGCTCGCAAAATAATTGCGGTGTTCGTGGACCAACTCCAGCGAAAACACCGTGGACTCGAGCAAATGACTGATGAAAAACCACCCAATCGCAAAGGACAACATCCGATAGCGGCGCCAGCCAAATAGGCAGATGGCCCAAAGCAAGACGATTCCAAATACTGCATATACCGTGCTGTCCGGCTGAGTCAGCGAGGTCGAGATGGTGAAATCGTCGTGATAGAGGCTGAGGCTGGACAAGACCGGATAAACAATCATGGCCAGATAAAAGAAGATCACCCGCGACTCGGTAAGAAGTCGTTCGGATAGAGTGAAGTCGCGCTGTGCGAATGCGCCCGGCGAGATCATTGGCGGAATCACCCAGACAAGGGCAACGAGCGCCATTGCCAGCCCTACAGCTGTCACCAAATACCGGAGAGTGAGAGCTCCTAAACGCAGTACTCGCCCATCTGATTTGAACTCGAAGACGCAGTATTCGATCCAGGCCAGCAATAGGACGAACAAAACTCCGGACTCCTTGCTGAACATCGAGAGCACCAAGGCCAGCAGAATCAGGAGTATCGACAGCCCTCCCCTGCGAACCCCGCCCATCCGCCCACAAAAAAGGCCGCCCGAAGGCGGCCTGAAAGTGCGGCGACGCCGCACACTG
>NZ_SWDV01000006.1 GCF_005877905.1 Pseudomonas nicosulfuronedens | reverse complement strand
GAGAAAGCTGTTCCGTGCTCGGCTTCGACCGCCAGCGGACATAAAGATAGATGGCAAGGAATCCGAATAGCGCAGACAAGCTGGTCATGCGCTGCACAACATACAGTATGCTGGTCAGGTTGATCGGGTGCACCCCCCAGAGCGCAGCCACTGCCAACCCCGCCAGTGCTCCGCTTCGGGCAGAAAGGCTGTACCACCGCCGCAGGATCAGAGAAGAGAGTCCAGCCACAAGCACAATGTTGCAAAGGTGGATCAGGACGTTGATAAGCTTGAAATAGAACGGCTGCATGCCGAAGAAGTAGATGTTCAGCGCAAAGCTGATGAGCGCCAGCGGGCGGCCTGTAGGCCCTGCATCGCCTGAGACGGCTGCTGCTCTGAGCTGCTTCAGGTCCAGTGCAGTTATATGCAGACTGTTGTTATCAATGATATTGGCGGAGTCATCGAACTCAAAGTCTCCGTGAAGCCCCGGCGCATAAAGAAATAAAACCACCGACAACAGGCCCACGAACAGAACTACAAACAACTTCACTCCGACTCCTTATGAAAAAAGGCCCCTGAAAGGGGCCTTTTTCAAAGCACGAATTAACGGCAGTTGGACGGCAGGTACTTGGCGCTCAAGTTACCAGTATTGCAGGTCCAAGTAACGGCACCAGCGGAGCTGGACGAGCCCTGCAGAACAACAGTCTTGCCAGCT
>NZ_SWDV01000005.1 GCF_005877905.1 Pseudomonas nicosulfuronedens | reverse complement strand
CCGCTGGACTCCAGCGATGACAGCGGACGCAACGGCAGGGCTGGCGCGGGCAGGTAATGGCGTTGGTCGTCATGGAACTCCAGCACCTCGATGCGCAGGCGCTCGTCCATGCTGAAGCGATACCAGATGCCCACCTCGGCGGTGAGGCGCTGGATGAACGCCAGGTCGTCCTCGCCGTACTGCATCACCTGTTCGCGCTGCGGGTACTCGCGGGTCAGCTGGAAGAGGAAATCCTGCCCGGCGAAGTTGTTGCGCCGCAGGACCTGCTCGACGATCTCCGGCACGCTCTGGTTCTGGTAAATGCGGTACTGACGGGCGAACCCCAGCAGCTTCAGGCGCGGCACGAAGGTCACTTCGTAGCGCGATTCATCCCGCGAGTAGGCCAGCAGGGCGAAGCGAGTGATGGTGCCGTACAAGGTGCGCAGTGGCGCGGCAATCGGTGGCGTGTAGCCGGGGATGCCGAGCGGCTCGGGCGGGGCACGCAGGCTGAAACTGGCGTCCCGGCACAGGAAGCTGTCGCCCTCGAGGTCGCGATCGGTGCTGGTGAATTCGATGCGGTAGGTGAAAGGCTGGCTGGGGGCTTCGTCACCCTCGAAAGCGAGCACGTCGAGCGGGGCTTCAACGTCCCTGACGTGCAGGGTGTGGCGGCTGTGGTCGAAGAACCGGTGAGCGGCGTTGATGAGCATGGCAGGCGTCCGTTCCAGGAGAACGACGATCCCACCAGTTAGGCCATTGCCTTGTCATTCAGACCCGTCTGGAAATTCCGTCTGATCGTTCGTCAGGCGTGAGGGACTCAGCCTCAGTCCAACCGCTCCGCATAAGTCGTCACCAGATACGCCACCGCTTCGCTGTCCGCCGGGTTGCGGTAGCTGTGCGGTTGGTCGGCGTAGAACAGGATGGAGTCGCCGGTGCCGAGGAGGAAGCGTTCATCGTTGACGCTGATTTCCAGCACGCCCTGGGCGACTACGAGGTTTTCCTGGGTGCCCGGTGCGTGGCCGGTGGAGTGTTCGGTGGCTAGGCCCTTGAGGCGCAGTTCGTAGAATTCCACCTGGCGCGAGACGTCGAAGGGGAACAGCGCGCGGCTGACGAAGGCGCCGTCGCCGCTGACCAGGCGCTTGCTGTCGCGCGCGGGCAGTACGGCCACGCCTTCGAAGGCGCGGTCGTCGAGGAAGGCGGCGACCGAGACCTTCAGGCCCTGGGCGATCTTGCACAGCACCTTGATCGACGGGACGCTGCGCCCGGATTCGATCTGCGCGAGCATGGTACGGCTCACGCCGCAGAGCCGGGCGAGGCCGTCGAGGGAGAGGTTGCGCTTGGCGCGCAGGCGCAGCAGGTTGCTGGCGACCCGCTCGCCGATGGGGTCTTCGGGCGTGTCGGGCGTACTTTGTGTCGGATCGAACGCCACGGCGGGCAGCTCCGTGGCGAGCGGCAGGCCCATGGATCAGGCCTCGCGGCGGCCGCTGTCGCGGCTTTGCTGGACGATCTGGAAGGCGTCGTAGCCGGCGCGCTGCGCGTACAGCATCCACATCAGCTCGGCCTGGCGGCGTGCCTGACGGCGCGTGCGGTGGCGGGCGAGGTCGATGATGTTGTCGGTGCGGTCCATGGCGGCTCCAGAAGGCTTGCAGTCAAGCCGGTGGCGGTGAAGTTGGAGCTAGCCTAGCCGCGATCCTGTTAGAACCAGAAATACTGAATTAGCATTTGGTAATTACTTATTCAGCTATAACGGCCGCGACGGGAAATCCGCCTGCACGGCCACCGATACGGCGTCCGGCCGCCAGAATTCCTGGTCGAACTCCACCAGCAGGCCGTCCTCGGCGTAGTTCAACCGTTCCAGCACCAGGTTGCTGGCACCCGAGGCCAGTTGCAGTAGCTCGGCCTGGTCGTCGTTGACGGTGCCCAGGCGCAGGTTCAGCGTGCAGCGCGTCTGCACCTTGCCGAAGCGCTCGCGCAGCACGGTGGTCAGCGAGCGGTCCAGGCGCGCGTCGAGCAGGTCCGGGCACCAGCTGGCGAGCAGGGTGTTGATCTCCACCAGCACCGGGCGGCCGTCGATCAGCCGGCGGCGGTGCAGGCGGAACACCGGTTCGTCCGGCGAGGGCAGGCCCATGCGCGCGGCCAGCCAGGCGCCGGCACGGCGGCGTTCGGCGCTCAGCAGTTCGGTCAGCGGTTCGCGGCCTTGCCGGCGCACGTAGTCCATGAAGCTGACCAGCCGCGTCGGGTCGTAGTCGATGCGCGGCGGGCTGAGGTACCAGCCGCGACGGTTCTCGCGGTAGATCAGGCCTTCCGTTTCCAGTTGCTGCAAGGCCTGGCGCAGGGTCACGCGGGTGCAGTCGAAGCGCTCGGCGAGGTCGCGCTCGGGGGGCAGTTTCTGCCCGGCGAGGAAGCGCCCCTGGGCGATGTCCGCGGCCAGCTGGTCACGGATGCGCGCGTAGTGCGGCGGGATGGCCTGGTAGAGCATGGCGATCCTCAGGAATGGCCGGCGGCGAGGGCCGGCGGTTGCTCGTGCAGTTCGCGCTGCCAGGCCAGCAGGCCGTAGATCGCCAGTACCACGAAGCCGGCGTAGAGCCCGGCGGTGAGGTACAGCGCCTTGTAGAGAAAGACCCCGGTGTAGAGCACGTCGAGGATGATCCACAGCCACCAGCTGGCGACGTACTTGCGCGCCGCCCAGAAGCTCGCCACCAGGCTGAAGGCGGTCAGCGCGGCGTCCATCCAGGGCAGGGCGGCGTCGGTGTGGGTGTGCATCGCCCAGCCCAGGGCGAAGGCGCCGGCAGCGCCGGCCAGGCAACAGGTGACGGCGGTGGTGAGGGGCAGGCGTTCGACGCGCACCTTGCCGTGGTCGCTGCCGCCCTTGCTCCACTGCCACCAGCCGTAGAACTGCAGCACCACGAAGACCAGCTGCAGGAGCATGTCGGAGTAGAGCTTCACGCTGAAGAAGATCCACGCGTAGAGCAGCACCGCCACCACGTTCACCGGCCAGCACCAGCGGATGCGCCGGGCGGTGAGCCAGACGCCGAGCACGTTGACGACCACCGCGATGATTTCCAGAGCAGACATCTTGCGCTTACCTCAGAAGTTGACGCTCGCCGTCAGGCGAGCCGTGCGCGGCGCACCCTGGAACAGGTAGCCGTCGCCGAAATATTCACCGACATCGCGCCAGTAGCGCTTGTCGAACAGGTTGTCGACGCTCAGCCGCAGCACGGTCGGGTAGTCGCCGATGCGCGTGCTGAAGCGTGCCCCGGCGTCATAGACGGTGTAGCCGCCGACCTCTACTGCGCCATCGCGGTCAGCGTACTTGGCGCCGCTGTAGCGCGCCGCGCCAAGCAGGGAAAGTCCCGGCACGCCGGCCAGCGCATAGTCCGCTTGAAGACTGGCGCGCAGACGCGGGACGTTGATCGCCTGGTGGCCTTCGTAGTCGTCGGTACCGCTGTTCACTACCCGCGAGCGGATTGCCGCGACGCTGCCGCTCAATTGCAGCGCGGAGGTTACCCGGCCACTGGCGGACAACTCCAGCCCGCTGTTCTTCTGCTGGCCCTGCTGCACGTAGGTGAAGGTGCCGTTGCCGTTGGGTCGGGCGAACTGGTAGGCCTAGTGGATCTGGAACAGCGCGGCGCTCCAGTCGAAGCCGGGCAGCTCCTGCTTGATGCCGAACTCGACCTGGCGCGAGGAGGTGGGTGCCAGGGTATCGCCGGCATTGCTGGCAAACCACGGCGCTTCGCCGCCCAGGGACAGGCCCTTGCTGTAGCTGCCGTAGATCGAGATATCGGCGCGCGGCTTGAAGATTACCGCGCCATTGGGCAGGAACTCCGAGCGGCGGGTATGCCGGGTGGTGTCGCCTTCGCTGTCGAAGGTGCGTTCGTCGAGGCGGACCTGGCGACCGCCCAGCACCACCTGCCACTGGTCATTCAGCGAGACACGGTCGCTGGCGAACAGGCCGTACTGACGGCTGTCGAGGTGGCGGTAGCTGTGGCCGGGCCCGCCGTCGAAGGGCTCCACCGCGTCGATGCCGCTGTAGATGTTGCCGGTGCCGACCCATTCGTTGAGCTCCGGGCGGCTGTCCAGCACACGGCGGAAGGCCGAGGTGCCGACCGTCAGTTCGTGGCGCAGCCAGCCGGTGGCGAACTGGCCGTGCAGGGCGGCTTCCAGCTCGTCGTTGCGGCGGGTGTCATCCGGGCTGCGGAAGTCGTAGAGGTCGTAGTCGCCTTCCGGGCTGAAGTAGTTGGGCACTGCCGAGTCGGCGCAACTGGCGGCGCCGTAGCAGCCCCAGGGGAAGGCGCTGTAGTCGTCGATCACCACCTTGCTGCGCGAGGCGCTGAGGGTGCCGGTCCAGGCGTCGTCGAAGCGGTACTCGAAGCGCGTGTTGAGGTTCAGCGACTCGATGCGCACCGGGTCGGCCCAGCTCTGGTAGCCGAGGCGGTCGTGCGGGTCGATGCCGTGGGGCAGCTGCCTGCCGCCGAGCAACTGGTAGCCGGGCGCCGAGGGCTGGCGACGGTTCTGGTATTCGGCGTCGAACTGCCAGAGGGCGTTGGGCGAGAGGTTCCAGTCCAGCGCCAGGGAGGCGAAGTCGCGTTGGCCGTCGGTGTGGTCGATGTAGGAGCGCAGGTCGTCGTGGGCGAGGTTCACTCGCACGCCGACAGTCTGCTCGCTGCCCAGCCAGGCGCCGACGTCGGTAGCGACATAGCGGCCGCCTTCATCGTCCGTGCCGAGGGTCACCGAGCGCACGTCCTGGGGCCGCTTGGTGACGTAGTTGATCACCCCGCCCGGCTCGGAGACGCCGCTCTGCAGGCCGGACAGGCCCTTGAGCACCTCGACCTGCTCCTTGTTCTCCAGCGCCACGTTCTGCTCGCCGGTGATGGTGCGGCCATTGATCTTGTAGCTGCTGGCGGCGTTGAGCGAGTAGCCGCGGATCTCGAAGTTCTCGTAGTAGCCCACGGGTGCGTAGGCCTCGCCGGTGGAGGCGTCGTTCTTCAGCACGTCGCTGAGCAGGCGCGCCTGCTGGTCCTTGAGCAGGGCCTGGTTGAACACCGAGATGGACGCTGGCGTGTCCAGCAGCGGGGCTTCGCCGAAGCCGCCGACGGAGGCGCGATTGCTGGCGTAGCTCTCGGTGTCGTGGCCGATCACCGTGACAGTATCCAGGGTCGTGACGTCTTCGGCGTGGCCGGGACCGCTGGCCAGCAGCACGGCCAGGGTCAGCAGGCTGAGGGGGAATCTCGTGCGCGCGGGGCGCGGCAGGTACTGCATGAAACGCTCCTGAAGATTGCCGGGGCGTGCGCCGGGAATGCACGGGGCCTAGCCCCTCCCGCGCGAAACGGATGGCCTTGGATGTGAAACGGGATGGCCCGTGGAAGGGCTGTCAGGCCGGAGCTGCTCCGGTGGTCAATGGCAGCGAGGGCTCTGCGGCCCACTCCTGCAGCGAGCCGTCGTAGATCGCGACCCGCGTTTCCCCGGCCATTGTCAGCGCCAGGGCGAGGGCGGCGGCGGAGATGCCGCCACCGCAGTAGAGCAACAGCGGTGGCTCGGCCTGGCGCAGCCCGGCAAGGGCTTCTCCCAGTGCCGCGCCGCGCCGGTAGCGGCCGTCGTCGTCGAACAGGCTGCGCGCCGGCAGGTTACGGCTGCCGGGGATGTGCCCTCGGCGGGCATAACGGGTGACCGCGCTGCCGTCGAACAGGGCGGCGGACAGGGCGCAGACCAGTGTGCCGTCGGCTTTGCCGGCCACGACTTGCTCGACGTCGTGGCGGTCGATCCAGAAGCCCTCCCGGTACTTCGCCGGGGTCGACAAAGTGCCGCTTTCCGCCTCGACGGATTCGCCTTGTTGCAGCGAAAAACCGGCAGCGATCCAGGCGCGCAGACCGCCATCCAGCACGGCCGCGTCGATGCCCAGGCTGCGCAACATCCACCACAGGCGCGCCGCCCAGAAGCCGTCGCTGCGGTCGTAGATCACGATCAGCGAATCGTCGTGAAGGCCGAGTTTGCGCAGGGCGTCCTTCGCCCGTTGCGGATCAGGCAGGGCGAAACTGAAGGACGCTTGCGGATCGGCCAGCTCGCCGAGCAGATCGGCATGGCGTGCGCCGCGGATGTGCCCGGCGAGCCAGCCGGCGTGGCCGCTCTCGACGCGGTAGTCGCCGTCGAACCCGGGTGCGGCCAGCTCCACACTGGCGTCCAGCAGGCGCAGGCGCGGGTCATCCAGGCGGGCGGCCAGCCAGTCGACGGTGACGAGGGGTTGGTTCATCTCAGTTCACCCTGGCAGCCAGTTGGCGAAGATGCTTCAGCAAGCGCTGCCCTTCGGCTTCGAGGAACCAGCGGGTATGACCGATCAGGTAGTTGTCGTAGGCCAGCGAGGCGCTTTCGGCCGAGCCGAGGATGCCGTGGAAGTAGATGACTTCGGACAGCGCGAAATCCGCATGCACCAGCGGCAGCAACGCCGCCAGGGCGAGCAGGTCGTCGCGGCTCGGCGGACGCACGCTGGCATAGCCTTGCAGCAGGGCGTCCAGCGCATCCAGGTCGGCTATGGCAGCGCGGCCCTGGTCCAGTTCCAGCCAGGGCACCAGGTTGCGCTCGATGGCGGTGGCCAGGTCGAACAGCGCAAAGCTGCGGTCGCTCAGGCCGAAGTCCAGCATCGAGACCACCTGCGCCTGCGGGCCGTCCTCGCTCCACAGCAGGTTGGAGGCGTGCCAGTCGTTGTGGGTCCAAAGCGCCGGCTGGCGTTGCAGGTAGGGCAACAGCTCGCGTTGCAGCGGCAGGTGCAGTTCGCTGAGCGTCTCCTTCCAGGGACGTGCCTGCAGGTATTCGGCGAGGGCGGGCGCCTGCTCGAAAGTCGCCTCGATGGCGGCCAGCGGGTCCGGCGCGCCGAACAGTTTCAGGTTGCTCAGCAGCACGCCGGCCGTGCGCGAGGGGGCGTCGAAACCCTCGGCGGCGCGGTGCAGTTTCGCCAGCGCGGCGCCGGCAGCGAAGGCGTGGGCGTTGTGCTGGAACGGCGTCCAGGACAGCGTGTCGCGGTACAGGTCCAGGCCTTGGGCTTTCTCGTGGACTTCATAGGTCCAGCCGTCGCGTTCGATAGCGCTGCGGCCCTGCCGATCACGCAGTACCTGCGCCACTGACGCACCGCGTCGGGCCAGGTGATCGAGGAAGGCATGCTCCTCCGCCAGCCATGCCGCTGTGCGCACGCGGGGCGAGTGGCGTTTGACGAACAGCGTGCCGCTGGCGGACTCCACCAGCGCGGCGGCGGAGAAGGGCCGGGGGCTGTGCCAGGTCAGATGTGCCTCGTCGCCGGCGGCTGGAAAGTCGGCGAGCAGCGGGCGGACTTCCGCGGCGGTCAGCGCCGGCCAGTCGGGCTCCACCGGGTCCAGGCCCATGCCGTGGCTCAGGCGTTTGGTCATGCTGGGTTCTCCACTTGCCAGGCATTGCTGGTCGCGCCGCGCCAGACCTCCGGGTCGCGCAGCACGCCGTATTCGTGCAGCCACTGGGCGTAGGGCTGCAGCAGTTCCTTGCGCTGTTCGCCCCAGCGGCCCTGGTGCAGCCAGCTGGGCGCGATGCGCCGCAGGGATTCTGCCAGCATCGGCTGGGGAAAGTAGGGAATAGTGCGTTCGTAGACCGGCAGCGCGGCTTCCGGATCGGCCGCTGCCGCGAGGAACCCGCGCGCGGTGACGGCGAGGAAGCGCCGTGCGATCTCGGCGTTGGCGTCGAGCCAGTCCTCCCGCGCGCCGAGCAGGTAGCTGTGGTAGGGCGGGGCGCCGATTTCGTCCACCGGCAGCACCACGCGCCGCTCGTTGGGGATGGCACTGGGCAGCAGGGCCTCCCAGGCCCAGTAGCCGCCGAAACTGGCGTCGGCGAGGCCGGCGGCCAGGTCCTCGGGGCGCAGCTCGCGGAAACCGGCATCCACCAGTTGCACCGCCTCCGGGTCGCCACCGTCCTGGCTCACCAGGTGGCGCACCATGGCCAGGCCGCGCGGCGTCGGGTTGAGCGCCAGGCGCTTGCCCTGCAGATCACGGGGGCGGCGGATGCCGCTGTCCGTGAGGGTCTGGATCGACTCCAGGCCGCGATGGTTGATCGCCGCCACGCCCAGCAGCGGCTGGCCCAGCTCGCGGCGCACCAGCAGGCGGTTGCTGGGGAATACGCCGAAAGCGGCAGCGCCGCGCACCAGGTGCTCCAGGGTGTCGCCGTGATAGGGATCGTGCACCACCAGCTCCACGTCCAGCCCGGCCTCGCGGTACCAGCCGCGTTCACGGGCGAGGTAGAAGCCGGCCGAATTGGGCCAGGGGTGGAAGTATTCGAGCATGACCCGCAAGGCAAACATGGAACCTTTCTCCGAAACGGCCAGCGGCCGATGACTGCGATGGAGCGTATTCCACGGCAGAATATTTGGTATATACCAATATGATTTTCACTGGTTTTTATAATATTAAGGAATAAAAAATCCCTGCAGATGAATTCCTGCCAGGAAAGCGCCAGTTTCTCCGCTATCGCGTCAAAGCGCTCTGACTCGGTCGTCCCGGACGTTCCATGGGTTATGACCTAATGCGATTAAGGTATTTATGGTTATAAAGAGGCACGGATAAAGTAACGGCTTCTTCTAAGTCACGGCGCAAGCAGGACCATGAGCCAATCCCCCTGGGGCGCAACGCCCGTCCTGACTCTGCCGCAGGGCGAGAAGCAGCCGCTGTCGATCCGCGCCAAGGCGCTGGTGTTTTCCGATCCGCGCTCGCGTCAGTTGCTGGAGTTCCTCGACCGCGTCGGCCCCAGCGAGGTGCCGGTGCTGATCAATGGCGAGACCGGCACCGGCAAGGAGCTGGTGGCGCGCTACATCCACAGCGCCAGCGGGCGCAAGGGCGCGTTCGTCGCGGTGAACTGCGGCGCGATCAACGAGAACCTCGCCGAGAGCGAACTGTTCGGCCACGAGGCCGGTGCTTTCTCCGGCGCCACGGGCCGGCGTGCCGGCTGGTTCGAGGAGGCCGATGGCGGCACGCTGTTCCTCGACGAAATCGGCGACCTGCCGATGCCGCTGCAGGTGAAGTTGCTGCGTGCCTTGCAGGAACAGGAAATCGTCCGCGTCGGTTCGCGCAAGCCGATCAAGGTGGACATCCGCCTGGTCACTGCCACCAACGTCGATCTGGAGCAGGCGGTGGACGCCGGCAATTTCCGCCTCGACCTGTTCTACCGCATCAACGTCGCCCAGGCCCGTGTGCTGCCCCTGCGCGAGCGCCCGCTGGACATCATGCCGCTGGTGGAGCACTTCCGCCGGCTCTACGCCCAGCGCCTGAAGATCGCCGAGCCGATGTTCTCCGAGGCTGCCGTCAGCGCGCTGCTGGACTACGCCTGGCCGGGCAACATCCGCGAGCTGGAGAACGTCGTGCACCTGGCGCTGCTGGTGGCGGGGGAGAAGGCGGTGCGGCCCGAACACCTGAAGTTTTCCGCCGCGCTTTCCGGCCAGCGCATGGGCGCGGGGGCGCCCACCGGGCTGCCGCAGGAAATCATCCGCGACCAGTTGCAGCGGCTGTTCGACGTGCCGGGGGAAACCCTGCTGCACGACCTGGAAGACCTGATCGTCCGCGAGTCTTTCGCCCACTGCGGCTTCAACCAGCTGCGCACCGCCGCGCTGCTGGGTATCAGCCGCAACGCCATGCGCACACTGCTGGTCAACCACGGCCTGCTCAAGGGCCGCGCCAAGGCCTGATTCAGTCGCGGCGGCGCTGGCGCGCGCTGGCCGCGGCAGCATCCCGACGCAGCAGCGGCAGCAGTTCCTCACCCAGGTGGATCGCCTCTTCCAGGTGCGGGTAGCCGGAAAGGATGAAGGTATCCACGCCCAACTGGTGATACTCCTCGATGCGCTCGGCGACCTCGGCGTAACTGCCCACCAACGCCGTACCCGCGCCACCGCGAACCAGGCCGACACCGGCCCAGAGGTTGGGTGACACTTCCAGGTCGCGCACGCCATGGGCGCGGCCCTGGGTCAGGCTGATCTGCCGTGATTGCCCCACCGACTCGTAAGCCGCCAATTGCTGCTGGGCACGCTCGATGGCGTCGCGGGGGATTTCTTCCAGCAGACGCCCGACATGGGCCCAGGCGTGCCGCGACTCGGCGGCGGCGAACACGTGCAGGCGCAGGCCGAAACGCAGTTCGCGGCCATGCGCCGCCGCCAGCTCGCGCAGGCGCAGGATGCGCTCGCGGATCATCGCCGGCGGTTCGCCCCACATCAGGTAGCTCTGCGCGTGGCTGGCGGCGATGCGTTCGGCCACGTCCGAGGCGCCGCCGAAGCAGATCGGCGGCAGCAGCGCCTCGCGCGCAATGGGCACCGGGCTGCCGGTGCGGTAATGCCGCCCGTGGTGCTCGCGCCCGGCCCAGGTGGCGCGGAACACGTCGAGGAACTCGGCGCTGCGGGCATAGCGCTCGTCGTGTTCGAGGAAGTCGCCCAGGGCGCGCTGCTCGAAACGGCTGGAGCCACTGACCAGGTGCAGCAGCAGACGGTTGTCGCTGAGCTGCTGCAGGGTGGCGGCCTTGTGCGCGGTGTAGGCGGGCAGCTCGACGCCGGGACGCAGGGTCAGCAGGAACTTCAGCCGGCGTACTTCCTGGACCATCAGCGCGACGATCAGCCAGGGGTCTTCGAAGCCGCTGGCGGTGGGCACCATGATGCCGTCGAAGGCCGCTTGTTCGGCGGCGCGCACCACCTGGCGCAGGTAGTCGAGGGTCGGTGCGCGCTCGCCCTGCTGGAACAGCCCGACCTTGGGCAGGCCGCTGCTGGTGAGGTGGTGCCCGTCGCCGTTGGTAGGCAGGAACCAGTCGATCTCGATGCTTCGGCGTTTGGGTTCAGCGGCCAATCCGGGTGTCCTTTTCAGCTTCGGGGCGCAGCAGCGGCAGGACCTGTTCGCCGAAGCGCAGGACCTCGCGCACCGCGTTGGGCGCGTTAAGGATGATCTGGTCGAGGCCGGCGCCGTGCAGTTCGCGCAGACGGCTGGCGACCTGGGAGTAGCTGCCCACCAGCACGGGCGACTCAGCGGGCGCGGGCAGCCACAGGTTCGGGTGGATTTCGCTGCGTCGTGCGGGGTGCTCGGCACGTTCGGCGAGCATCTCGACCACGCCCGCATCGGCGCGGCGACGCTTGCCCCTGGTCGGTGCGGCAAAGGCCTGTGCCTGCCGGGCAGCTTCGTCCCAGGCCTGCTCCTCGCTGTCGCGGGCGATGATGCCGAAGTTGGCGATGTAACCCAACGCGCGGCCGGCAGCCTGTGCGCCCCGGTTCAGGCGGGCGATGGTTTCGCCCAGTTGCGCGACGTCGCCGCCCTGAACGAAGCAGAGGTCAGCGCGGTTGGCGATACGTTCCGCACCCAGGGTTTCATCCAGAAGCAACGGCGAAGGCGGTAGGTCGCGCAGGCCGAGACCGGCGTTTTCCAGGTGGAAGTAGCGGCCATTGTGGTCCAGCGGCGTGGCCGGGGTTTGCAGCAGGCGTTGCAGGATGTCGAGGAACTCGTCGATGCGCTCATGCCGTTGGTCGCGGTTGAGCACCTCGCCGAAAGCCCTGCGCAGACTGCCCCGGTCGCTGTCCGGCAGGTGCAGGCGCACGCGCCCGGCGGACAGCGACTGCAGGCTTTGCAGCGTAGCCGCCAACGCGGCCGGGAGCATGGCCTCCGCCGGCAGGCTCAGGGTCAGGCCGAGCCGCCGGGTATGCGCGCACAAGGCGGCGGCAACCATCAGGCTGTCCGGCTGGCCGGGGCCGCCGGGCAGGTAGAGGTCGTCGAAGCCGGCGTATTCCACGGCCTGTGCCAGTTGCACCCACTCCGCCGACTGCGCCTGCCAGTCCAGCCCGCGCCGGGTGCCGCTGGCGCAGAGCTTCCAGGCGAAGCGCAGGCTCATCCGGCGACCGCCAGCGGCTGCCCGCCAGGCTTTGCGCCTGGTTGCCAGCCGAGCGCCGGGGCGATGTCCCGTGCCAGGAGCTCCAGGCGCCGCAGTACCTGCGCCTGGGTGGAGCTTTCCGACTGCACCACGGCGATGAAGTAGTCCGCGTAGGGCAGCAGCGATGGGTCGTTGCGCACGCTGGCGATCACCTCCTCGGGATGGCCGTGGTGGACGTTGAGCAGGCGCAGATGGCTGTCCAGGTCGGCGGCCTCGTCGATCAGCCCTTCGCGGATCAGGCGCGGCACGTGCAGTTCGATGTCCGGCGCCAGTTCCGCGCGGGACTGTGCCTTGTCCTCGGCGGGGAACACGGCGCGCACCACGCCAACGCGTGGTCGGCGCGTTTCATCCTGCCAGGCGCCGAGATAGGCGTCAGCGAGGGGTTTCTGCACCGTCAGCGGGTCGTGGGTGGCGGTGCCCAGCAGCAGGCCGTTGCCTTGCTCGGCGGCATAGATCGCGCCGCTTTCGCTGCCGTGGGAATGCCACAGACGTTCCCGTAGCCCGGCAGCTGGTGGATGCAGGCGCAGTTGCGCTTCACCGGGCAGCGGCGCGCCGAGCAGGGCGGCCTGCAAGGCACGCTGGGCGTGCTGGAAATCGTCCTGGCGGCGTTGGGCGTCGCGGCCGAAGGCGTTGAACATCTCCAGGTTGGCGCCACCGCTGCCCAGGCCCAGTTGCAGGCGGCCGGCGGACAGCGCGTCGAGCACGGCGGCGTCCTCGGCGAGGCGTAGCGAGTCCTCCAGTGGCAGGGTGATCACTGCCGTGCCCAGCTCGATGCGCCGGGTGCGCGCGGCGATGTTGGCGAACAGCAGCAGCGGTGAGGGCAACTGGCCGAAGCCGCCGCTCAGGTGGTGCTGGGCGATCCAGCCACCGTCGAAGCCCAGCGCCTCGGCGACTTCGAACTGCTCCTGCAGGTTGCGGTAGACCTGGCGCGGGTCGTTGCCGAAGGCGTGGGTGAGGAAGCCGAGCTTGAACGGCTTGCGTGACTTGAGTGTGCTCATGCCGGGATCTCCTGTGCGCGAGCGCGCTGCTGGCGCGGTTGCCAGCCTAGCGCGGGGGCGATGTCGCGGGCGACGGTTTCCAGGTGGCGCAGGGCTTCGGCGAAGCCGGTGGACGTGGTCTGCACCTGGACGATCAGTTGGTCGTCGGCACCCAGCGGTGTGTCTGCACGCAGCTGCTCGGCGATCTTCGCCGGGTCGCCGTGCAGCACGCCGAGGTTGTCCAGCACCGTTTCGAAACCCTGCGCCGGGTCGGCATGGCCGATGCCGATGCGCCGCTGGCGTTCGACGTAGGCGAGGATGTCCTGGCGCAAGGTCGAGCCGTCTGCCGCTGCATCGGCTCCGGGGAAAACGGCGCGTACCAGCGCCACGCGAGGCGTGCCCGAGTGAGCGGGATTCCAGGCCCGGCGGTAGCGCGCGATCACCTGCGAGCGCGGCTCGGCACCGGCCGTGGGGTTGGGGGCGAGGATCAGCCCGTTGCCACGGGCGGCGACCTGTTCGACGCGCGAAGTGGCTTCCCACAGACGTCGCTCCAGGCCACTGGCGGCGGGGCGCAGCACGCGGCCTTCAGCGTTCAGCGCCTCGCCGGCCAGCGCCTGGCGCAGGCGCTCCAGGCGCTCATCGTACTGCCCGTGGCGGCCCTCCAGCGTCTGGCCGAAGGCGGCGAAGCTATCCGGGTCGAAGCCGGCGCCCAGACCCAGTTGCAGGCGGCCCTGGCTGATCAGGTCGAGCACCGAGGCATCTTCGGCCAGGCGCAGGGCGTTCTCCTGGTTGAGCACGACGATACCGGTGCCCAGCTGGATGTGGCGGGTGCGTTCGGCCGCGGCGCTGAGCAGTACCAGCGGGGAGGGCAGGCGGCCGTTCTCGCTGGCGAAGTGGTGCTGGGCCAGCCAGCCACTGTCGAAGCCCAGCTCCTCGGCGGCTTCGAACAGTTCCAGGGTCTGCTGGTACAGGCGCGGCTCGAACCGCGGGGCGTACACGCGGTTGAGAAAGCCCAGGCGGAAGCTGCTGTGAACAGTACGGCGGATCATGGCTTTTGCTCCGTGAGAGTGGCCTGCCCCAGCAGCGGTGTCAGCGCGGCGCCGAGACGCTCGCTGTCGGCCGGCGCGCCGGGCAGGGCATTGAACGGGCTGAGGGTGAGGTAGCCCTTGGCGACCCACACTGCTTCGTCCTCGGCGTTGCTCGCGTCTGGCGGCGGCGACCAGGCGAAGCCGATGCCCGGCTTGCCGGCCAGCTGGGCGTCGAGCTTGCCGAGGTCTTCGGTGTAGAGGGCGTGGAAGGGCACGTAACTGCCGATGCGGGTCAGCCGCGCACCCTGGAGTTTCTCCAGCGGCGGTAGGTTGAGGT
Organism: Pseudomonas nicosulfuronedens; assembly: GCF_005877905.1. Lineage (GTDB taxonomy): Bacteria > Pseudomonadota > Gammaproteobacteria > Pseudomonadales > Pseudomonadaceae > Pseudomonas > Pseudomonas nicosulfuronedens. The sequence continues at coordinate 284,785 of NZ_SWDV01000005.1, read as the reverse complement.
TCAGGCCCACGCCCTTGGGCAGTAGCGCGCCGTCCGCCAGGCGATGTTGGTCCAGCGCATCCACCAGGCGGGTGACGATGGCGGCGATGCGCGGGCTGTCCTGTTCCTTCAGGTCGGCGCTGACGGCGAGTGCGGGCACGCCGGAGAGCACCGCGACGCTGGCGGCGTTGAAGGTGCCCGAGGCGCTGTTGAGGGCGCCGAGGTTGTTGCCGGGATTGGGCCCGACTATCACCAGGTCCGGGTGCGGCAGGATTTTCTCCAGCCCCAGCAGCACCGCCATCACCGGCGTGCCGCTGATACGGATGTCCACCTGTTTGCCCGCGCAGCTGTCGGTTTCGCAAAGGCCTTTTTCGGTGGTGGTGAGGTAGTAGCTGTCCGGATAGGCCGGATCGTCGTCATGGCCGACCTGCGTCTGGCGGCCGAAGAAGAACGCGCCGCCGCGCGCACTCTGGTCGCTGTAGGGCGCGGCGATGCGCACGGTGTGCCCGTCGGCCTTGAGCGCGCTGTACAGCGCGCGGATGTTCGGGTGGCGGTAGCCGTCGTCGTTGCTGAGCAGGATGTTCAGCGCGAACGCCGGCTGCGCGAGGGCGCAGCCGGCGGCCAGCAGCAGGGACGCGAACCTCATGCCGCGCTCCCGGCGAAACGATTGGCAGGGCGCACCAGGCCGAGGTTCTCGCGCAGGGTCGCGCCTTCGTATTCGCGGCGCAGCAGGCCGCGCTCCTGCAGCAGCGGCACCACCTCGTCGACGAATACCTCGATGCCGCCCGGCAGGTACGGGAAGAACACGTTGAAGCCGTCGCAGGCGCGAGCCTGGAACCAGGCGTCGAAGGTGTCGGCGATGTCTTCGGCGGTGCCGATCACCGGGTTGCCACCGGCCAGGCGCAGGTACAGCTGACGAATCGTCAGGCCCTCGTTGCGCGCCAGTTCCAGCACCTTGTCGCGGCGGCTGCCGCGCTGGCCGACCGGGGTCTCCGGCAGCGGGCCATCGAGGTCGTGGGCGGAGAGGTCGATGTCCTCGCCGAGGGTGTCGGCCAGCAGGCGCAGGCCCAGCACCGGGTCCACCAGGCTCTGGAATTCCTCGAACAGCTCGCGGGCCTCTTCGCGGGTGCGGCCGATGAAGGGCGTGATGCCGGGGAGGATCTTGATGCCGTCCGGGTCGCGGCCCAGGGCCGTGGCACGTTGCTTCACGTCGTTGTAGAAGGCCTGGGCGGCGGGGATGGTTTCGGCCATGGCGAAGATGACTTCCGCCACGCGGGCGGCCAGCGCCTTGCCGGCGTCCGAGGCGCCGGCCTGGACCAGCACCGGGTGGCCCTGCGGCGGGCGCGCCACGTTGAGCGGGCCGCGCACGGAGAAGTACTCGCCCTGGTGGTTGAGCACGTGCAGCTTGGCCGGGTCGAAGTACTGACCGCTGTCCTTGTCGCGCAGGAAGGCGTCGTCTTCCCAGCTGTCCCACAGGCCTTTGACCACGTCGTGGAATTCCTCGGCGCGGCGGTAGCGCTCGGCGTGGTCGATGTGCGCTTCGCGGCCGAAGTTCCAGGCTTCGTCGGAGACCACCGAGGTCACCAGGTTCCAGGCGGCGCGCCCCTTGGACAGGTAGTCGAGCGAGGCGAACTTGCGGGCGATGTGGTACGGCTCGTTGTAGCTGGTGGTGGCGGTGGCGATCAGGCCGATGCGGCTGGTGACGGCGGCCAGCGCGGCCATCAGGGTCAGCGGCTCGAAGTGTTCGCCACGCGCGGTGCGACTCAGGGCGTCGAGGTGGTGGCCCCAGAGGGCGACCACATCGGCGACGAACAGCGCGTCGAAGCGACCGCGCTCGGCGGTCTGTGCGACCTGCTTGAAGTAATCGAAGTCCAGGCTGGCGTCGGCCTGGGCCCTGGGGTGGCGCCAGGCGGCGACGTGGTGGCCGCTGTTGGCGAGGAAGGCGCCGAGCTTGAGCTGGTCGGTGCGGCGGGTCATGGGGTGTCTCCCGTTGGGGCGGGCGCCACGGGCGCCCGCTGGCATCAGCCGGGTCAGAAGTTGTAGGCCAGGCCCGTGTACCAGTAGCCGCCGGTGGTGCCGTAGGGCGAGAAGTTGCCGTACGGGAAGGCGCCGGAAGTGCTGGGCAGGTTCGTGCGGTCGGGGTAGACGTTGAACAGGTTGTTGGCCCCGGCGGTGAGCGTCAGGTTGCGGGTCAGGTGGTAGTCGACGTTGAGGTCGGTGATCCACTGCGGGTCGAAGGTGCGGTCGTAGACCTCGGCAGTGCCGTACTGGGTGTACTCGCCGTAGCGGGTCAGGTTCAGGCTCACGTCGAACTGGCCGATGCTCCAGTCGGCGCCCAGCAGCAGGCGCGATTCCGGCTGGCCGTGCTTGAGGTTGCCCTGGCGCTGGCGGTCGTAACCGCCGTCCGCGCCGAGGGCGGCCTGGGCCACGGAGGAGGCGTGGATCTTGTCGATCTCGGTGGTGTTCCAGTTGAAGCCGGCGTTGTAGCGGATGCTGCCGTAGGCACCCAGCTCCTGGCGGTAGTCGCCGACGATGTCGACGCCACGGGTGGTGGTGTCCAGGGCGTTGGTGAAGTAGGTGACGTACTGGTTGGGGTTGAGGCCGGCGTCCACCAGGATGTCGCGGATGGCAGTGGTGCCGCCCAGGTAGCCGGTCTGGGCGATGCGGTCGCGGATTTTGATCTGGTACGCATCGATGGTCAGGCTGCTGGCCGGGGTCGGCTGCAGGGTCAGGCCGACGCTGTAGTTGGTGGATTTCTCCGGCTTGAGCGTGGACGCGCCGAGGGCCTGGGCCACGTCCGAATCCACCGCGACGTTGCGGTAGTCCAGCAGGTTGCCGTTGACGCTGCTCTGCGAGGTGGAGCTGTAGATCTGCTGGGCCAGTGAGGGCGCGCGGAAGCCGGTGCTGGCGGTGCCGCGCAGGGCCAGGATCGGGGTCAGCTGGTAGCGCGTGGAGAACTTGCCGTTGGTGGTCACGCCCGAGCCGTCGTTGTAGTGCTCGTAGCGCCCGGCAAGGTCGACGTGCCACTTGTCGGTGAGGTCCTGGCCGATCTCGCCGTAGCCGGCGTAACTGGTGCGGCCCTTGGAGGCGGCGTCAGCCGGGGTAGTACCCGCGCCGGAGATGGTGCCAGGGGCGATCAGCGCGCCACTGGCACCGTATTGGTAGTCACCATAGCCGTAGGAGGCGTATTCGCCCTTGCCGATCTTGTAGTTCTCGTAGCGGTACTCCAGGCCCCAGGAAACCTGCGTGGGCTTGGCCAGGCCGAGGTCGAAGGCGCGGGTCAGGTCGAGGTTGCTGGTCCACTGGCTGAAGGTCTTCACGCCGGTGTCGACGTTGGTCGGCGAGTCCGGGCCATAGCTGAGGTTGTAGGTGTCGGTCAGTGTGGCGCGGGCGTGGTCCTGGCCGTAGGTGGTGGAGAGGTCGTAGTCCCAGCCGGCCGCTTCGCCCTTGCCGCCGAATGCCGCCTGGAAGTCGTTTTCGATGAACCGCAGGTTGTCCTCGATGCCCTCGGGGTAGGGCGTCTGGATGCCGTCGAAGCTGGCCGGCTGGTGGAACGCCAGCGGCTTGGACGATTCGCGGTTGGTGTAGGTGGAGAAGGAGTACAGGGTCAGGGCGTCGTTCACCGGCAGCTCGGCGTTGTAGCCCAGGCTGAAGTTCTCCACCTTCGGCAGGCCGGTGCCGTAGTAGGTGTGCTGCAGGCTGGTGTTGCCGGCGGAGTCGGTGTAGGGCGCGTTGTCGGAGCGGTCGGAGATGTTCTGGTGCTTGTAGTCCAGGGCGAAGTTGACGAAGCCCTCGTTGCCCAGTTCGAAGCCGATGTTGCCGCTTTGGCGGGCGGTCTCGCCGTCGCCGTTCTCGTAGTTCTGGCCATAGGTGGTGGCCAGTCGGCCGCCATGGTCGGTCTGCTTGAGCACCACGTTGATGACCCCGCCGATGGCGTCGGAGCCGTATTGCGCCGAGGCGCCGTCACGCAGGACTTCGACGTGGTCCACCAGGGCGGTGGGGATCATGTCCAGGTCCACCGGCTGCGAGCCGGAGTTCAGGTAGGTGCCGTTGTTGAGCAGGGCGCTGTTGTGCCGGCGCTTGCCGTTGACCAGTACCAGCACCTGGTCGCCATTGAGGCCGCGCAGGCTGATCGGACGGACCACCGAGGTGGAGCCGAAGCCGGAGGAGGCCGGCAGGTTCAGCGAGGGCAGCACGCGGCTCAGCGCGCGGGTCAGGTCACCCTGGCCAGTGGCTTCCAGTTGCTTGCTGGAGATGACGTCCACGGGTGCCGGACTGTCGGCCAGGGTACGCGCCTGGCCCCGGTTGCCGACCACCACCACGGTGCTCAGGCGGTTGTCGCTGCTGGTGCTGCTGGTGCTGCTGGCGTTGTCAGTGGAGTCGGCGGCGAGCGCCGGCAGGGCCTGGCCGATGGCGAGGAACAGAAGGCTATGGGTGAACAGCGTGCGGGCGGTCGATGCGCTCCGGGCACGGGTGACTGCGGTCATGGTTACGCTCCAAGGTTTGCTCCCGGCTGGCGCCCGTCTGGGTGGCCGCTGCGGGTTATCGTGTCGACGGCATCGGGGCCGCGTTGGCGAACGGCTTGTTGCTGGGAGGGACTGGTCACGTTCAGTCGGAAGGCAGGCTCAAGCTCATGCCGGCTGACAAGGCAAGCGCTGTGCCAGTCTTGAAAATCCTTGTCTTTCAGTGGTTTGCCGGTGGCGCTGGAATCTTCCTGCTGGGTTTGCAGCAGTGCCGGTCCAGGCTGTTGCTTTTCATCCAGCCGTTGGCAAGACGCTGGTCCGAGGTGGTGCGATGCTGCATTTGCAGCAAGGGGCGTGCAGGCAGGTTCGAGCCTTCGCCGTGGTGCTGGCACAGGCCTTGCTCCGGCGCTGCTTTCACTTATCTGCCTGGAGACACGCATGCCCAGACCCGGCCCGCGCAACCTGATCACCGATATCCCCGGCCTGCTGGTCGGCCACGCCACCGATGAACGCGTACAGACCGGCGTCACGGTGCTGCGCCCGGACGGCGTGTGGACCGCCAGCGTGGACATTCGTGGTGGCGGCCCCGGCGGGCGCGAATCCGCCGCGCTGGAGCCGGAGAACATGGTGGGGCAGCTGCATGCACTGGTGTTTTCCGGTGGCTCGGTGTTCGGCCTGGGCGCGGCCGATGGTGTCAGTGCGGAGCTGTCGGCGCGCAATATCGGCCTGCACCTGAAAGCCGGTGCGCCGGCCATTCCCATCGTGCCGGCGGCGGTGCTGCACGACCTCGCCAATGGTGGCGACAAGGGCTGGGGCATCGACCCGCCGTACCGCGAACTGGGCTGCGAGGCGCTGGCCAACCTGGACGTGGAGTTCGCCCTCGGCGCAGTGGGCGCCGGGCGCGGTGCCATGGCCGGTGTGCTGCCGGGTGGATTGGGTTCGGCTTCGCTGGACCTGGGCGACGGCCTGCTGGTGGGTGCGCTGGTGGTGGCCAATCCCATCGGCAGCGTCTACATGCCCGACGGCGAGACCTTCTGGGCCTGGCCCTGGGAGCAGGGCGGCGAGTTCGGCGGACGTGTGCCTGCGCAGCGCATGGATTGCAGCGAGCCGATGCCGGAGCTGTCGCGGCTGGATTCCATGGGCCGTTTGCAGGCCGGAGCCAACACCACGCTGGCGGTGGTGGCGTGCAACGCGCAGCTGACCACCGCCGAGTGCAAGCGCCTGGCGATCATGGCCCAGGACGGCATCGCCCGTGCGGTGCGCCCGGCGCACCTGCCGTTCGATGGCGACAGCCTGTTCGCCATGGCTTCGGGTGACGTGGAACTGGTGGAGGGCCAGCGCCGTCAGGTGGAGCTTTCGCGCATCGGCTCGGCGGCAGCGGATTGCGTGGCGCGGGCGATTGCTCGGGGGGTCTATCTGGCACGTGCGCGCTCCTGAGGGCGCAGTGGGCGGAAGACAATCGCGGACAGAGTCCGCTCCTACAAGAGCCCCTCTCCCTAGCCCTCTCCCGCAAGCGGGAGAGGGGACTGTTCGGAGCAGGATGAAACCACGCCATCAGCCGGCACGGACGGCTCTCTCTCCCTTCGGAGCGGGGCGCGCAGCCAGGGTTGGGGAGAGGGAAAGACGTAGGCACGGAATTTCAGAAGAAGACAGTTGCTCCTACGCTCGCGGGTGAATGCGGGCTCCCCTGTAGGAGCGGGCCATGCCCGCGAATCGCGCGCATGGCCCGCTCCTACAGGGGCGTCGTCGGTGAGTCATCGGTCACCCAGCACCCGCGCCACCCGCCGGGCCGCTCGCGCCGCCTCCTGGGGTAATCCGAGCGCCGCATAGACCTTCTCCAGGTGACGGTTGCCGGGCACGTCCAGAGCGTCGTAGCGACGTCGCAGCTCCAGCGCCTGCTGCGCTGCCAGCCAGTCGCCGGCGCGCAGTTGTGCATCCAGCTCGATCAGCGCGAAGAGATCGCGCTGGGCATGGCTGCCACCGATCTCGCCCAGGCGCGGCAATGCTTGCCCCAACCGCCGTGCTGCAAGTGCGTACTCACCGCGGGCATGGGCGTACAGGCCTTCGGCGGCGGGCAGGGTAACTTCGGCCCATACCGCGCGGCTGAAGTCCGGAGCGTAGCGCGCCTGCTGGCGTAGCGCCTCCAGCAATTCACCGGCCTCTTCCTGTCCGGCGCGAGCCAGGCCGTAGAGGTACTGCAGGCTGAGGAACGGCTGCACGACATCCGCCCGGCGTTCGCGCAGGTAGGGCAGGAGTGCTTCCCAGCGCGGGCCGACGTCGATGCCGGCGAACTCCAGGCGGGCCAGCAGCGAGACGGCGCCGATCTGGTCCTGGGAATACTCGGGGAAGATGCCCCACACATGCTGGTCGTAGATCTCCAGCACGCGCCGATCATTGCCGCGCGCCAGGTGGAACAGCGCCAGGTGCCACCAGTTGTGGGTGTACATGAAGGAGTTGAGTCCCTGCCAGCCGGTGCTGGCTTCTTCGAGGAACTGCGTGCCCTCCTCGATGCGGCCACGGGTCAGCAGCACGTGGGCGAGGGCATGCTGCGCCCAGGGCTCACTGGGCAACAGATGCAGGGCATAGCGTGCCGCCGCTTCGGCCTCCTCGAGCAGGTGGCACTGCTCGTAGGCGAAGGCCAGCATGCCGTAGGCCTGGGGCACTTCCTCCGCGCCTTTCACGGCCTTCAGGGCGATGCGCAGCATGGCCGGAGCATTGCCGCGGTTGAATTCGAAGTACTGGTTGAGCTTGGCGGCCAGCAGGTCGCGCGGGTGCTCCTCGAGCAGCTGTTCGCTCAGGCGCAATGCTTCGGGCAGATCGTCGGCGCTCCAGGCCGCGAGGAGGGCGGTGTAGCGCTCGGCGCGGGGGATGCCCGGGCCGGCTGCCCAGGCCCGTTGCAGGTAACGCGCGGCGAGGCTGGGCGCCTGCGGTGATTCAGCGAACATCATCAGCAGACCGGCGAGAGCATTGGCGAGCACCGAGGCCGGGTCTGCGTCGGCGCCCACGAGGATGTTTTCCGCACGGGTCTGGTAGGTGAGCACGCCGCCGGTGAAATCATCGATGGCCTGGCGGGTCTCTTCGCGCTCGCTGTCGATGGGGTTGCCGAGGTAGTCCTGGGTCATGCGCTGCTGCTCCAAGTAGAAGATGCAGGCTAGTCGCAAAGCCTGTGCCAGTCGCGCAGTCCGCGTTGCACGTGGGGCATCGTGTGGCGGCTGCTGCTTTTCAGACAATGCGCCGGCAACGCTGTGTGATTTGCACCAGCCGTTGTGCGCCGAAGCGCTGCAAGCCCCGCAGCGGTAAAGCTGCAAGGCCATGGCACAGCGCTTGCTCAAGCCCCTGGCAAAGCCGATTCGCGGCGCTGATTCTGCAGGAGCTCTCATGTCCAGTCCCATCCTCCGCCTCGCGCCCCGACGCCCCCGTCATGCCCGGCTGCTGGCCAGCCTGTTGGCGGCCGGGCTGAGCATGGCCGCTGCTGCCTCGGCGGAGCCGACCCGTGGCGGCCAGCTCGACCTGGTGGCGCAGCCTGAACCGCCGTCGCTGTCCCACGCGGTGGTCAGTCACGTTGCCACCCAGTACGTCGGCGGCAAGATCCTCGAAGGGCTGATCACCTTCGATACCGACCTCAAGCCGCAGCCGGTGCTGGCGCGCCGCTGGACGGTGTCGCCGGACGGCCTGACCTACACCTTCGACCTGCAGCCCGGCGTGAAATGGCATGACGGCCAGCCCTTCAGCGCCGACGACGTGGTGTTCAGCTTCCAGGATTTCTACCCGGAAGTGGACAAGCGCATGGCGAGCATCTTCGGCGAGTACGTGCAAAGCGTGCAGGCCAAGGGCGCCGATCAGGTGGTGTTCCAGCTGAAGAAACCCTTTTCGCCGCTGCTGTCGGCGCTGGGCAGCGGTCTGCGGCCCATCGTGCCCAAGCACCTTTATGCCGGCACTGACTACCGCAGCAGCCCATACAACCTCAAGCCGGTGGGCACCGGGCCGTTCGTGTTCCAGGAGTGGAAGCGTGGCGCGTACATCCGCCTGGCGCGCAACCCGGATTACTGGCACAAGGGACTGCCGTACCTGGACGGCATCGTCTATCACGTCATTCCCGACGCCGCCGCCCGCGCGGCCGCCTTCGAGCGCGGCGAAGTGCAGGTGCTGCGCAGTGGTGACGCCGACTACGCCGACCTCAAGCGCCTGTCGCAGCTGCCGGGCGTCGAGGCGTCGGAGAAGGGCTACGAACTGTATCCGGGCCTGGCCTTCCTGCAGATCAACACCCGCAAGCCCGGGCTGGACAACCCCAAGGTGCGCCAGGCGATCCTCTATTCGCTGAACCGCCAGTTCATTGTCGACAACATCTTCTTCGGCACTGGTCGCGTGGCTGCCGGGCCGTTCCTCGGTGCCTTCCACGACCCACAGTTGCCGCAGTACGGCTTTGACCCGGCCAAGGCCAAGGCGCTGATCGCCGAGTCCGGCGTGGACGTCGGCAAGTTGCGCGTGCGCCTGCTCAATGGCGAGAAGGGCGGCGCCTGGGAGCGCCTCGCCGAGTACACCAAGCAGGCCTTGCAGCCACTGGGGATCAAGGTGCAGGTGGCGACCTCCGATGCGGCGACCTGGTACCAGCGCGCCAGCGACTGGGACTTCGACCTGACCTACAACTTCATCTTCCAGATCGGCGACCCCTACCTGACCACCGCCTACCTGTACCGCACTGATTACATCCTCAAGACTTCGCCATTCGCCAACATCACCGGCTACAGCGACGCCGCCGCCGACGCGCTCTGGCAGCGCATAGCCAACACCCCCGAAGGGCCGGAACGCCAGGCCGTGTACGGCGAGCTGGAGCGCAAGCTCAACGATGACCTGCCGATTGCGCCGATCTTCGAGATGCGCTTCCCCACGCTCTACCAGCAGCGCGTGCACAACCTGATCCGCAGCGCCACCAGCCTCAACGACAGCTACGCCGAGGTCTACCTGGAGCCCGCGAAACCATGAATGTGCTGCTGTACGCCAGTGCGCGCCTGGGCCGCGCGCTGGCCCTGATAGTCGCGGTGCTGGTCGGCGCTTTCCTGCTGCTGCGCCTGGCACCGGGTGACCCCGCGCTGCTGATGGCGGGCGAGGCAGGCAGTGACGACGCCGATTACATCGCCCGGCTACGTGGCGAGATGGGGCTGGACCTGCCGCTGCCGGTGCAACTGTGGCGCTACCTGGCTCAGATCGCCCATCTCGACCTGGGCTACTCCTACCGCAACCAGGAAAGCGTCTGGCAACTGATCGCCGAGCGCCTGCCGGCCACGCTGCTGCTGATGGGCTCGGCCTTTGCCGTGTCGCTCACGCTCGGCGTGACCCTCGGCGTGCTCGCTGCGCGCAGTCAGCAGGGCAGCGGCCGGCTGGATCGCTTCATCGGCCGCGCCGTCTGGGTGCTGTTCGCCACGCCGCCGTTCTGGCTGGCGCTGTTGCTGGTGCTGCTGTTCTCGGTGCAGCTGGGCTGGTTGCCAGCCTTCGGCATGCAGAGCGTCGGCGCCGACCTGAGCGGCTGGGACTGGTGGGTGGATCGCCTTGGCCACCTGCTGTTGCCGTGCCTGTCGCTGAGCTTCCTGTCGCTGGCCATGTACGTGCACCTGACTCGCAGCGCCATGCTCGACGTCCTGCCCCAGGAGCACGTGCGCCTGGCGCGCGCCAAGGGCTTGCGCGAGCGGCACATCCTGCTTGGCCACGTGCTGCGCAACGCGCTGGTACCGGTGGTGACCTTCGCCGGCCTGCAACTGGGCCAGCTGGCCAGCGGTGCGTTGCTGATCGAAGTGGTCTATGCGTGGCCGGGCATCGGCCGGTTGCTCTACGACGCTTTGAGCCAGCGCGACTATGCGCTGCTGCTGGGAGTGTTCCTGGTGATCTCGTGCCTGGTGGTGGCGTTCAACGTCCTCACCGATCTGCTCTGTCGCCTGCTCGATCCGCGTATCGGCGCGGCGGGGGAGGTGCGATGAACGCCCTGCTGCGTCCCGGCGCCATGCTCGCCGCCGGCTTCCTGATCCTGCTGGCCGTATCGGCCCTGCTGGCGCCCTGGCTGCTTTCGGCCTCGCCGTGGGAAATGCTGGCGCGTCCACTGATCCCTCCGTTCAGTGACGCCAGCCACTGGCTGGGCACTGACATGCTCGGCCGCGATATCGCCACCGGACTGCTCTATGGCGCACGCACCTCGCTGACCGTGGGGCTGCTGGCGACCCTGGCGACCTTGTTGCCGGCGCTGCTGATCGGCGCCACTGCCGGTTACTTCGGTGGCTGGATCGACGAGCTGCTGATGCGTGTCGCCGAGTGCTTCCAGATCATCCCGCAGCTGGTGCTGGCGGTGGTGCTGGTGGCGCTGATGGAGCCCTCGGTGGGCTCGGTGGTACTGGCCCTGGCGCTGGTGGCCTGGCCGCCGGTGGCGCGGCTGGTGCGCAGTGAATTCCAGAGCCTGCGCCAGCGCGAGTTCGTCCAGGCAGCGCTGGTACTGGGGCAGACGCCGTCGCGCATCGCCTTCACGCAGATACTGCCCAACGCGTTGTCGCCACTGCTGGTGAGCCTGACCTTCATCCTCGCCGCCGCCATCCTCACCGAAGCCGCGCTGGCGTTCCTCGGCCTGGGCGATCCGGAGGCGATGAGCTGGGGCTACATGATCAACGCTTCGCGCAACCTGCTGCGCGAGGCGCCTTCGATGAGCCTGCTGCCAGGCGTGGCGATCCTGCTCACGGTGCTGTCCGTACAGCGAGTCGGCGAGGCGCTGCGCGAAGCCGTGCAGGCAACCGGAAGCCAGGGAGGGCGCCCATGAGCGAACCATTGCTGGAAGTGCGCAACCTGCGCATCGACCTGCCGGCGGGCGGTGACCGTGCCAGTGCAGTGAGTGGGTTGTCCGTCGAGCTGGCGGCCGGAGAGGTGCTCTGCGTGGTCGGTGAGTCCGGCTCGGGCAAGTCGATGCTCGCCAACGCCATCCTGCGCCTGCTGCCGGCGCACCTGAAGCCGGTGGAGGGCAGTATCCGTTTTCGCGGCGAGGACCTCGCCGGGCGCAGCGAAGAGGGCATGCGCGAGCTGCGCGGCAAGGACATCGCCATGGTCTTCCAGGAGCCCATGAGCGCGCTCAACCCGCTACTGAGCATTGGCCGGCAGATCGATGAGAGCCTGCGTGCCCACGGCGTGGCATCGGCAACCAGGCGACGTGAACGGGTGCTCGATCTGCTTGGCTACGTGGGCCTGCCGGAGCCGCAGAAGCTCTACCACGCCTATCCCTTCCAGCTCTCCGGCGGCCAGCGCCAGCGAGTGGTGATCGCCATCGCCCTGGCGCTGGAACCGGCGTTGCTGATCGCCGACGAGCCGACTTCGGCGCTGGATGTCAGCACCCAGGCGCAGGTCCTCGATCTGCTGCGGCGCATTCGTCGCGAGAAGGGCATGGCGGTGCTGCTGATCACCCACGATTTCGCCGTGGTCGAGGCCATCGCCGACCGCGTGCTGGTGATGGAAAAGGGCTGCGTTGTCGAGCAGGGCGCGTTGCGGCAGGTGCTGGATGCTCCGCAACATGCCTACACACGCCAGCTGCTGGCGGCGTTGGATCATGGCCAGCGTGGTCCACGGCGTTTTGATGCGGACGCACCGCCACTGCTGGAAGTGGCAGGTCTGTGCAAGCATTACGACAGTCGCCAGGGCCTCTGGCGCCGGCGCCGGGTCACCGCGCTGGCCGATGCCTCGTTCAGCCTGCGCCCCGGCGAATGCCTGGGCATCGTCGGCGAATCCGGTTCGGGCAAGACCACTCTGGGGCGCGCGCTGGTGCGCTTGCTGCGCCCGGACGGCGGGCACATTCTGCTGCGCGGCCAGGACCTGGCTTCGCTGTCTCAGCGCCGCCTGCGCCCGCTGCGCCAACAGGTGCAGATGATCTTCCAGGACCCGTTCGCTTCGCTCAATCCGCGTCAGCGCGTCGGTCGGCAGATCATGGCCGGGCCGCTGGCTCATGGCGTTCCTGCTGCCGAAGCGGAGCGCCGCGCCCGAGAGCTGCTGCATCAGGTCGGTCTGCCGGAAGCTGCCTTCGAGCGCTATCCACGCGACTTTTCCGGTGGGCAGCGGCAGCGTATCGGTATCGCCCGTGCGCTGGCGTTGCAGCCCAAGGTGCTGGTCGCCGATGAGTGCGTATCGGCACTGGATGCACTGGTGCAGCAGCAGGTGCTGGAGTTGCTGGAAAGGCTGCAGCGTGAGCTGGGCCTGAGCCTGGTGTTCATCACCCATGACCTGCAGGTGGCGGCACGCCTTTGTGATCGCATCGCGGTCATGCAGGGCGGACGCATTGTCGAGCTGGGCGAGGCGCAACAGGTGCTGCGTGCCCCGCGCCATGACTACACGCGCCGGCTGCTCGCCGCGCATCCGCTGCGCGAAGTGGAGGAGCCCGCATGACGGCGCCGAGACAGATGGCGCTGGGGGCTTTCCTCATGGCCACCGGGCATCACCTGGCGGGCTGGCGGCATCCCCGTGCGCACGCCGGTGGCGGGCTGGATGTAGAGCATTACCGGGCCCTGGCGCGCACTGCCGAGCGCGGCTGCTTCGACGCGATCTTCCTCTCCGACACCCTGGCCATGTTGCCCGGTCGGTTGGAGGCGCTGAGCCGCATGGCGCGCACCGAGCATTTCGAGCCGTTGACGCTGCTGGCGCATCTCGCGGTGAGCACCCGGCATATCGGGCTGGTGGCGACCGTCACCTCTTCCTACAACGACGCGGCGACCGTGGCGGACACCTTCGCCACCCTCGAAGCGCTCAGCGGTGGCCGCAGTGGCTGGAACCTGGTGACCTCGAGCAACGCCGAGGAGGCCGGCAACTTCGGCCGCGATCGACACTTCGAACATGCCTGTCGCTACCGCATGGCGGAGGACTTCCTCCAGCGCGTGCGGCAGCGCTGGAGGGCCCGTGGCGTGGCGCCGGTGCAGGTGCTTGCCGGTGCTTCGGAGGCTGGCAAGGAGTTGGCGGCACGACAGGCCGAGGTGCTGTTCACCGCGCAGCCGGAACTGGCCGGCGCCCAGGCTTTCTACCGGGACATCAAGCAGCGCGTGGTGCGCCATGGCCGAGACCCGGCCGCGCTGAAAGTGATGCCCGGCGTGCTGCCGATCCTCGGCGCCAGTCGCGCGCAAGCCGAGGAGCGCCGCGCGCAGTTGCAGGAACTGGTGCAACCCGTGGTGGGGTTGTCGCTGCTGTCGGACGTGGCCGGTGGCTTCGACCTGTCGCGATTGCCGCTGGATGGCCCGTTGCCGGAGCTGCCGCCCACCGAGTCCGGCGTCAGCCGCCAGCACCTGTTACTGGAACTGGCCCGGCGCGAGGGCCTGAGCATCCGCCAGCTCTACCAACGCATTGCCGATGCCCGTGGCCACCGTGTGGTCGCCGGCACCGCCGTGGACATCGCCGACCAGTTGCAGGAGTGGTTCGAGTCCGGCGCAGCGGACGGTTTCAACATCATGCCGCCGTACCTGCCCGACGGCCTCGACGATTTCGTCGCGCAGGTGGTGCCCGAACTGCAGCATCGCGGCCTGTTCCGCCGGCGCTACAGTGGCAGCACGCTGCGCGATCACCTGGGCCTGGCCCACAGCAAGGAGACTGCCGAACATGGCTGAACACTGGACGCAGGCACTGCCACGGGTACGTGGCGAGCGCGTGGAAATCCGCCCCGGCCGGCACATCAGCCTGGCCCAAAGCAAGGGGCATCGCTACCCACAGACCGTGGTGTTCTTCGCCCACGGGGGCGGCGGAAACAAGGACCAATGGCGCGAACAGTGGCGCGAGCTGGAAGCCGAGGGCTACAGCCTGGTGGCCTGGGACCTGCTCGGCCATGGCGCCAGCGACAAACCTCGGCGCGCGACGGACTATGCCTGGGACGAGCTGGTGGCCGATCAGGTAGCGGTGCTGCGGCGCCATGCCGGTGAGCGCAACATCCTCGCGGCACACTCCTTCGGTACCGGCCTGAGCGTCAGCAGCCTGCTGGCCTTGCAGGCGCAAGGGCAGGGCGCGCTGATCGATTCGGCGCTGCTGCTGGGCACCCAGCTCAGTCGTCCGTTGGGGAGTGGCGGGTTGCTGTCGCTGCCGGCGTGGCTGCTGGAGTGGTTCCGGCCCGTCCTGTCGAAGGGCTTTCGTGAGCGCGCCTGGCACGCTGGCGCCGATCCTGAACTGGTGGACTACGAGGAACGGCTGACCCGCCACAACCGCCTCGATGTGTTCAAGGCGCTGGTCAGCCAGGCCTCCTGGTTACCGGAAGCGGAGCTGGATCGCCTGCTGCTGCCGGTTCGGATCGTCTCCGGCGACAGCGACGGTCTGACGCCTGCCGAGCGCGCCCAGGCGCTGCACCAGCGGCTACCCAATTCTCAGTTCGAGGTGCTGGAGAACTGTGGCCACCAGCTGATGCTGGAGAAGCCGCAAATCGTCACCCGCCACCTGCGCGAACTGCTCGCCATTACCTGATCCGGACCTTGTTGAAATGACCGAGACACGCTCGCAACTGACCCGGCAGATCATCGAAGCCGGCCGCTTCCTCTATGGTCGTGGCTGGTCTCCGGCGACCAGCAGCAACTATTCGGCGCGCCTGTCCGCCGATCGTGCGCTGCTCACCGTGTCGGGCAAGCACAAGGGCCAATTGGGCGAGGACGATGTGCTGGAAACCGACCTGGCCGGCAACAGCCTGGAGCCCGGCAAGAAGCCCTCCGCGGAAACCCTGCTGCACACCCAGCTCTATGCCTGGCGGCCGGAGATCGGCGCGGTGCTGCATACCCATTCGGTGAACGCCACGGTGCTGTCGCGCCTGATTGCCGGCGACCGGCTGGAGCTGCAGGATTACGAATTGCAGAAGGCTTTCGCCGGTGTCACCAGCCACGAGGGTCGCGTCAGCGTACCGATCTTCGACAACGACCAGGACATCGCCCGCCTGTCGACCCGCGTACAGCCCTGGCTCGATGCGCATCCGGACTGCCCTGGCTACCTGATCCGTGGTCACGGGCTGTACACCTGGGGCGCGCGCATGAGTGATGCGCTGCGCCAGGTCGAGGCCTTCGAGTTCTTGTTCGAGTGCGAACTGAAGGTGCTGAGCCTGCGTGGTGAGCGGGGTTAGGTGGCTGCGACTGCCGGGGGATTGAAGCCCACCACGCGGTTGCGCCCGCCATTCTTCGCCTGGTACAGCGCACTGTCGGCGGCCTGCACCAGCTCGGCCCAGTTGGCCGGGCTGAAGTGCGAGGTGCTGGCGACGCCGATGCTCAAGGTGACCACGCCCAACGGGCCGTATTGGTGCGGTACGGCAAGGGCCTGCAGACTGGAGCGGATTTGCTCGGCCAGTTCGAGGGCACTGGTTTCGTCGCTGTCGCCCAGCAGGACCACGAACTCCTCGCCGCCGAAACGCGCCGCGAAGTCGGCCGGGCGCCGCGTCCATTCGGCGATCACCTGCGCCACGGTCTTCAGCGCCGCGTCGCCGGCGGGGTGTCCGTAGTGGTCGTTGTAGGCCTTGAACTGGTCGATATCCATCAGCATTACTGACAGCGCGGCGCCGCTGCGCTGGTAGCGCGACCATTCGTGGGCGGCTCTCAGGTCGAAGCTGCGGCGGTTTTTCAGGCCGGTCAGTGGATCGGTGCTGGCCGCCACTCGCAGTTCGGCTTCCTGGCGGTCGCGCCGGCGCATGTGCCGGCGGGCGATGACGGCCAGGACGATGACCGCGCCGTCCAGCGCCAGGCCGAGCAGGCCGATCAGGCCTGCCCGCCAGTACCAGTCCTCGTAGATCTCCGCGGAGGGCAGGGCGACGCTGAACACCAGCGGGTAGCCCTCTACCGGGCGGAAGTCGTGCCAGCGCCGCTTGCCATCGCTGCCGACGTCGAAGAAGTTCTCCTCGCCGCTGGCCAGGTGGCGTTCCAGCGCTCCAGCCAGGGTGCCGGCAGGCGGCGAGTCGGGCCAGCGCGCCAGCAGGGTACCGTCGCGCATGTGCAGGCTGACAGTGCCGCCTTCACCCAGGTTGAGCCCGCTGAACAACTCATGGAAGTAGCTCAGCTCCAGGTTGGCACCGACCACGCCGGCAAAGCTGCCGTCCGCGCGCTCCAGGCGCCGGCTCAGGGCGATGCTGCGGCGGGCATCGTTGGAGTAGGGGATGTAGGGGTGGCTGACGAACACCGAATTCCCCTTCGCCTCGCGCTGCGCCTGGAAGTACTCGCGGCCGGAGAGGTCGATGCGCGCGGGGATTTCCTTGCCGAAGCTGAAGGTGGCCACGCCCTCGGCGTTGGTGATGAACACCGAGCCCATGCCGCGGGTGGGCGCGGTGTAGTCCTTGAGCAGGGAGTCGCGTACTTCGCTGGAGAGCGCACGGACTTCGGGTTGCGCATGGGCATGGACCACTGCCTCAAGGGTCATGTCGTAGAGATCGAGGTTGCGCTGGATATCGCGTTGCACCAGCAGGGCAATGTTGTGGCCGTTGGCGGTGGCCACTTCCAGGGCATCGTGGCGCATCTCCAGGATGGCCCATAACGACAGGGCGCTGATGGCTGTGGTCAGACCCAGGCAGGTCATCAGGATGGTGCTGGAGCGGTGGATCGCCATGAACGGTATCCATACGAAGGCGCAGGTTGGGGCAGCGCGAGCAAGCGCGTGCCTCAAGGCATATAGCAGCAATCTACCGGGTTGTCCGGGCGCCAATACTGGCGTTCAGCAATTTGCGGGCAAAAAAAATGCTGCCTGGAACAGGCAGCATTCATGGGTCACGCACCTTTGGTGACTGGGATCAGCCTAGCGGCGCGATATTAAGGTTTGGTGAAGGCTGGCTCCTCAATAGGTCGCGCGCACGGTCAGCATGAAGTTGCGCGGGTCGCCGTAGACGTTGCCGTAGGTCGAGGTGCCGACCGTCTGGTAGTACTTCTTGTCGAACAGGTTGTTGCCGTTGAGCGCGACGTTCCAGTGTTCGTCCAGCTGGTAGTCGACCAGGGCGTTCCACACCGCGTAGCCGCTTTGCTGGTAGTCGAACGGCACGTCGGCCTGCGTGACGTTGCCGTTGCTGTCGTAGTAGGAGGCGGTGCCGCTGACCTTGGTCGCGCTCTGGATATCGACGCCGCCGCCGACGCGGAATTTCGACCAGTCGCCCGGCAGTCGGTAGGTGGTGAACAGCTTGGCCATGTGCTTGGGCGTGATGGTGCTCAGCTCGCCGCCGACGGTGCGGTTCTTGTTGAGGTTGAGGGTATAGCTGGCCATCACCATCCAGTCCGGCAGCAACTCGCCGGAGATCTCCATGTCGACGCCCTTGCTGACCACTTCGCCGCCGTTGACGTAGCAGCAGTTGCCGCCGAACAGCACGGAAGTGGCGTCGTACTGCGGGTCCAGCACGGCCTGGTCTTCACGCTTGGTGTAGTAGAGCGCCACGCTGGTGTTTACCTTGCCGCCCAGCAGCTCGCCCTTCAGGCCGGTTTCATAGGTCTTGCCGGTCATGGGGTCGAGGGTGCTGCCGCTGCCCAGTGGGCCGGCCATGTAGTTCTGCTGCGGCTTGAAGATTTCCGCGTAACTGGCGTAGGCGGCCCACTCGTCGGTGAGGTCGTAGACAATGCCGCCGAAGGGCGTGGTCCTGGTCGGCTCGCGCATGTCGACGCGCGACTGCGTGTTCCAGGTGCCGTTGGCCAGGGTCTGGTAGGTCTGGTCGAACTTGTAGCGTTGCACCCGTGCGCCGAGGATCAGGTGCAGCGGCTCGGCCAGCTGCAGGCGCAGGCTGGAGTAGAGGCCGTACTGGGTCTGGCTGTTGGGGCTGTAGTTGCGGGTGAAGTCCGGGCGTGCGCCGGGGTCGTTCCAGGGCGTGGAGTTCGGGTCGAACACGTCCACTGCGCCGCCGGCACTGGCAAAACGCGGGGTGCCCTGCCAGCGGCTGTCGATGTCCTGGTAGTCGCCGCCGACGGTGAGCTGGTGGTTCAGGCCGAACAGGCTGAAATTGCCCGAGACGTTGGCGTCCCAGAGGTCCTGCTCGCTCCACTGGGTGATGTAGGTGCCGTAGCGGGTGACACCGGCGCCGGTCACCGGGTTCACCGAACCCAGGGTGGTGGCGTTGTTGGTGTTGATGGTGTCGTAGATGTTGGTGTAGCTGAGGTTGAGCTTCCAGTCGTCGTTCAGGCGATGGTCGAGCTTGGCGAAGTATTCGCGGGAGAATCCATCGGCATACGCCCAGGTGGTGGACAGCCCGGTATGGCGCGGCAGGCCGAGGTCGACGCCGTTGCTGTAGCGCGGCACGGCGTTGGCAGTGCCGGTTTCGTGGACCTTGTTGAAGCGCAGCCCGGCGGTGAGCAGGGTGTCGTCGGTGACGTCGGCTTCCAGCACGCCGTAGAAGATCGGCTTGTCGGTGGCGCGGTTGTCGGTGAAGTACTGGCGGTCCTGGTAGGCCACCACTGCACGCCCGCGCAGCTTGCCATCGAAGCCCAGCGGGCCGGTGACGTCGAGCTCGCTGCGGTAGTTGTCCCAGGTGCCGGCGGACGCGCTGAACTTCAGCTGGTAGGTGTCCAGCGGACGCTTGCGCACCAGGTTGATGATGCCGCCGGGATCGCCGGTGCCGCCGAACAGCGCCGAGCTGCCGCGCAGCACTTCGACGTGGTCGAACTCGGCCATGTCATAGACGTTGGAGGAGTAGAACGAGCCGGCGGTGGTGCCCAGGGCCATCGGCGCGGCGCCGTCGAGCTGGATGTTCTGGATGGCGAAGCCGCGCGAGTAGAAGTCCTGGATGCGATAGGTGTTGCTCTGCGTGGTGATGCCCGGCACGGCCTTCATGGCGTCGTTGAGGTCGGCGATCTGGCGGTCATCCATCAGCTGGCGGGTGATGACGGAGACCGACTGCGGGGTTTCCTTCAGCGAGGTCGGGGTCTTCGAGCCGACGCTGGTCAGGCCAGGGGTGTAGCTGCCGCTGTTCTCGGTGGCCTGGCCCATGCCCTGGCCCATGATGGTGGTCTCGCTCATTTCCAGCGCGGCGTCGTCCTGCGGGATGAGCACCAACTGGTAGCGGTTGCCGTTGCCCGACGTTGTGCTGAGTCGCGCGGCAAGGCCGCTGCCCATGAGCATCACGTCCAGCGCTTCCTCGGCGCTGAAAGTGCCGCGCACGGCCTGACTCTGGCGGTCGCGGGTCAGCTCGGCGTCGGCGGCCAGCAGCAGGCCGGTCTGCGCAGCCAGCTCATTGAGCTGGCGGGCCAGGGGGCCGGCGGGGATGTCGAAGGTCTGTCGCTGCGCCTGTTCAGCGTGGGCCGCGGGGGATACCGCGAGTGGCGCGACGCTGGCCAGGCTCAGGGCGATGGCGAGAAACAGGGGATGCTTTTTGCTCGGGAAGTGCTGGTCTTGGCGTGACATTCCGGTTCCTTGGCGTCCGGTTATTAGGGGTGTTTCCTAGTAATCCGAAGCAGAACGGAAAATCGGAACCATTCTCGAAAACTTTTTTCTCGGGCGCGAAACCTGAATTGGCGGACGCGTCGGCAGTTCGCGAGCAAGCTCGCTCCTACAGCTGGGGTTGCGCTCTTCGTAGGAGCGAGCTTGCTCGCGAACCGGGGCTCGACTCGGTTGCCTAGCGGCGCGGAACCACCGTTACCCACCAGTCGAAACGCCGCTGCACTTGCACCGGCAGGGCTTCCTCCAGCTGCGCCAGGGCCTGGTCGGTGTCCGCCAGCGGGAAGCTGCCCATGACGCGCAAGTGCGCCACGGCCGGGTCGACGCCCAGGTGCCCACGCCGGTAACCGCCCAGTTCGGTGATGAACTCGTCCAGCGGCATGTCCTCGGCCAGCAGCAGGCCGCGGCTCCAGGCTTCGCGGCGGGATTCGGCGCGAGTGATCGCACCGGCTTCGCGGGCATCGAAGACGACGGCCTGGCCCGCCTGCAAGATGAGGCTTGCGCCAGTGTCCTGTAGCGTGGTGCGCACCGCGCCCTGGTAAACATTGAGCTGTGCGCGCGGGCCAAGCTCGCGCACGCTGAAGCGGGTGCCCAGCGGTTGCAGCAGACCGGCACGGGTGCGTACCTGGAAGGGACGGCTGTCGCCATGGCCGGTCTCGATCAGTACTTCACCGGCGTACAGCAGCAGCTCGCGGTGGGCGTCGTCGAACCGGACATCCAGCGCGCTGTCGCTGTTGAGCCAGACCTGGGTGCCATCGCTGAGCCGCTCGCTGCGGCGTTCGCCGACGGCGGTACGGTACTGGGCGCGCCAGGCGTGCAGGCTGTCGATGGGGTTGGCGCGCCAGCCCAGCCAGCCGAACAGGCCGGCACCGGCCAGCACGCTGAACTGGCTGAGCAGCCGGCGGCGTGTCTGCTTGCCGGTACGCAGGGTGGCCAGTGTCCTGTGTGCCGCGGGGCCCTGCTGCTGGATACCGGCGAAGCGCTGGCTGATCCGCTCGATGTAGCTCCAGGCCAGGCGCTGTGTTTCGCCCTGGTCCATCCAGCGACGCCACTGCGCGTGCAGTTCGGCGTCGTTGGGCGATTCCTGCAGGCGCGCGAACCAGTCGGCGGCGCTTTCCAGGGTGGCGTGGTCGAAGCCGGGACGCGCGCTCACTGCAGCACTCCGTCCAGTTCGGCTTCGAGCAAGGCACACTGGAACATGGCCTGGGCGATGTACTTGGTCACCGTGCGCACGGAGACACCCAGCTCCTCGGCGATTTCCCGATAGCCCATGCCGTGCAGCTGCGACAGGCTGAAGGCGGCGGCCACCTTGGGCGGCAGACGCTCCAGCAGGTCCTGCAGCTGGCCGAGGGTTTCCAGGATGATCGCCTGGTGCTCCTGGGACGGCCAATGGCTTTCCGGCACCAGCGCCAGGGCTTCCAGCCACGCCTTCTCCAGCTGCTTGCGGCGCCAGAAGTCGACGCACAGGTGCAGCGAGATGCGGCTCAGGTAGGCGCGGGCGTGCACGTCGCTCTCGAATTCGCGTGGCTGCGCGAGCAGGCGCACGAAGACGTCCTGGGCCAGCTCGGCGGCGTCGCTGGCATTACCCAGCCGGCGATTGATCCACTGCTGGATCCAACTGTGGTTCTCGCGGTAGAGGCTGGCCACTTGGGCTCGATGGGCGCAGGCAATGGGTCGTGTCATAGGGAGCCGGGCGAGAATCCGTGCAAATGCGAATTATTATCAAAATAACCGAATGCCTGGCCTCAGAGCAATCCTCAGGGCAATAGCGCTTCGCAGGGAATCTCGTCAGGGCGCCAGGAATGGCTGCATCTGCGCGCTGAACCAATCGAGGAAAACCGCCAGCCGACGCGAGCGCTGCCGGCGGTTGGGGTAGAGCATGGATACCGGCATGGGGGCGGGCCGATGCTCGGGCAGGACCTCCACCAGCGCGCCGGCATCGAGCAGGTGCTGTATATCGAACAACGGCACCTGGATCAGCCCTAGACCGGCGCAACAACTGGCGATGTAGCTCTCGACGTTGTTGACGATCATCCGGCAGGGCAGCTCGATGCTGCGCTCGCCGTCGTCCTCCGGACACTCCCAGGGCAATGCCTGGCCGCCGGTGGTGGGGCTGTAGCCGATACAGTGGTGGCCCCTGCGCAAGTCGTCCAGCTGACGCGGAACGCCATGTTCGGCGAGATAGGAGGGGCTGGCGCAGTTGACCAGCAGGACCTGCCCCAGCGGTTTCACCACCAGGCTGCTGTTGGCCAGCCGGCCGAAGCGGATGATGCAATCGACGCCTTCACTCACCGGGTCGATCAACCGGTCGGTGGAGCCCAACCCCAGTTGCACGCATGGGTACTGGCGGAGGAATTCCGGCAGCGCCGGGATCAACAGGCGGCGGGCGATACGGCTGGGCACGTCGATGTCCAGGCGCCCGCTGATCTGCTGCGGGTGGGCCTGGAACAGCTGGTCCACTTCGTCATATTCGTGCAGTAACGGGTGAGCACGTTCCAGCAGTTGCAGGCCGTCCGCCGTCAGGCTGACCTTGCGCGTGGTGCGATGCAGCAGCCGCGTGCCGAGGCCGGCTTCCAGTTGCTGGACGGCAGCGGACACCGTGGCGCGTGGCAGCTTGAGCACCCGCGAGGCCTGGATGAAGCTGCCCAGTTCGGCGACCTGGACGAAGATGCGGTACTGCTCGATGCGCTCCATGGCACCTCGGGGGGAGACAGTGGCGCCAGCCCGGAGCAGGTGCGCGGGCCGGCGGTGGTGGTCAGTCCTGCGTCGTGGGGATCACTTGGTGGTATAGCCGCCATTGATCAGCAGCGTCTGCCCGGTGATCCACCAGCCGTCGCTGACCAGGTGGCGGATGAAGGGCACCACGTCCTCGATGTCGGTCAGGCCGGTCTTCGAGAAAGGCGACAGGGCGGCGGCGGTCTTGTGGTAGTTCACTGCGTCCTGCCCCTCGGCAGGATAGAAGAACGGCGTGTCCATCGGGCCAGGGCCCACAGCGGTGACGGAGATGCCGCGCTCGCCCAGCTCCTTGGCGGCGGCGCGGGTGAAGTGTTCCACCGGTGCCTTGCCGCCGGCGTAAGCGGCGTAGAAGGGCGTGAAGGCGCCCAGCAGCGAAGTGACGATGGTGCAGATCTTGCCGTTGTCGTTGAGGTGCCGGCCGGCCTCCTTGATGAAGAAGAACGCCGACTTGGCGTTCACCGCCATCATCTCGTCGTATTCGGCTTCGCTGATCTCGACCATGGGCTTCTTCAGCACCTTGCCGACCGTGTTGATGGCGATGTCCGGTTTGCCGACGGCGGCGACGGCGTCGGCAAAGAGTTTCTCCACCGCGCCTGCGCGGGTGAGGTCGGCCTGCAGTGCTACAGCCTTCGCGCCCAGTTCCTGCAGCGCGGCGACGGTCTTGTCCGCTTCCGCCTTGCTCGAGTTGCTGTTGTAGTGCACCGCCACGGCGGCGGCTCCCTGTGCGGCGAGATCGCGGGCAATCAGCCCGCCGAGGTTCTTCGCTCCTCCGGCGATAAGTACCACTTTTCCCTGGATCGAATGGTCGGCCATGGTCGTCAGTCCTGCTGGGTTGAAGGCAAGCCTGAGTCTAGAGGTACGCAGGGAGAAGATAATTCCGCGCCGCTGGGATGGACTGTCCGGCGCCGCTGGACAATCTTCGCTGGAGAGCGCTGGCGTTCAGTGCTTCAGCGCGCGCCGATGCTCGATGGGCGCCATGCCGAACCAGCGGTGGTGCGCTCGGCAGAACGAGGTGGTGCGGCGGTAGCCCAGTTCCTGCGCGATGCGCGCGATGGACAGGTCGGAGTGACCGAGCAATTGTTCGGCGCGGTGACGGCGGATCTGGTCGACGTGTTCCTCGAAATCGATGCCGTCATTGGCCAGGCGCCGCTGCAGCGTGCGCGGGTGCAGGTCGAGCAGTTGCGCCACCTGTTCCAGGCTGCAGCGCTGCTTGGGTAGCAGGGCGTGGATGTGGCGTTCGACGGCGAAGCCGAGCTTCTCGCCGGCGTCCGAATGCGCTTCCAGGTAGAACCGGACGATGGAATGCAACAGGGCGTCGTGGCGCGCACAGGGGCGCTGCAGGTCGCGCTGGGCGATGACCAGGGCGTTGTGGTCCTGGCCGAACAGCACCGGGCAGTCGAAGTAGCGCCGGTACACCGACAGTTCTGCCTGTGGTGGGTGGCGTAGCAGCACGGTGGTGGGCTGGAAGGGGGTACCCAGCAGTTCGGCCATCATCAACTTGCCGTGCAGCAGGGACTTCTCGACGATCTGCGGAATCTCCTCGATGCACGGCAGCGTGTTGTCGAAACAGAGCAGGGTGCAACCGTTGCGCCGCTCCAGGCGAAAGAGGATCGACGGGCTGTACAGGTGCATGTAGCGCACCACTGCGGCCAATCCTTCTCCAGCTGTGGGGGCCGTCTGCGCCAGGTGCTGCAACGGACCGAGCAGGGTGGATTGTTGCCGGGTCGCCAGCTCCAGCCCCAGTTCGGGCATGGCCAGGGCGTGGGCGCTGCCTTCGAAGATCTGCACCAGGCTCTTGTAGGAGAATTTTTTCTCGTAGTTGCCGACGACGCTCAGGTCGATGCGGTGAGGGGCGAGGTGTGAGCGCAGCGCAGCGCCACGCTCGGCGAGCAGATCGCCGAACTGGAGGAAAGCGGTGCCGCGAACGGTGTCCATGGGGGTGGGTTTCCAGGCCTGGGGAAAAGCGGCAGGCCAGCGGCGGAAGCCGCCGGCCTGCCCGTGGTTGCCGGGTCAGGGCGTGACGATGTTGAACCAGAAGTCGAAGTTGTCCATATAGCTCATCAGCTCGTCGAGCTTGCCCTGGTCACCCTGCACCTTGAGCTCGCCCGAGCCTTCCGCGTCTTTGAGCGTGGTCTGCTTGAGCATCAGCTTGTTCAGGGTGTCGCGGGTGAGGGTGATGGTGGCATCGGCGTCCTTGGCCTGTACGCCCTCGGTGTGGTTGAGCACACCGTTGACCATCTCCAGCGTGTACTTCTGCTTCAGGTCGGTGAAGTCGAAGTTGAGGGTGATGTGCTTGTCCGCCACCTCAGGCCCTTTCAAACGCATGGCCAGGTAGTCGAAGAACAGGTCCAGGTCCATCGCCTTGACGGTGTCGGGGCTGGCGGTGTCCGGGGTCGGCAGCTTCTGCACGCCGTTGCGCAGTTCCTGCGCGCCGGTCAGGTAGAAGTTGCGCCAAGGGCCGCTCTCGGCCTGATAGCCGAGCTGTTCCAGCGCGTCGGCCTGCAGGTTCTTCGCCGCCTGGTTGCTGGGGTCGGCGAACACCACGTGGTTGACCACCTCGGCCACCCAGCGGAAGTCGCCCTTGTCGTAGTACTCCTTGGCCTTCTTCAGCACGGCGTCGGCGCCGCCCATCATGTCGACGTAGCGCTTGGCTTCTTCCTCGGGCGGCAGCTCCCACAGGGTCGCCGGGTTGCCGATGAACCAGCCGAGGTAGAGCACGTAGGTCGCCTTCACGTTGTGGTTCAGCGAGCCGTAGTAGCCACGGTTGGAGAAGCGGTCGGCGATACCCTTGGGCAGTTTCACCTGCTCGGCGATCTCGGTCATGGTCAGGCCCTTGTTGGCCAGACGCAGGGTCTCGTCGTTGATGTAGCGGTACATGTCGCGCTGCGAGGAGAGCTGGTCGCGCACTTCCTTGTTGCCCCACACCGGCCAGTGGTGCATGGCGTACATCACCTGCACGTCGTTGCCCCACATCTTCAGGGCTTCGTTGAGGTACTTGGACCAGGGCAGCGGCTCGCGGATCTTCGCGCCGCGCAGCGAGTAGGTGTTGTGCAGGGTGTGGGTGGAGTCCTCGGCGGTGTTGAGGGCCTTCTTCTCCTTGATGTAGTACATCATCTCGGCCGGCGCCTCGCTGCCCGGCGCGTAGAGGAACTCGTAGGTGAGGCCGTCGATCACCCGCTTCTCGCCGGTCTTGGAAATGATGTCGGTGGGCGGAATCAGGGTCACGGTACCGGCCGAGGTGGTAGTGCCCAGGCCGGCGCCCAGTTGGCCGGTTTCACTCGGCGGCAGCAGGTTGCCGTACATGTAGCTGGCGCGACGGCTCATCGCGGTGCCGGCCATCACGTTCTCGGCCACGGCGTGTTCGAGGAAGCCCAGCGGGGCGTAGATCTTGACCTTGCCGGCCTTCACATCCTTCTCGTCCACCACGCCGCGCACACCGCCGTAGTGGTCGACGTGACTGTGGGTGTAGATCACCGCGACCACCGGTTTCTTCGGTCGGTGTGCGAAGTACAGGTCAAGTGCCGCCTTGGCGGTCTCGGCGGAGATCAGCGGGTCGAAGATGGTGATGCCGGTCTTGCCCTCGACGATGGTCATGTTCGACAGGTCGTAGTTGCGCACCTGGTAGATGCCGTCGGTGACCTGGAACAAGCCGGAAATGTTGATCAGCTGGGATTGCCGCCACAGGCTGGGGTTGGTGGTGGCTGGCGCGGCTTCACCTTCCTTGATGAAGTTGTACTTGGCCGGGTCCCAGATCAGGTTGCCTTTCTCGCCCTTGATCGGCTCGCTGGGCAGCGGGGCGATGAAGCCTTTGTGGGCCAGCTCGAACGAGGTCTTGTCGTTGAACGGCAGCTCTTGCAGCAGGGCATCGTTGGCGGCCTTGGTGGCGTCGGTTGCCGGCTTGGGCGCTTCGGCAGCCCAGGCGTGGGTCGTCATGGAAATGGCTGCCGCCAGCAGGAACGACGAGCTGAATTTCCACAGCCTGGCGGCGCACTGGCCATCCATCGAGTGCGACGATTGCGCGATCAGTTTCATCTCAAGCTCCTTCTTGCTTTATGCGCCGTACCCTTCGAGGCAACTGCCAGCGGTGTGGTCTTGGACTTGTTCGAGGTATTGCAGACGAGGTTTCGCCTTTCCGGCATGGCCCGCTCTCGCGCGAGCCATGCCGGGTCAGGGGGTTACTTGCTCTTGAGTTGCTCGTAGGACTTGACCATGTCCCGCGCCCAGCCATCGAGCAGGGCCTTGGCGTCGTTGGCGGTCATGACCTGGGAGGAGTTGTCCAGCTCGCTGCCGGCACCCTTGCGCACCACTTGGGCGACCACCGTGCCGTTACTGCCGTCGAGGAAAGCGGCTTCGGTGGCGATGCTGGTGTCCTGGTCACGGATACCGGTGGCGGTGCTGACGCCGGCGGCGATCAGGGCGATGGGGATGACCTCATAGGGTTGCAGGCCCTTGGTCGATGCACTGACGGCGGTGATCGCCGGGCGCACGACGAGCACGCCAGGGCCAGGACCGCTAGCCAGGGGCAGGGCCTTGGCGAATTGCGTCTGCAGTGACTGGTCGTAGTACTTGGTAATGCCGTCCAGCGTGCTCTGCGGGATCTTCTCGCTGGGCTGCGGTTGCGGGTAGAGCTGGCTCGGCTCGACATACACGCTGGTGAACTGGCTGACGTCGATGCCGGGCTTGATCCAGCGCATCACCGGTGCGCCGGAGGGGGACTTCTCTTCCTTGAGGACCTTGTAGTCCTTGAGGAAGCCGGAGTAGTTCTCCGGCTCCACGTACTTGCTCGCACAGCCGGTGAGGGTGAGGGTGGCCAGGCACAGCGGCATGGCCAGGAGTTTCCAGTTCATTATATTGCTCCTTGTGGGCGGTACTGCATCGATGGTGTCGGGGGCGCGCTCTTGGCGGCGCGTTGCTCGTGCTCAGAAACGCCAGGTCGCGCCGCCGCCAAGGATGTGCAGGGCGGCATTGCGGTAAGTGCCGGAAAGGGTCTCGCCGGAGCGGGACTTGGTCTGTTCGTCGTCCATGTCGCCGAGCCAGACGAGGGTGTAGGCCAGGTGCAGGTCCAGGCCCTCGTCCACCTGGTAGTTGACCCCGGTGGCCAGGCGCCAGGCCTCGCCCATGGGGTTGTCCACGGTGCGGTCCTTGTCGTCCACCGCCGAGCTGTCGTAACCCAGGCCAAGGCTCCAGCGCCATTGCGGGGTGGCCTGGTACTGGGTGCCGATGGAGGCGTGCCAGGTGTCCTTGTACTGGCGGTCGACGGTGCGATCCACGCCAGCGGCGTTGGCGTCCACCTCCACGCCGATCTCGCCGAAGTCGCTCCAGTCCTGCCAGCCCAGGCTGCCCAGCAGCTTCCACTGCGGGTCGAGCTGGTGGGCGATGCTCAGGGTCGCGGTCTGCGGGATGTTCATGTCCAGTTCCAGCGAGTCGACATCCAGGCGGCGCAGCGCGGCATTGATGATCGGGTTGCTGACCTTGCGCACATCGGGGCTGTCTTCGAACTCCAGCTTCACCTTGCTGGTGTAGGCGAAGCCGATCTTGGTGCGATCGCTGAGGTCATAGAGCAGGCCGATGTTCACCCCGGTACCGACATCGGTGTCCTTGTATTCCAGTTGCCCGTCGGGAGCATCGCGCAGGCCGAGCAGGTTGTTGTTGATGGCCGTTTCGTTGCGGTAGTAGGCGTAGACGATGCGCGGGCCGATGCCGAGCGTGAGCTGGTCGGTGAACTTGTGCGCGATGGTCGGCTGGAACGACACGCCGATGACCGCTGCCTCCTGGTTGAAGTAGCGGCCGGCCCAGTCGTCGTCATAGTCCAGCGCCAGGCCGAAGTTGCCATACATGCCGAAGCCGATGGCCGAGCGTTCGTCGATCTGCTGGCTGACGAAGAAGCTGGCACCCGGCAGCCATTTCAGGGAGTTGCCACCTTCGTTGCCATCGAACTGGTTGTTGCTGTCGCGCGAGAAGCTCAGGTCGCCGAGGATGACCTGGGCGTTGGCGCTGATCTGCGTGCCCTTGAGCTCGGCGATGCCGGCCGGATTGCTCATCAGCACGCTGGGGTCGCTGGCCAGCGCGGCCGAGCCGGCGTTGGCCAGGCCATTGCCTTCCTGACCGGCCTCGTAGATGAGGATGCCACCGGCAGCGGCGGGGCCGACGAACAGGATACAAAGCGATGTCGCAATGGAAGCGCCTATGGCCTTTGCGGCGCCTGTGCGGACTCTGGTCATCGAGCATCCCCTGCTGATCCCTGACTGGCTCTCATGGCGTTCGAGCCGATGAAAGGCATTCGCTCCGAATGCGTGCTGGAGACGGCGATCCCTTGTCCCGTGGTGCTTTTCCCACCGGCTGGGTCGTGAAGATCAGCCTAGATAGCGATACGGGATATGCAACCGGGATTTTGGTGCGAGACGCGATCAATGTTCAGTTCACGACACAAAGATGGACATAAAGAGTATCCAATCGCCGGGGGACTTCGCTGCCTGCCACTGAGCGTCAAGCGCTGCGGGCGAAAGGGGTGGGGCGGACGAACAGTGGTTGTCGTGAAAGGAGTGCTGCGCGCAGCGGTGAGTTTCGCGCTGGGGCGCCTGTATCCGCCTTGCGTCGTGCAGGCTGCGTCGGTCAGCATGCCGGCCGCCTTGCCAATAAAGACTGCTTTCATCATGCGACGCCTACCTTCGCTTACCGCCCTGCGCACCTTCGAATCCGCTGCACGCCATGCGCACTTCGGCCGAGCTGCCGCCGAGCTGTGCGTGACCGACAGTGCGGTCAGCCACCAGATTCGCCAGCTGGAAGAGCAGTTGGGGGCGACGCTGTTCGAGCGCCAGGGCCGCCAGGTGCAGCCTACCGCCCAGGCGCGGCGCCTGCTGCGCAGCCTGCAGCAGGCTTTCGAACTAATCGCCACGGCATGCGATGAGTTGCGCGACCCGGGCTCCCAGGCGCAGTTGCACATCGCGGTGACGGTGGAGCTGGCGCAGAAATGGCTGGTGGGCCGGCTGGCAGACTTCGCCGAGCGCTACCCGGAGATAGTCCTGCACCTGCACGAGCAACCGCTGGAGGCACCGGGGCCGGCTGCCGAGATCGACCTGGCCATCACCTACGGTACCGGTCCGGAGGACGCCAGCACCTACTTCGTGCGACCGCTGCCGACCCTGCAGTTCTTCCCGGTGTGCAGCCCCGGCCTGTTCAACCAGTCGCCGCTCAAGCACCCGCGCGACCTGGCGCGCCACTGCCTGCTGCATGATGACCAGGACGGCAAGTCCTGGACTGCCTGGCTGACTACCCATGCCAGCGATATCCGCCCCAGCCGCCATGTCTACCTCGGTCACGCCGGGCTGACCATGGAAGCGGCGGTGCGCGGGCAAGGCGTGGCCATCGGCGACAACCTCACCAGCGCCGAGGACCTGGCCTGCGGCCGGCTGGTGCGCCCGTTCGCCGCGCAGATCACCTCGCTGGGGCAGTACGCGCTGGTCTGCGAGCGCCTGCGCCTGGAGAAGCCGGCGGTGGCGGATTTCATCCAGTGGTTCACCGATCAGCTCAACGACATGTGAATACGCCAACGGCTCTTTGTAGGAGCGAGCTTGCTCGCGAACAGCGTGTTCTTGAGGTGATGGCGTCAAGCGGGTTCGCGAGCAAGCTCGCTCCTACAGCTCAAGACGGGCTTCGGCATGTTGGCGGCTGTGGGCGGGGCCTATGGCGTGGGCTGGACACAGCCCATGTTCGGTGAGGCTCATCATTTGCCTTTGAAATGATGAATTGAATTCAGCTATTCCGCGAAATTCATCATTGGTTTCTGCTGCTTCGGACCGGCAATCTTGGGGCCATTCCCGTCCCTGAATCCGGAGCGTCGCGATGTCCCGCACCCACTCGACAATGCCCAAGGCCGACGGCTTCCGTCTGCCCGGCGAATTCGAACCCAAGGCCCGCTGCTGGCTCGGCTGGCCCGAGCGCAGCGACGTCTGGCGCAACGGCGGCAAGCCGGCACAGAAAGTCTGGGTAGAGGTGGTGAGTGCCATCGCCAGCAGCGAGCCGGTAACCGTCTGCGCTTCTGCCGCGCAGTACGCCAACGCCCGGCGCATGCTTCCCGAGAACGTCCGCGTGGTGGAGATGACCTGCAACGACACCTGGTTCCGCGACAGCGGCCCGGCCTTCCTGGTCAATGACGCAACCGGCGAGATGCGCGGTGTGGACTTCCAGTTCAACGCCTACGGCGGGCTCGATGGAGGCCTCTACTATCCCTGGGACAAGGACGACCAGATCGCGCAGAAAATCCTCGAGATCGAGGACTTCGACCGTTATCGCGCGTCGATCATTGCGGAGATGGGCAGCATCCGCAGTGACGGCCAGGGCACCCTGCTGACCACCGAACAATGCCTGCTCAACCGCAATCGCAATGCCCACCTGGGCAAGCAGGAAGTCACCCGCCGTCTCTGTGACTACCTGGGTGCCGAACATGTGATCTGGTTGCCGCGCGGCTGCAAGTTCGACGAAACCGACGGCCACGTCGACGACCTGGCCTGCTTCGTGCGACCGGGAGTGGTAGTGATGCAGTGGACGGACGACCGCAGCGACCCGCAGTGGGAAATCTACCAGGAGGCCTACGACGTGCTGCGCAGTGCCCGTGATGCCCGTGGCAATTCTCTGGAGGTGCACAAGCTACCGCAGCCGCAGGTGCTGGAGTGGACTGCTGCCGAGGCCGAGGGCCTGGATCAGGTCGAGGGCAGCTTCGACCGCCAGGAAGGCACGAAAATCTGTGCCTCCTACATCAACTTCTATACCGGCAACTCGGCCATCGTGATGCCGTTCTTCAACGATCCCAATGACCGCATCGCCCAGGGCGTGCTGGCCGAGCTGTTCCCGGAGAAGCGGGTGATCGGCATCGACAACTCGCGGGAAATCCTCCTGGGCGGCGGCAACATCGGCTGCATCACCATGCCCCAGTACGCGGCGCCGGCGCGCCGCGGCTGAGGTTTCCGCAGGGCCCGCCCAGTGCGGGCGCGTTGCTCACATCAGCGTGAATCAGCGCAGCCGCAGCGGGTCGCCACCGGTAACCGTGCGATCCATCAGGCGGATGCTGTCGCGACCGCCGCGCTTGGATTCGTAGAGTGCGGCATCGCCTTGCTCGATCAGCGCGGCGAGGCTGGCCGGTGGCTGGTCGAACAGGTTGGCGCCGATGCTCAGGGTCACCGCCTGGGGCGTGTCGAAGTTCTGCGTGGCGGTGTTCTGGAACTGCTCGCGCAGCTTGCCGGCCAGTTCCATCACCTGTTCGCCGCTGATGTTGCTCAGCAGGATGACGAACTCGTCGCCACCCAGCCGCGCGGCCACTGCTCGCTCGGGTAACGCCGCCCGGATCATTTCGCTGAGCGCCACCAGCAGGCGGTCGCCGGCGGTATGTCCGTACAGGTCGTTGACCTGCTTGAAATTGTCGATATCGATCAGCAACAGCGCGCCGGGACGTTCCGCAGAGATATCCTCGAACACGCGGGGCGCACGGACTTCCAGTGCGCGGCGGTTGTACAGGGCGGTCAGCGGGTCACGCGCAGCAAGACGGGCGATGCGCTTTTCGCGGCGATAGCGCTCGGTGCCGGTCATCGACAGGGCGATCAGCATGATCGCCATGGCACCCTCGACCAGGGAAATCTGGATGATTTCGCCACGGAACGCGGCCAGGTCGATCAGCGTGCCGGGGACGATCACCGTCGCACCCTTGGCCAGGTAGAAGGCGCCGTGCACCAGCATCACGTAGCGCAACTGCACCGCGCCCACGCTCAGGGACTTGCCATGGGAGCGCAGCAGGTAACTGGCGCGCAGGGAGAGCAGGGCGACCAGCCAGGAGTTGGCCAGCAGCATGAGCTTGGACCACAGCGGGCCACCGTCGGGCAGCGCCAGCAGCGCTATCCAGGTGAGCGGGACGAGCAGCCAGCCGCGTGACAACCTTGCCTCGGTGAACTTCGCTACCCCACTGAGGAAGAACCAGTGGGCCAGCACCAGCAGGCCGTTGGCGAACCAGATACCCACCAGCAGGTAGCCGCCCATGCGCAGCAGGGCGAGGGTGGAGCCGAGGGTGATGGTGGCGAAGCCGGCGCTCCAGTAGAGCAGCGAGCGTTCGCGTACGCTGCGCCATTCGATGGCCAGATACAGCGCTGCGGCCGCCGCGAGGGCGACCGAGATAGTCAACATGGTGGGTGGATCAAGCGCCATTTTCGAAACCGTACTGCACTGTCGGCAAAAACCGTGATTGTAAGCGCCCTTGCTGGTATTCCGGTATGTCAGCCGGGCGCTTCCGGTCGGGTTTGCATTCGTTCTGTCGCGTCTGGAAAGCACTTCTTCCGCTTTCGTCGCATTGCTGAAGCGGCCATTTGCCATCAGACTGTGCGGGTTCGTGAGTATTCGCTGTGGGGCTGGGAGGCCCGAAGCCATGGAGAAGCCGACACGCCGGCGCTGGAGCCCGCTTTGGTTCCTGATCGTCGCGGCCAGCTACCTGATCGCCATCCTGTTCACCGTGGCCCTGGCAGGGCTGGGCTGGATTCTCTTTTCCGGCGGGCTGGACATGGCTGTGGTGAAGGAACGCCGCTACCTGCTGCTGGGCAGCGGTGGCCTGATGCTGGCGGTGTCGGCCTATATCCTGCTGATGTCGATCCCGACCAGCTTCCTCTCCACGGTACGCCGCGACCGCTCCTGATGCCTCGCCAGCGGTCGGCTATCGGCGCGAAGGTGCTGGGATATGCCTGACTGGAAGGAAGTCTTGATCCCGCGCAGGGAGTGGGGCAGCAGGCAGGTGTAAGGTTGCCGCGCGACTCGCAGCGTCAGACTGCCAGCGCCTCAGGAGCCCGTGTCATGCCCGAATCGATGAGTTTCAACCGCGCGCTGGTGGAGAAGTACGACCGTCCCGGCCCGCGCTATACCTCCTATCCCACTGCGCCGCAGTTCCATGGTGCCTTTGCCGCCGACGACTACCGCGCGGCCGCCCAGCGCAGCAATCATCCCGGCAGCGAGGGCGTGGCCAAGCCGCTCTCGGTGTACATCCATATCCCGTTCTGCAAGAGCCTCTGCTACTACTGCGCCTGCAACAAGATCATCACCCAGAAGACCCACCGCGCCGTGGAGTACCTGGACTACCTCAAGCGCGAGATCGCCCTGCAGGCGGAGCTGTTCGACGGCTCGCGCAAGCTTACCCAGCTGCACCTGGGCGGCGGCACGCCGACCTACCTGACCAGCGAGCAACTAGGTGAGGTAATGGACAGCCTGCGCCAGCACTTCAACCTCGACGAAAGCGACGCCCACGAGTTCTCCATCGAAGTCGACCCGCGCACCATCAGCCGCGAACGCATCGCCGAACTGCGCGCCCAGGGCTTCAACCGCCTGAGCTTCGGCGTGCAGGATTTCGACGAACAGGTGCAGCAGGCGGTCAACCGTGTGCAGAGCGAACAGCAGGTCTTCGACCTGGTGCAGGCTGCCCGTGAGGCGAAGTTCAAGTCGGTGTCGGTGGACCTGATCTATGGCCTGCCGCTGCAGACGGTGGAGAGCTTCGACACAACGCTGAGCAAGATCATCGCCCTGCGTCCGGATCGCATCGCCGCCTACAGCTACGCCCACCTGCCCGAGCGGGTGCGCGCGCAACGGCTGATCCGCCGCGAGGACATGCCGCCAGCGGAGCGCAAGCTGGAACTGCTGGAGCTGACCATCCGGCGCCTGACCGAAGCGGGCTATGTCTATATCGGCATGGACCATTTCGCCCTGCCGGACGATGAGCTCACGGTGGCCCGCAACAACGGCACCCTGCAGCGCAACTTCCAGGGCTATTCGACCCACGCCGATTGCGACCTGATCGCTTTGGGCGTGTCGTCCATCAGCAAGGTCGGCGATACCTACGGGCAGAACGTGAAGGAGCTGTCGCAGTACTACGCACGGCTCGACGCAGGCCTGCTGCCGGTGCACAAAGGCTACCGCCTGACCGACGACGACCGCCTGCGCCGCGAAGTGATCGGCGCGCTGATGTGCCATGGCCGCGTGGACTACGCCCCGCTGGAAGAGCGCCACGGCATTCGTTTCGGCGAGTACTTCGAGGGTTCGCTGCAGCAGCTGCGGGAGCAGGTCGGCGACGGCCTGATCGAGCTGCATGACGACGCGCTGGTGCTGCTGCCCCAGGGCCAGCTGATGATGCGCAGCGTGGCGATGGCCTTCGACGCCTACCTGGGCGGCGGGCAGCAGGAGCGCTTCTCGCGGACCATCTGATGCCGCTGCCGGATGCAGAACGGCCCGCCATCAAGGCGGGCCGTTTTGTTTTCAATGCTCAGCGGCGATCGACCCAGACGGTCTGTGCGTTGCAGAATTCGCGCACGCCGAAGTGCGACAGCTCGCGACCGAAGCCGCTCTTCTTCACGCCGCCGAAACCGACACGCGCGTCGCTGGCGCTGTAGCCGTTGATGAACACGCCACCGACGTCCAGCTCGGCGCTCATCTGCCGGGCTCGGGCGAGGTCGGCGGTGAAAACCGTGGCGGTCAGGCCGAAGTCGCTGTCGTTGGCCAGTTCCAGCGCGTGGCGGGCGTCCTTCGCGCGGATGATCGAGGCCACCGGGCCAAACAGTTCTTCGCGGAACGAGGTCATTGCCGGGGTGACATCGGCCAGCACGGTTGGTTGGTAGAAGTTGCCCGCGCCTTCCACCTTGCCGCCGCCCAGCAGCAGCGTGGCGCCTTCGGCCAGGGTGCGCTGCACCTGGTCGTCCAGCTCGTCGCGCAGGTCGAAGCGGGCCATCGGGCCGACGTAGGTTTGTGCCAGGGTCGGGTCACCCATCGCCATCTCGCGGGCCGCGGCGACGAAGCGCTCGGTGAACGCGTCGGCGATGCTCTGCTCGATGATGAAACGCTTGGCTGCGGCGCAGACCTGTCCGGAGTTCTGGAAGCGCCCGGCGACCGCAGCCTTCACCGCGACCTCAAGGTCGGCGTCGGCGAGCACGATGAAGGCGTCCGATCCGCCCAGTTCCAGCACGCACTTCTTCAGCGCGGCGCCCGCCTGGGCACCGATGGCCGAGCCGGCGCGCACGCTGCCGGTGACAGTGACGGCGGCGATACGGTCGTCGCGGATGGCCTGGGACACCAGGTCGTTGCCGACGTTGATCACTTCGAAAACGCCCGCCGGGAAGGCCGCCTGCTGGAACGCCTGCAGCATTCCGTAGGCGCTGCCCATGACGTTCGGCGCGTGCTTGAGCACATAGGTGTTGCCGGCCAGCAGCGCCGGCACCGCGCCGCGCAGCACCTGCCAGATCGGGAAGTTCCACGGCATCACCGCGAGGATCGGGCCCAGCGGGCGGTATTCGATCCAGGCACGCTCGTGCTCCACGCTGGTCGGCTCCGGGGCGAGCATCTGCGGGCCGTTGGCGGCGTACCAATCGCACAGGGCGGCGCACTTTTCCACTTCGCCACGGGCCTGGGTGATCGGCTTGCCCATTTCGGCGGTAATGGTGGCGGCGAGGGCGTCGGCGTTGGCGCGCAAGGCCTGGCCAAGGCGTACCAGGGCGGCAGCACGCTGTTCCAGCGGGGTGCGCTTCCAGGATGCGTAGCCCTGGGCCGCGCGGGCCAGTGCCTGCTCCAGCGCCTCGGCGGACTCGAAGGCGTAGCTGTCGATCACCTCGCCATTGGCGGGGTTGCGGGAGATCGCGTGGGTCTGCGGGGTGATGCTCATGGCTCGCTCCTGGAGGGTGGGGTGGCAGGGAGTGGAGCCAGTGTCGCGTTGATCGATGCTTATGAAAACTGAATAATAATGACGATTATGCTCTCGTTTGGAGAATGAAATGGATCTGGTCCAGCTGGAAATCTTCTGCGCCGTGGCTGCCCACAAGAGCATCGCCGCCGCTGCCCAGGCCATGCACCGCGTGCCGTCCAACCTGACCACACGGATCAAGCAGCTGGAAGCGGACCTGGGCGCCGACCTGTTCATCCGCGAGAACAACCGCCTGCGGCTGTCCCTGGCCGGGCACGACTTCCTCGTCTACGCCACGCGTATCCTCGGGCTGGTTGAAGAGGCGCGGGTGGTGGTCTCGGGCAAGGAGCCCACCGGGCGTTTCCCCATCGGCTCGCTGGAGAGCACGGCGGCGGTGCGCATCCCGCGTCTGCTGGCGCGCTACCACCAGCAATACCCGAAGGTGGAACTTGACCTGTCTACCGGCCCCTCGGGCGACATGATTGATGGAGTAATCGCCGGCGAGCTGATCGCCGCCTTCGTCGACGGCCCGATCAAGCACCCGGCGCTGGAGGGTGTGCCGGTGTTCGACGAGGACATGCTGGTGGTCGCGCCTTCGCACCACGCACCGATCCGGCGTGGTCAGGATGCCGACGGCGAGATGATCTACGTGTTCCGCGACAACTGCTCCTACCGCCACCACTTCGAACGCTGGTTCGCCGCGGATGGCGCGGCGCCCGGTGCCATCCGCGAGCTGGAGTCCTACCACAGCATGCTCGCCTGCGTGAGTGCCGGCGGCGGCCTGGCGGTGATGCCGCGCAGCATGCTGAGCAATATGCCCGGCAGTGCCTCGGTCAGTGCCTGGCCCATGAGCGGCGACTTCGCCCGGTTGAACACCTGGCTGATCTGGCGTAGCGACTCACGCTCGCGCTCACTGGAGTTGTTCCGCCAGTTGGTGGACGAGCAGGCGGCGGTGCTGGATATGGCCGGAGGCCCGGCAACCTCGCTCTAGTGGCGGGTCTGCTGGGTGAAGGTCCGGCGGGTATCCACCGGCCCGATGCGTGCCAGCGTTCGACGGCCCAGCAGCAGGGGGTAGAGCATGTCCTTGCGGTCGCGCAGGGAGAATTCCTCGACCAGCATCTGCTGGCCGATGCGCACCTCCATCGTCACCACCGGGCGATGATCGACGCCGCCCGCGCCCCGCAACTTCACCCGGCGTACCAGTGGGCGTTCGAACTCCTGGCTGAAGGGTTCGCCGGTTTCGCGGTTCCTTGCGACCACGCGAAACCGCACCCATTGCTGCCCAGCGCGGCGGAAATAGCGAATATCCCGTGCATCCAGCGACGAGGTGAGGGCGCCGGTATCGAGCTTGGCCTTCAGGGCGATGGCGCCGGGGTAGAGGCGGACTTCCTCCACCCAGCCATTCACCGGCAGGTCCGCGGAGCGGGACTTCAGCGTGGCGGCGAAGGCCAGCACCAGCATGGCGAGCGAGAGAGAATTCAACTCCATGGTCATTCTCCGAGGGAATCGCGTGGCGGACGACTCCATGCTTGAGCCCGAAAGGTTATGGCGGTGTTAAAGGCAGGTCATCGAAATGTGCGATTGGTGGCTCATGGCTAGCATTGCCGACGAACGGCCGTTCGCAGCGGCTCGCCGCCGCTTCCGGCGTTGCGCCCGATAGCTGTGCTAGCTGCCTTGAGTGACCGTCTGATAGCTGCTGGGCGCCACTCCAAGACAGCGGCGGAACATGCTGGAGAAGGCGCTCGGGCTGTCATAGCCCAGCTCCAGCGCGACGCGGGTGACGGGTGTGCCGGCGGAAAGGCGGGTGACGGCCGCGAGCAGGCAGGCCTGCTGGCGCCAGGCACCGAAGGACAGGCCGGTCTGCTGGCGGAACAGCCGGCTGAAGGTGCGCGTGCTGCAGTGCAGTTCGGCGGCCCAGAGGTCTGCCGTGACGTCGATGGCCGGCGCGCGCAGGAAGTCCCGGCACAGCTCGAGCAGGCGCGGATGGGCCGGCAGCGGGGCGAACAGCGGCAGGCTCGGCGCCTCGCGCAGCTCGTGAAGCAGCAGGCGGATCAGGTCGCCGTCGCGGCCGCCTTCGTCATGCAGTGCCGGCACCTCGACGCTGGCCAGCAGCAGGTGATGCAGCAGCGGCGAGACAGTCAGCGCCTGGCACAGCAGGGTGTCACGTACCGGAACCTGCGGGTCGATATACAGGCTGCGGGTGCTGACGCCGCGCATCAGCACCCGATGCTGCTTGCCGGCGGGAATCCACACACCGCTGTAGGGCGGGATCACCCAGGCACCGTCCTCGGTCTCAACCTCCATGAGCCCGCTCATACCGTAGAGGAATTGCGCGCGGCGGTGGGAGTGGGGCTTGAGCAGGGTGCCCAGCGGGTAGTCGGTGCCGATGGCGAGCACGCTGCGGTCGAGGTGGTCGACGCTGGAGAGGGGGACATTGAGCATGGCGGCGAATCTGGCTGAGGCGCGATGATTATTCGTCAATCCGCGCAGAATGGCCAACTACCCTGCGGCCGACTGGCGCGGTGCACATTGCCCGCGTGGGATTTGCCGTAGGATCAGGCCCACATGACTTGCCAGGAGGCGACTATGGGTACCCGTGGACACGACCGTCAGATCGACAACATCGAATTCAACGTCAGTGACATCGCGCGCAGTAAGGCCTTCTACGGCAGCGCCTTCGGCTGGAGGTTCACCGACTACGGCCCCACCTACTGCGAATTCAGCGACGGTCGCCTCACCGGTGGCTTCACCACGGGCGAGCCCGTACGCCCCGGCGGCCCGCTGGTGATCCTCTACTCCGACGATCTGGTACAGACCCAGGCCCGCCTTGAAGCGGCTGGCGCCACCATCAGCCGCGCGACCTTCGCCTTTCCCGGCGGCCGGCGCTTCCATTTCATCGACCCGGACGGCTACGAGCTGGCGGTGTGGTCCGCCGACTGATTCCACACCTGCCCGGGCTGCGTCGGAGCCTGGCTCATGTCCAGTCGTTCCTGATGCTCCCGAGTCGCTCCCGCATTCCTTGGCTGGCGCCTGAGCCATGGCTGAGCGCGCAGTCTTCCCACGGAACGATCCGGCCTGATTCGGGATTGACCATCATGGGCTGCAGCACCTCGCCGGTTGCCCGCTCCACCACCTGGACGCTCGGCGCATCCCCGGCGAAGTGCTTGTTACCCCAGGCGATGAGCGCGAAGAGAACGGCTTTCAGGTCACGCCCGCGCTCGGTCGGGATGTACTCGTAGCGCAGAGGCTTTGCGTTGTAGGCGCGCTTCTCCAGCAGCCCTGCCTCCACCAGCGCATTGAGCCGGCGGGTGAGCATGTTCGGTGCGATCTCCAGGCTTCTGGAGAACTCATCGAAGCGTGTCAGGCCGTGCAGGGCATCGCGCATGATCAGCAGGCTCCACCATTCGCCTACGTGTTCGAGACTCAGCGCCACCGGGCACTCCGCATCTTTCATTGTCTTGCGTTGCATAGCGATTCTTCGCGCTCGTGGTCGGGGTTGTCGTATTGAATGTTACTTTCATTATGATAGTAACGTCATCAGTACAACAGAGTAGCAGCCGCGAAGGAGTGGCCTCGATGAGCAAACGTATCGTTGTGACAGGAATGGGCGCCGTTACACCGCTGGGTTGTGGCGTGGAGCTGGTATGGGAGCGCCTCCTGGCGGGCAAGTCGGGCATTCGCCCGCTCCCGGAGTCGTTGATCGGTGACCTTTCGGTGCGAATCGGCGGGCAGGTGCCGGCTCTTGAGGAGGATTCGGAAGGCGGGTTCGACCCCGACCGGGTGCTGTCCCCCAAGGATCAACGGAAAGTGGATCGCTTCATCCTCTTTGCGCTGGCGGCAGCGGAGGAGGCGCTGGCACAAGCGGGTTGGAAGCCCGCCACAGCACAGGACCAGGAGCGCACCGCAACCATCATTGCCTCGGGCATTGGCGGCTTCCCGGCGATCGCCGAGGCGGTGCGGACGACGGACAGCAAGGGGCCGCGTCGCCTGTCGCCTTTTACCATTCCCTCGTTCCTGTGCAATCTGGCAGCCGGCCAGGTTTCCATTCGCCATGGTTTGAAGGGACCGTTGGGAGCGCCGGTCACTGCCTGCGCGGCAGGCGTACAAGCCATCGGCGATGCGGCCCGCATGATCCTGGCCGGTGAGGTGGATGTGGCGCTGTGTGGCGGCGCGGAGGCTGCCATCCATCGCGTCAGCCTGGCTGGCTTTGCGGCCGCACGGACCTTGGCCAGCGAATTCAATGGAAGTCCGGAGACGGCCTCGCGACCCTTCGACGAGGCGCGCGACGGCTTCGTGATGAGTGAAGGAGCTGGCCTGCTGGTCATCGAAGAGCTTGAGCACGCCTTGGCGCGGGGAGCAGAACCCTTGGCCGAGCTAGTGGGTTATGGCACGAGTGCCGACGCCTACCACATCACCTCCGGCCCCGAGGACGGCGATGGGGCTCAGCGGGCAATGAGAAAAGCCTTGCAACAGGCCGGCGTAGCACCAGGCCAGATCGGCCACCTGAATGCCCATGCAACCTCGACCCCGGTTGGGGACAAGGCCGAGCTGGCGGCTATCAAGGCGGTGTTCGAGGGGGCTGCATCGCCGATCATCAGCGCCACCAAGTCTTCCACAGGGCATTTGCTGGGAGCGGCCGGTGGGATCGAGGCGATCTTCACCGTGCTGGCGCTACGGGACCAATTGGCCCCGGCGACGCTCAACCTGCATAACCCCGATCCATTGGCCGCAGGGCTTTGCCTGGCAACCACCAGCCCACAAGCGCTGCATACCGACTACGCACTCTCCAATGGCTTTGGATTTGGCGGCGTCAATGCCAGTGTGCTGTTCCGACGCTGGTCGAACGAGTGATTCCTGGGCGGCCGAACAGCA
This sequence comes from Pseudomonas nicosulfuronedens, assembly GCF_005877905.1. Classification (GTDB taxonomy): domain Bacteria; phylum Pseudomonadota; class Gammaproteobacteria; order Pseudomonadales; family Pseudomonadaceae; genus Pseudomonas; species Pseudomonas nicosulfuronedens. The sequence goes on along the minus strand of NZ_SWDV01000005.1, from coordinate 243,688 downwards.
AGCAGATCACTGCTGTTGGCCGCCTTATCCTCGAGTTCCTCGGCTGACGGCGCATCTACTTCATCAATCCGGACGGCTACTAGCTGGCGGTGTGGTCGGCGGACTGAGCCTTGATCTGTTCGATGTAGCGCCGCACCACCGGGGATTTCTCGAAGCGTCGGTGCAGCAGCGACAGCCAGGAGCGCGGCGTGCAGTCGGCGAGCGGAAGGTAGTTCACCTGCGGCAGCTGTACCCGGCGCACCACTGACTCCGGGACGATGGCGATGCCGCGTCCCAGCGAGACCAGTGCGATCACCGCCACCAGGCTGCCTGGCTGCTGGCCCAGGCGTGGGGAAAAGCCGCCGACGCTGGCAACTTCCAGGGTGCCGGAGATCTGCTCCGGAAGGATGAAGGTTTCCCCGCTCAGCCTGGCGGCGCGAATCTCCGGCAGCTCGTTGAGGCGCGAGGCGGCGGGCAGGGCGAGGACAAAGCCTTCTTCCTGCAGCGCGATGGCTTCCAGCTCCTCCGGCAGGCTCATGGGCGAGCGGACATAGGCGAGGTCTAGCGCGCCGTCGCGCACCTGCGCCGGCAGTTGCGCCATGGGCGCTTCGCTGATGTCGAGGTCTACGGCTGGCAGGGCGCGGGTGAACTGCTCGACATGTTGCTGCAGCACGCCGGAATAGGCCGCCGAGGCTACGTAGCCCAGGCGCAGATGTCCGGTTTCACCCCGCCCGGCGCGTTGTGCGCCCAGTTGCGCGGCGTCGAACTGACGGACCGCGAGTTCGGCTTCCGTCAGCAAGGCCTCACCGGCGGCGGTCAGGCGCACCTCGCGCTGGCTGCGCTGGAACAGCAGCACGCCCAGTTGCTTTTCCATGTCCTGGATCTGCCGGCTCAGGGTCGGCGGGGCGATGCCCAGTTGCTCGGCTGCGCGAGTGAAGTGACCGTGGCGGGCGACGCTGAGGAAGTAGCGGAAATGACGGATTTCCATGTTCGTTAGTCGCAGGCTAATGACGAAGGCCGCCGTGGCTAACAAGCCCGGCGCACGTGGGCGTTACCGTGGAGGCAACACTACAAGGCTGGCGCGGCGAGGGCAAAACCCGGCGCGTCGGCCCGCGCTGGAAGCCTTGCCATGTCCGACCCCGCCGTTTGTGCACGACCCGCCGCCCGCTTCACCCTGCTGACCGCCTCGGCGGTTTGCGCGCTGATCATCCTCGACACCAACATCGTCGCCGTTTCGCTGCCGGGCATCGCTCGCGACCTGTCCGGTTCCTTCGCCGATATCGAGTGGGTGGTCAGCGCCTACCTGCTGGCCTTCGCCGCCTGCCTGCTGCCCGCCGGAAGCCTGGCCGACCGATTCGGTCGGCGGCGCATGCTGCTCCTCGGGCTGGTGCTGTTCGGCATGGCCTCGTTGGCCTGCGGCGCGGCGCCGAGCCTGCTGTTCCTTGATATAGCCCGTGCCGCCAAGGGCGTAGGTGCTGCGCTGTTGCTGACTTCTGCGCTTGCCGCCATCGGCCATCGCTTCCATGAGCCTGAGGAGCGTCTGCGCGCCTGGGCATTCTGGGGCGCGTGCATGGGCGCCACCATCACCTTCGCGCCGCTGCTGGGCGGGGTGATTTCGGCCACCCTGGGTTGGCGCTGGATCTTCTACCTCAACCTGCCGCTGGTGGTGCTGCTGGGGGCGATGGCGATGCACAGCATCGAGGAGTCCCGCGACAGCGCAGCAGCGCGACTCGATCCGCTGGGCAGCCTGACGTTTGCTGGCGGCCTTGGCTACCTGATCTGGGCGCTGATCGACGGCAACCGCGTTGGCTGGGACAGCCCGCCGACCCTCGCGCGGCTGCTGGTCAGCGCTGGCCTGCTGGGCTTGTTCGTGCTGGTGGAGCGCAGCCAGGCGCGGCCGATGATCGACCTGCGGCTGATGCGCAGTGGCCGTTTCATCGGCGCCTTGCTCGGCATGTTCGCCTACGCCGCCTGTGCCCAGGTGATGATGACCCTGCTGCCGCTGTACCTGCAGAACGGTCTGCAGCTGTCGGCGGTGGCGGCGGGCGCGGGGATGCTGCCGTTTGCCCTGGCGATGTTGCTGGTGCCACGGGTGGGTATGCGCCTGAGTGAGCGCTTCGGTCCGGCGCAGATTTTCGCCTTCGGTCTGGTGCTGGTTGGTGTGGGCAACCTGCTTTGCGCGCTGGCGGTCGGGCAGGGCGGTTACCCGGCCTTTGCCTTAGCCAGCCTGGTGCTGGGCGCCGGCGCCGGGCTGCTCAACGGCGACACGCAGAAGAACATCATGGCCTGCGTGCCCCGCGAACGCACCGGCATGGCCTCGGGGCTGAGCACCACCACGCGCTTTGCCGCCATCGTGCTGGCCATCGGCATTCTCGGCGGCGTGCTGGCTGCGCGCAGCGCCCGATTGCTGCGTGATGCGCTGGCAGAGCTTGCTCCTGCGCAACTGGACAAGGCCGCCGAGATGGCGACCCGGGCGGCGGCGGGTGATTTCACGGCGGCGCTGTCGCTGGTCGATCCGAGCGTGCGCGATGTGCTGGCTCCCGCAGTACGACAGGCCTTCATCGGTGGTTTCGAAGGGGTGTTGCTGGTGGCGGGCGTCGCGGCCCTGGTGTTCGCCGTGTTGGTGGGCACCCTGCTCGGCAGGCCGATGCCGGTGCATGAGCCGCTGCCGGCGTGAGACGGCCAAGCTCCCGGCGGAGGTGGCCTGCCTGAAACTGGGGCGCGGGCTTCTGCGCCGGCAGGTGGGAAGAGCGCGTGAGTGGCCTGTAGTGAATGCTACAAAAAATACGTATTGAAGTTTTCTGAAGCACATTATACAAATGGCGCCATAACAAGAGGCGCCCCCATGCTCACACTCAAAGATCGCCTGAATACCCCGGAAGTCGAACTCACCAAGGCCGAGCGCAAGGTCCTGCGCGCCTTGCTCGACGACTACCCGCGCGCCGGCCTCGGGCCGATGTCGCGCCTCGCGCGCCAGGCCGGGGTCAGCGATCCCAGCATCCTGCGCCTGGTCAAGAAGCTCGGTTTCAGCGGCTACAGCGACTTCCAGAACGCGCTGATGGCCGAAGTGGACGACCGTCTGCGCTCGCCGCGCACCCTGCTCGCCGGGCGCCGCGAAGGCATGAGCCGCGACGACGTCTGGTCCAACTACCTGAGCGACGCCAGCGAAGGCATCCAGCGCACCCTGGCGCTGACCCAGGCCGACGACGTGCGCCTGCTCGGCGACTGGCTGCTCGACCCCAAGCTGCGCGTGCTCTGCCACGGCGGCCGCTTCAGCCGCTTCCTCGCCGGTTACCTGGTGGCGCACCTGCGCATGCTGCGCGGCGGTTGCCTGCTGCTGGACGACGGCGCCGCGCTGCCCGACCAACTGGGCGACATCGATCGTCAGACGTTGGTGGTGGTGTTCGACTACCGCCGCTACCAGGCCCAGGCGCTGGGCGTGACCCGCGCAGCCAAGGCTCGTGGCGCCCGCGTGGTGCTGTTCACCGACATCTATGACTCGCCGCTGCGCGAGTTCGCCGACCTGATCATCAGCGCCCCGGTGGAGTCCCCATCGCCCTTCGACACCCTGGTGCCGACCATGGCCCAGGTCGAAGCGCTGATCGCCAGTCTGGTAGCGCGCATGGACGGCCAGCTCGACGAACGCCTGGAAGGCATCGACCACCTGAGAGCTGCCTTCGGCAGCCACATCCTCGAGGAATGACCGTGTTCAGCTTGCCCCACTCATCGCCCCGCGACCTTCCGTTCACCCCCGGCGAGACCGCCATCCTGTTCGTCGACATGCAGAACGCCTGGGTCATTCCCGGCCGCGATGCGCACGTCGATCCGACGACGCACCGCTACTTCTACGACCGCGTCGAGGCGAGCGTGATCCCCAACCAGCAGCGCCTGCTGGCGGCCATGCGCAAGGTCGGCGGCGAGGTGCTGCACACCATCATCGAGAGCCTCACCGCCGATGGCCGCGACCGCTCGCTGGACCACAAGCTTTCCGACATGCACCTGCCCAAGGGCAGTCCGGACGCGCAGGTGATCGACGCCCTGGCGCCGTTGGAGAACGAGATCGTGCTGCCGAAGACGTCCTCGGGCGTCTTCAACTCCACCGCCATCGACTACGTGCTGCGCAACCTCAACACCCGCCACCTGATCATCTGCGGCGTGGTCACCGACCAGTGCGTGGACATGGCCGTGCGCGACGCCGCTGACCGCGGCTATCTCGTCACCCTGGTGGAAGACGCCTGCGCCACCCACACCGCCGAGCGCCACCAGGCCTGCCTGGAAGCGATCAAGGGCTACTGCTGGATCGCCGACACCGACACGGTGCTGGCCCGCATCGCCGCGCTGGCCTGAGGCCGGGAGAACGCCATGAGTCAGAACAATAACAATCCTGCTCCGATGCGCCTGACCAGCTTCGTCACCACCGACCTCTGCGGCATCACCCGCGGCCGTTCGCTTCCCGAATCGGATGTCGCCGAACAATTGGCCACCGGCTGCGGCTGGGTGCCCGCCAACAGCGCGCTGACGCCGCAGGATATCATTGCCGACGACAACCCCTGGGGCAGCCATGGCGATCTGCGCCTGCTGCCCGACCCGAGCAGCCGGGTGCGTCTTGAAAACGGCCCGGACTCCCAGGCCGCGCCGCTGGATTACCTGCACGGCGACCTGGTGACGACCACTGGTGCGCCCTGGCCGGTTTGCCCGCGCACGCTGCTGCGCGAAGAGATCGCCCGCTACCACGAGCTGGACCTGCAGGTCACCGCCGCCTTCGAACACGAATTCAACCTGCTCGGCCTGCCGGACGAACACGCCGCCGCCTTCTCCCTGCAGGCCCAGCGGCAGACCGGCAACTTCGGTGGCTGGCTGATGAGCGCGCTGGAGCAGATTGGCGCCGAGCCGGAAATGTTCCTGCCCGAGTACGGTCGCAACCAGTACGAAGTCACCTGCCGGCCGACCCAGGGCGTCGCCGCTGCCGACCGCGCGGTGAACGTCCGCGAAGTCACCCGTGAGATCGCTCGGCAGTTCGGCTGGCGCAGCAGCTTCACGCCGCTGCTGGCCCCCGGCGCCGTGACCAACGGCGTGCACCTGCACCTGAGCCTGCAACGGCTGGATGGCACCCCGGTGTTCTACGACGAGGCCGCGCCGAGCAACCTGTCGAAGCTCGCCGAGCACTGGGCCGCTGGTGTATTGCGCCACCTGCCGGCGCTGTGTGCGCTCACCGCGCCGACGGCGGTTTCCTACCTGCGGCTGAAGCCGCATCACTGGAGCGCCGCCTATGCCTGTCTGGGCCTGCGCAACCGCGAAGCAGCGCTGCGCATCTGCCCGGTGGTGGAGATCGGCGGCAAGCCCAAGGCGCGCCAGTTCAACCTGGAGTTCCGCCCGATGGACGCCACCGCCAGCCCGCACCTGGCCATGGCCGCCGTGCTGATCGCCGGGCGCCTGGGCATGCAGCAGGAACTGCCGCTGTCGGCGGTCACCGATGTCGATCCGCACAGCCTCAGCGATGCGCAGCGCGCCGAGCTGGGAATCCAGTCTCTGCCCGGTTCGCTGGAAGAGGCCCAGCGCCTGCTGCTCGCCGATAGCGAACTGTGCGCCCAGCTGCCGCCGGCCCTGCTGCAGACCTATGTCTCCATGAAGCGCCAGGAGCAGGCCCTGACCCGTGAACTCAGCGAAGAACAACTCTGTGAATCCTATGCAAAGTTCTACTGAATCCGGCCTCTACCGGCGCCCGCCGTACGAGATCGTCAACCCGCAGGGCAGGAGCCCGGTGCTGCTGGTCTGCGAGCACGCCAGCCGCTACATCCCCGAGGAGCTGGCGCAGCTGGGCCTGGACGACACGGCGGCTGCCGAGCACATCGCCTGGGACATTGGCGCGCTGGACCTGGCCCGCGAACTGTCGGCGCGCCTGGACGCCACGTTGCTGGTGGCCAACTACTCGCGCCTGCTGATCGACCTCAACCGCCCGCTGTCCGCTCCCGATGCGATTCCCGAGCACAGCGAGATCTACCCGATCCCCGGCAATCGCAACCTGGGCGCGACTGACCGGCAGGAGAGGGTGGCTTGCCTGTTCGAGCCCTTCCACCGACAACTGGCAGCGCTGCTCGACGAGCGTCTGGGCGCCGGTCGGCCAACCCGGCTGGTCGGCGTGCACAGCTTCACCCCGAGCTATCGCGGCGAAGCTCGCCCCTGGGTCGCCGGGGTGCTCTACGCCAAGGCCGAAGCTTATGCCGGGCGCATGGTGGCGGGGCTGCGCGAGAGCGGGGAGGAGATCGGCGCCAACCAACCCTATGTGATCGACCCGCTGGAGGACATGACTGTCCCGGTGCACGGCGACGAGCGCGGCGTGGATGCCGTGCTGATCGAAATCCGCAATGACGGACTGCGGACCCCGCAAGGGGTGGAAGCCTGGGCGACACGCCTGGCTCCCTGGCTCTGAGGACCCCAACCCGGCTGGCCCCGTTCGACTGGCCGGGCAGGTTCTGAAAACAACAACAATTCAGCGCATGAGCGCCGAACCCTAAAAGCTGCCGTTCCCAGAGGAAGTGCCCCGTGGCTATCGAACAGTTCGGATACAAGCAACAACTCCGCCGCAGCCTGACGCTCGGCGACCTGGTGATCTACGGGATGATCTTCATGATCCCGATCGCCCCCTTCGGCGTGTACGGCTGGGTCCACGCCGACGCCCACGGCATGGTGCCGATGGCCTACCTGGTGGGCATGGTGGCGATGCTCTTCACCGCGCTGAGCTATGGCGCGATGTCCCGTGCCTTTCCCATCGCAGGCTCGGTGTACTCCTACGCCCAGCGCGGCATCCACCCCAACGTCGGCTTCATCGCCGGCTGGGTCCTGCTGCTGGACTACCTGCTGATCCCGCCGCTGCTCTACGTGTTCAGCGCGCTGGCGCTGAACCACCTGTTCCCGGCCATCCCGAAGCTTGCGTTCATGCTGGTCTTCCTGGTGTCCGCCACGCTCATCAACCTGCGCGGCATCACCCTGGCGGCTCGCTTCAACCTGCTGTTCCTGATTGCCGAGCTGGCGGTGCTGGCGATCTTCCTGGCGGTGGGCTACCACGCGCTGGAGGGCGGACTCGGTAACGGCCGCCTGACCCTGGAACCGTTGCTGCAGCCGGAGCATTTCAACCTCGGCCTGGTGATGAAGGCGGTGTCCATCGCGGTGCTGTCGTTCCTCGGTTTCGATGCGATCTCCACCCTCGCCGAAGAGGTCAAGGGCGACCCGGCCAAGCAGATCGGCCGCGCCTCGCTGATTGCGCTGTTCGTCATGGGCGGCATCTTCATCGTGCAGACCTGGCTGGCCACCGACCTGGCCGCCGGCATGACCTTCAAGTCGGCGGACACTGCCTTCTACGAGATCGCCGAAGCCGCCGGCGGCAGCTGGCTCTCCACGCTGACGGCGGTGGCCACCGCGCTGGCCTGGGGCGTGACCGTGTCGATCACCTCGCAAGCCGCCGTTTCGCGCCTGCTGTACTCCATGGCCCGCGACGGCAAGCTGCCGCGCGTGCTGGCCAAGGTGCACCCGAAATACCAGACCCCGCACATCAGCCTGTACCTGGTAGGGGTGCTGTCGCTGGGCATCGGTATCTACTTCCTCGACTCGCCCGACGTGCTGACCTCGCTGGTCAACTTCGGCGCGCTGACCGGGTTCTGCCTGCTGCACATCGCGGTGATCAACCACTACTTCATCCGCCAGAAGACCGGCCAGATTTTCCGCCATCTGCTGTTCCCGCTCATCGGCCTGGTGATCATCGCCTACGTGCTGATCAGCATGAGCCGTGAGGCACAGGAACTGGGCGCGGGCTGGATCGCCATCGGCCTGGTGTACCTGGCGGTGCTGAGCCGCCGTGGCAAGGGCAGCGAACTGGCCCGCGAAATCTGAAGGGGTGCGCCGTGCTGTCGCAGACGACACGGCGCGCTTTGACAGACGGCGGGACGTGCCCCATAAAGATCCGGGTCGGTGCGAGGCAGTCCCTCCACCGGCCCTTTTCGCCGGAGCAGGGAAGCCGGCAGGACTCACGAACCATCGCGAAGCATCATGAGCAGGAAAGATCAGGACAGCGCCACGCCCTTCACCCTGGACCGCATCGACGAGGAGATCATCCGTATCCTCCGTCACCAGGGCCGCATCACCTACGGCAAGCTGTCCGCCCTGGTCCATCTCACCCCGCGCCCCTGCCAGGAGCGCGTCCGCAAGCTGGAGCGGCACGGCATCATCCGTGGCTACGGCGCTGTCATCGATGAGCAGAAGGTTTCCGCCGGACTGTCACTGCTGGTGCTGGTCGCGCTGTCCAACCAGAGTGGCCGCAGCGCGCAGAAGGCCTTCGAGGCCCGCGTCATCGCCTGTCCGGAAGTGCTGCACTGCCAGTTGATCAGCGGGACCTTCGACTACAGCGTGCGCATGCGTTGCCGGGACATGGAACACTACCGCACGCTGACCGAAACCTGGCTGAACGACGAGAGCCTGCACATCGACAAGCTGGTCGCCCACCCCGAGCTGACGACCATCAAGGAGTCGGCCAGCTAGCGCTGCCGCTTCGCTGTTTTCCTCCCTTTTCTGACCACGCTGCAGGCCTGCAGACGGCCGCTCCGTGCACAGCCGAATCGGCTGTCAGGGCTCCCCAATACAGCCGTATCGGCCGGCACAGGCCCGCATAACAGCCGGGTTTTCTCCGGGGGCGGTGGGAAAATCGTAGCGCCCCTCTCCCGAAGTGCAGACCTGATCCAGGGCCTCTGCGACGTTGTTGTGCCCGCTGTTCGAGGCATGCTGGAGCGGGGCGGTGCCGTTCGAAAACACCGACAGAAAAGTCCAATCACAACAATCGGAGGTCCCACCATGACCCGCTTCGTCGACGTCCCCACGATGTCCCAACTGGTCCAGCAGATCGGTGTCGCCCGCTTCATCGGCGAACTCGCCGACACCATCGCCGAGGACTTCGTGCGCTGGGAGTCCTTCGACAAATCCGCCCGCGTCGCCAACCACTCCGATATCGGCGTCATCGAGCTGATGCCGGTGTCCGACACCGCCCGCTATGCCTTCAAGTACGTCAACGGCCACCCGCAGAACACCCAGCGCGGGCTGTTCACCGTCATGGCCTTCGGCGTGCTGGCCGATGTCGAGACGGGCTACCCGGTGCTGTTGTCCGAGCTGACCGTGGCGACCGCGCTGCGCACCTGTGCCACTTCGCTGATGGCCGCCCGCGCACTGGCCCGCCCGAACTCGCGACGCATGGCGCTGATCGGCAACGGCGCGCAGAGCGAGTTCCAGGCCCTGGCGTTCCATCACCACCTGGGAATCGAGGAAATTGCCGTCTACGACATCGACCCGCAGGCCACTGACAAGCTGATCCGCAACCTCTCGGACTTCCCCAGCCTGAAGATCATTCGCGCCCGTTCCACGGCAGAGGCAGTGCGCGGTGCCGACATCGTCACCACGGTGACGGCGGACAAAGCCTACGCGACCATCCTCACCCCGGAGATGATCGAGCCGGGCATGCACATCAACGGCGTGGGCGGTGACTGCCCGGGCAAGACCGAGCTGCACGCCGACGTGCTGCGCGGCGGCAAGGTGTTCGTCGAGTACGAGCCGCAATCGCGCGTCGAGGGCGAGATCCAGCAGATGCCGGCGGACTTCCCGGTGACCGACCTGTGGCGCGTGCTGGCCGGCCAGGTCGCCGGGCGCGACAGCGCCGAGCAGGTGACCATCTTCGACTCGGTCGGCTTCGCCCTCGAGGACTACTCCGCGCTGCGCTACGTGAATGAACAGGCCAGCCGCCTGGAGCTTGGCGAGCGCATCGACCTGGTGCCGTGGAGCGAGGACGAGGACAACGATCCCAAGGACCTGTTCCGCTATACCCGCTCCGGCAAGGCGCGCAAGGGGTTGCGGCGCATCGCCTGACGCTCAGCGCGCCTCGTCGGGAATCGCCAGCGGCGGCCGGCTGAGGTCGCTGGCGCTCTGCGTGGTGGCGGCGACGCGGGCCTTGAGCCATTGGCTGAAGGCCTTCACTACCGCGCGTTTGGCCTTTACCGGGTCGGTCACCAGGAAGTAGCCCCGGCTGGACTGGATGGTGATGTCGAACGGGCGCACCAGCAGGCCGCGGGCGAGGGCGTCGCCACTGAGCAGGTTGTCGCCGATCGCCACGCCCTGGGCGGCAATGCACGCAGCGATGGTGCAGGGTGCGTCGGCGAACAGCACGCCGGAGCGGTGATCGATGGCGCTCGCGCCCACCGCGCCGAGCCACAGGCGCCAGTCGGCGAAATCGTTCATGTGCAGCAGCGTGTAGTGCGCCAGGTCCGCCGGCTGCTGCAGGCCGCCGCGCGAGTGAATCAGGCGCGGGCTGCACACCGGGAAGAAGTGCAGCGCCACCAGTTGCTCCACCGTCTGGTTCGGCCAGTCGCCGCTGCCGTAGGCGATGAACAGGTCGGCGTCACTGGCGCTGGTGTCCTGCGGTACACGCGGCGTCACCACGTGCAATTGCACCTGCGGATACTGTGCGAGGAAGTCGCCCAGATGCTGGCACAGCCAGTAGGTGGCGAAGCCGGGGTTGCAGCTCACGCACAACGGCCCGCTGACCTGCTGCTCGTCGAAGCTGCTACCGGCCAACTGCACCTCCGCGAGGATGCGCCGCACGTCGCGGGCATATCTTTCCCCTCGATAGGTCAGGCGGATGCCGCGCCCGGTGCGCTCGGTGAGGGTGAAACCGAGGCGCTCCTCCAGCGTGGCGAGGCGATGGCTGACCGCGCTGCGGGTGAGGTTCAGCTCTTGCGCAGCGGCGGACACGCTGCCCAGCCGGGCCACGGCATCCAGTGCCCGCAGGGCGGTCATCGAGGGAAAGTGCATGGAGGATCCCATTTTCGATTGGTGAAACTATCCGGACATCGGGTGGCGAAATCCTGCGCTTGTTGCAAATTCCGCTTCACCAATACTAGGCCACACGACAACAACAACAGGCAACGATGAGGAAGCCGTCATGTCGAAATTCAAGGCCTACGTCCAGCAGTGGATCGACGACCACCGCCAGCAATTGTCCGACTGGCATCAGGTGATCTGGCATTTCGCCGAGCCGGCGTTCCGCGAGTACAAGTCCTGCGCCTGGTACGTGGAGCTGCTGCGCCGCGAAGGCTTCACGGTGGAAGAGGGCAGCGGCGGCATGCCCACCGCCTTCGTCGCCACCTTCAGCAACGGCGATGGCAGCGAAGGCGACGGACCGATCCTCGCCACCTACGCCGAATACGACGCCGTGCCCGGCAACTGCCAGGCGGCGGCGCCCCGGCCGATCCCGCGCGAGGGCCTCTCGAAGTACGCGCCGGGCCATACCGACCCGCATTCGGCGCTGGGCATCAGCGCCCTGGGCGGCGTGCTGGCGGCCAAGGCGGCGATGCTGGAGTTCGGCATTGCCGGGACGATCAAGTTCTTCGGCGAACCGGCAGAAAAGCTGCGCGCCTCCAAGCCTGTGCACGCCGCCAAGGGCTACTACGACGATCTCGACGCGGCCGTCAGCTTCCACCCCACCTACATGCTGCCGCTGAACAACACCACCACCTGGGACACCCACTGCGGCATCGCCTACTCGTACATCTACACCTTCACCTGCGAAGACCCGCAGAACTGGATCGCCGCCGACCGCTACAGCCCGATCCCGCAGAACCACCTGGCCGCTCGTGCTCCTGGCGCGAATGATGCGCTGGTGCACTTCTACACGCTGAACGAGAGCCTGCGCCGCTCGACCCTGCCGTTCACCGGGTTGTGGAGCTTCAACGAGGCCATCCTCACCGCCGGGCAGGCCACCGCCGACAACCTGCCGCCGCACATCTCGCAGATCCAGTACCTGCTGCGCTGCGACTCCCTTGAACAGGCCGAGACCATCTCCACGGTGATGGACAACAATGCTGCCGCCGCGGCCATGGCCACTGGCTGCCAGTGGAAGAAGACCTGGGTCTGCAAGTCCCGTGGCGGGCTGGCCAACCACGCGCTGGCCCAGGCCTGCTATGACAACCTCGCCGCCATTGGCGCGCCGTGCTGGGGAGAGGAGGCCATCGTTGTGGCCCGGGAAATCCAGACCAATCTCGGGCTGGAGGCGATGGATGAGCCTTTCCTGCCGGCCACCCAGGCGCTGATCGAACCCCGGGAATGCGAGCGGCAGATGCGCCTGCAGATGCCGGCCTGGCAGAAGTACCTGACCTCCGACGATTACCCCGAGTACACCTGGCACTGTCCGACCGTGCGCCTCTACGTGGCCCGGCCGATGCTCAGCGCGCCGGCTGGCTTCACCTACCCGGACTGGGTCTCTAACGCCCTGGGCGGCATCCGCGAGACCATCGACCCGATGATTGAGGTGGCGTCGAAGACCATCGGCAGCACGCTGATCGAACTGTTCACCGATGCCGGTCTGCTGGCCGAGGCGACCCGCGAATTCAACGAGCGTACTGGCGGCGGCATCGGCGGCGAACAATGGCAGGCTCCGCTGCTGCCGAAGGACTTCAAGGTCCCGCACCGATTCCGCTGGCCGGAGTACATCCGCACGGTGCGCGGCGAGGAGTGGTGGATTCCGGCGCGGGACGACGAGTGATCAAGGCTCTTTCGCGCGCGTGACGGCGTCGGTGGGAATTGTGAACGTAGGATGGGTGGAGCGCAGCGATACCCATCGATCATGGCCTGCGAAACAGCATGGGTATCGCAGGCTCCACCCATCCTACGGTCGTGCTCCCTCGTGCCTTGCCGTGGCGCCTACAAGCCGCGCTTGAGCCAGCGCACCAGCGCCGTGCCGATTTCCACGGTACGCGAGCGCGACGGGCAGCCCGGCGTGGACAGCAGTTGCGGCAGCAGGAAGCCCACTTCCGCCTCGCTCGGCCCGCACAAGCCCGGCGCGGTCGATTCGACGAACTCCTCGTCCCACCGTGGGAAGCGTTCGCTTCCGCTTTCGAAGGATTGCAGTGCGTTCATGATCGGTTCTCCTCCCTAGAGGTCCAGCACCAGCGGTTGCACGCCGCCATCGTCCTGCGCCGGGATGGCGCAGCAGATCAGTGCGCTGCCGGCTTTGGGCATTTCCGCCGGCGGGTTGGGGTAGTGCACCTGGCCGCTGACGATCTTCGTCCGGCAGGTGCCGCAGGAACCGCCCCGGCAACTGAAGTCGGGCGTCAGCCCGCGGGCTTCGGCCAGTTCCAGCAGCGTGCCACTGTCGGGTTTCCAGCGCGCCTCCTTGGCGGAGCCGGCGAAGTACACCGGCACCGGCTCGGTGGCGGCGGGCGGCTGCACCAGCACCGGCGTCTGACCGTCGCCCCGGCGCTTGAGCGTCGACGGACCGAAGGTTTCGGCGTGGATGCGCGTATCGGCAATGTTCAGGTCACGCAGGCCGTCATAGATCGCCTGGGTAAATTCGCCGGGACCGCACAGGTAGAAGTCGTAATCATCGAACGGCAGCCGAGCCTTGATCGCTTCGATGTCCAGGCGCCCGACCAGCTCGAAGTCCCGACCCGGATTGGCTCCCGCCTCGGGGCGACTGAGCGCGCGATGGACCTGCAGTTGCGGCGCACGCTGGCGCAGCTCGGTGATCTCGCGCTGGAACGGCAACTGGCCCAGCGTCCGCGCGGACTGGAACAGGTGAACGCGCCGCGCAGGGCCCGCCACCAGTTCGCGCAGCATCGACAGCAGCGGGGTGATGCCCACGCCCGCGCCGATCAACACCACTGGGCGCGCGCTGTCGCTTTTCAGGGTGAAGCTGCCCATGGGCGCGCGGACCTGCAGGTGATCGCCGGCACCCATCTGTTCATGCAGATGCCGGGATGCCGGGCCCTGCGCCTTCACACTGATGCGCAGTTCGCCGTCCGACGGCGCGCTGGAAAGGCTGTAGGTGCGGATCAGCGTCTGCCCGCCGACCGCCAGGCGCACGGGCAGGTGTTGCCCCGGCGCAAAGTTCACGGCGACGCCGGCCGGCGCTTGCAGGTAGAACGAGCGGATGTCCTCGCTTTCCGGTTCCACGCGCAGTATCTGCCAGTCCTGCCACTGTTGGCGCTGCTCGCGTTCCCGCAGCTTGGCGTCGGCCTCGGCCCAGGTGCCGGTCATCAGGCTGGTGGGCGAGTATTCGCGGAAGCTCCAGCGCAGCGCCAGGGCGCCGCGGCGTAGAACAACGTGTTGCACGTCCAGTGTCCAAAGCCGCTCGGCGCCTTCGAAGGCGGTCAGCAGCGGGCTGTCGAAGAGGATCTCGGTGCGGCCGTGAACCTGCAGCACATCGCCGCTGGCGAAGTCGACGAAGAGCAGCCCGGCCTGCGGGTTGGCCTGCAGGTTGCCCAGGGTGTTGAAGTGCAGGTTGCCCGCGTAGTCGGGGATGGTCAGGCGGTTGCCTTCGACCCGCACGAAGCCAGGGCGGCCGCCACGGTGGGAGACATCTACCGAGCGATCACCGTCTTCATGCTGCACGTAACTGGCGACGAAGAAGGTGTCGGCGTTGCGGATGATGGCGGCCAGCTCGTCGTTCAGCGCGCTGAAGTCCTCACGGGGGGCGCGCTGGCTGTAGCGCTGTTCGTCGCGGCTCCAATCGCGTTTCTGGATGTACTGCGGGCAGTTGCCGAAGGAGTGCTCGACGGCCACCGTCAGCATGCCGCCGTCGACCTCGCTGAGGACGCCATTCATGCGGTTGCGCCGGCGGGTGTGCAGTTCGATGCCCAGCAGGCCGATCGCGTGGCCGGCTTGAAGTCCGCTGGCGGCGGGGTCCTGTCTGTCCGGTACGCTGTCGAGGAGCAGGCTTTTCGGGTCGGGCGAGGTGACGAAGCCTTCTGCGCCTTCGAGCAGGGTCGCCCAGGGCCGGCCCTGGTCATCCACGGCACCGGCGATGATGAAGGGCAACTGGTGGTAGAACTCGCGGTGCTGGTCGGGCATGTGGTCGCGGATGACTCGCTGGCCATGGACTTCCATGCGCTCGGCGACGCCGACACGTTCCTGGATTGCCTTCTCGCCGGCGTGCCAGGGGGAGGTACGGTGTTTGGGCAACTGGAACATGACAACCACCTCGCAGAAGGTGCCGCCGGGTCAGCCCCGGCGGCGAGGGTTGCATCAGGCTTGCAGGCCGATGGCGGTGCGCTGCATCGGCACGAAGTGCGGCAGGGCCTCCACGCGGGCCAGCCAGGCGCGCAGGTTGGGGTAGTCCTGCAGGGAGACGTTGCCCTCCGGTGCATGGGAAATGTAGGCGTAGTTGGACACGTCGGCGATGGTCGCTTCGGTGCCGGCCAGGAAGGGCGTCCGGGCCAGTTCGCCTTCCATCACCTGGAACAGGGCATGGGCGCGGGTGGCGACTTCCTCGGCGTTGAACCTGGCGCCGAACACCGTGATCAATCGTGCGGCGGCAGGACCGAAGGCGACTTGCCCGGCGGCCACCGACAGCCAGCGCTGCACACGGGCGGCGCCCAGCGGGTCTTCCGGCAGCCAGCGACCGTTGCCGTACTTTTTCGCCAAGTAGACCAGGATGGCGTTGGAGTCGGCGACGATGACGCCTTCGTCATCGATCACCGGCACCTGGCCGAAGGGATTCAGGGCGAGGAAGTCCGGGTGCTTGTGCGCGCCCTTGGCGAGGTCCACCGAGATCAGCTCGGTGGGCAGTTGCAGCAGCGAGAGCATCAGCTCGATGCGGTGGGCGTGTCCGGACAGCGGGTGGCGGTAGAGCTTGATCATGGCGGTGACTCCGTTGGCTTGAGTGGGGTAGGCAGCGCGAGTCGGGCCGTGGCGGGTTGCTCGAGCTGATGGGTGAATGCTGCGCTCGATGCGTGTTGCGCAGAATCGCCAGGGTGGGCAATCCAGCGTTTCAGAATGCGGAAGAATGGGGCGCAGGGCTGCCAGCGGGTGCAGCGGTGACTCCGGGCCCGCAGCGGCGCTGTTCGCGAGCAAGCTCGCTCCTACAAGGACGCACCGGAGTTGACCTGTAGGAGCGAGCTTGCTCGCGAACCGCCCAGAGCGCAGAAAAGGGAGAGGGCGCTGTTGGGCGCCGCGTGCTTCAGCCGCGCAACGCCGGATGCGCCCGCAGACGCGGCACCACGAAATCGAGGAAGGTGCGCACGCGCGCCGCCGCACGGCGGCCTTCGCGGTAGATCAGCTGCACCGGCAGGCCGGGCGCGGCATAGTCCTGCAACACGACCTGCAGCTGCCCGCTGCTCAACTCGGCATAGGCCTCGTGACTCAGGCAGCGGGTCAGCCCGAGTCCGAGGCTGGCGGCGTGGATCGCCGCGCGGGCGGTGCTGCACGCCAGACGCGGCGCCAGGCGCACCGAGCGCGGCGCGCCCTGGTGGCGGAAGCGCCATTCGCTGATCGCACCCTGGCTGCCGGAAACGATGATGCGGTGCGCCTTTAGGTCTTCCGGCGCCTGCGGCACGCCATGGCGCGCAAGATAGTCAGGCGATGCGCAGATGACCGGCCGCACCGTACCCACTGGCAGGGCGAAGCCGGAAGAGTCGGGCAGGGCACCTATCACCAGGGCCACGTCGATGCCGTCTTCCAGCAGACGTGGCAGGTCCTCCCGGTGCCGGCTGAGCAGACGCATGTCGGGAAAGGCGGTCAGGTAATCCAGGGCGATGGGCGCGAAGATGCGGTCGGACATCAGCAACGGTAGCGTCAGCTCCAGCTGCCCGGCCGGGTGCGCCTGCAAGCCGCCCAGCGAACCTTCGGCCTCGTCGATACCCTGGAGAATCTGCCGGCAGCTGGCGGCGAAGGCTTCGCCGCTGGTGCTCAATTCGACTCCGCGCGGGCTGCGCAGCAGCAGCTCACAGTGCAGGCGCGACTCCAGCGCAGCCACCAGGCGCATCACCGTCGCGGTGGACAGCTCCAGCCGTCGAGCGCCTGCGGCGAGGCTGCCGGAGCGCGCCACGGCGTCGAACGCCTGCATTTCCCGGTAGCGGCTCACGGCTGCAGGGCTTGCAGAGCCGGGTCGGCGCGCAGGCGTTCCGCGCAGTGCGAGACGAAGCTGCGCACCTTCGCCGGCAGCCGTGCGCCATCCTGGTAAAGCAGGTGGATCGGCAGTGGCTCCGTGGCGAACTCGTCAAGGACGATTTCCAGCTCGCCACGCGCCACGGCTTCGGCCGCCTGGTACGACAGCACGCGGGTGTAGCCCCCGCCCAGCCGCGCGGCGTGTATCGCTGCATTGTTCGAGCTGACCACGAAGCGTGACGGTGGGCGCAAGGTCAGCGGCCCATCGGGGGTGACGAACCGCCAGTCGGTGAGCAGCACGCTGGTAGCAGCCATTACCACCGGTGCGTCGAGCAGGTCGTTGGGGTGCTTCGGTCGGCCATGGCGATCGAGGAAGGCCGGGGCGGCGCAGACCACCGGGCGGATTTCGCCGACCTCCACAGCCGTCAGGCTGCCCTCGGGCAACTGACCGATGCGCACGGCGACGTCGATCCCCTCATCGAGCATGTTCACCACGCGGTCCACCAGCAGCGCGTTGACCGTCACCTCGGCGTGGGTGTCCAGGTAGCTGGTGATCAGCGGGATCAGGTACAGCTCGCCAAACAGCACCGGGGCGGTCACCGTCAGGTTGCCGCGCGGCCGCAGGGCACTGCCTGAGGCCAGCTCCTCGGCTTCTTCCAGCTCCTGGAGGATGCGCCGACAATCTTCGACGTAGCGCTGGCCGGCTTCGGTCAGGCGCACGCTGCGGGTGCTGCGCGCCAGCAGCAGGGTGCCCAGACGTTGTTCCAGGGCGGCGATGGCGCGGGTCACGCTGGGTGGCGACAGGCCCAGCTGCCTGGCGCCAGCGGCAAAGCTGCCGGCTTCGGCCACGGCCAGCAGCACTGTCATTTCCTGAAACCTGTCCATGGATCACCGTTGTCGCCTGGAGCGGATCGCCAGACTGTAGAGGGAAGCGGCGCAGGATTGAAGTGTCGGCGGCTTGCGGGCGACATCGGCGTGCTTGCCAGCGCCGCATGGCTTGACCGCGCCCCGGCCACTCCGGCACAAGCGCTGCAGGCGCCCGCAGCGAGGCCGCCACCGCCCGCGAGCATTTCTCCATGACCAGCAAGACCACGGCCACCGCGTTGGCCGCTGCCAACAACCCGCGCCTGGGCATCGCCCTGTGCCTGCTGTCGATGCTCATCTTTGCCTGCCAGGACGGCATCACCAAGGTGCTGGTCCGCCACCTGCCGGTGGCCGAACTGGTGATGGTGCGCTACTGGGTGTTCGTCCTGTTCGCGCTCGTAGTCTGTCGCTCCCAGGGCGGCGTGCGCGCGGCCAGTCGCAGCGCCAGCCCCTGGCGGCAGGTGGTCCGCTCGTTGCTGGGTGTGGGCGAGATCGCCGTCTTCGGCCTGGCCCTGCGTTACCTCGGGCTGGCCGAGACCCACGCGCTCTATGCGGTCTTTCCGCTGATGACGCTCGGCCTGGCGCGGGTGTTCCTCGGCGAGCGCATGGTCGGCCGGCAATGGCTGGCGGCGGCGGTGGGCTTCGGCGGCACGCTGCTGATCCTGCGTCCCGGCATGGGCGTGTTCGAACCTGCGGCGCTGATCCCGCTGGCGGCGGCACTGACCTTCGCCTTCTTCAACATTCTCTCGCGGCGCATCAGCCAGACCGACTCCTTCGCCACCACCACGCTCTACATGGCGCTGGTCGGCGCTGTGGCGGCCACCTCCGCGGGGCTCCCTGCCTGGGTCACTCCGACGCCCCACGAGGCGATGCTGATGTCGATCGTCGCGGTCTCCGGGGTGATCGCCCAGCTGCTGCTGATCCAGGCGTTGAAGTACGCCCAGGCCTCGACGCTGCAGCCATTCAACTACTCGCTGCTGGCCTTTGCCACGCTGATCGGCCTTATCGTCTTCGGCGAGACGCCGACCCTCTGGACCATCATTGGCGCGCTGCTGATCCTGCTGGCGGGGTTGTATTCGATCAGGCCGAAGGCTCTGTAGGAGCAACTGACTTCTTCAGGTCAGTCCGTGCCTGCGTTATCCCCTCTCCCTAACCCTCTCCCTGAAGGGAGAGGGGACTGGTGCGGAGCAGGAGAAAACCACAGCGTCAGCCGGTACGGACAGCTCCCTCGCCCTTCAGGGAGAGGGCTGGGGAGAGGGTAAGCCTCGTGGATGATTCACAGACTACGTAGAAGCGGGCTTGCCTTGTGCTGCGGGAGCGGCCGGTTCGCTCATGCCGAGCCGCCGATAGACACCATGGTGCAATGTCCGCCCTGGCGACGCCCGTGGTGTCATTCCTGCCACGGGTAGCCCGGCCATCGCTCCGGGAACCCCGCAGCCCGAACGTGCGATGCACGCTCATCCCACCCAGGCGAACCCGTCGAATCGCGAGGTCTCCATGCTCCTACCCCTGTGCACCTGGTCCGAAATCGAGCAGTTCCTTGGCCGCAGCCGGACGATCGTCATTCCCATCGGTTCGAACGAGCAGCACGGCCCCATCGGCCTGCTGGGGACCGACTGGATGTGCCCGGAAATCATCGCCCACGAAGCGCAGAAGTCGGCGGACATCCTCATCGCGCCGACTTTCAACATCGGCATGGCGCAGCATCACCTGGGCTTCCCTGGCACCATCACGCTACGCCCCTCGACCTTTATCGCGGCTATCTGCGACTGGGTGAATTCCCTGGCCGCCCACGGTTTCGAAAAGATCCTCTTCCTCAATGGCCACGGCGGCAACGTCGCTTCCATCGAAGCCGCCTTCTCCGAGCTCTACGCCCAGGCGAGTTTCGCCCGACGCCCGGCCGGGTTCGCCCTGAAACTGTGCAACTGGTGGGACCTGGAAGGCGTCGGCGAGCTGGCCAACCGGCAGTTCCCGAAAGGCCATGGCATCCATGCAACGCCTTCGGAGATCGCCGTCACCCAGTGGGCCTATCCGCAGCACATCAAGTCGGCCGAGTACTCGCCGGCCATCGCCAACTGGGGCCCTATCCGAGAGGCAGCGGACTTCCGCGCGCGCCATCCGGATGGCCGCATGGGCTCCGACCCTGGCCTCGCCACGCCGGAGAAGGGGCGCGAGCTGGTGATGCTGGCCGCCCAGGGGCTGGTACAGGCGGTCGAGGCCTTCAGCACCGAGCCCTCGCCTTACTGAGCATCATCGGCCGTCATCCGACCCACCGGAAACCCGAGCCTCGCTCGGGTTTCTGCTTTTCGCGGACGCCGCCGGAAGATCAGCTAACAAGAGCTAACAGCAGATAACTCGCCCGATTGCACCGGCCTTGCCACTCTGGCAACCGGGTGTCATTGGCTAATCAGGGAGGCCTCCATGACCCAGCATGATGGCTGCATGAATCTGGCGGGGCGGCGCAGCAATGCGGAATTCGGCGCGTTGATCCTCGGCTCCGGCGAGCCCGACGAGGCAGCATTGCGTCAGCTCTACATGGCCGTGTTGCCGCTGCTCATCGCCTTCTTCGAGGGCCAGGCGCAGGCCGGCCGTATCGGTCAGCAGGACATGGGCGAGCTGCTTCGCGCCACCCTGCGGCAGGTGGACCGACAGCGCTGCAGCTACGACCCGGCCTTTCCCTTTCGTGCCTGGTTGCTGGAGCTGGCGCGGCATGAGCTGAGTGCCTGCCGCCGAGAGGCACCGGCCGAAGTACCCGTGATGCGTGAAGCGCAGAAACCGGCGCGGCGCAGGCGTACCGCCGCTGCCCACTGAATCCAGTTTTCCAGGAAGTACCGATGCAGTCGATCGAGAAGGTTCTCTACACCGCCCGTGTCCATACCCGTGGCGGTCGTGACGGTGAAGCACGCAGTGATGATGGTCGGTTGCAGGTTCGGCTGACGCCACCCGGCGCACCGGGGGAGGGCAGCAACCCCGAGCAGTTGTTCGCCGCCGGCTGGTCGGCCTGTTTCATCGGCGCGCTGCGCCACGCCGCCAATGCGCGCAAGCAGGAGTTCCCGGCGGACACGGCGGTGGACGCCGAGGTGGAGCTGATGCACGGTGAAAACGGTTTCTTCCTGCGCGCGCACCTGGCGATCCACTTGCCGGGCCTGGACCCCGAGCTTGCGCAGCGGCTGGTGGACGCCGCGCAGCAGAGCTGCCCCTACTCGAAAGCGCTGCGCGGCAATGTCGCCGTCACCCTGAGCCTGTGCTGATCAGCCAGTGCCGCTGGCCACTGGGCGTGACAGCCCGCATAAAAGGTCACGCAAAGGCTTGATCGCGTGCTCGAAACTCCTATCCTGCTAGGACTTGCGGGCCAGTCTCGCGCCCACTCCCCTTGCCGGAAGAGACGCCCCGTGGAGTCCGCAGCGGACGATCCGTCCTCCTCATTGAAAACGCCGGTCGAATTCGGTCCGTTCCGGGTCGTGCCCGGCAAGCGCCTGCTTACCCGAGATGCACAGCCGATGGACATCGGCGGGCGTGCCTTCGACCTGCTGCTTGCCTTGCTGGAAAAGCCCGGCCGTGTGCTCTCCAAGCGTGAGCTGCTCAAGCGCGTGTGGCCCGACATGGTGGTGGAAGAGGGCAGCCTGCGCTTCCACATGACCGGCCTGCGCCGCGCCTTGGGCGACGGCGAAGACGGCGCGCGCTACATCGCCACCCAGGTGGGTGTCGGCTATGCCTTCGTCGCACCGGTAAGCCATGGTAGCGAAGCCTCGCCGGCAGTGCTGCCGGTGGCGAGCATGGGCGAGGGCGTCGGCAGCTTGCCACCGCGGCTGAAACTGATCGGCCGCGAGGCCGATGTGCAGATGATCCTGCAGCGCCTGCGCGAGCCGCGCTTGTTCACCATCGTTGGCACAGGCGGTGTGGGCAAGACCAGCCTGGCCAATGAGGTGGGCCACCGCCTGGCCGCCGAACGCCGGCAGGCCGTGCGCTTCATCGACCTGGCGCAGGTCGAGGATGAGCAACTGGTGGCTTCGGCGCTGGCCGCCTCGCTGGGCGTGCCGGTGCAGGCCGAGGACCCGCTGGCAGTGCTGCTGGCGCACCTCAAAGGGCAGGAGCTGCTGCTGATCGTCGACAACTGCGAACACGTGGTGGACGTGGTGTCGGCACTGGCCGAGCGCATTCGCGACGCCGCTCCCGGCGTCGGCCTGCTTGCGACCAGCCGCGAGCCGCTGCGCGCGCGGGACGAAGAGGCGCATTGGCTGGGCCCGCTGGACTTTCCCGAAGACCCGCAGGGCTTGCCGGTCGAAACCTTGCTGGAGTTCCCGGCCGTACGGCTGTTCGTCGAGCGCGCCGAAGCCGCCAATGCCTCGCTGCACCTGCAGGACGGCGACCCGGGCCTGATTGCCGACATGTGCCGGCGCCTGGGTGGTATGGCCTTGCCCATCGAATTGGCAGCGGTACGGGTGGCGGTCCATGGGGTGAAGGCGACCCATGCGCTGCTAGGGGAGCGGTTTTCCCTGGGCTGGGCCGGTCGGCGCACGGCACAGCCGCGTCACCAGACATTGCGCGCGATGCTGGACTGGAGCTACGGGCTGTTGTCCGGGAACGAGCGGCTGGTGTTCGACCGTCTTTCGGTCTTCGTCGGGCCCTTCTCCCAGGAGGCGGCCGCGCAGGTTGTTGCCGACGCGCGGATCGACGCGCTGGAAGCAGCCGCCATCCTCGATGAACTGACGGCCAAGGGGCTCGTGGCGGTGGACCGCAGCGAGGCCGCCACGGCCTACCGTTTGCTGGAGATGACCCGCGCCTTTGCCCGCGAAAAAGCGGCTTCCCACGGCCATGAGGAGGCGCATGCCCTGGCCTTCCGTCACGCCGCCTATTACCTGTGGCTGCTGGAGCAGCTGGGTAGCCAGCCCGAAGTGATCTACGAGGGCTGCACCCGGCTGGCCAGCCAGCTGGGCAACGTGCGCAGCGCACTGGAGTGGAGCTTCGGCCCGCAGGGCGACCCCGGTCTGGCGCTACCGCTGGCGGCAGCCAGTGCGCCGCTGTTCCTGCACTATTCGCTGCAGGTGGAGTGCCGCACCTGGTGCGCGCGGGCCACCGAACTGCTGGAGCTGGGCTACTTCGGCACGCCCACGGAAATGGAACTGCAAGCGGCCCTCGGGCTGGTGCTGATGTTCACCCGCGGCAACAGCGAGGCAGCTGGCAAGGCCCTGCTGCGTGCGCTGGAAATAGCCGTGGCGCTGGGCGACCACTGGGCCGAGTTGCGGGTGCTGGGGCGCCTGCAGATCTTCTACGAACGCATCGGCGACTTCGCCTCGTCATTGGCCTGGGCGGAACGCGCGGTGCTGGTCGGCGACACCCTGGGCGAGCCAGAAGCGGTGGCGGTGGCTGCCTCGCTCGCCGGCATATCCCATCACCTGCTGGGCGACCAGGAGCGGGCGCGCGAGGAGCTGGAGAAGTCCCTGCGCAACAGCCTGCCCTCGGAGCGCAGCCGCACGCTGCACTACGGCTTCGACCACCACAACCGCACCGGGCTGGCCCTGGCGCGCACGCTCTGGCTGCTCGGTTGCGCCGACCAGTCGCGGCGCTGGGCGGACCAGGTGGAGGCCGAGGCAGCGGAGCTCAATCATCCGGCTACCCATTGCATCGCCCTGGTGTGGACGCTGTGCATCCATATCTGGACCGGCGAACTGGACAAGGCCGAGCGCAGCCTGGCGACCTTCAGCCGCATCGCCGAGGCCAACGCCTTCGCGCCTTATCAGGCCGCGACGCCAGGGTTGCGTGCGGCCATCGCGATTCGCCGCGAGCAGCCCGGCGATGCCGTGCGGCAGCTGGAAGAAAGCCTCACGCGCCTGCACGGCATGCGTTACGAATTGCTGACCACGTCGTTCGAGATCGCCCTGGCCGAGGGCCTTGTCCTCGCCGGCGACTATCGCCGCGCGCTGCATGTGGCACAGCGTTGCATCGCGCATTGCCGCAGCAGTGGCGATGCCTATGCGTTGCCGGAGTTGATGCGTATCGAAGCGCAGGTCATCGGTGCGCTGGGCGAGGAGGGGGACCAGATGGTGGAGCGCGTTCTGCAGGAATCGCTGGCGATGGCGCGTGAACAGGGTGCGCGTGCCTGGGTGTTGCGTTCGAGCCTGGACCTGGCGCGGCTGCGGGCGAAGCAGGGGCAACAGAGCGAGGCGCTGGCGCTGCTGGAGGCCTGCCAACTGGATGAGGGTTCCGATACGCTGGATGTCCGCCAGCTGAAAGCGTTGCGCCGAGCCTTGAGCGAGAGCGCCTGAGTCGAACTCAGCGGCTCTCGGGCGGCGTGATGGCGAGCAATGCCGCCATGTTCACCAGGTCCGGCAGCGTGCGCGCCCGCATCTTGCGCATGACCCGGCCACGGTGCGCCTTCACGGTGATCTCGCTGATGCCCAGGTCGGCGGCAACCTGCTTGTTCAGGCGGCCGGCCACCACCATCCCCAGCACTTCCCGCTCGCGACCGGTGAGCAGGGCGTAGGCCTGGCGCAGGGCCTCCAGGCGTGATTGCTGGCCGAGCGCGGCGCGGCTGTGTTCCAGGGCGTCGGCGATGGCGTTCAGCAGTGTGTCGCTGTCGAACGGCTTGGTGAGGAACTCCACGGCACCGGCTTTCATCGCGCGCACGGTGAGCGGTACGTCGCCATAACCGGTGATGAAGATGATCGGCATCGCCGGGCGCTCGCCGGCGACGCTGCGCTGCAGGTCGAGCCCGTTGAGGTCCGGCAGGTTCACGTCCAGCACCAGGCAGCTGGGCGCGAGGCTCGGCGACTCGTCGAGGAAGGCGCTGGCGGCGTCGAACAGCCTGGGTCGCCAGCCGGCCGAGCGGATCAGCAACTCCAGTGACTCGCGCACCGAGATGTCGTCGTCGACCACGTAGACGATGGGTGTCGCTTCGATCATCGACAGGGCTTCCGTTCGCTGGGCTGGGATGGGGTTGAACATGCCATGTCCTCCGAGGGGCGTCGACCGGGCTGTCAGCCGACCGGCAGGGCGGCGCTGAGCGCCTTGAGCAGTTCCGCTTCGCTGAACGGCTTGAGCAGGCAGGCCACCGCGCCCTGGGCGATGAGGCGCGGGCAGGTGGTCGCGTCGCTATAGGCGGTGATGAAGATGATCGGCACGTGGATGGCGCGCAGGGCCAGTTCCTTCTGCAACTGTGGCCCGCTCATGCCCGGCATCGACACGTCGAGGATCAGGCAGCGGGTAGTCTGCAGGGCTTCCGAGGCGAGAAACGCTTCCGCCGAGGAGAAGGCGTTCACCTCGAAACCGAACTCGCGCAGCAGGTCCGGCAGGGATTCGCGCACCGATTCGTCGTCATCGACCACCGACACGAGCAGGGGCGTAGCCATCAGCGGATCTCCGTCGGTTGGTCGTGGCTGGGTAGTGCCGGGGGCAGCGCGAAGATGAAGGTGGAGCCCGGCCCGTCGTGGGTGGTTGCCCAGACCCGGCCAGCGTGGTGTTCGATGATGGAGCGGCTGACCCACAGGCCGATGCCCATGCCCGACTGCTTGGTGCTGAAGAAGGCATCGAACAGGCGGCCGGCATCCTCCGGCGCGAAGCCCGCGCCGTTGTCGCGTACTGCCAGGAAGATGCTCGTATCCAGATCATGGCCGGTGCTGATGCGCAGCTGGCGGGGGCGGTCATGCACTTCGCCCAACGCATCGATGGCATTGAGGATGAGGTTGAGGATCACCTGCTGCAGCTGCACACGGTCGCCGCTCACGGCGGGCAGTTCCTCTGCCAGCGTGGGCAGTATGGTCACGCCGTGGCGCTGCAGCTCGTTGTGCAACATGGCGATCACTTCCCGTGCGGCTTCGTTGAGATCCACCTGCTCGCTCACCGCTTCGTGGCGGGCGAACAGGCCGCGCAGGCGCTTGATCACGTCCGCCGCACGGTTACCGTCGCGGATGGTGCGCCGCGCGGTTTCCCGAGCGCCTTCCAGGTTGGGAGTCTGCGCACCCAGCATGCGCAGGCAGGTGCTGGCGTTGGTGATGATGCCCGACAGCGGCTGGTTGACCTCGTGGGCGATGGACGCGGTCAGTGCGCCCAGGCTGGCCACACGAGCCACGTGCGCCAGTTCGGCGCGGGTCCGGTGCAGGGTTTCCTCGGCCAGGCGGCGCTGGGTGACGTCCTGCGCCGTAGCGATGTACAGCAGCGCGCCGTCGCTCTCGCGGGTGGCCTGGGCAACCAGGTGGACGTGGCGCACGGCCCCGCTGGGAAGCAACAGCCGGTGTTCGTGTTCGAAGTCGCAGCCGTCGAGGCGCTGACACTTGAGCATTTCTTCCACGGTGGCGCGATCGTCCGGGTGGATGCGCGAGAAGATCAGCTCGAAGCTCGGCGTCAGGCCCGGCTGCAGGTCGAGGAGCCGGTAGATTTCTTCCGACCAGGCGATCTCGTCGTTGTCCACGCGCCAGGAGAAGGTACCGGTGAGGCTGATGCGTTGGGCCTTGGCCAGGAAGGCTTCGCTCTGGCGCAGGGCGGCTTCGCTGCGGGCGCGGTCGATGGCGATGCTGGCGAGGTGGGTGAACTGCGAGATCAGCGCGCACTGGCTTTCGCTCACCCTCTGCGGTTGGAGGAAATACACCGAGAGGATGCCGCTCACCTCGCCGTGGTTGGACACCACCGGTACTGCCGCCAGCGCTCGCAGCCCGCAAGCCCGAGCCTGTTGGCGCCAGTCGGGCCAGCGGGTTTCACCGTGCAGGTCGTCGACCTGCACGCTGGCGTTGTCGAGCGCGACTTGCGCTTGCGGACTGCCATGAGCCTCCACGGGCTGGCCGTCCGCCCCGCCGTACATCGAAGCCGGCAGATGCGGTGCGGCGCCGGCCTGCAGGCGCGGCGTCGCTTCCGGCAAGCGGCCATGGCGGGGCGCTACCAGGGTGATGGCGCAGCGGCTGCCCTCGAGGTTGGTTTCCACCAGTTCGCAAAGGGTGTCCAGCACCTGCGGCAGGGCGCAGCCACCGGCCATCAGTCCGAGCAGGCGCTTCTCGCCGGCCAGCAGTAGTTCGGCCTGTTTGCGTACGTGGATGTCGGTGTTGCCGCCGTACCATTTCAGTACGCGGCCGGCCGCGTCCAACTGGGGCACTGCGCGGATGAGGAACCAGCGGTAGCTGCCATCGAAGCGCCGCAGGCGCGCTTCGAACTCGCCGGCGCTGCCGGCTTCCAGCAGGCCTTGCCAGTAGACGCCCAGTGCCGGCGCGTCTTCGGGGTGCAGGGCGGTCATCCAGCCGACGCCGGCGGCGTTTTCCGGGGTCATGCCGGTGTAGTCGAACCAGCGCTGGTTGAGGAACTCGACGCTGCCGTCGGGATCGGTGCGCCAGACGAAGCCCGGCACGGCGTCGATCAGGGTGCGCAGGCGGTCTTCGGAGGCGCTCACTTCTTCCAGCGCGCTGGCCAGCGACTTCTGCGCCTGAGCGATCAATGCCTGGTCGCGCCGCTGCTCGTCGATGTCCACCTTCAGCACGAACCAGCGCTGGATGTTCCCCTCGGTGTCGCGGTGGGGCAGGGCGCGCACGTGGAACCAGCGGTAGATGCCGTCCGCGCCGCGCACCCGCTGCTGGAAGTTGTATGGATCGCCGCTGGCCACCGAGTGCTTCCAGGCGGCCAGCGCGTGGGGCAGGTCGTCGGGGTGGATGGTGTCGGAGCTGGTCCAGTGGCGCAGCTCCTCGAAGCTGGCGCCCAGGTAGTCGCTGTTGTGCCGGTTGACGCACTCCAGCTCGCCCGCGGGCGTCATCAGCGAGATCAGTGCAGGAATGCTGTCGATCAGGTCCTGCGTCTCGCGCGTCACGGTCACGGGCGCTGCGGGCAGCAGGTCCTCGATATCGATGTTCTGGCCGCACCAGCCGGCAGGCTGGCCAAGGTCGTCGGCGAGCGGTCGGGCGCGCAGAAGGAAGCGGCGGTACACCCCATCGTGGCGGCGCAGGCGTGCCTGCAGATCGCGCGGGACGCCGGTCTGGCGGATGGCGTACCAACCGCGCTGCAGCGCCGCTAGGTCTTCGGGGTGCACCAGCGCCTGCCAGGCATGCTCGCCGAGGGAATCGAGGCCGCGCCCGGCATACAGGCGCCAGGCCTGGTTGACGCTGTCCAGGCGGCCTTCGGCGCTGGCGGTCCACACCATGTCGGGCAGCTTGTCGACGACTTCGTTGTGCATACCGGTCCTCTCCCGGCGCTAGCCGTGGGGCGAGCATGCGCCTTGTTGGCGGGGCTGCCAATGATACCTAGGTGTCGGCCGCGGCACCGCAAGTGCGTCACGCGCCGGGCCCGATACCAAGGTATCGACCGACACCATGGTGCAATCGCGGCGCCTGGTGGGCTTTGGTGATATCGCTGCAGGTCGCCGATCCGTCGGCCAGTGAACCAGGGAGATCGACCATGCCAGCCGCCCCGTTATCGCCTCAACTTCGCCGTCGCTTCAGCCGCACGCTCATGGCCACCGCCGTGGGTCTGTTCCTGCTCGGCGACGGTCAGCACCACCTGCTGCAGCAAACGTTCGCTGCTACTGCCAGCGGTACCGCGCCGGCCGATGAGCGTGTGCGGCCGTTTCGCATCCAGGTGCCCCAGGAGCAACTGGACGACCTGCGCCGGCGTATCGCCGCGACGCGCTGGCCGGACCGCGAGACGGTCAACGACGCCTCGCAGGGCATCCAGCTGGAGAAGGTCCGCGCGCTGGTGAACTACTGGGGCGAGGACTATGACTGGCGCCGCGCCGAAGCCAGGCTCAATGCGCTGCCGCAGTTCATCAGCAGCATCGATGGTGTGGACATCCAGTTCATCCACGTGCGCTCGAAAGAGCCGCACGCCATGCCGCTGATCCTCACCCACGGCTGGCCCGGCTCGCCGCTGGAGTTCCTCAAGACCATCGGCCCGCTGACCGACCCGGTGGCCTATGGTGGGCGCGCGGAAGACGCCTTCGACGTGGTGATCCCGGCGATCCCCGGCCATGGCTTTTCCGGCAAGCCGACCGCCACCGGCTGGGGCCCGGATCGGGTGGCCCGCGCCTGGGACGTGCTGATGAAGCGCCTGGGCTACAGCCACTATGTGTCCCAGGGCGGCGACCATGGCTCGGTGATTTCCGATGCCCTTGGCCGCCTGGCCCCAGCCGGCCTGCTGGGCATCCACCTGAACATGCCGGCGACGGTGCCGCCGGAGCTGGTCGGGCTGATCAACTCAGGCGCCCCGGCGCCAGCCGGGCTGGGCGCCGACGAGCGCCGCGCCTTCGACGCGCTGAGCACCTTCTTCGGCCGCAATGCTGCCTACGGCGCGATGATGGTGACTCGCCCGCAGACCATCGGCTACTCCCTGGCCGACTCGCCCGCCGGCATGGCCGCCTGGATGTACGAGAAGTTCGCCGCCTGGACCGACAGCGGCGGCGAGCCCGAGCGGGTGCTGAGCCGCGACGAGATGCTTGACGACATCTCGCTCTACTGGCTGACCAACACCGGCGCTTCCTCTTCGCGCTTCTACTGGGAAAACAACAACAACAACTTCAGCGCCACCGCGCAGAAGACCGACCGGATCAAGGTGCCGGTGGCCATCACCGTGTTCCCCGGCGAGATCTACCGCGCGCCGAAAAGCTGGGCGCAGCGCGCCTATCCCTCGCTGGATTACTTCCACGCGGTGGACAAGGGCGGCCATTTCGCCGCCTGGGAGCAGCCACAGCTGTTCAGCGAGGAGCTGCGCGAGGCGTTCCGCCCGCTGCGAAGCAGCCTGACCAGCCACTAGGCCCACCAGTCACCCGCCAACCGACCGCCGCTTGCCGGCAACCACCGGGCAGGCCAGACGCCTGCCCTGGAGACCCGTGATGAACCCCTTCAAGCAACCGCTCCTCGGCGCCTCGGCGCTGGCTATCGCTCTCGCGCAATTCACTTCCTGCTCGGTGGCGCAGGCCGCTAACGCGCCGTCGGCAGATCCGACTTTCGGCCCGCTCAAGCACGTCGACGCCGGCCTGCTCAATGTCGCCTACGCCGAAGCCGGCCCGGCCGATGGCCCGGTGGTGATCCTGCTGCACGGCTGGCCGTACGACATCCACAGCTACACCGAAGTAGCGCCGCAACTGGCCGCCAAGGGCTACCACGTGCTGATTCCCTATGCCCGTGGCTATGGCGAAACGCGCTTCCTCTCCGCCTCGACCCAGCGCAATGGTGAGCCGGTCGCGCTGGCGGTGGACGTCATCGACTTCATGGACGCGCTGAAGATCAAGAGTGCCGTGCTGGCCGGCTACGACTGGGGCGCACGCTCGGCGGACATCGTCGCGGCGCTCTGGCCGGAGCGGGTGAAGGCGCTGGTGTCGGTCAGCGGCTACCTGATCGGCAGCCAGGAAGCGGGCAAGGCGCCGCTGCCACCGGCTGCCGAGCTGCAGTGGTGGTACCAGTTCTATTTCTCCACCGAGCGCGGCAAGGCCGGCTACGACAAGTACCGCCACGAGTTCGCCAGGCTGATCTGGCAACTGGCTTCGCCGCAGTGGAAGTTCGACGATGCCACCTTCGAGCGCAGCGCCCAGGCCCTGGACAACCCCGACCACGGCGCGATCTCCATCCACAACTACCGCTGGCGCCTGAACCTCGCCCAGGGCGAGCCGCGTTACGCGGAGCTGGAGAAGAAGCTGGCGGCATTCCCGGCCATCAAGGTGCCGACCATCACCCTCGAAGGGGACGCCAACGGCGCCCCGCATCCGCCGGCCGAGGCCTACGCCAAGCGCTTCAGCGGCAAGTACGAGTACCGCCTTATCACCGGAGGCGTTGGCCACAACCTGCCGCAGGAGGCACCGGACGCCTTCGTCAAGGCGGTGGTCGACGCCGATCATCTGTGAGCCGGAGATCCGCCATGAATAGCAACGGAACCACGCTGCGTCGCATCGTCCTGGCCGGATTCGTCCTCCTCGTGACGACGGGCGTCAGGGCCGACGGCGACGCGTCGCCGATCTACGGGGTGCGCATGCCTGAGGGCTACCGCAACTGGCAACTGATCGCGCCGGCCCAGGAGGCGGCGCCACTGAACGAGTTGCGCGCCGTGCTGGGTAACGACATCGCGATGAAGGCCTACCGAGCCGGCACCTTGCCGTTCCCCGACGGCAGCGTGCTGGCCAAGCTCGCCTGGAAGCACGTGCAGTCGCCGGAATTCGAGCCCGCGTCGATTCCCGGCGCCGCGACTACCGTGCAGTTCATGGTCAAGGACTCGAAGAAGTACGCGGCCACCGGCGGGTGGGGCTTCGCCCGTTTCATCGACGGCAAGCCCGCCGACGAGGCGCAGCACCAGACCTGCTTGGCCTGCCACCAGGCGCGGGTGAAGGACCACGACCTGGTCTTTACCCGCTACGCACCCTGAGAGCTGCACCTTGAGCGTTACACCTTGAGAGAAGGGGAGGTTCCCATGAACCAACGATGGCTGATCACCGGTTGTTCCCGCGGACTGGGCCGGGCGCTGGCCGAGGCGGTGCTGCAGGCCGGGCACCGCCTGCTGGCTACCGCCCGCGACCCGGACGCGCTGGCGGACCTCGCCCGGCTCTACCCGCAGACATTGCGTCTGGCGCCCTTGGACGTTACCGACCCAAGTGCCGCGCAGGACGCCATGGCGCAGATGGTCGAGCAGTTCGGCGGACTCGACGTGCTGGTCAACAACGCCGGCTTCGGCAACATCAACTCGGTGGAAGACACCTCGCTGGAGGAGTTCCGCCGGGAGATCGAAACCAACCTGTTCGGCACCATCATCGTCACCAAGGCGGCAATTCCGGTGCTGCGCCGGCAGCGCAGCGGCCACATCATCCAGCTGTCGTCGGTGGGCGGGCGCATCGGTGCGCCGGGACGTGCGCCCTATTCGGCGGCGAAATGGGGCGTCGAGGGATTTTCCGAAGTGCTGGCGCGCGAGATGGCGCAGGTCGGCGTGCGGGTGACGATCATAGAACCCGGCGGCCTGCGTACCGACTTTGCCGGCGCCTCTACGAGGCTTTCAGAAGGACGTCTCGAGTACGACGCCGTGGTAGGCGCCGTGGCGCGCCGGCAGCGGGCCTACGACGGCAACCAGCCGGGCGACCCACAGCGTGCCGCGCAGGCGATCCTCGCCGTGGCCTGGATGGATCGTCCGCCGTTGCGCCTGGCCCTGGGCACCGACGCCGTACTGGCCATCGAAAACGCTGACAAGGCCCGACTGGCCGAGCTGCGCCTGTGGCGCGAGCTGAGCGAGTCCAGTGATTTTCCCCGCTCGGCATGAGCGTTCCCTGCACGGTCTGAGATTCCCCCGAGCCACCGTGCGGGGCTTTTTATTCGCAAGTCATTTATCCCTCAGCAAGGAGATCCACGATGAAGAAGACCCTTACCGCCCTGGCGCTCGCCAGCGGCCTGCTGGCCGGCAGCGCTTTCGCTGCGCCGATGAAACCGACGGTGGTGCTGGTGCACGGCGCCTTTGCCGATGCCTCCAGCTGGAATGGCGTGACCCGTATCCTGGAAAAAGACGGCTACAGCGTGATCGCCGCCGCCAACCCCTTGCGCGGGGTGGCCAGCGATGGCGCCTACATCGGCAACATCGTCGGCAGCGTCAAGGGGCCGGTGGTGCTGGTGGGCCATTCCTACGGCGGCAACGTAATCAGTGCGGCTGCCAGTGACCGGCCCAACGTCAAGGCGCTGGTCTATGTCGCCGCGTTCGCCCCGCAGAAGGGGGAGAGCGCCGCCGAGCTGGCCGGCAAGTTCCCTGGCAGCACACTCGGCCCGACCCTGGCCGCCCCAGTGCCGTTGGTCGATGGTGGCAAGGACCTGTACATCCAGCAGGACAAGTTTCACGATCAGTTCGCCGCCGATGTCCCCGCCGGAGAAGCGGCGCTGATGGCAGCGGCGCAGCGGCCGGTCACCGAAGCGGCGCTGAACGAGAAGGCCGGCGCGGCTGCCTGGACGGCGATTCCGTCGTGGTTCGTCTATGGCGACCAGGACCGCAACATCCCGCCACAGGCGATGGCCTTCATGGCAGAGCGCGCCCATGCGAAAGGCGTCGAGGTGGTCAGCGGGGCGTCCCATGTGGTCATGGTCTCGCACCCCGAGGTGGTGGCGCGCTCCATCGAGAAGGCGGCTACCGGGTATTGAGCGCCGGGGGAGTCTGCTACCTGCCGGTGCCCGCGCTGCTGGCCGGCAGACGGGTATCGAGCAGGTAGCCTTCAGATCGAGCGCTGGTTCACGCGGGCGGAGAGCTGCTCGGCGCTTTCCTTGCGCTCGGAATAACGGTCCACCAGGAAGTCCTGGCGATCACGCAGTAGCCAGGTGAACTTCACCAGTTCCTCCATGACGTCGACCACACGATCGTAGTACGCCGAAGGTTTCATGCGACCGGCGTCGTCGAACTCCAGGTAGGCCTTGGGGACCGAGGACTGGTTGGGGATGGTGAACATGCGCATCCAGCGTCCGAGCACGCGCAGCTGGTTGACCACGTTGAACGACTGCGAGCCGCCGCAAACCTGCATTACTGCCAGCGTCTTGCCCTGCGTTGGGCGGACAGCGCCGAGTGCCAGGGGAATCCAGTCGATCTGCGCCTTGAACACGGCCGATAGTGCTCCGTGGCGTTCCGGCGAGCACCACACCTGGCCTTCCGACCACAGCACCAGATCGCGCAGTTCCTGCACCTTGGGATGCTCCACCGGCACGTCGTCAGGTAGCGGCAGGCCCGAAGGATTGAAGAGGCGCGTCTCGGCGCCGAAGTGTTCCAGCAGGCGCGCGGCTTCCTCCACCAGCAGGCGGCTGAAGGAGCGCTCACGGGTCGATCCGTACATCAGCAGGATGCGTGGTTTGTGGTCGCTGGTACGAGTTGCGGCTGGCGGCTGGTCGAACAGCGAAAGGTCGAGGTTGGGCAGTTGATCGGACATGTTTCCTCCTGCTCAGAGCGAGCCGATGCGATCCAGCTCGCGCTTGAGCTCGTCGCGGGTGAGGGTGTCGAAGGAGAGGGCGAGGAAGGCTTTGCAGCGCTGCTCGATGCGGGCCAGCGTGGCGCGGAAGGCGGCGTTGACGGCAGCCTCGTCGCCCATCGCTTCGGAAGGGTCTTCCAGTCCCCAGTGGGATTTCAGCGCGGGACCGAAGTACACCGGGCAGGCTTCGCCGGCGGCCTTGTCGCAGACGGTGATGACGATGTCCGGCGGGCTGCCTTCGAAGGCGTCGTTGCCTTTGCTGCTCAGGCCCGCAGTGGAGATACCGGCTTGCTCCAGGGTGGTGAGGCTGCGGGGCAGTACCTGGCCCCTGGGGAAGCTCCCGGAGCTGATCGCCTCGAAGCCTTCCGGCGCCAGGTGGTTGAACAGCGCTTCGGACAGGATGCTGCGGCAACTGTTGGCCGTGCACATGAACAGGACTCGCATGGAGAGCTCCTCCGCTCAAGGCGGATGTCAGAGGCTCAGGCGCAGGGCCAGGGCCGAAAGGGTGATCAGCAGGACGGGCAGGGTCAGGAGGATGCCGACCTTGAAGTAGTAACCCCAGGTGATGCGCAAGCCCTTGCGCTCCAGCACATGGAGCCAGAGCAAGGTGGCAAGGCTGCCGATGGGAGTGATCTTCGGGCCGAGGTCGCAGCCGATCACGTTGGCGTAGATCATCGCCTCGCGCACCAGACCTTCCGCGCCGCTGGCCTGGATCGACAGGGCGCCCACCAGCACGCTGGGCATGTTGTTCATCACCGAGGACAGCAGCGCCGAGAGCAGGCCGGTGCCGATGGCGGCGCTCCACAGGCCCTGCCCGGCAAGACGGTCGAGCAGGTGGGTGAGGAAGTCCGTGAGGCCGGCATTCTTCAGTCCGTACACCACCAGGTACATGCCGAGGGAGAAGATCACCACCTGCCAGGGTGCTTCGCGCAGCACTCGGCGGCTGGAGATGCGGTGCCCGCGCGCGGCGACGGTAAACAGGATCGCCGCGCAGGCAGCAGCCACGGCGCTGACCGGTACGCCCAGCGGCTCCACGGCGAACAGCCCGATCAGCAGCACCAGCAGCGTCCACCAGCCGACCACGAAGGTGGCGCGATCGTGAATGGCGGCCTTCGGCTCCTTCAGTGCATCGAGCGCGTACTGCTTCGGAATATCGCGGCGGAAGAACAGGAACAGAACCAGCAGCGTCGCGGCAACGCTGGCGAGGTTCACTGGCACCATCACCGAGGCGTATTCGGCGAAGCCCAGGTCGAAGTAGTCGGCCGAGACGATGTTCACCAGGTTGGAGACCACCAGTGGCAGGCTGGCGGTGTCGGCGATGAAGCCGGCGGCCATGACGAAGGCCAGGGTCGCCGCGGGTGAAAAGCGCAGGGCGAGGAGCATCGACATGACGATGGGGGTAAGGATCAGTGCAGCCCCATCGTTGGCGAAGAGCGCCGAGACGGCCGCCCCGAGCAGCACGCAGAAGGCGAACAGGCGATAACCGCTGCCGTTTGCCCAGCGCGCCACATGCAGCGCCGCCCACTCGAAGAAGCCGGCCTCATCCAGCAGCAGGCTGATGATGATGACGGCGATGAAGGTGGCGGTGGCATTCCAGACGATGGCCCACACGGTCGGGATGTCGTGCAGGGAAACCGCCCCGGCAGCCAGGGCGATGATTGCCCCCAGGGCCGCGCTCCAGCCGACGCCAAGGCCCTTGGGTTGCCAGATGACCAGAGCGAGGGTGAAGACGAAGACAGCAACGGCGACCAGCATTGGATACTCGCTAGGAAAGGATCAGCAGCAGGCGGCGTCACGGACGGGGCGGCCGTCCATGTTCTGCAGGCGGAGGGTGTTGTCGGCCAACCATTGCGCGTTGGCCAGCAGGGTAACCTGCAGCATCTCGTGTACCCAGGCAGGCAGTTCGGGATTGAGGCGGTAATACACCCACTGGCCCTGGCGGCGATCGAGCAGCAGGCCGCTGCCGCGCAGTTGTGCCAGGTGGCGGCTGATCTTCGGTTGGCTGTCGTCCAGGGCGCACATCAGCTCGCAGACACAGAGCTCGCCGAGGTTGGCGATGAGCAGGGTGGCGCGAGCGCGAGTCTCGTCGGCCAGGCTCTTGAAGACTTCGGGTGGAGTAATCATGGGGTGACCATTACATATGGAAAATCGAATATACGTATTTCCATATATTCTGACAAGCTCACTGGGCTGGAGCGTCCGCTAAACGCTGTCTCTTGAGGTCGCGTCCGAGCGTGGGGATTTGGCCCCATGCGCTCCAGCCAGCCACTGCTAGCCATTTGAGATGAGCTGTATATAATGCGACTCAATCTCATTTAGTGGCAATGGATGCAATGACCCGGGTACCTCCAGGCGCGGAGCTGATTGGCGCGCTGGCGCTGCACTACGACGATCTCGTCGAGTACATTCGCCGCCGTTTTCAGGGCAGCCAGTTCGCGCGCGACGTGGTGCATGACGTCTGCGTCCAGGTGATGGAGAAACCGCCAAAGGAGCCCATCAAGTTGCCGCTGGCGTTCCTGCGCCGCGCCTCTTTCAACAAGGCCATCGATCGCAGCCGGGCGGACCATACCCGCAACGCGTATTTCGAGTTGTCCGCCGAGGTGCCCGATTGGCACGTGCATGAGGTGGATGGCGCCTGCGCGCTGGACTTCGAGCAGCAGTTGGAAGCGTTGGTCGCGATCATCGAGGCGCTGCCCGCGCGAGCGCGCCAGATCTTCCTGCTGCATCGCATCCATGACATGCCCCGCCAGGACATTGCCCGCGAACTGGGCATCACCCTGAACATGGTCGGCAAGCATCTTTCCCGCGCCATGGCTGCGATCGCCCGCGATTGGGAGCCGGCGCGGCGAGCGCTGGCGGGTCGATGATGCGCAAGGAGCCGCCGCACAATCCCCAGGCCAGCGATCCGCTGGAGCCCTTCGAGCAGGCGCTCAAGGCGCGCGTGCCTTCGCGCAGTGAGCTACTCGCCGAAGCCAAGGCCTTCAGTGCGCGGCAACGTCGGCGCAAGCAGGCTGTGTCGGGGAGTCTTTCCGTGCTGGCGCTGGGTGTGGGGCTGTGGTTCGCCGACCCGGCCTGGCGCAGCGAAGAGTTGCGCACGTCGGTCGGGCAGAGCGAGAGCCTGCGGTTGGCAGACGGCAGCCGGGTCGTGCTCAACAGCGCCACCACCCTGCACGTCGAGAGTCGCTTGCGTAGCCGGCAGATCGAGCTGGTGGAAGGGGAGGCGACCTTCACCGTGGCACATGGGCCGAAGCCATTCACCGTGCGCAGCCAGGGCGTTTCCGTCCGGGATATCGGTACGGCCTTCAACGTGCGCAGCGACCGGCGCGGTGTCTCGGTGACGGTACTCGAAGGCACCGTCGCAGTATCCAGCTCGAGTTCACCGGAGCAGCGTCTGGAGGTGGGGCAGCAGATCAATGCCACCCGTTCGAGCCTGGGGCAGGTGCAGACGGCAGACGCGGCGCGTGCCATCGCCTGGCAGCACGGCAAGCTCAGTTTCGACGGCACGCCCTTGCAGGATGTGCTGGCGGATATCCAGCGTTACCGCGCGGCACCGATCCGCCTGGGCGATCCACGGGTGGCCGGCCTGCGTGTGTCGGGCGAGTTCGACAGCCGGGCGGTGGAATCGCTGATCGATCTGCTGCCGTCGATCCTGCCAGTGAGGGTGAGTCGACAGCCGGACGGCAGCGTCGAGGTCAGTGCGCGCTGATCGGAAAAAAAGTTGCGACGCGACGTCACCTATTCAGGTTCGCCATCCGCCTATCCCTGTGAACGTCATTTGATCGTGTCACTGGGGAGTTGAATGGACACTAAAGTACCCTCGCGCCGCTGCGGTTTCGCGCGCCTTTCGCTACTGGCCGGCGGCCTGTTGCTGGCCTCCACCCTGCACGCGCAGGAAGTGCGCCACGCGCTTTCGCTGCCGGCGCAACCACTGGACAGGGCGCTCAACGAGCTGGCGCGGCAGACCGGCACTCGCATCCTGTTTGCCACCGATGCCGCCGCCGGGCTGCAGGCACCGGCGCTCGATGGCGAGCTGAGTGTGCAGCAGGCCCTGCGGCAATTGCTGCGGGGAACCCGGCTGCGACTGGAACAGACCGCCGATGGCAGCTTCCTGGTGGCCGCGCCTCAGTCGGATGCGGTGCTGGAGATGGATTCGACCCAGGTGCTGGGGAGGGCGTTGGGCGAAGTCACCGAGCACAGCGGCTCCTACACCACCGGAAACATGAGCGTGGGCACCAAGCTGGCCACTTCGCTGCGGGAAACACCGCAGTCGGTCACCGTGGTCAGTCGCCAACGCATGGACGACCAGAACCTGCAGAAGCTGGAAGACATCGCCACCTATACGCCGGGCCTGACCCTGCGCAAGACCGGGGGCGAGCGTCCGGAGTTCTATTCCCGTGGCGCGGCCATCGACAGCATCATGATCGACGGCCTGCCGGTGGCGTATGACAGCGACACCCTCGGCACTTCGACGCTGGCCATGTATGACCACGTGGAAGTGGTGCGCGGCGCATCCGGCCTGATGGTCGGTGCGGGCAACCCGTCGGGCACCCTCAACCTGGTGCGCAAGCGCCCGACCTTGGCGCCGCAACTGACCCTCACCGGCAGCGTCGGACGCTGGGACGATTACCGGGGCGAGGTCGATGTCAGCGGCAAGCTGAGTGACAGCGGCGACTTGCGCGGTCGGTTCGTCGGCGCCTACCAGGATCGCAACAGCTTCGTCGACGCCTATGGCAACCAGCGCCAGTTGTTCTACGGGATTGGCGAATACGACCTGAACGAGGCCACGACCCTCACGCTGGGGGCCTGGTACAACCGCGAGGACAATCCCGGTGCCGACTGGAATGGTCTGCCCACGCGACCCGATGGCAGCTTCTTCGACTTCTCCCGCTCCGCGCGCACGGCGCCGGACTGGACCTACTGGGACAAGGAAAACCGCAGTGCTTTCGCCGAAGTCGAGCATCGTTTCGACAATGACTGGAAGCTGCGCCTCAACGCGACCTGGCTGCGCGGCGACATGGACATGCTCGGCGGCAGCCTCTACACCGACGAGAACGACGCCTACCACCTGAACATCGGCCGCTACACCTACCAGCACACCCAGAAGAGTGTCGATACCTATGCCAGCGGCCCTTTCAGCCTGTTCGGCGCGACCCACGAACTGGTGGTCGGCGCCAGTTGGCGACGTGACGAGACCGATGATGGTCCTGGTGGCCCGGGCATTGACTCGGACGTGATCGTCGATCCGCAGCACTTCGACCCCAAGGCCTATCCCAAGCCGGCCATCGACAACAACTGGTCGCGCGATGGCCACGAGCAGCAGTCGAGCACCTACGCCACGGCTCGCTTCAACCTGCGCGATGACCTGCACCTGATCCTCGGCTCGCGCCTGGACTGGTACGAGTACGAACAGCTCACCCATTCGGGCGAATACAGCTTCGGTGATGACTACAAGGCGACTCGCGAGTACACCCCCTATGCCGGGGTCATCTACGACCTGGACGACACCTATTCGGTCTACGCCAGCTGGACCCGCATCTTCAAACCCCAGGCCGCCCAGAGCGCGAGCGGCAGCCTGCTGGAGCCGGTGACCGGCACCAACTATGAAACCGGTATCAAGGGCGAGTATTTCGGCGGGGCGCTCAATGCCAGCGCAGCGCTGTTCCAGCTGGTGCAGGAGAACCTCGCCAAGTCGCTGCCGTCCGCACAATGCGCGCCGGGAGTCAGCGCCTGCTACGAGGCCAGCGGCGAAGTACGTACCCGGGGCGTCGAGCTGGAAGTGGGCGGTGAACTGGCGCCGGGCTGGCAGATGTCCGCCGGCTACACCTACGCCGGAGCCGAGTACACCAAGTCCAGCGACTCGGCAGAGAAGGGCGAGCGCTTTGACAGCGACACGCCCTACAACCTGTTCAAGGTCTTCACCACTTATCGACTGCCCGGCGAACTGGAGCGCTGGACGGTCGGCGGCGGCTTCCGCACCCAGAGCAGCGCCTACACCAGTTTCGGCGTGAAGCAGGGTGGCTACAGTGTCAGCGACCTCATGCTGGCGTACCAGCCGGCCACGGAGTGGCAGCTGCAGGCCAATCTGAACAACGTCTTCGACAAGCGCTACTACGAGAACATCAGCAACAGTTGGGGGGCCAACAGTTTTGGCGACCCGCGCAACCTGATGTTGACCGTGCGCTACAGTCCGGGCTTCTGAAGGCGGTGACGCGGTGACAAGTGCCCGGCCGGAGCCTTTGCGCCCCTGCCGGGTTTTACTCAAGGTCTTGTTTCGGGAGCTGTGGGGCGTGCCCGGCTGGTCGGTCGAAGGCGGGGCGCTCCCGCTGGCAAGCTGGGCTGAGGGAATGTGTCTGACCTGATACCCGTGGCGGACTGTGATTTCTTGATGGGTTGAAATAAAATGAGACGCTTTCTCATTTTCAATTTTCCGGCATTCGTGCCAAGGAAATTCACCCATGACTTCTGCCGCCCTGCCTCTCCGCGCCCCGGCTGTCGCCCTCCAGCAGCTGTACAGCGACCATCACGGCTGGCTGTTCGGCTGGTTGCGCCAGCGTCTGGGTAACGCGCCGGATGCGGCGGACATCGCCCACGATACCTACTTGCGCATCCTCACCAGCGGCCGGGCGCCTAAGCCGGACGACTCGCGGCGTTACCTGGTGCAGGTCGCCAAGGGCCTGGTGATCGACCTCTGGCGTCGCCAGGACGTCGAGCGGGCCTACCGCGAAGCCATCGCCCATCTGCCCGAAGCGTTGGTGCCGTCGCCGGAGACCCACTGGCTGATTATCGATGCCCTGATGCGTATCGATGCCATGCTCGATGGCCTGCCGGCACAGACACGCGAGGTGTTCCTCCTGGCGCAGTTCCACGAGCTGACGCTCAAGGATATAGCCGAGCGCACCGGCATGGCGCTGATCACCGTGCGCCGGCACATCCAGAAGGCGCTGGTCGCCTGCATGCTGGCGTGCGAAGGGTGAAGCTCTCGGAGGAGCTGCTCGAGGAAGCCGCCGACTGGGTGGTGACCTTGCACTTCGAAGCCGCCGGCGATGCCCAATGGCTAGCCTTCGAACGCTGGCGCGGGCAGAGCGAGGCGCACCGGGCGGCCTGGTCCCGCGCCGAGCAGGTGTTCGGTACCTTCGACGCGGTGCCCGGCGAAGTAGGGCGCCAGGCGCTGCGGCAGCTGGATGGCCTCAAGGGCATGAGTCGTCGTCGCGCCGTGCGTTTGCTCGGCACCTTGCTGGTAGCTGGGCCGGCAGGCTGGCTGGCCGCGCGCCATGCACCGTGGGATGGCTGGATGGCCGATGCTTCCACCGGTACGGGGGGGCGTAAATCCCTGACGCTGGGCGACGGCAGCCGTGTGGTGCTGAATACCGCTTCCGCGCTAGATATCCGTTTCGATCCGAATGAACGCCGCCTGCACCTTCGCAACGGCGAGGTGCTGATCACTACCCATGCCGACTCGATGGCGCCGCGTCGGCCGTTTTTCGTCGATGTCGCTCAGGGCCGGGTGGAGGCGCTGGGCACCCGATTCAGCGTCCGCCAACTGGGGGAGCAGTGCCAGGTGGCGGTGTTCGAACAGCGGGTGGAAATCCGTCCGCAGTCCGGTGCTCGGGTGATTCTGGAGGCCGGCCAGCAGGCCTGGTTCGACAGCCACGGGATGCGCCGCATTGCAGCGGTGGACGACAGTGCCGCGCTCTGGGAGCAGGGCATGCTGGTGGCGCGCGATCTACGCCTGGTCGACGTACTGACGGAGCTGTCGCGCTATCGCCATGGCGTGTTGCGTTGCGATCCGCAGGTGGCCGATCTGCGAGTCTCCGGGGCGCTGTCTCTGGTCGATACCGACCTGGCGCTGACTGCTCTGGAGCGCACGCTGCCGGTTCGGGTGTCCCGCGTGAGTCGCTACTGGGTGAGCGTTGCGGCCCTCTGAAAATTATTTTCCCGCACGCTGAGCACTTTT
Organism: Pseudomonas nicosulfuronedens; assembly: GCF_005877905.1. GTDB lineage: Bacteria > Pseudomonadota > Gammaproteobacteria > Pseudomonadales > Pseudomonadaceae > Pseudomonas > Pseudomonas nicosulfuronedens. The sequence continues at coordinate 202,100 of NZ_SWDV01000005.1, read as the reverse complement.
TCCTTCTCGTCCGGGAAAGGGGAGAACACGCCTCGTTGGGAGGGGTGAGCTACCCGCGCATCGCGCGGCCTGAAGGATGGCAATGAGCATGGCATCGAACTACCGAGCGCAATCGGGCAATCGTCGTTTTCCTCTTCTGATTCTCGCGGCGGCGATCCGCTCGGTACCGCTGGCCTGTGCCGGCCTGGCCGTGCTGCCGCTGGTGCCCGTGCAGGTGAATGCCGCAGAAGCTGCGCGCGATTACGCCATTGGCGCGGGAGCACTGAGCGACGTGCTGTCCCGTTTCGCCGCCAGTGCCGGCGTGCAGGTGGTGTTCGACCCGGCCAGGCTGGCCGGCCGCAACAGCGCCGGGATCAAGGGCCGCTTCACCGTCGAGCAGGGCTTCGCCCGGCTGCTGCAAGGCACCGGTTACCAACTGGTGGAGCGCGGAGAGGGCATTTACGCGCTGCAGGACATCAGTACTGGAGCGCTGGAACTGCCAGCTGACACCGTCATGGGCAAGCACCGCGATACCCTGGCGATGCCTGAGACCGTCATCCAGGCCGATGCCGGCAGCGCCGGCTCGCCCACCGGCTATCAGCAGCTGGCCGATACCAGCACCACGCGCCTGGGCCTGACCCCGCGCGAGACGCCGCAAGGGGTCACGACCCTGTCCCGTGAGCAGCTCGACGACTTCAACCTCAACAGCGTGAAGGATGCCTTGCGCAGCGCGCCGTCAGTGACTGTCGAGCAGTACGAGACCGACCGCACCAACTTCACCTCGCGCGGCTTCGACATCAACAACTTCGAGTACGACGGCATCGGCTCGCCGTTCAGCGCCGGCCTGCTCAGCGGCGACCTGGACATGGCCGAGTACGAGCAGGTCGACATCCTCCACGGCGCCAACGGCCTGATGAGCGGCACCGGCAACCCTTCCGCCACGGTCAACTTCATCCGCAAGCGTCCGACCTACCAGCCCTACGCCCAGGTGAGGTCTCGGCCGGCTCGTGGGATACGCGCCGGGTCGACCTCGACGTTTCCGGCCCGCTGACCGATAGCGGCAACGTGCGCGGGCGTTTCATCTACGCGAACGAAGTGGGCGACTCTTACCTGGACCGCTACTCCCATGAGCAGAACGTACTCAGTGGCATGCTCGCTTTCGACCTGACCGACGCGGATACCCTGACCGTCGGCTTCTCCGACAACAAGAGCAACTCCAACGGCAGCAGCTGGGGCGGCCTGCCGCTGACCGATTACAACGGCGAACCGATCCACTACAGCCGTCGTGGCTCGAACATCGGCCAGGACTGGAGCTACTGGGACGTGCATACCCAACGCGCCTTCGCCGAACTGACCCACGATTTTGGCGATGGCTGGAAGGGCAAGCTCAACGTCACCGCCGTGGAGCAGAACCAGCAGGCCAACATGTACTACCTGATGGCTTACGACGAAGACACCCCGTGGATGGCCGACCCCAGCCACAGCCATTCCAGCGAGAAGCAGTTGCTGGGCGAGGCGCAGGTCAGCGGCCCGTTCAGCCTGGGCGGTCGCCAGCACGACCTGACGCTGGGGGTGGACTACGGCCGCTCGCGCCACCACGACCGCGGCTGGTACAACAGCGAGGACGAGATGATGCCCGCCGACCTTGAGGAGACCCTCGGCGGCCACGTGCCCAAGCCGAGCCTGACCTACACCAACGACAGCAACGAGTTTGCCGACTTCACCGACCGCCAGAAGAGTGTCTATGCCGGTACCCGCTTCAACTTCACCGATCGGCTGCACTGGATCGTTGGCGCGCGCATGCTCAGTGTCGACAGTGATGGCAGCGACTATGGCTCGGCACGTGACGTGCGCATCCACGGCAAGGTGACGCCCTACACCGGCGTGGTCTACGACCTCAACGACCAGTACTCGCTGTACGCCAGCTACACCAAGATCTTCAACCCGCAGTACGTGATCGACGCGCAAGGAAAGGTGCTCGACCCGCTGGAAGGCCACAGCTACGAAACCGGCATCAAGGGCAGCCTGCTGGATGACCAACTGAGCGTCTCCGCCGCATTGTTCAAGACCGAGCAGGAAAACGTCGCCGAAGCCACTGGCGACATGCTCGGCAGCCAGTACATCTATGAAGGCGAAGACTTCAAGAGCCGTGGCGTCGAACTGGAAGCCAGCGGCCAGTTGGCGCCGGGCCTGCAATTGCAGGGTGGCTATACCTACGTGCACATCGAGGACCCGGACGGCCACGAGGCGCGCCAGTACGTGCCCACCCACAGCGTGCGCAGCAGCCTGACCTACCAGCTGCCGGGCCTGCCCCAGGCCAAGGTCGGCACCCGCGTGAGCTGGCAGAGTGCGATCCAGCTCGACGATGACAGCCGTATCCGCCAGAACGCCTACGCCCTGGTGGACCTGATGGCCAGCTACGACATCGACAAGCATTGGAGCACCTCGCTGAACCTCAATAACGTCACCAACCGCAAGTACCTCATGAGCCTCTACAGCGGCGGTTCGGGGTTCTACGGCGCTTCGCGCAACGTCACCGCGGCAGTGAGCTACAACTTCTGACCGACGCGACGAGCCCGTTGAGGAAGGGCGCTTTCATGGCTCCCTTTCCTGCGGGTGGCCTGCGGGCTTATCCGACCCTGGGCTCGCCCCGACGATGGACCCGCCGGGTGAGGCCACGAAGGGCCGCACCTCGGACAGTCATGGGTGATAGACTCCCGTCGTTCTGACTGCCTCGTCCTGCCCAGAGGAGATCCCCCATGTTCGGCGTGACCGATTACGGCGCCTTCCTGATTGCCTTCGTGGTGCTCCTGGCCATCCCCGGCCCCGGCAACTTCGCGCTGATTACCGCGACGGGCAAGGGCGGTATTCGTGCCGGGCTGGCCGCCACCTGCGGGGTGATCCTGGGCGACCAGGTATTGCTGTGGATGGCGGTGGCGGGTGTGGCGACGCTGCTCGCCACCTACCCAACGGCCTTCCACGCGGTGCAGTGGCTGGGGGCGGCCTACCTGGCGTGGCTGGGCCTGCGCATGCTGCTGAGCAAGCCCGGTGGCGCACCGCGGCAGAGTCGCATGGACAGCGGCCACTACCTGCGCCAGACCATGCTGATCACCTTGCTCAACCCCAAGGCCATCGTGTTCTACATGGCCTTCCTGCCGCTGTTCATCGACCCGGTGAAGCACCAGGGGCTGGTGACCTTCGCCTTCATGGCAGCGACCGTGGCGGTGGTCACCTTCCTCTATGGGCTGGTAGCCGTGCTGCTGACCCACAAGCTGGCCGAGCGCATGCGCGCCAATCCGCGCGTGGCCAATCTGCTGGATCGCCTGGCCGGTGCCTGCCTGCTCGGTTTCGGCATCAAGCTGGCGGCGATGCGCTAGATCCGCGACGCGGCCTCCGCTTCCCGAAGGGCTGGTCTGATCCTGCCCTTTTTTCGCCGCCAGCGTTGTCACGGCTGTCGGCGACCTGCTTTGATAACCTCATCCCCCAATCTCGATGGCAGCGAATGGAAACCATGCTCAACGAATCCCCGGTCCCCCAGTCGGTCGACAGCCCGGTCACCCGCAGCGCGATCTTCCTCGTCGCCACCCTGGCACCGGGCAAGGACTGGAGCCCGGTGCGCGCGCTTTGCGAAGACGTCGCCGCGCTGGTGCGCTCGGTCGGCAAGCGCGTACCGACGGGCAACCTGTCCTGTGTGGTGGGCTTCGGTTCGGCTGCATGGGATGCGCTATTCGGCGCTCCGCGCCCGGCTTCCCTGCATGCCTTCCGCGAGATCGGCAGCGGCGAGCGGGTCGCGGTTTCCACGCCGGGGGACCTGCTGCTGCACATCCGCGCCGAGCAGATGGACCTCTGCTTCGAACTGGCATCGCAACTGGTCGCGCGCCTGGGCGATGCGGTCACGGTGGTCGATGAGGTGCAGGGTTTCCGCTACTTCGACATGCGCAGCATCATCGGCTTCGTCGACGGTACCGAGAATCCGGAAGGCCGCGAGGTGCCGCACTTCACCCTGATCGGCGACGAGGACGCGGAATTCGCCGGAGGCAGCTACGTGCTGGTGCAGAAATACCTGCACGACATGGCCGGCTGGAACCAGCTCTCCACCGAGGCCCAGGAACGCATCATCGGGCGCACCAAGCTGGCCGATATCGAATTGGGCGACGACGTGAAGCCGAGCTGCTCGCACAGTTCGCTGACCACCCTGGAGAAGGACGGCCAGGAGGTGAAGATCCTGCGCGATAACATGCCATTCGGCAGGCCCGGCGCGGGGGAATTCGGCACCTACTTCATCGGTTACGCGCGCTCGCCGGCACCGGTGGAGGAAATGCTGGAGAACATGTTCGTCGGCCGCCCGGCCGGCAACTACGACCGCCTGCTGGACTACAGCAAGGCGGTAACCGGTAGCCTGTTCTTCGTGCCATCGGCCGATCTGCTCGAAGCGCTGGCCGACAAGCAGCCCTGAGTGCTTACCCGGCAACCTTGCTCGGGAAACACTCCACCAGCCAGTCGATGAACACCCGCAGGCGGTGCGTCACGTAGCGGTTGTGCGGATAGACGACGTGGAAGGGGTAGGGCGCCGGACGCCAGTCCGCAAGAATCTCCACCAGTGAACCCTCGCGCAGGGCGGCGCCGGCGGCGTAGGAGAACGTCTGGATGATGCCCAGGCCGGCCACGCAGGCGGCCAGGTGCGCGTTGCTCTCGTTGACGCCGATGCGGTGCTCGATCTTCAGCTCGCTGCGCTCACCGTCGCGCTCGAAGCGGAAGGGTACCGCCCGGCCATTCTGCGGCGACAGGTAGCTGACCAGCCGGTGGCCGTTGCGCAACTCCTCCGGGTAGGCGGGGATACCGTTGTGGCGCAGGTACTCCGAAGAGGCGCAGGTGACCATGGTCGCGTGGCCGATGCCACGGGCCACCAGCGACGAGGCGTCCAGTGCACCGCCGCGAATCACACAGTCGACGTTGTCGCCGATCAGGTCCACCGAGCGATCGGACACGCCCAGGTCGATGCGGATATCCGGATAGCGCGCGAGGAAGTCGGGCAGCAGAGGCAACAGTACGTCCCGTGCGGTCGAGCCGCCCACGTCGATGCGCAGGTGGCCGCGCGGCTTGCTGCGGGCGATGTTGAAGGATGAATCGATGTCTTCCAGGTCACGCAGCACCCGGCTGGCCTTGGCGTAATAGTCCTGGCCTTCCGGCGTCACCGTGACGCGCCGCGTGGTGCGCTGCAGCAGGCGCACGCCCAGGTGCGCCTCCAGCTCCTGCACCAGCTTGCTCAGGGTAGCGTTGGGCATGTCCAGCGAGTCGGCGGCGCGGGTGAAGTTGCCCGCTTCCACCACGCGAGCGAAGGCGCGGATGGCCTGGAGCTGATCCATGGGAACTCCTTTGACGGGATCGCCTGATTATCCATGAACATGGATAGTCATTCCATTGTATGCGCTTTTTCAGCTAATCGGCGGGCCCTAGAGTAGCGCCATGCCTCACCGCAAAGCCGCGCCAGATGCCGGCCAGGAGGCAGAACCCTCAACTCGGAAAGCTCAGGAGCTCATCATGAACAGGTCCCTCACTGGTAAAGTTGCACTGGTCACCGGCGGCAGCACCGGCATCGGCCTCGGCGCCGCACAGGAACTCGCCGCCCAAGGCGCCCGAGTGTTCATCACCGGCCGCCGCCAGGCCGAACTGGATGCCGCCGTGGAAGCCATCGGCCCGGCCGCCACGGCCATCCGCGCCGACGCCTCGGTGCTCGCCGATCTCGATGCGGTGTATGCGCAGATCGCGAAGACCGCCGGTCGCCTGGACATCCTCTTCGCCAACGCCGGTGGCGGCGACATGCTGCCGTTGGGCGCGATCACCGAAGAACACTTCGACCGTATCTTCGGCACCAACGTGCGCGGCGTGCTGTTCACTGTGCAGAAGGCACTGCCACTGCTGAGCGAGGGCGCGTCGGTGATCCTGACCTCGTCCACCACCTCGATCCAGGGCACTGCCAACTTCAGCGTCTACAGCGCGAGCAAGGCTGCCGTGCGCAACTTCGCCCGCTCCTGGGCGCTGGACCTGAAAGACCGTGGCATCCGCGTCAATGTCGTCAGCCCCGGCCCGGTGCGCACGCCCGGCCTAGGCGACCTGGTGCCCGAGGAAGCACGCCAGGGCCTGTTCGACGCTCTGGCCAGCCAGGTGCCGCTGGGCCGCCTGGGCGAGCCGCGGGAGATCGGCAAGGCGGTGGTCTTCCTGGCGTCGGACTCGGCCAGCTTCATCAACGGCGTCGAACTGTTCGTCGATGGCGGCATGGCTCAGGTCTGACCACGCAGCGGGCCGGTCAGGGCACAACCCTGGCCGGCCTGCCTGCATGGCTCTGGCCTTTGAGCCGGCTTGCGCATTACATTCGCGTAAAGCACGTCTTCAGGATAGGAACCGCCGGCCATGAGCTATCCATCCAGCAACCTGCGCAACTGGTTCGACCAGGGTGGCCAGGCGTATGCACGTTTTCGCCCCGAGTACCCGACGGAGCTCGCCTCCTACCTCGCTTCGTTGGCTCCCGACCGATTGCTGGCTGTCGACGTCGGCTGTGGTAACGGCCAACTGACCCGGCTACTGGCCGAGCACTTCGATGCGGTGGTCGGCTTCGATCCCAGCGCGGACCAGATCGCCCACACGGCACCGCAACAAAACGTCAACTACGCCTGCGCGCCAGCAGAAGGCCTCCCGCTGCTCGACCGCAGCGCCAGCCTGATCACTGCCGCGCAGGCCGCGCACTGGTTCGACCTGCCGAGGTTCTACGCCGAGGTGCACCGGGTTGCCGCGCCCAGCGCGATCCTGGCGCTGATCAGCTATGGCGTGCTGCGCCTGGATGGCGCGCTGGGCGAGCGCTTCGAGCAGTTCTACTGGCAGGAGATCGGCCCCTACTGGCCGGCTGAGCGCAAGCTGGTGGACAGCGGCTACGCCACCCTCGATTTCCCCTTCGCCGAGTTTCCGGGGCCGGATATCGCCATCCGCCTGGAGTGGAACCTCGAGGAATTCCTCGGCTACGTCTCCACCTGGTCGGCGGTGCGCAGCGCCCGCGAGGCCGGGCGCGAAGACCTGCTGCACGACTTCGCCGCCGACATGGCCGGGCACTGGGGCGACCCTGCCACAAGGCATCTGGTCAGCTGGCCTATCAACATGAGGATCGGACGGGTTTGAATGCCTGGATGCTTGCCCCTGGTCACGCGCGGGTGGGTCTCCAGTCGTAGCAACGGAATCAATCGCTGTGTAAGCGTCATCCCGTCGCGAAAAGTTCGGCGTCCGGTGGGTCGAAACGTTCATCCGTGCTCATCCGCACGTTACGTAGCGCCAGCGTTTGCAGATGCGCTGCGTAGAGTGGCTCGGCTCGGTAGCTGATCAGGATCGTGCGGCGGCGTGCGCCGTTGATGTTCAGGCTACCGGCGTGCACCAGATCGACGTCGAACACCAGGATATCGCCGGCCTGGCCGTTCAGTTGCAGGGTAGGGGACTCGTCGAGGGGGTCGAAGGGCGGCTCGCCAGGGGTGGGCCGATGGCTTCCGGGGACGACGCGAGTGGCCCCATTGTCTGATGAGAAGTCATCGAGGAAGGCGAGGGCGCTGACCATGTCGCCCGGACGAAGGTCCGACAGATCTCGGTGCAGTTGCTGATGGCCACCGCCGGGCATCGGTTCGCGCCCTTCGGCCTGGGCGATGAAGAAGCGCTCGCCGATCAGCGTGCCCGCTGCCGACAGCAGTTGCGGCAGACGGCACACAGTCTGCACGGCGGGCTCCAGATCCATCTGCGCGTGGCGCCAGTCCATCCCGCGTGGCACTGGCCATTGATCCGAGGGGAGGACGTTGGCGTCGAAAGCTGCACGCAGCTCCTGCAGCAGCGCGGCCGGGATCGCCTGGCGCAGCAACGCATAGCCTTCCTGGTGTAGCAAGGTCCGATCCGGCATGGCTTCCTCCCCCTTCGTGATGACCACGAAAACTGCTCAAGGTCCAATCTAGAGCGTCTGCGACTCGCCGCTGGTTTCTCGCCGGTGCAGCCTGGCCGTCAAGCGTACGGAGGATTTCTGCTGCGGCCAATATCCGGCGCTTGCGGAGTGCCGTAGACTCCCGCGATCTTCCGGGGGAGACCGCTATGCATAAAGGGATTTGGCTGGGTTTGGGTTTGTCGTTGTGTGTGTCGGGGGCCGCCCAGGCGGTGGAGCCTGGCCAGGACGACTTGCTGTTGTCGAGCCCGCCTGCATCCAGTGGTGCCGGCGATGTCCGCGGCATTCTGCGGGCGCGCGACCAGGCGATGCTGTCCAGTGAGTTGGCCGGGCGCATTGTGGAAATGCCATTCGCCGAAGGGCAATCCTTCCGCAAGGGCGATGTGCTGGTGCGTTTCGACTGTGCCGCCTACCAGGCTCAACTGAACGCCGCACAAGCCGCCACTCGGGCGGCCAACGAGCAACTGGGGCACAACCGCCAGCTGGCCGCGCTCAATTCCGTGGGGCGCTTCGAGGTCGCACTGGCCGAGGCCAAGCTTTCCGAGGCCCAGGCCCAGGCGCAGGTCTACCAGGTGCAGGTGCGCCGTTGTGCGCTGACCGCGCCCTACGATGGCGAGATCGTGCAGCGCAAGGCGCAACCCTTCGAGAGCGTTTCTGGTGGCGCGCCATTGCTGGAAATCGTTGACAACCGCAGCCTGGAAATCCGCCTGCTGGTGCCTTCGCGCTGGGTGTCCCGGCTGAAGGTGGGGCAGTCCTTCACCTTCGTGCCCGATGAAACCGGCCAGCCGCTGCAGGTGGAAGTCAAACGCCTGGGCGCACGGATCGACGAGGGCAGCCAGATGCTGCCGCTGATCGCTTCGCTGCCGGTCGACGCCAAGGGCCTGCTGGCAGGCATGAGTGGCACCGCGCGCTTCGCGGAGACGCCATGAACGCGCCGCAGGTCGGTCTGGCCGAGCGGGTTTTTGCGCAATTTCTTGCACTCGAACGCCAGGCTCGCGCGGCGCAGACGGTCGAGCAGTTGGCCTATCACCTGGTCAACGATGGCCAGGCGCTGTTCGGCTATCGTCATGCCGCGCTGCTGATCGCCGGCAAGGTGCAGGCACTCACGGGGATCAGTGTCGTCGAGCCCAACGCACCCTTCGTGGCGTTTGTCGAGCAGGCCTGCGCTCAGTTGCAGAAGCAGCAAGCCCTGGCCAAGCCCCAGCGGGTGGATTTCCAGACCCTGGGGGCGCAGCAGCAGGCCGACTGGCAGGCGCTGTCCGTTGGCGAAGTGTTCTGGCTGCCGCTGGCGGACCGTCAGGGTGCGCCGTTCGGCGGCCTCTGGCTGGCGCGCGAACAGCCCTGGAACGACGCCGAACTGGCCTTGCTGGTGCAACTGGGCGATGCCTATGCCCACGCCTGGCAGGCCCTGCAGCCGCGCAAGCCCTGGCGCCTGCGCTGGCCACGGCGGCGTCTGCTGGCCATCGGTGCCGCGCTGCTGGTGCTGTTGCTGCTGCCGGTGCGCCAGTCGGTGCTGGCGCCCGCCGAGGTGGTTCCCCTGGATGGCCAGGTGATCTCCGCGCCGCTGGACGGCGTGATCCAGCAGGTGCTGGTCAAGCCCAACCAGACGGTCAAGGCCGGCGAGCTGCTGGTGCGTTTCGACGCCACCACGCTGCAGGCCCAGGCCGACGTGGCCGAACGTTCCCTGGGCGTGGCCGAGGCTGAACTCAAGGCCAATTCCCAGCGCGCTTTCTCCGACGCCGAATCAGGCGCCAAGGTCGACCTGCTGGCCGCGCGGGTGGAGCAGAAACGCGCCGAGCGCGACTATGCCCGCGACCTGCTGGCCCGCGCTGAAGTGCGGGCGCCGCGCGATGGCATCGCCGTCTTCGCCGATGCCGAACGCTGGACCGGCAAACCCGTGCAGACCGGCGAGCGCCTGATGGAGCTGGCCGATCCCCGCCAGGCCGAGCTGCGCATCGACCTGGCGGTGGCCAATGCCATTCGCCTGGCGCCGGAGGCGGAGGTGCAGTTGTTCCTCGACAGCGATCCGCTCAATCGCCACGCCGCTCGCCTGGCACGTAGCGCCTATGAGGCCCAGCCGGTCGCCGGCGGGCAGCTGGCCTACCGCCTGGATGCGCGTTTCGACACGGCGCCGCCCAGGATCGGCCTGCGTGGCACTGCCAAGCTCTACGGCGAACGGGCGCCGATCCTGCTTTATGTGCTGCGCCGCCCCCTGGCCGCGCTGCGCCAGACGGTGGGTTTCTAAATGGTGCTGCCGGCGCTGCGCGCCGATCTGCAGCTGTCACCGGGCGCGCCGGCGCTGGATGGTTCTCCGCAATGGACGCTGGCCGATCCCTTGCGCGGGCGCTACTTCAAGCTCGGCGTGGCGGCGATGCGCCTGCTGCGCCACTGGGCGCTGGGTGAGCCGCAGCGCGTGCTGCAGGCGGCCAATGCCGAGGGCGGGGCGCGGCTGGGCGAGGAGGAGTTGCAGCAACTGCTGATGTTCCTCCGCCAGCAGGACCTGATCAGCCCGGCCGACGGCGAGCAGCGCGGCAGCTACCGGCAGAAGGCCGCGCTGCAGCGCCATGGGCTGTGGAAGTCCCTGCTGCACCAGTACCTGTTCTTCCGGATTCCGTTGTGGCGGCCGGATGCCTTCCTCAATCGCGCCTGGCCCTGGCTGGCCCGCCATGGCCGGCTGCTGCTGCGAGTCGGCCTGCCCTTGACCCTCGGCCTGGGCCTGCTGCTGGTGGCGCGGGACTGGGACCGCTTCCTGGCGACCTTTCCGCACCTGTTCAGCTTCGGCGGTGCGCTGGCCTTTGGCGTCGCGCTGCTGTTCGCCAAGCTGTGCCACGAGTTCGGTCACGCCTTCATGGCCAAGCGCGCCGGATGTCGGGTGCAGAGCATGGGCGTGGCCTTCATGGTGATGCTGCCGCTGTTCTACACCGACGTCAGCGATGCCTGGCGCGTCAATGACCGACGTTCGCGCCTGCTGATCGGCGCCGGGGGCGTACTGGCGGAACTGACGCTGGCCTGCGTGGCGCTGCTGGCCTGGTCGCTGCTGCCGGACGGCCCGTTGCGCACCTCGGCCTTCATGCTGGCCAGCGCGACCTGGGTCACCACCTTGCTGGTCAACCTCAACCCCTTCATGCGCTTCGACGGTTACTTCCTGCTCAGCGACCTGCTGGGCGTCGAGAACCTCCAGGGGCGCGCCTTCGCCCTGTGCCGCTGGCGCCTGCGCGAGGCGTTGTTCGGCTACGGCGACCCGATGCCCGAGCCCTGGCCCGACGGGATGCGCCGGCGTCTGCTGCTGTGGGGTTATGGCTCCTGGCTGTGGCGTGCGGCGCTGTTCCTGGGGATCGCACTGACGGTCTACCACCTGTTCTTCAAGGTCCTGGGCATCTTCCTGATGCTGGTGGAACTGGTGTGGTTCATCGGCCTGCCGATCTGGCGGGAATGGCGCGAGTGGTGGCAGCGCCGTGACCAGGCGCAGCCCGCGCGGCTGGCGCTGATCGGCGCCGGTCTTGCGCTGGTCCTGTTGGTACTGCTGGTGCCCTGGCGCGGCAGTGTGGAAATCCCCGCCGTGCTGGAAGCCACCCGCGCCTCGGCGCTTCACGCTCCGGTCGCGGCGCGGCTCAAGCGAGTGGCGGTGAGCGACGGACAGAGTGTCGCCGCCGGAGACCTGCTGCTGGAACTGGAGTCGCCGGACCTCGACGCGCGGCTGCGCATCACCCGTCGGGAAATCGATATCACGCAATTGCAGCTGCGGCGCCAGGCCGGTCGCAGCGAGACCGCCGCCGACATCGGCGTGCTGGAGCAGCGCCTGGCCGAAGCCGTGGCCGAGTACCGTGGCTTGGCCGCGCAACGCGAACGCCTGGACATCCGCGCGCCCCACGCCGGGGTCGTGCGCGACCTGCTGCCGGAACTGGTTCCCGGCCTCTGGTTGTCCCCGCGCCAGGCACTGGCCCGGGTAGTAGAACCGGGCGTGCGGCTGCGCGGCTATGTCGCCGAACAGGCGGTATGGCGCGTCGAACCCGGTGCCCAGGGGCGCTTCGTCGCCGACGATCCGGCGCGCCCGGCACTCCCGGTGCGCCTGGAGTCGGTGGATGCCACCGGCACTTCGCACCTGGACCTGGAGGCCCTGGCCTCTGATCGCCAGGGCGCCATTGCCGTGCAGCGTGACAGCGAGGGCCGGGCTCTGCCGGTGCAGGGCCAATATGCCGTGCGCTTGAGTGCCGACCAGCCCATGGAGCTGGTACAGCCGGTGCGCGGCGAGGTGGTGCTGGCGGCGCGCGGCGAGTCGCCGCTCAGCACCATCTGGCGACGGCTGGCGGCCCTGGGAGTGCGCGAAAGTGGTTTCTGAGTCCCGTCTGCCGGCCTGTGCACGCCTGCCGCTGCGCTTTGCGACCCCGGCCCTCGAGGCCGCCGTGGCGGCGCTGCCGGCCGGTGCCTGGGTTACGCATTTCAATACCGCCTACCATACCGGCGGCTGGAGCGGCGTCAGCCTGCTGGCCCCGCAAGAAGCACCCCATGCGTTGTCGGCGGGGCAGGGCAGTGACACGCGGCCGCCCAGCGCGACGCGCTGGCATGGCCTGCTCTGGCAGGAGTTGCTGCAGTCCATCGATATGCCTATCCGTTGCGCACGGTTGTTGCGCCTGGAGGCGGGCAGCCGCATCCGTGAGCACTGCGATCCCGATCTCGGCGATCCCGAGGGCGACGTGCGCCTGCATGTGCCGATCCTCAGCGGGCCGGGCGTCGAGTTCCTGCTCGAAGGGCAGGTGGTGCCGATGGCGCCAGGGGAGTGCTGGTTCCTTGACCTGGCGCGGCCGCACCGGGTGGAAAATGTCGGCGAACAGGCGCGGGTACACCTGGTGATCGATGCCCGTCGCAATGACTGGTTGCGTCGCCAGATCGCCACAGGGCTGGCGGACACTCCAGCGTCGCGGCCGGCCAGGTCAACCCTGGCCTTTGCCGAGTTCCGTCGCCAGGTGGCGAGCCGCGCGGACCTCGCCGCAGCGCTGCGTGACCTGCAGGATCCCCGCGACTTCTGTGAGCGCGCCGTCACCCTTGGCGCAGGCCTGGGGCTGTGTTTCCAGGATGATGATGTCCGCGCGGCCATGCGCCGGGGAAGGCAGGCGTGGCTGGATCAACGGAGCTACTGATGGACGTCATGGAAGAGCGCGATGACTGGCGCGGCTGGCTGCCGATCCGGGTGTTCGCCGACGGCGACGACTGGCGCGTCGACTGGTGCTGGTTCGGCGATACGCCGTTGGGCGAGCCGTTCTTCAGTGACAGCGTGCGGCGCGCCCTGCGCCTGCCGTTCAACCAGGCGATGCGTCGGGACAGCTCGCTGGGTGCCTTGAGCCAATGGCGCGAGGCGAGCCCTGGTGTGGCGCCCGGCCTGTTCATCCACCATGCCTCGCGCTGCGGCTCGACCCTGCTGGCGCAGTTGCTCGCCAGCGATGTGCGCAACATCGTCCTGTCCGAGGCGCCGGCGCTGGATACGCTGCTGCGCGAGGAACTGCCGGCTTCGGTCCGTAGCGAAGGCTTGCGCGGCCTGCTCAACGCTTATGGCCAGCGCCTCCGAGGGGTCGAGCAGGCCCTGGTGGTTAAACTCGATGCCTGGAATGTGCACCAGGCTTCCCGCCTTCACCGGTTGTATCCCGCCACGCCGAGCCTCTTCGTCTACCGCGATCCGCTGGAAATCCTCGTCTCGCACCTGCGCCAGCCCGGCATGCATATGGTGCCGGGGCTGTTGGGAGCGTCAACGCCTGAACCGCCCGGGTCGCTGGCCGGGATGGACAGGATGGCGCAACGGATTGGGGAGATACTACAAGGCGGCTTGAGCCTCTGTCGGGAGTGGGGAGCTCTGCCGGTGAACTACAGCGAATTGCCTGGCGCGGCCTGGCAGCGGCTGGCGCCCCTCTTGCGGGTGGACGAGGCCGACCGACCTCGCCTGCAGGCGGTGGCCGGGACGGATGCCAAGCAGCCGGGTATGCCCTTCAGTCCCGACGGCGAGCGCAAGCGTGCGGAGGCGGACGAGACGGCGCGAGCGGCGGTGGAGCGTTGGGCGAGGGAGCCCTACGAAACCCTGGAAGCCTTGCGCCTGGCGTGAGGTGGAGACGGGCATGCGTACGGAATGCGTTTTCAAGAAGAAACCTGCAAAAAGAGCGACAGTTGGCGCTGAAATCCGGTGGCGAATTGCCTTCAGTATCAGGTAGTCTTGCCGGAAATTGCGTGCGCGATTCAATAACAAAAGGGTGTAGGTAGCTTCCCCAGCTGCCGTATGAAAGGACTCACAGCACCATGACTTCACTCGCGTTGAGGTTCCGTCCCGCCGTGGACGCCGATCTGGCGTTCCTGCGCGCCCTTTATGCGAGCACCCGTTCCGCCGAGCTGGCCCAGGTAGCCTGGGAACCGGCCGCCATCGATGCTTTTCTCACCCAGCAGTTCAACGCCCAGCATCACTACTACCAGGCGCAGTTTCCCGACGCCGAGTATCTGCTGATCGAGGCGGACGCCCAGTCCGTCGGCCGCGTCTACCTCCACTGGGGCGCCACCCACCTGCAGATCATCGACCTTGTCCTGCTGCCCAGCCATTGCGGCCTGGGGATCGGCACCCGTGTGCTCGGCCAGTTGCTCGAACGCGCCGATGCCCAGGGCCTGAGCGTTGGTCTGCACGTGGAGAACTACAACCCGGCCCAGCGCCTGTACGCCCGCCTGGGTTTCGCCGTGGTCGGCGAAAACGGCGTCTATCTCAAGCTGCGCCGGCTGCCCGGCGCTTTGCCGCAGGCCATCGCGCCTGCTGCAGCCCTGTCGTGAAGGAAATTCCCATGTACCCGATGCCCACCCAGCAAGGCCTGCAGCAGGCGCAAGGTTCGCGCTTCCAGCTGTGGATCGCCCCGGACCAGGCCCTGGATGTCGAGCTGATCGAGGTACTCGTCGGCAACCCGATGAGCGCCGAGTACGAGAGCTTCAGCGCGGCTTTCGCCTTGCCCGAGCAGTGGGACCTGCCCCAGGCGCTGTACCGCTTGTCTGCGCCGGGCGAGGAGGGCTGGCTGCTGCTGTTGACCCCGGTGCAGCCCAGCGCTGACCGCCGTGCGGTGCTCCAGGCGGTCTTCCATTCTCGCAAGGCAGCGTAGCGACCCATTCCGGCGGCTGCGAGCCTGGCCGTCATATCCAGCGATTGGCATCAAGGAGAGGCAATACGTGGAACCCTTTATCGGTGAGATCAAGATGTTCGGTGGCAACTTCGCGCCGCGCGGCTACGCATTCTGCCAGGGGCAACTCATGGCGATCGCGCAGAACACCGCGCTGTTCTCCCTGCTGGGCACGACCTACGGCGGCGATGGCCAGACTACGTTCGGCCTGCCCGACCTGCGCGGCCGCAGCCCCGTCGGCCAAGGGCAAGGCCCCGGTACCGGGCTGGTCGTTCTGGGCCAGGTCGGGGGTGTCGAGAGCACCACGCTGACTCTCAACCAGATGCCGCAGCATACGCACACCGTGACCTTCAGCTCGCCGCTGACCGCCACCGGCCAGGCCGCGATCCCGGCCGCTTCGGCTAGCACCACGACCCAGGCAGCCCCGGGTGCGACCACCGTACTCGGCCCGATCGCCGCCAGCGGGCGGCCGGGCACGCTGTACTCCACCACGGCGGCGGATACCACCTTGCAGCCGTTCAGCATCACCTGCAGCGGCAGCGTACCGAACGGGACTGCCAGCATTGCCGGCGGAAGCCAGCCTTTCTCGCTGCGCAACCCCTACCTGGGCGTCAATTTCATCATCGCGCTGGAAGGGGTCTTCCCGTCGCGCAACTGATCGCTCGTTTTCGACCGTAACAGCAGCAAACAGCGGAGCGGGGCATCCCCGCTCCCGACCAAGAGCAGTGGAGGTGGGTCATGTGGTGGAACAAGGCGAAGCGTGCAGTAGCGGTCAAGGCAGCGGCAAAGCCGGCCCTGGCGATGGCGCTGGAACCGCGCATGCTGTTCGACGGCGCCGTGGCCGCCACCGTGGCCGAGGCGGCTGACGCCAAGCCGACCGCCGACACCGCCGCGAAGGACACCCAGGCCCACCCGGCGCAGGACAACAGCGCCCACGAGGGCAGCCAGGACGCACTTTCCGCCGTGCCCGCCGGCACCTCGGATCACCGCCAGGAAGTGGTGTTCGTCGACGCTCACGTGAAGAACTACCAGCAGTTGATCACTGGGTTGAAGCCAGGTACCGAGGTGGTGGTGTTGCAGAGCGGCAAGGACGGTCTGCAGCAGATCGCCGACTACCTGCAAGGGCGCAGCGACGTGGGCAGCATCCACATTCTCAGCCATGGGGACGTTGGCAAGATCGAGTTGGGCGGAGAGTGGCTCGATGCGTCTTCTTTGGCTTCTCACCGAGATGCGCTGACCCGAATCGGGCAGGCGCTGGGCGAGCAGGGCGATATCCTGCTCTACGGTTGCAGTATCGGCGCCCAAGGGGCTGGCCGCGACTTCATTCAGTCGCTGGCTAGCGCGACCGGCGCTGATGTTGCTGCTTCCGATGACATGACCGGCGCCGCAAGTCAGGGTGGTGACTGGGTGCTGGAGCAACACGTCGGGGGCATAGAGGCTTCGGCTCTGGCGTTGAGCGACTACGACGCGTTGCTGGCCGCCCCTTCCAGCGAAAACTTCGATGGAGTTGTCACCGATAACGGCGGGCGCAGCTTCGGCACGCCGGGGCAGTCACGGATCATCAACAACTGGACCTTCACCCTGCTCAATGCCCAGGGTACCCAGGATACCGGCCAGGACAGCTACGTCGACGTGACCCAAATGGTCGAGGACTCCAGTCTCGCCAATGGCTCCAACGACCATGCTGTCTTTCTCAACGGCACCTACCAGGGCGGTAGCACTGGTACCCAGGCAGCCGCAGTGTTCAAGGCCACTTCGGGCGAGGAGTTCGCGCTCACCTCCCTGATGGTCGAGCGCGGTCTGTCCGACTCCGGCGCCTATCGTCTGGTGGGCTACCGCGACGGTGTTGCGGTTTCCGGTGCCACGCAGAATTTCACCGCTGGCGATTACGGCACGGGCGGTACGCTGGTGACGGTTTCGGGTACAGCATGGCAGTTCATCGATGAAGTGCGCATCGTCCGTCAGGACGGCGCGGCTGATGTGTCGGTCTATCTGGATGACATTACGGTGGGTGTGGCTGTGCCGCCTAATGTGGCGCCTACGGTGAACAACCTCAACGGCGACTCCGTCACCTTCGTCGAGAAGGCGGGTGCCGTGCTGCTCGATGCTGGCGGCAATGCCCAGGTGACCGATGCCGACTCGGCCGACTTCGCCGGGGGTACGGTGGTCGCTTCCATCACGACCAACCGCGTGGCGGGCGAGGATTTGCTGTCCATCCGCAACCAGGGGGCGGGGGCAGGGCTGATTGGTGTCAGTGGCAGCAATGTGACTTATGGCGGCATCGTCATTGGCACCTTCAGCGGCGGCAGCGGTACCACTGACCTGACTATCACGCTCAATTCGGCAGCCAATCCGGCAGCCGTGTCCGCGTTGTTGGCGAACCTCACCTACAGCAACAGTAGTAGCAATCCCAGCCTGCAAGCCCGGACCATCACCATCGGCGTGAACGATGGTGACAGCAGCAGTGTTACCAACAGCCAGGTGACCGTCGCCATATCCGCGGTCAACGATGCGCCGACGCTGAGCCCCGCCAACAACACGACCAGCTACACCGAGGGCGGCAGCGCCGCCGTACTGGTGGGTGGCCTGGTGGTGGCCGATGCCGACAGCACGACCTTCCAGGGTGCCACGGTCAGCATCAGCGATTTTCGTGCGGGTGACATGCTGTCAGTGGTTGCGTCCGGTGGCTTCTCGGGCAGTTACAACGCAGGCACCGGCGTGCTGCAGATCAGCGGCAGCGGCTCGCTGGCCTCGCTGCAGGCCGTGCTGCGTTCGGTGACCTATTCGTCTTCTTCGGACGACCCCACCGTCGGCGGCACCGACATGACCCGCCAGGTCAACTTCACCGTGATCGACGCCGAGGGCGCCACTTCCAACATGGCCACCGCGCAGGTCATGGTGACCGCCGTGAACGACGCTCCGACATTGTCCGGCGGACCCTACGCATGGGCCGGCACCAGCGAAGACGCCACCTCGAGTGCAGTCACCGTGTCCACCCTGCTGGGCGGCATGACCTACACCGACGCCGATGGCCCGAACAGCGGCATTGCCATCATCGCCAGCACCGGTAGTGGCGACTGGCAGTATTCCACTGATGGCGCGACCTGGACCCAGTTTGGCAGTGTCAGCGCCACCAGCGCCCTCACGCTGTCGGCGACTACCCAGTTGCGCTATGTGCCCAACGGGCAGAATGGTGAGACGGCGACGCTGTCGTTCCGGGGCTGGGACGGGAGTTCCGGCACTGCCTCCACCAATAGTGTGCGCCACCTGAGCGATACCAGCACCAACGGCGGCAGTACCGCGTTCTCCAGCGGAACGGGCCAGGCGGCGATCATCG
This sequence comes from Pseudomonas nicosulfuronedens, assembly GCF_005877905.1. GTDB lineage: Bacteria > Pseudomonadota > Gammaproteobacteria > Pseudomonadales > Pseudomonadaceae > Pseudomonas > Pseudomonas nicosulfuronedens. Next base: position 183,682 of record NZ_SWDV01000005.1, on the reverse strand, counting down.
TCAGCAGCGAAAACGATGCGCCCGTACTGACGCCGACGGCGCCCACGCTCACCGGGCTGACCGATTCCGACGTCAACAACGTCGGCCAGGCCGTCTCCAGCTTCCTCGGCGGCGTCAGCGACGTCGACAACGGGGCGCTGACGGGCATTGCCATCACCGGCCTGGACGCCGGTAACGGCACCTGGCAATTCAGCGTGAATGGCGGCGCCAGCTGGCAGAACGTCGGAGCGGTTTCCTTCAATTCGGCGCTGCTGCTGCGCAGCAGCGACCGCGTGCGCTTCGTGCCGGACGGCATCAATGGCACCAGCGCAAGCATCACCTACAGGGCCTGGGACCAGACTGACATCACAGCCGGCCTGCAAGGCACCAAGGCCAATGCATCCGGCGCCGGCGGCGGCTCGCCGTACTCCATCGGCAGCGACACTGCCTCGATCACCGTCACAGCGGTCAACGATGCGCCGCTGGTCACCACCAGCGGTGGCAGCGCCGCGTTCGTCGAAGGCGATGGCGTCGCTTCGACTCCGGTGGTGATCGACAGCGGACTCACGGTGATCGACACCGACTCGCCTTTGCTGCAGAGCGCCAGGGTGCAGATCGACGGCAATTTCCGCAGTGTCGAGGATACGCTCGCTTTCACCAGCAATCCGGCCACCATGGGCGACATTGTCGGCAGCTACGACAGCACCACCGGCACCATGTTCCTGACTTCCGCCGCCGGAGCCACCGCCGCGCAATGGCAGGCGGCACTGCGTAGCGTCACCTATTCCAACAGCTCGGATACCCCGGTCACCAGCACTCGCACCGTCACCTTCGTGGTCAACGACGGCGCCGCCGACAGCAGTGCGGCCACTCGCACGGTGACCGTCACGGCGACCAACGACGCGCCTGTGGTCACGGTGCCGGGCGGGCTGACGGTGGTCGAGGATACGCCCACCGCCATTACCGGGATCAGCTTCTCGGACGTGGACGCAGGGTCCGGCAGCGTCACCGTTACGCTCTCGGTCGGCAGCGGCAGCCTGAGCGCGACCTCCGGTATCGGCGTCACCATCGGCGGCACTTCCAGCGCAATGACGCTGACCGGCGCGATCGATAACATCAACCTCTTCATTGCCAGCGCCCGGGTCACCTTCCTGACTGCCGCCAACGCCACGGCCGACGTCACCCTGACCGCCAGCATCAACGACAACGGCAACTCCGGCGGCGCAGCACGCAACGCCAGTGACACGCTGCTGCTCAGCGTGACGGCGGTGAACGATGCACCGAACATCAGCGCGCCGGGCAGCATCGCCGTGACCGAGGATGTCTCGCAGGCGCTGACCGGCATCAGCTTCAGCGATATCGACGCCGGCTCCGGCACTGTCAACGTGGAGTTCAGCGTGCCGCCCGGTGCCGGTTCCCTCAGCGCCCTCAGTGCCTCCGGGGTCACCGTGTCGGGCTCGGGCAGCGGCACCCTTGGCCTGTCCGGGACGCTTGCCGATATCAATGCCTTCGTTGCCAGCGGCATGGTGCGCTACACCACTGCCGCCAACGCGACTAGCAACGTGGTGCTGTCGCTGCGGATCGATGATGGCGGGCAGAGCGGTAGCGGAGGCAACCAGACCGCCAGCACGACCGTCACCCTGTCCGTCAGCGCCGTCAACGATGCACCGGTGAACCAGGTGCCGGGCAACCAGAGCGTGCTTCAGGACGGCACGCTGGTGTTCGGTGTCGGCAACAGCAATGCGATATCCATCAGCGATGTGGACGCCGGTGGCGGCGCCCTGCAGGTAACCCTGACCGTGACCAACGGGCTGCTGAGCCTGGGCAGTTTCTCGGGGCTGAGCTTCCTGGTTGGCAGCGGCGCCGGCGATGCCACCATGACCTTCGTGGGTAACCAGGCTGACATCAACAGCGCGCTGGCGGGCATGACGTTCAGCCCTACCTCCGGCTATTACGGTGCGGCCTCGCTGCAGATCACCACCAATGACCAGGGGCTCAGCGGTTCCGGCGGTGCCAGGACCGATACCGATTTCATCAGCATCGACGTTCGCCAGCCCAACCCGACCATTGTCGGCGTCAACAGTGCCACCCCCGATGGCGGCTACAAGGTCGGAGACAGCGTCAGCATTATCGTCACCTTCGATCAGGCGGTGGTCGTCAGTGGCGGGACGCCGACCCTGCTGCTGGAAACCGGGCTCATCGACCGTAATGCGGTCTACGTAAGCGGCAGCGGCACCTCCACGCTGGTCTTCTCCTATGTGGTGCAGGCCGGGGACCGGAGCGCCGACCTCGACTATGTCAGCAGCAGCGCGCTGTCGCTCAACGGCTCCTCGATCAGCGCTGCCAGCCTGGGCCTCCAGGCCGTCCTCACGCTGCCGGCGGCGGGAGCCGCGAACAGCCTGGGCGCCAATGCCGCGCTGGTGATCGATGGCGTGGCACCGGTGATCAACTCTGTCAGCGTGCCGGCCAACGGCACCTACGTGGCGGGGCAGAACCTCGACTTCACCGTCAACTTCAGTGAAGGCGTTTTCGTCGATACCACCGGCGGCATCCCGCGTATCGCTGTGACCCTCGACAACGGCGGCACCGTGTTTGCCCAGTACCTCAGTGGCAGTGGCAGCAACGCCCTGGTGTTCCGCCTGGTGGTCGCCAGCGGTCATTCGGATGCCGACGGCATCCTCCTCGGTTCGTCCATCCAGGCCAATGGCAGCACCCTGCGTGACGCCGTCGGCAACAACATCAACGCCACCCTCAATAACGTGAGCGTCACCTCCGGGGTGCGGGTCGATGCCCTGGCGCCCACGGTGAGCAGTGTCAGCGTCCCGGCCGGCGTCCCCTACAACGCCGGGGACACCCTGACCTTCGTGGTCAATACCAGCGAAGCGGTACTGGTCAACGGCGTGCCGCAACTCGCCCTGGATATCGGCGGCACCACGGTGTTCGCCGATTTCGTCGCCGGCTCCGGAAGCTCCACGCTGGTCTTCCAGTACACCGTGAGGGCAGGGGATAACGATGCCGACGGCATCCGCGTGGGTGGCCTCTCGACCAATGGCGCGACCCTGCGCGATGCAGCCGGCAATGCCCTGGAGCTGGGGCTCAACAACGTCGGCGGCACCAGTGGCGTGATCGTCGACACCCTGGCGCCGACGCCCAGCGCCATCGTCAGCCTCGACCCGTCGCCCTCCAACGCCGGCAGCGTGCGTTACACCGTGACCTTCAGCGAAGGCGTGAGCGGGGTGGACCTGAGCGACTTCGCCCTGGTCAGCACCGGCACGGCGTCGGGCAGCCTGAGCGACCTGCAGCAGATCGACGCACACACCTATCAGGTCACCGTCAGCGGTATCTCCGGGACCGGCACGCTGGGCCTTGATCTCAACGGCAGCGCGACCGGCATCGTCGATGCCGCGGGCAATCCCATTGCCGGCGGGCTGACCGGCGCTGTCTACGCCATCGACCGCGATGCGCCCACCGTCACCGCCGTCAGCGTGCCGCCGGGCGGCCTGCACAGCGTCGGCGACACCCTGGAATTCGTGGTGCAGACCAGCGAGGCCGTGGTGGTTGACGGCACGCCGCGACTGGCCATCGACATGGGCGGGCGCACCGTCTACGCCGATTATGCCGGCGGCTCGGGCAGCACCAGCCTGGTGTTCCGCTATACCGTCCAGGCCGGCGACAACGACGCCGACGGCATCCAGGTCAGCGGCCTTTCCGCCAGCGGCGGTTCGCTGCGGGACGCCACCGGCAATGCGCTGATCCCGTCGCTGAACGGGGTCGGTGACAGCCGTGGCGTACTGGTGGACACGCGCGCACCCACGGCTACCGGCGTGGTGCGGCTGGACCCGTCGCCGACCGGCGCCGACACGCTGAACTTCCTGGTGACCTTCGATGAAGATGTCAGCGGCGTGGATGCCGGCGATTTCTCGCTGGTAACCAGCAATTCCGCCAGCGGCAGCATCGTCTCGGTGGTGCAGCTCGACGCGCGGATCTACCGCGTGACCGTCGGCGGCGTGAGCGGGCAGGGGAGTCTGGGGCTTTCGGTTAATCCGGGCGACATCCGTGACGCGGCCGGGAATGCGCTGAGCAACGGCCTGCGCGGCGACAGTTATGTGATCGGCTCGCTGTCCGATGGCGACCCGCAGTTCCGCATCACCGACCCGAGCGTGCCGCCGGCTCCGTCTCAGGTCGCCATTCAGCCCAACGTACCGGTGGTCGTGCTACCGCAGAACAGCTCGCCGGTGATTCCGCCGTCGCTGTTCCAACCCGAAGGCGTGGGCGGCCTGCCGCCCCTGGGGAATATCTTCATCCAGAACGGCGCGCCGTCGCAGAGCTTCATCGCCCAGGTGTTCGGCGATTCGGCCTTCGGTGACGGCAGTGGCCGCGGCTTCCTCGGCTTCGGCGGCGGTGATGGTGGGGTGTTCGGCAGCAGCACGCTGTCGAGCGTTTTCAGCCGTGACGGCTCCGATCAGAGCCAGCCGTTGAAAGCCTTCGACCGCCGCGGCGGCGATATCGACCAGGGCATCCGCGGCGTCTTCGGCGCGCCCAGCATGGCCCAGCAACTGCAACAGATCCACGAATCCGAACAACAACCGCTGCGTGAGCTGGCCTGGGCGCTGGGGCAGGTTGCCCAGGGCCGCGACGCATCCTGACCATTACTTTGCCAAGCAGAACAAGCACAAGAACGAAGCCGTAACGAGGGGGACGGCCAGGGATGAAAAAACACACGACTTTGTTAGGGGTCAGCCTGTTGGCGCTAGCCGTATCGGGCTGCGCCGTGACCACGCAACCGATCGACCGCAGCGTCAGCGAGCAACGCGCCCGTGATGACCTGCAGGCGATGTTCAAGGACCAGGAGCCGCTCAGCGGCCCGCTCACCCTGCACGACGCCATGGCCCGTGCGGTGAAGTACAACCTCGAATCACGCCTGAAGGTGATGGAGGAAGCGCTGTCGCGCCGTCAGCTCGACCTCGCGACCTTCGACATGCTGCCGCGCATGGCGCTGGAAGCCGGCTACGTGGGGCGTAACAACCGCAGCGCCTCCAGCAGCCAGAGCGTGTTGACCAACACCCAGTCCCTGGAACCCTCCACCTCGCAGGACCGTGACCGCGACGTCGCTGACCTGACCATGGTGTGGAACGTGCTCGACTTCGGCGTCAGCTATGTCAGCGCCAAGCAGCAGGCCGACCAGCGCCTGATCGTCCAGGAGCGTCGGCGCAAGGTGGTGCAGACCATCATCCAGGACGTACGCTCGGCCTACTGGCGAGCCGTGGCCGCGCAGCGCCTGCTCGATCGCATCGACAGTCTGATGGCCCGCGTCGACAGCGCGCGCAAGGACAGTCAGCAGATGAGCCAGCAGCGCATCGGCGACCCGGTCCAGGCGCTGGGTTACCAGCGCGCACTGATCGAAGCCAGCCGCCAGCTGGAAGAGCAGCGCCGCGCGTTGTCCCTGGCCAAGACCGAACTGGCCACCCTGATCAACCTGCCGCTGGGTACCGAGCTGACCCTCGCGGCGCCGGAGGGCTACGACGTACCGGACCTCAAGGTGGGGATCGAACAGCTGGAGCAGCAGGCACTGGCCAGCCGCCCCGAACTGCGCGAACAGGACTACCAGGCGCGCATCAGCGCCGCAGAAACCCGCAAGGCCATGCTGCGCCTGCTGCCGGGCCTGGAGTTCTCCGCCGGCGGGCATTACGACTCCAACAGCTTCCTGGTCAACAATCGTTGGGCCGACTATGGCGTCAAGGTCACCTGGAACCTGTTCAACGTGTTGTCTGCTCCGGCGGCCATCGACGTCGCGAAGGCTGGCGAAAACGTCAACGTCGCGCGTCGCCAGGCCATGTCGATGGCGATCCTGGCTCAGCTCTACGTGGCTAACGCCAACTACAACGAGGCACGCCGCCAGTTCGTCACCACCCAGGAACTGGCCAGCCTGGACAACCAGATCGTCGGCCAGCTGCGCAACCGTCGTCAGGCGCAGGGGATCGGCGACCTGGAATTGATCCAGGGCGAGCTCAATGCGTTGCAGGCCGATCTGCGCCGCGACCTGGCCTATGCAGAACTGCGCAACAGCTACGGCCAGGTGTTCGCCTCGGCCGGTGTCGACCCGCTGCCCAGCAACGCCCCCGATACCAAGCTGGCCACGCTGGCCAACGGTCTAGCTGAGAAAGAGCGTCAGCTCGACAGCGGCAACGTGCAGTAGTCGCTCCCGACGTGCCAGTGCTGAGACGCTACTGGCACGTCGAGTGCGTTTCGTCCGCGGTGAGCTGACGGGGCATCTGAGCACATGTGCTCAGCCGGTGGCCTTGCAATCCCCGGCTTGCTGCTTCGGCGCAGCCTGCGCCGCAGCCGCCTTGGCCCCGGACAACCGCGATACCCCGAACAGCACCAGTGCCAGTCCGGCAATCTGGTACACCGTGATTGCCTCGCCCAGCAGGGCCCAGGAAGCGAACACGGTCAGTACCGGGCCCAGGTTGCCAAACGCGGCCGCGTGGGTGGCGCCCATGCGCTGGATCGCCAGGGCCATCCAGTAGATCGGCAGCACAGTGGAGATCAGCGCCATCAGCGAGCCGTGGACCCACACAGCGCCGGGCAAGGTTGCCAGTTGCTGCACATTGCCGCTTACCGCGTAGTGGATCAGCACCATCACTGACGACGCACCGCCGGCCAGTCCCGCCAGTCGCATCGAGCCCACGCGCCGCACCACGGCGGCCGTGCCCATGTAGTAGAGGGCATAGGTCACGGCGCTGGCGAAGACCCAGAGGGCGCCCAGCAGGATCTGCCCATCGGCGCCTTCCACGCGGATGTCGTGCACCAGCGCGATGCCCAGGCCCAGGTAGCACAAGCCCATGGCCGCCAGCGTGCGGGAGTCGGGACGTTCGCGGTTCACGGCCATCTGCAGGAGCAGCACCAGGGTCGGGTAGGTGAACAGGATCAGCCGTTCCAGCCCGGCGCTGATGTACTGCAGGCCATAGAAGTCGAACAGGCTGGACAGGTAATAGCCGAACAACCCGAGCAGCAGGATGCGCAAGCCATCGGCCAGCGTCAGGCGGGCCTGCTCCGGGCTCCGGCTCAGCCAGATCAGCCAGAGGAACAGCGGCAGCGCCAGGCCCATGCGGATCGCCAGCACCGTCACCGCATCCACCGGCGCGGTAGCGTAGGAGAGCTTCACGAAGACAGCCTTGAGGCTGAAGCCAGTGGCGGACAGCACGGCGAAGAATACGCCGTTGCGCAGGCTGCGCTGGTACAGAGAGGTCAGGCTATTCATGGCGGCACAGGTGCAAGGCAGGAGAAAGGCTTTATTCTAGATAGAAGGCCTCGTCGCTAGAATCGCAACTTGGCGAACATGGCTTTCGTATTTGGAGAACGCTTCATGCATTTCGATCTTGCCGATCTGCGTCTGATCGCGGCCATCGCCAGCACCGGCAGCCTGAGCAAGGCGGCGGCGTCGGTGCCTGTGGCGGTCTCGGCGGCGAGCAACCGCCTGCGTCTGTTCGAGGAACGCTGCGGGCTCTCCCTGTTTGCCCGGCACAGCGACGGCATGACGCTCACGCCGACCGGCCGCCTGGTGCTGGAGGCCGGCCAGCGTGTACTGAAGGAGGCCCGGCAACTCAGGGACACCTTGCAGGAACTGAGCGGAGAGCGACGCATCACCCTGCGCCTGGCGGCGTCCACGGTGGCCAACAGCACCTTCCTGCCCACTGCGCTAGGGCCGTTCCTGGCGGATTACCCGGAAGTGGACCTGCAACTGACCGAGCAGAACAGCAAGGATGTGCTGCGTGCCGTGCAGGAAGGGCAGATCGACATTGGCGTCTACGACGGTAACCTGCCCACTGCTGGCTTGCTGTCGCTGCCGTTTCGTAACGATAAGCTGGTGCTGCTGGTCCCGCAGGACCATCCGTTGGCCAGCCAGCACCTGCCGAGCCTGCGCGATGCGCTGAGTTTTCCCTTCGTCTGCCTGCCGGCCGAACGCGCCATGCAGCGCTTTGTCGAGGCCATGGCAGTGCGCAATGCCATGCCGCTCAAGGTGCGGGTGCGTGCGCCGAGCTTCGATGCCATTGCCCAGCTGGTCGCCCAACGGGTGGGCGTAGCCATGCTCCCGGAGGCGGCCGCCACACGTATGGCGCAGGAACTGCCGGCTGTGGTGGTGGCGCTCGCCGACGCCTGGGCCACTCGTGAGCTGCGCATCTGCGTCGCTGACTGGGATGCGCTGTCGTCCCATGCACGGCAGCTGGTGACCTACCTGATGAACGAAGGGGCCGCCGCTCGCTGAAGCGGGATGGGGCGGCGTGAGGAACGGCCAGCCTTGGCAGCGCCGAAAGCTGGCCGGATGGCTTCACGCGGAGGTGTTCACCGAGGTGCCGCTGGTGCTGCTGCCCGACTCGGTCAGGGCTTCGGAGTAGGCGGCGGTAGCCGCCGCCACCGCTGCTGAAGCGGACGAAACTCGCGCCTGCGCGGCTTGTGCGGCGATCTGCTGGGCCTGCTGCTCTTCCTCGGTCTGGCCGCCGCCCTGGCTGGCCTTGGCCAGTTCCTGCTCGGCTTCTTCCAGCTCCTTCTGCGCCTGTTCCATGGCCTGCTTGAGCTTGTCCAGGGTGGTGTCTGAACTGCTGTCGGAGCTGCCGCTCGCGCCAGCAGCACCGCCACCCGCTGCTCCGTTCGCGGACTGCGCCGACGAGCTGGCAGTGGCCTGAGAGGTGCCAGTGGCATCGCTGGTGGTGCTGTCTTCGCTGCTCACGGAGGCGGTGGAGGTGGCCGAAGTCGAGGCGGTGGTATAGCGAACGTTGGTGGCGCTGACGGCGCTGATGGTAGTCATGGACAGGCTTCCGTTGAGGATGGGTATCCGCAATGGCGGCTGCCGGGGAGAGAAATTTAGAGCGGCTTGTTATCGACTTGGTATCGGGCCTGGTACTTCAGGTGCTCGGTCTCAGTTCTGCTCCACCAGCCGGGGCGTCTGCGAACCCTCCAGGGCCAGGTGGATCACGCCGGCGCGGCTGGGGAAGTTCGGCGAATCGTCATCGGTGTTCTCCATCACCGGGATGTCGATCAGGGTGCGCCTGCCCGACGGATCAGCAACCAGCCGGGCGTCCAGCTTCTCGATCGAGCGCCAGCCACCGCCGCCGATCTGCATCGCATCGAGCAGGCTGTAATGCTCCTGGCCTTCTTCGTTCGGCGTGGAGGAAAACACGGCCAGGTACTGGCTGTAGTTGTTGCCCATGTCGAAGCCTTCGATGGTGAACACCGCCAGGGTGATCTCGCTGTTCTGGCCAGTCTTCAAAGTCTGCACACGGGTGGCTTCGGGGTAGCCGGTGGCGAAGCTGTCCTTGTACAGCTCCACCAGGCGGCTGACCTGTTCCTCCAGGGGCTTGGGAACGGTCGGCTGGTCGGCGGCGTGGGCGAGGGTGCAGGCAAACAGCAGGCTGGCGGCCAGCAGGGGCAGTTTCATGGAAGGTCGTCCTTGACGGTATTGAGCGAGCGGCCCGGCCAGCACACTGGATGCTGACCGTCGCAGTGATCAGTGCCCTTGGGCGGGAATCGCTCAGTTCTTTGGCACCCAGTCCCCGACCTGCGAGCAGGAGTAGGTATTGGAGTAGTCGTAGTAGCGCTGCAGCGGCGCGCCGCTTTCGTAGGTCCCGCACTGGTAGACCGACGTGCCTTTCTGCAGGATCAGAAAGTGGATCTGGGTGACTCGTCCTGGCGCCACGTAGGCGGCCTTCACTTCATAGCCGCTGCGCAGCAGCTCCGTCACCTTGACCTCTTCGGCGGAGGCCTGCGAACTGATGGCCGCGAGGCCGAGTAACGGAAATACGGCTTTTGCCAGGTAGCCCATGTTTGCCATGGTTTCGTCTCCTCCTTGATGAGGAAGCCTGTGCTCAGGCTTCCGGCTTCAGCGAGATGCCGCCGCAATTGCCGCGGGTCAGCAGGTAGTCCACCTGCCGGGCGCGGTTGATGGCCACGCGGATTTCGCAGCTGGCCGAGTGCACCACATCGCCCCAGTATTCGGTATGCACCAGCTGGCCGTTCTGCGGGCCGGTGTAGGTGCCGAGCGCTTCACGCGAGACATAGGAAGTGTCGCGGCGGTAGATCAGCACGACCCAGTCATTCTCCGGCGCCAGACCGATATCGCTGGGTGCCCCGAAGTGGTCGATGGCGTCGCCAGCCGGACGGCCCTTCCAGTAACTGCGCGCCTGCGCCTCGGGCAGGGTGGGAATGGCGGAGCAGCCGCCGAGCAGGATGGCGATCATCCCCAGTGCCAGTAGTCCTTTCATTGCACGCCCTCCTTGGCCGGTGCGTTCTTGACGGGCATCTGCTCGAAGCCCTTGTCGACCATCTGCAGGATCAGGTTCTTGGCGTGCTCGCGGTTCTGCAGTTGGAACAGGCCAGGGGCGGCCGAGACCAGCTGCGTCATCGGCATCTTGCCCAGCGGGTACATCTTCTGCTCGACGTGCGCGTTCGGCTTGCAGAGGAAGTCGCGGCTCTGGGCGATCCAGGCCTCGGGCTTCTTCTGCCACTCCTTGGAAACCTTCTTCGGACGGATATCGTTGTAGAACTTGTCGTAGTTCTGTGCGCCGTTGAGGCGCACGCGGTTCTTCGCGCAGTCGACCTCGACGTCATAAGCGGTGAAGGTCGGTTTGGCGCCTTCCTCGTAGAACTGATAGACGCCCAGCGAGCGCACGCCGTTCTTGCGATCGTAGATGTTGGCGGGGTCGCCATCGACGACGAAGATTTCGTTCTTGTAGAGGCTGCCCTGTTGGTGAATCAGCCAGAAATCGCCAGAGGGACCTTCCGCTTGCGCGGCGAGCGGGCTGCAAAGCAGCAGGGCAGGCAGCCAGGGCCTGAGGGGCTTGAGCATGACGGACATTCCTTTGCCGTTGTGATCGCCGGAGCGCAGCGCCCCCCGGCGAAAGAAGGGTAGGAATCTAGTGGCGCAGGTTTTGACGGTCAACCGAAGTGTAGGAATTCTGTGACAGACGGCAGTGAAGTTTTCGTGTTGAAACGACCCTGAGATGACGGCTCCCGATTGAGGAAGCGACCTTCGCGCCCCTGTACAGACCACGGCGAAAGCCGCACTTCAAGGCGGCCAACACCGGTTGCTTGAAGGGCCGGCGTCAAGGCGAAATGAAGGTTCGAATGGCCTGGATCGTCTGCGCCGGCGCCTCTTCCATCAGCCAGTGACCCGCACCGGGCACCACCACTTCGGTGACGTTGTCGGCGGCATTGCGCATGACGATGGCTTCATTGGCGCCGAAAGACTTTTCCCCCCCGACGGCAAGCACCGGCATCGTCAGCCGTGTCTTGTTCGACACCTCGTTGTCCAGTGCATCCTGGCGAATGCTGCGGAACTGCGAGAAGGCCGCGTGCATCGCGCCGGGGCGCGCATAGAGTTTGGCGTAATGCTGCCGGGTAGCCTCGTCGACCTTGTGCGGGTCGCCGGCGAACTCGTTCCAGAATCGATCCAGGTAGATGCGTTCGCGTCCGGACACCAGCCGCTCCATGTCGGCGCCGCCGAAGTCGAAGTGCCAGAGCATCGGCGAGCGGACGATGTCATTCCACGGCGGGATGCCGGGCACCGGAGCGTCCATCACCACCAGTCGCTCGGTCTGCTGCGGATAACGCGCCGCATAGGCGTAAGCCACCATGGTGCCGATGTCATGCCCGATCACGACGGAATGCTCGATGCCCAGCGAAGCCAGCACCGCGCGGACGTCGCCTGCCTGGGTCTTCTTGTCGTAACCGCTGGCGGGAATCGATGACAGGCCCATGCCGCGCAGGTCCGGCACCACGACGGTGTGGTCCTTGGCCAGGTCCTTGGCCAGCGGCGCCCACATGTCGCCGGTATCGCCGAAGCCATGCAGAAGCACCACCGCCGGCCCACTGCCGCCGACGCGCACGTGGATCGTCGTGCCGTCTACGGCAATGTTCTGGGTCCGGAAGGAGGAGGGGAAAGCCACGACGCCGGCCTGGGCCGGAATACTCAGGATCACCAGCAGGGATGCAGTCAGCAGGGAGCGGATCATGGTGAACTCTCCAGGGGTCGACTGGAGGAGCGTAGCCCGGTTTGCTATGACCACACGGGGCTGTTTCTGACCTTTGCCTGCCGGACCTGGTACTGCTGCTGGAAAGGGGTGCGCTGCGTCTCGTCGCATGGCGGGGCGTTCAGCGCTTGCCGGACGCCACTGAAGAAAAAGCCCCGGTGCAAACCTGGGCTTTTTCATTCCGGCACCGAGTCTCAGCTGTCGAGTCGCTGCACGGCTCCCGGATCGACATCGGCATGGCCGTTGAGGGTTCGCTCCTGGGCCAGACGTGCGCCTTCGGCGGCGGTGAGGGTGAACAGTCGCTCCGGATCGACGCTGCGCAGGTGCAAGGCGATCTTTTCGGTTCCCTCGGCCACTTCGATACTGCGCACGCCAGCTGCCAGCCCCTCGACGATGCGCCGGGCAGCTTCCTCGGCGGGCATGCCGTTATCGATATTGACGTCGGAGCGGCCGCGACGGGTGCCGTCGCCGCCCAATGCGTTGACCGCTACACCGGTGCGCACCGAGCCGGGCAGGATTACGCTGACACCAATGCCATGGGCCTGTTCCACCTCGGCGCGCAAGGCTTCGAAGTAGCCGATCACGGCATGCTTGGCCCCGCAGTAGCCGGTACGCAACGGAGCGCCGACCTTGCCGGCTACCGAGCTGACCACCGCCAGCTGGCCTTTACCCCGAGCGACCAGGCGCGGCAGCAGCAGTTGGGTCAGGGCCACTGGCGCGAGGTAGTCGACCTCCATCAGCTCACGGTAGACCTCGAAGCGAGTATCCAGGGCCAGGCTGCGCTGGCTCACACCGGCGTTGTTGATCAGGCAGTCGACATGCCCCTGCCAGGCCCAGGCCTGCTCCACCACGCTTGGCAGCGCGGCGTAGTCGGTACTTTCGAAGGGCAGTACCAGGGCGCGCTGCGGCGCCTGCTCGGCGACGGCTTGCAGCGCGGCTTCACGCCGGCCGGAAAGAATGACACGCGCGCCCTGTTGCAGAAGCAGGCGGGCCAGGGCCTCGCCAATACCGGAGGAAGCCCCGGTGATCCAGACCACTTGGTGATTGAAATCCATGTGCCACTCCTTCTGTTGAGTCGCTGCAGTCTAGTGTGCGCCGTGTCACTCGCCCCATGGCCGCGCCGGCCAAAGCGCTGACCCTGCAGCCAGGCAGCGGCGCAGGATGGAATTGGCAGGACAGGCTTTGGCGAAGTCCTGCAACCGGAGTGCGAAGCGTGGCGCGGAGGATTGAGCTGTTGCAAGCGAGGCACCGGCACAAGGAAGACATGGTCGGGCGTGGGAGCGCTTGTATAATCCCGATGCACAAGAGGCAGGGTCGGCTCCGAACCGGGTTATCGCGCAGTTGCTTGCCCGAGCCGCAGCGCCAGCCAATAAATATTCCCAGAGGCAGGCAGCGGTGGAAAGAAGGCAATTCAGTGAGTCCATGCAGGGGCAGAACCTGCGCTTTGTCGATGACCGCAGAGGCGAGCCGCAACGCCAGCGCAAAGTGGGTTTCGTACTGCTGGAGAACTTCTCGCTGCCGGCCTTCACCCAGGCGCTGGACACCCTGGTCACCGCCAACCTGATCCGCGAAGGCGCCTTCGTCACACGGACTTTCAGTCTTGACGGCGAGTCCGTTACCAGTGACCTGGGGTTGGTCATCTGCCCGGCGGCGGCGCTGGAAGGCAAGCACCTGGACATGGACCTGCTGGTGGTCTGCGGTGGCCTGCGCACGCCGCTCAAGGATCTGCCGGGCCTCAGCCGCCTGCTGCAGCTTGCCGACGAACGCGGCATCGCCCTGGCCGGCCTGTGGAACGGCGCCTGGTTCCTCGGCAGGGCCGGGCTGCTGGACGGCCGCAAGTGCGCGATACACCCGGAGAATCGCGCTGCACTGGCAGAGGTTGCGCAGCACAGCGTGGTAACTGCCGAGAGCTACATCCTCGACCGCAATCGCCTCACCGCCGGCAGCCCGACCGGTGCCTTCAACCTGGTGCTGGAGTGGATTCACAACCTGCACGGCCGCGAACTGGTGGAGGGCATTGTCGACATCCTTGCCTTCGAGGAGTCGCGCTACCGCCGCACCCGCCCGGCGCTGCACGAGAAGATGACCCAGCCGCTGCGCGATGTGCTCAACCTGATGAGCGCGAACATCGAGGAACCGCTGAGCACGGACCAGCTCTCCGAGTGCGTGGGGCGCTCCAAGCGTCAGCTGGAGAGGCTGTTCCAGGAACAACTGGGCACTTCGCCGGTGCGCTATTACCTGGAGCTGCGCATCACCGAGAGCCGACGCCTGCTGCAGCATTCCGACCTGTCGCTGGTGGAGGTGGCGCTGGCTTGCGGTTTCGTGTCGCCCAGCCATTTCAGCAAGTGCTACACCTCGTTCTTCGGCCACTCACCATCGAAGGAAGTACGCTTCGGCTGCGTCCGCTCGGCCAAGTGAGCGGGGCGGGTCGGTCTGCGGGCCCGCAGTACTTCGCCAGTGGTATGCCTCGCGCTGGCCGGCTGGTTAACTGGCCGGACGTGCAGAGAACAAGAGTGAGGAACAGGACGTGATCTTTCTTTACAACGCCGAGCCCGAACATGCCGATACGTGGCGAGCCCTGCTGGCCGCCCAGGTGCCGGACCTGGAATTCGTCGAAGGCTTCGAGGCGGTCGACCCGGCGCGGGTCACCTACCTGCTGACCTGGAAGGCCGTCGCCGATATCGAGCGCTACACGAGCCTGCGCGTCTTGTTCGCGGCGGGCGCCGGAGTGGATCAGTTCGACCTCTCCAGAATCCCCGAGTCGGTCGCGCTGGTGCGGATGGTCGATGACTCCCTGGCGGACATCATGGCCGAGTTCGTGGTGATGTCCGCGCTGGCGCTGCACCGCGAGATGCCGGCTTACCGTGTGGCCCAGGCCAGTCAGGTCTGGGAGTCGCTGAGCATCCTTCCGGCATCGTCCAGCCGTGTCGGCGTGATGGGCCTTGGCCAACTGGGCCAGGCCTGTCTGGCCCAGCTGCGCCACCTGAAGTTCCAGCTGCTGGGCTGGAACCGCTCGGAGCGGAACATCGACGGGGTGAAGACCTACACCGGTCCCGACGAACTCGGGAGCTTCCTGTCCCAGTGCGACATCCTGGTCAACCTGCTACCGCTGACCGACAGTACGCGCGGCATCCTCAACCGCGAAACCCTGACGCAATTGCCCAAGGGCGCCGGGCTGATCAATGTCGGCCGGGGCGAGCACGTGGTGGAAGCCGATCTGGTCGCGGCACTGGACGCGGGGCAG
This sequence comes from Pseudomonas nicosulfuronedens, assembly GCF_005877905.1. Classification (GTDB taxonomy): domain Bacteria; phylum Pseudomonadota; class Gammaproteobacteria; order Pseudomonadales; family Pseudomonadaceae; genus Pseudomonas; species Pseudomonas nicosulfuronedens. Next base: position 168,433 of record NZ_SWDV01000005.1, on the reverse strand, counting down.
GTCAGCGCGGCAATCCTTGACGTCTTCCAGCAGGAGCCATTGCCGGAGGGGCATCCGCTGTGGTCGCATCCACGCGTCTGGGTTACCCCGCACATCGCCAGCACCATGCAGGTGGAAGGCGGTGCGGCGGTGGTGGCGAAGAATATCCTGCGCGACCTCGCAGGCGACGAGCTGCTGCATACCGTGGATCGTCAGGCGGGCTACTGAAGCGTTTCGCTTATTACTGAAATAGCCGGCGCGCGCTGTTTGTCCCGAACGGCACTTTCGATACTGGCGGCTCCCAATTGCCGCCCAGGAAGTGCTGTTCATGGACCGCGAACCGATCGAACCCCGCGATTTCGCTTTCACCCACTTTGCCGCCGTCGCCCTGTGCGGTTCGCTGATCGTCGCGTTGGCGTTGTTCCTGGCGCGCGTGGGTGTGCTCCTGCACTGAGGCTCAAGCGGCGATGGCCTGGCTCAATGTGTCGATCAGGGCGCGGGTCTGGGCGTCGCGATGAGCACTGTAGAGCACCACGTCGCGGGGCGGTAGCTCCGGCAAGCCGAAGCGCTCCCGTACATCCAGGCAGCCTGCCGGTGCCATGCGTTCGACCATGGCGCCGATGCCGATACCGGCAGACACCGCCGCGCCGATGGCGAGGATCCCCGAGCCGACGAAGGCCTCGCTCCAGCGGCGACTCTGCGTCTGCAGCGCGGTTTCAACCATGCTGCGCATACCGCAGGGCGCCGGCTGGATCGCCAGGGGCAGCATCGCACCTTCTTCCAGCTCGAAGGACTCGGCGGCCATCCAGCCGAAGCGTTCGCTGCCGATCACCTCGCCATCCTGGCGGCGGTTGTCGTGGCGAAGGATCAGCGCGATATCCAGTGCGCCTTCCTCGTAGCTCTCCAGCATCTGCCGCGAGGTGCCGAGGCTGAAGGCCACGATTACTTCCGGATCGGCCAGCGCCAGACGTCGCAGCCAATGGCTCAGGTCCGCGCCGAGGATGTGGTGGCTCACGCCGATACGCAGGGTGCGGCGCGGTGAATCGAAGCAGCGCAGCGTCTCGTCGTAGCTCGCCAGCAGGCGGCGCGCGCTGGGGAGGAATACCGAGCCGTGGGCCGACAGGGTGACGCGGCGCGGCGTGCGTTCCAGCAGCGGGCGGCCGAGGGATTCTTCCAGGCGCTTGATCTTCAGGCTGATGGCTGCCTGGGTGGCACCGGTGACTTCGGCAGCGCGGGTGAAACTCTTCAGGTCGGCGACCAGCAGGAAGGCGCGGATGGCTTCTATATCGGGGTTTTTCATGGCAGCGAATCGTCCTTGGGGCTGCTGCCAGTCTGGCAGCAGGACCGAAACAACCCAAGCCCCGGATGCGCTAGAGTGCCGCCTTCCACCTCAACGGCCGCTGACCAAGGAGTTGCGATGCTGACCCAGGCCTTCGCCTACAAATGCTGGTCGGACCGCCGGGCGCTGGACGCCATCGCCCGGATCGACCGCGAGCGCTTTCCCGAGGAGCACGCTTTTGCGCTCCAGCAGCTCAACCACATGGCCATCGTCGAGGACCTGTTCCGCGCGCGCCTGAGCGGCGAGACGGACCCGCACCCGGCCACCAATACCCAGGCAGTACCCGGCTACGACGAGCTGCGCGAACGCCTGCTGACTTCCGGCCAGTGGTACGTCGAGCAGTTGGCCGCGCTGACCCCGGACTGTGCGCGGGAGGTCATCCGCTTCCGCTTCACGGATGGTCGCAGCGGTAGCCTGACCCGCGAAGAGATGTTCTTCCACATCCTCAACCACGCTACCTACCACCGCGGTTCCATCGCCCGCGCGCTGGACCAGGCCGGCGTGGCGCACCCGGCGGACACCTACACGGTGTTCGTACACGCTACCCAGCCGGAGCGCCGCGAGGGCTGAAGGCTCAGCAGGCTACCTCGTCGATGATGATCTGCAGTGTCTGCCGCGAGCAGCGCTCCACCCGCGCCTGTACACCATAGACCTGGCTGAACAGCGGCGGCGTGAGGATCGACTCGGCGGTGCCCGCTGCCACCAGCCGGCCCTGGTGCAGCACCGCCAGCTGATCGGCGTAGCGCGCGGCGAGGCCGATGTCGTGGAGCACGGCGATGGCGATCAGGCCGTGCTGACGCACCTCCTCCTGCACGCACTGCATGACCCGCAGCTGGTAGTTCAGGTCCAGCGCGCTGGTGGGCTCGTCCAGCAACAAGACCTGCGGGCGCTGCGCCAGCAGCTGGGCCAGGCTGACCATCTGCCGCTGGCCGCCGGAGAGGCGGTCCAGGCGCTGATCGCGCAGGTGCAGGATGCCGACCCGACGCAGCGCTTCAAGGGCCGCCGCTAGAGGGTCGGCACGGCGCAGCACATCGTCGAACGGGTTGACCCGCAGGCTGGCGAGCAGCGCATCGAGCACGCTCAGGGCGATGCCGCCGGGCAAGTGCTGCGGCATGTAGGCAATGCGCCGGCTGCGTTCGCCGACGGACAGCGCGGTCAGTGAGTGGCCGTCGAGGCTGAGTTCCCCACGCACCCGCTCCAGCCCGGCGAGACCGCGCAACAGTGTCGACTTGCCCGCGCCGTTGGGGCCGATCAGGGCGGTGAGGGTGCCGCGTTTCAGCTCCGGCAAGGTCACGCCGTGGACGACCGTGTGACGGCGGTAGGCGACCGTCAGGTCCTTCGCGAGCAGGCTCATGCGTTACGTCCTCCCCGGCACACCAGCACGACGAATACCGGCACGCCGACCAGCGCGGTGACGATCCCCACCGGGACGATCAGCCCCGGCATCAACAGCTTGCTGGCCACCGACGACAGCGACAGCAGCAGCGCACCGACCAGGGCGCTGGCCGGCAGGTAGAAGCGCTGGTCCTCGCCGATCAACAGCCGCGCGATATGCGGGCCGACCAGGCCGATGAAGCCGATGGTGCCGACGAAGGCCACCGCGCACGCCGACAGCAGGCAGATGCGCAGCAGGGCGAAGCGACGCAGGCGACGCACGTCCACGCCCAGGCTACGGGCGCGGTCCTCGCCCATGCGCAGCACGGTGAGCCTCGAGGCGGCGGCCTGGGAGAAGGGCAGGCAGAGCGCAAGCACCAGCGCCAGCGCGCCGGCCTTTTGCCAGTCGGCGCGGGCGAGGCTGCCGAGGGTCCAGAACACCAGCTGTTGCAGCACGTCTTCGCTGGCCATCATCTGCAGCAGCGCCACCGCCGCGTTGCAGCTGAACACCAGGGCGATGCCGAACAGCACCAGGCTTTCCACGCCGCCGCCGCGCAGGCGCGAGAGCAGTTGCAGCAGCACCAGCGACAGACAGGCGAAGATGAAGGCCGCCAGTGACACGGCGGCGTTGGCCGAGAGCCACGCGTTGCCCAGGTGGAAAAAGATCGCCAGGGAGGCGCCCAGCGCTGCCGAAGACGACACACCGAGGGTGAAGGGGCTGGCCAGCGGGTTGTCGAGGATGGTCTGCATCTCCGCGCCGGCCAGTGCCAGCGCGCCACCCACCAGCAGCGCCATCATCGCGTAGGGCAGGCGCACGTTCCAGATGATTACCCGCTGGCTCGGTTCCAGCTGTGCCGGGTGCAGCAGGCCATGAAACAGCTCGGCAGGTGTCAGTCCGGACGGCCCGCTGAGCAGGTCCCAGGCCAGGGAGCCCAGCAGCAGGGCGAGCAGGGCGACCAGCACCGCGCCACGGCGGCGCAGTTGCAACCGGCGCTCACGGCGCGCCCGTTGCAGATCGATGGTGTCGACGGCCACGTTCATTCAGGCTGGCCAGCGTCGATCCAGTAGGTGCCGTCCAGGCCGATGCGCAGGAAGTCCTGGTTGATCTGCGCCTGGGTTTTCGCCGGGTCCAGGTCCTGGAAGCGTTCCGGATGGACCCAACGGGCCATGGCCTCGATGGCGAGGATGTTGAACGGCGAGTTGTAGAAGTCGTGCCAGAGGCCATGGGCCTTGCCGTTGCGGATGGCGTCGAGGCTGGCGAACTCGGGGCGTTGCAGGACTTTGCCGAGGCTCTCGCGGGCCTGCTGCTGGCTGACGCCGGCGCCCAGGATCAGCCCCGGCTGACGGTTGCCGGTGGCGATGTACAGGTCCGGTTTTGCCGACAGCGCGTACTCCACGCTGATGTCGCCCAGCGCACCCGGCACCACGCCGGCCGCGATGTTGCGCCCACCGACGGTGTCGATCACGCTGCCCAGTCCGCTCTTGCCGGTGGTGTGGCCCGGCGCCTGCCAGACGCCGGCCAGCAGTTCGAGGAACACGCTGGGCTTGTGCGCGTCATCCAGGCCGGCTACGCCATCGCGAATGCGCTGCAGGTGGGCGTCGTAGAACTTCAGGTACTGGTCCGCCTCGGCCTGGCGCCCGAGCGCCGCGCCCAGCGCGGTAAGGCTGGTGCGCACGCCCTCGATGGGATGCACGCGGAAGTCGACGAACACCACTGGTACGCCGGCGGCGGCGAGGATGTCGGCGATCGGGCTGTGCTGGGTCGGGCCTTCACCGGCGATGCTGAACACCGCGAGGTCCGGCTTCAGCGCAAGGATCTGCTCGGCGCTGACGCTCTGCTCCGAGGCTTGGCCGATCAGCGGGATCTGTTTCACCTGGGGGAAGCGCTGGGCGTAGACGTCGAAGGTGTGCGGGTCGAGCAGGCGTACGTCGTTCTGCCAGCCGACCACGCGCTGGAACGGGTTGTCGCGGTCGAGCAGGGCCAGGGCGAAGAACAGCCGGCCTTCGCCCAGCACCACACGCTGGGCGTTGCCGCTGACCTCGACCTTGCGCCCGAGTACATCGGTGACGGTGAGCGCCTGGGCGGGCAGGGCGAGGCCGAACCAGCCGAGGCAGAGCAGGGCGAGGGTGGCAAGGGAATGGCTCAGACGGAAGCGGGAAGCGCGAGACGACAGGAAGGGCATGCGGAACGACCTGGGCATGAAGTAGAATTAATCGCATTTGCAAAACCACTCTACCGCTGCCGCTGCGGACGATCTGGACGGCTTTGTATTGGATCGGCGTAAAACCCCGCGCCACAACAATCCATTACATTTGCGCCGTGCAGCCCTCGCCGACAGCCGGAACGATAGCGACCCACCGCGAGTTCCCCGATGTCCAGGCCAGACCACATCCTCGTCGTCGACGACGACCCCGAGATCCGCCAGCTGCTGGCCGATTACCTCAAGGGCATGGGCTACCAGGTGTCCGCCGCCGCCGATGGGCGCGAGATGCAACGCCAGCTCGAAGTACAGCCGGTGGACCTGGTGGTGCTCGACCTGATGCTGCCCGGCGAGGACGGCCTGACCCTGTGCCGCGACCTGCGCGCGCGCAGCGACATTCCGGTGATCATGCTCACTGCGCGCGGTACGCTGATCGACCGCATCATCGGCCTGGAGATGGGCGCCGACGATTACCTGCCCAAGCCCTTCGACCCGCGCGAGCTGCTGGCGCGGATCAAGGTGGTGTTGCGCCGAGTGCAGAGCTTCCCGCAGCGTGCCCAGGTGGACGAGGCGGCGACCCTGCGCTTCGCCGGTTGGGAACTGGACACCCGCGCCCGCCACCTGCGTTCGCCCGCGGGCCTGAGCATCGCCCTGGCCGGCTCCGACTTTCGCCTGCTGCGCCTGCTGCTGCAGCACCCCAACCGCCCGCTGAGCCGCGACTTCCTGCTGCGTCAGGTGTTCGACAAGGAGCGACTGCCGTTCGACCGCGCCGTCGACGTCTGTGTCAGCCGCTTGCGCCAGCACCTGGAAGATGACCCGAAGTCGCCGAGGCTGATCCGCACCGTGCGCAACCAGGGCTATATGCTCACTGCCGAAGACGTGGTCAGCGCCTGATGCGCCTGTGGCCGCGCACGCTGTTCGGGCGGCTGGTGGTGATCCTGGTGGGCGGAATGATCGCCGCCCAGGTACTCACCGGCAGCATCTGGTACGACGTGCGTCACACCCAGGCGCTGGAGATTCCCCTGCGTCTGGCGGCTGCACGGCTGACCGACCTGCAACACCTGCACCAGCGCCAGCCAGGTGATCTCCAGCAGGCGCTGGAGGCGCTTGACCGGCCGGGGTTCGAGGCGCGCCTGGTGGATTCGGCGGATGAGCCGGATGGCTCCTTCGACCCGGCGGCCGAGCGCCTGCTGCGTCGCGCCGTTCACGATCAGGGTGGCGACGCTCAGGGCCTGCGTCTGCTGCGCATCGAGCTACAGGATGGTGCCGAAGAGCGCAGCCGACTTAGTGGGCTGTTCACCGGCAATGGCGCCAAGGCACACCTGCTGCTGGAAGCGCCGCTGGACGATGGCCGCTGGCTGCGCATCGCCATGATCGAAGGTCAGGGCTGGAGCAGCCAGTCGACCCTCGACGTGGCGCTGGACTACCTGTTGCGTCTGTACCTGCTGCGGATCATCGTCGTCGTGCTCCTGGCGTTGCTGGCGGTACGCCTGGCCATCGGCCCGCTGGACAAGCTGGCGCGTGCCGCCGAAGCACTGGGCCAGGACATCCAGCGCCCGCCGCTGGCCGAAGAAGGTCCGCTGGAAGTACGCCGCGCGGCCCGCGCCTTCAACGCCATGCAGCAGCGGCTGATCCACAGTCTTGGCGAGCGCATGCGCTTTCTGGCTGCGGTGTCCCACGACCTGCGTTCACCGATCACCCGGCTGCGCCTGCGCACCGAGATGCTCGACAACGAGACTGCGCGACAGAAGATGCGCAAGGACCTCGACGACATGGAAGGCATGGTCACCGCGACCCTGGATTTCATCAGTGGCAGCGACTTGGACGAGGCGCGCCAGAACCTCGACGTGAATGCGCTGTTGCAGAGCCTGCAAGCGGATTTCGAGGAGCACGGCGAGCAGGTTTCGCTGTCCGGTCGCGCGCTGCAACCGCTGGCCGGATACCCGCTGAGTCTGCAGCGGGCGCTGCTCAATCTGCTGGAGAATGCCATCCGTTATGCCGGTGGCGCCGAAGTCGAGGTTGAGGACAGTACGCAGGCTCTGTGCATCCGTGTGCTGGATCGCGGGCCGGGGATTGCACCGGAGCAACTGGAGCGGGTGACCGAGCCGTTCTATCGGCTGGAGCCGTCGCGCAACCGCTCCACCGGCGGCTATGGATTGGGATTGAGCATCGCCCAGACCATCGCCGCGGCCCATCACGGGCGGCTGGAACTGCGTAATCGCGAGGGCGGCGGGCTGGAAGCGACGCTGGTGTTCGATCGCGACGCGTAGGGCGTACAACCGTTCGCGGTTGTACGCCGATTATGCCGCTGCGGGGTGGGGCGGCGCTCAATGGCGGCCTGCTGAAACGGCGTATAACGCCGAGCGTTATACGCCCTGCGGTCTGCCGCTTGATCGGGATGGGGTCGCGAACCTGCCCACCGGGTTTCCGGGGAGGGAGTCCTGATGGCGGACAGGTTCGCGGTTGAAAGGCGTGTTGGCGGCTTTTTCGGCGTCGTGAATGTTCCGGCCTTCACCTGTAGGAGCGAGCTTGCTCGCGAACCTGCACGGCAGGTCGCCAGGCTGTTCGCGAGCAAGCTCGCTCCTACGAAGAGCCGAGCGGGGCGGCTGGTGGGTCAGAACGAATAATCCGCACTCAGCACGGCACCGCGGCCCGCGCCGGGGACGCCGTAACCGCGGCCGTTGTACTGGCTCCAGTAGTGCTTGTCGAACAGGTTGTTGACGTTCAGGCGCAGCTGCACGTCCTGGGTCGCCTGCCAGCTGAGCATGGCGTCGTGCACCACGTAGCCGGGCACGGTGGTCTGGCCGGCGCGGGTCATGGTCGAGCCCAGGCCGGGGTAGATCTTCACGTCGTCCACGTAGCGCACGCCGTAGCTCAGGGCCAGGTCGTCCGGCAACTGCCAGGTGCTCCACAGGCTCAGGGCATTCTGCGGCGTGTTGGCCAGTTGCACGCCCTTGTCCGAGCCGTTGTAGGGCTTCAGCAGCTTGCTGTTCTGGTGCACGTAGGCGGCGTACAGCGACCAGTTGCGGGTGATATTGCCGCTGGCGGACAGCTCGATGCCGCGCACGCGCTCCTCGCCGCCGGTGTAGGCGGAAAGCTCCTCGTCATCGATGTAGGTCAGCTGGCGCTTGGTCTCGAACACATCGCCGTTGAGGGCCAGCTGGCCGTCGAGGAATTCCCACTTGCTGCCCACTTCGTAGGTCTTGCCGCGGTCGCCCTGGGTCGAGGCGATGCTGCCGGTCTGCGCCACGGCCAGCACACCCGAAGGTTGCTTGGCGTTGGCGTAGCTGACGTAGAGGTTGCCGTTCTCCACCGGCTTGTAGGTCAGCGCGGTATGCACGCTGGTGAGCTTCTCGTTCTGCGAGGAGCTGCCCTTGTCGACCCAGGCAGCGCTCTGGCTGGCGCGGGTTTGGCTATCCAGTACGCGGGTGTCGAAGTGGTCCTGGCGGGCGGCCAGGTGCAGCTGCCAGTGCTCGTCGAACTTCAGGGTGTCGAGCAGGTAGAACGCCTTGTCGACCTGCTCCACCGACTGCTTGGCGGAAGTGTAGGTGTCCAGTGCATAGGGGTACTTCGACCAGTCGTTGCTGGCTACCGGCAGGTTGCCCATGGTGGTCCGACTGGCGGCGGTGAGCGCACCGGTCTTCGAGTCCAGCGTCTGCTTGCTCAGGTCGAAGCCGCTGACCAGGGTATGGCCGATGCCGAAGGTGTCGACGCGCCAGGTCAGGTTGGTCTGGTTGCTGTAGGTGTCGTTGGTCTGCTCGCGCAGCGGTGTGTTGATGTTGCGCCGGTAGATGCCCTTGCCGGCCTGGATGCCGGGTGCGCCGGCGTTCGCATCGCCACCGGGGGTGGTGACGAAGAAATCGTGATCGAGGTGGAACCAGGTGAAGCGGCTGTCCAGGCTCAGGGCGTCGTTGAAGTCGTGGGCGAACTTCAGGTTCACGCGGTGCGATTCGTTGTTTTCGTAGTCGAGGTTGCGCCAGCCCCAGTAGCTGCTCCAGCTGGCGCCGCCGGCGCGGTGCGGCGAGCTGCCGTTGCTGCCGTTGACGGTCGGAATGCCGTAGTCGGGCGTGGCGTTGTCGTGCAGGTATTCGTAGGCCAGGGTGACGCGGGTGTCGGTGCCCAGGCCCAGCGCCAGGGAGGGGGCGAAGCCGTAGCGTTCATCGCCGACCCAGTCGCGGCCGTCGGTGCCGGTGTTGGCGCCCATCACGTTGACGCGGAAGGCGGCACCTTCGCCGAGCCCGTCGATGCGGTGATTCACGTCCAGCGTGCCGCGCTTGAAGTTCGCCGTGCCGACGCTACCGCTGAGCAGGTTGAAGTCGTCCAGCTGCGGGGTCTTGGTCACCAGGTTGACCGCGCCGCCTACGGCGCCGACGCCCCAGGCCGCAGTGCTGGAGCCCTTGAAGACCTCCACGCCCTCGGTGTTGAAAAAGTCGTCGCGCGAATACTTGGCCGGGTCGCGCACGCCATCGCGGTAGATGTTGCCGTCGGCATTGAAGCCGCGGATGGTCAGGCTGTCGCCCACGCCACCGCCGCCCTCGCCGGAGTTGAAGGTGATGCCCGGCACGTTGCGCAAGGCGTCCTTCAGGCTCTGGGCGTTCTGCTCCTTGAGCAGCGTCTCGGAGAGCACGGTAACGCTCTGCGGGGTATCGCGCAGCGGTTCGCTGTACTTCGCCGAGCTGGCGTGGTCGACCTTGTAGGGCGACTCCCGGGTGGCCTGCACGGTGCTGTCGGGCAGGGCCAGGGCGTCCTGGTCATCGGCAGTGGGCGGTTGATCGGCCCAGGCACTCAGCGGGATCGCCATGAAGGTGGCGAGGCCGACGACAGGGGCGAGGGTCAGGGATGGCTCGGAACGGGTGGCGGGGGTGAGGTTCAAGCGGGACGACATGGACGGAAAGCTCTCCGGCAAATGCGAGTTATTTGCATTGCGGAAAGGCTAACAGTGATGGCCCGTGGCCCAGGCGGCGTAAATGTATCGCCGACGACGCTCAGGGCGCTTTACAACAATCCATTACATTTGCCCAGGCACGAACGGCCGGGCGGAGGGTCCGCCGCCGGCCCCGGGGCCGGCGGCAGGGCGGTTACGCTTTCTTTTTGGTGGACGGCAGCAGGATGGTGATGCAGCCCATCAGCGGCAGGAACGAGCACAGCGTGTAGACGTACTCGATGCCGTGGATGTCGGCCAGGTGGCCGAGGAAGGCCGCGCCGATACCGCCGAAGCCGAACATCAGGCCGAAGAACACCCCGGCGATCATGCCGACGTTACCCGGCACCAGCTCCTGGGCGTAGACCACGATGGCGGAGAAGGCCGAGGCGAGGATGAAGCCGATCACCAGGCTCAGCACGCTGGTCCAGAACAGGTCGACGTAGGGCAGCGCCAGGGTAAAGGGTGCGACGCCGAGGATGGAGAACCAGATCACCGCCTTGCGGCCGATGCGGTCGCCTACCGGGCCGCCGAAGAAGGTGCCGGCGGCCACCGCGCCGAGGAAGCCGAACAGGTAGAGCTGCGAGCTGGCCACCGAGAGGTCGAACTTCTCGATCAGGTAGAAGGTGTAGTAGCTGGTGAAGCTCGCCATGTAGAAGTACTTGGAGAACACCAGCAGCGCCAGTACCACCAGGGAGGCGGTCACCCGGCCCTTGGACAGCCCGTGGGTGGCGACGCCGCCGGCCTTGAGCTTGAACAGGTTGAGGTGGTGGCTGTACCAGCGGCTCAGGCCCCAGAGCACGCCGACGAGGAACACCGCGAACAGGCCGAAGTAGGCCACGTTGCCCTGGCCGTACGGAATGATGATGGCCGCTGCCAGGAGCGGACCGAAGGCGCTGCCGGCATTGCCGCCGACCTGGAAGGTGGACTGCGCCAACCCATAGCGCCCGCCGGAGGCCAGCCGCGCGATGCGCGAGGTTTCCGGGTGGAAGGTCGAGGAGCCGATACCTACCAGCGCCGAGGCCAGCAGGATGGCGTGGAAGCTGCCGACGAAGGCCAGCATGAGGATGCCGATCAGCGTGCAGACGCTACCCAGCGGCGCGAGCCAGGGCTTGGGATGGCGGTCGGTGTGGTAGCCGACCCAGGGCTGCAGCAGCGAAGCGGTGAGCTGGAAGGTCAGGGTGATCAGGCCGACCTGGGTGAAGCTCAGGCCGTAGTTGGCCTTGAGCACGGGGTAGATCGACGGCAGCACGGCCTGGATCAGGTCGTTGGTCAGGTGGGCGAGGGCGCACGCGCCGATCACGCGCATGACCAGCGGGCTGGCCTGGCTGGCCACGGACGGCGTGGCCAGGGGGGAAGCGGTGGTAGACATGGGACTCCGGGGCAGCAAGGTGTGGCGCGCGGGCAGGGCGCGCCGGGTTCTACGTATTGGGAGGCCTATGCTAGGCGGGCGAGCCCTGGCTGTCTCACGCGATCCGGACGACGAATATCGCGAAACGGCCAAATCGGCCGGCCGAGTCGCCGATCGGCTATGCTCGCGGCCCCGTCTTTTCCGGAACAGACCGTTGCCATGTCACCCGCCGTCACCCTGCGTGTGCCCTTCGAGGGCCGTGAGCTGCATGCCGATACCCTGACGGGCGCTTCGCCCTTGCACCTGTTCGGCATCCACGGTGGCGGCGCGAGCAATCGCTCGGTGTGGAACGGCCTGCGCCAGTCGCTGTGGCAGCGCGGCGTCGGTTCTACCGCGCTGGACTGCGTCGGCCACGGCAGCACCGGCGGGGTGTTCGCCGAATCCTCCTTGCAGCGGCGAAGCCAGCAGGCGCGCTCGGTGATCGAGCATGTCGGCGTGCGTCCCACCGCATTGGCCGGCATCAGCATGGGCGCCTACAACGCCTTGCGGCTGAGCGAGGAACTGGACGTGCAGGCACTGATCCTCATTGTCCCCGGCATCTATACCCCCGAGGCCCATGAAGTGCCTTTCGGCCCCGACTTCTCGACCATCATCCGCCGCCCGCGCAGCTGGATCGATAGCGACGCCTGGGACATTCTCGGGCGCTTTCGTGGCCGGCTGCTGGTGATCGCCGGCGAGCAGGACAGTGTGATTCCCCTGGAAATTCCCGAGCGCCTGCATGCCGCCGCCGGCCGGGCCAGCCAGCGCGAGCTGCTGGTGGTGCCGGGCGCCGGGCACAAGGGATTGCTGCCGCAGCTGCTGGACAATCCGCAATGGCATGCCTCGCTGCTGGCATGCGTTGGTCTGCAGAGCTGAGCCTCGCTCGATGAGCTGCTAGGGTGTCAGGGCCACCTGACTTCCGAGGAATGCAGCATGGAAACAGTCACCGGCGGTTGCCTGTGCGGCAGCCTGCGGATCGAAGCCACGGGCCGGCCCTACCGGGTCGGCATCTGCCATTGCCTGGACTGCCGCAAGCACCATGGCGCGCTGTTCCATGCGTCGGCGATCTTCCCGGCGAGCGCCGTGCGCATCGAAGGTGATGCCCGCGAGTACGCCGGGCGCTGCTTCTGTCCGCGCTGTGGTTCCTCGGTGTTTGGCCGCAGTACCGACGAGGTCGAGGTAAACCTGGGCGCGCTGGATGAGCAGGATCGGTTACAGCCGACCTACGAATTGTGGACCTGCCGGCGCGAGGCCTGGCTGCCGGCCTTTCCCACGGTGCATCGCTACGAACGCGACCGTGAGTCCGGTGGACGCCGCGAAGACTAGCCGCACGGACAGAAAACGCAGCCCACGGACAGATCGCGCGCCCATTTGCGCTGGGCGCCGAACTGTCACATTCGGGTCTGGAACGCCCTCGATAGTAGCCCCCGCCAACAAGCTCAAAGAGGCTACATCGTGTTTCATCGCGCCCTGCTTTCCGTTTCCACCATCGGCCTGTCCCTGCTCAGCCTGTCCATCGCCTCGGCCTACGCTGCCGAGACCTATACGCTGGACACCCCGCGGCTGACCGGCATCGACAACTTCCGCGACCTCGCCGGCACCACCACCGCCTATACCACGTCCAACGACGGTGTGATGCGCTCCGGCGTGTTCTACCGCTCCAACGCGCTGACCCCCAAGGGCACGGACCTGGCGGTGCTGAACAGCCTGGGCATCAGCAATGTCTATGACCTGCGCACCCCCAGCGAAATCGCCGGTACGCCGGACACCCTGCCGGCCGGGGCGGCCTACCAGAACATCGATATCATCGGCAGCACCACCTCCGGCGCCAACGTCACCAACATCTCCTTCACCAGCGCCGCCCAGGCCGTGGAGATGATGGAGGAGACCAACCGTGCCTTCGTCAGCGACGCCGGCATGCGCGGCCAGTTCACCACGCTGTTCAACGAGTTGGCCGCCGCCGACGGCGCCGCGCTGTTCCACTGCACTGCCGGCAAGGACCGCACCGGTTGGACAGCCGCCGTGCTGCTGAGCATCGCCGGGGTGGACAGCGCCACCATCATGGAAAACTACCTGGCCACCAACGACTACACGGCGGCGCGGGTCAAGGCGACCCTGGCGATGCTGCCGGCCAGCATGGCCGCGATCTACGAGCCACTGCTGGGCGTGCAGGCGAGTTACCTGCAGGCCGGCCTGGACGAGGTGACCGCCGAGTACGGCACGATGGACAACTACCTGAAGGAAGGCCTCGGCCTGTCCCAGGAGACCATCTATGTGCTGCGCGGCAAGATGGTCTACTACAGCTCCTTGCCGGGTACCGCCGGGCTTTCCGGCAACGCCGCCGCCGGTGCCCAGCTGCTGACCCAGTTGCAGAACAGCAGCCTCTCCGGCGACTACACCGCCTACAACTACTACCTGCAATCGGCCATCGACGCGGGCACCCTCGGCGGCGTCGAGTCCACCGTCGGTGGCCAGGTGCATGCCGACGCGGCCAGCTACCTGCTGCGCCAGGACGCGCTGATCGACAAGGCCGCCGCGCCTTATGCCAGCGGCGTCGACCTGAAGGCCGGGCAGACCCGCCTGTGGACCACCGCGCTGGCCGGCTATCAGGGCAACTCCGCCACCTCCAATGCGCAAAGCAGCAATGAACACACCCAGGGCATGATGATCGGCGTGACCCAGCGCTTCTCCGACCAGCTCAGCGGCAATGCCGGCTTCGGCTACAGCAAGGGCAGCGTCGGCGGCGCCGGGGGTGACGTGGATACCGACCTGACCTTCGTCCGTGGCGGTGCGCGCTTCGCCCTCGACAGCCTGGAGCAGGGACTGTTCGTCGACGCTGACCTCAGCTACGGCTGGCTCGACTACGACAGCAAGCGCGACATCGGCGGCGGCCTGGGCAAGGCCAAGGGCGACACCAACGGCAGTCTCAGCGGTGGAAGCCTCGCGCTGGGCTATCGCACGGCAGTGTCCACTGTCACCCTGGAACCGAGCATCGGCCTGCGCTACAGCCACCTGGACCTGGATGGCTTCCAGGAGAAAGGCAGCGAGCTGGCGCTGGACGTCGACGACATCAGCGAGAACCGCCGCAGTGCCTACGCCAACCTCAAGGCCTCGTTCGCCGCAGCAGAACTGGGCGGCGGCTGGCAGATGGTGCCGGCGCTGGAAGTCGGCTACGACCACGCGCTGGGCGACTACAAGGTCGATAGCGAAGGCCAGTTGCTGGGGTTGGACATCTCCCAGCGTGCCGCCTTTGACAACCGCGATCAGTTCAGCGGCGCGTTCAGCCTGACCGCCAGCCAGGGCGACTTCAGCATCGGTGCCGAGGTTGGCGCGCTAGGTGGCAGCGGCAGCCATGGTGCCAGCGGTAGCCTGAAGGCCAGCTACCAGTTCTGATCGGCGTCGCCATGGGCAAACGGCCCGCCGCGTTCCGCGCGCCGGGCCGTTTGCTTTCAGAGCGCAGGCCGTGGTGGCGCGAAAATAGCGGGTTGCGTAGGTGCTGGATGCTTGGGAGCTGTCTGGTAGGGGCGAGCTTGCTCGCGAAGCGGGCCGAGTACGTAGGGCGAATAACGCCCCCAGCGTTATCCGCTGCTGCGGCGGATAACCCGTTCCGGGTTATGCGCCCTACGCAGGCACCGGCAGGCTCTTGCGCAGGTCCGCAGGACTCATGCCGTAGGCACTCTGGAAGTACTGGCAGAAGCGCCCGACGTTGCTGAAGCCCAGGGCCAGGGAAATCTCGCTGACCGACTGCGCGCTGTCCTGCTGCAGAGCGTCATAGGCGCGCTGCAGGCGCACTTCGCGCTGGTAGGCGACGATGGAGCTGCCGACGAAGCGGCGGAATCCTTCCTGTAGGGCGCGCAGGCTGACGTTGGTCAGCTCGGCCAGCTCGCTGCCGCTGACCATCGCGTCCGGATGCTCCTGGATATAGTCCATGGCCAGCTTCACATGGCGCGGCGCGATCTGCGGGGCGGGGCGGCGGAGCGCATCGCTGTAGTTGTGTGGCCAGATATCCAGCACCGAGTCCACCAGCATTTCCTGCAGGCGCGCCGGCATCAGCGCGCTGGAACTGATCAGCAGGTCGAACTCGTTGCCGGTGGCCATGGCGACGATGGCCTTGATGCCCTGGAAGACCTCGTTGCTCAGGTCCACCCGTGGCTGGAAGCGCACCTTGTGGGTGATCGGCCGGCCCAGCAAGGTGGCCAGGCGACGGGCGAACAGCGAGCGACGCACCGACAGACCGTGGTGCGCGTGGCCGTCGATGAAACCGACCGAACGCACCGAAGTCTTCTCCATGGCCAGCCCGACGCTGGGCAGGCCGACGCTGTCGCTGCACTGGTTGAAGACGACCCGCCCGGCGCTGGGGAAGATGAAGGTGATCTCATCGTCCAGGGCAGGCATCTCGGTCAGCAGGTCGCCACGGAAATTCAGGCGGCGGAAGCTCACGCCCTCGTAGCGGCCGTAGACTCCGCCGATGGCGATGGGCTTTTCGGGCCGAGGCATCCCTGAGTACAGGTTGCCGAACATCCGTGTGTAGAGCTCGCCGAAATCGTCGGCGGTCATGTTGTCCGAGCGGATCAGGAACGGTCGGCGGGTGTGGCCTGTATCTGCGTTCATCGGTCTTCTTCTGGCAGCGGCGGGCGTCGTTCCGCTCGCCGGGAGCTTGCGGACGGACGGTGGCCGTGCACTCTAACGATGCCGGATGACAGCCTTGTGATGGCCCGGCTCGGAGGGTCAGTCGGGTAGTCCCGTCTTGCGGAAGCCTTCGACGAAGTGTTCGCGCACGGCGGTATCGCGCAGCGGTTCGGTCGCGACCCAGTGACGGATGGTGAAGTCCGGATTGCCGACCAGGAAAAACTCGGTTTCCGCGCGGGCTTCGTCCAGCCGGCCCAGCTGCGCGAGGCTGGCGGCGAGGAAGCGCCGCGAGCTGCTGCGGTAGGTTTCGTCGCGGCGCAGGGTCTGGAGCGCGCCCTGGTAATCGCGCGCCGCGTACTGCGCCTGGCCCAGCGTCAGGTAGTACCAGCCGGCGGGGAAGGGGTTGAGGCGAAAGGCCCGGCGGATGTGCTCCAGGCCTTCGTCGATGCGCCCGGCCAGCACCCTGACGTCGGACAGCGCCGTCCAGGCGTCGGCGTCGTTGGGGTCCAGTTCGATTGCCCGCTGGAACTGCGCGTCGGCTTCGCTGTACTGGCGCTCATAGGTCAGCAGGTACGCCAGGCTCCAGCGGCAGCCCGAATCGTTGGGGTCGATGCTTACCGCTTCGCGCGCCTGTGCCAGGGCGGTTTCGCGCTCCAGCGGGGTCGGGCCGCCGCTGTGTATCCAGCCCATCCAGTGGTTCATCGCCAGCCAGCGCCGCGCCTCGGCGTACTGCGGGTCGAGGGCGATGGCGCGGCTCAGCATCAGGTGCGCTTCGCGCGCGGCCAGTGGCGAATCGTCCATCAACTGGCGGGCGCGCACGCAGAGTTCATAGGCCTCCAGACTCTTCGGCCGGTTGCGCGGCAGCGGTGTGCGCAGGTGGCCGAGCAGGGCCTGGATGATCTGTCCGGTGACCTGGTCCTGCAGGTCGAAGATATCTTCCTGTCGACTCTCGAAACGCTCGGCCCAGACGTGTTCGCCAGTGCTGGCGTCCACCAGCTGGGCGTTGATCCGCACGCGCGCATCGGTACGCCGGGCGCTGCCTTCGAGCAGATAGCGCACGCCCAGTTCGCGAGCGATCTCGCGCACGTCCATGGCCTTGCCCTTGTAGGCGAAGGCCGAGGTGCGGGCGATGACGAACAGCCCGCCGACGCGCGATAGCTCGGTGGTCAGGTCTTCGGTGAGGCCGTCGGCGAAGAGGGCCTGCTGCGGATCGTCGCCAAGGTTGACGAAGGGCAGCACGGCGATCGAGGGTTCATCCGGCAGGGCCGGCAAGGTGCGCGGCGCTTCTTCCAGGCATTGCACGGCAGCGCTGAAGCGGTAGCCGACACGGGGCACGGTGGTGATCCACGAACCACCTTCCGGCGCTTCGCCGAGCACCTTGCGCAGTTGCGCGATCTGTACGGTGAGGTTGCCTTCCTCGACCACCAACCCCGGCCAGGTGGCGTCCATCAGCTCGGCCTTGGTGCGAATCTCGCCCGGCCGCTCCAGCAGAGTCAGCAGCAGGTTGAATGCACGGAAGCCGATGGTGATGGGCCGGTCGTCGCGCTTGAGCAGGTCGGCGGGGCCATCGAGCACGAAGGGACCGAAAGCCAGACGCGATCGCAGCATGACGCCCCCTTTGCAAGTTTTTGGAAGTGTTTGGCACCGCTTGAGGACGGCGCTCCAGGCGACCGCCATGCTCGGCCCCATGGGACACGAGTCGAACGGAGGCTGCCATGAACGATACTCCCCGCCTGCTGCTGTCGAAAGCTTCCATCCGGCCGTTCAGCCCACTGGCGTTGCTGGAGCTGTTGAGCCTCTGGCAGACGCGAACGCGGGTTCGTCGCCAGCTCGCCACCCTGGCCAGGGCCCATCCGTACCTGATCGACGACATTGGCCTGACGCGCCGCCAGGTGGCGCTGGAGATCGCCAAGCCGTTCTGGCGCGCCTGACGCTCACCGCTCCAGGTCGAGACGCTGATGCCACTGGGCGATGGACTCCTGCGGGTAGTCGTCGAATTGCAGGTCGTGCGGACCGGCTTGCACCTCGACCCAGTCGGCCTTCGACCGCAACAGCAGATGGGTGTGTTCGGGCGGTACCGGCAAGGCCGTGTCGATGGCGGAGGCGAAAGGATGGATCAGTTCCGGCCAGCGTGAGTCGTAAAGCCACAGCCCGCTGCCGCACTGGCTGCAGAAATGTCGCTCGGCACCGCTGGTGTGGGTGCGCTGGCCTGCCTCACGGATCTTCGCGTGGTAGATGCTGATGTGCTTGCGCCCGCGTACCTTGAGGCTGGCGGCATCACCCCCGAGGTTGATCGCGTAGCCACCACCGCCCTGGGTCTTGCGACAGATCGAGCAGTAGCAGCGCTGGTAGGGGTAGGGATGAGCGCTGTGCAGGCTGAAGTGCACGGCGCCGCAGTGGCAGGAACCTTCGAGCAGCATGGCTTCTCTCCATCAGGGATACCTGAACAGGGGCTCGCGGGCGCGCCGGGGATTCCATCGGATCGCCCCCGTGGGACTGGCCGTCCCCTGTGCAGTAGACTAGCCGCCCGCCCAGCGCCGGACTCTGCCCATGCTCAGGAATTTCACCGACCTCGATCTGCGCCTGCTGCGTATCTTCGCCTCCGTGGTGAAGTGCGGCGGCTTCACCGCGGCGCAGGCTGAGCTGAACATGAGCCAGTCGAACATCAGCATGCACATCGGCAGCCTGGAAAAGCGCCTGGGCTATCGGTTGTGCGAGCGCGGCAAGGGCGGCTTCCGCCTGACGGCGAAAGGGCAGCGGATTCTCGAAGCATCCCAGGCGATGTTCGATGCCATCGGCCTGTTCCGTGACCAGGCCCAGGCGCTGTCCGGTCAACTGGTCGGTGAGCTGTACCTGGGGCTGGCGGACAACGTCACGACCCTGCCGCAGGCGCGCTTCGACGAGACCCTGGCGGCCTTCCACGGCCGCGAACAGGACGTACAGCTGAACCTCTACGTGAACTCGCCCACGGAGCTTGAGCTGGCGGTGATCGACGGCCAGCTGGACCTGGCGATCTCCTACTTCAGCCGGACCCGGCCGACCCTGGATTACCTGCCGCTGTACACCGAGGAGATCGGCGTGTTCTGCGGCGAGCGCCACCCCCTGTTCACGGCGCGCAAGCCGACGCTCAAGCAGATCGCCGACTACAACTGGGTGCGCCATGGCTTCCTGCCGGCGGACCAGGAACTGCCGTTCCGCCCCGAACGCAGCAGCGCCACCGCGCATCACATGGAGGCGGTGGCGCATTCGGTGCTGGCCGGCACGCACCTGGGCTACCTGCCGACCCACTACGCGAACATCTGGGTCGAGCGCGGGCGAATGAAGCCGCTGCTACCGGAAAAGCTCTGCTACGAGGTGACCCACAGCATGATCACCTATGCCGGGCGGCCCCGCAGCGAGGCCGCCCGTGCCTTCATCGAAGACCTGCTGAGCGTGCACGGCCTCCCGGCTTGATGCCTCAGGCGAGCACGCCGTTGACCGCGTTGAGGTAGATGCGCGAGTAGTCTTCGGCCAGCAGCGGCAGGGCGTTGGTTTCGGACGACGAAATGTCTGCCACTGCCTGCTCGCCGACCCATTGCGCATCCTCGCCAGTGAGGCCCAGCTCCTTGAGCGTATGGGGAATGCCCACCGCCGAACGCAGTTCCAGCACCCAGCCGAGCAGGCCGTCGAAGCCCGCTTCCGGCAGCTCCAGGTAACGGGCGAGACGCGTGGCGTCGGCTTCGATGGCGCTGCGATTGGCCACCAGCAGGTACGGCAGCAGCACCGCGTTGAGCAGGCCATGGTGCTTGTGGTGTTTCGCGCCCAGCGGGTGCGCCAGGGCATGCACGCCGCCCAGTCCCTTCTGGAATGCCACGGCGGCGCTGGCGGAGGCCACCAGCATGCCTTCGCGGGCGGCCAGGTCGGTGCCGTTGTGCACGGCGCGTTGCAGGTGCTCCTTGACCAGACGCACGCCTTCGATGGCGACGCCAGCGGACATCGGATGGTAGAGCGGCGAGAACAGCGACTCCAGGTGATGGGTCAGGGCGTCCATGCCGGTGGCGGCGGTGAGCGACTTCGGCAGGCCGACGGTCAGCGCCGGGTCGAGGATCACCGAGTGGGCCAGCAGCTCGCGATGGCCGACGACGATCTTGATGCCGCGCGCCGTATCGGTCAGCACCGCCTCGCGGCCCAGCTCGGAACCGGTGCCGGCAGTGGTGGGAATGGCGATCAGCGGCGGCAGGTCGAGGGCAGGATGGTCGCCCAGGGTCGGGTAACGCTCGATCAGTTGCGACCATTCGAAGTTATGCAGGCCGTTCGCATCGCGACTGAGCAGGGCGATGCCCTTGGCCGCGTCCAGCGCGCTGCCGCCGCCCAGGGCGATCAGCGAATCGTGGCCGCCTTCGGCCAGAGCGCCGGCGCCGGCGGTGACTTCCTCCCGTGCGGGATTGCTGGAAAAACCGTGGAACAGCGCGTAGTCGATGCCGGCGGCTTCCAGGCGGCGGCGTACTTCGTGCAGCGGCGGCAGTTCGAGCATGCCGGGGTCGGTGACCAGCAGCGGCTTGCGCATGCCGGCCAGGCGGCAGCGTTCGGCCAGTTGATCGAGGGCTCCGACACCGCAGAGGATTTCCGTGGGGTAGTTCCAGTAGTTCAGGGTGGACATGACAAGCTCCGGATTTCAGGCATGGCCCGCCCGTGCCGGCTTCGACGAAGCCAGCCAAGGGAGGGCAGGGAAAAGGGCGCCGCGCGGGGCGCCAGGGACTCAGCCGACGGCGCGGCCGGCGAAGCTCAGGCTGGTGGCGATGCGGCGGTGCGGCTTGGCGATGAACAGGTAGGCCAGGCCGAACAGGGCGAGGGCGGAGAACACCACGACCACCGCCCAGACCTGGAACCAGGGCGCGCCGGGCGGGGCGAGCATTTCCCGTGGCCAGGCCACGTTGATCGCCTCGAACACCAGCCAGACCACGGCGATGACGTTGACCAGCAGACCCTTGCGGCCAAGCTTCAGCGCACCTTTGTCCGGGTCCCAGCGGCCAGTCAGGCGGGTGTACAGCGCGCTGGCGGCGACGATCAGGAAGACAAAGAAGAAGCCGCCGCTGCCGAAGGCGATCAGCGTGCCGACCGCGGTGGCGTTCAGCCCCAGCGCGAGGCCCAGGCTGGCCAGCAGGGTGCTGCAGACCATCGCCGCCATCGGCACCTTGCGCTTGTCGACGCGGCGCAGCAGGGCAGAGCCGGGGAGGATTTCATCGCGGGCCATGCCGAAGATCGCGCGACCGATGTAGGTCTGCACCGAGACGACGCAGGCGACGAAGGCGACCAGCACGATGGCCACGAACGGCTGCTCGGCCCAGGCGCCAAAGGCATCCACCACGGCGGGTGTCACCGGATCGATGATCTGCCCGCTGACCACGGCAGCCGGGTCCTTGTACGACAGGGTGACGGCGAAGGCGGTGAGCATCACGGTCAGCCCGACCACCAGCATCGAACGCAGGATGGCGCGCGGTGTGGAGACGCGGGCGTCGGTGGTTTCCTCGGAAATCTGCGAGCAGGCGTCGAAGCCGAGGAAGGCCCAGCCGCCCACCGCCAGTGCGGTCAGGAAGCCGCTCCAGTAGGTGCCGCCGGAGACTTCCAGGGCATTGAGGCTGCTGAACAGCATCTCGAAGGAGTGGTTGCGGAAGAACAGCAGCAACAGCACACCGATACCGATGGACGCGATGGCCTCGGCGAAGATGCCAGCGTTGACGAAGTACTTCAGTGGGTTGATGCCCAGCAGGTTCACTCCCAACCCCAAAGCCAGCAATGCCGCGCCACAGAGCACCTGGGCGTTGGCTGATGGCGGCTCGCCGGTGACCAGCAGGCCGAGCCAGAAACCGCCCAGGTAGGCGACGGTGGTGAGCGAAGCGAGGGCGGACGCCAGGTAGAGGAAACCGGTGAACCAGGCCGCACGATCACCGATGAGTCGACGTACCCACTGGTAGCAACCGCCGGCCAGAGGGAACTGCGAGGACAGTTCGGCGTACACCAGCGCCACGGTCAATTGCAGTAGCAGGCACACGGGCACGATCCACACCCAGGACGGCCCGACGCTCATGGCGCCCAGGGACATCACCGAGTAGATGCCGACGACCGGGGAAATGGTGGCAAAGCCGACGGAGAAGGACGACCACAGGTTCAGCCCGCGGTCGAGCTCCTGCCGGTAGCCGTGGCTGGCGAGCAGGCTTTCGTCGCCGTTGCTGTTGCCAATGGCGGGGCTGCGAAGGTCAGACATGCCAGCCTCCGGTGTTCAGGGAAAAGGGGGATTCACGGCCAGGCATGAGCGAGCGAAGGCGCATGGGAGATCCTCGGGGCAGTTGGAGTTGTTATCGAGAACCCGCGTCTCTAGAGGACGGCTGAGTAGCTGGCGCTGTCAGTGCAGCGCGTGGCCAGAGTAGGGCGCCGCCGCATCAGGAAAAATTCATATTTGATTGAGCTGACATCAATTCAGGCTGATGTTTGCGGGGTAAATTGCCGAATGATGCCAGGGCAGGCAGCGGAGTGCCCTTGTGGGAGCAGATCTTATCCGCGATCAGTCCGATTGGATGATGCCTGGGGCGGCCACTGTCCCGGCTGAGCCGGGAGTTCGCGGAGAAGCGCCGCTGCTACGTGAGCGGCGGGGAGCGAGTAGGGCGGATAACGCCCAGGCATTATGCGCCCTACGAAGCTTCCCCGGTGTTGGCGGGCGTACCAGGGATCAGGCTGGGGAGGCAGGTAAAAAGCGGAAGACGGCAGGAACCGGGAGCGACAGCGCGCTCCCGGAGTACAACGAGATCAGCAGTGCTTGTCCTGCTCGGCCTTTTTCTCGGCATCCGGCTGGGCGTTCTGTGCGGTCTGCTGCTCGGCGTCAGCCTTGTCGCGAGTGGCCTGCATGGCCTGATAGTTGGCTGTGGTCAGGCGGTTGGTCATCAGGGCGGACTCTTCGGCCATGGAAGCCTGGCTGGCGAGCAGGGCAGCGAGGGACAGGAGACTGGCAGTGAGCAGTTTCATGAAGGAATTCTCGGGTAGTGGACTTCTGATGGGTGTTGCTCGCGAGTGGCGACAGTCTACTGACCGGTAACCGGGCGAACCCATGAGGAAAGTTGCTGGGAATGATCGAATCGCCGTGGCGGCGCTTTCAGGGCGATCTACGCCGAGTCGCAGATCGCCCTGAAAGCCAGGCACATCGGGCTTCAGAGCTGTAGCCCGGTGGAACGTGCCTGGTCATGAAATGATCGACAGTGAAGCTAGGCTAATGAATCCATGCCCGTTGCCTTACGAGTTTCGCTACATTTCAGGCCTTCACATAGACCCACGCCTGCAGGCCTGATTGCAGCCGGACGTTGATCCGCTGGTAGTCGGACACCTCGTAGGCGTCCGCCGCCAGCAGCTCCTGCTGGGTAATCTCGAAGACGGTGCCGGGTACGCGGTCGGCGTCCTCGCCGCTGTACTGGACGATGGGGTGGTGGGTCTTGCCGCTGGTGGCGAGCACGGCGGGGTCGGTGATTTCCACCCAGTCGGTGCGGAAGGCCACCAGCGCGTCGGAGCGGCCCTGCAGTTCGCGGCCGAAGCTGGCCAGTTGGACGGCCTTGTCCTGCAGGGTGCCGTAGGAGAACAGCAGTACGTTTTCACTCATCGCATGGGCTCCGGGTCAGGCCAGCAGGTCTTCGTAGAAGGCACCGTAGGCCTTGCTCGGGTGGGCGAGCTGGATCTCCAGGATCCACAGGCCGCCATGGGGATGCTCGGCGTAGTCGCCCAGATCGCCGGCGCGGTAGATGGCGTGGGGGAAGTCGCTGACACGGTGGCCCTTGATGTCCAGGTTCAGCTTCCAACCCATGGTCTCGGCCTGTTGGTGGGCGAAATCATAGAGCTCGACGCCGCTGCAGCCGGTTTCGCGCCAACGCGCCTCGACACGTTCGAACAGCGTCTTCGCCGCTGCCGCGCAGGCGATCATGTCCGGATCGTCGCCGGTGACGAAGGTGGCGCCGGCGTCGCCTTCGTGACCGCGCCAGACCACGCCCATGTCGATGAAGAAGATGTCGTTCTCACCCAGCACTGGGTTGCCCTCGGAGCGCTGCTTGAAGGTCTTCAGGGTATTGGCGCCGAAGCGGATCAGCAGCGGGTGCCAGATGCGCTCCATACCCAGGTCGGCGAGCACCTGCTTGCCGATGGCGGTGGCTTCCAGTTCGGTCATGCCGGGGAGCATTGCGGCGGCAATGGCGTCCACGGCTTCCCAGGTGCGGGCCTGGGCGTATTGCATCGACTCCAGCGCGTAATTCGCGCCGACGGCTTCCTTGGCGTACACGGCGGTATTCATTTTTCTTCTCTCTGAGCGACAACCTCATCGCCGTATATATTTCTACATAGCGGTAGGGAAATTCAATCGTTGGCTCAACAGCAGGACATCGCGCAGGCGATGAAGGCGGTCGTCAGGGTGGTGATGCTCAGGCCGACCAGGAACAGGGTGTCGGCGATGCGCTCCAGGCGGTGGTTGCGCTGCAGCTTGCGGGTGCGCAGGCCGAAATAGGCGGCGAGGGTGGTGGCCAGGTAGATCACCGTGTTCACCGCGAGCATGTCCTGGCCGATCAGGTCGACGCGGTGCTGGCCGACGATGATGCGCAGGATGCCAACCACGGTCAGGCACACACCGACCATCGCGCCGGACGCGGCGAAGATATGCACGCAGATGTCGTCGTCCAGTTGGGCAATGTGGCTCTTGTGGCTCATGGCGGGTTCTCCCGGGCCGGCCGCTGCGGTTCATCCGCTCGCCTTGCCGGCTTCGTTGTGGCTGCCATGATAGGAAGGACGCGGTGTTTGCTGTACTCGCTTTCCCGGTGGCCCCAGGTGAACCGAAAAACAGCGGAAAATCAGCCAGATAGCCGTCGCTTGCCAAGGCAGGCGCGGGCGCTGGAGAAGGTCGAGCTCATATTGGAGGCGTCCCGGCGCATCCTGGAGCGTCATGGCCTGGAGGGATTCACCACCAATCACGTGGCGGAACTCGCCGGGGTCAGCGTTGGCTCGTTGTACCAGTACTTCCCCAACAAGGACCGTATCCTCGACGAGCTGGCCCGGCGCGAGTTGGCGGCGTTGGCAAGCGGCATCATGGGCGCACTGTCCGCTCGACCGCCGGAGACGCCCGGCGAGCGTATCCGCGCGGTGATCCATGCCGCCGTCAGTGCCTACGGTGGGCGTACTGGAGCGCACAAGGCGCTGATGCACTACCTGATGACCCGTGGTGGTGGCAGCCCGCTGCCAGCCCTGCGCGGCAGCATCATGACTCACCTGGTGACCCACGGCCTGATCGGGCATGACCAGCAGTTGCGCAAGCTCGACGAGGCCGAGGTTTTCGTCCTCGCCCACGCCGTTGGCGGCGTATTGCGCGCGCTACTGGATGATCCCGGTGCCCTGGCGCCGGGGCGGCGCGCGGGCATCGAGGAAGCGCTGGTGCAATTGGTGTTGGCGTACTACAGACAGGGCGAGTCGGGCTGAAGCCGGGCGCCGGTCACAGCCACCAGCGCAGCAGGTAGAACGCGCCCATGCTGAGGATCACGCTGAGCAGCACATTGCGCGTCCACAGCACCAGCACCACCGCGACGATGGCGCCGAGCAGGTAGGGGTTGTCCACGCGCAGGTTCAACTGGTGCTCGGGAAGGAACACGATGGGGCCGCAGATTGCCGTGAGCATCCCCGGCACGGCGAAGCCGAGGAATTGCCGCACGTTGCTGCTCAGGCGGATCGGCAGGCGCGGTTCGAGGAACACGTAGCGGTTGAAGAATACGATCAGGCCCATGCCGAAGATCACTGCCCAGGCCATCATGCGCGCACCCCCGAGAACTTCTGGCAGAGGAAGCCGGCGAACATCCCCGCCAGCCCGGAAAGCACCAGCGCCGAACCGACCTGCCAGTAGCTGAGCAGCACCGAGCAGAACAGCGAGACGGCGACGCAGACCACGGTCGGGATGTTCTTCACCACCGGCACGATCAACGCGACGAAGGTGGCGGCGATGGAGAAGTCCAGCCCAAGGTGCTCAAGGCCGGGAATGCTAGTGCCCACCAGCACGCCGGCAAGGGTGAAGAGGTTCCAGGCGATGTAGAACGTCAGGCCCACGCCCAGGGCGTACCAGCGGTTGAAGGTTTCGCGGTCATGGCCGCTGGTAAGGGCGAACAGCTCGTCGGTGAGCAGGAAGCCCAGCCCGGCGCGCCAGCGCCCCGGCAGTCCGGAGATCACCGGACGCATGGTCATCCCGTAGAGCAGGTGCTGGGAAGTCAGCAGCAGTGTGGTGATCATGATCGAGAAGAACCCGGCACCGCCCTTGAGCATGCCGATCGCCACCAGTTGTGCGGCGCCGGCGAAGACGATGGCCGACAGGCCCTGGCCGTGCAGCGGCGAAAGCCCGGCGTCGATGGCCAGGGAGCCGGCCAGCAGGCCCCAGGGCAGTACCGCGAGCGACAGCGGCATGATGTCGATGGCGCCCCTGAGGAAGGCGCGGGAGGGAAGCTGATCTTGGGACATGAACGTTTCTTGCAGGCAGGTAAGTCTCTTCAGCGTGGCAGAGAAACGTGTCGACTGGCTTGAACAATCTTGCTGTCGCCACCGGCGCGCGCTCTGCTCGAAAGGCGCTCAGGGGAGCGTCCGCGACAGGAACCCGAGCAGGGTGGCCTCCTCGGCGCTCAGGTGCTTCCGCTTTCGCGCTTTACGCAGCTCTTGCAGTTCGCCGGCGAGGAAGGCTTCGATCACTCGTGGATGCACGTAGCACTTGCGGCAGATTGCCGGCGTGTTCCCCAGTTCGTCGGCCACCTGCTCGATGATTGCCTTGAGCTGGCGGTTGGCGCTTTTCTCGTCTTCCCAGCGGGTCTTGCGGCAGTACTCCAGCGCCAGGGTGGTGCCGGCCCAGGTGCGGTAGTCCTTGGCGGTGAATTCCTCGCCGGCGTGTTCGCGCAGGTAGGCGTTGATGTCGCGAGAGTCGATCATGTGGCGTTGGCGGTCGGCATCCAGGTACTGGAACAGCTGCTGGCCGGGCAGTTCCAGGCAGCGGCGAAGGATGCGCGCCAGGCGCGGGTGCTCGATGTCCACGCTGTGGCGGATGCCGCTCTTGCCGCGAAAGGCGAAGCGAATGCGCGTGCCTTGGACCTCGACATGGCGGTTGTTCAGGGTGGTCAGGCCGAAGGAGCGGTTTTCCTTGCGGTAACGCTGGTTGCCGATGCGGATCAGCGTGCGGTCAAGCAGTTCGACCACGGTTGCCATGACCTTTTCCGCCCCCAGACCCGGTCGTGCCAGGTCCCGTTCAAGGCGTTTGCGCAGGGCGGGCAGGTTTTCCCCGAAACGCAGCAGGCGCTCGTACTTGGCGCTGTCGCGAACCTCGGTCCAGCGCGGGTGGTAGCGGTACTGCTTGCGCCCGCGCACGTCGCGGCCGGTGGCCTGCAGGTGGCCGAGCGGATCGATGCAGATCCACACGTCGATGTACGCCGGCGGAATCGCCAGGCTGTTGATGCGCTCGATTTCCGCTTCCACGCGGATGCGCTCGCCGCCCGGATCGAAGTACGCGAAGCGCCCACGCAGACGGCGCCGGCTGATCCCCGGCAGCCTGTCGTCGACGTAGTGGAGGTCGGACGGTAGCTCTGGCAGCTCAGGCGGTGTGCTCATGGCGGCTCCTCGAAGGCTCTCCCGTCAATGGATCGCGCAAGGGCGCTGCGAGTGCGGTTTTTTTCATCGGGTCGCGGAACCGGGAGTTTCAGGGTCGGACGTCTTCGGTTTTCAGGTGTGTGGGCGCGATCAGCCTTGGATCGGCGCCGCCGAACAGCGTGCGCAGGTAGTTTTCCTGGCTTTGCAGGCCGTGCCTCATGAGCCAGTCGCGGCCGCCGGGACACGCGCGCAGCAGGCAGTGGAAGAGGAAGCGCGGCGGCGCGGTCAGCAGCGGGTACCAGGGCAGGCTGCCGGCCGGCAGGCCGAGGGCGCGCCGGCCGTGGGCGTCGATGAAGGTGCCGGCGATGCTCAGGTGGATGGCCCGGTTCAGCCGGCCACGCAGCCAGGCGAAGTTGGCATAGTGGCGCTGCAGCGGCTCGTCCACCAGCGCCGAGCCGAGGATGCGACTGCTGTCGTCCGGCGGCGCCTGGGACAGCAGGTTGTGGTAGAGCGCGCGGATGGCCTCGTTCTCGCTGGCGCACAGCCAGCGTTCCTCGACGCCCATCAGCCAGGCGATGTAGCGCCAGAGGTGGATGATCGCTTCGCGGTCGCCACGGCTCAGGACCACACCCAGCATGCGCTGGCCGATCAGGAAGATGGCCGAGAAGGCCAGGTAGGTCGCGTGCATGTCGCCCTGGTTGACCGGTAGGCCGTAGTGGGTGAAATCCCAGGCCTCCAGCCGTGATACCCGCCGTCGCACCAGTGCATGCACCAGACGTACGTGCAGCGTGCTGCGATAGCCCGCTGCGCCGCGGACCATGCCGCCGGGACGGGTGCAGTCGATCCACCATTTGGTGGTTTCGGCGACGCGCTGCTGCGGACCTTTCTCCAGCGCGCCGGTGAGCACCAGGGTGCGGTTGATGCCGGAGGCCTGGTAGCCGGCCAGCAGGCCCAGGTCACGCAGTACGCGCATCCCGGTGAGCCCGGAGAGTCCGCAGGCGCGGGCGCCTTCATCGAGGCGTTGTGGATCGACCCAGTCGGGCGCTGTGTCGACCCTTGCGAAGAAGTCCGTCAACGCCGGAGGCGCGTCGCGGATGGCTGTAATGCCCTGGTTCAGGGCCTGTTCGTACAGGCGCATGCCGCTGCCGAGCCCGATGTCGAACATCCACGCCACCAGCGCATCCATGGGGGCGT
This sequence comes from Pseudomonas nicosulfuronedens, assembly GCF_005877905.1. Classification (GTDB taxonomy): domain Bacteria; phylum Pseudomonadota; class Gammaproteobacteria; order Pseudomonadales; family Pseudomonadaceae; genus Pseudomonas; species Pseudomonas nicosulfuronedens. The sequence continues at coordinate 139,796 of NZ_SWDV01000005.1, read as the reverse complement.
CGCCGACCATGAGCAACTCGCCGATGGTCTGCCAGGTCGCGGCATCCGGCTCGCAGGGGGCCTTGAGGAAGCGTTTGATCGGCGCAGCGGTGCGGCGGGCACGGGACAGGTCGGCGCCGTGGCGGGTGGGCAGGGCAGTTGCGCTCATCGATTCATACCTTGGATGGGTTGCCGGGCGGATGCCTCGAATTACGCTATTGCGAGTATTTGCTCGCATTCAACTCGCATCCGGCTCGCAACAGGGGAGAGGTATGAGGAAGCAACCCAGGCAGCAGCGCGCCAGCGAGATGGTGGCTGTGCTGGTCGAGGCCGCGGCGCTGGTTATCGGCGAGCACGGTCTCGATGCACTGACCACCAACCACGTGGCGCGCCGTGCCGGAGTGAGCGTCGGCTCGCTTTATCAGTACTTCGCCAACAAGGAAATGATCGTCGAGGCCCTGCTGATGCAGCGTGCCGGCACGCTGATGAAGGTGGTGCACGAACGCGTCACGCCGTTGCTGGGGGCGGACATCGGCAGCGTTACCCGTGGGGTTCTGGAGGGCATCTTCGAGCAGGTGGAGGGCGACGCGGCGCAGCGCGAGCTGCTGCGGCACTGGCACCGGCTGAATTCCGCGCCGGTGTTCCAGTCCCTGGAGCAGCAGATGATGGAGGTGTGCCGGCAGTACCTGATGCGCCACTTCGACGACTATCGCATCGACAACTTGCCGGCAGTACTTTTCGTGGTGATCAACTCCGTTCAGTACACCACTGCACGCTACCTGAGCGAGGCGCAGCCACTACTGGGGCGCGAGGAGGTGATCGATACGCTGGTGCAGATGGTCGAGTCGCTCTGCCTGCCGCGTGGCAGAGGGCCGGCTTCTACGGTGGAAGCCGTACAGCAGGCATGAAAAAGCCCCGGAAGGCGCGTGCCATCCGGGGCTTGGCTCAACGCATCAGGCCACGACCGGGATCATCGGGTCGGCGGCTGCCAGCGCGGTGGCGCGATCGGCGGCTGGCGGGTAGATCCACACGGTGTTGATCTCGGTCTTGATCTTCTTGCCTTCCTCACGCTGGAAACGCACCTGGCGGTCCCAGCCTTCGGTGAACAGCGCACCCCAGGCGCCCAGGTCCAGACAGGTCACGTACTTGGGCTGGCTGTAGGGGATGGGTGCTACGCCCAGCAGGTCGGCGGCGGCGTTGTTGCCGGCAGAGCGGCCCAGGGCGATGGCGTGCTGGCAGGTCATCAGCGCGTAGTTGCCGACCTCGTCGGTGGCGGCGTAAGCGGTGTCGCCGGTGGCGAACACTGCGTCCTGACCGATGACCTGGAGATTACGGTCCACGTGCAGGCGGCCCTGGCGGTCGCGTTCGCCGGCGACCTGTTCGGTCAGCGAGCTGGCACGCACGCCGGCGGTCCAGATCACGGTCTTTGCGTCGATGCGCTCGCCGCTGGAGAGGGTCACACCGTTCTCGTCGATGGATTCCACCGAGGCCTTCAGGCGCCATTCCACGCCCAGCTCGGCGGAGGCTTCGGCCACCACGGACTGCGAGGTGACGCCCAGTGCGCCGCCAATCTCGGCGCCGCGATCGACCACGATGACCCGGACCTTGGCGTCCGCGCCCAGTACTTCCCGCAGTCGCGCGGGCATTTCAGCGGCGGTTTCGATGCCGGTGAAACCGCCGCCAGCGACGATCACCGTGTTGCGCGCTTCGGACTCCGGCAACTGGTGCAGAGCGCGTATATGCGTTTCAAGGCGCACGGCCTGGTCGATCTCATCCACGTCGAAGGCGTGCTCGATGCCCGGCAGGGCGGGGCGAGCGACTTTGCTGCCGCTGGCGAGGATCAGACGGTCGAAGCCCAGGGTGGCGATCTCACCGCTGGCGTTGCGGTAGTCCAGTTGGCGGCCATCGACATCGATCTGCTCGGCGCTGCCCTGGATGAAGGTCACGCCCACGGCGCCGAACAGGTCGCCCAGCGGAGCGGCCATCTGGTGCACGTTCGGCTCGTAGAAGCGCGGGCGGATGCGCAGTTCGGCCTGGGGGGCGAGGACCGCGACTTCGACGTCGTCGCGCTGGTGCAGGTCGAGCATGCGCGTGGCGCTCAGGGCGCTCCACATGCCTGCGAAACCGGTGCCGACGATCAGGATGCGTTGTTTCATGGTGCTCTCCGACGAAAAGGATGAATCCAGGTTGTTGGGTTCCCGAGTGCCTGATATCGGAGCGGTTCGCTTCCCGGCTCGTCTCGGATAACTACGACTATATTTGTCGCAGTTAAGTGGTGCAACCGATTTTTGCCTCAAACTCCGACCGTTCGTCACGGCTGAGTTCGTAGAAGTGGTGCTGCTTCTGTTTATGCGAGGAGCTTGGGAAAGCGCAGAAATGCCCGCACCATAGATGACAGCTCGTCAGGATGCGTGCTTAAGTGCTTGCCGAATACCCGGCATGGCCGGAGAATAATACGACTAATCTAGTCGGAGTTTATGATGGCTTTGTACAGTGCGGGGGTGGAGTACGGCATTCACTGCCTGCTCTTTCTGACAGACGAGAAGGGTGACAACCGGGACTCCAGCGTGCGTGCGCTGGCGGAGTTGCAGGGCGTGCCCCAGGAGCTGCTCGCCAAGGTCTTCACCAAGCTGGCCAAGGCCGGGCTGGTGGCGGCCACCGAAGGCGTGCGCGGTGGGTTCCGTCTGGCGCGGCCGGCGGACGAAATCACCGTGCTGGATATCGTCAAGGCCATCGATGGCGACAAACAGATCTTCGAATGCCGCGACATCCGAGGCCGTTGCGCCGTGTTCGAAGGCTCGCCGCCGGAATGGGCGACCTGCGGCACCTGCTCGATCCACGCGGTCATGCTGACCGCGCAGAAGCGCATGGAAGAGGCCCTGGCCCAGCACACGGTGCTCGACCTCGCGCGCCGTGTCGGGCGCAAGGCACCGCCGGAGTTCGGCGAAGCCCTGGTGCGCTGGATGGACGCCCAGCGTGACGGCTCCAGCGCCGCCAACTGAAGGCGCTCTAGCGCGCATCACCGCCGCGCGGCTTGTAGAAGACGAACTCGTCAGTCTCCGCCGTGCGGATGTACTCCTTGGCCCAGCTTGGTGATACATGGCGGTCATGGAAGTACATGGCGCCGCGGGTGCGGTCGCCGAGTTGCTGGTTCAGCGCCTTGCGGGCGATTTCCTTGGCGATGTCGTAGCGGTTCTTTTCTTCCACCTGGTCGGAGCGGCCGTCGCACCACCAGGAAAACTGGCAATGCTTCTGCTCCTGGCCCTGCTTGACCACCCCGCACACCGTGTCGGGGAAGCCGCCGTGGCCCATGCGGTTGAGCACGACATTGGCGACGGCCTCCATGTCCGCCTTGCCGCCGCCCTTGGCTTCCCAATAGATGGTCCGTGACAGGCAGACAACAGCGTCGTCCAGCGGCGCTTTGCCGACCGGGTCGACGGCCTTCACTTCAGCTTTGGTAATGGGCGCTGCGGTGGTGACTGCCGTGGCGGGGTGGGCGACCTGCTGTTCCAGCACTTCACCCTTGCTCACGGCGGCCTGGGCTTTCTCGTCGGTGGAGCTGCCGATGTCGGCGGCGAAAGAAAAGGCCGCCCACAGGGTGAGCAGCAGTGTTGGAAGAAGGCGGCACATGATCGGACCTACCTGCGCAGCAAATCAGTCTTGTCGCTGTGCTGGCTCCTTGCGGCGCCTGCGCAACGACGCCCTTGAGGCCGCCTTGCTCTGTATGGACGAAGCGAGGCGACGGCGCCTGGTCGTTGTGACTGTGCCGCGCGGAACTAGATTCAACTTTCCAGCCAGACGGTAGCTGCCGTACCCCGCCAGTGACGGGGCCTAGGGCAGATAACGCTGCAGGAACTCGCTCACCGCCTGGAGTACCGCCGGCTGTTGTTCGCGGTGCGGAACGTGGCCGCAGTCGGGCAGCAGCCTGAGCATCGTCGGTACGCCGGGGACCGAGGTAAAGCGTTCCGGGTGCGCGGCCGAGCCGTACTCGTCCTGCTCGCCATGCAGGCTGAGGATCGGGCACTTCACCTGGGTCAACTCGGCGTCCAGATTCCAGTCGCTGAAGTCATCGGACAGCCAGGTGTCGACCCAGGCACGCAGCACCCAGAAGGCCTTGTCGCCGTGGTACTTCTGCAGGCGCTCCAGCTGGCCATCGCGGGCGAACTCCACCTCGGCGGCGCGGATGCCGTCGCGGGTCTGGTGCTCGACGAAGGCCTGGGCCGACTCGGTGACCAGCGCCACGCCCGCTTGCGGATGCTGCGCCAGGCAGGCCACGGCCATGGCGCCGCCGACGCTGTGGCCGAAGACCACACAGCGTTCGAAGCCGAAGTGCTGTTGCAGCAGGGGGAAGAAGCGGCGCGCCTCGTCGTCGATGAAGTCCAGGGGCAGGGCGCCGGGATAGCGATCGGAACGGCCGAAACCGAGGCGATCGTAGGCGATGACCTGGCGGCCAGTAGTGCGCGCGAGCTGCTGCGGGAAATCGCGCCACAAGGTCACGCAGCCCAGCGAGTCATGCAGCAGCAGGATCGGCTCGCCGACGGTTTCGGCGGGCGTCCAGTCCTGGGCGAACAGTTGGCCCTTTTCGCTGCTGATCCAGTGTTCCCGGGTGGTGACGGGCAACGACATGACACGCTCCTGTACTGACTCGCTGTGGGTTCGGTCATAGTATTCCCGGCAGGTGACCGAGGCGATGTTCAGATGGGCTCATGCATAGTCCGATCGGGCCAGGAGGGAGTTTGGAACAGATAGCGATACTGGCCTACGACGGCTGTTGGGCGATGGGGCTGTTCTCGGCCGCAGATTTCTTCCGCATTGCGGCTTTGCTGGAGAAGCACCTGGGGATGCAACCGTCCTTCACGGTGCGGGTGGTGTCGGTCGATGGCGCGCCAGTGTCCGCAGCAGGCGGCCACGTCATTACACCGGACGCTGCGCTGGAGGACGTCAGGGCGGCTTCTCTGATCGTCCTGCCGGCCATCGAGGGACCGCGCCTGGCCGGCTTCGAAGCGGATGCGCGAGTGCTGGAATGGTTGGGCCAGCACATCGACGCCGGCACGCGGGTGCTGGCGTTGACCACGGGGGCCGCCTGGCTGGCAGCCAGTGGGCGCCTGGACGGCGGACTGCTGGCCACGCACTGGGCCTTCGTCCGGCAGCTGGGCAAGCGCTACCCGGCGTGCCGCTTCGTGGCGCGGGAGTCCTTCCTGCAGGAGGGTGGGCTTTACAGCACCGGCTCGCTCAATGGCTGCTTCGACGCCTTGCTGGACATTCTCGCGCGCGACCGCGGTGACCGCTTCGCCCAGCTCTGCGCCACCCACCTGCTGGTGGCCGATCCGCACCGCCTTGGCCCGATCCTGCCGGGCCATCGCAACCATTGCGACGACACGGTATTGCGGGTACAGGACTGGATCGAGAGTCACCACGCCGAGCCCCTGACCATCGAGCGCATGGCGCGCCAGGCCGGCGTCAGCCAGCGGACCTTCAAGCGCCGCTTCAGCGAGGCGACGAAGTTGCCGCCGAATCTCTATCTGCAGCAGGTACGCATCGACAAGGCGAAGAAGCTGCTGCTGGCTACCCAGCTGTCGGTGCGCGAGATCGCCACCGGGGTCGGTTACGAGAACGTCAGTTTCTTCGTCCGTCTGTTCAAGGCGCGGGTCGGAACCACCCCGGCGCGCTGGCGCGAAGGCGCCTCCTGAGGGGCGCTAAGGAAACCTTAAGGCAGCTCGGGGATGATGACGACTCGCGGCCGGAGCTGTCCCGGGCAGTGCTCACACCGGGTCCGGTCGCTTTTTTTGAATCACAGAGGAGTCCTGCCTTGGACACTTGCCCTGGTCGATTGCGACAGGTCTGAACAGCGAGCCGTCCGGCAGAGCCCTGCCACTGTCTCGCTGCGTTGCGGACAGTGGCGATACGCATCCCACCAAGGGATGACGTCTCACCATTCCCCTGCGGGGCCAGCCTGGCCCTTCGCACTCTCGCAATCCATCCCCCGAATGCGCGCCGGCATCGCCCGGCGCATGGAGCGGCCCTGCGCCGCGAACGAGGTGGAACATGGATTGGAAAATCTTCCTGCTGCGGGTCGCCGCGGCACTCATCCTCGGCGCCCTGATCGGCGCCGAACGCCAACTGCGCCAGCGTCTCACCGGCCTGCGCACCAATGCGCTGGTCAGCACCGGGGCCTGCCTTTTCGTGCTGATGACCCAGGCCATGCCGGGGCTGTCCGCGGATGCGCCGCGCATCGCTGCCTACGTAGTGTCTGGAATCGGCTTCCTGGGCGGTGGCGTGATCATGCGTGATGGCCTGAACGTGCGCGGCCTGAACACCGCCGCCACGCTCTGGTGCACCGCTGCCATCGGTGTGCTGTGCAGCATGGGGCTGTTGCTGGAGGCGGCGCTGGGCAGCGTGGTGGTGCTTTGCGCCAACATCCTGCTGCGTGACATCGCCCAGCGCATCAACCATCAGGATGTGCTGCCGGCCAACGAGGCGGAGCAGCGTTATGGCGTTGCCATCGTCTGCCGTGCCGAGGACGAAATCCAGGTGCGCAGCCTGATGTTGCACAGCCTGGACAGCAGCGAGCTGCGTCTGCAATCGCTGCACAGCGAGGACCAGGCCAACCCGGCGAAACTCGAAGTGCGCGCCGAGTTGCTCGGCGGCCACGGCGCCGCCGGCCAGCTGGAACGCATGGTCAGCCGCATCAGCCTGGAGAAGGGTGTCAGCTCGGTGCGCTGGCAGCTGTTCGAGCTGGCCAGCGACTGAATATACGAGCGCCGCTGGTTTTTCGTAGGACCGAGGGGGACGCCTGGTCCTTGCTCGCGAACTGGCTGAGCTCCGCTGCCAAGGCTGTTCGCGAGCAAGCTCGCTCCTACAACTGCAGGCTTTACCCCGCGCGCAGATCGTAGGATGGGTGGAGCGCAGCGATACCCATGCGGTTGGTGCAATGCGCCAATAGGTATCGCCGCGCTCCACGTCATCCTACAAAAGCTGGGACTCAGCTCTCACGGGCAGTGCGGCAGCCGCAGCGTGGTGCCGGCGTACGGGCTTCCTCGGCCACCACACCGCGCCACCAGCGTTCACCTTGATGGGGCGCCTCGATGTCGATGCGCTCGCCCATCATTGGCGTGGTGACGGTGAGCCCACGCTCGCCGGCGATCTCCAGCACGCGCTCGAAGGGTTCGTACCAGGCATGCATCGCCAGGTCGAAGGTGCCGTTGTGGATCGGCAGCAGCCAGCGGCCGTTGAGGTCCTGATGCGCCTGCACGGTCTGTTGCGGGTGCATGTGCACGTAGGGCCAGTGTTCGTTGTAGGCGCCGGTTTCCATCAGCGTCAGGTCGAAGTGGCCGAAGCGCCGGCCGATCTCGGCGAAGCCGTCGAAGTAGCCGGTGTCGCCGCTGAAGAAGATGCGCAGGCTGTCATCCTCGATCACCCAGGAGCACCACAGGGTACGGTTGCCGTCGCGTACACCACGGCCGGAGAAATGCTGAGCCGGAGTAGCGGTGAGGCACAGGCCGTCCACCGTGGTGCTCTGCCACCAGTCCAGCTGGCGGATCTTCTCCGCCGGCACGCCCCAGTCCAGCAGGCGGTCACCTACGCCCAGCGGAGTGAGGAAGACCTCCGCGCGCGCGGCGAGCACGGCGATGGTCGCGCGATCGAGGTGGTCGTAGTGGTCGTGGGAGAGGATCACGCCGCGGATTGGCGGCAGGTCCTGCAGGGCAATCGGTGGTGCGTGGAAGCGCTTGGGCCCGGCAAAGCTGAAGGGCGAGGCGCGTTCGGAAAACACCGGATCGGTCAGCCACCAGCCGCCGCGCAGCTTGAGCAGCAGGGTGGAGTGCCCGAGGCGATACAGACTGCGGTCCGGGGCGGTGTCCAGTTCGTCCGGTGTCAGCGCACGCACGGGCACCGGAGCGCGCGGCACGGTGTTCTTCGGCTTGTTGAAGAGTACGTTCCACAGCACTTTCGCGCTGGGCTCGGGCATGTCGGGAGAGCGCGGCTTGAGGTTATGGAATCGGCCGCCGCGCGATTGCGGCGAATGGTCGTAGTCGCCGATGGGCGCGCGTTGCAGTGGGAGGCGGGGCAAGGCACTGATCCTCTGGTGGCGGAATGCGTCAGCTGAGCACGCTACAGGTTCCGCCGCCAGGGATCATTACCGGCGTTTTGATAACGAATATTGCTGGCGCTGATGGAGCGGCTCAGGTCCCGGTCTTCACCTTGCTCCAGACACGGGTGCGAATGCGCTCGGCCTTCAGCGGCAGTGGTTCGACCGGGAACAGGGTGGCCATCACTTCCTTGGAGGGGTAGGCGCCCGGGTCATCGCGCAACTTCTTGTCCACCAGGGCGGTAGCGTCGCGGTTGGCATTGGGGTAGCCGACGTAGTCCGAACTCTTGGCCACCACCTCCGGGCGCAGCATGTAGTCGATGAAAGCCAGACCTTGCTCGGGGTGTGGCGCGTCCTTGAGCAGCACGAAATTCTCCACCCAGACCGGTGCGCCTTCGCGGGGGATGCTGTAGGCGATCCGGCGGCCGTTGCCGGCGCGCTCGGCGGTCAGGCGCGCGTCGAACACGCCGCCTTCCCAGCCGACCACCACGCAAGTGTTGCCGTTGGCCAGGTCGGTGATGAATTTCGATGAGTCGAAGTAGCGCACGTAGGGGCGGATCTTCAGCAGCAGTTCCTCGGCCTTGCGGTAGTCGTCGGGGTTCTGGCTGTTGCTGGGCAGGCCGAGGTAGTGCAGGGCGATGGGAATGATCTCCCCCGGCGCGTCGAGCATGGCCACGCCGCACTGGCTGAGCTTGGCGATGTTCTCTTCCTTGAAGATCAGGTCCCAGGTGTTCACTGGCGGGTTATCGCCGAACAGCTGGTGGAGCTTGTCGACGTCGTAGCCTATGCCGGTGGTGCCCCACATGTACGGCGCGCCGTAGCGATTGCCGGGATCGTTGCGTTGCAGGGTGGCGAGCACCTCCGGGTCCAGGTGTGGCCAATTCGGCAGTTTCGAGCGGTCCAGCTCCTGCAGCACGCCAGCCTTGATCAGGTTGGGCAGCACATCGCCGCTGATCACCACCACGTCGTAGCCGGTGCGGCCGGCCATCAGCTTGCTCTGCATCACCTCGGCGTTGTCGAACACATCCAGCACCGGGTTGATTCCGGTTTCCTGTTGAAAGGCCTTGGGCGTTTCGGGGGCGATGAAGTCGTACCAGTTGTACAGGTGAACGGTGGGGGTTTCGGCGGCCGAGGCGGCGCCGAACAGACTGGCAAGTGCCAGCAAGGGTGCAAGGAGGAAGGGGGCTTTCATGGGGCGCTCCTGGCCGGCGTTCGCAAGGAGCGCCGGCGGTTTTCGTTGTGATTGTTATCGGCAGGTTGCATCCGTAAAAGGGCCGCGGACGGCTCAGGGAATCAACAGCTCGCGCCGGCCATCGGCGTGCTCGATGCGCTGCCCGGGCAGCTGGAAGCGCTTTTCCCGGTGATAGTCGTAAAGTGCCCGGGCAGCGGCGATCTGGCTGAGGTCCAGTACCACGCTGTGCCGGCATTCGCCGCGGCCGGCCTCGAACAGGGTGTGGCCGAACGGGTCGACGGCGGCGCTGCCGCCCGCGAAGACCAGATCATCACTGCCGTCGCCGACGCGGTTCACCACCACGGCGAAGAACTGGTTCTCCTGGGCGCGGGCGGCGATGGAGGTGCGGTGCACGTGGCCGTAAGGCTCCATGTTGCCGTCGGTGACCAGCAACAGCTCGGTGCCCAGTTCCGCTACCGCGCGGGCGGTTTCCGGGAACTCGGTGTCGTAGCAGATCAGCAGGCCCATGCGTACGCCACGCCATTGGAAGCTCACATAGCGGTCGCCGGGCTCGACCAGGCCGGGTTCGCCAACCCACAGATGAGTCTTGCGGTAGCTCGCCTGGATGCCTTCGGGGGCGATGAACAGCGTGGTGTTGTAGAAGCGCCCGGCATCGTTCTCGATCAGTCCGACCACCACGGCGACTTCGCAGTCGCGGGCGGCTTGCTGGATCGCACGCACACTCGGGCCATCCAGTGGCTCGGCATTGCTGGCGATGTTGTCGGCCTCGAGGAAGCCGGTGATCTGTGCCTCGTGGAAGACCACCAGGTCGGTATCGGGCGCACAGGTGGCGATGGCCTTGAGGATGCGCTGCAGGTTATGCCCGGTGTCGCCGTCACGCGCCGCGAGCTGTACCAGTTCGAGTTTCATGTCTGGACCTTGTTGTTGTTCGTATGGGCCCCACGGGCCAGTGACAAGCTCCCGAAGGCAATGCAAGTATGCGTTTCGCCTAGGAATTTCCTATCACGCCGAATAGTTAACCTCAGGGGGTACGAGCATGAACCTGAGCCTTGCGGACATGGCCTGGCACCGCGCGATAGGGCAGTTGATCGAGGAACTGGACTGCCCCGGTTTCTGGCGTTCGCTGGTGCGCGTGCTGGGCGACTATGTGCCGGTGGACTCCTGGGTGGCGGTGATGTTCAGCGATGGCCGGCCCTATTCGTTTGCCGAGAGCCCCTACGAGGGCGAGTCACCCGACCCGCTGTTCCACGATTACATCCAGGGCCTGTACCTGCTCGATCCGTTCTACATCGCCAACCGCGAGAAGCCGGTGAGCGGCTTGTTCCGCCTCGCCGAGGTGGCGCCCGAACGCTTCACCCAGACGGAGTACTACCGCCTGTACTTCAACCAGAACGTGAAGGAGGACGAGGTGCACTACAACGTGCCGATCGATGAGACGCGCACCCTCTGCCTTTCACTCGGCAGCCTGAGTCGCTTCACCCCGGAGCACCTGGCGCTGCTGGAGCTGGCCCGTCCCTGGGTGGCCGGCCTGATGCGCCAGCGGCTGTTCTTCGAGGCCGCGGTGAGCGAGGCGCCGACGCGTCAGCCGCAGCGTTGGCAGGGCGACCTGGAGCAGGCCATGGAACGTCTCGGCACACCGCTGACTGCCCGCGAACTGGACGTGATCCGTCTGATACTCAGCGGCTGCTCCAACAAGGAAGTGGCGAACAAGCTGGATATCTCGGCCGAGACGGTGAAAGTTCATCGCCGGCACATCTACGCCAAGCTCAATATCAAGTCGCAGCCGGAGTTGTTCGCACTCTTCCTCAAGGCCCAGGCAAAGGCCTGAGTCAGTTCAGCTTCGAGAGAATGTCCCAGGCCAGCTTCACCCGCACTTCGTTGGGGTAGTTGCGGTTGGCGAGGATGACGATGCCGCGCTGCTTCGACGGGATGAAGGCGACGTAGGCGCCGAAACCACCGGTGGCGCCGGTCTTGTTCACCCAGACGTCCTGCTGCGGTGGCAACGGTTTGCGCAGTGCCGTCACCGGCTGGCTCTCCAGCACCATCGAAGGGCCGTTGTATTGCTGAAGTTCGGCGAGCTTGGGCGGGTAGGCGTACTGCTCCCAGGCCAGGTCCTGGGTCATCGGCCCGACCTGGTAGTAGCCGGTGCGCGTGGCGTCCACAGCCGAGCGCAGCTTGTCGCCAAGCTTCACCTCGCCCAGTTGGATCTGCACGAAGCGCAATAGGTCGCGGCTGCTGGACTTCACGCCGTAGGCCTCGTCGGCGATCTGGTCGGGGTTGACCCGCACGGGGGCATCGTCCTTGTCGTAGCCCCGGGCGTAGATGCCCTGGCGGGTCACCGGTACGTCGATGTGGGTGTTGCTAAGACCCAGCGGCGCGAAGATGTTGCGCTGCATCGCGGTCTTGAACGGCACGTCGAGGGCGTGCGCGGTGGCGATGCCGAGCAGGCCGATGCTGGGGTTGGCATAGGTGCGCTGGGTATTGGCGGGATACTGCGGCTGCCAGGTCCTGTAGTAGTCGGTGAGCTGCTGGGGTGTCTTCACGTCCTCGGGCAGTTGCAGCGGGAAGCCACCGGTGACGTGGGTGGCGAGCTGGAGCAGCGTCACCTTGTCCAGGGCGCTGCCGCGCAGTTCCTTCAGGTAGCGCGTGGGGCTGTCTGCGAGCTTGAGCTTGCCGGCGGCCTGGGCGAAGCCGGCCAGGGTGGCGGTGAAGGTCTTGCTCACCGAGCCGATCTCGAACAGCGTGTCGCTGCTCACCGGCTGCTTGCTCTCCTTCGAGGCCACGCCGAAGTTGTAGAAGCGTTGTTCGCCGTGGTCGGTCACGCCGATGGCGAGGCCGGCGATGTTCTGTTCGCGCATGACCTGCTGGGCGAGCTTGTTTACCTTGGCGTCGAAATCCGGCGGGGCTGCCTGGGCGAAGCTGGCGATGAGAAGAGGGAGGACGGCGAGGGCGAGTGGGGCGTTCCGGTGCATGACGACTTCCTGGCAATGCAATGGGCAGACCCTAGCATCGTCGCTGCGTTCGCTCCAGCCGAAGGCGGGGCATTGCGCCCCGCCCGGCGAGCATCAACGGATGTTGTTGATGTTGCCCTTGTTGCCGGTGACCTTGACGTCCACCTTCTTGAAGATGACGTAGTCCTGTACGGTCACTTCGTAACGCGGCGCGACGATCAGGTCGGAGCCGGAGCTTTTCACTGCCTTGAAGGCGGCGGCGGCCTTGGCGCTGGACACCGGGTCGAAGGCCGCCAGGCTCATGCCCGAGCCACTTTCGGCGCCATAGGTCACGCCGTCGGCGAACTGGCTGTCACCACCGAACTTGATGAAACCAAACAGGATGTTGACCTGCGACTGCCCGCTGATCGGGCCGCCAACGGCGACGTCGGCCTTCAGGTCGGTCTTCACGGCGCCGGCCACCGGGGCGATCGGCTGGCTGATGTTGTAGCTGCTGCAACCGCTGGCCAGGACGGCGACGGAAACCAGCGCGGCGGCGCTCAGGAACTTCTTCATGCTTACTCCTTGTATGCAAAGACCCCGCTCCCGGATGCAGGGCAGGGCGGCGGCACTGTAGGGCGGCGACGAACGGTGGCTGAATAAGACAAATCTCAAAGCGCAGTGCGTAGGTTTGACGCAGCGACGGCTCTGCGGCGGTGTTTTCAGCGCCCACGACCGACTGCGCTACGCCCCGGCGCGGGGCGGTGGTAGGATTCGCGCCCCATGCGAATCTCCGACCTCGAACAACGCCTCGCCGACCTTGGCGCGCTGCCCCTGCACCGCGGGCGGATGCTGCGTGCCTGGCTGCAAGGCAAGCCACTGGATGCCGGCACCAAGCGGCAGGCCACCGAGGACTTCCTGCCGCTGAGTGTGCGCAATGGCGTGGCACAGATCGCCGCCGAGCTGGATGCCCTGGCGTCCGTTCATTCCCGTCATCCCGGCGGTGACAACTCCGAGCGCCTGCTGGTGCGCCTGGCCGACGGGCAGATGGTGGAAAGCGTGCTGTTGCCGCGCGGTGGCGTGTGCGTGTCCACCCAGGTCGGTTGCGCCGTGGGCTGCCGCTTCTGCATGACCGGCAAGAGCGGCCTGTTGCGGCAACTGTCCACCACCGAGATCGTCGCCCAGCTGGTGCTGGCGCGGCGCGTGCGGCCGGTGAAGAAGGTGGTGTTCATGGGCATGGGCGAGCCGGCGCACAACCTCGACAACGTGCTCGAAGCCATCGACCGCCTCGGCACCGACGGCGGCATCGGCCACAAGAACCTGGTGTTCTCCACCGTGGGCGACCCGCGCGTGTTCGAGCGCCTACCGCAGCAGCGGATCAAGCCGGCCCTGGCGCTTTCGCTGCACACCAGCAATGCCGAGCTGCGCGAGCACCTGCTGCCCCGCGCGCCGAAGCTGACGCCGGAGGAACTGGTGGAGCAGGGCGAGGCCTACGCCCGCGCCACGGATTACCCGATCCAGTACCAGTGGACGCTGCTCAAGGACGTCAACGACAGCCAGGAAGAGCTCGACGGCATCCTGCGGCTGCTCAAGGGCAGGTTCGGCGTGCTCAACCTGATCCCCTTCAACGCGCTGGAAGGCGACCAGTACCAGCGCCCGGACAGCGAGCGCATCGGCGAAATCGTCCGCTACCTGCACAGCCGCGGCGTGCTGACCAAGGTGCGCAACAGCGCCGGGCAGGATGTCGACGGCGGCTGCGGCCAGCTGCGTGCGCGGGCGACCGGGCTGATCGCCCGCTCCGGCCGGCGGATTTCTCGTCTGAGCGAGTAATTACTGCTCGCCTTTACTGTTCGAGATCTTGCACGGGCGTCGTGCCGGTTGTTAGCCTTTCGCATCTGAAAAAACCAGCAGGGCTGGGTATGGCGATTCGGGTTGTCGAAGCACAAGAAATAGATCAGCAGCGCATAGCCATTCCTGGTTGGGAACAGCAGTACACGCAGATGTCTGCCGGACGATTCTCCGGGCGCATCCTGCATGCCGAGGTCGAGGGGATCGAGCTCTACGAGGAGCAGATGAACCTGCGCGTGGAGCAGGAATTCCACGCCCCGCCCGGCGCGTTGGTGTTCAGCTTCGACATGTCCGACAACGCCCTCTACCTGCTCGATGGGGAAACCCGCAACGCCTGGGTCACGCCGGAGAACTACCGCGAGGTGGCGGTGGTGATCAAGGAATCGGCGAACTGGGGCCAGCCGGCCGACGCCTTCGCCGACCTGGTGCTGACGCCGCTGCGCTCGGGCCACTGCCAGTCGGTGGCGACTTCCCTGAGCAACCTGCTCACCGGTGCATCGACCGGCGACGACCCGATGGATGCACCGGGTGTGGCGCAGAGCATCGTTTCCCATTGTTTCTCGCTGCTCTGCGAAGCGCCCCTGGATGGCGAGCGCCGCGCGCGTTCCATCGTCCAGGCCAAGCGTGTGGTACAGCGGGTCAAGGAAGTGGTGAACGACTGCCCCGACGAGCAGTTCGGCATGGCCGACCTTGCGGCCAAGGCGGGCGTTTCACCGCGCACTCTGCAGCAGTCGTTCCTGCATTACGCCGGCATGCCACCGATCGTCTGGCTTCGCAACCGCCGCCTGAATGCGGCGCGGCGCGACCTGCTGGCCGCCGCCGAGTCCGGCATGACTGTGGCCGAGGTAGCGATGAAGTGGTCGTTCTGGCACCTGGGGCGGTTTTCCCAGTCGTATTTCGCGCTGTTCGGCGAGTATCCGAAGACCACGGCGAAGCAGGGTGGCCGGGCCTGATGCCGGCGCACGTTGCGCTCACTATTGATTCTGCGCGGTGAGATTTCACGTTCGATGGGCAGGGCTGGTCTGTAGGAGCGGACCTTGTCCGCGAAATCCTAAATCCACACGGCGCCCCAGTACGAATACTCCCGAATCGATTTCGTCAGACCCGCCCGTAGTGGATTGGCCACTATGTAACGAGCTACTGCGAGAAGGTCGTCCTCGTGGCGCAATGCATGATCATGAAAGGCGGGCGCCCAGATTGTGCCTTGGCTGCGGGTGACGCGCCGAACCTCGCGTGCGCTGACGGCTTTCATTCGCCCAACGGATTTGCTCAGTTCTTCATTCGTGCCCAGCTGGAGCAGCAAGTGGACGTGGTCCGGCATCAGTACCCAGGCCAACAGCTTGTTCTGACCCAGGACGGCGTGCTGATGGAAGGCCGCCGAGGCAGCGCACGCGGCAGAAAAGTCGCTGAACAGGGGCGTTCGGTGGTACGTAGTCGCGGTAATCAGATACACCCCGCCGGGCATTGATATGCGGCCTTTGCGCAAGGCCTTATGGCCTGAATGAGGGAAGGGGAGCGCCAGGTAAGACATGACAGGCATCCATCGAAGGGGATGCAGGCATTTCGCGGACAAGCGTGCTTCAGCGAAAGCGGATGCCTCGAATCGGAGGGTAGGGCGGATCGGTTGCTGCTGAGGGATTTGCCGCTCTGGCGAAAAGAACATCGCGGATAAGATCCGCTCCTACGAAGGTGGCGCCGGCCTGTAGGAGCGGACGTAGCCCGCGATTGGCCACCGGGGCAACGCCGATGCTGAGGCTAGTTCGCGAGCAAGCTCGCTCCAAAAAGCTTGACGCCGGAGCGCTTTTCGTAGGAGCGAGCTTGCTCGCGAACCCGAGGGCGCCAGATCCATCAGCCAATCAGTTCGCGCACCCGATACCACGCCATTCCCAGCGCCAGCAGTGGCGAGCGCAGCAGCTTGCCGCCGGGGAAGGTCAGGTGAGGCACGGCGCTGAACAGGTCCAGCCCCTTGCTCTCGCCCTGATGGATGGCCTCGGCGAGCAGCTTGGCCGACCAGTGCGTGACGTTCAGCCCGTGGCCGGAATAGCCCTGGGCGAAGTACACATTGGGATGGGACTTGAGCCGTCCGACCTGCGGGAAGCGATTGGCGGTGATGCCGATCATGCCGCCCCACTGGTAGTCGAGCTTCACCTGTTCCAGCTGCGGGAACACCTTGAGTACCTTCGGCCGCATGTAGGCGCCGATGTCTGCCGGGTCGCGCCCGGAGTAGTGGCAGGCGCCGCCGAACAGCAGGCGACGATCGGCCGTCAGGCGGTAGTAGTCCAACCCCACCTTCTGGTCACACAGCGCCATGTTCTGCGGGATCAGTTGCGCTGCCAGCTCCTCGGACAGGGGCTCGGTCGCCACCACGTAGCTGCCGGCGGGCAGCACCTTGCCGGTGAGCTTGGGTTCCAGCTCCTCCAGGTGGGCGTTGCAGCCCAGTACCAGGGTCTTCGCCAGCACCCGACCCTGCGCACAGTGCACGACAGCGGTGCTGCCGTGCTCGATGCGCAGTACCGGGCTCTGTTCGAAGAGCTGCGCGCCGAAGGCCTTGGCCGCACGGGCCTCGCCCTTCACCAGGTCGAGCGGGTGCAGGTGACCCGAGCCCATGTCGATGTGCCCGCCGGCGTAGCAGTCGCTGGCGACCACTTCGCGCATGCACTCCGGCGGCACCAGGCGGGTCTCGTGCGGGTAGTCCGACGCGCTCAGCGACTCCTGCTCGCGGACCATGGCGGCGTATTGCGCCGGGGTATTGGCCAGCTCGCAGAAGCCCCAGCGGAGGTCGCACTCGATGCCCAGTTCCTGGATGCGCTCGGCGACCAGGGCCACCGAGTCGACACCCGCCTGTTCAAGGTACTGCACGCCTTCCTCGCCGACGTACTTGGCGAAACCGCTGACGTCGTGACCGATGCCACGGATCAGTTGCCCGCCGTTGCGCCCGCTGGCACCCCAACCGATGCGCCGGGCTTCCAGCAGCACCACGGAGTGGCCATGGCGGGCCAGCTCCAGGGCTGCGTTCACGCCAGTGAAGCCGCCGCCGATCACGCAGACGTCCGCCCGCACATCCCCGGTGAGGGAAGGGTACTGCTGACGGTCGCGGGCGGTCGCGGCGTAATAGGACGCGGCGTGCTCCTCGGTGTGCTTCATGGAAGTTTCTCGACTCATTGGTTGAACTTGATCTTGCTCCAGCTGCGGGTCATCAGGCGCATGATCTTGGGCGGCGGCGCCTTGGCGATGTACAGCTTGTCGAGCACGGCCTGGCTCGGGTAGACCTCGGGGTTGTTCTGCATCTCTTCAGGCAGCAAGGTCTTGGCGTCAGCGTTGGCGCTGGGGTAGCCGACGTACTCGCTGATGCCGGCGATCACCTTCGGATCGAGGACGTAGTTGATGAACGCCAGGGCCTGTTCCGGATGGCCTGCATCCGAGGGGATCGCCATCAGGTCGAACCACAGGTTCGCGCCTTCCTTGGGAATGCTGTAGGCGATCTCGATGCCGTTCTTGGCTTCCTTGGCGCGCGCGGCCGCCTGGAATACGTCGCCGGAGTAGCCGAAGGCCACGCAGATGTTGCCGTTGGCCAGGTCCGAGATGTACTTCGAGGAGTGGAAGTAGGTGACGTACGGGCGCACCGCCACCAGCTTGGCCTCGGCCTTGGGATAGTCCGCCGGGTTGGTGCTGTTGGGGTCGAGGCCCAGGTAGTTGAGTACCGAGGGGATCATCTCGTCGGGCGAGTCCATGAAGGCCACGCCGCACGCGCTGAGCTTCTTGATGTTCTCCGGCTCGAACAGCACCGACCACGAATCGATCTTGTCGACGCCCAGCACCTGCTTGACCTTGGCGACGTTGTAGCCGATGCCGTTGGTGCCCCACAGGTAGGGCACCGAGTGCTTGTTGCCCGGGTCGTTCTGTTCCAGCAGCTTGAGCAGCGTCGGGTCCAGGTGCTTCCAGTTCGGCAGTTTGCTGCGGTCGAGCTCAAGGAACACGCCGGCCTGCACCTGGCGGGTCAGGAAGTGGTTGGACGGCACCACCACGTCGTAGCCGGAGCGGCCCGCCAGCAGCTTGCCTTCCAGGGTCTCGTTGGAATCAAAGACGTCGTAGACCGGCTTGATCCCGGTGGTCTTCTGGAAGCCGGCGAGGGTGTCCGGAGCGATGTAGTCGGTCCAGTTGTAGATGCTGACGGTCGGTTCAGCGTGCACGGCCGTGGCCATCATGGCCAGGGCGAAGGGCGCAAGGGTGCGCAGCAGTCTCATGGGGACTCCCGAATTGTTGTTGTGAAGTCGGTGACGCGGAATCAGACGCTCAGCAGGAGGAACTCACGCTCCCAGGAGCTGATTACCCGCTTGAAGTTCTCGTGTTCGGTACGCTTCACGGCGACGTAGCCCTGCACGAACTTCTCGCCGAGGAATTCCTTGAGCACGGCGCAGTCTTCCATCTGCTGCAGCGCATCCTCGATGGTGATCGGCAGGCGCAGGTTGCGGCGCTCGTAGGCGCGACCCTGTACCGGAGCGCTGGGGTTGACCTGTTCGATCATGCCCAGGTAGCCGCAGAGCAGGCTGGCGGCCAGCGCCAGGTACGGGTTGGCGTCGGCGCCCGGCAGGCGGTTTTCCACGCGCATGGCGATGGGCGGTGCGGACGGTACGCGCAGGCCGACGGTGCGGTTCTCTTCGCCCCATTCGACGTTCACCGGCGCGGAGGTGTCCGGCAGGAAGCGGCGGAAGGAGTTCACGTTGGGCGCGAACATCGGCAGCACTTTCGGGATGTACTTCTGCAGGCCGCCGATGTAGTGCAGGAACAGCTGGCTCATGGAGCCGTCTTCGGCGGCGAAGATGTTCTTGCCGGTGGCGATGTCCAGCACGCTCTGGTGAATGTGCATGGCGCTGCCGGGCTCGTCGGTGATCGGCTTGGCCATGAAGGTGGCGCTGACGTCGTGCTTGAGCGCGGCTTCGCGCAT
The DNA here is from genome assembly GCF_005877905.1 of Pseudomonas nicosulfuronedens. Lineage (GTDB taxonomy): Bacteria > Pseudomonadota > Gammaproteobacteria > Pseudomonadales > Pseudomonadaceae > Pseudomonas > Pseudomonas nicosulfuronedens. Next base: position 120,816 of record NZ_SWDV01000005.1, on the reverse strand, counting down.
GGTGCGCTTGAACACGATGATCTGGTCGGCCAGGCTCAGCGCGTCGCCGTGACGGAAGTTGATTTCCATCTGCGCCGGGCCGTCTTCGTGGATCAGCGTGTCCAGGTCCAGGCCCTGCAGTTCGCACCAGTCGTAGACGTCCTCGAACAGCGGATCGAACTCGTTGGCGGCGTCGATGGAGAAGCTCTGGCGGCCGCTTTCCGGGCGGCCGGAACGGCCCACGGGGGCTTCCAGCGGGAAGTCCGGGTCGCTGCTGCGCTTGGTCAGGTAGAACTCCATCTCCGGCGCCACCACCGGGCTCCAGCCCTTGTCGGCGTAGAGCTTGAGTACGCGCTTCAGGACGTTGCGCGGGGACAGCTCGATGGGATTGCCGACCTTGTCGAAGGTATCGTGGATGACCATCGCGGTCGGTTCCAGCGCCCAGGGCACCAGGAAGATGGCATCCGGGTCGGGACGGCAGACCATGTCGATGTCCGCTTCGTCGAGCAGGTCGTAATAGACGTCGTCATCGACGAAATCGCCGGTGACGGTCTGCAGCAACACACTTTCGGGGAGACGCATGCCTCCCTCGCCGAGGAACTTGTTGGTGGGGGAAATCTTGCCGCGGGCGATGCCGGTGAGATCGCTCACCACGCATTCGACTTCGGTGATTTTCTGTTGCTTCAGCCGTTGCTCCAGTTGCTCGGCGGGGGTGGTCATACAAGCCTCGGTTTTTTTGGTTTTGTAGTGAATGCACATGCAGCGGGGATGCTGCCAGGCGAGGCTAGTGTCGGCTGGAGGCACGGGTGCGTTCTATCCACTTTCCGCAAGGCTGGGGATTCGCCGTGGAAAAGGCATTCCCGGAAACGCAAACAGCCCCGGACGCCAATGGCGGCCGGGGCTGTTGATGTTAACGCCAGCAGACGGCGGAATCAGACGCCCGACTTGATCCGGCTCCAGTCGCGGGTGATCAGGCGCAGGATCGAAGGGGTCGGCGGCAGGCTGACGTACATGCCCTTCACCAGTTGTGCGTCCGGGTACACGGCCGGGTTGCCGCGGACCTGCTCGTCCATCAGCGCCTTGGCTGGCACGTTGGCGTTGGCGTAGTGCAGGTAGTCGCTGGTTTTCGCGATCACGTCCGGGCGCATCAGGTAGTTGATGAAGGCATGGGCGCCCTCGGGGTTGCGCGCGTCCTTCGGGATGGCCAGGTTGTCGAACCAGATGTTGGTGCCTTCCTTCGGCACGCTGTACTCCACCTGTACCGAGCCTCCGGCTTCCTGGGCGCTTTTCTGCGCCTGCAACACGTCGCCGGAGAAGCCGATGGCGATGCAGACGTTGCCGTTGGCGAGGTCGGCGATGTACTTGGTCGAGCTGAAGTAGGTGACCGAGGGCTTCAGGCTTTCCAGCAGCTTGGTGCCGGCTTCGTAGTCCGCCGGGTTGTTGCTGTTCGGGTCCTTGCCCAGGTAGTGCAGGGCCAGCGGCAGGATCTTCGCCGGCGAGTCGAGGAAGGCCACGCCGCAACCCTTGAGCTTGGCGAGATTCTCCGGCTTGAACACCAGGTCCCAGGAGTCCAGCGGGGCGTCGGCGCCCAGCGCCGCCTTGATTTTCGCCGGGTTGTAGCCGATGCCGACGGTACCCCACAGGTAGGGCACGGCGAAGCGGTTGCCGGGGTCGGACTGGGCCACGCGGGCCAGGAGGTCGGGGTCGAGGTTCTTGCGGTTGGGCAGCAGTGCGTCGTCCAGCGGGCGGTAGACGCCGGCCTTGAGCTGACGGGCGAGGAAGTCCGCCGAGGGCACCACCACATCGAAGCCGGAATGCCCGGTGAGCAGCTTGGCCTCCAGCACTTCGTCGGACTCGAAGGCATCGAGCACCACCTTGATCCCGGTTTCCTTCTGGAAGTCCGCCAGCACGGTGGGCCCGATATAGTCGGCCCAGTTGGCGAAATGCACCTCTTGCGGCGCCGCCAGCACCGGCAACGCGACGCCGGCCAGCAGACCGGCCAGACAACCCAAAGCACGCTTGTTCATCTTCACTCCTGGGGGCGCCGGCTAGCGCGGCGCCCATGCGATCGGCAGGTGGGAATCGGGCCTTGTTCTGTTGTTGTCGGCCCTGGCCGAAAACTAGGCGCGGCGCGGCCTGGCGTCGTTCTTCCGTGCACGGGCGGAATCGGTCATGCTCCTGCGGACCCGCGACACTGTGCAGGGCAGGGGCACCGCCCTACGCTGGCGGCCCTCATGGCGGAGGCAAGAACATGAATGATGAAACCGAGCGCACCCGCGAGGTGGTCACGCGTTACCACCAGTGCTGGATGAACCGCGACGTCGAGGGCGTGCTGGCGATGTTCCATCCGCAGGTGCAGTACTGCGACTTCTACAACGACCTGGAAATCCCCGCCAGCGAGTTGCCCGGCTATATCCGCACCGCCATGCCGCGCAGCCCGCAGCACCACATCGAGCACATCGACCAGATTCGCGCCGATGGCGACACCGCCTTCATCCAGTACCGCTCGCGCCTGACGTTGCGGCGCAGCAGCCGGCTGGCCTCGTTCCGCGCCAGCGAAGCGATTACCGTGCGCGACGGGCTGATCTGGCGCGTCCACGAATATGCAACGCCGGTGCGCGAGCAGCGCGAGGAGGGCGTCAAGGACCAGCGCCGCCTGGGGCTGAACTCCGCGCAGGTGGGGAAGATGCTGCTGGATATCGAGTCCTACTTCGGCAGCGCCCATCCCTATCTCGACCCGGAGATGGACCTGGAGCGCCTGGCGCGGGCCACCGGCTACACGCGCAACCAGATTTCCTACCTGCTCAACCAGGTGCTCGGCCAGAGCTTCTATCGCTACCTGAACCAGGCGCGTATCGGCCATCTGCTGGAGCGCCTTCGGGAAGAACCGACGGCGCGCATCGATGAACTGGCGTTCGCGGTGGGCTTCAATTCGCTGTCGGTGTTCTACCGCTGCTTTCGCGAGCACACCGGTCAGCCGCCGCGCGCGTACCTGGCGGCGCTACAGGAAGGACGCCCGGCCTGAGCGGCCGGGCGTGTCGCTCAGAGCACGGCGTCGAGCAGGCGATACCAGGCAATGCCCACGCCCAGGTACAGGCGTTGCAGCCCGTGGAAGGGGATCGGTCGCACCGGCGTGATCGGGAAGGGGAAGTCCTTCTCGCGGTCCAGCAAGCGCTCTGCCAGGTGCCGGCCCAGGGCCGAGGCCATGGCGATGCCGCGACCGTTGTAGCCCAGCAGGATGCTGAGGTTGGGGGCCGGTTCATGCAGGCGTGGCATGAAGTCCGGCGTCAGCGCCACGCGGCCACTCCACTGGTACTCGAACTCGACCTCCGCCAGCTGCGGGAACAGCCCCAGCAGCGAGCGCTTGAGGTGCAACCAATCACCGGGCGAGCGCGGCTCGGCAAATGGGCCGCGACCGCCCAGCAGCAGCCGGCCGCGCGCGTCCTGCTTGAAGTACAACAGCAGCCGGCGCGCATCCGAGCAGACTTCGCCACCGGGCAGCACGCTGCGCCGCAGGTGCTCCGGCAGGGGTTTGGTCGCAACGATGAAGCTGTTGGCGGCGATCACCGTCTGCCGCAGCTTTGGCCAGAGGTCGTCGCTGTAGCCATTGGTGGCAAGGATCACCCGCTCGGCGGTGACCTTGTGCCCCGCGTCGGTGGTGAGCTGCCAGCCGCTGCCGTGGCGGCGCAGGTCGGTCACGCGGTTGTGTCCGTGAATGTCCGCGCCTTCACTCAACGCTGCTCGCGCAAGACCGCGCACGTAGCTCAACGGCTGGACGCTGCCAGCGCGCGGGTCGACCCAGGCGCCGAGGTAGTCCTTGCTGCCGATGCGCTGGGCGACGCTGCTCTTGTCGAGCATCTCCACCGGTACGCCGCGCTGGCGCCACTGCTCGGCGCGCTTCTCGATGGCGCGCAGGGCGGCCGGCGAGGCAGCCGGTTGAATCCAGCCCTTGCGGGTAGCTTCGCAATCGATGTCGTAGCGGCGGATCAGCTCGAAGACCTCATCGGCAGCGCCGCCGGCGACGTCGATCAGGCGCTCGGCCCGGTCACCGCCGAACATGCGCCGCAGGTCATCGGGGTCATGCTTGAGACCGGGGATCACCTGCCCGCCGTTGCGTCCGGAGGCGCCCCAGCCCGGCTCGCCGGCATCCAGCACGCAGACGCGTACGCCATTGCGGACCAGGTGCAGGGCGGTGACCAGCCCTGTGTAGCCGGCGCCCACGATGGCGACGTCGACCTGCTTGTCTTCAGCCAGCGCCGGTGTGGCCGGGCCGGCGTTAGCGGTGGCTGCCCACAGCGAGGGCGGCAGTGCCAGGGGCTGGGCGTTCATGCCTGGCCCCCGTCGGTGTTGAGCAGGCGCCGGAGGAATTCCTGGGTGCGCGGCTGGCTCGGCGCGCCGAGTACATCCTTGGCTGCGCCTTCCTCGACGATACGGCCGCCATAGAGGAAGCACACCTTGTCCGCCACTTCGCGGGCGAAGCCCATCTCGTGGGTCACCACCACCATGGTCATGCCTTCGTCGGCGAGCTTGCGCATCACCGCCAGCACTTCGCCCACCAGTTCCGGGTCCAGCGCCGAGGTCGGCTCGTCGAAGAGGATCGCCTTGGGCCGCATGGCCAGGGCGCGGGCGATGGCGACGCGTTGTTGCTGGCCGCCGGAGAGTTCGTCCGGGTAGGCGTCCATGCGGTGGCTCAGGCCGACCTTCTCCAGCAGGGCGCGGGCGTGTTCGCGGGCCGCTTCGGGTCGTTCCTTCTTCACGTACACCGGGCCTTCCATGACGTTCTGCAGGGCGGTGCGGTGGGGGAACAGGTTGAAGCGCTGGAACACCATCGCCACCTGGGTGCGGATTTCATGGATGGAGTGGGCGTGGCGGTCGACGCGTTCCTGGCCGACCAGGATGTCGCCACCCTCGTAGGTTTCCAGGCCATTGATGCAGCGCAGCAGCGTGGACTTGCCCGAGCCGGACGGGCCGATCAGGCACACTACCTGGCCGCTCTCGACCGACAGGTCGATGCCTTCGAGGACGCGGGTGCTGCCGTAGCTTTTGTGCAGCGACTGGATACGGATCATGCTTTCTTCCTCGTGGCGATGCGCGCTTCGAGGCGGCGCAGGGCGAACGACAGCGGCAGGCTGAGGGCCAGGTAGAGCAGGGCGACCAGGGTGTAGACGGTCATGTTCTCGAAGGTCGAGGAAGCGATCAGCTGGCCGGCGCGGGTCATTTCGGCGACGGTGATGGTGGACACCAGCGAGGAGTCCTTGAGCATCATCACCAGGGTATTGCCGTAGGGCGGCAGGGCGATGCGGAAGGCCTGCGGCAGTACCACCCGGCGCATGATCATCGGGCCGCGCATGCCGAGGGATTCGGCGGCTTCGATCTGCCCCTGCTGGATGGCCTGGATGCCGGCGCGGAAGTTCTCCGCCTGGTATGCCGAGTAGGCGATGCCCAGGCCGATGATGCCGGCCTGCATGGCGCTGAGTTGCACGCCGAAGTCCGGCAGCACGAAGTAGATGTAGAACAGCTGCACGATGATCGGCAGGCCACGGATGACGTTGACCACGGAGATGCCGAACAGGGCGACGGCGCGGACTTTCGACACCATCATCAGGGCGAAGGCCAGGCCGATGAGCGAGCTGAGCAGAAAGGAGGCAATCGTGACTTGCACGGTGACCACCGCGCCATTCAGGAGAATGGGCAGGAAGTCCAGGGCGTTCTGGAAAAACATGGGCTTGTCCGTGGGCGGAAATCAGGGGCGGCCGTCACCCTTCACCGGGCGCGAGGCTCCGGCGAAAGGGGCGGGTGAGACTTGGGAATGGTGTGAAGCGGGCGGACGTCAGTCCAGATGCCACTTGCCGATGATGCCGGCCAGGGTGCCGTCGGCCTTGATGCTGGCGATGCCCTTGTTCACCTGGGCGAGCAGCTGCGGATCGCCCTGGCGCAGGATCAGGCAGACCTCGCCCTTGATCTGCGGCTGGTAGCTGTCCACCAGGCGTACCTTTTTCAGGCTGCCCTTGGCCATCTGGTAGGCGAGGATCGGATGGTCGCCGAAGCCGGCCTTGATGCGCCCGAACGCCAGGTCGCGAGTGAGGTCGGCGAGGGAGTCGTAGCCGCGCACCTCCTTGAAGATGCCGCGCTGGTTGAGCTTGTCGATGAAGATGGTGCCGACCTGGGCACCGACCACTTCGCCCTTGAAGTCATCCATGCTGGTGTAGGCCTTGTCATCGTCGGCACGCACCACCAGGCCTTCGCCGTACTCGAATACCGGGTCGGAGTACTGCACGACTTTTTCCCGCTCGGGAGTGCGCAGCATGGCGGCGGAGATCAGGTCGATCTTCTTCGCGGTGAGCGAGGGGATCAGTGCGGCAAAGGTGGTCTGGGCGATTTCCACTTCGAAGCCGCCGGCCTTGGCCACGGCCTGGGCGGAATCGACCATCATGCCCTGGATGCTGTTGGTCTGGATGTCGAGGAAGGTGAACGGCACGCCGGTGGCGGTGGCGCCGACCTTCAGCGGTTCGGCCTGGGCGGCCAGGGATGCAGCGCAGCTGGCGACGAGCGCGAGGGCGCAGGAAAACACGCGGAGGCGAGGATGCATTGGTGAACTCCCATTTGACGCGGTTTGTTGTCGTTATGCGTTATGGATGGCCTCGAGGTTCGGCAGGAGGCGTTGGTCGCAATATAAATGATTTACAAGAATCGTAAAGAGATTTATAAATATCGCATATCGATACTAAATGCCTGATTCAAGGCGTTCTCCCTCGCAAGGACGAGACATGAGCGACAACGAAAACAGCCTGTTCAACCAGTCGCTGGAAAAAGGCCTGGCGGTGCTGCGCGCCTTCAATGCGCGCAACCGCACGATGAACCTGGCCGAGGTGGCCGAGGCCGCCGATATCACCAAGAGCTCGGCGCAGCGGATGATCCATACCCTCGAAGCACTGGGGTATGTCAGCAAGCACCCACAGACCAAGCGCTTCCAGCTGACGCCGCAGGTAATGGAGATCGGCTACAACTACCTCGCCGCCGATACCCTGGTGGACGTGGCCAACCCTTTCCTCGCGGAGCTGGCGCAGACCACGGGCGAGACCACCAATCTCACCGAACCGGTACGCACCGACATGCTCTACGTGGCGCGCTTCGTCGGGCCGAAGTTCATCCCGATTCATCTGCCCATCGGCAGCCGCATTCCCATGTACTGCACCGCTTCGGGCCGCGCCTTCCTCAGCGCGTTGAGCGACGACGAGGTGCTGGAGTTGCTGCAGGACAGTGACCTGTCCAGCCACACCCAGTACACCCGCACCTCGCTGGAGGAAATCCTCAGCGAGATCGCCGAGATTCGCCGCAAGGGTTATGCGATCAACAGCGAGGAGTTGTTCCTGGGAGACATGGCGGTGGCCGCACCGGTGCGCAACAGCCAGGGCCGTCCGGTCGCCTCGGTACACGTGGTGGCGCCCACCAGTCGCTGGACCCGCGAGGACGCCGAACGTCGCCTGGCACCGGCAGCCATCGAATGCGCGCGGGCGATCAGCACCTCGATCAGGACGCTCTGAGGCCGCTCGCTCAGGCATGCGGCTGCAGGGGCGCGGGGGTCTCGTCCATCAATCGCTGCAGCTGCGCCAGAGCCCGATCGTAGTCGAAGCCTTCGATGGCTTCGGTTATCTCTCGCAGCAGCCCGGCCCGAGGCGAGTCCGCGAAGACGCGGCTCAGCCGGGCGACCAGTTCGCCGGCGCTGGTGTCGCTGTGCTCCAGCAAACCGTGCAGCTGCCGGAAGAGGGCGGTGATCTGCTCCTCGGTCATGGCGGCCGCAGGCGGCTCCGCGGGGGAAGCTGTGGCGAGATTCGCCACGCTCGCCAGCACCGTCTCCAGTTGCGCCTGCACATCCAGCAGCAGGCGCGAGATCAGTGCTTCCGAGGACGATCCAAGGCAGGCGTCTTCCAGCGCTGTGGTCGCCCGTGCCAGTGCCAGGGCACCGATGTTCGCGGCCGCGCCGCGCAGGGTGTGGGCGGCGCGGCGACGGATCGTCGGGTCGGTCGCCGAGTCGAGGGCGCGGAACTCGTCGATGAAATCCCGGTAGCTGGTGTGAAAACGCCGCAGTAGTCGCTCGTAGAGTGCTGCCTTGCCGGCGCAGGTGGCGAGCCCGGCGCGGCTGTCGATACCCGGCAGGTCGAACAGGCTGGCGGGCGATGCAGTGGGTGCCGACGCGCTCGCTGTGCCCGGCCGTTGCCGCGGCTCGATCCAGCGCGACAGGGTGAGGAACATCGCGGGCGGGTCGATGGGCTTGGCGATGTGGTCGTTCATGCCGGCAGCCAGCGCCAGTTCGCGGTCCCCGGCCATGTTGTTGGCGGTCATGGCAATGATCGGCAGCTGCGCCAGTTCCGGCCGCAGGCGCAGTGCCCGGGTGGCCGCGTAACCGTCGAGCACGGGCATCTGGCAGTCCATCAGCACGCAGTCGAAACGCCTGTCGACGGCCAGCAGGTCCAGTGCTTCCTGACCGTTGCAGGCCAGCACGATCTCGATACCGGCATCGCCCAGCAGCTCCATCGCCAGCTCCTGGTTCAGCTCGTTGTCTTCCACCAGCAATATTCGGCTGCCGGCGACACGGGCCACTGCCTCGTCGGTAGCGCTCTGGCGTTCGCGACTGCGCGGCTCGACGACGTTCTGCTTGCCCAGGGCAATGTTGATCGACTCCAGCAGGGTGGAGGGCGTCACCGGTTTGGTCAGTACCGTGCCCAGTTCGACGCCGCGCTGCTGGGCCGCATCCAGAGCCTCCTCGCGGCCGAAGGCAGTGACCATGACCACCGCCGGCACCTCCTCGCAGTGGCCGTCGTGCAGACGCGCAACGACCTCGATGCCATCCATGCCCGGCATCTGCCAGTCCACCAGCACCAGCTGGTAGGGCAGCTGGCGCTGTTCCGCTTCGCTGATCCACTCCAGCGCCTCGTTGCCATTGCGCGCGACGTCCACTTCCAGCCCATAGCTGAGCGCCATGCCGGAGAGGATCTCCCGCGCCGAGGCGTTGTCGTCGACCACCAGGGCGCGCACTCCGAGCAGCTCGTCGGCCCGCAGCATGCGCCGTGGCGCGGCGGCCTCGGGGATGCCGAAGTGCGCGTGGAAGTGGAACACCGAACCCTTGCCCGGTTCGCTTTCCACCCAGATGCGCCCGCCCATGAGTTCCACCAGGCTCCTGGAGATCGACAGCCCGAGCCCGGTGCCACCGTAGCGGCGCGAAGTGGAGGAGTCTGCCTGGATGAAGGACTGGAACATGCGTCCGCACTGCTCGGAGGTCATGCCGATCCCGGTGTCGCGCAGCCAGAAGTGCAGCTCCGCGTCCTCGGCGTCGAGTGCCACAGGTTCGATGCCGAGGACGATCTCACCGCGCTCGGTGAATTTCACCGCGTTGTTGCCCAGGTTGAGCAGGATCTGCCCCAGGCGCAGCGGATCGCCGATCAGTGAGGTCGGCAGGTCCTGGCTGAGCTGGAAGAGCAGTTCCAGTGAATGCTCCTCAGCCTTGAAACCAACCATCGCGGAAAACTGCTCCAGCACGTCCTCCAGGCGGAATTCGACGTGCTCCACGCTCATCATGCCGGCCTCGATCTTCGAGAAGTCGAGGATGTCGTTGATGATACCCAGGAGCCCCTCGGCGGAGCGGTTTACCTTCTGCACGTAGTTGTGCTGGCGCGCGTCGAGCCCGCTTTTCAGGGCCAGGCTGCTCATGCCGATGATCACGTTCATCGGCGTGCGGATCTCATGGCTCATGTTGGCGAGGAACTCGCTCTTGGCCCGGGTCGCTTCCTCGGCCAGTTCCTTGGCACGGCGCATCTGCTGCTCGACCAGCTTGCGCTCGGTGATGTCGTACAGCCAGGCGAGCATGGCGGGTTCGCCGTGGTGGACTATCGGCAGGTAGGTCGCGAGGATGTCGCGCTCGGCGCCCTGGCCGTCATACAGGCGAACCTCACGTTCGAGCATCTGCTCGCCGGACAGCAGCTCGTTCCAGACCGCTTCGCGCTCCGTCTCGTCGACGTAAAGCCCGGCTGCATTGTCGCCCACCTTGAGCCCGAAGCTGGTGGCGAAGGCAGGGTTGACCAGGTGCAGGTGCTCCTGGGTGGAAATGGCGACGCTGACCGGGCTGCAGTCGAGGATGTACTGCAGGCGCTTCTCGCTTTCCTGCAGGGCTGCGGCCTGGCATTCCATCTGCTCGGCCTGGGTCAGGGTCTCCTTGAGGAGCTGTTCGGTGCGCGAGGTGCGCTCGAGGATTTCCAGGTTCATCGCCAGCAGCGGGACAAATTCGCCGAGCAGGTCGAGCTGGCTCGGGCCAAATTCCTGAACCCCCTCCAACGCGAGCACGCCGACCAGGCGCTCACCATGGATCAGCGGGAGAACATCGAGTCTCCGCGCTGGGGAGGACCCATCCTCCGCCGCGTTTTCAGGTCGGGGCAGGTGGATTGCCGCGCGCTGTTTCGCGCACTGACCGATCAGCCCCTGGCCGACGGCCACGCGATGAGGTGAGTCAGGGCCTGGCGCGTAGCTGCCCAGCAGCACCAGCTCGGCATTTTTCTCATCATGAATGTGCAGAGTGGCACGCCGCAGCCACATCGGTGGGGCCAGTGCCTCCAGGGCACGGTCGCCCAGTTGGCGGGACCCGGCGACGGACTGCATGGCCATGCTCAGCGTCGCCACCTGGGTCTTCACCCAGCGCTGGTCCGCCATCTGCCGGGCTTCGGATTGCAGGGCAGTGATGGCCCGCGCCATCTCGCCAATTTCGTTGGGGTAATCCTGGAAGGGAACGACCACGTCCAGTTCGCCCTTGCTCAGTGCGTCGACCGAGTGCCTGAGCCTGTCGGCCGGGCGGCGAATGGACAGGCTGATGAGAATGGCGAACAGGACTCCGCCACCCACGCACAAGGCGAGGAGCCAGAAGGTCAGCTCGACACTGCGCAGAAAGTGCTCGGAGGCACGATTGACCTCCAGGTCCGCTCCTGCGCGCTTGATTTGCCCCACTTCGGAAAGTGCCTGGTTGGCGACCTCGCCAGGTCGCTGGAGCTCAGTGGACGACAGCAGGGCAATCGCCGCCAGGTCCGAGGAGTGGCCCGCACTGGCAGGTTGATCGTTGAGTTGCAGCACCCGGTCGATCTGGCCCTGGTACTCCTCGTAGGCGACCTCGAAACGGATCAGCTCCTGCTGCGCGCGGGTGCGGTAGATGAGCGGACGTGCCTGTTCGATCTCCTCGCGCAAGGCCGCCTGGGTTTCCTTGAGTTGCCCCAGTGCCTGCTCCCTGGCGCCGGTGTCCGCCGCGAGCACCGTCTGGCGAACACTCCTGCCGATGCTGGCCAGCGCGACCCGGGCGGCATCGATATGGGCAAGGCCGAGCATTTCCTTTTCGTAGATCTGGGTGATCCGCTGAGTCTGCTCGCGCTGGACGTACAGGCTGTACAGACCGATGAACAGGGCAAACAGGAGGATGCCGCCAAACCCGATCACCAACCGTGTCCTCAGCTTCAGCCGCTGTAGAAAACCGAGTGGAGTCACTATCGGGGCGCCTCCTGGCGGGGCTGCTCTGGATCGATGAAGGGGGAGCATCGGTCAAGTGGGCGTGGCGCCCTCGGCAGGATGAGCTTCCTTGTCGCCGAAGCGTTCGGCGATGCGGCGGAATTCGTCCTGAAGAGTGAGGAACGCGTCGACCACGTCAGGATCGAAGTGCTGGCCGCGCTGGCCGCGGATGTGCTCGACGGCGGCTTCGTGAGGCATGGCGTTCTTGTAGATACGCCGGCTGATCAGTGCGTCGTAGACATCGGCCACCGCCATCAGCCGAGCCGACAGCGGAATAGCGTCGCCGGCCAGCCCCTGAGGGTAACCCGAGCCATCCCACTTTTCGTGGTGGCCGTAGGCAATCTGTTTGGCCAGTCGGAGGAAGGGCACGTCCATCCCGAGCCGCGCCTCGGCCGTCTCCAGGGCATCCAGGCCCAGGGTGGTGTGCGTCTTCATGACTTCGAACTCTTCGCTGGTGAGGCGGCCCGGCTTGAGCAGGATGTGGTCGGGGATGCCGACCTTGCCGATGTCGTGCAGTGGCGCCGATTTGAACAGCAGCTGCCGCGTCTCCTCATCCAGCTCGGCGGTGAAGCGCGGGTGCTGCTGCAGGTGCTCGGCCAGCGCGCTGACATAATGCTGGGTACGGCGAATGTGGTTGCCGGTTTCGTTGTCGCGAGTCTCTGCCAGAGAGGCCATTGCCAGGATGGTCACGTCCTGGATGGCCGCCAGCTCGCGGGTGCGCCGTTGCACCTCCTGTTCGAGGTATTCGTTCTGGTCACGCAGGAAGTCGGCGGCGGCCTTGATGCGCAACTGGTTGTCCACGCGCATCAGCACCGTGGGCGGGTTGATCGGCTTGGTCAGGTAGTCCACGGCGCCCAGCTCCAGACCGCGTATTTCCTCATCGGCGGTGTCCTGGGCAGTGATGAAGATCACCGGTATATGCCGGGTTCGGGCGTCGTCGCGCAGGCGCTTGCAGACCTCGAAACCATCCATGCCAGGCATCATCACGTCGAGCAGGATGAGGTCCGGCGGCTCGTCCGACTGGGCGATCTGCAGTGCCTTCTCGCCACTGCGGGCGGCCTTGACGCAGTACAGCAGCTTGAGCAGCTCCGAGAGGAGCGTGAGGTTCTCGGGAGCATCGTCGACGATCAGGATCGTCGGACGAACAACGGGACCAGGCGCATTCATTGACCGTCCTCCGCCGAAGGGGCGCGCCAGAGCTATTCCTTCCTGTGCGCCGGAACCAGTATAGCCCGCGCTGGGCGTGGCCTCCGGCTATTCGGGAGGCTCGCCTGGCAGGCGGCTCAGCCGTTGTGCTCGACCTCGACGAATTGCCGCGTGCCGGCCTCGACGTCATAGATGTGGTAGTTGTTCATCATCCGCCCGTAGAGGTGCAGGCTGACCGCACGCGGACGCTCGGCGGGGACGCCGGTGACGTGGATGTGGTCGGGGTTGGGGACGAAGCTGGTAACCGCGCCGGGCGGCAGCAGGATCATGCCGCCCTTGACCAGTTCGATGCCTTCATCGCGGTGGCGGTCAGCGGACAGGCAAACGTAGCTGCGCTCCTCCAGCACGCCTTCGACTATGCCCACCACGCCCCAGCTGCCGTGGTCGTGCACCGGCGTCCATTGGCCTGGCGACCAGACCAGCGCGTAGAGCGACAGGTTGTCGTCAGGGGCCTGGTAGACCAGGTTGCGCGCATAGTGGAACGGGTCGCTCTGGTAGTGGTGCGCTTCGAGGAAGTCGCCGGCATGGGCCAGCAGCTCCATCATGAAAGGTGCCAGCGTGGCCACGCACTGGCAGGGCTCGGACTCCTGCCGGCTGAGCTGGGTAGCGTGTTCGATGAAGCGGGCGAGGGTGGCGTTGGGCATGAGCGGTGCGCTCCGGCGGGCGTTGGCGACACAACGCAATCACTCTAGCCGCTTTTGCCGAGCCTGCTCAGAACCGTGGGGCGCATGCCCCGGCACGGGTTGTCTGCCCTGCTTGGGGGCTCAGGCGTCCTTCGGCCCGCGCCGCAGCAGGTAGGTGTCCATGATCCAGCCGTTGGCTTCGCGGGCCGCCTGGCGGGTGCGCTGGATGTCTTCGCCGACCTCGACGAGCCGCCCGCTACGCAGGATCTCGTCTGGCGTGCCGAGGTAGGCGCCCCAGTAGATTTCCAGTTCCGGATCGTCCAGCTGGCGGTAGGTATCTTCGGCATCGAGCATTACCACGACGCTCTGCGCATTGGCCGGGAACCCTTCGGCCAGACGGCGACCGGTGGTGATCTGCACCGACTGGCCGATGGCGTTCAGCGGCACCCGGTGGCGCGCGGCCAGGGCCTGCACGCTGGTGATGCCGGGGATCACCTGATAGTCGAAGTTCACCCGGCCCTCGCGCAGGACGGCGTCGAGGATGCGCAGGGTGCTGTCGTAGAGCGATGGGTCGCCCCAGACGAGGAAGGCGCCGCACTGGCCATCCTGCAGTTCTTCGTCGATCAGTCGTTCGAACACCTGTTGCTTGGCGTGGTTGAGGCCTTGCACCTGCCCGGAATAGTCGCCTTCGCGGGCGCGTTCGGGGCTGTCGGCTTCGACGATGCGGTAGTCGATACGGGAGACGTAGCGCTCGAGGATGTCCCGGCGCAGCTGGAGCAGCTTGACCTTGCTCGCGCCCTTGTCCATGAGGAAGAACACGTCCGCGCGGTTCATCGCGTTGATCGCCTGCACGGTGAGGTATTCGGGGTCGCCCGCGCCGATGCCGATGATGAGCAACTGCTTCATGTCTGGTCCTGTGTGCCGTGGAGCGAAGGCCTTCAAGACTACGCCTGTCCGGCGGTGCGCTCATCTGCCGGGTCGTCGCGGTGCAGCAGAGCAGGTGTTCGCCGTTGTTCCGCTGCGAGCGGATGCCAATCGCGGACGGAGTCCGCTCCTGCGAATCCGATGTCGTGTGTAGATCGTAGGATGGGTGGAGCTTGCGATACCCATGCTGTCGTTGCGCAGGGGCGATGGGTATCGCTGCGCTCCACACCATCCTATGAACGGCGGCAGGCCGGTCAGCCCAGCAGCGCCACGTCCCTGCGCAGCTCGCGGGCGGCCGCGACCATGTTCACCAGCGCCGCTTCGGTCTCCGGCCAGGCGCGGGTCTTCAGGCCGCAGTCGGGATTGACCCACAGGCGCTCGGCAGGGATGCGCTGGGTCGCCTTGCGCAGCAGCTTGACCATCTCGTCCTTGCCCGGCACGCGCGGCGAGTGGATGTCATAGACACCCGGACCGATCTCGTTGGGGTACTCGAACTTCTCGAAGGCCTCCAGCAACTCCATGTCCGAACGCGAGGTCTCGATGGTGATGACGTCGGCGTCCATGGCGGCGATGGACTCGATCACGTCGTTGAACTCGCTGTAGCACATGTGGGTGTGGATCTGGGTTTCATCGCGTACGCCGGAGGCGCAGAGGCGGAAGGCTTCGGTGGCCCAGTCGAGGTAGCGACCCCAGTCGCTGCGGCGCAGGGGCAGGCCCTCGCGGAACGCGGCCTCGTCGATCTGCACGATACGGATGCCGGCGGCCTCCAGGTCCACCACTTCGTCGCGGATCGCCAGGGCCAGCTGGCGTGCCTGCACCTCGCGGGAGACATCTTCGCGCGGGAAGGACCACATCAGCATGGTCACCGGGCCGGTCAGCATGCCTTTCATCACCTTGCTGGTGAGGCTCTGGGCGTACTTGATCCACGCCACGGTCATCGCTTGCGGTCGGCTCAGGTCGCCGAAGATCACCGCCGGTTTCACGCAGCGCGAGCCGTAGCTCTGCACCCAGCCGAAGCGAGTGAAGAGGTAGCCGTCGAGCTGCTCGGCGAAGTACTCGACCATGTCGTTGCGCTCGGCTTCGCCGTGTACCAGCACGTCCAGCCCCAGGTTCTCCTGGATCTCCACGGCATGGCGAATCTCGCTGTGCATGGCTTCCGTATAGTCGGCAACGCTGAGCTTGCCCTGTCTGAAGGCCTGGCGCGCGAGACGGATCGCAGAGGTCTGCGGGAAGGAACCGATGGTGGTGGTGGGGAAATCCGGCAGGTTGAGGCCGGCGCGCTGCTTGACGATGCGCTCGGCGAAAGGCGACTGGCGCTGACTGTCCTGCGCATGGACGGCGGCCAGACGGGCCTTCACTTCCGGCTTGTGAATACGCGGCGAGGCGGCACGGCTGGCCTGTACGGCGCGGCTTTGTTCCAGCGCGGCCTGGACTTCCGGCGCTTGGGGCTCATTGACGGCACGGGCGAGCAGGGCGACCTCGGCGCACTTCTGCACGGCAAAGGCCAGCCAGCTCTTCAGCTCGCCGTCGAGCTGGTCTTCGCGCTCCAGGTCCACCGGGCTGTGCAGCAGCGAGCAGGACGGCGCGACCCAGAGGCGCTCGCCGACACGCTCATGGGCGTGTCGCAGCACTTCCAGGCTCCTCTCCAGGTCGCAGCGCCAGACGTTGCGGCCGTTGACCAGGCCGAGGGAGAGAATCTTGTAGGCCGGCAGGCGGTCGAGGATGGTCGGGAACTGCTCCGGCGCGCGCACCAGGTCGAGGTGCAGGCCGTCCACCGGCAGGCCGGCGGCCAGCCCCAGGTTGTCATCCAGGCCGCCGAAGTAGGTGGCCACCAGTTTCTTCAGCGGCTCGCTCTGCAGCAGGTTGTAGGTACGCTCGAAAGCGTTTTTCCACTCCTGCGGCAGGTCGAGGGCGAGGATCGGTTCGTCGATCTGCACCCATTCGACGCCTTGTGCAGCCAGACGACGGAAAATCTGGCCATAGAGCGGCAGCAGGCGCTCGACCAGATTCAGCTTGTCGAAGTCAGTCCCTTTGGTCTTGCCCAGCCAAAGGTAGGTCAGCGGGCCGATCACCACCGGCTTGACTGCATGGCCGAGTGCGTGGGCTTCTTCCACTTCCTCGAAGAGTTGCTCCCAGCTCAGCTCGAACGGCTGGTCAGCGCTGAACTCGGGGACGAGGTAGTGGTAGTTGGTGTCGAACCACTTCGTCATTTCTTGCGCGTGGGCGCCGCCGCAGCACCTATCACTGACTCCGCGCGCCATGGCGAACAGCGTCTGCAGGGTCGGCTTGGCGTCGCCATGGGCGCGGAAGCGCTCGGGGATCACGCCGAAGGTCAGCGAGTGGGTCAGCACCTGGTCGTACCAGGCGAAGTCGCCCACCGGCAGCAACTCGATGCCGGCGTTTTTCTGGATCTGCCAATGGGCAGCGCGCAGTTCGCGGCCAACGGCGCGCAGGCCGGCTTCGTCCAGCTCACCTTTCCAGAAGGCCTCCTGGGCTTTCTTCAGCTCGCGGTCGCGGCCGATGCGGGGAAAGCCGAGGTTGTGTGCCAGTGCCATGTGAATCTCTCCATTGAATCAGCGAATGGTGAGATTCTCCTGGCGACTTCTTCATGAGACAAACTCAATGTTCTCGCGATGAACATAAGAAATTCTCAAGTTGTGCTGGGCTGGCTACCTGCTCGCATCTGCCGCGCCAAGGCGCCAGGCGAGGTGTTGAGCTGGCGTTGGAACAGCTCGATGAAAGCCGAGGTGGACTCGTAGCCCAGTTCTCCGGCGATCAGCGTCACCGACTCGCCGCGCTCCAGCCTGGGCAGCGCCGCGAGCAGTCGCACGCGTTCGCGCCATTCGCGGAACGACAATCCGGTCTCGTCACGGAACAGCCGCGCCAGGGTGCGCCGCGAGGCGCCGACGCGCTGCGCCCAGTCTTCGATGCCCAGGCGCTCGCCGGGGTGCTCCTGCAGGTGGTCGGTGACGCGCCGCAGCCGGGTGTCGCGCGGCAGGGGCAGGTCCAGGCCGGAGTCCGGCGCATTGTGCAGTTCATCCACCAGAACCTGCATCAGGCGGGCTTCCGGGCCTTCGTCGGGATAGTCGCTGGCGAACTCGCTGGCGCGCTGGATGAGGTTGTCCAGCAGTGTCGAGATCTCCACGACCCGGCAGGGCCCCAGCCCCGCGGCAATCTCCGGGGCCAGGTAGAAGCTGCGGAAGACCACGGCCGTCCGCGCCCGCACGCTATGGCAAACCCCTGCCGGCAGCCACATGGCGCGACGGGGCGGGATCAGGCACGCGTGCTGCTCGGTGCTGGCCTCGAGAACCCCGCTGGCGGCGTACATCAACTGGCCCCAGGGATGGGTATGTGGCTCCACGCTGTGGCCGGCCGGCATGTCGAAGGCGCGCAGCCAGACGGGGCGGGGCAGGGAAGCGAACCCGGGAAGCGCCAGAGGATCCTGTCCCGTCGACGGCATAGCTTGTCTCTCTCACGGAAGTGGGCCACGAAGCGCCGATGGTAGCGTCTTTCCCGGCCAATACCAGCCCCCAAAACCATCCCACAGCGGAGAGCACCATGAGCAGCCATCGCCCGCAACAACGCCTGTCCACCCTCGACATCCGCCAGCGCCACGAGCCTGGCAGCCTGGTCGTGCTGACGGCCTACTCGACGCCCATGGCCCGGCTGCTCGATCCGCACGTCGATGTGCTGCTGGTGGGGGATTCGCTGGGCATGGTGCTCTACGGCATGCCGCACACGCTGGCGGTCAGCCTGGACACCATGATCGCCCACGGCGCTGCGGTGGTCAGGGGCTCGCAACGGGCCTGCGTGGTGGTGGACCTGCCTTTCGCCAGTTACCAGGCCTCGCCGCAGCAAGCGTTTCTCGCCGCCGCGCGGGTACTGGCGGAAAGCGGTGCGCAGGCGGTGAAGCTGGAAGGCGGGGCGGAGATGGCCGAGACCATCGCCTTCCTCATCGAACGCGGCATTCCGGTGATGGCGCATATCGGCCTGATGCCGCAGAAGGTCAACGCCCTCGGCGGTTTCAAGGTTCAAGGCAAGGAGGAAGCCGGCGTCGCGCAGGTGCTGCGCGATGCGGATGCCGTTGCTGCGGCCGGTGCCTTCAGCGTGGTGCTCGAAGGCGTGCTGGAGCCGGTGGCGCGGCAGGTCTGCGAGCAGTTGGACATCCCGGTGATCGGCATCGGCGCTTCACCCGCCTGCGCCGGGCAGGTGCTGGTGACCGAGGACATGCTGGGGCTTTCCGGCGAGCAGATTCCGCGCTTTGCCCAGCAGTACGTGCGGGTGGACGAGCTGATCGGCGCGGCGGCCGAGCGTTTCGCCAGCGAGGTGCGCGAGCGCCGGTTCCCGCAGGCGCGGCATTGCTTCGGGATGGCGAAGGAGTAAGGCCGACGCGCCAGCCCTGCCTGCGGATCGCGGCAGGGCCGGCTTATAGCGGCGCTAGAAGCCGCTCTCGCGCAGGGCGACAGCCAGCAGGCGGGTAAAACCTTCGCCCAGCCAGCTGCGCCGGGCGCCCTCGATCTGCAGGTGGCCACGGGTCTCGTGCAAGCCCGGCGGCGCTGCGTCGAGCTTCACCAGCACATGGAACAGCGCCGGATTGGGCACCAGCGCTTCGCCCTGAGGATTGACGTTCAGCGGGCCGCCGTAGCGCGAGGCGAGCATCGGTTGCTCCAGCTGGCTGATGCGCGTGGTGCCGATCAGCACCACTTGGCCCTCGATGGGGCGCGGCACACCTTCGGGGTAGAAGCGCACATGGCCGCCATCGGTGAGGCGTTGCACTTCGTCCTGCTTGACGTAGGCATCCACCAGCCAGTGCTGCGGGTCCACCAGTACGCCGATGGGCTCGCGGGTGTTGATCCACTGGCCGGGCTTCCAGTCCGGATTGACGTCCATCCAGCGGCCGGCGAAGGGTGCCTGCAGGTTCAGCCTCGCCATCTCGTTGCGGGCGGCGCGAGCCTGCTGGTACTCCACGCCCAGCCGCTGGCGGGTGACGGCCTCCTCGGAGAGCCCGGACGGGTCGGCGAGCATGCCGGCCAGCCGTCCCTGGTAGCCGCGGATGCTCGCCTCGCTGCCGGCGACCTTGGCGGCGATATCGGGTTCTTCCATCACGGCCAGGGTTTCACCCTTGCCGACTTCGCCGCCCGGGCGCAGGTCGCGCAGCAGCGCGGGGAAGGGCGCGTAGACGTGCAGCTGCTGCGCCGCGCGAGCCACGCCCATGGCGTGCACCTGGGTGCGCCAGGGGATGGCGAGCAGCAGGAGCACGGCGACCAGTGCCGCGAAGAACACCAGCTTGCGCCGCGGCTTCACTTCCGCGCGGCGCTGCCACCAGACCTTGAGTTCACGCCACACGGGCTGAACGATGAACCAGCTGATTTCCACGGCGAACAGAAAGATTCCCAGCAGTTTGAAGAAGAAGTAGTAGACCGCCACGGCGATGCCGAGGAACAGCAGCAGGCGGTAGACCCAGGTGCCGAAGGCGAAGGCCACCAGCGCCCGGCGCTTGCTGGTGGGGAAGTGCTCTGGCCAGGGCTCCTCCAGCCCCAGCAGGTTGCGCCTCAGCGTGGTCCGCGCGAGGGCGCCGGCGCGCTCGTGCAGGTTGGGGAAGTCCAGCAGGTCGGAGAAGATGAAGTAGCCGTCGAAGCGCATGAAAGGGCTGGCATTCAAGGCCAGCGACAACGCCCAACTGGTCGTCGCCAGGTACAGCAGCCCGTTGCGGAACGGGCCGGGATCGGCCAGCGCCCAGCCCAGCGTCGACAGCCCGGCCAGGCCCAGTTCGGTGATGATCCCGGCGCTGGCGATGGCCAGTCGCTGGCGGTTGCTGCGCAGCTTCCAGCTCTCGCCGGTGTCGGTGTAGAGCATCGGCCACATCACCACGAAGGCGATGCCCATGTGCGCGACCTTCAGCCCCAGCCGCGTGGCCACCAGCGCGTGGCCCAGCTCGTGGAATGTCTTGGCCACCACCAGCGCGGCGGCGAAGCTCAGCAGACCTTCGAGAGAGAAGGATTCCACGACGTCATGGGTGAAGGTGTCCCATTGGTGGGTTACCAGGACGATGCCGGCCAGGCTCAGTAGCAGCACCAGCATGGCCACGTAGCGATTGAACAGCCAGTCGAGGCTGCCGGCGATGGCGCGCAGGAAACGCTGCGGGCGGAGCAGCGGAATGCGGAAGAACAGGTAGTGGTGCAGCCACCAGTTCCAGGTCGTCCACTGCTTGCCTTCACTACGGGCGGCCAGCCGTGCCAGCGCCTCGGGGCCAGGGCGCAGCAGCTGGTGCTGTTCGAGGAACTGGCGAAAGCCCAGCACCTGCTCGGCCTCGGGCTTGAGGGCAGTCTGCTCGGCGATCTGCTCGCTGATCTGCCGGGGCGTCTGCTCCCAGCGCAGCAGGCATTCGAACTCCAGCCAGCCGATGCGGTAGAAGCGATTGAGCACGCTGTCGTGGATCACCCAGACCGGCTCGCCGTCCGGGCCAGGGGCAGCTTCGTCCAGGCGCAGGTCGTCCCGCAGTGGCGGGGTGGGCAGGTCTTCGGCGGCAATGTCCATCGCCGTTACCAGCCAGTCCAGGCGCGCAGGGATGCCAGCGGGCGGCGCAGCAGGTAGTAGCCGAGCACGACGCGCTCACCGTAGAGCTTGGCGGTGCCATGCAGGCCCAGGCGCGCGTGGGGCGGCGCGTTCTCGACGCTGGCCAGCAGGCGGTAGGAGGCCACGCCTTCGTCGCTGGGCTTGGCCTGGTAGCTGGTGTCGAGGATTTCCCCATGCAGCGGGTCCAGTGGGTAGGCGGTGAGGAACAGCGCCACTTTCGCCCCCGGCTCCAGCGCGATGGCATCGGCCACCGGCAGCTGGATGCGCATGCCCGGTGCCTTCGGGTCGGCGATCTGCAGGATGCGTTCGCCGGTCACCACCGGCTTGCCCAGCCAGTCGTTGGGGTCGCTGTACACGGCAACGCCGGCGCGCGGCGCAAGCACGCGGGTGCGCGCCAGTTGCGCCTGCACGGCGGCCAGTTCGGCGCGGCGCTGACGGGCACGGCCGTCGAGCACCGTCAACTCACTCTTGCTCTGTGGGTTGTCGAAGGCGCGCTGGCTGGCCGCCATGAGCTCGGCGTCGGCCACGGCGACTTCCTTGGCCAGCACGTCGGCGCGGCTGCGCAGAGTGGTCTCGTCCAGTTCGAAGAGCGGCGTGCCGACTTCCACGCTCTGGTTGGGACGCACCAGCATCTTGACGATCACCCCGTCGATCGGCGAGCTGATCACCTGGGCGTTGCGCGAGACGACTTCCGCCGGCGCCAGGGCGGTCTGCCGCACCGGGATCAGCAGTAGCGCGGCCAGCGCGATCACACCGATCAGCACCTGGCGCCTGCTCGGTCGCCAGAAGCGCAGGCGGGTACGTGGCCCGAACGCTGCCCAGGCGTGCGCCCAGGTCTGCCAGATGCCCTGCAGCAGCGGTTGCAGATTGCGCGCCGGCGGTTCGTCGAGGAGGAACAGCACCAGCCCCAGGCGCTTGCCCGCGCGATCGTGCAGCGGTACGCACCAGAGCCCGGCGGGCCACCATTCGCTCCAGCCCTCGGCGATGTCGGCAGGCGGTTCGATGGCATCGCGGGCCAGCCAGGTGGGCGTAGCGTCGGGTATCTGCCCGGCTACCCAGCGACTCGCGCGCTCCAGCCAGACCAGATAGGGCGAGTCCTCCGTCGGCTTGGCCAGTCCCGACACCGCCAGCAGCTCGTTGCGCGATTCATGGCAGGCGAACACCAGCGCCTGGTGGAAGCGCAGCAGCGGGAACAGGTCGTTGGCGATGCTGAAGGCGAGGCCGCCGAGGGAGTCGGCCGTCAGCGCCTTGTCGCGCACATTGGCCAGGCTCAGCAGCAGCTGGGGTGGCGGCAGCAGCTCACTCATGGCTTTCGGGGAAGCGTGCGACCCCGCTCATGCCGGCGATCAGTTCGGGATAGCTGGCGTCCAGCTTTGCCTCCAGCTCCACGGTCTGCGCCACGGCGTCAACCCGCGCGTTGATCACGCTGACCTTGGCGGGGTATTGCTTGCCGGTTTCGTGGATGTCCACCTCTAGTGGCATGTCCGGGCGCAGGCTGGGCAGCATGGAAGAGGGCACGTTGAGGCGCACCTTGAGGGCGCCGTCGCTGACCAGGTCGAACAGCGGAGTGCCGGCCGTCACCGTCTGGTACGGCTTGACGTAGACCTTGGCGATGCGACCGGAGAAGGGCGCGTCGACCAGGCAGTAGCCGGCCTGGGCGCGGGCCAGGGTGAGTGCGCCGTCGGCCTTCTGTACCTCGGTATTGGCCATGGCGACTTCGAGGTCTCCCACGGCATCGAGCTTGCGCAGGTTCTGTTTGGCGGCAAGGTTGGAGCGGGCCATGTTCAGTTCGGCGGCGGCGACCTTGGCGCGGGCGTTGACTTCCACGCAGTTGAGCTGGGCCAGTTCGGCGTCCTTGGCGACCTTGTCGCCGAGGCTTGCCTTGAACGCGCCGAGGGTGCCGTTCATCTGGGCGGAGAGGGTGGTTTCCAGGTTGGATACCAGCAGCACGCGAATGGCGCCGGGGTCCTGGTTGTCAGGTAACGGCGGCAGGGCGCCGGTGCTGTCGTCGGCCAGCGCCGGCTGGAGCAACATCAGGTACAGAGGGAGGAGCAGGTACGACTTACTGCGCGGCATTGGCGATTTCCTTCTGCCCTGCGGATGCTTGCCCGGCGGTCGGTTTAGCGGTCGTCGGGCCGCTGCTGGCGAGCAGGTTGGTGCTGGTCTGTTGCTCCAGCGTGCGCTGGATTTCCCGTGCGAGGGTCTTCACGTCGTGGTTCTCGATTTCCTTGGGCATCACCTCGAAGCCCACCGAGTTGTACAACCGGCCCCAGGCGGCCTGGGCGTCGGAGTAGGCGGCTTCGCGCTGGTAACGCGAGAGCAGGTAGCGGCCTTCGGCGCGGATCAGCTCCAGTTCGCTGCCCAGGGCGGCGCCACGGGCGGACTGGGCGTAGCTGAGCAGGCTCTGGTCGACGCGCAGGCTCTCGTCGGCGAACTCCACTTCCTGCCTGGCCAGCTGGTAGCGCAGCAGGCCGACGCGGACCTGGGTGAGGATGGCCATGGACAGCGCGGTGCGGCGCATGTCGTCGGTCTTTTCCTGGCTGGCTTCGGCGGCCTTGATGTCCGGGTACTGGGCCAGGCGCAGCAGGTTCATCGAGACGTTGATGCCGGTCTGGTTCCAGTCGTTGTTGTACAGGTACTTGTTGGAGTCGTACTCGTAGCCGTAGTTGAAGCTCACGTTGGGCCACAGCTGGGCCTTGGCGATCTTCAGGTCGTTCATGTCGACGCGCTTGCGATACCACTCCTCCATGATTTCCGGGCGGCGTTCCAGCGACAGGCGCTCGAGTTGGTCGATATTGTTGGTGACCAGCGGCAGCGGTTGCTCGCCGATGTCGGCCAGGACCATCTTGGTGTTCGGCGGCAACGACATCAGCGCGGCCAGCTCGGCGCGGGCGAACTCCAGGTCCTGGCGGCGTACGGTGAGCATGTACACCGAGTCGAGCAGGGCGCGCTGGTAGGCGAGGATGTCCTGGCGCGGCAGCAGGCCCTTGCCTTCGGCCTCGCGGGCGGAGGTCAGGGCGCGGTGGGTGCGCATCAGCAGGCCGTCCACTTCCGGCAACAGGCGCTGGGCGCCCAGCGCGCGCCAGTAGGCGTTGCGAACGTCCTGCAGGACGTTCTGCGCGACCTTCTCGCGGCGCTCCTCGGCCATCAGCATCTGGTCGTTCTTCTGCTGCGTGCGGTAATAGGCGACGCCGAAGTCCAGCAGGCTCCAGGACAGCCCGAGGCTGTAGAGCTGGCGGTAGCGTTCTTCCGAGGTGGACGGCCGCAAGCTGACCTGACGATCCTCGATACCGATGGAGGTACCGCCCGAGTCGTTGTTGCGCCCGGCGTAGCCGGCGGAGGCGACCACACGCGGCAGCATCTCGTGGCTGGTGACGTCACGCAGGTCGGAGGCCAGCGCGCTTTCCAGCAACTTGAGGCGGTAGTCGAGGTTGTACTTCAACGCACGTGCCGAGGCTTCGTAGAAGGTGATCGGCCCGTTGACCGGCTCCTGCTCCTTGTACATCCGCGCCTGGTCTTCGATCACCCGCTGGCGCATCTCCTCCTCGGTGTAAGGCTTGGGCTCGAAGGCCGAGCAGGCGCTGAGGAGAATGCTCACGGTGATGGTTGCGCTCAGGCATTTCAGTGCGTAGGCGGGCATGTTCTGTCCTTGATCGATTCGAATTAATCGCTTTTTCCTCATTGGCCGCCGCTCCGACGCTGGGCTGCTTCGCGCAGCTGGGCGCGGAAGCCCGGTGCGGTCTGCGCGGCCTTGTCCGGCTGGCCGACCATGTCGGCGGGGAAGGGTGCCCAAAGTGATGGGTCGGGCAGCAGGCCGTCGGCGGAGAGGCTGATCACGCCGTGGCGGCCGTCCACCCAGTTCTTGTCCAGGTCGCTGGCGCGTCGACTTTCGGCCACGGCGCGGGCGACGAACTGGCCCTTCACCTGTCCCAATTGATCGCCCAGCGACGGGCTATCGATCTCCGGGGTGGCGAAGAACTCGACATTGCTGCCGTCGGCGCCCCAGCCGGAGAGGGACAGTCGCTCGTCGACGCGCTCGACCACCGGCTGTACGAAGATCGCCGGGTCGACGTCGGGTATCCGGTCGCGCGGATAACCATCGTCGCCGAAGCGGTCGAAGTGTGGTCCCGGCGGGATGTACGGAGTGGCGATATCCAGGGTGATGGTCAATTGCGCCTGGTCGGTGAGGCCAACCAGGTCGCTGATGGTGTAGGTGAAGTAGTCCTTGAGGATCTGCCCCAGCCCGGCGGCGGCCAGTACTTCGCGGTTGCTCTGGTCGATGGTGTAGGTGTAGCTGCCGTCTGCGTTGAGCACGAGGGTTCCGTAGCGCCCGGCGATGGGCTGGCCGACGACCCCGGCGGTGCCGCTGCCGTTTTCCTGCCCGGTGCGGATGCCGGTCACGCTGATGGAATCACCGCCGTCCACGTCGCTGTCGTTAGGCAGTACGTTGCCCGTGGCTTGTGGCGCCGGGGTCTCGTCGCTGGCGAAGTTGCTGTCGTCGCGGGCGACCGGGTTGTCGTCGGCGCCCTGGATGGTCACGGTCAGGCGTGCATCGGAGGTTGCTCCGGCGGTATCGCGCATGCGATAGCCGAAGACTTCCGTCAGCGTTTGCCCGGCGGTGCGCAGCGCCTGCACGGTGGGATTGGCGTTGTCCACCAGGTACTCGAAGCTGCCATCGGCGTTGATCAGCAGCTTGCCGTAGAGGCCTTGCAGCACGTTGCCGGCGTTGGCCGATGTGCCGTTCTGGTTGGTGTAGTAGACGACCGTCTTGGTCTCGCCGTACTGCACGCCGTCGACATCGGTGTCGTTGTCCAGCACGTTGCCGCGCGGGTCGACGCCCGGGGTGCCGTTGTTGACGCCACCCGCTTCCACGGCGGTGGCAACGTCATCGCTGGCAATCGGCGTGTCGTTACGGCCGTCGATGGTGATGGTCAGCAGGCCGGGCGTGGCGCCACCCCAGATGTCCGCGCCCAGGTAGGTGAACTTGTCCTGCAGGGTCTGCCCGCTGGCACGCAGGGCTTCGACTTCCGGCAGGGTGTTGTCCAGGGCGTAGCTCCAGCTGCCGTCCTGGTTGAGCGTCAGCGTGCCGTACTGGCCGCGCAGCGTCTGGCCGGGAGCGGTGACGCTGGTCGACGTCGGGCTGTCGCCAGCCCAGAAGGAGACCACGTGCATCACGTCCTGCGGGATCGTGGTGATGGTGTCCGGGTCGGTGTCGTTGGCCAGCACATTGCCCGATGGATTGCTGCCCGGCACGTTGTTGTGCAGGCCACCGTCCTCCACGGCGGTGCCGAAGTCCGGTTCGGTGACCGGCGGTTCGTTGCGGCCCCGGATGAGGATGATCAGGGTCGCGTGGTCGTCGAGGTTGCCGTCGTCGGTCACCTGGTAGGTGAACGATTCGATGGCGAAGGCCAGCGGGCCGAGGGCGATGATGGTCGGGTTGGTGCTGTCGACGAAGTACTGGTAGCTGCCGTCGGCGTTGATCACCAGGGTACCGAAGGCGCCCTGGATGGTCTGCGGGCTGCCGGGCACGACAGGCACGGTGTTCACCTGGGCACCTTCCGGGCCTTTGGCGATGGTGGTGACGACCATATGGTCGCCGGCATCGACATCGGTGTCTTTGCCGATACCGTCGAAGATCCCGGTCAGGCCGGTGATCACGTTGCCGGTGGGGTTGCGACCGCCACTGCCGTCGAGGTTGGCCACGGCGTAGTTGATGTCGTCGTTGGCCACCGGGGCGTCATAGCGGCCTTCGATGGTGATGGTCAGCTGGGCGATGGAGCTGGCGCCGTCGGTGTCGTGCATGCGGTAGGTGAAGGATTCCACCAGGCTGTCGCCGAGCTTGAGCGCCTGCACGGCGGCGAGACTGTCGTTCACCACGTAGGTATAGGTGCCGTTGGCGTTGAGGGTCAGGGTGCCGTAGCTGCCGGCGATGACGCCGCCGCTGGCAGTGAGGTCGATCAGGGTTCCGCCGGCAGCCTTGGTGCCGGTGCGGAGGGCGTCGACCACTTTGGTTTCGCCGTTGGGGACACTGTCCACGTCGGTATCGTTGTCCAGCACATTGCCGCTGGCCGGAGCGCCGGGGGTACCATTGTTGGTGCCCCCGGCCTCGATGGCGGTGCGGGTGTCGTCATTGGCGATCGGCGTGTCATCGCGGCCATGGATCACCACGGTGAAGCTGGCCGTCACGGTCTTGCCATTGCCGTCGCTGACGCTGTACTGGAAGACATCGCTGAGGGTTTGCTGGTTGGTACGCAGGGCCTCCACCAGCGGGTTGTTGTTGTTCACCACGTAGCGGTAGTTGCCCTGGGCATCCAGCACCAGGCTGCCATAGAGGCCCGTCAGGCTTTGCCCGACGGTGCCGGCGGTACCGCCGGCGGTGGCGATGCCGGTGATGGTGAGGGTATCGCCGTCCGGATCGCTGTAGGACGAGCGGATGCTGCCGCTGGGGTCCAGTCCCGGAGTGCCGTTGATGAGCCCACCGGCCTCAATGGCGTCGACGTTGACCGCGTTGACCTGCGGCGGGTCGTTCACCCCGGTCACGGTAATCACCAACTGCGCCTGGTCGGTCAGGCCGCCGCTGTCGTGGATGCGGTAGGTGAAGATCACGTCCAGGCTCTGGTTGGCGGCCAGGGCGCGGATGGCCGGGTCGGAACTGTTGACCACGAAGAGGTAGGCGCCATCCACGCCGATGACGAGCCGGCCGAAGTCGCCGCTGATGAGCGTGCCGTTGGCCAGCCGTGCAACCGTGCCGGTAATGCCGGTGATGCCGGCGACGGTGGTGAGGCTGCCGCCAGCGGTTTCCAGGCCCGAACGCACGCCGTCGACCCGGAGCTTGTCGGCGTTGGGCTTGTCGGCGTTGTCGACATCGGTATCCACGCCGGTGCCAGGGGTGCCCGTGATGACGTTGCCGGTGGCACTGGTCGCTGGTGGGCTGTTGTCACTGGCACCGGCGGTGGCGGTGTTGTGGTCGTCTGCCGCCACCGGGGCATCGTTGGCACCCTGGATGGTGATGGTCAGGGTGGTCAGCGCGCTCAGGCCGCCCTTGTCGGTGACCTGGTAGGTGAAGTTCTCGGTGATCGTTTCGTTCGGCGAGAGGGCCTGTACCGCCGCGTTGCTGTTATCGATCACATAGCGGTAGGAGCCGTCGGCGTTGATGGTCAGGGTGCCGAACGCCGTTTGCAGGACGGCGGGTGCTCCGGTGGCGACCGGGAAGATGCGGCCGCCACCGGGCCCGTCGTAGCGTGCCAGGGTGACCGACTTGGTCTCGCCCAGTGCTACCGAGTCGACGTCGGTGTCGGCGCCAGCGCCGGTGACAGGGACACCGGTGAGCACGTTGCCGGTCGCATCCTGGCCTGGCGTGCCGTTGTTGGTGCCGCCGGCCTCGATGGCGGTGCCGAAGTCGGGAACGCCGATCGGGGTGTCGTTGGCGCCGTGGATATCGACGGTGAAGGCAGCCGAACTGGCGAGATTGCCGAGGTCGGCGATGTAGTAGCCGAAGGAGTCGCGCAGCATGTCGGTGCCGGTGCGCAGGGCCTGGACGGCGGCGTTGTTGTTGTCGACCACGTACTGGTAGCCGCCATTGGCGGTGATGTACAGCGTGCCGTAGCGGCCGGCGAGGCTGACGACGGTGCCATCGTTCGGGACGTTGACGCCGGCGCCGGCGGCATTCTCCAGGCGGGTCACGCGCAGCACATCGTTATTGGTGGCGATGTCGACGTCGGTGTCATTATCCAGCACGTTGCCGGTGGGGTTGACCCCGGGGTCGGCGTTGAGGCTGCCGCCGGCCTCGACAGCGATGGCAACGTCCGGATGGGCCACGGGCGCGTCATTGACCGGGTCGATGATGATGTTCATCTGGTCGGTATCGCTCAGGGCGTCGGCCGGGTTCTGCCCGGGTGTTCCGTCCCCGGTCGTGGGGTGGTCGCCGAAGTTGCCCTGGTCATTGGTGACCATGGTCAGCGTCTCGGCGTCGCGGAAGGTGTTGAAGTCCTGATTGCCCTTGTAATAGAGCTGGCCGAGCAGCACGTTGATCTGCGCGAGGGTGCCGCGCAGCACCAGGGTGTTGCTGGCGCCGGCGGGCGGGGTCGCGTCGGGCGCCGGGGTGGTGGCACTGGTCCAGAGCACGCCGTGCAGCACCGAGAGGGTGACGGTGAGCTCGCCGTTGCCGGCGTCCACGTCGCTGATCGCCAGACCGCCGATGTGCAGCACGGTGTCTTCCTGGCCGTGCTGGTCGGAGATGGTGTTGATCGGTGCCTCGTTGAGGTGCACGTAGCCGAAGTTCGCCTGGCCGGTCGGGCCGTCGGTGGCGGTACCGCCGTCCAGGGTCAGCTCGACCCGGTTGAAGGTGTTGCCAGCACCGTCGGTGTCGATGCGTACGTTGAGGGTGTTGCTGGGGTCACCGGCCACCGGATTGCTGACCTGCGCCGCAACGTCGACCCGGTACAGGCCGCTGGGCAGGATGCTGAAGACGTATTGGCCGTTGGCGTCGGTGGTGGTGGTCGCCAGTTGAGCGTCGTCGCCGGTGCCGAACAGACCATCGGCGCCAGCCCAGGTCAGGGTAACGGTCTGGTTCGCCAGGCCGACCCCATCGGGTGTGGTGCTGCTGGTTGCCGAGGCGGTGTCGTCCCAGAGGGTTCCTCGTACCACGCCGAAGGCGATGCCGACGCTCTTCACGTAGTTGTTCAACACACTGTTATCCGGGCCGGGCCCGTCCTGCCCGGTGCGTTCGCCGCTGGCACTGCCGGCCGCGCCGACCGCCGAGCCGCCCCAGCTGGTGAAGCTCTGCGGCAGGCTGGTCCAGGTCAGCACCGCGGAGCTGGCGGCGTTGTTGGCGATGGGGTTGTCGGGCACGGTGACGCTGTAGCGGAAGCTGACCTTGTCACCGACGTCGAGCTTGGCGATGTCCAGGCCGATGCCGTTGGCCGGGTCCGGATCGATGGTAAGGGTCAACCCGGCCAGGGTTGCATTGCCGCCGGGTAGGAAGTCGGCGAGCGTGTAAATGACGCTGGTGCCGCCGGCATCGGTAATGGTGACGCTGACGAACTGGTAGTTGCTGCCGCCTGGCAGCTTGTCCTGCAGATGGACATCGTAGGCCGGCACGTTGCCGTTCTGCTGGAAGCTCACTTCCAGGGTCGCGTCGGTGGTGTTTCCGGCATTCAGGGTCAGATCGATCACCGACTTGGTCGGATCGGTGAAGCCGGGTTCGACCACGGTTTCGTAAAGAACGCCGCTCTGACCACGCGGTTCGGTGTTGCCGTCGACGTACTCGCTGACCTGCATGCCCAGTTGGGTGCCGGCCTGGTTGCCGACGGTATTGCGCACCCGCACGTTGAAGTCGATGACCACACCTTCGATGTCGTCGTCGCCCGGCAATTGCTCCGTGTTGGTGAGGTTGCCCAGGCTGATGGTGATCCGCTGGCCATTGTTGATGCCTCCGGTCTGGGCGATGGAGTACAGGGAGGAGTTCAGTACCACGGTCGGGCCGGGCCAGGCGCCGGGGTTGGACGGGTCGACCGGCACATTGGGGTCGATCGGCTGGGCCACGCCACTGAGCTGGTTGCCCTGGATCCACAGGCCGGCCACTGTGTTCGCGTCCAGCAACGGGTTGCTGCTGTTGAGGCCGCCTTGCGTGGAGGAAATGAAGGCGATGAGCACTTCGTTGAGGTCGGCGGCAAGAAATTCCAGGCCGGGCGCCAGGTCGATGACGATCTGGTAGTTGAGGTTGCCGGTGCCGCTGGAGGCAATCTGCACGGCTACGCGGTAACGGATCACCTCGCCAACCGCGACCGTCTCGACGGGGGCCGAGGTATCGACCGCGCCGCTGGCATTGGTGGCCGGCGGGGTATCCGGCATGCCGCCGACGCGGGAAACGAGGATCTGGTTGGAGACCGGGATCAGCAGCGTGTGGTCGATGTCGTAGTCGTTGAGCACGCCGCTGTGGAGGATGCCGTCGACGCCAGTGCGCTCGCCGCTATCGGGGCCGTCCAGGCTGGTCCACTGCACGGCGGCTATGTTGCGCATGACCGGTACGGTACCGACCTGGCTGTTGACCACCCCGGACAGGCTGATGACGATGTTGCCGCCTGCAGACAGGTCCACCTTGCCGACGATCTGCAGGACGCCATTGACGATGGCGAAGCTGCCTGCGGCGGCGCCGCTGATGTTGGTGATGGTGTAGTTGCTGATCTGGACCGGCAGGGTATCGAGGAAGCTCAGGTCGAAGGCATCGATGCCGCCGGTGTTGCTGATGGTGATGTCCCAGGAGATCGGCGCGTTCTCGCCGAAGCCGCCGAACGCCGGGGTGGTGGTCAGGGCCTGGGTGACCGACAGCGTCGGCTCGACGATGGTCACGCTCGGCTGCTGGCCGCTGGTCAGGGTGCGGTCGATCGCGGTGGCACCGTTGGGTGTGTCGCCGTCGGGGTCGCTGTAGACCAGTTGCGCGCCGTTGTTCAGGACCACGCCTTGCTGGTTGCCGATGACGTTGTTGGCAATCAGTACCAGGCGGATGACGAAGCTGTTGTTGCCGGTGAGGTTGTCGGCGCTGACCCCCGAGGCGTTGAACACCAGGTGGACGTCACCGCCATCGCCGGAGTCGACCACGAAGCTTGAGACATTCACGTTGCCGTTGAAGTCCTGGGCCAAGGCACCGCTGCCGGTACTGGTGAAGATGAGCTGGTAGCCCAGGCCGCCATTGAAGTTGAGATCCAGGCGCAGTCCCGGTGGTATGAGGTCGTTGATACGCAGGTTGCCGGTGGTGCCTTCGGGCAGGGTTACGACGATGTCGTAGGTCATGCTTTCGCCGATCACCAGGTTGCTGCCGGTGGTGTGGCCGGCGCTGGAGTCGTCGGCGCTGAGGCTGCCGTCCTTGTAGTTCTTGACGATGGTCGGCGCGGCTACCTGCTGGTTGGCCACCTCGGTGATATCAGTCGGGGTGAAGTCCTGGCCGCCCTCGACGCTGGCGTAGTTGGTCAGCGAAGCACTCGATTGCAGGGTGCGCGAAGCGAGGATGGCATTGTCGACGGTGACGTCGTAGGTGATCACCACTACGTTGGCGCCGGTGGCGTCATTCACCGTGCCGGCGCGCCCGGCCAGCAGCGTGGGCTGGAAGTTGGCGTCAAGGAAGGTGATAGTATTGCCGTTGACGCTGTAGTCCACTCCGGCGATCAGCTGGCTGCCATCGCCCCGGAAGATCTGCAGGTTGGCCGCTGCCAGGCTGCCATTGGCGAAGGCCAGGCCGGCGGGCAGAGTGATGCTGGTGACCACGTCGTAGGCGCCGCCGCCACCGCTGTTCTTGATCGCGGTGGCCAGGCGCAGGGTGTCGGCGCCGTCGATGCCGCTGACATTGCCGTCCACCGCCGCCAGGCTGGTGACGCTGCCGCTGAAGGGCACGCCCGTGGAGCCCGGCGGGCTCCAGGTGCCGGTGGTGCCGGTGACCGTGCCGTTGGTGCTGGAAACCACGCCGTGCTTGATGTCCAGCACGGGTTCTGCGACCGACTCGATGACCGCCACGTCAGAGGAGGTCAGCACAGTCTTGTCGACAGTGGTGGTCTGGCTCGATTGGGCCAGCACATCCAGCTCGCGCTGGTCGGCGAAGGGCTGGTCGCCCACGCGCATGGTGAACTGCACCTGCACCCGGCCACCGTTCAGGCCGCCGGAGACGAAATTGCCGAAGTTGAAGATGATCGAGTTGCCTGGGCCGGTGGTGACGCTGTCGGGCACGTCGGCAATGGTGTTGCCGGCGGTAATCAGCCACTGTCCGACGCCGGTGCCCTGCGACCAGTTGATGCCGGTGGCATCCAGCAGCGGCAGCGGCAGGTAGGCGGTGAGGGTGAAGTTCTCGTAGTCCGCTACTAGCAGGTCGTAGGTGATAGTGAAGGTCACCACGTCGCCGGGGCGCAGCTCGCCATTGGCCGGTGGGTTGCCGCCGTTCACCTGGGTCAGCTCGATGTCGACGGACGAGGTCTGGATGGTACTGGTGGTGCTGGAGCCGTCGGTCTGTTCGCCGCCGAGGTTCACCGAGTCGCGCAGCACGGTGGCGTCGACGGTGGCGTTGTTGCCGACGCTGTCGCCCTCGTTGAGCTGGTCGTGGGGTGGGTGGTCGGAGGTGTAGGTGAGGTCGACGATGGCGTCGTAGACGATGGTCAGGGTCGTAGCGCCTTCCTGCGGATCGTCGTCCCACAGGTCGCCGTACAGGGCATAGACCCCCGGTCCCTGGACAGCGGCGGCAATCGACGCGGCGATATCGAAGACCAGGGTGGTGCTGCCGTCGGCGTTCTGCGTGGCGGTATAGATCAGCGGGATGACCTGGCTGCCGCCGTGCTGCTGGATGACGATGGTCGGCGGGTTGAGGGCACTGAAGGTCTGACCGTCGCCAAGCTGGTCGGTGATGGTGAAGGTGCCCTGGCCGAGGATGTTCTTGCCGAAGGCGAAGAAGTCGGAGATGGCCACCTCCATGTTGTAGCGCAGGGTATCGCCGGGCGTCAGGCCGGCGCTGCCGATGTCGTTCTGGATGGTCACCTGCTTGAGCAGGGTGATGGACTTGGCGACGAAGGTGACGCCCTGGCCGTTGCCGGTCTCGGTGAAGGGGTAGCCGTCCGGATCGGTGGGACGGTCGCGGGTATCCAGCGGGTTCCAGTCGCCGTTGACGGTGGCGGTGCCGAAGTTGATGGTGACCGGGTTACCGGTGGCCGGGTCGATCACCGGCCGGCCGTTGGCGTCGATCTCCGGCACGTAGAAGCTGACCTGGGTGGTGCTGGCGCTGCTCAGGGTGTCGTAATGGATGGTGTAGCTGGAGACGAACGCATTGGGGTTGGCCAGCGCGTCGGCGATCTGCGTCGGATCGGTCAGCACGGTGCCGTCATGCAGGGTGATCGATTCCAGGGTGCCACCGGCACCGGGGGTGATCTGGCTGACGTGGACCTGGTCGGGCACGGTCTGGGTGACGCTGACGTTGGTCAGGGTCTGGCCGGTGGCCGGGGTCACGGTCACCGTCTGGGTGCGGGTGAAGTTCGGCCCGGTGACGGTCTCGCCCTCGGGCATGTTGACCGTCTGGGTGACCGACAACAGGGTCGGGGTGACCACGAAACTGTGCAACGTGGACTCCACCAGCGAGGGGTCCTGGGTCGGGTTGTTCAACGAGTCGTTGCCGTACTCGAAGCCGCCGCGGGCATTGATGGTGAGGTTGGGCGCACCGTCGGAGTAGGTGGTATCGGCCAGGTTGCTCAATTGCGCGGTGATCTGGATGTCGATGCCCGGCTGGCCGTTGGTGACGCTGCCATAGGGCAGTTGCAGCACGATCATCTGATCGCCCGGCTTCATGCCGACGCTAGCGGCATTGATCACCAGCGCATTGCCGTTGGCGTCCTTGGCGAATGGGTGGGTGGCATTGCCGCTGGCGTCGAAGGTCAGGACGGTGCTTTTCACCGCCTGCCCCAGGTAGGTGGCAGAGACGAAAGTGGCCCCATCGTTGCCGTCGCGGCCGGTGACCGGCATGAACAGGTCGATGTAGGGGGCGTAGCCAACCTGGGTCGAAGGGTTACTGAAGATCACATCGAAAGTGAAGGTGTCGCCCAGGCGCACGGCGGCGCCGCCGCTGCCCATGGCGACGGTGGGGCTGGCGTCTGCCAGCAGGCCCTGGAAGTCCACCAGGGTGGTCGCGCTCAGGGCGATGGTCTTGTCGACATCACCCGAGCGTACTTCGAGGTTCCAGTCACCGCCGGCACGGCTCGAGCCGGTGGCGTTGCTCGAGGCACCGACATCGGCGCCGGTCCAGCGCGCCAGCTCATTGACCAGTGCCTGGCCGGCACTGCCCGCACCCACATCACAGCCGTACAGCTGGATGTCCGCCCCGGCGTTGAGTTCGCCACGCCAGGCGCTCAGGCGCTCGCCCAGTTGGTCGACGCTCTGGCTGGTGAAGGTCTGGTTGCCGAGGGTGAATTGGCCGGTGGCGCCGTGGGAGAAGATCTGGATGGAATCGACCTTGCCCAGTTGCGCCAGGGCGTTGCTGATCGCCGCGATGGCATCCTGGCCGGCATCCACGACCAGTGCGGTGGTACCCACCGGCAGGTTGGCGGCCAGCTGGTCGCGATTTTCCAGGCGCGCATCGATGACCACCAGGTTGCGCGGGGCCGCCTGCGCGGGAGCCGCCGCCTGGGCGCGCGCTTCGACTGCCGTGGCCGGTTTGGCCGTGTCCTTGGCGTCGGCGCTGCTGTCGTGATGCTGTTGATCGACGGCCGCTGCAGCAGCTCCGTCGAACAGAATGCGTTGCTCCAGCGCCAGAGCGTGGCCGACGGGCTGGAAGAGCTTCGAGCGATATTTGGCCTGCATTTCCGTCTATCCGGCTGGTGAGTCCCTGAGGAAAGCAGTCCTACGCATATCTGCTTACGGAATTGAAACTAGTCGGGATTGGAATTTTCGCCAGCAGAACAGCGACATAAGCGACAGCGAGGTATCTGTTGTGTATCAGGTTTCTTACAGGGTCCTTCGTCGTAATCCGCGTATTCCTAGTCTCCTGAGGCGTTAACTGAGGGCGGCATCAATATTCCTCCCTGCGCAGGCGTGTCATCCGACATTGGCTACGCTTGGGCGAGAGGCCCATCAGAGGCCATGGCTACGCGTCGCGTATCAGGGAGCGGGGAATGGGGAAGAAGCTGGGAAGGTGGCTGCTCGTACTGTGGCTGGCGTTCGCCTGGGGGGGCGCTGGGTATGCTGAAGAGAAGCCGGCCGCTACGGCTGCCCCCGCCGATGCAGCGACGGAGCTCAAGGTCGGCAATCGGGCGATCCTGACGTTTCGCGCGACCTTGCTCGGCGAATCCCCTGAGGTCCGAGCCCACCGCGCCAAGGCAACCATCGAAGAGGCGCTGCAAGGGAACGAGGAGCCCAAGGTCAGCATCGACCCGATCCAGGATAGCTACCTGGTGCTGCTGGGCTACAGCCGTGCCTTCATTATCTCCCCGGCGGACCTGGACTCCCCTGGTGCTTCGGTACGCGCCGCGGCCGAGCTGGCCGCCGCCAACCTGCGCCTGGTGGTGGCGGAAAACGGCGAGGCGCACAGCCTGCGCTTCCTGTTGACCGCCCTGGGGCTGGCGGCCCTGGCGACGCTCATCTATATCGTGGCGCTGTGCGGCACCGGCTACGTGCGTAACAAACTGCTGGATCGACTGCCCGATGTCATGAGCCGACACAGCGGCAAGCTCAAGGTCGGCCATACGCCGTTACTGGGCAGTCGTTACCTGTATTACCTGGCCGGCCGGTTGATCTGGCTGGTCTACTGGCTGCTGGCCTTCCTCTTCAGCTACCAGTGGCTGAGCTTCGTGCTGTCGCGCTTCCCCTATACGCGCCCGTGGGGTGAAAGCCTCAACGTGCACCTGGTGAACCTGGCGCGTTACCTCATCAACGGCATGCTCGACGCCTTGCCCGGCCTGGCGGTGGCGCTCAGCATCCTGATCATCGCCCGCGCCATCAGTGGCTTTGCCCGTCATGTGCTGCAACGCATGGCGCGGCCCGGCAACCTGCGCTGGCTGACCGAGGAAACCCTGCAGCCGACCACGCGGTTGACCTCCCTGGCGATCTGGCTGTTCGCCATTGTCATGGCCTATCCGTACCTGCCCGGTTCCGGCACCGAGGCCTTCAAGGGCCTGTCGGTACTGGTCGGCCTGATGATCTCCCTGGGCGCGTCCAGCGTCATCGGCCAGGCGGCGTCCGGGCTGATCCTCACCTACTCGCGCACCCTGCGGGTCGGCGAGTTCGTCCGTATCGGCGACAACGAAGGCACGGTCACCGAAGTCGGCGTGTTCAATACCACCATCCGTACCGGCCTGGGCGAGGTGCTGACGCTGCCCAACTCGATGATCACCGGCTCCGTGACGCGCAACTATTCGCGCATCGTGCAAGGGCAGGGCTACGTGGTGGATACCGTGGTCACCATCGGCTACGACACGCCCTGGCGGCAGGTGGAGGCCATGCTGATCGAGGCGGCGCGGCGCACCGACGGCATCCTCGAAACACCGGCGCCGCAGGTGTTCCAGACCGCGCTGTCGGACTTCTATCCCGAGTACCGGCTGGTGGCTCAGGCCATCCCCAGCGAGCCGCGTCCGCGCGCGCTGTTGCTCAGCGTGCTGCACGCCAACATCCAGGATGTGTTCAACGAGTACGGCGTGCAGATCATGTCGCCGCACTACCTGGGCGACCCCCAGGAGCCCAAGTGGGTGCCGCGGGAGCAGTGGCACGCGGCGCCGGCGAAGCCCGACAACCCGACGGGGCGTTGACAACGCCAACTCTCATCTATCCTGATCGGTCCACGGACGCACGGCGCAACGCCGCCGCCCATCACTTCGCCATTGCCGGAGACACCCATGAACCTGCACCTCACCGACAAGCTCGCCCTGGTCAGCGGTTCGACCAAGGGCATCGGTTTCGCCATCGCCCAGGGCCTGGCCCGCGAAGGGGCCCGAGTCATCGTCAATGGCCGAAGCCAGGCCTCGGTGGACGAGGCGTTGCAGCGCCTGCGCGCCGGGCAGGCCGACGCCCAGGTGGAAGGCTTCGCCGGGGACCTGTCGGACCCGCAGCAGGTTGCGGCGTTGGTGCAGCGCTATCCGTCCGTGGACGTGCTGGTGAACAACCTGGGCATCTTCGATCCCAAGCCCTTCGAGGAGATTCCTGACGAGGACTGGGTGCGCTTCCTCGATGTGAACCTGCTCTCCGGCGTGCGGCTATCCCGTGCCTACCTGCCAGGGATGAAAAAGAACAACTGGGGACGAGTGGTGTTCATCAGCAGTGAGAGTGGGATGGTGATTCCGGTGGAGATGATCCATTACGGTGTCACCAAGACCGCCCAGCTCAGCCTGTCCCGCGGGCTCGCGGAAACCTGTGCCGGTACCGGCGTGACGGTGAACGCGGTACTGCCGGGGCCGACCGCTTCCGAGGGCGTCAACGAGTTCGTGGAGAAGCTCTCCGGTGGCCAGCCATTCGCTGAGTTCGAGGCGGAGTTCTTCCGCAGCGCTCGCCCCAGTTCGCTGCTGCAGCGCTTTGCGCGCCCGGAGGAGGTGGCGAACCTGGTGGTCTACGTCTGCTCCGAGGCCTCATCGGCCACCAATGGCGCGGCCTTGCGGGTGGACGGCGGGGTGGTGCGCTCGCCGTTCTGAGTCACTCGGCGCTGCGGCTTTCGAACTCCAACCCCAGCGCCAGTTCGCCGCTGCCGAGGCGGCCCAGCCACTGTTGCGCTTTCGGGCCAGACAAGTGCGCGTCCAGCTCGGCCTGGCTGGCCCAGCAGGTACTCACCTGCCAGCGATCGGCGGCCAGCGCCTGCAACTCCCCGGACTGACAACCGGGCTGCTGACGCACCTGCACCAGCAGCTCACTCAGGTGAAGACCCAGTGCGGCGGCCTGGCCGGGGAATGCCTGGACGCGGACGATGGCAATGGCGGACGGGGACATGGCGAGGCTCCTTTCTGTTGGCCGGATGAACGGCCATTGGGCACTGAGGTTGCGATCCGATAAAGGCCGGAACCGGCTTTCAAACCGATGCTGACAGGGTAATGGCGTAGTTCCCTCGCCTGAACCGCCAATTCCCGGGAAAACCATTGGGCCAATACGCCCTGCGTGACGAACCTGTAGGAGCGAGCTTGCTCGCGAACAAGCTCCGTGCCATGCGGTTCGCGAGCAAGCTCGCTCCTACAAAGGCACAGCATGTGAGGGGGCTGTGCGTAGGAGCATGAGGGTATGGCTCAGGCCAATTGCTGCAGCAGGTCGCGCACCTTGTCCAGCGCCGGGTCGATGTCCAGTGTGTCGATGGCGCCGAAGCCCAGCAGCAGCCCTTCGCGCACCGGCGCCTGGTGGTGGAAGGGCGCCAGGCCATAGAGGCCCACTTCGACCTTGCGTGCCAGTTCGGTGAGCAGCGCGACGTTGATCGGCTGGCGCAGCAACGCGGTGAGATGGAAGCCCGCCACCGAAGGCACTGTCTCCAGCCAGGGCGCCAGGTCGCCCTGCAGCCTGGCGAGGATGCGTTCGCGGCGCCCGGCATAGATGCCGTGGCAGCGGCGAATGTGCTTGAGCAGGTAACCCTCGCTGATGAACTTGGCCAGTGCCCACTGCGGCAGCGTCGAGCTGTGCCAATCGGAAATCTGCCTCGCGCGCACCAGCGCCGGGAACAGGCTGGGCGGAGGGATCAGGTAGCCCAGGCGCAGCTCGGGGAGCAGCACCTTGGAAAAGGTGCCGATGTAAGCCACTACGCCATGACGGTCGAGGCTCTGCAGCGCGTCTGTGGGCCGGCCTTCGTAGCGGAATTCGCTGTCGTAGTCGTCCTCGATCACCAGTGCACCCAGCTCCAGCGCCCGCGCCAGCAGCGCCGCGCGCCGTGCCGAGCTCATCGGCATGCCCAGCGGGAACTGGTGCGAAGGCGTGGTGTAGATCATCCGCGTGCCGTCGGGAATCAGGTCGACGCAGATGCCCTCGGCATCCACCGGCACGCTGGCCACCTCGGCGCCGAGCGTCTGGAAGATCAGCCGCGCCGGGGTGTAGCCGGGGTCTTCCATGGCCACCTTGTCACCGGGGCGGAGCATTATCCGGGCGAGCAGGTCCAGCGCCTGCTGCGCGCCGTTGCAGACCATCACGTCATCCAGTTGGCAGTTCACGCCACGGGCATAGGAGATGTGCCGGGCGATGCCGTCACGCAACGGGGCGATGCCTTCGGGCGCGCTGTAGTGCCCGCGCGGGCCGGCCATCTGGCGCATGGCATGGTTCACGCAGCGCCGCCATTCCTCCTGGGGGAACTGCAATTGGGTGGTGGCGCCGCCGATGAAGTCGGCTTTCGCCGTGCCGGTCGTGCCGGGATGGCGCAGACGGGTGTCGAGGTTGGCCCAGCGATCGATGTTGTCCTGGCTGGCGAAGCGCACGCCGTCCTGGCGCCGGTCGTGGCGTGGCAGGCGAGTGTTGACGAAGGTGCCGCTGCCGATCTTGCCCACCAGGATGCCTTCGTAGGTGAGCTGGGCGTAGGTGTCGGAGATGGTCTTGCGCGAGATGCCGAGCTGCTCCGCCAGCAGACGACTGGGCGGCAGGCGGGTGCCCGCGGCGAGGCGCCCGGAGTCGATGGCTTCGCGCAACTGGCGATAGAGTTGCCCGGCGAGATCCTTCTGGCCGTGGATGATCAGGTGCAGCTCCAAGGGCGAACTCCGGGGCAAGGTAGTTGCGCAAGCGTAGCGCTGGCACGTGGCCCGGTGAAGTTGCGTGGTCGAATTCCCCGGTATTGGACACCTGCAATGGCAAGGTGGCGGCGCACAATAGCCGGGTCATCCCCTGGAGTTCCCATCATGGAACCGCGTCTGGACTACTACACCGCCTCGCCGGAAGCGCTGAAGGCGGTGCTGGCGCTGGAAGCTGCCATCTTCGAACTGTCCGTGGAAAAGCCGTTGCTGGAGTTGGTGCGCCTGCGGGTTTCGCAGGTGAACAACTGTGCTTTCTGCGCCGACATGCACGCCATGGAGGCCCGTCGCAACGGGGAGACCGAGCGGCGTCTGTTTGCTGTCAGCGTCTGGCGCGAGTCGCCATTCTTCACCGAGCGCGAACGGGCGGCACTGGCCTGGTGCGAGTCGGTGACGCTGTTGTCCGAATCAAAGGTGCCGCTGGAGGTCTTCCAGCTGGCGCGCGAACAGTTCAGCGAACGAGAACTGGTGGACCTGACCGTGGCCATCGGTGCGATCAACGTGTGGAACCGCCTGGGCGTCTCCTTTCGCCAGCAGCCGCCGGTCTGAATTGGCCGACGTCGGCTGCTTTATGTAGGAGCGAGCTTGCTCGCGAAAGGAGTTCCAGGCAGCCACAGTGTTGAGGCTATTCGCGAGCAAGCTCGCTCCTACAGGGGGCAGTACGGCGCAGTGGCAGGCAGAAAAACGCACCTACCAGCAAAGCGCTGGCGGCAGCCCCCAGGGCCGGGATGAAGCTGCCGGTCAGCCCGCGCAGGGCGCTGGCGGCCAGCGGCCCGATGATCTGCCCGACACCATACAGTGCTGTCATCGCGGCGAGCATGTTGAATCGAACCTGCGCGGCAACCATACGGGCCGCCGGCATGGCGATGGTCACGGTTCCCATGAAGCTGCCGCCCACCAGCACCGCACTGCCCAGATAAAGGAAGGCCGAGTCGCCCAGCGCCGGTAGCATCACGCCGACGGCCTGCACCAGCAGGTTCAATGCCAGCGCGCGACGACCGCCAAGCTTCAGGTGCAGACGGTGCCAGAGGAAGCACGAGGGTGCAGCCCCCAGGCCGAACGCAGCCCAGACCTGCAGCGGGTCGATGGCTCCCAGGCTGCTCTTCATCAGCAGCGGCAGGTAGGTGGCGGTGATGATGTAGCCGAAGCCGGCCAGGCCATAGACCAGCAGGATGATCGGCGCGGACAGCTCCGGCGCCACCCCCGCACCGCTCGCCGTGTGATGCGGCTTGGCCGGCGCCTCCCGGCCGAGCGCGGGTGCGGCCAGCAGCGACAGCACCAGCCCGGCCAGCGCCAGAACGCACCAGATCGCCGCGCTGCCGAGGCCAAAGGCGTTGCCGGCGGCGATCAGTTCCGCCGAGACCAGGATGCCGATGCCCACGCCAGCGAACATCATCGGGGCCCCATGGCTTTCGCCCATGCTCTGCAGCAGCCATTGCGCGGCGCTGACCAGGGCCATGGCGCTGAGCACGCCGGCCAGCAGGCGTACGCCGATGGCAAACCAGGCGGGTCCCGGAAGGGCCATGGCGGCGAGGGTGGCCAAGGTGCCGACCAGGGCAATGACGCAGATTCGCGCGGCATGTCGTTCGTGACTGCGTGACAGCAGCAGCGCGCCGAGCAGGTAACCGGCGTAGTTGGCCGAGGCGGCCAGGGAACCGCCAGTGATGCTGAGCATCCCGTCGCGCACCATCAGCGGGTAGAGCCCGGTGAAGGCGAAGCGGCCGAAGCCCATGCCGACGGCCAGGATCAGCGCCGCCGACACGGCTGCGGGCAGGCGGCGAGTGCGGCTCACGGGCGTGCCTCCAGGGTTTCCCGCCAGCGCTGGAAGGCGCCAGTGGCGTAGCCGTCGCGCCAGATCAGCAGGGTGTCCACCTCCATCAGCGGCACCACCTGCAAGCCCGGCATTTCCCGTTGCAGTTCCAGCACCGAGCGCGGCAGCACGCCGATGCAGGAACCGGCGTTCACGCAGGCGAGGATGCCGTGGTAGGAGCCCACTTCCTGCACCGCCAGCGGCGCGCCCTTGAGCCAGTCCTCCGCCAGTTGGCGGTAGGTGCAGCCACGGGTGAAACCGACCAGGGTACGAATCTGCACGTCCTCGGGCCGCTTCACCGGTGGATGGTTGCCCGGCAGCACGAGCAGCAGTTCCTCGCGGAATACCGGCTCGGCGCGCAGGCCGCGCTCCAGCTTGGTTTCGAAGCCCGGTTCGGCGCGGAGGATGTCCGGGTGGGCGATCAGGGCGCAGTCCAGCTGGCGGTTCAGCACTTCGCCGAGCAGCTTCTGGCTATGGCCGGTGGTCATGTGCAGCTCGACCTCCGGGCAGGCGCGATGGAAACGTGCCAGCGGTTCGGGCAGGCGACTGGCGGCAGAGGCTTCCATGCTGCCCACGCGCAGGCTGCCGGTGGCTCGGTCCGGATGCAGCGACTGGCGCGCCTCGTTGGCGAGCGCTAGCAGTTGCTCGGCGTAGCGGAGGAACTCGCGGCCCTGGTCGGTCAGCGTCATGCGCTTGCCGTCGCGCAGGAACAGCGCCGCGCCAAGATCCTCTTCAAGCTGGCGGATGCGCGTGGTGACGTTCGATTGCACGCGCTGCAGGCGAGCGGCAGCGCGGGTGACGCTCTGTTCCTCGGCGACGCAGCGGAAGATTTCCAGGCTGGAGAGATCCATGATTAATCTTAAATAGAGAATGTGTTGATAAGAATATTCTCTTTATGAGATGGTTAGTCAAGCGTTAATCCGTCAACCGGCGAGGACCCCGTCATGCGTATCACCGAACTGCTCGGCATCCAGCACCCCATCATCCAGGCGC
The DNA here is from genome assembly GCF_005877905.1 of Pseudomonas nicosulfuronedens. Taxonomy (GTDB): domain Bacteria; phylum Pseudomonadota; class Gammaproteobacteria; order Pseudomonadales; family Pseudomonadaceae; genus Pseudomonas; species Pseudomonas nicosulfuronedens. The sequence goes on along the minus strand of NZ_SWDV01000005.1, from coordinate 77,968 downwards.
CCATGGTCGGCGTATCCACCCCGGCGCTGGCGGCAGCGGTGTCCAATGCCGGAGGGCTGGGTTCCATCGGCCTGGGTGCGAGCAACGCCGCGCAGGCCCGTGCCCTGCTGGAGCAGACCCGCGCGCTGACCGACAAGCCGCTCAACCTGAACCTGTTCTGCCACCGCCCGGCCGTGGCTGACGCGGTGCGTGAGGCAGCCTGGCTGGACCACCTGCGCCCGCTGTTCGCCGAGTTCGGTGCGCAGCCGCCGGCGCAGATCACCGAGATCTACCGCAGCTTCCTGGCTGACCCGGACATGCTGGAGTTCCTCGTCGAAGCTCGTCCGGCCGTGGTCAGTTTCCACTTCGGCCTGCCGCCGCAGGCCTGGATCGACCGCCTGAAAGGCGCTGGCATTCGCCTGCTGGCCACCGCTACCTGCCTGGAGGAAGGGCGGATCATCGAGGCGGCGGGCATCGACGCCATCGTCGCGCAAGGTTATGAGGCTGGCGGCCACCGTGGGGTGTTCGAGCCGGAGAAAGACGCGCGCATCGGCACCTTCGCTCTGGTTCGCACGCTGGTAAAAGGCACCGGTCTGCCAGTGATCGCGGCGGGCGGCATCATGGACGGACAGGGCATGCGCGCGGTGTTCGAACTGGGCGCCCAGGCGGTGCAGATGGGCACGGCGTTCATCTCTTCCGACGAGTCTTCGGCCAATGCGGCGTTCAAGGCGGCGCTGCGAGGTGAGCGCGGTGAGCGCACCGAGGTGACGGCGGCGATTTCCGGCCGCGCGGCGCGGGGCATGGTGAATCGGCTGTTCACCGACCTGGGCGGCGCGGACGCGCCGACACTGCCTGACTACCCGATCACCTACGACGCAGCCAAGGCACTGACGGCCGCCGCGACCGCCAGGGGCAATACCGATTTCGCTGTGCAATGGGCCGGGCAGGGTGCGCCGCTGTCGCGGGAGATGCCGGCGGCGGAGCTGGTGGCAACCCTGATGCGGGAATTCCGCACTGGCGCGAATCTGTAGGAGCGAGGGGGACGCCTGGTTCTTGCTCGCGAACAAATTTTCCGGCGACCCTTGCGTCAAGCGGTTCGCGAGCAAGCTCGCTCCTGCGAGAACATCCGAGTCAGTGCGCGCCGATGGCGGCGGGTTTCTCCCGTGGCCGCCAGAGTTCGGCCAGCAGCACGCCGACGAGGATCAGTGCACCGCCCACCAGGTGGTAGCTGGTCAACTGCTCGCCCAGCACAACCGAGGCGATGGCAGCGGTGATCACCGGCAGCAGGTTGAAGAACAGCGCCATGCGGCTCGGTCCCATGCGCTGCACGCCCTGCATCCAGGCCAGTGCGCCGACGATGGAGGCCAGCAGCCCCGCATACAGCACCAGTGGCAGGTTGGCGGCATTCAGCCCGTGGTGCGGCGAGGCCAGGTACAGCGGCGCCAGTGCGAGGATCGCTACCAGCACCTGTAGATAGAGCATCAGCAGCGGCGGCAATGGCAGGTTCCACTTCTTCAGCAGTACGCCGTACACGCCATAGGCGAGGGTGGCGACGATCATCATGCCGTCGCCCAGGTTCACACCGTGGCTGATCAATTGCTGCGGGTTGCCCTGGGTGATCACCAGCAACACGCCGCCCAGCGAGACCAGCGCGCCCAGCAGCGCTGCGATGCTCAGCTTGTGGCGCAGCAGGATCGACGCCAGGGCGAGGGACATCAGCGGCATCAGCGACAAGATGATGCCCATGTTGGTTGCCGAGGTGAGGGCGGCGGCGTAGTAGGCCAGGCATTGGTAGACGGCCATGCCGAGCAGGCCGAGGGTGACGATCCTGCCCAGGTTGGCGCGGATCACCGGCCAGTGGGCGAGGGTGGCGCGCAACAGGAAGGGTGTCAGCAGAGCCCCCGCCAGCAGCCAGCGGAAGAAGCCGATCTCCGCCGGGGCGATCTGCCCCACGGCGAGCTTGTTGACGACGGTATTGCCGGACCAGATGACCACGGCCAGCAGGGGGAACAGGTAATTCATGGAGGAACGCTTCCGGGGATAACGAAGCGTATTGTCCGCTCGTCCGAATCGAGACGTATAATGAAAATCAGACAATCCACCCCGGCATTCGGACATGACCCGCGTACTCTCCCTTCCGCTGCCTGACATCGACCGGCTGCCTGCCGACCTCTACTTCCGCTACGACGAATTCGACGCCGGCTCGCACTCGCCCAGCCATCGCCATGCCTGGGGCCAGCTCAACTATGCGTCCCACGGGGTGATGGAGCTGGAGGTGGACGGCCAGCGCTTTCTTTCGCCGCCGCAATACGCCGTGTGGGTTCCGCCGGGACGTCTGCACAGCTGCTACAACCGCCAGGCCATCATCTACCGTTCGCTGTACGTGTCCGCCGAACTGGCCCGCAAGTTGCCGCAGTCCCCTTGCACGCTGGCGATCAGCGATATCCTCAAGGCGATCCTTTCCGACTTCGCCGCGCGAGGGGTGAACATCCCGCAGAGCCCGGCGGATCAGCGGCTGGCCGAGGTAGTGATGGATCAGTTGCAGGCTGCGCAGCCTCACGACGATTACCTGCCGTATGCCAATGGCGGCGCGCTGGGTGAGGTGCTGGCCGCGCTACAGGCTGAGCCGGGCGACAACCGCACCCTGGCGCAATGGGCCGAGCGCGTGCACAGCACCGAACGTACCCTGGCGCGGGCCTGCCAGCGGGAATTGGGGATGTCATTCGGCGAATGGCGGCAGCGCCTGCGGTTTCTCGCCGCCATCGAGGCGTTGGCATCGGGGGAGGGGGTGCAGCAGATTGCCTTCAACCTGGGCTACAGCAGCCCTTCGGCGTTCATCGCGATGTTCCGCCGGTTGTCAGGCACCACGCCGGAGCAGTATCGCTCGACCTTCCGCGCCCTGGCGGAAGGCTGAGGCTCAGCGCTTGCCGTCTTCCAGGCCCTTGAGGGTCTTGCGGCAATGGATCAGTGCGTCGCGCACCATGAAGTTCACCAGGGTCGGGGAAACGCCCAGTTCCTCGGCGATCTCCTTCTGCGTGCGACCGTGCAGGCGGTACATCTCGAAGGCGTAGCGCGTGCGCTCGGGCAGGGTCTGCAGTGCGCTGGAAATAGCCTCCAGGGTCTGCCGGTCTTCGTGCTCGATCTCCGGTGACGCGGACGGCGTCGCGATGTGCATGCCTTCTTCCTCGCTACCCGAGTAGCGCTTCTCCAGCGCCTGGCGACGATAGAGGTCGATGGCCAGGTTGCGCACCACGCGCATCAGATAGCCGCTCTGCGACTGGATGCCGGGGGTGAGGTCGCTCGCATTGAGCTTGATGTACGCATCGTGCACCACGTCTTCGGCATGGCTGCGGCAGCCGAGGATGCGTGCGGCCGCATTGATGAAGGTCTGCCGGTGGGTGGCGAACAGCTCGTGGAGAGCGGGGCGCGACTCGGCGGGCATTGGCTTGGACATGCAAGGTTTTCCTATGCGGCGGCGGAGGCGGGGACGTCCACATGGGTTGAGGCGGTCAATCTAGATCAAATGATAATTATTATCAATTTATTCGAGAGACTCCGACTATCGCTCTGCGACAGGGTTCCCACACAAGTGTGAAGATTTTTCATTCGCATCCATTCGTCAGATCTCTCGGTACATGGGTGAAGGACAAGCTAGGAAATTTCGCCGGCGCATATCTTATGAGAATTAATCGCATCCGAGAACACTAACTATTTCATTGCCTCCCTCGTCTTCATGGCAGAGCTGGAAAACATCGGTAATGGCCGGTGGCCGGCATCCCATACAGCTGAAGGAGAAAGGCGATGGCGTTCGATCGCGAAGAGGCGGTTTACAAGGTGCTGGTCAACGGTGAAGAGCAGTACTCGCTGTGGCCGCAGTACAAGGAAGTCCCCGCTGGTTGGCGCGAAGCCGGCCAGCAGGGGAACAAGGCCGATTGCCTCGCCTTCGTCGAAGCCAACTGGACCGACATGCGCCCGCTGAGCCTTCGGCAGAAGATGGCCGAGGGGCAATAACCGATGCTGCGTCTGTTCTGTCTGCCGTACTCGGGCGCCAGCGCCATGGTCTATGCCCGCTGGAAACGCCAGCTGCCGGGTTGGATCGAGGTCTGCCCGGTGGAATTGCCCGGCCGCGGCCGGCGTTTCGCCGAGAACCTGCAGACCGATCTGCGCGCCCTGGCCGGTCAACTGGCGGATGAAATCGCCGCGCGCCTGGACCAGCCCTACGCGGTCTTTGGCCACAGCCTCGGTGGCCTGCTGGCCTTCGAGCTGGCCCACGCCCTGCGCGAGCGCGGCCTGCCGATGCCGCAGGCACTGTTTGCCTCGGCAGCCTCCGCGCCGGCCCGCCGCGACAGCCATCGCGAGCTGGCGCAAGAGCAGAGCGATGCTCAACTGATCGAGCGCATGCGGCGCCTGGGCGGCACGCCTGAAGCGGTATTTGCCGACGAGGAAATGCTGCGCCTGACCCTGCCGGTGATGCGCGCCGATTTTCTCCTCTGCGGCCTTTACGACTACCGCCCCCGTGCACCGTTGGCCTGCCCGATCCATGTGTTCGGCGGCAAGGCCGACCGGCTCTCGGTGGATTCCCTGTCCGCGTGGCAGGACGAAACCAGCGCAGGCTTCTCCCTGGAGATGCTCGACGGCGGCCATTTCTTCCTCAATGCCGGCGAGGCGCGCCTGCTCGAGCTGCTGCTCGGCCACCTGCGCCAGCCCGGCCAGTCGACCAGCGCAGCGCTGGCCTGATCGATTCAAGCGGAGACCCCGATGCCAAGCTCCTCTCTGTTCGACATTGCTCCCCTGGCCGAAGCGCGCGGCGGCCTGCCGCTGCTGGTCCAGGCCCGCGGCGACGGCATCGACCTGCTCGACGCCCTGGCCGAGCTGCGCCCACTGGTGGCCGAGCGCCTGCCGGTCTGCGCCGGCATTCTCTTCCGTGGCTTCCAGGTCGGTGCGCCGGAGCGCTTCCGCGAGTTCGCCGCCGGCTTCGGCCATCCGTTGCTCAACTACGAGTTCGGCTCCACCCCGCGCAGCAACGTCACCAGCGGCGTGTATACCTCCACCGAGTACCCGCCGCACCAGCACATCCCGCTGCACAACGAGCAGGCCTATACCCGCGAGTGGCCGCTGAAAATCTGGTTCTACTGCGTGCAGGCCGCGCAGAGCGGCGGCGAGACGCCCATCGCTGACAGTCGCGAAATCTACCGCCAGGTGGACGAGGGCATTCGCCGCCGTTTCACCGAACGCGGCCTGATGTACACCCGCAACTTCGGCAACGGCCTGGACGTGGCCTGGGAACAGGTGTTCAACAGCGACGATCCGGCCGTGGTGGAGGCCTACTGCAAGGCTCACCAGATCGGCTGGGAATGGAAGGAAGACGGCGAGCTGCGCACTCGCCAGGTCTGCCAGGCGGTGGCCCGGCATCCGGTCACCCGCGACTGGGTCTGGTTCAACCAGGCGCACCTGTTCCACGTCTCCAACCTGCCGCCGGAAGTGCGCGAGAGCCTGCTGGAAATCGTCGATGAGGAAGACCTGCCGCGCAACGTCTACTACGGCGACGGCAGCCCCATCGAACCCTCGGTACTCGACGAAGTGCGCGGCGTGCTGGAGGAGGCCAAGGTGAGCTTCCCCTGGTACAGCGGCGACGTCCTGATGCTCGACAACATGCTCGCCGCCCATGCGCGCTCGCCGTTCTCAGGTCCGCGCAAGGTAGTGGTGGCGATGTCGGAAGGGCATGGGGCTGACGCAGGGGCCTGAACGCCGCACGGATAGCTCCCTCTCCCTAACCCTCTCCCTGAAGGGAGAGGGGACTGGTTCGGAGTAGATGGATGTATCAGGAGTGCGCCGGACGTAAAGGCCGGCACGGATAGCTCCCTCTCCCTGAAGGGAGAGGGAACAGTTTGGAGTACCGGGAAAGCCCATGCCAGGCACGGGCGCCGGTAAGTCCCAAGAATTTCCTCCGGCGAGCGCCCACGCACTCGCCGCCAGAACAGGTGATGTCATGAACGACCGTTACGAAGCCGCAGGAAACCTGGTCGAGGCCCTGCTGCAACGCGCCTGCGAAATGCCGCGCAAGACTGCCCTGCGATTCATCGCCGAGAACCTCGAACAGCCCATCAGCTTCCGCGAGCTGGACGAGCGTGCCCGTGCCATGGCCGCCTGGATGCTGCGCCACGGCCAGCAGGGCGACCGCGCCGTGCTGCTATTGCCCAGCGGTCCTGAATACGTCACCGCATTCTTCGCCTGCCTCTACTCGGGGATCATCGCCGTGCCGGCCTACCCGCCGGAATCGGTGCGCCCGCAGCACCTGGCGCGCCTGCGCTCGATCCTCGATGACGCCGAGCCCAGTCTGGTGCTCACTGACTCCACGCTGATCGAAGCGCTGCGCCCGGCGTGCGAGCGCGAGAACGGCGACAGCCCGATGCTGCTGGCGGTGGATCAGGCCGACCCGGCACTGGCCGTGGAGTGGCAGATGCCCGAGCTGGCCGATGACGACATCGCCTTCCTGCAGTACACCTCCGGCTCCACCTCGACGCCCAAGGGCGTGCAGGTCAGCCACGGCAACCTGGTCGCCAACGAGCGCCTGATCCGTCACGGCTTCGGCATCGGCGACGACGACGTGATCGTCAGCTGGCTGCCGCTGTTCCACGACATGGGCCTGATCGGTGGCCTGCTGCAGCCGATCTACAGCGGTATCGAGTGCGTGCTGATGTCCCCGCGCTACTTCCTCGAGCGCCCGCGCCGCTGGCTGGAAGCCATCGCGCGCTTCGGTGGCACCGTCAGCGGCGGCCCGGACTTCGCCTATCGACTGTGCTGCGAGCGGGTCAACGAATCCGCCCTGGAAGGCCTCGACCTGAGCAAATGGCGCGTGGCCTTCTCCGGCTCCGAGCCGATCCGCCCGGACACCCTGGAACGCTTTGCCGCCTGGTTCGCCCCGGCACAATTCGACGCCTCTTCCTTCTACGCCTGCTACGGCCTTGCCGAAGCGACGCTGTTCGTCACCGGCGGCGTGCGTGGCGAAGGCATTGTGCAGCTGGAAGTCGACCTCAACGCCCTGGGCGAGAATATCGCCCGCCCGGGTCGTGGTACCTCGCTGATCAACTGCGGCCGCACCCAGCCGGACCACGACGTGCAACTGGTCGACCCGGTGAGCGGAGAAACCCTCGGCCCGGACCGCGTCGGCGAAATCTGGAGCAGCGGCCCCAGCGTCGCCCTCGGCTACTGGCGCAATCCGGAAGCCAGCGCGCGCACCTTCGTCGAGAAGGAAGGTCGCACCTGGCTGCGTACCGGCGACCTGGGCTTCCTGCACAACGACGAACTCTTCGTTACCGGCCGCCTCAAGGACATGCTCATCGTCCGCGGGCAGAACCTCTACCCGCAGGATCTGGAACGCTGCGTCGAGGAAGAGGTGGACCTGGTTCGCAAGGGCCGGGTTTCCGCCTTCGCCATCGAACACCAGGGCCGCGACGGCATCGGCATCGCCGCCGAGGTCGGGCGCAGCGTGCGCAAGCTGATCTCCGCCGAGGCGCTGGCCAAGGCCATCTCCGCCGCCGTGGCGGAAACCTTCCAGGAGGCGCCGCTGGTGGTGGCGCTGCTGGAACCCGGCGCACTGCCCAAAACCTCCAGTGGCAAGTTGCAGCGCTCGGCGTGCCGTGCCCAGCTGCTGGACGGCAGTCTTCAGGCCTACGCGATCCAGCGTGCCGGCGAGCCGATCAGCGATGGCGCCAATGCCAAGCCGGTCGCGCCGTTGTCCGCCCAAGAGCAAGCCATCGCCGCGCTGTGGAGCGAAGTGCTGGAACTGCCGGCGATCCGCCGTGACGACAACTTCTTCGCCCTGGGCGGCAACTCCATCAAGGCCACCCAACTGATGGCGCGCCTGCGCGAACGTCTCGGCCGCGCCGTGGAATTGCGCCTGCTGTTCGAAGCGCCGGAACTGGGTGCCTTCGTCGCTGCACTGGCGGCACTGCCGACCAGCGAAACCGAAGTCATTGCGCAGGTTCCGCGTGACGGCCTGCTGCCCCTCTCGCCGGCCCAGCGTCGCCTCTGGTTCCTCTGGAAGCTCGAGCCGGAAAGCGCCGTCTACCACATTGCCGGACGCATGAACCTGCGCGGCGAGCTGCGCCGCCCAGCGGTAGAGCAAGCCTTCGCGGTGCTGCTGGGCCGCCATGAAACCCTGCGCAGCCGCTTCATCGAGCAGGCGGACGGCGAGGTGTCGCTGAGCCTGTCCGACATGAGCCAGGTCGAGCTGACCGAGAGCGACTTCAGCTCCCTGGGCAATGCACGCCGTGACATCGCCGCCCGCGAGGACGCCGATGCCTTTGCCGCGCAGCCGTTCGACCTGGCCGCCGGCCCGCTGCTGCGCCTGCGCCTGCAGAACCTCGGCGGCGGCCGCCAGGCGCTGCTGCTCTGCGTGCACCACATCATCGCGGACGGCTGGTCGCTGAATCTGCTGCTGGACGAGTTCGCCGAGTGCTACCGCGCCATCGTCGAACAACGCGAACCGGTGCTGCCGGTCCTGTCGCGCCAGTACCTCGACCTCGCCGCCGCCCAGCAGAACAAGCTGGAAGCGGGTGAGGGAACGCGCCTGCTGGACTGGTGGAGCGAACGCCTGGGCACCCAGCATGCGCCGCTGGAACTGCCCTTCACCACCGGCGGAAAAGGCCAGAGCGCCGAGCTGATCGAGCGTGAAGTGGACGCCGACCTGACCGCGAAGTTGCGCGGCCTGGCCCAGGCGCACGGCGCGACCCTGCCGATGCTCCTGCTCAGCGCCTACAACCTGCTGCTGCAAAGCTACAGCGGCCAGCACGACCTGCGCATCGGCCTGACCCAGGCCGGTCGCGAACAGCTCGACAGCGAGCGACTGGTCGGCTTCTTCGTCAACCTGCTGGTGCTGCGCAGCGAGCTGCCCGAAGGCGCCAGCCTGCGTGGCGTGCTCCGCCAGCTACGCGACGACCTGCTGCAAGCCCAGGCGCACCAGGGCCTGCCGTTCGAACAACTGGTGGAAGCCCTGCAGCCCGAACGTGGCCACGGCCGCCATCCGCTTTGCCAGGTGGCCTTCGACCACCAGTGGCAGCCACGCGCCGGCAACGGCCTGCCGGGCGTCAGCGTGGAAGCGCTGGAACAGCTCGACCTGGAAACCCCGTTCGATCTGGTGTTGCGTGTCCGCGAAGGCGATCACTCTTTGCGCGTGAGCTTCTGCTACGCGAAGGAGCGCTACGCCGCCGCGGGCATGCAGCGCCTCGTCGGGCACTTCCTCGACCTGCTGCGCGCCTTGCCGCAGATGAATGCCGACGCCGTGCTGGACGCCCGCGACTGGCTGCCCACCCGCGACTGGAGCATCGCCGTGGCCGGTGACGCGCCAGCGTTCGAGGCGCTGAGCGAGACCATCGCCGCCCAGGCCCGCCGTCATCCCGCCAAGGTTGCGCTGATCGACGAGCAGCGCGAAGTGAACTTCGCCGAGCTGGAGGATCGCTCCAACCGTCTGGCGCAACGCCTGATCCAGCGCGGTATCGGCCCGGAACGTCGGGTTGCCGTGGCGCTGCCGCGTGGCGTGGACATCCCGCTGGCCCTGCTGGCTGTCATGAAGGCCGGCGGCGCCTACCTGCCGCTGGACGTCGACTATCCCGAGGAGCGCCTGGCCTGGCTGATGCAGGACGCCGGCGTCGACCTGCTGCTGACCAACGCCCAGTTGGCCGAGCGCCTGCCTCTGCCCGCTGGCATCGAGCGCCTGGTACTGGAAGAGGCTGACCTCGGCAATGCCCTGGCGGTGCGCCCGCTGGTGCGCATCCAAGCGCAGAACCTTGCCTACCTGATCTACACCTCCGGCTCCACTGGCCAACCCAAGGGCGTTGCCGTGGCCCACGGCGAGATCGCCGCGCACTGCCGCGCCATCGGCCAGCGCTACGCGATGACCAGCGAAGATCGCGAACTGATCTTCATGTCCTTCGCCTTCGACGGCGCCCACGAGCGCTGGCTCACCGCTCTGTCCCACGGTGGCAGCCTGCTGATCCGCAACGACGCATTGTGGACCGCCGAACAGACGCTCGAGCAACTGCGCCGTCATGCAGTGAGCGTCGCCGCCTTCCCGCCGGCCTACCTGCAACAGCTGGCCGAACAAGCGACGATCCACGGCCACGCGCCGAGCATGCGCATCTACTGCTTCGGTGGTGATGCCGTGCCGGAAGCAGCGTACCAGCTGGCGCACCAGGCGCTGAAACCGCAATACCTGATCAACGGCTATGGCCCGACTGAAACCGTGGTCACCCCGATGCTCTGGAAGGCCGATGCGCGCACCGCATGCGGCGCCGCTTACGCGCCCATCGGCGAGGTGGTCGGCGAGCGCAGCCTGTACATCCTCGACGATCGCCTGCAACCGCTACCGCGCGGCGTGGCCGGCGAGCTGTACATCGGCGGGCATGGCCTGGCTCGCGGCTACCACCAGCGCGCCGGCATGACTGCCGAACGTTTCGTCGCCGACCCCTATGCCGACGGCCTTCGCCTGTACCGCAGCGGCGACCGCGTGCGCTGGCGTGAAGACGGCGCGCTGGACTACCTCGGCCGCGTTGACCAGCAGGTGAAGATCCGTGGCTTCCGTATCGAGCCGGGCGAGATCGAAGCCCGCCTGCGTGCGCTGCCCGGCGTACGCGAAGCGGCGGTGATCGCCCGTGACAGCGAACGCGGCAAGCGCCTGCTGGGCTACGTCACCGGCGAAGCCCTCGCCGAAGATTCCTTGAAAGCTGCGCTGCGCGCACAGCTGCCGGACTACATGGTGCCGTCGCGCGTCCTCGTGCTGGAGCAGATGCCGCTCAATGCCAACGGCAAGATCGACCGCAAGGCATTGCCCGAGCCACAAGACGAAGCCAGCACCACCGAAGCCCCGCGAGACGGCCTGGAAAGCCGAGTGGCGGCTGTCTGGGCCGAAGTGCTGGGCGTGCCGGCCGTAGGCCGCGAGGACGACTTCTTCGAGCTGGGCGGCCATTCGCTGCTGGCCACGCAGGTCATCTCCCGCCTGCGCCGTGACCTGGGCTGCGAAGTCCCGTTGCGCGATCTGTTCGAGGCCAGCCGCCTGGACGAATTCGCCGGCCGGCTCAGTGCGCTGAGCCCGAGTGCCCGCCCGCAGCTGCGGGCCATCGCCCGGGACGGCGACCTGCCGCTGTCCGCCGCCCAAAGCCGCCTGTGGTTCTTCTGGCAGATGGAGCCGGCCAGCGCCGCCTACAACGTGCCGGGCGCCCTGCGCCTGCGCGGCGAGCTGGATGAGTCTGCGCTGCGCCGTGCCTTCGATGCCCTGGTGGCACGCCATGAAACCCTGCGCACCACCTTCGATGAAGTGGACGGCCAGGCCTTCCAGCGTATCCAGCCGGCCCGGCCGCTGGACCTGGCGCGAGTGGACCTGTCCGCTGAAGGTGATACCGAAGCTGCTGCCCGCCAGTTGGCCGAGGCAGAAGCCCAGCGTCCGTTCGACCTGCGCAAAGGCCCGCTGCTGCGTCTGACCCTGATCAAGCTCGCCAACGCCGACCACGTGCTGCTGCTGACGATGCACCATATCGTCTCCGATGGCTGGTCGATCCGCGTGCTGGTGGACGAGTTCAGCCGTCTCTACGGCGCCTTCGCCGCTGGCGAGGAACTGCAACTGCCGGCGCTGCCGGTGCAGTACGCCGACTACGCCCAGTGGCAGCGCGAGCTGCTGGCGGGCGAGGAGGGCCAGCGCCAGCTGGGCTGGTGGACCGAACAACTGCATAGCGAGACGCCTGTACTGGAACTGGCCGCCGACCGGCCGCGCCCGGCCGTGCAGAGCTACCGCGGCGGCAGCCTCGGCTTCAGCCTGGACGCTGGCCTCGGCGCGCGCCTTAAGCACTTGGCCCGCGAGCAGGACGTCACCCTGTTCATGCTGCTGCTCGGCGCCTATGCCGTACTGATGCAGCGCTACAGCGGCCAGCGTGACCTGCGCGTCGCGGTGCCCATCGCCAACCGTCAGCAACTGGAAACCGAAGGGCTGATCGGCTTCTTCGTCAACACCCAGGTGATGCCCTGCCAGCTTGCCGACGATGAATCCTTCGCCGCGCTGCTGGCTCGCCTCAAACCGCTGGCGCTGGGCGCACAGGCGAACCAGGATCTGCCGTTCGAACAGCTGGTGGAAGCGCTGCAACCCCAGCGCAGCCTGGCCTACAACCCGCTGGTGCAGGTGAAGTTCAACTTCGGCTTCGACGTCAGCCGCCTGCCCGACGCCGGGTCGCTGAAGCTGGAACTGTTCAGCGAGGAACAATACGGCGCGCGCTTCGACCTGGCCCTGGACATGGCCGAGGCGCTGGACACCAATGGTGTCGCCGGCGACGAGCTGCGCGGCAGCTTCGTCTATGCCCGCGACCTGTTCGACGAGGACAGCGTCGCTGCCATCGCCGGCCAGTTCGAAGCCCTGCTGCGCCAGCTGTGTGCCGAGCCGCAGCGTGCTCTCGGCGAGCTGCCGCGCCCGGTCGCTTCGCGTCGTCGTGGCGAAGCGCGCCAGTGGCCGCAGCAGGACGTGCTCGCGCTGTTCGCCGCGCAGGCCGCCGCGCAACCGGATGCCATCGCGCTGCAGGACGAGGGCGTGCGCTACAGCTATGCCGAGCTGGATGCGCGCACCAATCGCCTGGCCAACGCGCTGATCGACAGCGGTGTGGAGCAGGGCGAGTGCGTCGCCATCTGCCAGGAGCGCAGCGCGCAGTGGGTGCTCCTGCTGCTGGGCGTGCTCAAGGCCGGCGCCACCTACGTGCCGCTGGACCCGGCGCAACCGGCTGAACGCCTGCGTCAGCTGATCCAGGACAACGCTATCGGCCGCGTACTGGTGAGTGAGCCTGCGCTGCTGGAAACCTTCGGTGAAGCAGCCTCGTTGATATCTGTGGGTGGCCCGGAGCAGGGCAGCGATAAAGCGCCCGCGCGCGGGATCGACGCGCAGCAGGCCGCCTACGTCATCTTCACCTCCGGCTCCACCGGCCAGCCCAAGGGCGTGCGCGTCAGCCACGCGGCGCTGGCCAACTATGTACAGGCCGTGCTCGAACGCCTGCAACTGGACCAGGGCCGTGCCCAGGGCCTGGGCATGGGGATGGTTTCCTCGGTGGCTGCCGACCTCGGTCATACCACGCTGTTCGGCGCGCTGTGCGGCGGTGGCCGTCTGCACCTGGCCGATGCACAGGCGGTGGCCGACGCCGAACGCTTCTCGCAGTTCATGCGTGAAGTGGATGTGCTGAAGATCGTCCCCAGCCACCTCGCCGGCCTGCTGGCTGCCGCGCCCAATGCCGCTGCTGTGCTGCCGCGTCGTCTGCTGGTGGTGGGTGGTGAAGCCTGCGACCGCGCGCTGCTGCAACCCATCCGCGAGCTGGCCCCGCGACTGCGCATCGTCAACCACTACGGCCCCAGCGAATCCACCGTTGGCGTGCTGACCCACGAATGGTCGCTGGTGGATGATCTGCCGGCGGCCAGCCTGCCCATCGGTACGCCGCTGGCCAACACCGCTATCCGCGTGCTCGACGAAAATGGTCGTGACCTGCTGCCGGGCGTGCCGGGCGAGCTGTACATCGGCGGTGCCGGTCTGGCCCTGGACTATCTCGGTCTGCCGGAAATGACGGCGGAGCGCTTCGTGGAGATCGAAGGCGAGCGCCTGTATCGCAGCGGCGACCGCGTGCGCCTGAATCGTCGCGGCGCCGTGGAATTCCTCGGCCGCGTGGATGACCAGGTGAAGATCCGTGGCTACCGCGTCGAGCCAGGCGAACTGGCGCAAGCGCTCAAGCGCCTGCCCGGCGTGCGTGATGCCGTGGCCTTGGCCGAGCGTGAAGGCGACGGCCCGATGAAGCTGCTGGCCTGGGCCGTTGCAGAAGGGCAGAGCATTGAAAGTCTGCGTGAAAGCCTGGCCGCCGAAGTCCCCGAATACCTGCTGCCGGCCCAGCTGATGCTGCTGGATTGCCTGCCGCTGAACGCCAACGGCAAGGTCGACCGCAAGGCCCTGCCGCGTGTCGAGACGGCTGCCAAGCCTTTGGACAGCGCACCGATCTCCGAGCTGGAACAGCGCATCGCCGATATCTGGCAGGCGGTGCTGAAGGTCGAGCGCGTCGGTGCCGAGGACAACTTCTTCGAACTGGGCGGCGACTCCATCCTCAGCCTGCAGATCATCGCGCGCATCCGTAAGCTGGGCTACAAGCTCAGCCCGAAACAGCTGTTCGAGCGGCAGAGCGTCCGCCAGCTCGCGCAGTGGCTGGAAAGCCGTGCGCCGGCTGCCGCGGCGGCACCGGCTCCGGTGGCCGCCGTCAGCGGCGAGGTGGCCCTGTCGCCGGTACAGACGCGCTTCTTCGAACGCGTACCGAGCGCCCAACGTCACCACTGGAACCAGGCGCTGCTGCTGCAACCACGCGAAGCCCTGGATGGCGATGCCCTGGCCCGCGCCCTGCACTGGCTGGTCGGCCAGCACGACGCGCTGCGCCTGCGCTTCGATGGCAGCCGCCAGCGTTACGCGGAACAGGGGCCGCTGGACATGACCCTCCTGTGGCGCCGCCGTGCCGCCGACGCCCGCACCCTGGAACGTCTGTGCGACGACGCCCAGGCCAGTCTGGATATCGCCAATGGCCCGCTGCTGCGCGCCATGCACGTCACCCTCGAGGAGGGTGGCGAGAGCCTGCTGCTGGTGATCCACCACCTGGCGGTGGATGGCGTGTCCTGGCGCATCCTGCTGGAGGACCTGCAGACCGCCTACCGCGAACTGCGCGCCGGGCGCACTCCGGCAGCGCTGCCGAGCAGCGACAGCTACCAGGCCTGGAGCGCCCGCCAGCAGGCGGCCGCCAACAGCGCCGAAGTCGCTGCCGAGCTGGCTTACTGGCAAGGCGAACTGCGTGATGCACCCCGTCTGGCCCGCGCCCGCAGCGACGCCCCTGCCACCTGGAAGGAGGCCGCCAACGCACGCTTCAGCCTCGATGCCGACACCACCCGTCAACTGCTCGGTCCGGCACTGAAGGCGCAGCGCGTGCAGATCAACGACCTGTTGCTCACCGCGCTGGCCCGCGCCCTGTGTGCCTGGACCGGCGAAACCTCCGCGCTGGTGGAGATGGAAGGCCACGGCCGCGACGCCTTCGACGGCGAAGCGGCGCTGGACCTGAGCCGTTCCGTGGGCTGGTTCACCGCGCTGTACCCGATCCGCCTGCAAGCCGGCGGCGAGCCGGGCGCGGACCTGCGTGCCACCCGCGAACATCTGCGCAACCTGCCGCGCGCCGGCATGGGTTACGGCCAACTGCGCTACCTCAGCCAGCACGCGGCCAGCCTGCGTGACCTGCCGGCGCCGCAGGTGACCTTCAACTACCTCGGCCAGCTCGACCAGGCGTTTGCCGATGCCGACTTCCTGCCGGCCTTCGAAGGCGTCGGCCGCAGCCAACCGCTGAATGCGGCGCTGGGCAATGCACTGGTCTACGCCGGTCGTGTGCTGGGCGGCGAGCTGAGCCTGGAAGTCACCTACAGCAGCGCCATGTTCGACGCCGCCGCCATCGACGAGCTGCAAGCGCTGCTGCGCGCCGAGCTGCAGGCGCTGGTCGCCTATTGCCTGAGCCATCCCTACAAGCTTGGCGCAAAGGATGTGCCGCTGCTTGGACTCGACCAGCAACAGCTCGATGCACTGCCGCTGCCGGCCGGCGTGGACGATCTCTATCCGCTGTCGCCGATGCAGCAGGGCATGCTGTTCCACGCCCTCGACGTGCCGGGCTCCTCGCTCTACGTCAACCAGCTGCGCGTCGACCTCGACGGCCTCGATGAAGCCCGCTTCCTCGACGCCTGGCGCGCGGTCATTGCGCGCCACGCCAACCTGCGCACCGGCTTCCTCGCCAGTGCGGATGCGGCGCCGCTGCAGTTCGTCCTGCGCGAAGTACAGCTGCCGGTACAGTCCTTCGACTGGCGCGATCAGCCGGTCGGCGAGCAGCAGCTGGAGCAAGTGGCTGACGCCCAGCGCAACCTCGGCTTCGACCTGGCCAAGCCACCGCTGCAGCGCCTGGCGCTGGTACGTCTGGGCGAGCGCCGCTACCACCTGATCTGGACCTGCCACCACCTGCTGCTGGACGGCTGGAGCAGCGCGCGACTGATCGGCGAAGTGCTCGCGCTCTACCGTGGCGAAACACTGCCGGTGCCCGCCGCACAGTACGGCGATTACATCGCCTGGCTGCACGCCCAGGATGGCGCTGCGGGCGAGACCTTCTGGCGCGAACACCTGAAAGACTTCGATGAGCCGACCCTGCTGGCCACCGCCTGCAACGCCGGGTTCCGCGACGAGCCACTGCGCGAACTGCGCAGCCGCCTCGACAGCGCACCGCTGCAACGCTTCGCCCAGGCCCAGCGCATCACCCTCAACACCTTGGTGCAGGGTGCCTGGGCGTTGCTGCTGCAACGTTACTGCGGCCAGCGCAGCGTCACCTTCGGCGCCACCGTGGCCGGGCGACCGGCCAACTTGCCGGGGGCGGAGGAGAGCCTCGGCCTGTTCATCAACACGCTGCCGATCCTGCAAAGCCCGGATGACGCGCAGCGCGTCGGCGACTGGCTGCGCCAGCTGCAGGCCTTCAACCTCGACGTGCGCGAGTTCGAGCACACGCCGCTGTATGACATCCAGCGCTGGGCCGGCCGCGGTGGGCAGGCGCTGTTCGACAGCCTCATCGTGTTCGAGAACTTCCCCATGGATGCAGCCCTGGCGTCTTCGGGCAACGATGAGCTGCGCATCCTCGGCCACCACCCGGTGGACGGCACCAACTACGCCCTGGCCCTGGTGGCCAGCGCTGGCGAACAGCTGGACGTGCGTTACACCTACCGCGCCGACCGCCTGAGCGCGAGCCAGGTCGAGCAACTGCGTGGCCACTTCGAGCACCTGCTGCTGACCCTGGTGGAAGACGCCGAACGCCCGCTGGGCCGGGTCAGCCAACTGGCCGACGCCGAGCGCCACGCGCTGCTGCAACGCTTCAACGACACCGAGGCGACGTTCCCGGCTGATGTGCAGCTGCAGGAGCTGATCGAGCGCCAGGTTGCCGCGACCCCGGATGCGCTGGCCCTGCAGTTCGCTGACGAGCGCCTGAGCTACGCCCAGCTCAATGCCCGCGCCAACCAGCTCGCGCATTGGCTGCGAGGCCAGGGCGTCGGGCCGGATGTGCTGGTCGGCGTGGCCGCCGAGCGTTCGCTGGAACTGGTGGTGGCCCTGCTGGGCATCGTCAAGGCCGGTGGCGCCTACGTGCCGATGGACCCGGACTACCCGCAGGACCGCCTGCAACACATGCTCAGCGACAGCGGCGTGGGTCTGCTGCTGACCCAGCAACACCTGCGCGATCGCTTGCCGGCGAGCGACGTCCGATTGATCTGCCTGGACAGCCAGTGGAGCGAGATCGCCGAGGCCTCCGAGCAGAACCCGGCCATCGCCGGCAGCCCGCAGAATCTTGCGTACCTGATCTACACCTCCGGCTCTACCGGCAAACCCAAGGGCGCCGGCAACAGCCATCGCGCGCTGGTCAACCGCTTGCACTGGATGCAGAAAGCCTACGCGCTGGACGCCTCCGACCGCGTGTTGCAGA
This sequence comes from Pseudomonas nicosulfuronedens, assembly GCF_005877905.1. Lineage (GTDB taxonomy): Bacteria > Pseudomonadota > Gammaproteobacteria > Pseudomonadales > Pseudomonadaceae > Pseudomonas > Pseudomonas nicosulfuronedens. Next base: position 60,446 of record NZ_SWDV01000005.1, on the reverse strand, counting down.
AGACCCCGTTCAGCTTCGACGTGTCGGTGTGGGAGTTCTTCTGGCCGCTGATGACCGGTGCGGCGCTGGTGGTGGCTGCGCCCGGCGCGCACCGCGATCCGGCGGCACTGCGCCAGGTGATCGAGGCGGGGCAGGTCACTACGCTGCACTTCGTGCCGTCGATGCTGCAGGCCTTCGTCGCTTCCGGCGAACTGGAGCGCTGCCCGTCGCTGTTGCAGGTGATGTGCTCCGGCGAGGCGCTGCCTTACGAGCTGCAACAGCAGTTCCGCCAGCGCAGCAGCGCAAAGCTGCACAACCTCTATGGCCCGACGGAGGCGGCGATCGACGTCAGCTTCTGGGCCTGCGATGAAGACAACGCGCGGCACGTCGTGCCCATCGGCCGGCCCATCGACAACCTGCGCCTGGTGCTGCTGGACGAGCGCCTGGAGCCGGTGCCGCAAGGTGTGGCGGGCGAGCTGTACATTGGCGGCGTGGGTCTGGCGCGCGGTTACCACGCGCGCCCCGGCTTGACCGCTGAACGCTTCGTCGCTGATCCCTTTGGGAGCGGCGAACGCCTCTATCGCACCGGCGACCTGGCTCGCCAGCGCGAAGACGGCGCCATCGAGTACCTGGGGCGCCTCGACCACCAGGTGAAGATTCGCGGCCTGCGCATCGAGCTGGGCGAGATCGAGGCCCGCCTGCAAGCGCAGCCGGAGGTCAGCGAAGCGGTGGTGGTGGCGAAGGACGGCGTGCTGCTGGCCTACGTGGTCGCCAGCGCCGAGCCTGAAGCCCTGCGCCAGGCGCTGCAAGGCGAGCTGCCGGACTACATGGTGCCGTCGCGGATCATCGCCCTCGACGCCATGCCGCTGTCGCCCAACGGCAAGCTGGATCGCAAGGCCCTGCCGGACCCGCAACTGGGCGAGCGCCTGCGCGAGTACGTGGCGCCGCGCAGTGATCTGGAAGTCGAGCTGGCCGGTATCTGGCAGCACGTGCTGCAGGTGGATCGCGTTGGCCTGCACGACGACTTCTTCGAACTGGGCGGGCATTCGCTGCTGCTCACCCAGGTTGGCCTGACCCTGCGGCAGCGGCTGGGCCTTGAGCTGCCGCTGCATCGCCTGTTCGAGCTGAGCAATATCGAGGCGCTGGCCGCCTGGATCGAAACCCAGCGGGCAAGCTCCGCCAGCGCGGAAGAGGAACTGGACCTGATGGATGAACTGCTCGGCGAGCTGGAGAACCTGTAATGACCCACCCGATGGACGCCCAGCTGAAACAGGTCGCGGAGCGCCTTGGCGCGCTGCCCGAGGACAAGCAGATCGTCTTCCTGCGTCAGCTTCGTGAGAAGGGCGGGAGCCTCTCGCGTCTGCCGATCCTCCGCGAGGGTCGCGAGTACGCGCCGCTCTCGGCGGCCCAGGCGCGCCTGTGGTTCCTCTGGCAGATGGAGCCGCACAGCGCCGCCTACAACATCCCGGCCGCCGTGCGCCTGCGCGGCGAGCTGGACGAGGGCGCGCTGGAGCGTGCTTTCACTGCGCTGATCGCGCGCCACGAGAGCCTGCGTACGGTGTTCCGCTCAGCACAACCCGGGCACCTTGCCTCGGCGGATAACGCTGGCGCGTTATGCGCCCTACGGGAGCCGGCTGGCGAGGTTCTGCGCTCGGCAGAAGACCGCTCTGGTAGGGCGAATGACGCGCAGCGTCATCCGCCGCAAGGTGGGCCGGGTATAGCGGCAGATGACGAGGTGATGCAGTGCATCCTGCCGCCGGGACCGGCGCATCTGGAGGCGAAGGATTTCGGTAGCGAAGCCGAGGCACGGCAATGGCTTAACGATTGCGCGCAACGCTCCTTCGACCTGGCCGAAGGCCCGCTGCTGCGCCTGCACCTGGCGCGCCTGCCGGGTGAAGCGTTGTTGCTGGTGAACCTGCACCACATCATTGCCGATGGCTGGTCCATCGGTGTGCTGATTGACGAGTTCGCCGTGCTGTACAGCGCCGAGGTGCAGGGCGCGAAAGCCGACCTGGCCGAGCTGCCGATCCAGTACAGCGACATGGCCCGCTGGCAGCGCCTGTGGCTGGCGGCCGGAGAGGGCGAGCGGCAGCTGGCGTACTGGAAGCAGCAGCTGGGCGACGAATCCCTGCTGCTGACCCTGCCGGGCGACCGGCCGCGGCCACTGGTGCAGAGCTACCGCGGCGCCACTTTCGACTTCGAGTTGCCGCGCGAATTGAGCGAAGCGTTGCGCGACCTGGCGCGCGGGCAGGGCGCCACGCTGTTCATGCTGATCCTCGCCGCCTATCAATTGCTGCTGTCGCGCTACAGCGGCCAGCGCGAGCTGCGCGTCGGCGTGCCCATCGCCGGCCGTGGCCGCGCCGAGAGCGAACGGCTGATCGGCTTCTTCGTCAATACCCAGGTACTGCCCGCGCGCATCGACGGCGACGAATCCTTCAGCGCGTTCCTGGCCCGCACCCGGGAAGCCGTGCTGGGCGCCCAGGCCAACCCGGACCTGCCGTTCGAGCAACTGGTGGATGCGCTGCAGCCCGAGCGCAGCCTGAGCTACAACCCGCTGTTCCAGGTGGCCTGCAACCACCAGCCGAGCCGCCGCGATGCCCTGCGCGAGCTGCCCGGCGGCCTGCAGCTGGAAAGCCTGGAGCTGGACAGCGGGATTGCCAAGTTCGACCTGACCCTGAACACCGAGGAAAGCCGCGACGGCCAGGTCCGCGGGCAGTTCATGTACGCCACTGACCAGTTCGACGCGGCGACCATCGAGCGCCTCGCCGGGCACTTCCTCAACCTGCTGCGCGGCCTGGTGGCCGACCCGCACTGCCCGGTGGCGCGCCTGCCGCTGCTCGATGGCAGCGAGCGTGAGCAGTTGCTCTACGGCTGGAATGACACCGCGATGGACTACCCGCGCGAGGCCTGCCTGCACCAGCTGATCGAACAGCAGGTACAGCGCTCGCCCGCTGACGTGGCGCTCACCGACGGCCAGCGCCGTTTCTCTTACGCCGAACTCAACAGCCGCGCCAACCGCCTCGCGCACTGGCTGCGCGAGCAGGGCGTCGGCCCGGATAGCCGCGTCGGCGTGGCCCTGGAGCGTTCCGTCGAACTGCCCGTGGCTTTGCTCGCCGTGCTCAAGGCGGGTGGCGCCTATGTGCCGCTGGACCCGGAATTCCCCGCCGAACGCCTGGCGCACATGCTCGAAGACGGCGACGTACGCCTGCTGCTGACCCAGCAGCACCTGCTCGGCGAGTTGCCGCAGACAGGCGCCCGCGCATTCTGCCTGGACCGCGACTGGGCGCAGCTGGAGGGCTACGCCGACAGCGACCTGCACAACCTCGCGACGCCGGATGATCTGGCCTACGTCATCTACACCTCCGGCTCCACCGGCAAGCCCAAGGGCGTCGCGGTGCGCCATGGTGGCGTGGTCAACTTCATGCTCAGCATGGCCCGCGAGCCGGGCCTGGAGGCGCAGGACCGCGTGCTCGCGCTGACTTCGCTGTCCTTCGACATCTCCGCGCTGGAGCTGTACCTGCCGCTGCTGGTGGGCGGGCGTGTGGTACTGGTGGACCGCGATGTTGCCCGCGACCCGTCGCGCCTGCTCGGTGTTGCGCTGGAGCAGGGCGTGACGGTGATCCAGGCGACCCCGAGCACCTGGACCCTGCTCAGTGGTCACGAGGACTTCCCGCGCCTGACCGGCTGCCGCTTCTTCTGCGGCGGCGAGGCGCTGTCCGCCGAGCTGGCGGACAAGCTCACGGCACAAACTGATGCTTTGTGGAACCTCTACGGCCCCACCGAAACCACCATCTGGTCGGCGGCCTGGAGGATCGAGAAGGGCGCCCGTGCGCTGCTCGGCAAGCCCATCGCCAACACCCAGCTGTACATTCTCGATGGCGAGCTGCAACCGGCCCCCATTGGCGTGGCCGGCGAGCTGTACATTGCCGGCGACGGCCTGGCGCGCGGCTACCACGGGCGCCCGGAACTGACCAACGAACGCTTCGTCGCCGATCCCTACAGTAGGGATGCCAATGCGCGCATGTACCGCACCGGCGATCTGGCGCGCTGGCGTGCCGACGGCGTGCTGGAGTACCTCGGCCGCCTCGACCATCAGGTGAAGATTCGCGGCTTCCGTATCGAACTGGGCGAGATCGAGTCACGCCTGCTCGGCCAGCCCGGCGTGCGCGAGGCGGTAGTGATCGCCCGCGACGCAGGAGCGGTGAAGCAACTGGTCGGTTACGTGACGGGGCAGATCGAGACTGATCTGCGTGCCGCGCTGCTGGAAGAGCTGCCGGACTACATGGTCCCCGCGCAGATCGTCCTGCTCGAGCGCATGCCACTGACGCCCAACGGCAAGCTTGACCGCAAGGCGCTGCCGGAGCCGGATTTCAGCCTGTTGCAGAAGCGTTATCGTGCGCCGGAAAGCCAGCGCGAACAGACCCTGGCGGCCATCTGGTGCGCCGTGCTGGGCCTGGAGCGTGTCGGGCTGGACGACAACTTCTTCGAGCTGGGCGGCGACTCCATCGTCTCCATCCAGGTGGTCAGCCGCGCCCGCGCCGCCGGCCTGCAACTGAGCCCCAAGGACCTGTTCCAGCACCAGACGCTGCAAGCCCTGGCCCGTGTGGCCGCTGACCACGTTGCCGAAGAAACGCCGGCAGCCGCGGCGACCATCGATGCGCCGGACGCGGTGCAACTCGCCGCCCTCGGCCTGGATCCGGCCGGGATCGAAGACCTCTATCCGCTGTCGCCCATGCAGCAGGGCATGCTGTTCCACGGCGTGGACGGCAGCGAAGGCGGCGTCTACGTCAACCAGTTGCGCGTGGAAGTGCAGGGGCTGGACGTCGAGCGCTTCCGCGCGGCCTGGCAGGCCGCGCTGGATGCCCACGACAACCTGCGGGCCGGCGTGCACTGGCAAGGCCTCGACAAGCCGGTGCAGGCCGTGCACAAACACGTCGAGTTGCCGCTGGAGGTGCTCGACTGGCGTGGTCGCGAAGACCTGGCCGCCGCGCTGGACGAACTGGCCGCTGCCGAACGCAGCCGCAGCTTCGACCTGGAGCGTCCGCCGCTGCTGCGCCTGGTACTGGTGCGTAGCGACGAGGCCAGCCACCAGTTGGTCTATACCCATCACCACATCCTGCTCGACGGCTGGAGCAATGCCCAGCTGTTCGCCGAGGCACTGCGTCGCTACAACGGCGAGACCATCGCCGAGCAGGGCCGCTACCGCGACTACATCCATTGGCTGCAAGCCCAGGACCAGCAGCAGGCGCAGGACTTCTGGATCGCGCGCCTGCACGGCTTTGCCCAGCCCACCGTGCTGGCCGATAGCCTGGCGCGCCCGGCCGAAGGCAGCGGTCACGGCCTGGAGTACAGCCGCTACGACGCGGCGGCCACCGAGCGCCTGAAAGCCTTCGCCCGCAGCCAACGGGTGACGCTCAATACCCTGGTGCAGGCGGCGTGGATTCTCCTGCTGCAACGCTACACAGGGCAGCAGCGCGTCGCCTTCGGCGCCACCGTGGCCGGCCGCCCCGCGCAACTGGCCGGCGCCGACAGCCTGCTGGGCCTGTTCATCAACACCCTGCCCATCGTCCAGGCGCCGGCCGAGCAGGCTGACCTGGGCGACTGGCTGCGCGAGCTGCAGGCCTACAACCTGGACGTGCGCGAGTTCGAGCACACGCCGCTGTACGACATCCAGCGCTGGGCCGGCCAGGCCGGGCAGGCGCTGTTCGACAGCATCATCGTGTTCGAGAACTACCCGGTCGACGAGGTACTGCGCAACGCCCAGGGACCGCGCTTCGGCGAGCTGAAGTCGAAGGACGAGACCAGTATCCCGATGGACCTGGCCGTGCGCGTCGGCGACCGGCTGGAGATCGAATACCATTACCTGCGCGCGCACTTCAGCGCACCGGCCGTGGCACGGCTGCGCGGCAATATGGAGCAGGTGCTGGACAGCCTGCTGCATGGCGCGGGCAAGCGCGTCGGCGAGCTGCAATGCCTGTCAGCCAACGACCGCGCGGCCCTGGCCGCCTGCCGTGGCCCGCACCAGACGCTGCCGCCAGCCGAGCCGGTGCACCTGGCGATTGCGCGTCAGGCCGCTCTGCGCGGCGATGAGGTGGCGCTGATCTGCGGCGATGAGGAAATCGACTACGCGGCGCTGGAGCGCGACTCCAACCGCCTGGCCCATCGCCTGATGGCGCTGGGCGTAGGCCCGGAAGTCCGGGTCGGCGTGGCATTGCCGCGCAGCGTGCGCATTCCGTTGGCGCTGCTGGCGGTGCTCAAGGCCGGCGGTGCCTACGTGCCGCTGGACGCCGAGTACCCGCGCGAGCGCCTGGAATTCCAGATGAGCGACGCCGGCATTGCGTTGCTGATAACTGACAGCCGCCTGCGTGAGCGCCTGCCGTTGCCTGCGGGGGTGCAGTGCCTGGAGCTGGATGGCCTCGATCTTTCTGGCGAAGACAGCGATCTGCCGGTGGTGGGCCTGGAGCCGGAAAACCTCGCCTACCTGATCTACACCTCCGGCTCCACCGGCAAGCCCAAGGGCGTGGCGGTCAGCCACGGCCCGCTGGCCATGCACTGCGCGGCCATCGGCGAGCTGTACCGGATGGACGCGGCGACCCGCGAGCTGCATTTCATGTCCTTCGCCTTCGACGGCGCCCACGAGCGCTGGCTGACCACCCTGGTCCACGGTGGCAGCCTGGTGCTGCGTGGCGATGAATTGTGGACCCCGGAGCAGACGTACCGCGTGCTGCACGACCAGCAGGTCAGTGTCGCCGCCTTCCCGCCGGTCTACCTGCAACAGCTGGCCGAGCATGCCCTGCGTGACGGCAACCCGCCGCCGGTGCGCATCTACTGCTTCGGTGGCGACGCGGTGCCCAATGCCAGCTTCGAACTGGCCAAACGCGCGCTGCGCGCCGAACATCTGATCAATGGCTACGGCCCCACGGAAACCGTGGTCACGCCGCTGCTGTGGAAGGCCGACCGCGCCACGGCCTGCGATGCCGCCTATGCGCCCATCGGCAAGGGCGTCGGTGCGCGCAGGCTGTACATCCTCGACGAGCAACTGCGGCAGGTTCCGCTGGGCGTGGCCGGTGAGCTGTACATCGGCGGCGACGGTCTGGCGCGCGGTTACCACGAGCGGGCCGGCCTGACCGCCGAGCGCTTTGTCGCCGATCCGTTCGATACGAACGGCGGACGCCTGTACCGCTCCGGCGACCTGGTACGCGGCCGCGCCGATGGGGTGATCGACTACGTCGGGCGGATCGACCACCAGGTGAAGATCCGCGGCTTCCGCATCGAGCTGGGTGAGATCGAGGCACGCCTGCAGGATCACCCGCAGGTCAGCGAGGCTCTGGTGGTTGCGCGTGACGGTATCAGCGGCAAGCAACTGGTCGGCTACGTGGTGGGTGAAGCGGAAGGCGATACTCTGCGCAGCTTCCTCCGCGAGCAGGTACCGGACTACATGGTGCCGGCGCAGATCCTCAAGCTTGCGCGCTTCCCGCTGTCGCCCAACGGCAAGATCGACCGCAAGGCGCTGCCCGAACCGAGTTGGCAGGGTGAAGCGTATGAAGCGCCTCGCAACGAGCGCGAACAGGCCCTGGCCGACATCTGGCAGGACGTGCTGCAGGTGGAGCGTGTGGGCATCCGCGACAACTTCTTCGACCTCGGCGGCGATTCCATCCTCAGCCTGCAGATCGTCTCCCGCGCTCGCCAGGCGCTGGGCGAGGGCGTGGAAATCCGCCTGCGCGACCTGCTGCAGTACCAGACCATCGCCGGCCTGCTGGAGCGCGCCGAGAGCGTGGCAGAGGTAACGCCGATAACAGTCGTGGAGGTCGCTGATGACGGCGAATCCTTCGGTCTGGTGCCGATCCAGCAATGGATGTTCGAGCAGCCGCTGGAGGAGCCCGACCACTTCAACCAGGCGGTGCTGCTGGAGTGCCGCCAGCGTCTCGACGCGCAGGCGCTGGAAGCGGCGCTGCAAGGCCTGCTGGCCGAGCACGGCAGCCTGCGTCTGTCCTTCGCCCGTGGCGCGGACGGCGTATGGCGCCAGCGCTATCGCGAGGCCAGCGAGATCACCGGCGCGCTGCTCTGGCAGCGTCAGGCGGCGAATGCCGAGGAAGCGCTGCTGATCGCCAACCAGGCGCAGCGCAGCCTGGAGCTGAGCGAAGGCCGGCTGCTGCGCGGCGTGCTCACCGACATGGCCGATGGCACCCAGCGCCTGTTGCTGGTGATCCATCACCTGGGGGTGGACGGCGTGTCCTGGCGCATCCTGCTGGATGAGCTGCAACAGCGCTACGCGGCTCAGCTCATTGGCGAACCGGCTCCGCGCCTGGAACGCACCAGCGCCTACCGGGCCTGGGCCGAAGGGCTGCGCGAATACGCCGACAGCCAACTGGCGCAAGGCGACCTGCCGTACTGGCTGGAGCAGACCGAAACCCAGGGCCTGGGCGAGCCGCAGCGCGACAACCCGCGCGGCGCCGAGCGCATGGCGCACCTGGAGCAACTGTTCCTGCGCCTGGACCGTGAGCAGACCCAACGCCTGCTGAAGGTGGCGCCGGAGGCTTATCGCACGCAGATCAACGACCTGCTGCTGACCGCGCTGGGCCGAACGCTGTGCCAATGGTGCGACAGCGAGTCGGTGCTGATCGGCCTGGAAGGCCACGGCCGCGAGGACATCCTCGACGCGGTCGATCACAGCCGCACCCTGGGCTGGTTCACCAGCCTGTTCCCGCTGCGCCTGACGCCGGGGCAGGGCGACTACGCCCAGGCCATCCCGGCGATCCGCCAGCAGCTGCGCGCGGTGCCGGACAAGGGCATTGGCTACGGCGCCTTGCGCTATCTGGGCGACAGCGCGCTGCGCCGACAACTCGCCGCCCGCGCGGAGCCTCGGGTCACCTTCAACTACCTCGGCCAGTTCGACCAGAGCTTCGATGACCAGGCGCTGTTCGTGCCGCTGCAGGAGAAGCCCGGCGACACCTATGCCGCCAGCACGCCGATGAACAACTGGTTGGAGATCGTCGGCCAGGTCTACGACGGCGAGTTGACCCTGCGCTGCATGTTCAGCCGCCGGGTGTTCCGCCCGTCGCGCATCGAGGTGCTGATGGCGCAGCTGCGCATGGAACTGGAAGGGGTGATCAGCCATTGCTGCGCCCAGGTGGAAAGCGGCGCGCGCAAGGAGCAGGCCACGGTATGAACGCATTGATGAAAGAGGTTGGCATGCTGCACCCGGAGATTTCCGCCTTCCTGGACATGGTCGACGATGGTCGCCGCACGGGTCGCCCGGCGCTGCACGAACTGCCGGTGGAGCAGGCGCGGCAGGACTTCGAGGCTTCCTCGGAATCGCTCAAGGCCGGCGCGCCGTCAATGCCGGTGGAAGCGCTACTGATCCCGGCCCGCGAAGGCCGGCAGCTGCCGGTTCGCCTGTACCGACCCGTGGGGGCCGGCGACGGGGCGATCCTGTACTTCCATGGGGGCGGCTACACGGTCGGCAGCCTGGACTCCCATGACGGGCTGTGTCGCCTGCTGGCCCAGCATTGCGCTTGCGCGGTGATTTCGGTCGGTTACCGCCTGGCGCCGGAAGCGCCGTTCCCAGCGGCGAACCGGGATGCGCGCGATGCCTGGAACTGGCTGCTGGGCTCGGCTGCCAGCCTCAGCCTGAATCCGCGCCGCCTCGCCGTGGGCGGCGACAGCGCGGGTGCCACGCTGGCTACGGTGCTTTGTGCCGAGTTGGCGGGCGAGGGCGCCGAACAACCCTGTGCCCAGCTGCTGTTCTATCCGGCGGCGGATGCCGGTGCACGCAGCGAATCCCAGGAGTTGTTCGCCGAAGGTTATCTGCTGGAGACGGCCAGCCTGGACTGGTTCTACCAGCAGTACGTGCCCAACGTGGCACAGCGAAGCGACTGGCGCTGTTCGCCGGTTCACGCCGGTGCCGCCCTGCAAGGCAGCGCGCCGGCACTGCTGTTCGCGGCCCAGTTCGATCCGTTGCTGGACGAAGGCCTGGCCTATGCCCATGCACTGGTGGAGCAGGGCGTGGAAGTGGAGGCCGAGCGCTGCTGCGGGATGACCCACGATTTCCTGCGCATGGGCAACCTGGTGCCGGAGGTGGAGGGGTATTTCCGGCGCGTGGCGGAGTTTCTGGCGGCGCGCTGGTGATACCGCCTCCACGGACGTTTGTTGCGTTGTTGAACCGTAGGGCGGATAACCTGGAGCAGGTTATCCGCCTCCCACCGAGCGGCGGATAACTGCATCGCGGTTGACCGCGAACGTAGGATGGCGTGGAGCGCAGCGATACCCATCAATGACGAACGCTCGGGACAGCATGGGTATCGCAAGCTCCACCCATCCTACGGGTGAGCGCCGAGCGACTACTGCACCGCCGCCACCGGCTGTGCCGCCACCTCGCGGCCGGCGGCGTCCTGCAGCGCCGGGCTGGCCCAGTCGGCGGCCTGGAAGTCACGGCGGATCAGGCCGTAACTCTTCGCTGCCTTGATCGAGGCATCCAGTCGGCCGAGGAAGTCGGCGTCCAGCTTCGGTGACAGGACTTCCGCCAGCGGCCGGCCCTGGAATTCGCTCTTGAAGATCACCGTCGGATAGCCGGCCTGCTGCGAGACCAGGTCGATGAAGGCGTCACGGTTGGCCTCGGCACTGGCCCACTGCACGGCCTGCAACTGTACCTTCAGCAGGCGCTCGGTGATCTCCGGATGCGCATCGACGAACTCGCCATTGCCCACCAGCAGTGCCTGCAGGGTCCCGGCGCCGCCCAGGTCATGGGTGCTCAGGGGAATTTCCGCCAGGCCCTTGTCGCGCAGGGCGAACAGGCCGGCCAGGCCCCAGGTGGCATCGATCTGCTTGGCCGCCAGGGCGGCGAGGGCGGCGCTGAAGTCCAGGTTGATGACCTTCAGGTCTTTCTCGGCGAGGCCCGCGCTGGCCAGGGCGTTGTCGAAGGAGAGCTGGCTGGCGGTGCCGCGGAAGATGCCCACGCGCTTGCCCTTGAGGTCGGCCAGGGTCTTGATTCCCGAGCCCGGCTGGACGCCCAGGTAATGGTTGACGCCGCGCGCGGTGGCGGCCAGCACGCGGCTGTCCAGGCCGCTGGACTTGCCGATGATCGCCGCCAGGTCGCCCAGGTAGGCGAAGTCCACCTGGCCGTTGGCGAAGGCTTCGTTGACCACCGGGCCTGCGCCCTTGAAGAAGCTCCATTTGACCTGGATGCCGTCCTTGGCGAACTCCTTCTCCAATAACTGGCGGGTGTAGAGGATGTCCACCACGCCGCCGCCGGAGTGGTTCTGCCCGGCGCTGACGTCGGGTACGGCGATGCGGATTTCCTTCAGCGGGTCGGCGGCCTGGGTGACCAGCGGATAGGCGCCGAGCAGGCCGGCCAGTACCGGCGCAGCGAAAAGGGACAGCAATTGAGTAGTGAGGGCCTTCATGGCGCCTGCCTCCAGCAGTAGGGAGCGCGACTGGCTCCGGCGCCCGCACTAAAGGCATGGTGCGGTCCATCAACAAAATAATAAAAACGCATTTTTTAGTAATCATTCGAGCTAAGCGAACAACCACAGGGCTTCGCGGGCAGATGCCCGGAGGGCATAAAAAATATTCGGCGAATGCATTGGATGAGCGCCCAGGCCTTCCCTTAAATGGCCAGTGATAGCTCATAAATGCATTGATATAACTATTTATATTCCAATGAAGAATATTACGAAGCCGTATCGCCTTGCTCTTCCCAGCCCGCGCCTGAGGCCTTCCGCCTTCGGCTGGCGCGGGCTCGAACCTCTGTTGCCGTGGCTGGTGCCGCTGGCCATCGCGGTGCTCTGGTGGACCGCCAGCCACCGGCACTGGATGTCCGCGCAAATTCTGCCCACGCCCGAGCTGGTGCTGCAGGCCGGCCGCGAGCTGCTGGCCGGTGAGCTCTGGCAGCAACTGGGCATCAGCCTGAAACGTCTGCTCTGGGGCTTGCTGGCCGGTATCCTCAGCGGGCTGGCACTGGGCGCCTGGCTCGGCTTCAGTCGCCGCGCCGAGCGTCTGGTGCTGCCCACCTTCAGTGCCCTGGCGCAGGTCCCGACCCTGGCCTGGATTCCGCTGTTCATGCTGTTCTTCGGCATCGGCGAATTACTCAAGCTGGTGGTGCTGATCAAGGCCATCATCGTGCCGGTGACGCTGCACACGCTGGTTGGCGTACGCGACGCGCAGCCTCGTCTGCGCGAGGCCGCCGCCGTGCTGCGCCTGCCACGCCGGCTGTTGCTGTGGCGGCTGATCCTGCCGGCGGCGCTTCCGGCTTTCCTGACCGGTGTGCGCCTGGCACTGGCGCAGGGCTGGACCTCGCTGCTGGCAGTCGAACTGCTGGCCTCCAGCGAAGGCATCGGCTACCTGATGGTGCAGGCGCGGCAGCTGTTCATGCTCGACATCGTGTTCGTCTGCATCCTGGTCATCGGTCTGGTCGGCGCGGCGATGGATCGAGGAATCCAGGCGCTGGACCGGCGCCTGGTGCACTGGCCGCAGCAAGCTGCAGGGGAGTTCCGCCGTAGCGCGTCAGGCAAGGGCTGGGAGCGTCTGCAAACCTGGCTGCTGCCGCTGGGCCTGTTGGCGATCTGGCAGACGGCGAGTGTGCGGGAGTGGGTCGATCCGGCCATTCTCGCCAGCCCCGCGTCGGTGGCGGTCGCGCTGTGGGACGGGGTGCTGGATAACAGCCTGACCACTGCGCTGTTCGCCAGCCTGCAACGCACGCTTGCCGGACTGCTGCTGGGCGGCTCGCTGGGCTTCCTGCTCGGCCTGGGGCTTGGCCTGTGGCGCCCGGCGGAGCGGCTGCTGGGACCGTCCTTTGCCGCACTGCGCCAAGTGGCGATCTTTGCCTGGGTACCGCTGCTCACCGCCTGGTTCGGGCTCGGCGAGCTGGCCAAGGTGGTGTTCGTCGGCCTGGCCGCCTTCTTCCCACTGCTGCTGGCGACCCAGCGCGGCATCGCCAGCCTGCCGGCGCAGCTCACCGAAGCGGCCATCGCGCTGCGTCTCTCGCCCTGGCAAAGGTTGCGTCGGCTGGTGCTGCCGGGTGCTGCGCCGTCGGTGTTCGCCGGGGTGCGCCTGGCGCTGATCTACGCCTGGCTCGGCACCATCGGCGCCGAATACTTCATGCCCTCGGACGGTGGCATCGGCAGCCTGATGATCGGCGCGCAACAACTTTTCCGCATGGACCTGGTCGGCGCCGGCATGTTGCTGGTCGGCCTCACCGGAGCCCTGCTGGCCGCCCTCGGCCAGCGCATCGAAGCGCGGGTAACGCGCTGGAGACACGCATGAACGCTTTCGCACCGCAGGCGCTGGTGAGCTTTCGCCAGGTCGCCAAGAGTTTCCCCGTGGACGGCCGCGAGCTCCAGGCCATCGAACGTTTCGACCTGGAGATCGCCGACGGCGAGTTCATCGCCATCGTCGGCGCCAGCGGTTGTGGCAAGTCCACGCTGCTGCGCCTGCTGGTGGGGCTCGACCGTGAGTTCCGGGGTGAGATCCGCATCGACGGCGCGCTCATCGACGGCATTGGCGGCGAACGCGGCATCGTGTTCCAGGAGCACCGCCTGTTCCCCTGGCTGAACGTGGAGCAGAACGTCGCCCTGGGCCTGGTCAACGAACCGCTGAGCGAGGCCGGCAAGGCTTCGAAAGTGGCCGATTACCTGGCGTTGGTGGGTTTGACCGCATTCGCCCGCGCCTATCCGCATCAGCTCTCGGGCGGCATGGCACAGCGAGTGGCCATCGCCCGCGGATTGGTCGCCAGCCCGCGCATCCTGCTGCTGGACGAACCCTTCGGCGCCCTGGACGCGCTGACCCGTCAGCAGTTGCAGGAAGAGCTGCTGCGCATCCGCCAACGCGAACGCATTACCACCGTGCTGGTGACCCACGACGTGGAGGAGGCGCTGTTCCTCGCCGACCGCGTGGTGGTGATGGCGCCGCGTCCGGGGCGAATCAAGCGCATCGTCGAGGTGCCGCTGGAGCATCCTCGCGAACGCGGTGGCTATGACTTCCTGCGCCAGCGCGAAGCGCTGTTGCACGAGCTGACGGGCGAGGGCGACTACGTCGCGCCGCAGCTCAAGCGGGTGGAAGACCTGCCATTCGAGTTTCTCGCCTGCTGAAGGCAAGAGCCCCTCTCCCTAACCCTGGCTGCGCGCCCCGCTCCGAAGGGCGAGGGGGCTGATCGGCGCAAGGTGAAACCATGGTTTCAGCCGGCACGGACGGCTCCCTCTCCCTTCAGGGAGAGGGCGGGGGGAGAGGGGAGTCGTTGGCAGGAAGTCCCAGAAAAGTACAGTCGCACCTATCCATCATTACCCTTGAACGAGTCCGACCATGAGCAAACGCCCCAACTTCCTCGTCATCGTCGCCGACGACCTCGGCTTCTCCGACCTCGGTGCTTTCGGTGGCGAGATCGCCACGCCGCACCTGGACGCCCTGGCCCTCGAAGGCCTGCGCCTGACCGACTTCCACACTGCGCCGACCTGCTCGCCGACCCGCTCGATGCTGCTCACCGGCACCGACCACCACATCGCCGGCATCGGCACCATGGCCGAGGCGCTGACGCCTGAGCTGGAAGGCAAGCCGGGCTACGAGGGCTATCTCAACGATCGCGTGGTGGCACTGCCGGAGCTGCTGCGCGAGGCGGGTTACCAGACCCTGCTCTCGGGCAAGTGGCACCTGGGCCTGAAACTGGAGCAGGCGCCCCACGCGCGCGGCTTCGAGCGCTCCTTCTCGCTGCTGCCGGGCGCGGCCAACCATTACGGTTTCGAGCCCCCCTATGACGAAACCACCCCGCGCATCCTCAAGGGCACGCCGGCGCTGTATGTCGAGGACGACCGGTTCATCGACGAGCTGCCGGCGGACTTCTATTCCTCCGATGCTTTCGGCGACAAGCTGATCCAGTACCTCAAGGAGCGCGATCAGAACCGCCCGTTCTTCGCCTACCTGCCGTTCTCCGCGCCGCACTGGCCACTGCAGGCGCCCAAGGAGGTAGTGGACAAGTACAAGGGCCGCTACGACGCCGGCCCGGAGGCACTGCGCCTGGAGCGACTGGAGCGGCTCAAGCAGCTGGGCCTGATCGACGCCGACGTGAAGGCGCATCCGGTGCTGGCGATCAGCAAGGAATGGGCCCGCCTGACCGACGAGGAAAAAGCCAGATCGGCACGGGCCATGGAGGTCTACGCGGCGATGGTGGAACGCCTGGACTGGAACGTCGGCCGGGTCGTCGAGTACCTGCGCCAGCAGGGTGAGCTGGACAACACCTTCGTCCTGTTCATGTCCGACAACGGCGCCGAGGGTGCGCTGCTGGAAGCCTTCCCGCGCTTCGGTCCGGACCTGTTGAGCTTCCTCGACCAGCACTACGACAACAGCCTGGAAAACATCGGTCGCGCCAACTCCTACATCTGGTACGGCCCGCGCTGGGCCCAGGCCGCCACCGCGCCGTCGCGCCTGTACAAGGCCTTTACCACCGAGGGCGGCATCCGCGTGCCGGCGCTGGTGCGCTACCCGGCGCTGCAGCGCCAGGGCGAGATCAGCCACTCGTTCTCCACGGTGATGGACATCACCCCGACCATTCTCGACCTGGCTGGTGTACGTCATCCGGGCAGGCAATGGCACGGCCGAGAGGTGGCTGAGGTGCGCGGAAAGTCGTGGTTGGGCTGGCTGTCCGGCGAGACGGAACAGGCTCACGACGAGAAGACCGTTACCGGCTGGGAGCTGTTCGGCATGCGCGCCATCCGCCAGGGCGACTGGAAGGCGGTCTACCTGCCTGCGCCGGTCGGCCCGGCGACCTGGCAGCTGTACGACCTCGCCAAAGACCCCGGCGAAACCCAGGACCTGGCGAAAGCAGAGCCGGAACGCCTGGATAGGCTGATCGAGCACTACAAGCAGTACGTCAACGAGACCGGTGTGATCGACGCGCCGCCACCGTTCCTCGCACGCTGAACGCAAGCGTCACAGCCTTCCTTCCCGCTCGTGCGGGAGGGGACGGCAGCCTCGGGATGCGGCGGATGGTGCGACAGCAGGGAAGAGAACCGGCGGCCGCCCGACTGCTTGGACTGACGGCGGCCACCGGAATGCACTTGCCATCGGCTTGGCTACGCTGGCCTTCGGTCTTATCGGCTTATGTCGGCCCATCCTTGAGGCCGTCCTGGTGGGCAGCGGACAGATGGGGTTCCTGTCGGCTGTCCTCCGGTTCGATGTCCACCCGCTCTTCCAGTGACTCCTCGCGGGTCACTCTGGGGTCTGGGTCGGGAGTGTCCACGGGTGTTTTCATGCTTACCTCGCTTGGTGGGCCTGCTTGCCAGCCAGGGCGCGCAGACGTGCGCCGGCCACCACCACCTTGCGGGGTCGGTGGGTGGGGTTCAGCGGAACGAAGGTCTGCAGCTCGATGCGCTTGAGGAACCAGTCGACGTTGTCCTGCTCCAGCGGCCCCTCTACGGTCATCAGGTCGCGACGGATGCGCTCCACAAGGTTGTTCAGCAGCACGGCGCTGGACTGCTCTTCCTGCTGGATGACCCGGGAAATCAAGCGCTTGCCCCTGGCATTGCGCAGGTTGATGAGCAGCGTGCCGTCGGGCCTGGTCGTGAACTGTGGGCGGTAGTCGCTGAACAGGTGGCTCAAGTGTTCGATGGCCGTCTCGCGGCAACTGGACATATCGATCCCTCCCGGTGGTTGGCAAAAGCCAGAGTGCTGGCTTGAGCCTGAAACCTCGCATCAGCCATGCCAGGTCGGGAGAGACTGTTTCATCTGTTTAACAGGTTGTTATTGCTGGAAATCGAGAAAGCATGCTGGCCTTTGGTCATTTGCAGGATGCAAGGTTGCACCGGCAAGAGGCTGGAAAATGCATGGCCAGACGCCTCGCGGCCTTTCTTGTCGCCATGCCCGCCGCATTGACAGGCCTTCTGTCCGAAACTCTCACCGGTTGCGACAGAGCCAATGCTGCCAGCGACGCCTGCCAGCGCTGGCGATCCGCTTGCCGGCGCCGGAGAACTCCGGTGCCTGGGCCAAACGCCAGCATTTCGCTCGAGCAACCGAGCGGGCAGGGTTGACCCAGGGAGAGGAGGTGGCCATGACGCAGTTCCGACGCCTGGACGTGGAAGCGGTGCTCCACGAAGCCTACCCGCTGTTCAATTTCTCCTGCTACCGGGAGGAGGGTGGCCGCTATTCGATCCGTCTCAGCAGCCAGCTGGCGGACATGCCCTGTACCACCGTGGTCGGCATCCACGGCGACGAGCTGAGCAGCGCCGGGCGGGTGCGCAGCCTTGGCCTGGAGTTGATCGACAGTTTCATCGACTAGTGAGCGGCGACGGTGCCGCCGCTCACTGCTCGGGCCTCAGCGACTGCGGCTCAAGGCGCAGGCCGCTGCCAGCAGTCCGGCGGCGGTGGCCAGCACTGCAGCGGTCTGCCAAGGATGTTCACCGGCATACTCGCCGCTCGCGCGGATGGCCCGACGGCTGCGATGAATCAGGTGTTCACTGGTTTCGCGGCTGTCGTCCACCAGGTCCCGCAGCCTCGACTTGAACGCCGGCAGTTGTTCTGCCGTGAGATCCCGGCTGCTGGCCAGCAGGGTTTCCAGGTCGTTCACGAGGGATTGCAGCTCCTGCACGCCACTGTTGCGGGTAGAGGGGAACCATCGATAGCTGCCCATTGACTGTCTCCTTGATTGTTTCTGGATGGAATTCGCGGGGGGCAGTTGTGCTGTCCGGCGTCACTCCGCCATTGGCATCGGGACGCGCTGCTTCGCGCGTTCGCGACTCTGCCGGCCCCCTTCGAGAGAACCCGCAGACCGCCGGTCGTTCACTGATTCTGATGAGTGGAACCTGACGGTTTGCGCCGGGCGTGCTTGAGTGCAAGAGGCGCTCGCCGGCCCTTTTTCTGCCATCGTTGGAGGCTGTGCAGGTGCGACGATTGGTGGCAGCGCGCGGGGGCGCGCAGGGGCGATCGCTTGTGCGAGGATGCCGCCCGCCACGCCATGAGCACTTCAACGAACCGGGAGACGACTGCCGATGCTGATCCGTGACTTTCGCGACGACGACATGGAGCGGGTGCTGGATATCTGGCTGCGGGCCTCGCAGCAGGCCCACGCTTTCATCGATGCCGATTTCTGGCGGCAGCGCCTGCAGGACATGCGCGACGTCTACCTGCCGGCGGCGGCGTCGCGAGTCGTCGAGAGCGACGGTTGCATCAGCGGTTTCTACAGCCTGCATGACGGCGCACTGGCGGCGCTCTTCGTCGCACCGGAATGCCAGGGCCGGGGGCTGGGCTCGCACCTGCTGAGCGACGCCAAGATTCACCTGCCGATGCTGGAGCTGGCGGTCTATTCGGCCAATGCCGGCGCGGTGGCGTTCTACCAGCGGCACGGTTTCGAGGTGCTGGAGGAGCGCGAGGACGAACACACTGGCCATCCCGAGAAACGCATGGGCTGGATGGCACGCCCGGTAGCCTGCGGATGCTCATGAGTCGGGCGGGCAGGGCGGCGGCCCTAGTCCTGGCGGTCGCAGGACCGGCCAGTGCGATGGATGGCAAGGGGAACTCGAGCGACCACTTCACCGTCGGCACCAGCCTTGGCACGGCGGCGGCCAGCGAGTCCAGCAGCCATTCTCCGCGGGCCTACCAACAGGCGCGCGATGACGCCTTGGCCTATATCGCTTCCGCCGGGCGGATCCATGGCGCGCAACTGGAACACGCGTTGCGCGAATACCGCAGGGCGCATCCGCAATCGACGCTCAGTGACTTGCAGTTGGCCCAGGCCTTGGCCAGTCAGGGCTGAGGCGTCCGGCTGGCCAGCAGCAGGCGGCGCGCGTGGCCTCAGCGAGTCCAGTAGCTTCCGGCGTGCCGGCTGGACGCATAGTCCAGGTGAAGGGAGAAAGAGGTCTGGAAGAACTCCAGTAGCCGGGTGTCCAGCACCAGCGCATTGAGCGAGGCCAGGGAGCCGATCACCTGTTTCACATCGGCGTCGGTTTCTCCGCAGCGGTTTTCATGGCACAGGCGCTGGGTCTGCCGGTCGGCGCTGATGCGGCAGATGCGTTCGGTATCGCGGCAGGAGTTGCGTACCCTCAGGCTCAGTTCCGGCAGGTCGCGGCGACCATCGAGCAACTCGACACTGCACTCCAGGCCGTGCCGGCGTGCGAACTCGCTGGCGCGGGCGAAGACCGGCAGGGCCACTTCTACCAGCGCGCACTGGTAGGCATCGGCGAAACTCTCGGGGTCAGCGCTCATCCAGAATCTCCTGTGCTCACTGCACGATGCCCGGCGCAAGGCTGGCCGGGGTTCTGTGATGGACCACGGAAGGTGTGGCTTGCGCGATAGGTCGCCCGATTTTCCGCCGAGCGGTTATCCTGCCTGGCGTCTCAGACGACGGCCGGCGTCCGGGCTTCGGCCTGCAACGCCTGGATCACCGAGGGGCGTGCAGCGACCTCCTGGCGGAAGCGGCGGATCGCCGGAAACGCCTCGAGATCGACCTTCAGGTGTTCGGACCAGCCCAGCACAGTGAACAGATACGCATCGGCGATGCTGAAGCGCTCCGCGAAGCGATGGCCATTCGCGGCCAACACCTGTTCCAGGTAATCCAGGCGCCTGGCCAGCTTCGCGCGCAGCCGGTCCTTCACCGGTTCGGGGATTTCTCCGTCGAACAGCGGGCTCATCCCCGCATGCAGTTCGCTGCCGATGAAATTCAGTTGCGCCTGCAGTTGCGTGCGCTGCAGGGTGCCGTTGGCAGGCGCAAGGCCTGCCTCGGGCTGCAGGTCGGCGAGGTACTGTAGAATCGCCACGCCCTCGGTCAGCACCGTGCCGTCCTCCAGTTCCAGCGCCGCGACATAGCCTTTGGGGTTGATCCGGTAGAAGTCGCCGCCATCGGCGGTGCGCTTGGTCTGGTTGTTCACGCGTACCAGCGAGAATGGCAGGCCGAGCTCGCGCAGGATGATGTGCGGGGCGAGGGAGCAGGCGTTGGGAGCGAAGTAGAGCTTCATCGGGTGGACCCTGGTCGGAAATGGGCGGCCAGTATTCCTGCTCCCGATGCAGCGCGTAAGAACGCACTTTTTTGTGCTCTGGGCACAAAAAGGTTACCGGGAAGGACAGATGAAGAAGAACGTTTCGGGCTGCTCGGTCGAGGAGGCCATGCGGGTGATCGGTGGGCGCTGGCGGCTGCTGCTGGTGTCGTACCTGCTCGATGGCAGCAAGCGCTTCAACGAGTTGCGCCGTGACATGCCGGAGATTTCCCAGCGGGTGCTGACCGCCGAGTTGCGCGCGCTGGAACAGGCGGGGCTGGTGATTCGAACTGTGTACCCCGAGGTTCCGCCGCGCGTGGAGTACTGCCTGAGCGATGACGGTGGCCGCCTGCGGCCGGTGGTGGACGTGGTGAAGACCTTCGGCCTCTGGCTCAAGGCTCGCCCGGAAGCTTAAGGACGGTCGCGCCCGTGGTCCCCCCGCAGGGCCGGCGTTGGCAAGTCTCATGATCGCTAACGGAAAGGGTGTGACGGGCGTGGCGATGCGCCCATGGTCGTGATCGCGAGCTTGGCTCGCTCCTACCGTCGATTTCCTGCGAAGCTCAGGGTTGCACCTTTTCCAGCCCTGGCACGAACACTGCTTTCTTCCTGCCGCCTGGCCAGACTTCGTGGGTTATAGCTAGGCGAGCCTGTCGCCGTGCTCCGTTTGGTAGCGCCTGGTGTGGGAAATGTCACCGGTTGCACCGGATTTGCGCGTACGACCAAAGGCTTGTTTTTATTGGGTTGCACCTGGTTGCACCTTGAGATTCGGCGGTATAACCTTGCGCCGTTTTCAGGCACACCTTCTAACAACAGGAAGCCCCATGGCCACCACCACCCTTGGCGTGAAGCTCGACGACGCCACCCGCGAGCGCCTCAAGCTGGCTGCCCAGCAACTCGACCGTACCCCGCACTGGCTGATCAAGCAGGCCATCTTCTCCTACCTGGAGCAGGTCGAAGGCGGTCTGACGCCGGCCGAGCAATCCGGCCTGGCTGCGGCGGCGGGCGAGGAATCGCTGGATGCGTTGAACGAACAAGGGTTGCAGGTCTTCCTCGATTTCGCCGAGAGCATCCTGCCGCAGTCCGTGCTGCGCGCGGCCATCACTGCCGCCTACCGCCGACCGGAAACCGAGGCGCTGCCGATGCTGCTGGACCTGGCACGCCTGCCGAAAGAGCAGGCAGGTGCCGCCAGCAAGATGGCCCTGGGCATCGCCGAGAAATTGCGCAACCAGAAGAACGCCGGTGGCCGCCAGGGCCTGGTGCAGGGCCTGCTGCAGGAGTTCTCCCTGTCGTCCCAGGAAGGCGTGGCGCTGATGTGCCTGGCCGAAGCGCTGCTGCGCATCCCGGACAAGGCCACCCGTGACGCGCTGATCCGCGACAAGATCAGCAACGGCAACTGGAGCCAGCATCTGGGCCAGAGCCCGTCGATGTTCGTCAACGCGGCCTCCTGGGGCTTGCTGATCACCGGCAAGCTGGTGGCGACGCACACCGAAGCCGGCATGTCCTCGTCGCTCAACCGCATCATCGGCAAGTCCGGCGAGCCGCTGATCCGCAAGGGCGTGGACATGGCCATGCGCCTGATGGGTGAGCAGTTCGTCACTGGCGAAACCATCGCCGAGGCCCTGGCCAATGCGGCGAACATGGAATCCCGTGGCTTCCGCTACTCCTACGACATGCTCGGCGAAGCCGCGCTGACCGATGAGGATGCCAAGCGCTACCTGGCTTCCTATGAGCAGGCGATCCATGCCATCGGCAAGGCTTCCCATGGCCGTGGCATCTACGAAGGCCCGGGCATCTCGATCAAGCTCTCCGCGCTGCACCCGCGCTACAGCCGCGCACAGTACGACCGTGTGATGGACGAGCTGTACCCGACCGTGCTCGGCCTGGTGAAGATGGCCCGCGACTACGACATCGGCATCAACATCGACGCCGAAGAAGCCGATCGCCTGGAAATCTCCCTCGACCTGCTCGAGCGCCTGTGCTTCGAACCGTCGCTGGCGGGCTGGAACGGCATCGGCTTCGTCATCCAGGCGTACCAGAAGCGCTGCCCGTACGTGATCGACTACGTGATCGACCTGGCCAAGCGCAGCCGTCACCGCCTGATGATCCGCCTGGTGAAGGGCGCCTACTGGGACAGCGAGATCAAGCTGGCCCAGGTCAACGGCCTGGAAGGCTACCCGGTCTATACCCGCAAGCCGTACACCGACGTGTCGTACCTGGCCTGCGCGCGCAAGCTGCTGGCGGTGCCGGAATCCATCTACCCGCAGTTCGCCACCCACAACGCCCACTCGCTGTCGGCCATCTACCAGTTGGCCGGGCAGAACTACTACCCGGGCCAGTACGAGTTCCAGTGCCTGCATGGCATGGGCGAGCCGCTGTACGAGCAGGTGGTAGGCAAGGTCGCCGACGGCAAGTTCAACCGTCCGTGCCGCATCTACGCGCCGGTAGGCAGCCATGAAACCCTGCTGGCGTACCTCGTTCGTCGCCTGCTGGAAAACGGCGCCAATACCTCGTTCGTCAACCGCATCGCCGACCACAGCATCTCCCTCCAGGACCTGGTGCTGGACCCGGTGCTGCAGGTCGAGCAGATGGCCGCGCAGGAAGGCACCCTCGGGCTGCCGCACCCGCGCATCCCGCTGCCGCGTGACCTCTATGGCGAATCCCGGCTGAATTCCGCCGGCATCGACCTGGCCAACGAACACCGCCTGGGTTCGCTGTCCTCGGCGCTGCTGTCGAGCACCAACCACGCCTATGTCGCCGAGCCGATGCTGGGCCTGGCCGACGCTGCGCCGGGCGAGCCGCAGCCGGTACGCAACCCGGCCGACCTGCGCGACGTGGTGGGCCATGTGCGTGAGGCCAGCGAAGCCGACGTGAACAACGCCATCCTCGGTGCGCTGTCCAGCGCGCAGATCTGGCAATCCACCCAGCCGTCCGAGCGTGGCGCCATCCTGATGCGCGCCGCCGACCTGATGGAAGCCGAAATCCAGTCGCTGATGGGTGTGCTGGTGCGCGAGTCGGGCAAGACCTTCGCCAACGCCATCGCCGAAGTGCGCGAGGCAGTGGACTTCCTGCGCTACTACGGCGCCCAGGCCAGCACCCACTTCGCCAATGACAGCCACCGCCCGCTGGGTCCGGTGGTGTGCATCAGCCCGTGGAACTTCCCGCTGGCGATCTTCAGCGGTCAGGTAGCTGCCGCCCTGGCCGCCGGCAACACGGTGCTGGCCAAGCCCGCCGAGCAGACCCCGCTGGTCGCCGCGCAAGCCGTGCGCATCCTTCTCGAGGCCGGCGTACCGGCCGGTGCTGTGCAGCTGCTGCCGGGCCGTGGCGAAACCGTCGGTGCCCGTCTCGTTGGTGACGAGCGCGTGCGTGGCGTGATGTTCACCGGCTCCACCGAAGTCGCCGGCATCCTCCAGCGCAACATCGCCGGCCGCCTCGACGCCCAGGGCCGCACCATCCCGCTGATCGCCGAAACCGGCGGCCTCAACGCGATGATCGTCGACTCCTCGGCGCTGGCCGAGCAGGTGGTGGTCGACGTGGTCAACTCCGCCTTCGACAGCGCCGGCCAGCGTTGCTCCGCGCTGCGCGTACTGTGCGTGCAGGAAGACGCCGCCGACCGCGTGGTGCAGATGCTCAAGGGCGCCATGGCCGAGTACCGCGTCGGTGCGCCGGAGCGCCTGCACACCGACATCGGTCCGGTGATCGACGAAGAAGCCAAGGGCAACATCGACAAGCACATCCAGACCATGCGCGACAAAGGCCGCAAGGTATTCCAGAGCGCCCGCGTGGATGCCGAGGAAATCAAGCGCGGCACCTTCGTCGTGCCGACCCTGATCGAGCTGGACAGCTTCAGCGAGCTCAAGCGCGAAATCTTTGGCCCGGTGCTGCACGTGGTGCGCTACCAGCGTGCGGACCTGGACCAGTTGCTCGCGCAGATCAACGAGTCCGGCTACGGCCTGACCCTGGGCGTGCACACCCGTATCGACGAGACCATCGCTCAGGTCGTCGGCACTGCCCATGTTGGCAACCTCTACGTCAACCGCAACGTGGTTGGCGCCGTGGTCGGCGTGCAGCCTTTCGGTGGCGAAGGCCTGTCCGGCACCGGTCCGAAGGCCGGCGGCCCGCTGTACCTGTATCGCCTGCTGTCGACCCGTCCGCAGGATGCGGTGGCCAACCAGCTCAAGGGCGATGGCGCCCAGGCACTGCCACGTCCGAAGGACGCCCAGCAGGCCGTGGAAGCCCTGGCCAAGTGGGCAGGGCAGAAGGACGCCGCCCTGGCGACCCTGCTCAGCGGCTATGGCGAGCTCGCGCAGAGCTTCACCCAGCAGGTGCTCACCGGCCCGACCGGCGAGCGCAACACCTACACCCTGCTGCCGCGTGAGCACGTGCTTTGCCTGGCCGAAGACCGCGCCGACCTGCTGGCCCAGCTGGCTGCTGTGCTCAGCGTCGGCAGCCGCCCGCTGGTAGCCGAGTCCAACGCCGCCGTGGTCAAGGAACTACCGAAGGAGGTGGTCCAGCGCATCGAGCTGGTCGCCGACTGGAGCAGCACCGACAAGGTGTTCGACGCCATCCTGCACCACGGCGATTCGGATCAGCTGCGTGCGGTCTGCGAGCAGGCCAGCCAGCGCAAGGGCGCCATCGTCGGCGTCACCGGGCTGAACCGCGGGGAAACCGATATCCCGCTGGAGCGCCTGCTGATCGAGCGTGCCCTGAGCGTCAACACCGCCGCTGCCGGTGGTAACGCCAGCCTGATGACCATCGGCTGACGACGGTGCCGGTAGCGCCTCACCGGGCGCTGCCGGCCAGCTTCACGGTCGCATCTGCGACCACCCGGCCTGCCAGCCTCCGGGCGGAGCTACCCGCTCCCGGCAGGCCGTTCCCCTCGCGCTTCCTGCGCAATCCGTTTCGGGCTTCGTGCCCGGCACAACGGCGGAGCTACCCGCTCCGCCGATTTCATCGATGCACCTCGTTGGCCTATTGCATCGAGGGATAGTCCATCGGCCTCGGGCGACCCGCCAACAGGGCTCAACCGATGGATGCGCCGCCGCGCCAGCGGCTGAATGAGCCTCGCCCCAGTCCATCAAGACGATGCTTCCCACCGCGGTTCAGCTGCACTGTGCGGCGGCCAGCGAAAACGATGACTTGTCTTCCGGGTGGAAGGATAGGAAAGCCGACCTCACCTACACTCACGGCTGTCGCAGCACATAGAGGCGGGATACTCGATGCGCAGATGGCCTGCTTTCCTGGTTTTTTCCTGTGTCACCGGAGCGGCCATCGCCGATGAAGTACCGGATGCGGTACAAGCATGTGCTGTCTGTCATGGCATGCACGGCGAGGGTACGGCGCAAGGGCCCATGTTGGCGGGGCTCTCGGCCGACTATATTTCGGCGCAAGTGGCGCTTTTCAACTCACGGCAGCGCAGTAATGCGCTGATGGGGCCAATGGCCGAGGCCTACGCCTCGGCCGATCTGCTGCAGCCGGCTGCCGCTTACTACGCCGCCCAGGGCAAGCTGCCGACGCTGCAGGTTCGCGGGCAACAGCCTGCCGCCTCGCCAGCCGAAAAGCTCTACTACCAGGGTGACCTGTCCCGCGACATTCCGGCCTGTTTCAGCTGCCACGGCCCCTCGGCCGTCGGCGCGGGGCCATTTCCTCGGCTCGCCGGGCAACAGGCGGCGTATCTGCAGGCGCAGTTGCAGGCCTGGCGCAAGGGTGAGCGCGGCGGCGACCCGGAAGGCATGATGGGGGCGATCGCCAAGCGCCTGAACGACAAGGACATCACTGCGCTGGCCAGCTATCTGGCGGCGATTCGCTGAGGAGTGCTCATGAACGGAACCCTGCTCTGCATGGCCTTGGCGGGAAGCGTTGCGCTGCCGGTACAAGCAGCCGATGCGGTGACTACGTCGATGGAAGAAATCAGCGCACAACCCAAGGCCAAGGATGCTCATTACTTCACGCCACGAGACCTCTCGAAGATCCCCGATGGCGCCTTCGGCGACAAGATTCGCCGTGGCTACCAGTTGTTCGTCAATACCCAGCAGCTCAAGGGCCGCTACCTAGGCAACCAGCTGAACTGCACCAACTGCCACCTGGACGCCGGCACGAAGGCCTACGCCGCACCCATGTGGGCGGCCTACCTGGCTTACCCGGCCTTCCGCAAGAAAGACAACCGCGTGAACAACTTCGCCGAGCGTATCCAGGGCTGTTTCAACTACTCCATGAACGGCAAGGCCCCCGAGCTGGGCTCACCCGAGCTGGTGGCGATGTCGGCCTATTCCTATTGGTTGCTCATGGGCGGCTTGCTGGATATGTACGGCATGCAGGACAAGCCCGTGCCGGAACTCAGCGACGCTGAACTGCAGCGCGGCGGTCGAGACGAATCCTTCGTCCTGCCGGGACCACTGGCGGACAGAGTGAAGATGGAGGGGCGCGAACGCATGCCCGGACGTGCCTTTGCCGCCTTGCCGGCACCGCCGCAGGCCTACTCGCCACAACGGGGCCAGCAGGTCTATACCGAGCACTGTGCGATCTGCCATGGCGAGCAGGGTGAAGGCCGCAGGATGGCCGACGTGCCGGTGATCCCTGCGCTGTGGGGCGGCGAGTCCTACAACTGGGGCGCAGGCATGCACCGGGTCAATACCGCCGCCACTTTCATCTACGAGAACATGCCGCTGGGCAAGAGCGTGCAACTCAACGTCCAGCAGGCCTGGGACGTAGCGGCCTACATGAACAGCCGGGAACGGCCGCAGGACCCGCGCTTCAAGGGGGATGTCGCCAGTACGGCGAAAGACTTCCACGCCTCCGATCAGGGCTACTACGGCCAAACGCTCGACGGGGCGGTGCTCGGCAGCCGGGCCTACCCGGCCGGCGTGCAGCCCTGACTGGCAGCGGTATGACCCGATGGCATCGACCCTCCGCCAGGTGGGCTCCATGAACGAATTCGATCACAGCGCATTAGCGGCAGAAAGGGGACGCATATGAACACGGTGTTGCTCAAGATCAAGCACGAGTTCATCAAGGCACTTCCGCCCACCATTTTCTTCTTCGTCATTCTGCACATCGTCGCTGCCATCCGCGCACTCATGATCAAGGGCACGGGTGTGCCGCTGCCCGTGACGGCTTCGGTCCTGATCGCCTCGCTGGTACTCGGCAAGTCGGTACTGGTGGCCGACATGCTGCCGTTCATCAACCGCTTCCCGGAAAAGCCGCTGATCTGGAACGTCACCTGGAAGACCCTGATGTACGCCCTGGTCGCACTTTGCGTGCACTACCTGGAGCGACTCTACGAGTACTGGAAAGAGGCCCCCAGTCTGATGGACGCGAACTCCATGCTGTGGACATCCATGAACTGGCCTCGTTTCTGGGCGGTGCAGATTCTGCTCATCACCTTGATCTTCATGTACTGCGTCATCTCGGAGCTGGCGAGGGTGATCGGCCGTGATCGCCTCAGGAAGATGTTCCTCGGACCACTGCCACCGGGACTGGGAAGTGACCGACCGGCCGAATGACCTCGCAATTGAAGGCGACGACCTGCTGGCACCTGCGCGAGTGACAGGGCAGCACGGTTTTCAACCCTGGGGTCTTTGTCCCTCGTGCTGCACGGTGCGGGTCAGCTGCTCCCGCGAGCCGAAGGGTTCGTTCCTTAGCCGTATCGGCGGCTTGGGCATCAGCGCGCGTTCGATCGCCACGCGCTGCTGCATGCCGCCGGAGAGCTGGCTGGGGTAGGCCTGGGTGAAGGCCGACAGGCCAATCAGGTTGAGCAGCGCGTCGACTCGGTCATTCGCCCACACGTCAACACCGCCGCTGCCGGCGGCAACGCCAGATGGATGACCATCGGCTGACGTCCGTCGCGGGCAATGCCCTGCGACCTCCAGGCCTGGTTGCGCTCCTGGCCGGGGCGGACGTTTCATTTTCCTCACTGGGGTTACCGCCCCGCAAAACGCCTCTTTCGTCTCCCGTGCTCCCCGGCCGCCCGGTAAGGGTTAGCCGCCCCGTCTTTGCTTTCCCTCAGGCAGTGCCCACGTCGCTCCCTTCGCGACGTGGTAAGCCATTGACGATCCCTGCTCTAGGGATCGGCTGGCTGCTCCATCGGAAATTCCTGAATCCTCCTCCACGGAGAATTTGCTGCTACTGCGCATGCTTGAATCGCTCTATCTCCGGCGTCTGCGGTGATTCGTGGCTTGGAGATGGGCAGCGAAAAGGAAGGGCCGACAGTAAAGGTCGGCGTCTTGTTCGCTGGCTCTTCTCGATGATTCGGTCATGAGGTAATGAATCTTGAGCTGGCTTGAACAGACACTACGCTCCTATCCGGAGCTGGCAATATTCCTCTCGCTCGCCATCGGTTACTGGGTCGGCGGCAAGAGTTTCAAGGGCTTCAGCCTGGGGGCAGTCACCGCGACACTGCTGGCAGCCCTGCTCATTGGGCAGGTGGGGATCACCATCTCGCCCACCGTCAAAAGTGTGTTCTTCCTGATGTTCCTGTTCGCCATTGGCTACGGCGTCGGGCCGCAGTTCGTTCGCGGCATCGCCAAGGACGGTTTGCCGCAGGCGCTGTTTGCCGTGGTGGTCTGCGTGTTGTGCTTAGTCTGTGCCGTGGGCGTGGCCTGGGTTGCAAAGTTCGACCTGGGCTCGGCAGTCGGCTTGTTCGCCGGGTCGCAAACCATCTCCGCCTCCATGGGATTGGCCACCGATGCCATCAACCGCCTGGAAATGGTGCCGGACAAGGCCCAGGCAATGCTCAACGCGATGCCGGTGGCCTACGCGGTGACCTATATTTTCGGCACCATCGGCTCGGCCGTGGTACTCGCCCTTGTGGGGCCGAAGTTACTGGGTATCGATCTGGTAAAGGCTTGCAAGAACTATGAGCAGAGCCTGGGCGCTGGTGGCGACAAAGACAGTGAGGGACGTAGCTGGCATCGCTATGTACTTCGTGCCTACAAGGTTGCCGCCGGCGGCGCGGCGGTGGGCAAGAGCATTGCCCAGGCGGAATCCATGGCTTTGGCTCAGGGCCGGCGCCTGTTCATCGAGCGTCTGCGGCGCAATGGAGAGCTGCGCGAGGCTTTGCCTGGCGAGGTGATCCAGGAAGGGGATGTGCTGGCCATCGGTGGCCACCGCGATGACCTGCTGCAGTTGCTCGGCCACTCCCAGGCGGAGGTCGAGGACGATGAGTTGCTCGACACGCCGGTGCTCGGCGTCGATGTGTTCGTCAGCAACAAGTCATTGGCTGGCCGGACGCTGGAAGCGCTCGCGGCAATGCCCCACGCACACGGTGTATACGTTCGCCGGATCAAGCGTGGTGCATTGTCCACCGAGATCCCGGTGCTGCCAGGGACCGTGTTGCAGCAGGGTGATGTGGTCACCCTGACCGGGCTGACCAAGGATGTGCAGATCGCTGCCAAGGAGCTGGGCCAGATCGATGCTCCGAGTAATGTTGCCGACGTGGCCTTCATCGGTGCGGCGATCTTCCTCGGTGGCCTGATCGGCGCGGTGGTGATGAAGGTCGGCGGCATCCCGCTGACCCTGTCCACGGCTGGTGGTGCATTGATCTCGGGCATCGTCTTCGGGTGGCTACGCTCGATCCACCCGACCTTCGGACGCATTCCTGAACCTACCGTCTGGTTCATGAACTCGGTCGGTTTGAACGTGTTCATCGCGGTGGTCGGCATCGATGCGGCAGCCGGCTTTGTCAGCGGCCTGCAGACCTTGGGCGTGAGTCTCTTCCTGTGGGGCATCGTCGCGACCACGCTCCCGCTGATCCTGTCCATGCTGATTGGTCGCTACCTGTTCCGCTTCCACCCCGCGATCCTGTTCGGTGCGGTGGCCGGCTCACGCACCACCACAGCAGCCTTGGGAATGATCTGCGAAGCCGCCAAAAGCAACGTACCCGCGCTGGGCTACACCGTGACCTACGCGGTGGGCAACACCCTGTTGACCATCTGGGGGATGGTTGCCGTTCTGATTCTGTCCTGACTCCACACCACCCGGCGCCATCATCCGGGTGGCGCCTCTGTATGAAGGAAGTACCTGTATGTCCGAGAAGATCGATTACAGCCAGTACAAGTCTCTCAGCCCGTTTGAGCTGAAGGACAAACTCATCGAGGTGGCGGGCAGTCGTGAGAACCGCCTGATGCTCAACGCCGGCCGTGGCAATCCGAACTTCCTGGCGACGCTGCCGCGCGAGGCGTTCTTCCGCTTCGGTCTGTTCGCCAACCAGGAGGCGGAACTGAGCTTCTCCTACTTGGGGAACGGTATTGGTGGTCTGCCGCAGATCGCTGGTATCGAAGGGCGCTTCGAACGCTTCATCCTGGACCATCGTCAGCACGCGGGCGTCAAGCTGCTCGGCCAGATGGTCAGCTACGTTCGTGACCAGCTTGGCCTGGATGCGTCGCTTTTCCTGCACGAGATGGTCGAGGGCATCCTGGGCTGCAATTACCCGGTGCCGCCGCGTATGTTGCAGCTCAGCGAACAGGTGGTTCGCGAGTACCTCGTCAAGGAGATGATCGGTGGGCAAGTGTCTCGCGATGAGTTCGACATCTTCGCGGTAGAGGGCGGCACTGCCGCGATGACCTATCTGTTCAACAGCCTGAAGGAGAGCCGCCTCATCAAGCCGGGCGACAAAGTCGCCATCGGTATGCCGACCTTCACCCCGTACTTTGAAATCCCGCTACTGGACGACTACGGCTTGGAGGTGGTGTACATCGAAGCCGATCCGAAGCTGAACTGGCAGTACCCCCGCCGTGAGCTCGACAAGCTTGCGGACCCGGCGATCAAGATCTTCTTCGTGGTGAACCCGAGCAATCCGCCGTCCGTGCGCATCGATGACGAATCGCTGGCCTACATTGCCAAACTGGTGGAGGAGAAGCGCCCCGACCTGTTCATCCTCACCGATGATGTCTACGGCACCTTCGCTGACGATTTCACTTCGTTGTTCGCCACTTGCCCGCGCAATACCGCGCTGGTGTACTCCTTCTCCAAGTACTTTGGCTCCACCGGGTGGCGCCTTGGGACTATCGCGCTGCACAAGGACAACATCCTCGACCAGCGCATCGATGCCTATCCGGCCGCTGTGCATACCGAGCTGAACAAACGCTACGAGTCGCTGGTGGTGGACACCAAAGGCCTGAAGTTCATCGACCGGTTGGTGGCCGATAGCCGCTCGGTGGCGCTCAACCACACCGCGGGCCTGTCCACGCCGCAGCAGGTGCAGATGGTGTTCTTCTCGCTCTTTGCCCTGATCGACGTGGCGGATCAGTACAAGAGCACGCTCAAGCATCTACTGCGTCAGCGGCACCATGCGCTTTACCGCGAGCTGGGCCTGCCGATCCCCACCGACCGTTTCGAGACCGAGTACTACACCCTGCTCGATTTCGAAGACATCGCCACCCGTCTTTATGGGGCCGACTTCGCCCGCTGGATCAGCCAAAGGACGGACGCAAACTCGCTGCTGTTCCGTATCGCCGACGAGACCGGGATTGTCATGTTGCCCGCGAATGGCTTTGGTCCATTGAAAGCTGGTGGGCGGCTCTCGTTGGCCAATCTGAACGAGTTCCAGTACGCGCAGATCGGCAAGTCCCTGCGTGGCGTCGCCGACGAGGGCTTCAAGGCCTTCAAGGCCGCGCAGTGAGTGATTGAACGGCCAGCAATGGTTACATAGCAGTGAGGCCGGGCAGCTCCGCCCGGCCTTTTTCAGGCCTGTGCTGCAGTACGGGTCAATTGCTCGAGCAACTCCAGGTCGGTACTCATGCCCGAGGTCTCCCGGATGCGCGCGAGGATTTCCTTCTTCAGGGCGATGAATTCGGGCGAGACCTTCATGTCCTGATTGCGCTCGGCCGGTAGCGGCACCTCGTAGACGCTGTCGATGCGGCCGGGGCGGGGCGCCATCAGCACCACGCGGCCGCCCAGGTAGATGGCTTCCTCGACGTCGTGGGTGACGAACAGGATGGTGCTGTTCTCCAGGCGATGCACATGGCGGATCAGGTCGTGCATCACCTCGCGGGTTTGCGCATCCAGCGCACCGAAAGGTTCGTCCATCAGCAGGATCTGCGGTTTGGGCATCAGCGCGCGGGCGATTGCCACGCGCTGCTGCATACCGCCGGAGAGCTGGTTGGGGTAGGCCTGGGCGAAGGCAGACAGGCCCATCAGGCTGAGCAACGCGTCGGCGCGGCCGCTCGCTACCTCCACGTCGGCGTCACCACGCACGGTGTCGGAGACCACCTTGAGCCGGCGGCAGAACTTGATGTTCTCCGTCACCTTCAGCCAGGGGTAGAGGCTGTAGTGCTGGAAGACCATGGCGCGATCGATGCCGGGGCCATCCACCGCGCGACTGTCGACGAGGATTTCGCCGCCGCTGTGGCGCTCCAGGCCACCGATGCTGCGCAGCAGGGTGGACTTGCCGCAGCCCGAGGCGCCGACGAAGGTGACGAATTCGTTGGCGCGAATCTCCAGGTTGACGTCCTGCAGTGCCTGCACCTGCCGGCCCTGGCTGCTGAAGACCTTGTCGACGTGGCGGATGCTGATCTTGCTCTGGCTCATGGCGATTACCTCTTCATCCAGGGGAAGGCCACCCGGCCGAGCCAGCGGAAGGCCTGGTCGGTGAGCAGGCCAATGACGCCGATCAGCAGGATGCCGGCGAAGATCTTGTCGGTCTGCATGTAGCGCTGGGCGCGCAGGATGGCGTAGCCCAGGCCGGAGTTGGCGGCTACCAGTTCGGCCACCACCAGGTAGGTCCAGGCCCAGCCGCAGGTGATGCGCAGGGTGTCCAGCAGTGCCGGTCGGGCCGAGGGCAGGACCACCAGCTTGATGACCTCCGCACGGTTGGCACCCATGGTCTGCGCCGCCTCGATCTGCGCCATGGGCACGCGGCGCACGTCTTCGGCGACCATCAGGACCATCTGGAAGAAGGTGCCGATGAAGATGATCAGCACCTTGGAGCCTTCGTCGATGCCGACCCAGAGCATGACCAGCGGAATGAACGCCACCGCCGGCATGTAGCGGATGAAGTCGGTGAGGGGTTCGAGGAACGCCTGCACCGGGCGGTAGGTGCCGATGTACAGGCCCAGTGGCAGGGCGATCACCGCCGAAGCGAGGAAGCCAGCCATCACCCGGTAGACACTGATGGCGATGTCGCCGAGCAGGCCTTCGTCGCTCCACCAGTGGCCGATGCGCTTGAGCACGGCGTCCGGGCCGGGGAAGAACATCGGGTTGGCCAGCCCGGCGGCGCTGTAGGTCCACCAGAGCAGCAGGGGCAGCAGCAGGCCGGCGGCGGCCAGGGACCAGATGGCGCTGCGCGGCAGCTCGCCACGGATCACCCACCAGCGTTGGCGGGCGGGCTGCGCGACGGGACTGGGCAGGGGTTGGTGGGCGGTCATGGCGTCACCTCCTCATCGTGGAACAGGGGCCGCTGGCAAGGTTGCCAGCCACCCGCTGGCGGTGCGGCGCCCAGGCCATTCAGCCAGAGGGCATTCTGCAGCAGGTCGGGGTGGTCCGGGTCGACGTCGGCCGACAACAGCGCGGTGCCGATGCGCGCGGGCAGGGTGGACAGTTCGATCTGCCAGGGCGTTGCGCCGCCCTGGTGGCGGCCGAAGGACAATTCGAAATCCAGCAGTTCCGGGATGTCGTTAGCCAGCAACGCCGTCAGCGAGTCAGCCATGGGTAGGGGCTCGCGGCGCCCGGCGGCGAAGAGGAAGCAGTCACCGGCCAGCAAGAGACAGCCCTGGCGGCCATCGGCGGCGGACAGCCACGTGCCGCGATTGCGCCCGATGGACTCCGGCAGGCGTTCCCAGATTTCGTGGTAGCCGCCGTCCAGGCCGTCTTCGAGCACCTTCTCGCTGCTTTCGAAATGCATACGGCCGATGTCCAGGCCGCCATTGGGCGGCTGGAAGTCGATTGCCCGGTGCCACTGGCAGCGCTGGCCGACGACTTCGGTGATGCCGGCGAAACCTGCTTGGGTGGCGAGCTCCTCCGGCGACTGTGGTGCAGGCAGCGGGATGCGCAGATCGGCGAACAGGCGCTCGGTCTGCAGCCAGTAGACGCGGGTTCTGGTGTCGTGGGTGCCGGCGGTGGTGGTCAGCAGGGTGCGCTGCCAGACACCGAGGTAGGCAGGCGGTACCGCGGGATTGTTCAGGCCAGGCATGCGTTTTCCTCCCATTCGGCGAGCACGGAGCGGCTGTCCAGCACGCGGCCGAACAGTCCGCCTTCCACCTCGACCATGGCCAGGGCGGCGGCATGCAGCTCGGCGCTCGGCGAGCCGCAGGCATCGCTGACCAGGGTGCAGGCGTAGCCCAGCTCTACCGCCGCGCGCAGGGTGGAAGACACGCACACTTCGGTGGTGACCCCGCACAGCACCAGGTGACCAATGCCCTGACGACGCAGCAACAAGTCCAGGTCGGTGTAAGCGAAGGCGCTGTAGCCGGGTTTGTCGATCACCGGCTCGTTGGCCAAGGGTCGCAGTTCATCGATCAGGTCGTGGCCATATTCACCGCGCACCAGCAACCGTCCCAGTGGGCCGCGTGCGCCGATGGGGGCGCCGGCGTGTTCGGCGCGGCGGCGCTTGCTGTCATGCAGATCGGTGAGGTCCGGGCGGTGCCCCTCGCGGGTATGCACCACCAGCAGACCCAGGGCGCGGGCGCTGTCCAGCAGTCGGGAAATGGCCGGGATCGGCGCGCGCAGGCGGTCGATCTGCAGCCCGGCCTGGTCGGCATAGCCGCCGGGAGCGCAGAAGTCGCGCTGCATGTCGATGACGATCAGTGCGGTGCTCACAGCCGGAACTCCTTGCGCACGGCATCGGCAATGCCGCCGACGATGTCCCGTGCCATGCGCAGGCCCTTGTCGGCGCTGGAGCCGCGCGCCGAGGACAGCACACCCGACGGCGGGACCCATGCGGTACGGCTGGGGTACATGTCGTAGGGCGGGAAGTCGGCTGGACCGTCGTCGGGGATCAGGTCCAGGCTCACCAGATTGGGCAGGTAGTGCAGCATCAGCGAGGTCTCGATCACGGCCGCGTGTTCCAGGGCGAAGCCGGGGAAGCCGTCGGGGAATACGTCGCTGAGCGTGGACTCGCTGCAGAAGTCCCAGTGCTCCAGGCGCATCACTTCCAGCGGGCTGGAAGGCCCCAGCTCGCGCAGGGCGAGCTGGATGCCCTCGGTGACGAACCACTGGTTCTCGTAGTGGCCGTCCACCAGCACCAGGCGGGTGATGCCGTGGCGCGCGAACTCGCGCACCGCATCGCGCACCAGGGCGATCAGGGTCTGCCCGTCGAGGCTGGTGGTGCCGCAGAAGTGCTGGCCTCCGCCGCATTTGGGCTGGGACTTGTAGCCGTACGAGAGGGCCGGTGCGACCAGGCCGTCGACCTGGCGGGCCACGTCCTCGCACAGCGCACTGGCCAGCAACGCATCGGTGCCCAGTGGCAGGTGCGGGCCGTGTTGCTCGGTGGCGCCGCAGGGCAGGAAGACCACGGGGGATTGCTCGCGAACGCGACGTTCATATTCGACCCAGCTGAGCTGGTCCATCCGGACGGTCATGATTCTGCCTCGCAGAGAGTGGGGGAAAGGGTGGAAGAGGGGCGTGCGGCGATCAGCGCCGCTGCCAGCACCAGGGAGCCGCCGAGCCATTCGCGCAGGCCCAGCTCGCGCTCGCCGAACCAGGCAGCGGTGAGCACGGCGACCAGCAGTTCGATCACCACCAGCACGGCGGCGCGGCTCGCCTCGACGTGGCTGAAGCCGTATTGCGCGGCGCCCATGGCGGCCAGCCAGAACAGGCCGAAGCCCGCCAGCTGCAGCCATTGATGAGTCTCGATGATGGGCAGTGGCGTGCCTTGCAGCAGGCAGAAGAAGCCACCCAGCGCGGCGCTGCCGATGAAGCCGACCACCGCCTTGCTGGTCAGCGGCACCTGCTCGGCGGCGCGGGTGGCCAGGTTGTTGAGGGCGAAGGCGAAGCCGGCGGAGAGCGCCAGCCAGTCACTGGCGGTCAACGGACGGAAGGTGTCGTGGCTGATGCCGAGGGTCAGGGCGATGCCGAGCATGGCCAGGGCGAGGGCGCCGAGCCGTGAAGGCGTCAGGCGCTCGCCGAACAGCAGCCGGCCGCCCAGCAGGCCCCAGATTGGCGCCAGGTAGAACAGCAGCATGGCGCGCACCACGTCGCCCTCGGACAACGCCGCCACCAGCCCGGCCGTGGCCCAGCCACCGAATACGCAGATGGCCAGCAGGGCGCCGCGTTGCGACCACCATTGCCGGTGTTGGCCCAGCACCAGCGGCACGGCCAGCGCACAGAGCAGTCCATAGGTACAGAGCACCAGCGGCATCCCGGCAAGACCCTGACCGGCAAAGTGAGCCAGGGGCATCCAGCCCAGTCCCCAGAGGGCGGCGCCCAGCAGCAGGACGATTTCCGCGCGCATCAGGCGCCCATCCAGGCGCCGCCATTGGCGCCGAGCATCTGCCCGTGGAAGAAGCTCGCGCCGGGCGAGACGAGGAATAGCACTGCCGCGGCGATCTCCTCGGGTTGCCCAAGGCGGCCGGCGGGGATCGCGGTTTCGCGGGCGATCATCGCTTCGCTCATGTGTTCCACCGAGACCATTGGCGTGTCCACCGGGCCCGGCGCCACGCCGTTGATGCGGATGTGCGGGGCGAACTCCCGCGCCAGCGCCTTGGTCAGGCCGATCACCCCGGCCTTGGCGGCGCAGTACGCGGCATAGCGTTCGCGGCCGAGCTGCCCCAGCTCCGAGGCGATATTGACGATGCTGCCGCTGCCCCGTGCCTGCATGTGCGTCAGGGCATGGCGACAACAGCGGTAGACCGCGTGCAGGTCGACGCCGAGCAGCGTCGCCCAGTCGTCCTCGCTGGTGTCGAGGAACGGCTTCTCCAGGATGATCCCGGCGTTGTTCACCAGGATGTCCAGCTCACCTTCGGCGAGCACGCGGGCGAACATCTCGGCCACCTGTTCCGGCACTGCGACGTCGGCCTGGACGGCATAGGCGCGGCCGCCCGTGGAGGCGATGCGCGCTACCAGGGCGGTGGCGGCTTGCGGTTGGTCGAGGTGGTTGATCCACACCTGCGCGCCGGCTTCCGCCAAGGCCAGGGCGATGGCCCGGCCGATGCCCTGGGTGGCGCCGGTGACCAGTGCGGTCTGTCCTTCGAGCGGTTTCATCAGTGCATGACCTCGCCATGGCTGACCGACAGCGATTGGCCGGTGAGGGCACTGGCCAGTGGGCTGCCGAGAAACAGAAAGGTGCCGGCGAGATCGGCCGGCGTCAGGAGTTCGGGCACCGCCTGGGCGGCAAGAATCTGCGCGAGCTCATCGGATTCGCTGCGGCCGTTGGCGGCGGCCATCACTTGCAGCGAGCGCATCGCCGCGTCGGTGGCGATCCAGCCGGGGCACACGGCGTTGACGCGGATGCGCCGTGGCCCGAGTTCCCAGGCCAGCGAGCGCGTCAGCCCGATCACCGCGTGTTTGCTGGCGACGTAGGCGGAGAAGCCCGGCACGCCCTTCAGGCCCCAGATCGAGGCCTGGTTGATCACGCTGCTGCCGGCATGCAGTTGCGGTAACAGGGCACGGGTGAGGCGCAGCATCGAGGCGACGTTGTTGTCCAGCAGCGCCTGCCAGCGCTGGTCGGACTCGGCGTTGCCGCCCTCCAGCGGCGTGGCGTATTCGACACCGGCGTTGTTGATCAGCACGTCCAGCGGCGCGCCGTCGCGCAGAGTGGTGAAGTCGGCGATGGCGGCGCTGTCGCCCAGGTCCAGCGCTTGGCTGCGGATGCCGGTGAGCGCTGCCAGCTCTTCCACGACGGCAGCCAGGGCCGCCGCATTGCGGTCGAGCAGTTCCAGCGTCGCGCCCTGTTCGGCGAATGCCCGCGCCAGGCCCTTGCCGATGCCACTGGCGGCGCCGCTGATGAGCACGCGTTTGCCCCGGTAATCGATCATCTTCAGACCGCCGTCAGGAAGGAGACGCCGACCGCGCCGTAGAAACCGTCGGCGCGGTCCTTGCCCTCGGGGGCAACTTCGCCGTAGTGGTCGTCTACCACACGGCGCAGGCGATGCTGGTGGAAACTCTTGAACAGCAGATGCATGGGCAGCACCTGGTTGTAGCCCTCACCGTAGAGCTCGTGGTGCAGCTTGCGCAGGCGATACCAGGGGGCCACGGGTTTCTCGTGGTGGGCGTTGTGGTAGGCGAAATTGAGCAGTAGCAGGTCGAGCGCCGGCCATCGCACCGATACCACGTTGCTGTAGGTATTCATCTGCTCGTAGGTACGGTCGCGGTTCTTGTCCGCAGGGATCTTGCCGCCGTCCTCCAGCACCGCAAAGGCGTCATAGGTGTGCTGGTAGGCATCGGTGAAGCGCAGCACGATGATCATCAGCGTCCAGGCGACGAAGTACAGCAACAGCGCCTTGAGCGAGACTGCCGCGACCAGACCGAACAGCACGCCACGCACCAGCAGGGTCAGTGCTACGCGGCGGCGGTTGGCGCGGTGGCGCGGGTTGTCGGTGATGAAGGGCAGGAGGATCACGTAGTAGTGCATGACCAGCTCAATGGCCGGCACATAGGCCCATTCGGCGGCCAGCACCAGGCCGCGCACCCAGCGCGGGCTGCGGGCGAGGAAGGCCTTGGTGTCGAAGGTGATCACGTCGGCGCGGTCAACGTGGTGGCGCATGTGTTTGCGGCGCAGGTCCTGGAAGCCCGCATAACAGCTGCCGCAGAGCCAGCTGCAGGCTTCGCCGGCCCAGGTGTTGTGCGCCGGCTTGGCGAAAATGGTGCCATGGGCGAATTCGTGGATCAGGTAGGCCGCGACGATCATCGCGTGGCCCAGCAGCAGGGTGCCGATGGCGTTGAGCGCCCAGTGATCGGCGAACAGCAAGGTGAATCCGGCGGCATAGCCGCCGAAGGCGTAGGCCAGGGCCAGGCTGTTGGGCAGCTGGCCATCGGCGTAGCGGTACAGGGACGCGGACATGGAGACCTCCGTGAGCGCTCCCGCCGTCCCGGCGAGAGCGTCGGGTGGGTGCCTTACTGGGCGAGGGCCTGGACGAACTGGGCGTCGAAGGTCTGGGCGAAGTCGGGGATCGCCGGGATCTGGCTGTTCTCCTTGAGCAGCTGGGCGATGACCGCGCCGCTGCCGAAGAAGGAGCTGGTGGCGTCGGACTTCTCGAAGTTCTTGCTCATTTCCGCCAGCGGGATGTTGTAGACCCCGGCCATCTGCTCCTTGGCCTCGGCGGCACTGACGCCGAGCACCTTGCCGATGATTTCGGCGGATTCATCCGGGTGCGCCTTCATGTAGGCCAGACCGTCGGCGTAGCCCTGGATCATCGCGGTGATCGCCTTCTGGCGTTTGCCGATGACCTCCTGATTGAACACCAGCACGTCGGTGATCAGGCCCGGCGCGTCCTTTGA
This sequence comes from Pseudomonas nicosulfuronedens, assembly GCF_005877905.1. Taxonomy (GTDB): domain Bacteria; phylum Pseudomonadota; class Gammaproteobacteria; order Pseudomonadales; family Pseudomonadaceae; genus Pseudomonas; species Pseudomonas nicosulfuronedens. The sequence goes on along the minus strand of NZ_SWDV01000005.1, from coordinate 21,153 downwards.
TGAATACACGACGTGGAACTTGTCGCCCGGCATGCCGAGGATCTGCGAGACATTGGGCTCGTAGGTCACGCCCACCGGCAGGCTGCCCGAGGCCATGGCGCCGGGGATGCCTTCGGGGGTCATGTTCACCGGGCTGACGTCCTTGTCGCTCAGGCCATGGCTCTTGAGCGCATAGGCAAGCAGGAAGTCCGAAGGCGAGAGCGGGTTGAAGCCGATCTTCTTGCCTTTGAAGTCGGCGACGGACTTGATCGACTTGTCGGCGACGATGGCGTCCCCGCCATTGGAGAAATCGATGGGCATCACCACGCGGTACGGCTGGCCCTTGGCGACGCCGCCGACCACCTGGTCGTAGGTGAGCATGCCGCCATCCAGCGCGCCGCCGGTCATCGCGGTGGGGATCAGCGCCGGGTCGTTGAAGAACTGCAGCTCCACCTTCAGCCCGTGGGGCTTGTAGAGGTCGAGCTTGTCGGCGACGTAGAAGGGCGCGTAACCGGCCCAGACAACGGTGCCGATCTTGAGCTTCTCGGCGGCCTGGAGCGTCAGTGGCACGACCCCGGCGGCAGCAAGCAGACAGGCACCGAGCAGGGTCTTGCGCAGGGAACGCAGGGAAAGCGGCATGGTCATGGCATTGCTCCTAACGGTTGGAAATCGGCACGGGATGACATCACGTCTCCCGGGCTTTTCTCCCGCCGTGTAGCCCTGTCCCTAGGGCCGGAAAACTCTCGGACCAGACATCCTCGTGAAAGGACCGGAACCCTAGTTCGCCTCTGGTGCAACTCCAGTGTGTGCCTTGCAGCGTTCGCCCACCCGGTGGCTACCTTGCCGTGGGTGATGCATCCCGTTGCAGGGGACAGAGCAATTGAAATGCCAGCTTTTGATCACGGAAAAAAGCGCCGGGGATTTCAAGCGCTTAGCGTGAATCCCCGGTACAGAGCGGTTGCCGCGTGGACATGCGACGGCACCAAGTCGAGGCGCCTTGCCTTCTATTGAGGCATCAGGCGGCGCTTACAGCGGTGCGCCGCAGCGAGGCAGCCGCGGTGGCCACGAACAGCCCGGCGGCCAGCGCCAGCGCCACCGGTACGCCCTGCGGGCCGAGGTCCATGAGGCTGCCGCTGAGCAGGGGGCCGAGCAGGCTGCCGACGCCCCAGAGCATGCCGGCCGCGGCGTTGGCGGTGACCAGGTCGCGGCCGCGGAAGCGCTGGCCGATCAGCACCAGCGCCAGGGTGTAGACGCCGCCGGCCACTGCGCCGAGGACCATCAGTGCCGGCCACAGCAGCGAAGGCTGGGAAATCAGCCAGGGCAGGGCGAGGCCGATCAGCATAGCGCCCACGCCACACAGCAGGTGCAGGCTGGAGCGGTCCAGGCGGTCGGAAAGCCAGCCCAGCGGCAGCTGGAAGAGCATGTCGCCCAGCAGGATCACCGTGGCCATGAAGGCGGCGATGCCCACTGCATAGCCATGGCTGGAGGCGTACACCGGGAAGAGCGAGAGCACCACGCTGTCGAAGAAGGAGAAGAACAGCACGCCCATGCACAGCGCCGGGGCCACCCGCAGGAAGCCGGCGAGGGAGAAGCTGCGCGGTTCCTCGACGTGTTCGTGGAGGCCTTCCTCGGGCATGGCGAAGGCCACGGTAGCCAGGGCGACCAGGTGCCCGGCGCTGACCAGCAGCACCACCCAGGGCGTCTGCGCACCGAGCAGTGCTACCAGGGTCGGGCCGAGCAGCTGGAAGGCGGTGAAGCTGGTCGCATAGAGGGCAACGATGGTGCCGCGATTCTTCTCGCCGCACAGCTCGTTGACCCAGGCCTCGCCGAGGATGATCGCGATGCCCATGCCGACACCCAGCGCCAGGCGCGCGGCGGCCAGCGCCCAGAGGGAATGGCTGCTGAACTCGATGGCGAGGGTACTGGCGGTACATAGCACGAAGCACAGCAGGTACAGGCGGCGCCGGCTCATCAGCTGGCAGGCGCGGTCCACCAGGGTGGCGGCGAGGATCATGCCGGCCGCTGGCACCGCCGACAGGATGCCGATCTGCAAGGCGCTGGCGCCATTCTCCAGCAAGCGCAGCGCCACCAGCGGCAGCGTCGCGCCCAGGCTCAGGCCGACGATGGAGACGGCGAACAGCAGCACCGCGAGAAGCGGTTTGTTGAGGATGGCTGGGGTATTCATGGAGACCTTCTCATGCCCGGGCGCTCATGCCACGGGCCGGCAAATGCAAACGAGCCCGCCGGGATTCACCGGGGGGCGGATTCGAAGTGCGGAGTGACCGGCGCGAAGGCGCGCGGCGTCCGGCTCAGCAGCCGGTGGGAGGAGAGAAGGTGAAGGCGAAGAGAACGCTGCGACGCAGGTTCAGCACGGCATCGACCTTGCGCACACGCGGAGGCTCCCGGAGGAGGGCGAGCGATGAGTCGGCGAAGCGGCAGAACGGGGTCATGGTGCGGATACAGCGTAGGACGTAGGAAAACGCGCACTCTAGTGAGTGCGCGTCAGACCGTCAATCTCGGCCCGCCGCGCGGTCGAGCTACGCCCGCAGTGTCTGCAGAACGTGCTGGGTAGGATGGTGTGGAGCGCAGCGATACCCACGCTGACCGCGTGCGGGATCGATGGGTATCGCTGCGCTCCACCCATCCTACGACTTGCGAACCGCCGGTAACACCGATCTTACCGACCGTAAACCGGGCTGCCCGACGGCACTTCCTGTGGCCGGCTCAATACATCGCGCCCCGGCAGGAAGGTGCCGAATACGCGCTCTTTGCCCAGCGCCTCGGGGAAGCCGCTTTCGCGGCGATAGGCAACGCGGCCATTGATCAGAGTGGCGTCCACAGCATCGTCGTTGCGCTTCACCAGGCGCGTCAGGCCGATCACTTCCATCGGGGCTTCGCAGACGTCGTCCAGCTCGTCGGTCAGACCCGCCGGGTTGACCACTACCAGATCGGCGCGGTCGCCGACGCGGATATAGCCGGCGTCGATCCCGGCGAAGTCCGCCAGCTCGCCGGTCAGGCGGTGTATGGCGCGGCCTGTGTCCATGAAGCTCTGCCCGGCCAGTTCGGCATCGCGCACGTACTTGAGCATGCGCAGCGGGAAGTTGTACTGCGCATGGGAAGCCAGGTGCGCGCCGGAGTCGGCGAAGCCCGGCTGCGTCCAGGGGCTGGCCAGCAGCTTGCCCATGATTTCGGGGCGGTGGTTGCCGTAGCAGGTCGTCCACTTGAGTTCGTTGCGGTACTGGCCGGCCAGCTCGAAGAAGGCGTCTACCGGGTCCAGCCCGCGCTCGCGGCCGATGTCCTCGAAGTTGCGCCCGACCAGGGAGGTGTCCGGGCATTCGCGCACCCAGCAATCGGACAGGTTGCGGTGCCAGAGGCCGAGGCTGAGGGTGGCCTTGATGTCCTTCTTGAAGCGTTCGCGGAAGGCCGGGTCCTGGATGCGCGTGTAAAGCTCATCCGGGTCCTTGATGTCGCGCAGCACTTCGCCGGCGCCGAACTCCTCGAAGCCATTCATGTTCAACCCTTCGATGCGCACCACGAAGGGCGCGGGCAGGGTCTGCCAGCGGTAGCGACCGCGCAGCAGGCGGTTGGCGACCCAGCCGGAGGCACGGGTGATGCGGTGCATGAAGGGCTGGGATTTCAAGTCCAGTGCGGTGAGCATCGAGCACTTGAGCGGGCGGCGGAACCAGCCGTGGGCCTGGTAGAGGAAAGCGAACACGTTGATCTTGGTGACGGCGTTGGGCGCGCCCTGCATCAGCGCGTTGCGTCGACGCAGCACGGCGAACAGGCGGGAGAACTCCTTCCAGCTGGCGAAGGTGGAGGGCAGCGGGCTGGACCAGGCGCGGTCGCCGTCCATCTTGTCCAGGCGCGTGGTCATCACCGAGAGGCCGAAGCAGCCGGCGTCCAGCGCTTGCTCCAGCAGTTCTTCCATGCGCTGCAGTTCGGCTTCGGTGGGTTTGGCGCCGCTGATGGCGCGCTCCAGCCCCATCACCGTCACGCGCAGCTCGGAGTGGCCGAGGAACGAGCAGAGGTTCGGCCCCAGCGGCTGCTGGTCGTAGAAGGCACGGTAGCCCTTGGCATCCTTCCAGGTGCGTTTGTCGCGCAGGATGGGCAGCACCTGCTCGCGCGGCACGGCTTCGACACGGGTGAACAGATCGGAGCAGTCCTCGGCCTCGCCCAGCACCATGCTGATGGAGCAGGAACCGACCGACACGGTAGTCACGCCATGGCGCACCGACTCTTTCAGCGCCGGCGCGGCGATGGCTTCTGCGTCGTAGTGCGAGTGGATTTCCAGGAAGCCGGGGGTGACCCACCGGCCGCTGGCGTCGATGACTTCCGGGCAACCGCTTTCGTCCAGCGGGCTGACGCTCAGGGTGTCGATGCGACCGTCCTTGATGCCGACGTGGCGCAGGCTGCCGGGGGCATCGCTGCCGTCGAAGTACAGGCCGTTCTTGATGATGATGTCGTAGCTCACAGGAGGCTCCAGGGCGACAGCAGCAGGACGCCGCTGACCAGCAGCAGGCAGTGGATGGCGAGGCGGAAATGGCGTTCTTCGAAACGCTGGTGCAGGCGTTCGCCCAGCCACACGCCGAGCAGCAGCAGGGGTGCGTAGGCCAGCACCTGGGGCAGCGCCGGGTGCAGGCGGCCGTCAAGCAGGAAGGCGACGGTCAGCAGGCCGTTGAGGGTGAACCAGACGCAGACCAGGGTGGCGCGCAGGCGGGTCTTGTCCAGCGGGCGAGTGGAGAGTGCGTAGACCAGCAGCGGCCCGCCGGAAGCGAACAGGCCATGGCAGACTCCGGCGGCGCCGGTGGCCAGCCGCACCACCCAGTTCGGTGTTCTGCCGCGCTCCGGGGCGCTGGCGCGCAGGCGCCACAGTTCGCGGCCGGCGAACCACAGGATCAACACGCCCAGCCCGCGCTTGAGCGGCTGCGGGTCCAGGTGCGGCAGCAGCAGATAGCCGACCAGCATGCCCAGCAGCATGCCTGGCAGTACGGTGCGTAGCAGCAAGCGCGTGTCGATCAGCCGGTGGTGCCGCCAGCACAGGTAACCGGTCATGCCGATGTTCAGCGGCACGAGGATCGGCAGCAGCGTCTCGATGGGCATCAACAGCGCGCCGAGGGACAGGGCAATTACCACGCTGCCGAAGCCGGTGATGGCTTCCAGGGTGTAGGCCAGCAGGATGAAGCCACCCAGGGCGATGGCGGGTGCGTTCATGGGGCGGCCACAACGGCTACGCGAGGTTCGCGGCGCGCCCAGAGCTGCGCCAGGACCAGCCCGGAGAACAGTTGCCAGCAGCCCCAGAACGCCGCGATCAGCAGCATGCCGCCGGCCTGCGGGAAGAAGGTGAGGATCAGCGCCATGCCCAGCGCCGAGTTGTGAATGCCGCTTTCCAGGGTCACTGCGCGTACGTCGGCGTCCGGCAGCTTCCACAGTCGCGCGCAGGTGTAGCCCAGCAGCAGTGCGGTGCCGTTGAGCAGCAGGACCAGCCAGAAGAACAGGTGGAAGTAGGCCATGAACTGCTGGAAGTTCTTGGCGAACGCCATGCCGACGAAACCGAGCATCACCAGCAGCGACAGTTGTCGCATGGGCTTCTCCAGGCGCCGCGCCAGTTGTGGCCTGTGCTTGCCCAGGGTCATGCCCAGCAGCATCGGCAGGATCAGCACCAGTACCACCATGCCCACCAGCTCCAGCGGGTCGATGTGGATCTGCGTGAGGCGGTCGCGGGTCGCCGGGTTCAGCCCTGCGTAGAGAGCGAAGTTCAGCGGCGTGAAGATGCCCGCACTCAGCCCGGATACGGCGGTGACGCTGGCCGACACTGCGACGTTGCCGCGGGCCATCCAGGTCATGATGTTGGAGAAGGTGCCGCTGGGGCAGGTGGCGACCAGGATCATCCCCAGCGCCAGTTCCGGGTCGATGGGCAGGGCAATGGTCAGCAGGCAGGTGGCGGCGGGCAGCAGCAGGAACTGCACCAGCATGCCGATCACCGGCGCCTTGGGCTGGCGCAGGATGCGGGCGAAGTCGTCGCGGCGCAGTTCCAGCGATACGCCGAACATCATCAGGGCAATGATGGCGTTCAGGGCGATCATCGAACCGCCGGAGAATTCGAGATGGACTTCAGGCATCGCCGTTCTCCCGCAGCAGGAGGGCGGGGAGAGGCGAACGGGCAGTAGCCGGCGGCACGGGCGCGGCTCCGATTTTAATCAGCATGCAAGGCGACTCTTGTTTGTATTTATCGTTGTAATTGGCAAGCATAGGGCAGCGTTACCGCCGGGTAACGGCTCAATCGGGACCTTCACCGGTTAATTCGGGACCATGCCGCACACCATTACCGTCCATTACGCCCAGGGTATCCTGCAGGCCGCCCAGCGCCTGGGGTTGTCGGTGCCTGCCGATCTGCAGGCGGCCAGCCTCGAACCGCGCATTCCGCTGCAACGCCAGGATGCCTTCTGGGAAGCCATCTGTGCCGCGTCGGGCGACACTTTGCTGGGCCTGCGCCTGGGCAGTGCCCTTCAGGTCGGCCATCTGGACATGGTCGGCGCGCTGTTGATGAGCTGCGACCGCTATGGCGAGGCGCTGGACGCCTTGCTCGAGTATTACCCGATCATCGCCGAGGGCAGCGCGTTCCAGCGCGAGCAGGACACGACGCAGGTGCGCCTGGTCTACCGCCCCAGCTATACCGTGCGCCGCGAGGAGCGGGTGGAGGCCGCGCTGGCCAGCCTGGTGCACCTGACCCGCTGGATCACCGGCGACCGGGTCAGGCCGCAGCAACTGGCCCTGAGTCACTCGGCGCGAGGTGAAGCCGCGCGTTACGTCGAGGTGTTGGAGTGCCCGGTGACCTTCGACAGCGGCGAGAACGCCCTGAGCTTTGCCGTGGCCGATCTCGATGTGCCGCTGATCCAGGCCAATGCCCTGATGCGTGAGCATCTGCGCGCGCTGGCCGATGCGCAGCTCGAACGACTTGGGGCGCAGAGTCTGGCCGCGCGCGTGCAGCAGTTATTGCGACAGAACCCGCGCTGGGGCAAGGAGAAGGTGGCCGAGCAGCTCGAGCTCAGCGGGCGCCATCTCAACCGCAAGCTGGCCGATGAGGGCACCAGCTTCAAGTTGCTGCGCGAGCAGGTGTTGCACGGCATGGCCGAGCAGCTGCTGCGTGAATCGTCGCGGCTGGGCGAGGTGGCCGAACGCTTGGGCTTCTCCGACGAGAGCGCCTTCGCCAAGGCTTTCCGTCGCTGGAGCGGGATGACGCCGGGACAGTTCCGTCAGGGCAACTGAACCCGTCAGCGTTGGCCGTGGTTGACTGATGCGAGCGCCTGGGCAGCGGGCAGGTCGACTCGCTGGGGGACGCTGCGCTGCAGTTCGATGACGCCGGTGCCGGGCAGCTTCGATACGAAGAAGTGATCGACGCCGAAGAACAGCAGGATCAGAGCGATGGCGCCGATCCAGCAGAGCACGTCATAGTCCAGCGGCCAGCCACGGTGCTGGTGCTGCGAGCGGAGGGGGGGCTGGTTCTTCTTCATGGCGGTCACCGCGTTCGGATGGAGGGTCGGCGAAGCCAGGGGAGTGCCTGGGTTCGCCGACCATTTTCCGGTGGGCGGTGCGGCCGGTGATTCAGGGAGCTCTGTAGGACGAGTAGGAATTACCTCTACTTTCCTACGCCAAGATCAGGCGCCGGGCAGCGCCTTGTCCTTCGGCCAGAGCAGCCACAGCTGGCCGTCCTGCTTCATGTGCCCGGCCAGCTCGCCGGCCGCATCGCCAGTGCCCCAGAACAGGTCCGCGCGCACCTCGCCGACAATGGCGCCGCCGGTGTCCTGGGCGGCCACCGGGCGCACCACCGGCGCGCCGTCCGGGCGGGTGGTGGAGAGCCACATCAGGCTGCCCAGCGGGATCACCTTGCGGTCGATGGCTACGCTGTAGCCTGGCGTCAATGGCACGTTCAGCGAGCCGCGCGGGCCTTCGTTGCTGTCCGGACGCTGGCTGAAGAACACGTAGCTGGGGTTGCTTGCCAGCAGTTCATCGACGCGTTGCGGATGGGCGCGGGCCCAATCGCGGATGCGCGCCATGCTGACTTCTTCCTTGCTCAGCTCGCCCTGTTCCACCAGCCAACGGCCCACCGGCTTGTACGGGCGACCGTTCTGGTCGGCGTAGCCCAGGCGCAGTTGGCGGCCGGAGGCGAGCTCCACGCGGCCGGAACCCTGGATCTGCAGGAACTGCAGGTCCATCGGGTCGGGCAGCCAGGCCAGCACGGGCGCATTGACCCCATCGCGGCGGATGCCGGCGGCATCGGCGTAGGGCACCAGGGTATTGCCCTCGAGCTTGCCGCGCAGGCGCTTGCCCTTGAGTTCGGGGTAGACGCTGTCCAGCGCCACGGTGACCAGGTCCTTCGGCACGCCGTAGACCGGTACTGTGTGCTGGGCGTCGCGCTGCTGGCTGCCCCGGTAGACGGGCTCGTAGTAGCCGGTGATCAGGCCGTTCCTGCTGCCCTCGGCGGAGCGCAGCTGGTAGGGCTGCAGGTGGGCCTGCATGAACTGGCGGATGGCCGGGGCGGCAGCCGGCACGCTCGCCGCGTCGGCGCAGGTGGCGGCCCAGTTGTCATCCTTCTTCAGGCGCACCGCGCAGGCCGAGCGCCAGGCGCTGAAGCCTTGCAGCACATCGGTATCGGCGGTCTGCGGAAGGTCCGACCAGTCGGCCTTGGAATAGGTGGGCGCCTGGGCCTCTTCGGGCTTCTTGCCGAACAGGCCGCAGCCCGAGAGCAGGGTGGCGAAGCAGAGGGTGGTAAGGAGAGGGCGGGTCCAGTGGCGGGACGAATCGGTCACGGGCGAGTCCTGGCAGGCAAACGAAAGCCCGCTAGCTTGGGCAGACGCGGGGCGTGCGTCAAACGCATCGGTCGGATTTACATGCCTTGCAACGAATACGCGGGTGGCCCGGTAGAATGTCGGCATGAATCAACAGACGGGTGGTTAGAGCGTGGAGGCAAGGCAGGGTTTCGTCCTGACTCGACATTGGCGGGATACGCCCGAAGGCACCGAGGTGGGCTTCTGGCTGGCCACCGATGAGGGGCCCCGGCATGTGCTGCTGCCACCGCAGACCTCGGTGGCCTTCGTGCCGGCCGAGCAGCGTGTCCGCGCCGAAAAGCTGCTGGCCGGCGAGCGTGGCGCCGAACTACGCGCGCTGGGCCTGCGCGACTTCCAGCAGCGCTCGGTGCTGGGGCTCTACTGCCAGCAGCATCGGCAGTTGATGAACCTGGAAAAGCGCCTGCGCGAGGCCGGCGTGGAAGTCTTCGAAGCCGATATCCGCCCACCGGAGCGCTACCTGATGGAGCGCTTCATCACCGCCCCCGTGGTCTTCAGCGGCGAACAGACCCAGGGCGGCAGCACCCTCACGGCGCAACTGCGCCCCGATCCGGATTACCGGCCGAAGCTGCGGCTGGTCTCGCTGGACATCGAAACCAACATCCGTGGCGACCTCTATTCCATCGCCCTGGAGGGCTGCGGCCAGCGCCAGGTCTACATGCTTGGCCCAGCCAACGGCGTCGACGGGGAGCGCGATTTCGAGCTGGAGTACTGCGACAGCCGGGCTCAGCTGCTGGAACGCCTGAACCAATGGTTGGCCGAGCACGACCCCGACGCCATTATCGGCTGGAACCTGGTGCAGTTCGACCTGCGGGTGCTGCAGGAGCACTCCAAGCGCCTCGAAATCCCGCTGCGGCTGGGCCGTGGCGGCGACGAGATGGGGTGGCGGCAGCACGCCACCAGCAACCACTACTTCGCAGCGGCAGCGGGCCGGCTGATCATCGACGGCATCGAGGCACTGCGCTCGGCATTCTGGAGCTTCCCCTCGTTCAGCCTGGAGAGCGTCTCGCAGCAGCTGCTGGGCGAGGGCAAGTCCATCGACAACCCCTACGACCGCATGGCCGAGATCGACCGCCGTTTCGCCGAGGACAAGCCGGCGCTGGCGAAGTACAACCTCAAGGACTGCGAGCTGGTCACTCGGATCTTCGAGAAGACCCGCATCCTCGACTTCCTGCTCGAACGCGCCAGCGTCACCGGGCTGCCGGCGGATCGCAGCGGTGGTTCGGTGGCGGCCTTCACGCATTTGTACCTGCCGCCGATGCACCGGTTGGGCTACGTTGCCCCGAACCTGGGCGGCAAGGCCCCGGAGGCCAGCCCGGGCGGGTTCGTCATGGATTCTCGGCCGGGGCTCTATGAGTCGGTGCTGGTGCTGGACTACAAGAGCCTGTACCCGTCGATCATCCGCACCTTCCTGATCGACCCGGTGGGCTTGGTGGAAGGCTTGAGCGACCCGTCCGACGAGGCGTCGATTCCCGGCTTCCGTGGTGGCCGTTTCTCGCGGACCCAGCACTGCCTGCCCGCCATCGTCGAGCGCGTCTGGCAGGGTCGCGACGCCGCCAAGCGCGACGGCAACGCGCCGCTGTCCCAGGCCCTGAAGATCATCATGAACGCCTTCTACGGCGTGCTGGGTTCCAGCGGCTGCCGCTTCTTCGATCCGCGCCTGGCCTCGTCCATCACCATGCGCGGCCACGAGATCATGCGGCGCACCCGCGAGCTGATCGAAGGGCAGGGGCACCGGGTGATCTACGGCGACACCGATTCCACCTTCGTCTGGCTCGGCCGCGCCCACGACGAGGAAGAGGCGGCCGGAATCGGTCGTGCGCTGGTCAGCCACGTCAACCGGTGGTGGGTCGAACACCTGCGCGAGGAATACGGGCTGGAGAGCGCGCTGGAGATCCAGTTCGAGCGGCACTTCCGGCGTTTCCTGATGCCGACCATCCGAGGGGCGGAAGAGGGCAGCAAGAAGCGCTACGCGGGCCTGGTGCGGCGCGCCGACGGCAGTGACGAAATGGTCTTCAAGGGCCTGGAAACCGTGCGCACCGACTGGTCGCCGCTGGCCCAGCAGTTCCAGCAGGAGCTGTACCTGCGCATCTTCCAGCGCCAGCCGTACCGGGATTACGTACGCGACTATGTAAACCGCACGTTGGCCGGCGAGCAGGATGACCTGCTGATCTTCCGTAAACGTCTACGCCGCCAACTCGGCGACTATGAACGAAACGTGCCGCCCCACGTGCGCGCCGCGCGCATTGCCGACGACTACAACGAACGCCAGGGCCGCCCGCGCCAATACCAGCGCGGTGGCTGGATCAGCTACGTCATCACGGTCAACGGCCCGGAACCGCTGGAAACGCTGGGTTCACCGATCGATTACGATCACTACGTCAGCCGACAGCTGCAGCCGATTGCCGACGCCATCCTGCCCTTCGTGGACGATGACTTCAGCGCGCTGGTCGACCGGCAGATGGGGTTGTTCTGAAACAAAAAAGCCGGCATCAGCCGGCTTTTTTGTTTCATTGCACATCAGTCGCCACGGTATTCGCAGCCGCTGGTGCAGGTCTCGTGCACGCGGACCTTGGACAGCTCCGGCAGCAGCGGCTTGAGCTGTTGCCAGATCCAGCGGCAGAGGTTCTCGCTGGTGGGGTTTTCCAGGCCGGGAATGTCGTTCAGGTAGTTGTGGTCGAGCTGGTCGTAGATCGGCTTGAAGATCTGCTTGATCTCGGCGAAATCACGAATCCAGCCGGTATGCGGATCGACCTCGCCCTCGATGTAGATGGCGGCCCGGAAGGAGTGGCCATGCAGGCGCCCGCACTGGTGCCCGGCGGGAACATGGGGCAGGCGGTGGGCCGACTCGAAGGTGAATTCCTTGAACAATTCCAAAGTAGCGTGCTCTGTGACGATCGCCGGCCCTGGAACGGGCCGGCCGGAAAATGGGCGCATAGTCTATCACCATCGCACCCGCCGGACCGGCCGATCCGGCCAGCGGCTCACTTGACCGCCAGGCGTCTTGCCAGGCGGTTGAGGTTGGCACGGTCCAGGCCCATCTCGCGGGCCACGGCAGCCCAGTTGCCTTCGTGGCGCTCCAGGCTCTGGCTGATCATCCGGCGCTGGAAGGCGTCCACCGCCGGGCGCAGTTCGCCGGCCAGTTCAGCATCGGTGCCGTTGTCGGCTGGGCTCGCTTCGGCATCGGGCGCGCCCTTGTGCAGGGCGTTCAGGGTGAGATCATCGACGCCCAGGCTGAGGATGCGCGAGCGCTGCGAGTGGTTTGCCAGTGCCTTGAGGGAAGCCCGGCCGATCAGGTGCTCCAGCTCGCGCACGTTGCCCGGCCAGGCGTAGTCGACCAGCGCGGCCTGGGCTTCGCGGGTCAGGCGCAGGCTGCGCAGCCCCAGGCGCGGGCGGTTCTGCTCGAGGAAGTAGCCGGCCAGCAGCAACACATCGTTGCCGCGCTCGCGCAGGGGCGGAACGCGCAGCGGGTAGACGCTCAGACGGTGGTAGAGGTCGGCGCGGAAGCGACCGGCACGGACTTCCTCGGCGAGGTCACGGTTGGTGGCGGCGATCAGGCGCACATCCACATGGTGTTCGCGGTCCGAGCCCAGACGCTGCAATTGACCGCTCTGCAGCACGCGCAGCAACTTGGCCTGGATCGCCAGTGGCAGTTCGCCCACTTCGTCGAGGAACAGGGTGCCGCCGTCGGCCAGTTCGAACTTGCCGTGTCGTTCGCCCACCGCGCCGGAGAAGGCGCCACGGACGTGGCCGAAGAGCTCGCTTTCCACCAGGGTTTCCGGCAGCGCCGCACAGTTCAGGCTGATCAGCGGCTGGGTGCGCCGCAGCGAATTGGCGTGGATGGATTGGGCGACCAGTTCCTTGCCGACGCCGGTTTCGCCGGTGATCAGCACGCTCAGGTCGCTGCCGGCCACCACCTGGATTTCTTTCATCAGCGCCTGGTGCGACCTGCTCTGGCCGATCAGCTCCCTGGGCTGGTCGCCGGAGGCGCGCTGGTAGGCGTCGGCGCGCTGCTGCTCGTGATCGGCGCGCTGGGCCAGGTCGGTCATGCGCTGGTTGGCCTTCACCGTGGCGGCGGCCAGGCTGGCGAAGGCTTCGAGGTTGTCCAGGTCGCTGGTGGAGAAGCGTTCCGGGTCCAGCGCGTCCAGGGTCAGCAGGCCCCAGGGCTGTTCGTCGACCAGCAGCGGGCAGCCCAGGCAGTCATGAACCTCCAGATGGCCGTGCAAACCCTCCACCAGCCCGTCATAGGGGTCGGGCAGGCCGCAGTCGGCGGCGAAATGCGTTGGACCGGGATGCTCGATGAGGGCACGCAGGCGTGGATGCTCGCTGATCTTGAAGCGACGGCCGAGGGTGTCCTGGCTCAAGCCATCGACTGCCAGCGGCACCAGTTGGTCGCCTTCCAGGCGCAGCAAGGCGGTGGCGTCGCACGGTAGCAGGCCGCGCAGGGCTTCCAGCAGGCGGCGATAGCGTTCACTTTCCGGCAGCTCGCGGGATAGGTCGGCAACCAGCGGGAGCAGGGTGGCAAGTAGTGGGTTTCGAGTCATTTTGACCTCTATGTTGTCATTATGACGCTGATCAGTGGAGGTCATTATGACTCTTTTCCCATGAAAGGTCCCGTGATTACTGGGCTGCAGGGTTGGCACGCTTCCTGAAATACCTGAGGCAGAGAGCACAGGCGACCCCATTCACCGCCTGGCCAACCTGAGGAGATCCAGATGCTGTCCAACGAACACCGTACCCTGGTCAAGGCCACCGTCCCGCTGCTGGAGACCGGCGGAGAGACCCTGACCCAGCACTTCTACAAGATGATGCTCAGCGAGTACCCGGAAGTTCGTCCGCTGTTCAACCAGGCGCACCAGGCCTCCGGCGACCAGCCTCGCGCGCTGGCCAACGGTGTGCTGATGTACGCCCGCCACATCGATGAGCTGGAACAGCTCGGCCCGCTGGTGGCGAAGATCGTCAACAAGCACGTCGCCCTGCAGATCCAGCCGGAACACTACCCGATCGTCGGCAGCTGCCTGCTGCGTGCGATCCGTGAAGTACTGGGCGAGGAGATTGCTACCCAGGAAGTGATCGATGCCTGGGCCGCCGCCTACGGCCAGCTGGCCGATATCCTGATCGGCGCCGAGGAGTCCGTTTACCAGCAGAACGCCGAGCAACTCGGCGGTTGGCGTGGCGCCCGGCGCTTCCGCATCGTGCGTAAGGAAGCTGAGAGCGAGGAAATCACCTCCTTCTACTTCCAGCCTCTGGATGGCGAGCCGCTGCTGGACTTCCAGCCCGGCCAGTACATCGGCCTGTCTCTCGACATCGATGGGGAAGAGGTGCGCCGCACTTACTCCCTGTCCGACGCGCCCAATGGCCGTGAGTACCGCATCAGCGTGAAGCGCGAGCCCGAAGGCAAGGTTTCCAACTATCTGCACGATCACCTGCAGGTGGGCGATGAGCTGGACCTGTTCCCGCCGGCGGGCGATTTCGTCCTGCGCGGTGGCGACAAGCCCCTGGCCCTGATCACCGCCGGTGTCGGCATCACCCCGGCACTGGCCATGCTGAAGCCGGCGCTGGAATCCGGTCGTGAGGTTCACTTCATCCACTGTGCCCGCCACGGCGGTGTGCACGCATTCCGCGAGTGGGTCGAGGCGCAATCCGACGTTCATCCGCAGCTCAAGCACTACTTCTGCTACAGCGAGCCGCGCGCGCAGGACGCTTCCCACGTCGAAGGCTTCCTCAGCCGCGAGCTGCTGGCTGACTGGCTGCCAAAGGACCGCGACCTGGACGCCTACTTCCTCGGTCCCAAACCGTTCATGTCTCAGGTGAAACGCCACCTGCGCGAGATCGGCGTGCCCGAGCAGCAATCCCACTACGAGTTCTTCGGCCCGGCCAGCGCGCTGGAGGCCTGAACCTGAACGCCGGCCCGATGGCGGGTCGGCGCAACCCGAGGAGGTGTGTGATGGAAAGTCTTTTCGCTTGCCCGCAACGTAATCTGTCGATGTCCTGGTCGCTGCTGACCGGCGGGCTCGTCTTACTGCTGCTGGGAATCGTGGGAGCCTATTTCGTCGATGGGCATCTGAACCTGCAAAGCGTTGTCGCAGCGCATGCCTTCACCATCCTCGGCCCGACATTATTGAAGCTGGGCTACGTGCTGCGGCTGGTGGCCCAACATCAGATGCGCAAGGAAGGCTGGGAGGCTTGCTGTGTTACTGGTTGATCGAAAGGCTCTGCTGACCATTGCGCCCCTGTGGCGCCTGGGCTTCCGTCCGTTCTTCCTGGGTGGCGCGGTGTTCGCGCTGATCGCCATCGCAGCCTGGGCGGCTGTGCTTCTTGGCCTGTTGCCCGCGTGGCAACCATTGGGTGGGTGGCTGGCCTGGCACCGCCATGAAATGCTGTTCGGCTTCGCGGCGGCGATCATCGCCGGATTCCTGCTGACCGCGGTGCAGACCTGGACCGGTCGCCCTGGCGTCAGCGGCAAGCCGCTGATGGTGCTGTCACTGGTCTGGCTGGCGGCGCGGATTGGTTGGCTCGTGGGGGTGCCGCTGTGGCTGGTCACCGTGCTGGAGCTGGCGTTCATGCCGGCGCTGGCCTTCTTCATCGGCCGCAGCCTATGGCAGGTGCGGCAGAAGCGTAACTACCCGATCATCGCGGTGCTGAGCCTGCTGACACTCGCCGATGCGCTGGTGATGGCTGGCATCTGGGCCGGCAACGATGCCTGGCAACGTGGCGGTGCACTGGGTGCGTTGTGGCTGGTGGCGGCGCTGATGGGCCTGATCGGCGGCCGCGTGATTCCCTTTTTCACCCAGCGTGGGCTGGGCCGCACTGCTCAGGTGCCGGCCTGGAACTGGCTGGACAATGCCCTGCTGGGCGGCACGATGCTGGTGGCGGTACTGAGCGCCGCCGGCATCGGCCTGACTCCGCACCCGCTGGCGGGTTTGCTGTTTGCCGCGCTCGCCGTAGGCCACCTGATTCGCCTGTGGCGCTGGTACGACAAGGATTACTGGGGCGTGCCGCTGCTCTGGTCGCTGCACCTGGCCTACTTGTGGATGCTGCTGGCCCCGGCAGGCATGGCGCTGTGGAACTTCTGGCCGAGCTTCAACGTCAGCCTGGCGATCCACGCGCTCACCGTCGGTGGCGTCGGCGGGCTGATCCTGGCGATGGTCGCGCGGGTGAGCCTTGGCCATACCGGTCGGCCGCTGCAACCGCCGAAGGTAATGTCCTGGGCCTTCGCGCTGCTCAACCTGGGTGTTGTCGCACGGGTGCTGCTGGTGATGTGGTGGCCGCTGGAAGGCCTGAGCATCGCGGCCGCCTGCTGGGTGGTGGCTTTCCTGATGTTCGCCTGGCATTACGGGCCGATGTTCTGGAAGCCGCGGGTGGATGGACAGCCGGGCTGATCAGCGTATCCCTGTGAAGCCGCCAGATGGAGGCTGATCGCGGGCATGGCTAGCTCCAGCAGGAGCCCTTGTCCGCGATTCATGCCTCGCCTTACTGCCCCTCACGCAGCCGCTTGAGTTCGTCACGCAGCCAGGTGCTGGCGTCCTGTTTGCCCGTCGGGCAATCCACCTGGTAACGCTGGCCACTCATGCTGCTCTTGGTCGCGGCACGCTCGATGAAGTCTTCCGCGCTGCTCACCAGATCCTTGTTTTCCAGGTAGTCCAGCTTCTTCTGCAGGTGCTTGCGCGCCTCGGCAGCCGGGTACTCGCTGCCGTTGCGAATGAACTGGCAGCCGCTGTGTTCGACGAAGCCCAGCAACTGGCTGATTTCCTGCTGCGCCTTGGCGTCGATGGCGGCTTGCGCTTCTGTGCCGATGAACAGGAGGGATACCAGCAGCGAGGGGAGCTTCCGAGAGTGAGACATGGCGATTCCTTGCCGGATGCGTGAAGCCGTCGATTATGTCAGCGGCTGCAGGCGTTCGCCGAGACGGCCGCTGTCTACCAGTTCAAGGAACTCGTCGCCCATCCGCCGGCTCTCGTCCATCGCCTTGCGCCAGTAGCGCTCGCGGCCTGCGTCATCGCCAATGTAACGGTGGAAGTCCTTGCGGTCCGGCAGCTTGTTGTGCGGCAGCTGTGCCAGGTATTCCTTCGACGGCGCCAGCAACAGTACGTCCTGCAGGCGGCCGGCGTCGCCGCGGCGCCAGGGCAGACCCTTGTCGAACCAGCCGGGGATGACCTTGTCGGTGAAGTGCGGGTAGAGCACCACGCCTTCGGGCTGGTAGGGCAGGTCCAGGTGGTAGTCCAGCAGGCCGCCGTCGCGGTAGGTGCCGGGACCGGCGCCGGGGATGTCGCGCACGCCTTCCATGACCATGGGGATGGAGCCGGAGGCGAGCAGGGCGTGGCGCAGGTTGGCCAGGTCCAGGTGCAGGTAGCGCGAGGGAAAGTCCGATAGCGCTTCCAGCGGTGGTGCACGGCGGGCGTCGTGGATGATCAATCGTTCGAAGTGCCGGTGCAGGTGCCGGCGGCCGACCAGGTTGTCGCGGATCACCGCGCCCAGGCCCAGACCGAGGTTGGCCTTGCCATCCTGCGCGAGGCGGCCGTGGCTCTTCACCACCACCACGTTGAGGCGGTACCAGGGGTTGTCCAGCACACTGGCGTCGTGGCCATCAAGCAGGTCGTCGAGCATCTTCGCGCAACTCTTCGACACGTCACTGATGCTCGCGTTGCGGGCGAAACGCTGCTGGGTGTAGAGCTCGCCCAGGCGACGGATGCCTGCGGCGGGATCGGGCAGGCAGGCGCTGGCGAAGCGCCAGGAGCCGATGGAGGCACCGATCAGCGAGCGCTCGCGCGGTGCGCGCGGCAGCCATTCACCGAACAGGGCGAGGTCCAGGCCCTGGATGCCTAACGCCTTCGGACCTCCGGCGGCGCCAGGCAGGATGCCGACATCGTCGGGGCTGAGTCCCTGTTCGCGGATGCGCTGAAGTGCGCGGCTACCGGCCTTGAGGGTGAGGGCGGGGGTCTTGATCTGGATGGCGGTCATGCGGGCCTCGCTGTGGCAGGCCGCGATTATAGAGCCTGGAGGGGGGAAACAAGGATACTTCAGGGGCTGAATGTGTCTTTCAGATTCAGCTTGAATTAAGTCCCTCGTCTTAGTCTGACAGTCGTGAAATTCCTACGGAGATAAGCACATGAAATGGCTGCTGACCCTGACCGCTCTGACAGCCCTGCTGTTAGGAGCGGGCGTCGCCACGGCCCACGACATTGGCCCCGACGAGGCGCTGCGTCTGCGCGATGCCGGCACTATCCGCCACTTCGAGGAGCTCAACCGTACGGCGCTGATCAAGCATGCCGGCGGTTCGGTGTACGATAGCGAACTTGAGCTGGAGCATGGCCGCTACCTGTACAAGGTCGACATCAAGGACGCCCAGGGCGTCAAATGGGATGTCGAGCTGGATGCGGTCACCGGCGAAGTCCTCACCGATCACCAGGATGACTGATGAAGACCGTTCTGCCGCGCGCAGCGCTGCTCGGCCTGGCGCTCGCCGCCATTGCCGGCGTTGCGCAGGCCCATGACCTGAGCCAGGACGAAGCCCTGCGCCTGAGCAAGGAAGGGGTGATCCGCCCCTTCGAGGAAATCCTCCCCGCCGCGCTGAGCCGCTACCCTGGCTCTCGCCTGCTGGAAGCTGAACTGGAGAAGGAGCACGGCAACTACATTTACGAAGTGGAGTTGCTGACCGTTGACGGTGTGGTGCGCGAACTGGAACTGGATGCCCGCGATGGCCGCATCCTCAAGGATAAGGAAGACGACTGATGCGCCTGCTGCTGGTGGAAGACCACGTACCCCTGGCCGATGAGCTGATGGCGACCCTGACCCGCCAGGGCTATGCGGTGGACTGGCTCGCCGACGGCCGCGACGCCGCCGTGCAGGGCGCCAGTGAGCCTTATGACCTGGTGATCCTCGACCTCGGGCTGCCGGGCCGCCCTGGTCTGGAAGTGCTTCAGGAGTGGCGCAGCATGGGGCTTTCGGTCCCGGTGCTGATCCTTACCGCGCGGGGCTCCTGGGCCGAGCGCATCGATGGCCTGAAGGCCGGCGCCGATGACTACCTGACCAAGCCATTCCATCCCGAAGAACTTTTGCTGCGCATCCAGGCGCTGCTGCGCCGTGCCCGCGGGCTGGCCAACCAGAGCCAGCTGGAAGTGGCCGGCCTGAGCCTGGACGAGTCACGCCAATGCGTACAGCAGGGCGGCAAGGAGGTCGACCTGACGTCCGCTGAGTTCCGTCTGCTGCGTTACTTCATGCTGCACCCCGGCCAGCTGCTGTCGAAATCGCACCTGGCCGAGCACCTGTATGACGGCGAGACCGAGCGCGATTCCAACGTCATCGAGGTGCATATCAACCACCTGCGCCGCAAGCTGGGCCGCGAAATCATCGAGACCCGCCGTGGCCAGGGCTACCGTTTCACCGGCAATGGAGCCGCCCGTTGATATCGATCCAGCGCCGGCTCGGAATCGGGCTCGGCGTGGTGCTGGTGGTGGTCGGCCTGGCGCTGGCGCAGGCAGGCCTCTGGCTGTTCGACCAGGGGTTGCGGCGCTATCTGGTGAACGGGCTGCAGGACGAAGCGGAAAGCCTGCTGGTAGGGATTACCCGCGGCCCTGCAGGGCTGCAGCTGGATGGTCAGCGTGTCGACGCGGCCTATGAGCGGCTGTTCTCCGGGCGTTACTTTGTCATCCGCTTCGATGACCAGACCTGGCGTTCGCGGTCGCTGTGGGACAACGAGCTGAAATTGCCCTCGCACAAGGGGCTGGCCAAGGCGCTGGAGAAAGGTCCGGAAGGTCAGCGCCTGCTGGTCTATCGCGGTGACTACAAACGCTACGGCAAGAAGCTCAGCATCGTGGTTGCGCAGGACTACACGCCCGTCCTCAAGAGCTTCAACCGCTTGCGCAATATTGGTCTGGGTGCTGGTGCGCTGGCCTTGTTGTTGATCCTGATATTCCAGGGCTTCACCGTGCGCCGTGCCCTGCGCCCGCTGGAGCGGGTGCGCCAGCAGATTGCGCAGTTGCAGGAGGGCCAGCGCAGCCAGTTGGATCGCCAGGTGCCACGCGAACTGGAGCCGCTGGTGGAGCAGACCAACCACCTGCTGCAGCACACCGAGGACACCCTGCGTCGCTCGCGCAATGCGCTGGGCAATCTCGGCCATGCGCTGAAAACGCCGCTGGCCGTGCTGATCAGCCTTGCCGACCGCGAGGAATTGCGCGATCACCCAGAGTTACGCCGCGTGTTGCGGGAGCAACTGGAGCAGATCGAGCAGCGCCTGGCCCGCGAGCTGGGGCGTGCGCGGCTGGTGGGCGAAGCCTTGCCCGGTGCCCACTTCGATTGCGATGCCGAGCTGCCGAGCCTGTGCGACATGCTCAAGCTCATTCACGGCGACCACCTGGCCATCGACTGGCAGGCACCGCCCGCTACGCGCCTGCCGTATGACCGGGAGGACCTGCTGGAGATGCTCGGCAACCTGCTGGACAACGCCTGCAAATGGGCCGATGCCCAGGTGCGGCTGACGGTGGAGAAGGGCGCTGACGCCTATCGGTTGTGCGTGGACGACGATGGTCCCGGCATTGCCGAGGACCAGCGTGACAGTGTGCTGGAGCGTGGTACGCGGCTGGATGAGCAGGTGGCCGGACATGGCCTGGGCCTGGGCATCGCGCGGGATATCGCAGCGGCCTGTGGCGGTAGCCTGAAGTTGGAGGCCAGCGAGTTGGGTGGGCTGAGGGTTGAGGTGGAGTTGCCCCGTAAATCGATCGCGCAATGAAACTGCTGTATCGGAGCGCCTATTATCGGAACCCTCTGACTACTTGATCGCTTCCGGCCGATAGAGGTACTGAGACCCGGAGAGGAACATTGCCCCCCTTCTGAAACGGCCAGCTTCTGTGCGATTGGCCATCGGTATCGAGGGAATGCAATGGTTCTCGATGTGCTTGTTCACTCCCGCGCGAGGAGCTGCCCATGAACTGGGCAGGAGCGCTGTTACTGCTCGTGATCTCAGTCATTGCCATCTGCGCAGCAATCAGACATTCCGCGCAGACTCTATCGGGCGCCGAAGCCGATGCCTGCTTGCAGTCGCGTTATCGCGCAGAAACCGAAGTTCCCTCTCCGGCATCTACCGAGACCCGCGCCCGCAGGAGACAAATGGTGCAGGAATTCTGTCTCATGGGGCTGGCTCCCCGCGAACGGGATCTTCCCCGAAGTGAAGACGAGTCTCTGACACGCCTTGGGAAGACCTCTAGACCCTGAACTGATCCATCAACCCCTGCTGATGGTTGGCCAGCTTGTTCAGCGACTGGCTGACCTGCGCCGACTCCTGCGCCTGGCTCGACAGCGATTCGGTCACATCACGGATGCCAGCGACGTTGCG
>NZ_SWDV01000004.1 GCF_005877905.1 Pseudomonas nicosulfuronedens | reverse complement strand
GAACGCAGAATCCTCCGCCCCCATCAAGCCACTATTTCCATCCTGCAGAAGCTGCTTGACCTCGGCGTCATCTGTCTCGGCATGAGCGTGGTCATCGCCATCGATAGAGCACAGTGGAATTACTCAACCGTCATCGCAACTTTGTTTGCCCTGGTCATCTTCTATCTACTCAGTGATTTCGGGCAACTCTATGTCTCATGGCGGGGTGAACGAATTCGCGAGGAGATACAGAAGGTTGGTGGTGTCTGGGCAATCAGCTTTGCCGGCGTTGCGGTTGCCGACTACCTCAGTCCAGAGATCACCGTGCTCAGCGGGAAAGGTCAGATACAGTGGTTCTCACTGGTACTCGGCGGCTTGTGCGGTTACCGCGTGCTATTGCGCTCAGGCCTGCATGCGCTTCGCCGTCGCGGCTTTAACACTCGCTCGGTTGCCATTGCCGGCGCAGGCACGTTGGGGCAGCGCTTGGCAACCAGCATTGCCAGCGCCCCCTGGATGGGGCTGGAACTGGTCGGCTTCTTCGATGACAAGCTTCACGCCCCCGTTAGCCTGGGCACTGGCAATGTGAAACTGCCTATTTCCGGCACGCTGGAACACCTGGTCGAACAGGCTCGTACGGGCAAGCTGGATCGTGTCTACATTACGCTCCCCACGCGCAGCGAAACACGAATCAGATGGTTGGTGGAGCAACTGAGCGATACCACGACCTCCGTCTATATCGTCCCCGATGTTTTCGTCTTCAACCTGCTTCATGCCCGCTCACAGAACATCGACGGCATTCCAACCATCAGCATCTTCGACAGTCCCATGGTGGGAGCCGGCGCATGGGTAAAGCGCCTGGAAGACATCGTGCTGTCTTCGTTGATTCTCTGCCTCATCGCCGTCCCGATGTTGCTGATATCCGTTGCGGTAAAACTCACGTCGCCCGGCCCGATCTTCTTCAAGCAGAAGCGCTACGGCATCGATGGCCGTTCGATAGAAGTGTGGAAGTTCCGCAGCATGCGGGTCATGGAGAACGGCGCGAGAGTCACCCAGGCCACACGCAACGACAATCGCATCACCCCAGTTGGATCCTTCCTGCGCCGAACCTCGCTGGACGAACTGCCGCAATTCATCAACGTATTGCTGGGCGATATGTCCATCGTCGGCCCACGCCCCCATGCCATTGCGCACAACGAAGAGTATCGCGGGCAGATCAGCAGCTACATGCTGCGTCACAAGGTCAAGCCAGGTATCACTGGCTGGGCCCAGGTGAATGGTTGGCGTGGGGAGACGGACACGCTGGAGAAGATGCAGAAGCGCGTCGAGTTTGACTTGGCCTACATCAACAACTGGTCGCTGTGGTGGGACCTGAAGATCGTATTCCTGACGCTATTCAAGGGCTTCGTCCACCAGAACGCTTACTAGTCAAACTCGCTGTCAGTTAGCGAATTTCCTGTCCCGCATCGCCATCCTTTTCCTACATCCCTTATCAGACCTGATTGCTACCCTGCGCAGCCTCTCGGCCGTCCTCTTATGCCCAGGAAAACCGGCGTCGGCCATCTCCCGCGTCAATCCCATCATCTTCCATGTGTAACCAGCCCATGCTCCGTCCCTTATCTATCGCGTTCCTGTCCGCCTTTGCACTCCAGGGATGCATGTTCTCCCCTGGTCAGAACCTCGATACCGGACGGTTATTGCAGGACGACTCTGCCGAGTCCAGCCGTGTCGAACTGGTACAGATCACTCCCAAACTGCTGGCGGTAGAAGCCGCGACGCAACCTCAGGGTGCCGTCCCGGTAAAGCTGACCGACTACCGCCCGGAAAGCTATCGCATTGGCGCGGGTGACCTGCTCTACATCACGGTCTGGGATCACCCCGAGTTGACCTCGCCAGCGGGGCAGCAGCAGCAAACCGATGCCAACGGACGCCTGGTCCGACCGGACGGCACCCTCTTCTATCCCTACATCGGCACGGTTCGAGTAGGCGGGCGCACCATCGAGGACGTCCGCGCGACCATCAGTGAGGCGCTTTCGGCCTATGTCGAAGAGCCGCAGGTGGACATTGCCATCCTGCGTTTCGCCAGCCAGCGAGTGGTACTTAATGGCGCCTTCGTCAAGGCGGGCCAGCAGCCCATCACCACCACCCCCCTGACGCTGATGGAGGCCATTGGCACCGCTGAAGTGGACTCGCTCAACGCCGACCTTGCCGGCCTGACGCTCACTCGGGACGGAGAAGTCTTCCAGCTCAACCTGGATGCCTTGAACACCGCCGAGGGAACCGACCTGTACAACCTGAGCCTGAAGGACGGCGACCGCATCTACCTGCCCTACAACGACCGCAAGAAGGTCTACCTGATGGGCGAGGTCAACGCACCGCGCGCCCTGACTTTCAAGACCCGCGAAATGAACCTGGCCGACGCACTGGGCAGTGTCGGCGGTCTCAACCAGACCACCTCCAACGGCAAGGCCGTCTACGTCATTCGCGGCGTGGAGAACCTGGAAACCGAACGCGCCAAGGTCTTCCAGCTCGACGCCAATTCACCAACTGCGTTCATCCTCGCCCGGCAGTTCCAGCTGCGCCCCCAGGACGTGGTCTACGTCGGCCCAGCCGGAGTGACCCGCTGGAATCGCCTGATCAGCCAGCTCGTTCCCTCGGCCGGCATTATCGGCACAGGTTCGACCGTCCAGCACAACCTCAACAACAACTGATACGTGGTCATGATCGCCCTCCGCCTGATCGCGCTGGCCGCATTGGCCGCGTCACTGAGTGGCTGCAACCCCTTGATGCAAGGCTCCCTGAACACCCTGGGCGCCAGCCTTCATGGCCCGGCCTCCCTGGAGGTCACACAAGCCCAGGTCGATGCGCTGCCCTATTACCAGATCCAGGTGACAACCGAATACGGCTCGGCGGTGATGGCGCTGGTGCGCGTGCAGGGCAAGCTGCAGTACTGGCGGGCCAACTCCAATCAGTTGTTGTTACTCGAGGACGGCGTGATCGTACGCACCCTGGGCTTCCCGGAGGATCTTCTTGGGACGCGACTGGCCCATGACTCCCCCTTTCCTCTCGGGTTGCAGCGCATTGCAGACGGGCAGCCAAGCCAGCGCTGGATTGATCTCGGCTCAAACGCTCAGTTCGATGTTCCCCTCAGGGGCACCTTCCACCAAGCCGGCGTCGAGACTGTGCGCATTCTGGACCAGGACCACGCCCTGCTGCGTGTCGACGAATCACTGGCCTCCCCGGTTGCGGGCATGTCTTCGACCAACCACTACTGGGTCGACCCGCAGGATGGCTTCATCCTGCAAAGTCGCCAGCAGGTCACGCCGAGCCTGAGCGTCACGCTCACCCAACTGCGACCACTGCGGGGGCAACAATGAGCCTTGCGCGGATCGGCTGTCTGCTGCTGGGCCTCACGCTCGGCAACACACTATTTGCCAACCCTCGCATCGAGGTGCTCGGCGCAGTCCCCTCTCCGGGAGAAAAGGAAATTGTCGAAGGCCTGCGCCTGGGCGACCTGATGGGTCAACTGCGGATAGACCCGCTGAGCTACTGGTTTGGTGCGTCCTGGCAGCGCGACAGCCTGAAGCAGGAACAACAACGACTGAAAGCGGGCGTCCTGTTCGACCTGATCCAGCTCCAACGTCTCGCCATGCTTCAGAACGAGCCGGGGATGGCCAATGCAGCCCGGCAACTGAACGAGCAGGTGGCCCGACTTCCGGTCACCGGGCGGCGCCTTTACCGACTCGACCCATTGGCCGTCGAACTGAGCGCCGCCCATTCGCCCAAGCTGCAGGGCGGCGACCGACTGATCTTCCCGCCGCGGCCCGACAGTATTCGCGTCACCGGTGCGGTCTCGAACGACTGCAAGCTGTCATTTGCGCCTCTACAACAGGCCTACCGATATGCACAACACTGCCCTGCCCTGGCGGAGGCCGACCCGGATTACCTCTATCTGATTCAGCCTGACGGACAGGTTTCCCGGTTGGGTATCGCCCTGTGGAATCGCGAGGACGCCGAGCCCCCGGCGCCCGGCGCCATCGTGCTGATCCCGCTGGATGCCGGGCGTGTGCAGTCGATAGCCCCGGACCTGAATCAGGAACTGGCCCGGTTCTTCGCCACTCAGCCTTTACCCATGGGATCGCCATGAACAGCCGCCACGGCCTTTACCTGCTGCTGGTAGGCGCCAACCTGACCTTCGCTGAACCGCGCTATACGCTGAACGACTTCGGTGGCATCGGCCTGTTGCAGACGCCAACCGCGCGCATGGCGCCGGCCGGTGAGATCAGCGTCAATGCCAACCGGACCGATCCCTACTCGCGCTACAGCTTTTCACTGCAGCCGTTCGACTGGATGGAGGGTACGTTCCGCTATACCGCAATCAGCAACCGCAAATATGGATCTGCAGACGAGAGCGGCAACCAGAGTTACAAGGACAAAGCCTTTGACGTCAAATTCCGCCTGCTGCAGGAAAGCCGCTGGGTGCCCGAGATTGCCTTGGGTGGTCGAGATATTGGCGGTACCGGCCTGTTCTCCAGCGAGTACTTTGTTGGCAACAAGCGCGTCGGTGATCTCGACTTCAGCCTGGGACTTGCCTGGGGTTACATCGGCAACCGGGGCGAGCTGGACAATCCGCTCGGCTGGATCGATGACCGATTCAATACGCGGCCCCAGTCCAAGGGTACCGGGGAACTGAGTTCCAATAGCTACTTCCGTGGCCGCCCTTCCCTCTTCGGCGGCATCAACTGGCAGACGCCCTGGAAACCGCTGTCCTTCAAGCTCGAATACGACGGCAACGACTACCAGCACGAACCACTCGACAACCCACAGAAGCAGGACTCGCCGTTCAACATCGGCCTGGTCTTCAAGGCAAGCGATTCGATCGACCTGACGGCCGCCTTCGAGCGCGGCAACACCGCCATGTTCGGCATCACCTTGCACACCAACTTCGCTACCCGCAAGGCCCCAGCGAAAGTGAGCGACCCCGCTCCCGAAACCTTGGCACAGCGAGTGGAGCAGAAACCAGGCGGCACAACCGACTGGGCCGAGGTCTCCCATCGCCTGGAAACAAACGCCGGCTACAAGGTCGAGCGCATTACGCAGAAGGACCACGAAGTCGTGGTGTACGGCGAGCAGACCCGCTATCTCTATCCACCCGAAGCGGTGGGGCGTACGGCACGCATCCTGGATAACAGCACCGACCAGGAAGCCCAGTGGTTTACCGTCGTCGACACGCGCTATGGCCAGCCCATCGTCGAAACCAGCGTGCCGCGTCGACTGTTCGAGGACGTGGTCAATCAGGAACGGCCGCTGGAAGACCTGCGCCGTGCGACCGAACAGAACGTACCGCTGCCGCAGCAGGAACAGGTGCTGTACCAACAGAAACCCGATCCGTTCAGCTACAACGTCGGCCTCGGCTACAACCAGAGCGTCGGCGGGCCGAACGACTTCCTGCTCTATCAGTTCACAGCCGACCTCGACAGCGAATACCGCTTCACGCCAAGCCTGTGGGCGAACGGCCTGCTCAGCGTCAACTTGTTCAACAACTTCGACAACTTCACCTACGACGCACCGAGCAACCTGCCGCGCGTGCGCACCGATGTCCGCGAGTACATGACAACCTCCAACGTCATGCTGCAAACCTTCCAGATGAACAAGACCATGCGGCTGGACCAGGACCTCTATGGCATGGTCTACGCCGGTTATCTGGAAAGCATGTACGCCGGCGTGGGCGGCGAACTGCTGTATCGCCCCATGAACGAACGCTGGGCATTGGGCGCCAACCTTGATCTGGTGCGCCAGCGTGAGTTCGATCAGCACTTCGCCCTGCGCGATTACCAGACGGCGACCGGCTTCGTCACCCTCTACTGGCAAACCGGTTTCGAGGACATCCTCGCGCAGGTCAGTGCCGGCCGTTACCTGGCGCGCGACTGGGGCGGCACCCTCGATCTGTCCCGCCAGTTCAGGAACGGCGTGCGCTTCGGCGCCTGGGTCACGCTGACCACGGCGGACAAGGAGGCCTACGGCGAGGGCAGCTTCGACAAGGGCATCTACGTGTCAATCCCCTTCGACGAGCTGATGAGCAGTTCCACCATGCGCCGCGCCAACCTGAGCTGGGACCCTCTGACCCGTGACGGTGGCGCACGACTCAGCCACTACTACTCGCTGTATGACCTCACGGACGGCCGCGATCAGGTCATGTTCCAGAACCGCTTCGGACGCATCGTGAAATAACTCGACGCTCTCCCAGATCATGGCGCGGAAACCAAAGTCACCCACAATGGTCTGACGCGCCCTGGATCCAAGGAGAGCTCCCCCCATGAAAACCCTTCCCCTGCTACTGATGACCGGCCTGCTCGCCGCCTGCAGTTCCACTTCTTCCGGCGACAAGGCATCGCTGGATGGCGAAGTCTTCTACCTGCAGCGCATCGCCCTGCCGCCCACTGCCCAGGTCACCGTCAGCCTGCAGGACGTATCGCTGGCCGATGCGCCGGCCGTCGACCTCGCCCAGCAACAGTTGGAGCCCGGTCGCCAGGTGCCGCTGGCGTTCCATCTGGATTACGACCGCAACCAGGTCAAGCCGGGCCACAGCTACAGCATCAGTGCGCGCATCGAGGACGGCGGCCGCCTGCTGTTCATCACCACCGAGCGCCACAGCGTCAAACTCGATGGCAGCGATCCTCAGCCGCTGCGCGTCCGCGTCGATCCCGTGCGCTGATTCACCGCGCCGCCGGGTTTTCCCCGGCGGCCATCCTCCGTTAATCTCCCCCCTCCCTTCTCCACCTCGGCGGTTCGAAACCGTCGTGTTTCGCCAAGGAAGTATCGATGCTGCGATTCCCCGTTCTGCTGGCCGGCGCCCTGCTGTCCTTCAATGCCTTTGCCCTGTCCCTCTCCGACCTTAGCCAGAGCGATGCCACCGGCGGCCTGAAAGATGCGCTGACCCAGGGTGCCCAGGTAGCCGTGAAGCAGCTCAGCCAACCTGGCGGTTTCAGCAATGACCCGGCCGTGCGCATCGAACTGCCCGGGAAGCTGGGCAAGGCCGCCAAGACCATGAAGCAATTCGGCATGGGCGCCCAGGTCGACCAGCTCGAAGCGAGCATGAACAAGGCCGCCGAGACTGCCATGCCGCAAGCCCAGGCGCTGCTGGTGGATGCGGTCAAGAAGATGAGCGTGACCGATGCCAAGGGCATCCTCCAGGGCGGCGAGCATTCCGCCACCGATTACCTGAACCGCAGCAGTCGCGAGCAACTGCGCGCCAAGTTCCTGCCGATCATCAAGCAGGCCACCGACCAGGTCGGCGTGGCCAAGCAGTACAACGCATTCGCCAGCCAGGCTGCCGCCTTCGGCGTTGTCGATGCGAAGAACGCGAATATCGAGAACTACGTGACCGAGGAAGCGCTGGACGGCCTGTTCAAGCTCATCGCGGAACAGGAGAAGACCATTCGCCAGAACCCGACTGCCGCGGCCACCGGCCTGGCGAAGAAGGTGTTCGGGGTGCTTTGAGCTCCGCCTGAAGAAGGACGCAAAAAGCCCGGCAAAATGCCGGGCTTTTTCTTTTCTGCTCATGCAGAGCAAGCGTGGGTTAACTGCCCCTCGGGGCGCTCATTCCTGCTGCTGAGGAATGGCGGAAGCCTTCCACTCGGCGATGGCTTGCAGCGCAAGCGGGTCGTCATCGAACCACCCGGTCTGCGAAAGGCCCAGCTTCTCCTCGAGCAATACACAGATCGCGAGCGCCGCGTTGGCGCGGTCTTCACGCGCTTCCCGGATGGTATTTTCGATTTCTTTCCGCAGTTTCATGCTGTCCTGCCTTGGGCTTGGCCACTGTCGTATTGAGGGCGCTCGACGCACCACTTGCTGGTTGGGCGGTGGGCTTGTCGACCTCGTCGCCTCTGTCGGGCTCCTTTGTATTCTTATTTACACAGAGGATCTTTCTGATTCTGAACCAAGAATGCCGGAGGCGCACAGCTGTGCACAAAGTCTCGCCGGGGGCGTCCTACGCCAGTTTGGGCCAGAGGCGTACTGGACAGTCACCCTTTCATACGAACGTGCGTTCGCAGAAGCTCGGCATCCGTAGGCCGGATAACCCGCTCCGGGTAATTCGTCCTACGGACTGCCAGCGATGGGTATCGCTTCGCTCCACGCCATCCTACGCAGTGCCGTCGCGCTCCAGCACGCGGGCGGCGTCACCAAAGCGAAGCCAGACGCTACCTTGCCATTCGAGCACTGCCAGCGGGTAACCCTGTACCTCGCGCAAGGCGTGGCGGGGGAAAGAGCCCGTCGGTAACTGAGCGTCGCGCAGGACCGGTACGACGTCATTGCTCAGCCACTGTCGCAGGTTGCGGTTTTCCGGGTGGTAGAAGTACACGAGCAGCAGCGTGTAGAGGCCGCTTTCGCTGACCAGCAGTTCGTCCTCCCGGCTGCCGACCAGGCGCTCCCAGCGGTACTGGTCAGGGTCGAGCTTGCGCGTGGTGCGACCGCTCACATCGGAATTGGTCAGGCGCGCGAGGTCGCGGGCGGGGAACCAGGCCTGACGATCAATCATCAGGCCGCGCAAAAATCGATCGTAGCGCTGGAAGGTATGGAAGCTCAGGCCATTGTTGGCCGGGAACATCGTCGAAGGGGTCATGCGGTCTCTCCTTGTCCAGCTGGAAAGCCACCATCCCGAGAAGGGAGGCGGACCGTGCAAGGGTGGAAACCGGGATGCTACAGCCATAGACCGGTCGGGCCGAAGCCCGCCTCACACGGTCCGCCATAGACAGCCAGAGTCGGCCCGGCCTTCAAAAAGGCCGGGCCATCTCCGTTACGGCGAAGGTTGTAGCAATCCAGGTTTCCACACCTGACCACGGCTGTTCCGTGGCAGGGAAACGCTAAGCAGCCGGCTTGTAGGACCGCAACGCCGTTGATGAGTCAGGCGGTTCCTGAACGAATACCTCGTGCCTTACGGAGCAATCCGGGCCTGGGAATCGAAGACAGGAAAAGATCGTGAGGGTGACAGGTCAGAAGGTTCGCGTCTGTCGGGCGATTCGTTTCGAGTCGCCAGACGGCGGATAACGCTGCGCGTTATTCGCCCTACACCAAAGCGCGATGCTGGAGTCAATCTGTAGGAGCGAGCTTGCTCGCGAACCTGACGCACGCTGGACTCGCCAGGGAATCTGTTCGCGAGCAAGCTCGCTCCTACAAGATCTAGACCCACTCTCCCTAACCCTCTCCCGCAAGCGGGAGAGGGGACTGTCCGGAGTGGCATGAAACTTTGGCGTCAGCCGGCAAGAACGACTTCCTCGCCCTTTGGAGCCTGGAGCCACCTTGTAGGAGTGAGGGAACGCCTAGTTCCTGCTCGCGAACGGATACCCCGGTAACGCCGAAACGGGTCGGGTTCGCGAGCAAGCTCGCTCCTACAAGTTTGCGCCGGCGCTGAGCATCCGGAATCCGTCAGGCCTCCTTCTTCACCCTGAACCACGCCGCATAGAGCGCCGGCAGGAACAGCAGGGTCAGCGCCGTGGCGACGATCAGGCCGCCCATGATCGCCACCGCCATCGGCCCGAAGAACACGCTGCGCGACAGCGGGATCATCGCCAGCACGGCCGCCAGGGCGGTCAGCACGATGGGGCGGAAGCGTCGCACCGTGGCCTCGATGATGGCGTGCCAGGTGTCCAGGCCGTGGGCGCGGTCCTGCTCGATCTGGTCCACGAGGATCACTGAGTTACGCATGATCATCCCCGCCAACGCGATGGTGCCGAGCATGGCCACGAAGCCGAAGGGTTTCTGGAAGATCAGCAGGAACAACGTCACGCCGATCAGCCCCAGCGGTGCGGTGAGGAACACCATGATCATCCGCGAGAAGCTGCGCAGCTGAATCATCAGCAGGCTGAGCACCACCACGATGAACAGCGGCACGCCGGCGTTCACCGAATTCTGGCCCTTGGCCGAATCCTCCACGGTGCCGCCGACGTCCAGCAGGTAACCGTCGGGCAACTCGGCGCGGATCGGGTCCAGCGTCGGCGAGATCTGCTTCACCAGGGTCGCCGGCAGCGAGTCGTCGTAGATGTCGGCGCGCACGGTCACCGTCGGCAAGCGGTTGCGTCGCCAGATGATACCTTCCTCGAAGCCGTACTCCAGCGTCGCCACCTGCGACAGCGCCACGCTGCGACCGCTGCTGGTCTGCATCGACAGGCTGGGCAGTTGTGACAGGTCATGCCGGCCGCGCTCGTCGCCGCGCAGGAGGATCTCGATCAGCTCGTTGTCCTCGCGGTAGTAGCTGACGGTGGAGCCGGTCAGCGAGCTCTGCAGGAACTGCGAGATGTCCGAGGTGCTTACGCCCAGGGCGCGGGCGCGCTCCTGATCGATGTCGAGGAAGATCGCCTTGCTCGGCTCTTCCCAGTCCAGGTGCACGTTCACCACATGGGGATTCTCGCGCATCTTGTCGGCGACCTTGCGCGCCAGCTCGCGGACTTCCGGGATGTGCTCGCCGGAAACGCGGAACTGCACCGGGTAGCCCACCGGCGGGCCGTTCTCCAGGCGGCTGATGCGGGTGCGCAGGGTCGGGAAGTCCTCGTTCATGTGCTTGATCAGCCACTGGCGAATCTCTTCACGCGACTCCAGGCTCTTCGCCAACACCACGAACTGCGCGAAGCTCGCCGCCGGCAGTTGCTGGTCCAGCGGCAGGTAGAAGCGCGGCGAACCGGTGCCGACGTAGGCCACGTAATTGTCGATGCCCGGATGCTCGGCGAGCATCTTCTCCAGGCGATTGACCTGTTCGGTGGTGGCGGTCAGCGAATCGCCTTCGGCCAGCTTCAGGTCCACCAGCAATTCCAGGCGCGCCGAGGGCGGGAAGAACTGCTGCGGCACCAGGCGGAACAGCATGATCGAGCCGATGAAGGCGGCGACGGTCAGCAGGATCACCGTCTTGCGGTAGCGCACGCACCACTCCACCACGCGGCGGAAGCGCTGGTAGAAGGGTGTCGAGTACGGGTCGTGGCCCTTGTCGCTGCCGCCGTGCTTTTCCGCATGGCGCTTGGCGAGATCGGGCAGCAGCTTCTCGCCCAGGTAGGGCACGAAGACCACGGCGGCGATCCACGACACCAGCAATGCAATGGTCACCACCTGGAACAACGAGCGGGTGTATTCGCCGGTGCCGGACTGCGCGGTGGCAATCGGCAGGAAGCCGGCGGCGGTGACCAGGGTGCCGGTGAGCATCGGGAAGGCCGTGCTGGTCCAGGCGTAACTCGCCGCCTTGAGCCGGTCGTAGCCCTGCTCCATCTTCACCGCCATCATCTCCACGGCGATGATCGCGTCGTCCACCAGCAGCCCCAGCGCCAGCACCAGCGCGCCGAGGGAAATCTTGTGAAGGCCGATGCCGAAGTAGTACATGCAGGCGAAAGTCATCGCCAGCACCAGCGGGATCGACAGCGCCACTACCAGGCCGGTACGCAGGCCGAGGGAGAAGAAGCTCACCAGCAGCACGATGATCAGCGCCTCGGCCAGCACGCGGACGAACTCGCCGACGCCTTCACGCACCGCCGCCGGCTGGTCGGAAACCTTGCGCAGCTCCATGCCCGCCGGCAGCGTCTGCTGCAGGCGCTCGAACTCGGCGTCGAGCTTCTTGCCCAGCACCAGGATGTCACCGCCGTCCTTCATCGCCACGGCGATGCCGATGGCGTCCTCGCCCATGAAGCGCATGCGCGGCGCGGGCGGATCGTTGAAGCCACGGTGCACCTCGGCCACATCACCGATGCGGAAGGTACGGTCGCCGACGCGGATCGGGAAGGAGCGGATATCCTCCACCGAATCGAAGCGTCCGGACACGCGCAGTTGCACGCGGTCGGTCGCCGTCTCGAAGAAGCCGGTGGCGGTGACCGCGTTCTGCTCTTCCAGCGCCTTCTGCACCGCCGCCAGCGGAAGGCCGAGGGTGGCGAGCTTGGTGTTGGACAGGTCGATCCAGATCTTCTCGTCCTGCAGGCCGACCAGCTCGACCTTGCCGACGTCCTTGATCCGCTGCAGTTGCAGCTGCAGGCGGTCGGCGTAGTCCTTGAGCACGGCGTAGTCGAAGCCCTTGCCAGACAATGCGTAGATGTTGCCGAAGGTGGTGCCGAACTCGTCGTTGAAGAACGGCCCCTGGATGCCCTGCGGAAGGGTGTAGCGAATGTCGTTGACCTTCTTGCGGATCTGGTACCAGAGCTCGGGGATATCGCGCGAGTGGAAGTCCTCGCGGGCGACGAAGGTCACCTGGGACTCACCGGGACGCGAGAAGGAAATGATGCGGTCGAAGTCGCCGGTCTCCATCAGCTTCTTCTCGATGCGCTCGGTGACCTGGCGCGAGACTTCTTCGGCGGTCGCCCCCGGCCAGTTGGTTTTCACCACCATCGCCTTGAAGGTGAACGGCGGGTCCTCGCTCTGCCCCAGCTTGGTGTAGGACAGCGTACCGACAATGCCCAGCAGCAGCATGAGGTACAGGACGATGGAGCGGTTCTGCAGCGCCCAGGCGGAAAGGTTGAATTGCATCGGGCGTTACTCCTTCGCCACCAGCTTGATCGACCGGTTCTCCCGGTCGACCGGCCGCACCTCCTGTCCTTCGCGTAGCACCTGAACACCGGCGGCCACCACCCAGTCACCATCCTTCAGGCCTTCCAGCACCGGCACACGGTCTTCGGCGAAAGGCCCGATGCGCACCGGGCGGCGATGCAGGGTGGAAGTTTTCGGGTCGACGACCCAGACGAACGGCTGGCCGGCTTCCGAAGTCACGGCAGCGAGCGGCACCGCCAGCGGCACGGCGCCCTCGGCATGGATATAGACGCGGGCGCTCTGGCCCAGCTCGGCGGGCACCTTGGCGTCGTCGAAGGCGACACGTGCGGCGAAGGTGCGCGACTGCGGATCGGCCGCCGGCGACAGTTCGCGAATCTTGCCGCTGAAGCGTTTGTCGCGCTGCGACCAGAGTTCGACGCTCACTGCTTCGCCGACGCGGAAGCGTTCGAAGGCGTGTTCAGGGAAGCTGATCAGCACTTCGCGGTCGCCATCGGCGGCCAGGGTGAAGACGGTCTGCCCAGCGGCGACCACCTGCCCGACCTCCACCCGACGGGTAGCGATCACGCCGTCCTGGGGCGAGCGCAGCACCGCGTAGCCGGCCTGGTTGCTGGCCACGTCGTACTCGGCGCGAATCTGTTTCACCCGCGCCTCGCCGGCGCGGTAGGTATTCTCGATGTTGTCGAACTGCGACTGGCTGACCAGCTGGCGCTCCAGCAGGGTCTTGTAGCGGGCATATTCGGAGCGGACGGTCTGCAGGTTGGCTTCGGCAGCGGCCACCTGGGCACGCGTGGCTTCGAGCTGCAGGCGAACGTCTTCGGGATCGAGTTCCGCCAGTGGCTGGTCCTTCTTCACCCGTTCGCCGGTTTCCACCAGGCGCTTGCTGACCTTGCCACCGATGCGGAAGGCCAGTTCGGGCTCATGGCGGGCGTGGACTTCGCCGGGATAGGCCTCGGTGATGTCCTTCGCCGGCAGCGGCTGGACCACGATGGCCGGGCGCACAGCGGGCTTGGGAGGCTCGCCATTACCGCAAGCGGAAAGGGAAAGGATGAAGGCAGCAGGCAGCGCGACAGACAGAGCATGGCGGAACATGATGTGTGACCTTTCGCAAAACGCGGTTGGAATTCTTATACTCCCCGGTATAGTAAAAATACAGAACCCATCAGTCCAGTATTAGAAATGTAAAATCATGTCGCCATCGAACTCATCGAACGGACCGGGTCGACCCAAGGACCCAGCCAAGCGCAAGGCCATTCTCGAAGCC
The DNA here is from genome assembly GCF_005877905.1 of Pseudomonas nicosulfuronedens. Classification (GTDB taxonomy): domain Bacteria; phylum Pseudomonadota; class Gammaproteobacteria; order Pseudomonadales; family Pseudomonadaceae; genus Pseudomonas; species Pseudomonas nicosulfuronedens. Next base: position 310,645 of record NZ_SWDV01000004.1, on the reverse strand, counting down.
GCCAAGGAGCTGTTCGTCCGCCACGGCTACGACGGCAGCAGTATGGAGGCCATCGCCTCCGAGGCCGGGGTGTCCAAGCTCACCGTGTACAGCCACTTCACGGACAAGGAGACCTTGTTCGCCGAAGCCGTGCAGGCCAAGTGCGCAGAGAACCTGCCCGAGCTGTTCGCCGAGCCATCGGCTGATGCGCCGCTGGAAAGCCTGCTGCTTAACCTCGCGCGCGGCTTCAACCAGCTGATCAACAGCCCGGAAGCCATTGCGTTGAGCCGGCTGATGATTGCCCAGGGTGGTCAGAATCCGCATTTGTCGCAGCTATTCTTCGATGCAGGGCCCCAGCGCGTGCTGGACCAGATGGAACGCTTGCTGGAGCAGGCGCGCCAGCAGGGCAAGCTTGCGATGGACAGCCCGCGCCGGGCTGCCGAGCATTTCCTGATGCTGGTGCAGGGTTGCGTGCACTTCCGCCTGATGATCGGCTGTGTGGTGCCGCCGACCGAGGAAGAGTCAGAGGCTCACGCACGGGAGGTAGTGGCGCTGTTCCTCAAGGCCTTCCGGCCCTGACCGAGCCAGCCTCACGAGCGCCCAGGGAACCTGTAGGAGCGAGCTTGCTCGCGAACGGGGCACTCCGGCAGCTTCGGCGTTGGGCGGGTTCGCGAGCAAGCTCGCTCCTACAAAAGCAGAAGCTGCGGCGATATGTTCAGTAAGAGCGGGCCTTGTTCGCGATAGGTTTGGGTCGCGCCGAGAGTCATCGCGGACGGAGTCCGCTCCTACGCAAAGCCTCGGACCCTCGACCTGGCCGTCAGCCCTTGAGGCTCTTCAGCGGATAGATGTCGTACCGGCTGGACTTGCCTTCCAGGCTGTAGCTGGGCTTGCCGCCCTCGATGATCGGCGCCTTGCGCGGGCGCTTGACCACCACGCGGTGGCTGGCCAGTTTCAGCGCCGCTTCCAGCAGGGCCGGAGCGTCGAGGTCATCCCCCACCAGCGGGCGGAACAGGCGCATCTCCTTCTTCACCAGCGCACTCTTGTCTCGGTGCGGGAACATCGGGTCGAGGTAGATCACCTGCGGCGCCTCCCCTTCCCACGCGGCCATGCGCTCGATGGCATTGCCCTGCAGCAGGCGCATGCGCGCCACGATGGCGCCCACCTCGAAATCCCCTGCGGCACGGGCCAGGCCGTCTTCGAGCAGCGCGGCGATGATCGGCTGGCGCTCGGTCAGGTCCATCTCGCAGCCCAGGGTCGCCAGCACGAAGGCGTCCTTGCCCAGGCCTGCGGTGGCGTCCAGCACATGGGGACGCACGCCCTGCTGGATGCCGACCGCCTTGGCGATCATCTGCCCGGCACCGCCACCGAACTGACGGCGATGCGCACTAGCGCCTTCGAGGAAGTCCACCCGCACCGGGCCGGGGGAATCCGGCCCCAGTTGTAGCAACTGCAGACCGTCATCGCCCAGTTGCAGGGCGAAATCCGCCTCGCCCTCGCCCATCGACAGCCCGAGCCGCTGCGCCCACTGCTCGGCGGCGACTTGCCAGGCAGGCGCCAGCGCCTGGACGACGATGCGCGGCGGGGTGAGTGCTTCGGTCATGACGGGACGATCCTGGAAAAAACCGTGATTCTACCGCAGCCCGTGGCACAGGGGCTCAACGGCAGAGCTGCCAGCCCCCCAGGTCGAAGTGGAAATGGTCGTGGTGGGCGCGGTTGTAGTCCGGTCCGAGCACGCCGTCGAAGTTGCCACAGGCGCTATCACGCACGGCGCGCAGGAAGCGCGCGGCATCGCCCTCGCCGTTCCAGTCCCGGGCCACGACAATGCGCCGACCATCGGCGAGGCGGAAGGCCGCGATGTCCAGCGCATTGGCGCTGGCATGCTGACTGCGCCGCCCTTCGGTGCGGCCATAGATATTGCGGCAGGCAAAGCTACCCAGGTGCTCCACGCCCACCACCGACTGACCGTAGACCGACCGTGCAGCCGGTTGCAGGGAGTAGCGCTCGAACAGCGCGAAGCTCACGGCCAACGGGCAACTGGCGAGGAAGCTGCTGCTCAATTTCACCTCGGCGGCCTGCACACGCCAGACGTTCTGCAACGGGCAGCCGGCAACCGGTTCACTGTCGGCCATGGGCTGTGCCTTGAGGTCGGAGCTTTGCAGCGCCAGCCGGCATAGCTCCGCATCGTCGCGCAGGCGCCATAGCTTGTAGCGGGTCAGCAGGTTCGGCTCATCGCTTACATTCAGCGGCGCCCAGGGACTCCAGCGGTCGGGCAGCTTCAACCATTGCTGCTGCACGGCCAGTGCGAAGCCGGCGATGACGAGGCCGAAACCCAGCAGCCACCCGCGCAAGTGTCAGCCCCGGAAAAGCCCGTTGATGCGGTCGAACGGCATGGCACCGTGCATGGGCTTCAGGTCGCCTTTGGCCAATGCCTCGGAAGCACTGAAGAAAGCACCGTACGCCGCCCGCGCCAGGGTCGAACCGACGCTGACGCGCTTCACGCCCAGTTCCGCCAGTTCCTCCAAGCTCAGTTGCACCGCAGGCGAGCCCACCAACACATTGACCGGCCGCGGCGCTACCGCCTGCACCACTGCAGAGATTTCCTCGCGAGTCTTCAGCCCCGGCGCGTAGAGCACATCGGCGCCAGCCTCGGCAAAGGCCACCAGGCGGCGAATGGTGTCGTCCAGATCGACACGGCCGTGCAGGAAGTTCTCCGCGCGCGCCACCAGGGTGAAGGTGAACGGCAAGGCTCGTGCGGCCTGCACGGCAGCGGCGACGCGCTCGACCGCCAGCTCCAGCGGGTAGATCGGCGTATCCGGTCGGCCTGTGGCGTCCTCGATGGAGCCGCCAACCAGCCCACAGGCAGCGGCCAGGCGAATGGTCTCGGCGCAATCGTCAGGCGTATCGCCATAGCCGTTCTCCAGATCAGCGGCCACCGGCAGCGACGTCGCCTCGACGATCTCACGCGCATTAGCCAGCGCTTCGTCACGGCTCACTGTCCCTTCGGCATCACGGCGACCGAGCGCGAAGGCCAGTCCGGCGCTGGTGGTGGCCAGGGCTTCGAAACCCAGGTGGGCAAGCATCTTCGCTGAGCCGGCATCCCAGGGATTAGGCAGGACGAACAGGCCGTCGCGCTGGTGCAGCGCGCGGAAGGCTGCGCCGCGCTGTTGTTGAGTGGTCATGGCTAACTCCTTGCCGAACGGGGAAGGAGCAGGTTAGTCCCCTCGCCCACCCCGCGCCATGCCCAGTTGACCGCTCAGAGCAGGCCGAGCTGTTCCACTTCCGGCTTGGGCTCGAACAGCGGCGGCAGGCCCGGAAGGCGATCGCGCAGCAAGGCGTGGAAGCGCTGGGCCTGTTCGGCGGCGCGGTGATTGTCCGGTGTGTGCAGGAAGATGTAAGGCGTCAGGCCCTGCTCGATCCACTCGGCCACCTTGCCGATCCAGGGCGTGAGATGGACGAGATTGGCATCCAGGTCCGGCCCGCCGATGAAGCGAACCTGCGGGCTGTCGCTGAAGGCAGCCGGGCGTACCGGCACCTTGGGCTTCTTCGACTGCGCATGGAGCACGGCCGGGTCGTCGGACTGCACGGCGAACAATGCCCGCGAGTCCAGGCAGATACGCTCGACGCCGCGGTCGAGCAGCAGGCGGTTCAGAGCCCGCTCCTCGTCACCCTTGGCGAAAAACGCCGGGTGTCGCACTTCCACGGCAATGCGCCGCCCGGAGAACTCATCCAGCCAGGCAGCCAGTTCACCCAGGCGATCCGGGCCGAAACCTGCGGAAACCTGCAGCCACAGCGGCGCTACGCGCTTGCCCAGCGGTTTGAGCAGATCGAGGAAGTCACGGGTGTTTTCCAACTGCCCGCGCAAGTCGCCTTCGTGGCTGATGTCGCGCGGCAGCTTGGCGCAGAAGCGGAACGTCTCCGGCATGGTCTGCGCCCAGCGCGCGAGGGTGTCGGCGTTGGGGCGGGCGTAGAAGGTAGTGTTGCCTTCCACGGCGTTGAACACTTGAGAGTAGAAGCCCAGCGTCTCAGCGGCGCGCAGATCGGAGGGGTAGAAAGTGCCGCGCCAGGCCGGCTCGTTCCACGAGGGGCAGCCAAGGAAGTACGGCAAGGACATCAGGCGTAAAGGTCGAGACCGAGGACTTCCTGGCCTTCGTACTGGCCGGCCATGCTGGCGGTGCTGGTGTAGCTGGCCAGGGCCTGGGCCGCGCGGGAGCTCAGCGGGCGCTGGTACTCGATGTCGCGCAGGGTCGCCGGCACGCTGTAGCTGCTGGCGCTGGAGGATTCGACGCGGCGAGTCTGCGACTGCGACTCCAGCCCCTGGCTCGCCGAGGTCGGCGCGGGTTGATCGCGACGGGCTTCGACGTCACTTTGCACGTCCCGATACGGCGTGACCGCGGTGCCCGTTCGGGAACCACGCTCCGGCGTCTGGGAAATGGAAGTAAAACCGTCGATACGCATGTCAGAAACTCGGTGGGAATGCGCTCACTCTAGCGAGCGCTCCGGGCTGTGGTCAATTGGCGCAGGTCAGGCTTTCTTGGGAGTTGCCACGTTGTCGCGCAGGTAGACGGGCTGGGCCTGCTCTGCGTCAACGGCCTCACCGCGTGTCCAGGCGAATTCGGCCAGGCTCAGCAGGTCTTCGGAGTGCGGCAGCAGGCTGGCGTCGCAGGCGGACACCTTCACCGCCAGGCGCTCCTGGAAACCCCAGCCGGTGCCGGAGCCGAACCACTCGCCCTGGGCGTCGCGCGGCAACTCGACTCGCTCCGGCGGCAACACCGCCTCGGCGCCGGACAGGCGCATCTCGCCCTGCTCCAGGCGGTAGCAACCCCAGTACACCTCGTCCATGCGCGCATCGATGGCCGCAGCCACCTGGCTCACGCCGTGCTCGCGATAGGCACGCTGGGCCAGCACCGCCAGGTCGGAGATCGGCAGTACCGGCTTCTGCAGGGCGAAAGCCAGCCCCTGCACCACGCCAATGGCGATACGCACGCCAGTGAAGGCGCCGGGGCCACGACCGAAGGCAATGGCGTCCACGGCGGACAGCGCTATACCAGCCTCGCCAAGGATGTCCTGCACCATGGGCAGCAGGCGCTGAGCGTGCAGGCGCGGGATCACCTCGTGGCGGACGAACCGGCGGCCGTCATGCAGCAAAGCGACGGAACAGGCTTCGGTCGAGGTATCCAGGGCCAGCAGCGTGGGCATGGTGCTTTCCTTCAGGGCTGAGAGCAGGAGGCGATCAAAAATGGGCGGGCATTATAAACGCCAAAGGCCCGCGTGTGCGGGCCTTTGGTGGTGCCAAGGATGGATCAGCTGAGAGCGCCGAGCACCTTGGAGGTGATCTGCTCCACCGAGCCGACACCCTCGACGCGGGTGTACTTCGGGGTGCCTTCGGCAGCGGCGAGCTTCTGGTAGAAGTCGACCAGCGGCTTGGTCTGCGAGTGGTAGACCGACAGGCGGTGACGCACGGTGGCTTCCTTGTCGTCTTCGCGCTGGATCAGGTCTTCACCGGTCTCGTCGTCCTTGCCAGCCACTTTCGGCGGGTTGTGCTCGACGTGGTAGACGCGGCCCGAGGCCGGGTGAACGCGGCGACCGGCGATACGGCCGACGATTTCCTCGTCGTCCACGGCGATCTCGACCACGTGGTCGATGGAGACGCCCGCTTCCTTCATGGCCTCGGCCTGGGGAATGGTGCGCGGGAAGCCGTCGAACAGGAAGCCCTTGGCGCAGTCGGGCTGGGCGATACGTTCCTTGACCAGGTTGATGATCAGGTCATCGGAAACCAGGCCGCCGGCGTCCATTACGCTCTTGGCCTGCAGGCCGAGCTCGGTGCCAGCCTTGACCGCTGCACGCAGCATGTCGCCGGTGGAAATCTGCGGAATGCCAAACTTCTCAGTGATGAAGCGAGCCTGGGTACCTTTGCCGGCACCGGGCGCCCCGAGCAGAATCACACGCATCGATATGCTCCTTAATACTTGTTAAGCGAAATCACGGATCCGCCTCGTGGGGCCAATCTCATCGTGCTGGAATGGCGCAGACATGCGCCGAAAGGTTGCTCACGATACACAGCGGTCCCCCGCCAGACAAGCCGGCCATGGGGACTGCGCGAGCCGGTCCCGGGCGTTTCTTAGCGCCCGGGACAGCCATCAAATTAATCTCATCTGGCCGCTCGGCAATCCACCTTTGGTGGGGGGTGACGAGACCTCAACCGGTGTTGCGCAGTCCCGCCGCAATACCCGCCACCGTCACCAGCATGGCCTGCTCCAGACCGCCGCAGGCATCGCCCGTGCAGCGCCGCGAGCGCGCCAGCAGCTCGGCCTGAAGCAGGTGCAGCGGGTCCAGGTAGGTGTTGCGCACGCCGATGGATTCGCGCGTCTCGGCGGCGTGGGCGAGCAACTGCGACTGCCCGGTAAGCCCCAGCACCACTCGCACCGACTGCGACAATAGGTCGCGTAAATGCGCACCTAATGGTCGCAGTTCCGATTGCACCAATCGTTCGTCGTAGAGTTGGGCGATTTCCCGGTCGGCCTTGGCCAGCACCATCTCCAGCATGTCGATGCGCGTGGTGAAGAATGGCCACTCCTTGCGCATGCGCCCCAGCAGCGCGCCTTCGCCGCGTTCGATGGCCTTGAACAGAGCGTCTTCCCAGCCCAGCCAGGCCGGCAGCATCAGCCGCGTCTGGGTCCACGCGAAGATCCACGGGATCGCCCGCAGACTCTCCACCCCGCCCTCGCGGCGCTTGGCCGGGCGGCTGCCCAACGGCAGGCGGCCCAGTTCCTGCTCCGGCGTGGCCTCACGGAAGTAGTCGACGAACTGCGGGTTCTCCCGCACCACGGCGCGGTAAGCAAGCACGCCATCGGCGGCCAGGCGGTCCATCTCCTCGCGCCAGGCCGGCTCGGGTACTGGCGGCGGTTGCAAGGTAGCCTCCAGCACGGCAGCCAGGTAGAGGTTGAGGTTCTGCTCGGCGATATCCGGCAGGCCGAACTTGAAGCGGATCATCTCGCCCTGCTCGGTGGTACGGAAACGCCCGGCCACGGAGCCCGGCGGCTGCGAGAGAATTGCCGCATGGGCCGGGCCGCCGCCACGGCCGACGGTGCCACCGCGGCCATGGAACAACAGTAACTCGACACCGTGGTTACGGCAGATATCCACCAGCGCCTCCTGGGCGCGGTACTGCGCCCAGGCGGCGGCCAGGGTGCCGGCGTCCTTGGCCGAGTCGGAATAGCCGATCATTACTTCCTGCGGCCCGGCCAGGCGGGTGCGGTAGCTGTCCAGGCTGAGCAGGCGGTCGATGCAGGGGCCTGCGTTGTCCAGGTCATCCAGCGTCTCGAACAGCGGCACCACGCGCATCGGCCGCTCCAGCCCGCACTCCTTGAGCAGCAGCTGCACGGCCAGCACGTCGGAGGGATGCCCGGCCATGGAGATGACGTAGGAGCCCAGCGAAGCCGCCGGTGCCTGCGCCACCACGCGGCAGGTAGCGAGGACTTCGGCGGTTTCGGGCGAAGCTTCGTAGTTCGCTGGCAGCAACGGGCGACGGCTGGCCAGCTCTTCGAGAAGAAACTCCTGGCGCACGCTTTCGTCCCACTCGGTGTAGTTGCCCAGGCCCAGGTACTCGGTGATTTCGGCCATGGCGTTGGCGTGGCGCGTGGAGTCCTGGCGCACGTCCAGCCGCGCCAGGAACAGCCCGAAAGTGGCGGCGCGACGCAGGGTGTCGAGCAGGTCGCCATCGGCAATCACGCCCATGCCACAGGCCTGCAACGAGCGATAGCAGAGCTGCAGCGGCTCCAGCAGCTCGCGGTTGTCCTGCAATACCTCGGTGCCCGGCTCTTCGCCGGTATGGATGGCACGCTCGGCCCAGGAGCGAGTGGCGCGCAGGCGTTCACGCAGTTGCTTGAGCAGCGCGCGATACGGCTCGGCGAGATCGCCGACCTCGCCGCGCAGCTCATCGCTGGCCTGCTGCATGGAGAGTTCGGCGGCTAGGCTGTCCACGTCGCGCAGATAGAGGTCGGCCGCCATCCAGCGCGCCAGTAGCAGCACCTCGCGGGTGATGGCGGCGGTGACGTTGGGGTTACCGTCACGGTCGCCGCCCATCCAGGAGGCGAAACGGATCGGCGCGGCGCTCAGCGGCAGGCGCTCGCCAAGGGTTTCCTGGAGAGTGCGGTCGACATGGCGGAGGAAGTCCGGCAGCGCATGCCAGAGCGAGTGTTCGATCACCGCGAAGCCCCATTTGGCCTCGTCCACCGGCGTCGGGCGGGTGCGGCGGATCTCGTCGGTGTGCCAGGCTTCGGCGATCAGGCGCTGGAGCTTTTCCTGCACCGCCTGGCGCTCCTCGGGCAACAGATCGGAGTGGTCGCCAGCGGCCAGTTGCGCGGCGATGGCATCGTATTTCTGGATCAGCGTGCGGCGCGCCACCTCGGTGGGGTGCGCGGTGAGCACCAGCTCAATCTCCAGGTCCGCCACCTGACGCGCCAGGCCCTCGGCACCCAGGCCGGACTTGCGCAGGCGCGCCAGCAGCTCGGCCAGCACGCGGTTCTCGAAGGGCTCCGGCTCCTTGGGCGTGCGCCGGCGGATGCGGTGATACTGCTCGGCGATGTTGGCCAGGTTGAGGAACTGGTTGAAAGCCCGCGCCACCGGCAGCAATTCGTCTTCGCCGAGGCCGTCGAGGGTAGCAGTAAGCTGCTTGGCGCCTTCGGCGGAGCCGCGTCGAGCGGCCTTGGCGCCCGTGCGGATCAGCTCGATCTTGTCGAGGAAGCCCTGCCCGTACTGGGCGCGGATGGTCTGCCCGAGCAGCTCGCCGAGCAGGTGAACGTCCTCGCGCAGGCGCGCGTCGATATCCGGCATCACAGTCTCCTGGATAGAAAGCCCTAGTCTGAGAGCCCCTGACTGAATAGGCGTCGCTTGGCTTCACAGTGCCGCCGGCCGGGCCGGCAGGCAAGCGCTCGACGAACGCCCGCAATCCTGCTCGGACAACGTCTAGGCTGAAAGTTATCCCCATCATCGGGAAAACCTGCGGCGACCTCACGAGGGCCGACCGCCACGTAACGACCCTAGAGGTGAACATGAAGATTCGCGAGCTGGTACGCCATTGGGAAAAGAACGCCAGGGGGCGCATGACCCACCACCAGTACAGCATTCCGCTGGATGTCGAGACGGCCGCGCGTCTGGCCGCACTACACGACATGTATCCCAAGCGCAGCGTCGAGGAACTGCTGGGGGAACTGGTCAATGCGGCGCTGGAAGAACTGGAGGCAAGCTTCCCCTATGTGCAGGGAAACAAGGTAGTAGCGCAGGACGAACAGGGTGATCCGATCTACGAGGACATCGGCCCGACTCCGCGTTTCCTGGCACTGTCGCGCAAGTACCTGCACGAACTTACGGAGGCGGAGCACTCCTGATGAAAGCGCCCCCGGCAGATGCCGGGGCGTTTGTTTTACCTGTAGAAGCGACAGCATTCCTCTGGGAGGTCGTGCCCAGGGTTTCCCTCTCCCCCGCCTTCTCCCTGAAGGGAGAGGGAGCCGTCTGTGCCGGCTGACACATTGGTTTCAACCTGTGCCGAACCAGTCCCCTCTCCCTTCAGGGAGAGGGTTAGGGAGAGGGCAGATCCTCGCACCGGACCTCATGTAGGAGCGGGCCCATAGGGCGCTCCTACCGGGTGCGATCAATGCCGCCCATGGACACCGGGGACGTGCAGATGTCCCGCCTCGGCGCAGGCCTCCGGAATCACCGAAGGCTCCGCCGGCTGCTCCAGCTCGCGCAGGATGCCGCAATCCTCGCTGTTGCCTTCGCCCTGGCACTGCGCACGCAGGTCGCGCAGTTGCTGGCTGAGCGACTGCAGCTCAGCGATGCGCACCTCAACATGGTGCAGGTGCTCGTCGATCAGGCGATTGGCGGTGCCGCAATCGGATTCGGGACGATCGCGCAGGCCGAGGAGAATGCGAATCTCCTCCTGGGTCATGTCCAGCGATCGGCAATGGCGGATGAAGGACAGCCGCTCGACGTGGCTGGCATCGTACTGCCGGTAGTTGCCTTCGCTGCGCGACGGCGCGGGCAGCAGGCCTTCGCGCTCGTAGTAGCGGATGGTTTCCACCGGGCAGCCGGTCAGTTTCGCCAGTTCACCGATCTTCATGTGCGACTCCTCGCCAACGGACGCTTGACTCTGTAGTTGCTACAGGGTGTGCAATCAGCAGCAACTCGTCAAACAGGAACGGACGACATGACTGCCAATCGCCAGGGCCCGATCATCCACGGTCCAGCCCCAACCCAGGAGCAGCACCGCGAACACCCAGCCGCCGGCTGCTGCGGCTGCGACAAAGGCGCGCTGCTGCGTGCCCCGGCCACCGAACCTGCACCGCACTCGCACGACCATGGCCATGCCCACGATCACGATCATGGCGAAGATCACGGTGCGCGAGCCGAAAGCGCCGCCACTGCCGCCGCCGGCTCGGCCAGCGGCGAGCTGCGCTGGACCAGCCTGCGCATCGAAGCCATGGACTGCCCCACCGAGGAGCGCTTGCTACGCGATGCGCTGGGCCGCGTGTCGGCGGTGGAGGACCTCGACTTCAACCTGATGCAGCGCCTGCTGCGCGTGCAGCATCGCTTCGACAGCATCGAGCCGCTGCAGAAGCTGGTCGCTTCCCTCGGCATGCAGGCCGAGCCAGTGGACGAAAACGCCCCCGTTTCCGCACAGCCCACCCAGCAGAAGCCCTGGTGGCCGCTGGCGCTGGCCGGTGTCGCAGCGGCAGGCGCGGAGTTCTTCGAGTGGTTCGCCATCGGCCCGCAATGGCTGGTGGCAGCACTGGCCATCGCCGCCATCCTCGGTGCAGGCCTGCCGACCTACCGCAAGGGCTGGATCGCCCTGAAAAACCGCAACCTCAACATCAACGCCCTGATGAGCATCGCCGTGACCGGCGCCATGCTCATCGGCCAGTGGCCGGAAGCGGCGATGGTCGCGGTGCTGTTCGCCATCGCCGAACTGATCGAGGCCAAGTCGCTGGATCGCGCACGCAATGCCATTCGCGGCCTGCTGCAACTGGCTCCGGAACTGGCCACGGTGCAGGTCGACGGGCAGTGGCAGGAAGTTTCCGCCAAGTCCGTCGCTCTCGGCGCACGAGTGCGGGTGCGTCCCGGCGAGCGCATCGCCCTCGACGGCGAGGTGCTTAACGGTCGCTCCAGCGTCAACCAGGCCCCCATCACCGGTGAAAGCCTGCCGGTGGAAAAACAGGCCGGTGACACCCTGTTCGCCGGCACCATCAACGGTGAAAGCGCGCTGGAATACCGCGTCACTCGCGTGGCCGATGACAGCACCCTGGCGCGCATCATCCACGCCGTGGAAGAGGCCCAGGGCTCGCGCGCACCGACCCAGCGCTTCGTCGACCAGTTCTCGCGCATCTACACCCCGGCGGTGTTCCTCATTGCCATCGCCACCGCGCTAATTCCGCCGCTGTTCTTCGGCGGCGCCTGGCTGGACTGGGTCTATCGCGCGCTGGTGCTGCTGGTGATCGCCTGCCCCTGCGCCCTGGTGATTTCCACTCCGGTGACCATCGTCAGCGGCCTGTCGGCAGCGGCACGCCTGGGTATCCTGATCAAGGGCGGCGTGTTCCTGGAAATGGGCCGTTCCCTGGAGTGGATCGCCCTCGACAAGACCGGCACGCTCACCGAGGGACGCCCGCGCCAGACCGACTTCACCGCCCTGCGGGAGACCGCCGCCGGCGACGTGCGCGCACTGGCCGCCAGCCTCGCTGCTCGCTCGGATCACCCGGTGTCGCACGCCGTGGCCCAGGCCGCCGAAGCCGACAACATCTCGCTGTACAGCGTCGGCGAGCTGACCGCCCTGCCCGGCCGCGGCGTGAAAGGCGAGATCGACGGCCGCACTTATCACCTGGGCAACCACCGTCTGGTGGAGGAGCTGGAGCTGTGCTCGAAGGAGCTGGAGGCCCGCCTCGATGCCCTCGAACAGCAGGGCAAGACGGTCATCGTGCTGCTCGATGACGACGGCCCGCTGGCGCTGTTTGCCGTGGCCGATGGCGTCAAGCAGACCAGCCGTGAAGCGGTCGCCCAGTTGCACGAACTGGGTGTGAAGACATTGATGCTGACCGGCGACAATCCGCACACCGCCAATGCCATCGGCGCCCAGGTGGGCATCGACGAGGCGCTGGGCAACCTGTTGCCCGAAGACAAGTTGCGTGAAGTGAAGCAGCGCCAGGAAGGCGGCAAGCGCGTCGGCATGGTCGGTGACGGCATCAACGACGCTCCGGCCCTGGCGCGCGCCGACATCGGCTTCGCCATGGGCGCGGCGGGCACCGACACGGCCATCGAAACCGCTGGCGTCGCACTGATGGATGACGACCTGCGCAAGCTGCCGTCCTTCATTCGCCTGTCGCGACAGACCCACCGCGTGCTGATCCAGAACATCACCCTGGCGCTGGGCATCAAAGCGGTGTTCCTTGCCCTCACCCTGGCCGGCGAAGGCACCCTGTGGATGGCGGTTTTCGCCGACATGGGCGCCAGCCTGCTGGTCGTGTTCAACGGCCTGCGATTACTGCGTCATCGCGGCTGATCCCAGTGGATCGTCGCCAATGCCCGCCAATACGGCGGGCATTTTTTTTGAACCCCCTGACAAAACTCTTAGTCCCCTAATCAGATGCCCACGAAGTCGCAGACCCGCGCGGCAGGCATCCACCGGCACTCGAATCGCCGAGGGAACCCCTTACCAAACGTCAGAGGATTCATCCAATGGAACTGAAATCTCAGAGCGCTCGAACCGTCCCGACCGCCTCCACCCGCGCTTCCCTGCGCCTCAGCCTGCTCGCCCTTGGCAGCGCCGCGCTGCTGGCCGGCTGCGCCGGTAACCCGCCCAGCGAACAGATGGCCGTCACCGAGTCGGCGGTGAATGCCGCCGTCAGCTCCGGCGGACCGGAATACGCCCCGGTCGAGACCAAGAATGCCCAGGACAAACTCGCCCAGGCGCGCATCGCCCTGAACGACAAGGAATACGACCAGGCCAAGCGCCTGGCGCAGCAGGCCGAATGGGACGCCCGCGTGGCCGAACGCAAGTCGCAGGCCGTAAAGGCCCAGAACAACGTCAAGGACGCCCAGCAGGGCGTGATGGAGTTGCGTCAGGAAGGCCTGCAGCAGGCCCAGTGATCCCGCCCCTACGTCCGGTCATATAAGGAATTTCGACATGAACAAGCTCATCGTACTGCCCGCCATTTCGACCCTTGCCCTGGCCTTGGCCGCGTGCTCCACGCCGCCCAACGCCAACCTGGAGAAGGCCCGTGGCGACTTCCAGGCCCTGCAGGCCGAACCGCAGGCAACCCAGCAGGCCGCACTGGAAACCAAGGACGCTGGCGACTGGTTGGCCAAGACTGACAAGGCCTACCGCGACGGTGCCGAGCAGAAGGAGGTCGACCAACTGGCCTACCTGACCCAGCAGCGTATCGAGCTGGCCAACCAGACCGTGGCCCTGCGCAATGCCGAGGACCAGATGAAGAACACCTCGGCTCAGCGTGCCCAGGCTCGACTGGATGCTCGCACCGCGCAGCTGAACAAGCTCAAGGGCGAGCTGAACGCCAAGCAGACCTCGCGCGGGACCATGGTGTCGTTCGGTGACGTGCTGTTCGATCTCGACCGCGCCGAGCTCAAGCCCGGCGCCATGGGCAACGTGCAGAACCTCGCCGGCTATCTGCAGCAGAACCCGGAGCGCAAGGTGATCGTCGAGGGCTATACCGACAGCAGCGGCTCATCCTCCCACAACCAGGGTCTGTCCGAGCGCCGCGCCGACGCCATCCGCCTGGCACTGCTGAGCCAGGGCGTAACCCCTGACCGCGTCGTCGCCCGTGGCTACGGCAAGGAGTATCCGGTATCGAGCAATGCGACTTCGGCCGGCCGCGCGATGAACCGCCGCGTCGAGGTGACCATCTCCAACGATGCCAACCCGGTGCAGCCGCGCTCTTCGGTGAGCGGCACCTATTGATCCTTCGGGACACGGCGCTCTTGTAGGATGGCGTGGAGCGAAGCGATACCCATCGATCACTGCACCTGCAGCATGGGTATCGCTGCGCTCCACCCATCCTACGATCAGGATCCGGCGACACTGTCCGCTCTTGTGCTCTTCGTAGGAGCGAGCTTGCTCGCGAAGCGAACGCCCTCATCCGCTCCGTTCATTAAGGGCGATCAGCCCAGCAAGCGCCGATAGAGCTCCGCCATCTCCGCCGAGAACGGCACCAGCACCAGTTCCCTCAACGAACTCCCCTCCCCGCGCGGGCGACTCAGCTCGTCCACGGCGACCTGCGCTGCAGCTTCGGCGGGATAGCCATAGATGCCGGTGCTGATGGCGGGAAAGGCGATACTGGCGAGGCCCTTGTCCTCGGCCAGTTGCAGGCTGTTGCGATAGCACTGGGCGAGCAGCTCCGGCTCGCCGTGCTCACCGCCGCGCCAGACCGGCCCGACGGTGTGGATGACGAAACGTGCCGGCAGGCGGAAGCCGGGGGTGATCTTCGCCTGGCCGGTCTTGCAACCACCCAGCGGGCGGCAAGCGTGAACCAGATCCGGGCCGGCGGCCCGATGGATGGCGCCGTCTACACCACCGCCGCCCAGCAATGAGCTGTTGGCGGCGTTGACGATGGCGTCGACGTCGAGACGGGTGATATCGCCCTGCCAGACGCGGATCTCGGGATGGCTCATGTTGCTTGCTCCCTTTGGCCTGCGACGGCGGGCTCGCCGTCACTTGACCTCTTGCGGGGTCTGCTCGCCCATGCAGCGCACGGCGCGCTTGCGACCGTCGACCAGCACACCGGTCAGGCCCTTCTGGTTCATGTCGAACATCACCAGTACTCCGTCGATGCACTGCGCCTGCTGGTCGGCCGGGTCCAGGGACAGCTTGGTGTCCTGGCCCGGAATGCTTTTCAGCATGGTGAACTGGGTCAGTTCCAGCGCATCCTCGGGCTTGGCGAAGTGCAGGTAGCCGTAGTACCAGAGCGTGCCGACCGAGACGAAGATGGTGGCGATGACGGTGAGAATGTAGGAGATCGGGTTGCGGTCGTTCATGGGGTGCCTTGTTGTTTCGGGTCCGCCTGCGATTCCTGTGGCTTCGCCGGAGAGGGATAGTTCGGGACTTCAGCCAGACGACGCAAACCGGTGAAGTGCTGCGGGTCATCGAGGAAGCGCAGCATCACTTCGCGCCACACGGGTTCGCCGAAGGTCTCCACGTGGTTGCCGCGCGTCAGCTGGAAGACCTTGGGCGGCGACGCGGCCTTGTAGAGGCTCAGGCCGTTGTCCAGGGGCACAATGGTATCGTCGATGCTGTGGAAGAGCAGCACGGGTGCGCCAGAAAGTCGCGGCATGGAACGGATAGCGCTGTCGCCATCGGGCACCAGCCAGGACAGCGGGACCTGCAGCGGCCAGGTCAGCCAGGCGTTGCCGAGGGTGTATTGCGCGACGTCGCGGTAACTGGCCGGCACGCCGTCCAGCACAACCGCGTGCAGTTGCTTCTGCCGGTCGGGATGCTGGCCCAGGTAGTGCACCGCCAGGGCACCGCCCAGGCTCTGGCCGAGCAGGATCACCGGTTTGCCCTGCACCTCCGGAGCCTTGTCCAGCCAGGCGAAAGCAGCGTCGATGTCCTGGTAGATCGCCGGTAGGCTGGGTTCGCCCTGGGACTTTCCGTAGCCACGGTAATCCAGCATCAGCACCTGATAGCCCTGCTCCGGCAGCCAGTAGGCGCCGCCCAGGTGCCAGGCCATGTTGCCGCCGTTGCCGTGCAGGTGCAGTACGGTGCCCTTCACCGGCACACCCGCCTTTGCCGGCAGCCACCAGCCGGCCAGCCTCACACCGTCGGCGGTGGTGATCGTGACGTCGCGGTAGTCCAGCTTGGCGCGGGCCGGGGTGATGGCGACGTCGTCGCTGGGGTAGAACAGCAGCGAGCTGCAGCCGCCGAGTGCGAGGAGCAAGGTCAGAGTGGCGGCGCGGAAACAGCGGTTCAGCATGAGTTCGTCCTTGGCATACATCACCCCGGGATTGCAGGGAAACACCTTGCGTAGGATGGGTGGAGCCTGCGATACCCATCACCCTGCAGCGCCGAAACATCGATGGGTATCGCTTCGCTCCACACCGTCCTACGACCGCGGTCCATCCCGCGTAGGCAGTCAGAGGATATTGGCGTAATCCGCCTCGATGCGGTCGAGGCTGAGGTGATTGAGGAAGTTGGAGAAGCACATCCACGCCGACAAGGCGTTGAGGTCGCGGAACTGCGGAGGCAGGTACTTGGGCGGCACCACCAGGCCCTCGTCCACCAGCTGGCGCAAGGTGCGCATGTCTTCCAGGGTGGCCTTGCCGCAGAACAGCAGCGGGATCTGCTCCAGCTTGCCCTTGCGCACCGCGAGCTGGATGTAGTTGTAGATCAGGATGAAGCCCTTGAGGTACGACAGGTCCTTGGTGAAGGGCAGGCCGACAGGGGTCGAGCCACGGAACACCCGACTGGCGTTCTGGTAGCTGCTTTCCACGCTGTAGTTCTGCTCGCGGTAGAAGTGAAACACCTCGAGGAAATCCGCGCCCTCTTCGGCCATGTGGATGGCTCGCGTGCGGTTGGTGAGCTTGCGCAGGCGCGTCGGGTAGGAGGCAAAGGCGATGACTTCCATCAGGATCGCCAGGCCTTCCTGGGTCACAGTGGAGGACGGCGGCCCCTTGGCGAGGAAGGTGCAGATCGGCTGGTTGAGGCCGTTCAGCGTGGTGCCGACGTGCACCAGGCCTTCATGAACTTCCAGCGCGCGCACATCGCGCTCATTGAACATGGCATCGGCGCGCACCTTGATGTAGTCGGCGCCAGCCGCGGCGTCGGCCACGATACCGTCGGATTCGAAGACACGGATGGTGTCTTCCTTGCCGTCGAACACCTTGTTCAGGCGTTCCTGCAGCATCTTCACCGCGTCGCTGGCAGTCAGGGTCTTGGGCTCATCCTTGAGGTCACCACGGTCAGCGATATTGTTCAGGTAATCCGAAAGCATCAGGCCCAGATCAGCCAAGGTCGGGTCGCCGGCGTGGAAGGCGTCGGAGGCTGAGCCGTAGAGCTCCTGGGAAATCAGGCCGAAGTCCTGGGTGCCGCGCGCTTCGAGCATGCGGATGACCATGCGGTATTCCTTGCACATGCGCCGCATGATCTGCCCGACCGGGTTGAACTGCCCCAGGTGACGGGTGATGTCGCGCTCGATGTTCTGGAATTCCTGCTTCTTCGCGCTGCTGTCGAAGGACAGCGGACGGCTGTCGTAGTAGGCACGGTCAACCTTGGGCGCGTGCTTGCCACGGCCCTTGAGGAAGTCATCGCGGATGCCGTCATCCCACTTGATGGCGTCGAGCACGCGGATCGGCGTCTGCGCCTCGACGATGCGGTCAGACAGGCCGCGAATGATCTGCTGGTATTCGTTGGGCGTGGACTTCTTGCGCCGTGGGGTCATTGCTGTTCTCCCGGGGTCACGCGCGAAAAGCGCAGCGCTTCGACGAACACATCAGAGTTGGCCGGATCGTTGAGGTAGGTGATCACCTGGGGCAACGGGCTGGTCACCAGGGCGCCGGCGCCCTGCTCGGTGTCGACCTTCTCGCCCTTGAGCGCGCCTTCCTTCATGTCCTGCAGGATGTGCTCGACATCCAGGTTATAGATCACCAGTTCGTCCTTGTCGGTGATCTCGAAGCCGGCCAGGGCGAAGTTGCCACCCATGCTTTTCGGCAAACCGGCCGACAGGTACCAGCGCTTGCCGTGGTGGGCGACGGTGAAGCCGAAGTCCTCGACGCTGTCGGTATTGTCCTTGCTGTCGACATAGCTGACAGCGCGGTAAAGGTTGGAGCCGGAACGGGTGACTTCGAGGAACTGCTCCTCGCCGTACTCGTCCACACGCGACCACTGGCCCAGCAGGTGAGCCGGAGCGGGCTCGTTGGCCGGAATCGGGTCCTTGAACGTCACCAGACAGCCACTGAGCAGGCCGATGCTCAACAGCAGCAGTGCACGCCAGACTTTCATCACGCCCTCCTTAGGTCCGGATGCCTTCCCATGCGATGCGCAGAGGCCTCCAGAGTTCCGACACGAAAACCCCGCCGGATGGCGGGGTTGGAATGCAGCAGCCGGGGCTACAGGCCCATCACCAGGTCGAGATAGCGGCTAAGGATGGCACGCATTTCCTCGATCTGCAGGTGATCGGCCCCGTCCAGCAGGCCCTGATACTCCATCTGCAGGATGATGGCCGTCAACACCCGGGCATCCTGCTCGGGCTGTCTGGAGCCGAGCACTTCGAAGAAATGCACTACGCCCAGGGACAGAATCCGCCGGTGACGCTGCGCCAGATCGCTGAGGCTGGGGTTGAGCAGCGCTTCCTGGCGGAAGGCCTGTTCGGCCAGCAGGTGCTCGCGGCGCTCGGTGAGCTGGACCTGCACGTACTTGATCGCCAGCTCGACGATATTGGCGGTCAACTCCCGGCGTGCCTGCGGGTCGTCCTGGGCGAGGCCGGCGGCCATGGCCTGAAGGTCACCCTCGACGCTGCCCCAGAAAGTCGACAGGGCTTCGGCGCTGCGTTCGACGAACAGCGCGAAGGTGTCGGTGATGAGGTCCTGGATATCCTTGAAGTAATACGTCGTGGCCGATAGCGGCACACCCGCCTCGGCGGCCACGGCGCGGTGGCGCACGGCGCGGACACCATCACGCACGATGATCCGCAGGGCGGCGTCGAGGATCGCCTGGCGGCGCTGCTCGCTGCCCTGGCGGCTGGCCTTGCGGCCTTGGTATTTGACACTTTCTGCGATGGCGCTGGCGACTTGCGCTGCGCTGTCTCGCGGGGACACTTGGGTCACTGGCATTACCTCCGGCGGCGCGGCCTGATGGCGCATTGTTCGAGCTTTTCTGTGGGAAAACAATTGCCGCCGTGCAGCTGCGACACCGGCGCACAGAGCAGACCGCGAGGCAGAGCAGGCGGCTGGGAATCAGGCCTGGGAGTGAGACGTGCCACAGGCACGCCGAGCCACGGTGCGCGGGTGCACTTCGTCGGATGGCATACCGCCCAAATCCCACGTTCCTACAAAAGCCGTCCGCTGCCCAAACGAGAAAGGCCGCCCGAAGGCGGCCTTTCTCACCGATCCTGCACTTACGCCTGCGGGCGCATGTGCGGGAAGAGGATGACGTCGCGGATCGACGGCGAGTTGGTCAGCAGCATCACCAGGCGGTCGATGCCGATGCCTTCGCCGGCGGTGGGTGGCATGCCGTATTCGAGCGCGTTGACGAAGTCGGCGTCGTAGTGCATCGCCTCGTCGTCACCGGCATCCTTCTCCTTGACCTGCAGCATGAAGCGCTCGGCCTGGTCTTCGGCGTCGTTGAGCTCGGAGTAGGCGTTGGCGATCTCGCGGCCACCGATGAACAGCTCGAAGCGGTCGGTAACGCTCGGGTCGTTGTCGTTGCGGCGCGCCAGCGGGGACACTTCGAACGGGTACTGGGTGATGAAGTGCGGCTGCTCCAGCTTGTGCTCGACCAGCTCTTCGAAAATCATCACCTGCAGCTTGCCCAGGCCTTCGTGGCCGAGGACCTTGGCGCCGGCCTTCTTGGCGATGGCGCGGGCCTTCTCGAGGTCGGTCAGGTCAGCCGCGGTGAGTTCCGGGTTGTACTTGAGGATGGCG
The DNA here is from genome assembly GCF_005877905.1 of Pseudomonas nicosulfuronedens. Classification (GTDB taxonomy): domain Bacteria; phylum Pseudomonadota; class Gammaproteobacteria; order Pseudomonadales; family Pseudomonadaceae; genus Pseudomonas; species Pseudomonas nicosulfuronedens. The sequence goes on along the minus strand of NZ_SWDV01000004.1, from coordinate 291,031 downwards.
TCGAACACGGACAGGCGGGCAAACGGCTCGCCAAAGTGGAAGACCTTGTCGCCATAGGGCACGTCGGTACTGCCGAGCACGGCCTGGGCCAGCTCGCGGAACAGCTCCTCCGTCAGGTCCATGTTGTCTTCGTAGTCGGCGTAGGCCTGGTAGAACTCGAGCATGGTGAACTCGGGGTTGTGCCGGGTCGAGACGCCTTCGTTACGGAAGTTGCGGTTGATCTCGAAGACCTTCTCGAAGCCACCGACCACCAGGCGCTTGAGGTACAGCTCCGGGGCGATCCGCAGGAACATGGCCATGTCCAGCGCATTGTGGTGGGTTTCGAAGGGCTTGGCCGCCGCGCCGCCGGGGATGGTCTGCAGCATCGGGGTTTCCACTTCGAGGAAGCCGCGATCGGACAGGAAGCGACGGATGTGGGCGATGACCTGGGAACGCACACGGAAGGTATGGCGGGTTTCTTCGTTGACGATCAGGTCGACGTAGCGCTGGCGGTAGCGCTGCTCGGTGTCGGTCAGGCCGTGGTGCTTGTCCGGCAGCGGGCGCAGCGACTTGGTCAGCAGGCGCACGCTGGTCATCTCGACGTACAGGTCGCCCTTGCCGGAACGGGCCAGGGTGCCTTCGGCGCCGATGATGTCGCCCAGGTCCCAGGTCTTGATCTCGGCCAGGGTCTCTTCGGGCAGGGTCTTGCGGTTCACGTAGACCTGCAGGCGGCCGCTGCTGTCCTGCAGAACGATGAAGGAGCCGCGGTTGAGCATGATGCGACCGGCAACCTTGACCGGGATGGCGGCTGCTTCCAGCTCTTCCTTGGTCGCGGTTTCGTACTGTTTCTGCAGGTCCGCGAAGTAGTTCTCGCGGCGGAAGTCGTTGGGGAAGGCGATGGCCTTGGCCTCACGCACGGCGGCAAGCTTTTCCTTGCGCTGGGCGATCAGCTTGTTTTCTTCCTGTTGCAGTTCGTGCTGGTCGAGTTGTTGGTCGCTCATGGTCGTCTATCTGCCTGGCGTCTAAATCAAATTGGGGGATACGTGTAGGAGCGAGCTTGCTCGCGAAGCTCTTGGACGGGTTCGCGAGCAAGCTCGCTCCTACAATGGGGCTCTGCGTCAGAGCCCTTGCTTGAGGCTGGCCTCGAGGTACTCGTTCAGGTCGCCGTCGAGCACCTTGTCACAATCGCTGCGTTCCACGCCGGTACGCAGGTCCTTGATGCGCGACTGGTCGAGCACGTAGGAACGGATCTGGTGACCCCAGCCGATATCGGACTTGGTGTCTTCCAGCGCCTGCGAGGCGGCGGTGCGCTTTTGCATCTCCTGCTCGTACAACCGGGCCCGCAGCATCTTCATGGCGGTGTCCTTGTTGGCGTGCTGGGAGCGTTCGTTCTGGCACGCCACCACGGTGTTGGTCGGCACGTGGGTGATACGCACCGCGGAGTCGGTGGTGTTCACGTGCTGACCGCCCGCGCCGGAGGAGCGGTAGGTGTCGATGCGCAGGTCGGCCGGGTTGATCTCGATCTCGATGTTGTCGTCGATCTCAGGCGAGACGAACACCGCGGTGAACGAGGTATGGCGACGGTTGCCGGAATCGAACGGGCTCTTGCGCACCAGACGGTGCACGCCGATCTCGGTGCGCAGCCAGCCGAACGCGTACTCGCCCTTGATGTGCACGGTGGCGCCCTTGATGCCGGCGACTTCGCCTTCGGACAGCTCGACGATCTCGGCATCGAAGCCGTTCTTGTCCGCCCAGCGCAGGTACATGCGCAGCAGCATGTTGGCCCAGTCCTGGGCTTCGGTGCCGCCGGAGCCGGCCTGGATGTCCAGGTAGGCGTTGTTGGGGTCCATCTCGCCACTGAACATGCGGCGGAATTCGAGCTTCTCGAGGATTTCGCGCAGGCGCTGGACTTCGGCTTCAACGTCGCCGACGGCGCCTTCGTCATTCTCCTCGACCGCCATGTCGAGCAGGTCGCGGGAATCGGCCAGACCGCCGGTGAGCTCGTCGAGGGTCTCGACGATCTGCGCCAGCATGGCGCGCTCGCGGCCCAGGTTCTGGGCGTATTCGGGCTTGTTCCAGACCGCCGGGTCTTCCAGTTCGCGGTTTACTTCGATCAGACGATCATGTTTCAGATCGTAGTCAAAGATACCCCCGAATCGAATGGGTACGGTCGGAGAGGTCCTTGATGCTGTTGAGGATCGGTTGGATTTCCATGGCGGGCATCTCTCACGGGTAAAGGGCGTAGAAAAGCCGGCAAGTATACGTGATTTTTTGTCACCCTTTCAGGCTTTACGACAAAGCACGCTCACCGTTTCCGCACCCTCCCCGCCCGTTCAGCCGGCGATGGCCACCTGGTTTCGACCACCGTGCTTGGCGTTGTAGAGCGCCTGGTCGGCCAATTCGATGAGCTGGCGGCAGGCCTGCCCGGCCTGGGGGATCAGGGTCGCCACGCCGATGCTGATGGTCAGCGACGAACCCGGTGTCGGCAGTTCATGGCGGATGTTCAGGTCCTGCACCAGGCGCCGCAGCTTCTCCGCCAGCAGGCGCGCGCCGCCGGGCGAGGTGTTGGGCAGGACCATGACGAACTCCTCGCCGCCGTAACGCGCCGGCAGGTCCGAGGGGCGGCTGGCACTGGTACGGATCGCCCCGGCCACCTGGCGCAGCGCCTCGTCGCCCTGCACGTGGCCGAAGGTGTCGTTGTAGGCCTTGAAGTGATCCACGTCGATCAGCAGGATCGACAGCTGCGTCTGGTCGCGCAGGCCGCGACGCCACTCCATTTCCAGGTATTCGTCGAAGTGTCGGCGGTTGGACAGCCCGGTCAGGCCGTCGGAATTCATCAGCCGCTGCAGCACCAGGTTGGTTTCCAACAGCTGCTGCTGGCTCTCGCGCAGGGCGCGGTAGGCCTCGTCACGCTGCAGCAGCGCGAGGTAGGAACGCGAGTGGTAGCGCACCCGGGCAATCAACTCGATGGCATCGGGCAGCTTGACCAGGTAGTCGTTGGCGCCGGCGCTGAATGCCGCGCTCTTGACCGCCGGGTCTTCCTTGGTCGACAGGACGATGATCGGCAGGTCGCGGGTAGCCGGGTTGGCACGGTACTCGCGCACCAGCGAAAGGCCATCGGCGCCGGGCATCACCAGATCCTGGAGGATCACCGTGGGCTTGATCTGGATGGCCAGGGCGATGGCCTGGTGCGGATCGGAGCAGAAATGGAAGTCGATGCTGGGGTCGTCCGCCAGCGCGCGGCGCACGGCCTCGCCGATCATCGGCTGATCGTCGACCAACAGCACCATCACAGCGGAATCGCCTGGGGTGTTCACGGGGTAGTCACTCGTCAAAGGGTTCATCTGATGGGGGCTCCGTAGGCTGCGCTCAGGCGCAGACCTCAGCGAGTCTTCGGGCAATGTCGCCCAGTGCACGAATCTCCACCGCGGCACCGATCGCCGCCGCAGCCTTGGGCATACCGTACACGGCGCTGCTGGCCTGGTCCTGGGCCAGCGTCAAAAAGCCGCGCGCACGCATGCGTTTCAATCCTTCGGCACCGTCCCGGCCCATGCCGGTGAGCAGCACGCCGACCGCATCGCCGGACCAGTGTTCCACCACACTGTCGAAGAACACATCGATCGATGGCCGGTAGATGTGCCCGCTGGGCTCGGCGGTGTAGGCCAGTTCACCGCCCTTGACCAGACGGATATGGTGATTGGTCGCGGCCAGCAACACACAGCCGGGCTGCGGCGGCTCGCCATTGCGCGCCAGGCGCACGGGAATCTTCGACTGGGTGGACAGCCACTCGGCCATGCCGGCGGCGAACACCTCGTCGACGTGCTGGACCACCACGACGGCCGCCGGGAAATCCGCCGGCAGCCGGGCGAACAGGTCCGCCAGCGCCGCCGGGCCGCCTGCCGAGGAGCCGATGGCGATCAGCTTGCGCGCGCCGCCCCCCTTGCGTACCGGGGAAACGCTGGTAGTGGGCCGGGTATCGCGCGGGGCGGTGAGCCAGGCCAGGTTCTGCAACTTGCGCAGCAGCGGGCGGGCCGCTTCGGCGGGATCGCCGACGCCGATGATCGGGGTATTCACCGCATCAACTGCACCGTTGCCCATGGCGTCGAACACCCGGCTCATGTTCTGTTCCAGGTCGACCGTGACGACGATAATCGCGCAGGGGCTCTGGGCCATGATCCGGCGGGTGGCCTCGACGCCATCCATCACTGGCATCAGCAGGTCCATGAGGATCACGTCGGGCTTGTGCGCGGCGCACATCTCCAGCGCTTCGGCGCCATTGGCAGCGACCCAGACGACGCGATGCGCCGGTTCGAAGGCGAGCGCGCGGCGCATCGCTTCCACCGCCAGCGGCATGTCGTTGACTATCCCTATCTTCACCCGTGTGCTCCTCCGATCAGGTCGACCACCGCATCCAGCAGGGCCTCGTCGTGGAAGCTGGCCTTGGCCAGATAATAGTCGGCGCCGGCATCCAGGCCGCGCCGACGGTCTTCTTCGCGGTCCTTGTAGGACACCACCATCACCGGCAGCGACTGCAAGCGGGTGTCGCGGCGAATCAGGGTGACCAGCTCGATACCGTCCATGCGCGGCATGTCGATGTCGGTAATGACCAGGTCGAAATGCTCCGAGCGCAAGGCGTTCCAGCCGTCCATGCCGTCCACGGCCACGGCGACGTCATAACCCCGGCCCAGCAGGAGCTTGCGCTCCAGCTCGCGCACGGTGAGCGAATCATCCACCACCAGCACGCGCTTGCGCGCCGGACCCAGTAGGCGACCGGTGGGGTCGATGCGCTCCAGGCGGCCGGTGGCCAGGAGTTTTTCCACTGAACGCAGCATGTCCTCGACGTCGAGGATCAGCACCGGTGTGCCGTCATCCAGCAGCGCGCCGGCGGAAACGTCCTGCACCTTGCCCAGCCGGGTATCCAGCGGTACTACCACCAGGGTGCGCTCACCGAGGAACTTCTCCACGGCCACGCCGTAGGCGCTTTCTCGATCGCGGATCACCACCACCGGGATCTCGTCCGGCGCGGCTTCACCATCGGGGCGCTGCAACAGCTGGCTGGCGGATACCAGGCCGACATGCCGGCCTTCGTGCCAGAACTGCTGGCGGCCTTCGAGCTGGACGATTTCGTCCGACGCCAGGCGGCGCATGCGTTCGATGTGCGCCAGTGGGAAGGCGTAGGCCTCACCACCGATACTGACGACCAGGCTGCGCACCACGGACAGCGTCAGCGGTACTTCCAGATGGAAGTGCGCCCCCTGCCCTCGCACCTGCTCCATGCGGATGCCACCGCGCAGCTGGCGCACCATGTGCTGCACGGCGTCCAGGCCGACGCCGCGGCCGGACACCTCGGTCACCTGCTCCCGCATGCTGAACCCGGGCAGGAACAGGAAGCTCAGCAGCTCTTCCTCGGTGAGGCGCGCCACCGTTTCCTCGGTGGACAGCTGGCGGCGCACGATGGCCGAGCGCAGGCGGTCGAGATCGACGCCAGCGCCGTCGTCCTGCAGCTCCAGCACCAGCATGCCGGCGTGATGGCGGGCCAGCAGCTGGATGCTGCCCTCCTCCGGCTTGCCGGTGCGGGCGCGCACTTCGGCGGATTCGATACCGTGGTCGACGGCGTTGCGCAGCAAGTGGGTGAGCGGCGCTTCGAGCTTCTCCAGCACGTCGCGGTCAACCTGGGTGGTGGCGCCCTGGATGTCCAGGCGCACGGTCTTGCCCAGCGAGCGGCCGAGGTCGCGGACCATCCGCGCCTGCCCGGACAGCACGTCGGAGAAGGGCCGCATACGGCAGGACAGCGCGGTGTCATAAAGCGACTGCGCTCGCTGGCCAGCCTTGAAGCTGAACTCATCCAGCTCGGCGATCTGCTCGCTGAGCAGTTGCTGGCACTCACCGACCAGCCGGCGTGCGTCGGCCAGATAGGCCTGCGCTTCGGCGTCGAGGTTGGCCGTACTGGCGGCATCGCGGGCACCGTCGAGCACACGGCTGGCGCTGGCCTGGATACGCTTGAGGCGCTGCAGCGAATCAAGCAGCGGCTTCAGGCGCTGGGACTCCACCAGCGACTTGCTGGAGTAGTCGAGCAACTGGTTCAGGCGCTCGGCGGTCACCCGCAGCACGCGCTCGCCGGCTTCATCGCTGTCGCTGGAGCGACGACGCGGAGCCCGCTCGGCGGGAGCAGGAGTGTTAGCGGCGGGCGCGGGCGGTTCGACAGCCGGCGCAGGGGGTTCGACAAGTTCTGGGACGGGTGCCGAAACGGGCGCGGTTGGCGGCGCCGGAGCCTTTCCGGAAACCAGCGCCTGCAGGCGTTCGACCATGGCCGGCACGCCCTGCTGGGCCTGTTCGGCGCGCTCGGGCTGAGCATCGGCGATGTGCAGGAGGATATCGGTGCCGGCCAGCAACGCGTCGATATGCCCCGAGGTCAGCAGCAGCCGGCCTTCCTGGGCACCGACCAGGCAGTCCTCCATTACGTGGGCAACTTGCACGCCGGCATCGAGGCCGACGATACGCGCGGCGCCCTTGAGCGAGTGCGCCGCGCGCATGCAGGCTTCGAGCTGGTCGGCCTGGGTCGGGTTGCGCTCCAGCGCCATCAGGCCCTGCACCAGCACCTGCGTCTGGGCCTCCGCCTCCAGGCGGAACAGCTCCAGCATCGACGCGTCCTTCATCTGGTCCGGGGTCATGCGAGGCTCCGGGTAGCGGCGTCGAGCAGGGCTTCCTGGTCGAGCAGGCGGATGCTGCGATTGCGCCACTGCATCACCCCGCGGGTGAAGCGGTCGTTGGCGGCGTGGCTCTGGGAGGCGGCTTCGACGATGGCCTTCTCGTCCAGCTCATGGATGCCGTCCACTTCATCCACCGGCGAAATGATCGGCCCTCCGACAGCGGCCAGGATCAGCATGCGCGGCACGATGCGCGCGTTGTCACGGGCGGCCGCGCGAGCGTCGAGGCCCAGCAGTTCGCCCAGGGAAATGCAGGCCACCAGCGTGCCGCGCACATTGGCAACGCCCAGCAGCGCGGGCGAGCGCTGGTGCGGCAGCGAATGCACCACGCACGCAGGAGCAACCTCAGCCAGCGCACGGGTGGGCAGGCCCAACCATTCCTCGCCAAGGCGGAAGATCAGGTGCTGACGGCCTTCCTCGACAGCCGCTTCGGCGACTTCGACAGGAGCCAGTTCCACGCCTTCGCTGCCCAGCGCGTAGCGGTCCAGCAGGCTGATGGCAGCGGCGGCATGCACCGGGCAATTGCGGCAATGGATGTACTCGGCCAGCTTCGGGCAGCTGCGGTCGCCACGCACGCCGATGCGGTTCCAGCAGTCGTCCACCGTCGGCAGGTCATCGCCGAAGGCGGAACTGCCGATGGATGACAAATTGCGTTCAACCATTGCGCTTCACTCCTCGCGCGGCGCGCTCCTGCAAGCGACGGGCGCCGGCCATGTCGCCCTGGGCCGCGAGCAGCGCGGCCAGATGTTGCAGGCTTTCCTGGTGATCGGGTTGCAGATACAGCGCCTTGCGGTAGAACGCCTGGGCCTCGCTGCCTTGCCCCTGGGCGTCGGCCAGCAGGCCGAGCCAGTAGAAGGCTTCGGCGTTCGGACCCTGCTTGGTCAGCAGCGCCTCGCAGCGCTGGCGCGCTTCATCGGCCTGGCCGGAATTGGCCAACCGGGCGATCTCCGCCAGCGCCTTATCGGCAGACAAGGGCATCGGCTGCTCAGACTGCTCAGGCTTGGCGACCGGACGCGGACGTGCCGGCGCGGGCTTGGGCGGAGCCGGACGCGGAATCGGCGCCGGGGCAGTCCAGTTCAGCGGCGCTGTGCGAGGAACTGGATCGGCGCCCTGCCGTGGGAAGGCGAAGGACTGCGGCACACCCAGCGGGCGCAGGCCGATGCGCGACATCAGGCTGGCTTCAGCGGGGCCGATGAACAGCACGCCATCGGGTCGCGCCAGACGGTGCAGCACATCCACCACCTGCTCCTGGGTCGGGCGGTCGAAGTAGATCAGCAGGTTGCGGCAGAACACGTAGTCATAGGGCGCCTCGCCGGCCAGCAAGCCCGGTGCCAGCAGGTTGCCGACGCGGAAGCGAACCTTGTGGCGCACGGCCTCGGCCAATTGGAAATCGTTGCCGTCGGCGCGGAAGTAACGGTCACGGAATGCCAGATTGGAGCCGCGGAACGAGTTGCGCCCGTAGCGCCCCTCCTCGGCCCGCTCCAGCACCGCGCGGCTGACGTCCAACGCATCCACCTGGAACGCAGACGGCGCGAGACCGGCGTCCAGTAGCGCCATGACGATGGAGTACGGTTCCTCGCCGGTGGAGCACGGCAGGCTGAGAATACGCAGCGGCCGGGAGCCGGCCAGTTCCAGCACGCGCCGGGACGCGAGGTCGGCCAGCGCGCCGAAGGATTCGGGATATCGGAAGAACCAGGTCTCCGGGACGATCACCGCCTCGATCAGCGCCTGCACTTCCTCGGCGGAACCCTGCAGGAGCATCCAGTAGTGCTCGGCACTGCCGCCGCTGACCTTGTTGATGCGCTGGTGCACAGCGCGCTCGATCACGGCTTCGCCGACCGACTCGGCATCCAGTCCGATGCGCTCCTTGAGCAACTGGGCGAAACGCGGATCGCTCATGCCGACGCCTCTCCTGCATCACGCAGCAGGCGCGCGCGGGCCTCGTCACTGAGCAACTGATCGACACCCACGCGCTGCAGCAACCCTTGCTCGTCCTCCAGCACGGGGCCCAGGTAACGGGCGCTGCCGTTATCCAGTTCGTAGTCGTGGAAGGCCGCCGGATCGCGGCGCAGGGTGTGGGTCGCCTGCTCGAGGATCAGCCCGAGCCGCTGTTCAACAGCGTCGCCCCTGGCGCGATAACGCACCAGCACCAGGCGCGTACTGGTGCGACGCGGCGCGCTGTACCCGAAGGCCAGTTGGCTCAGGTCGAGCACCGGCAGCAACTCGCCGCGATGGGGGAACAGTCCGACAACCCAGGCCGGTGCTTCCGGCACACGCTTGAGCGCAGGCACCGGCAGCACCTCGATGACGTCGTGGACATCCAGCGCATAGCGGTCCCCACCCAGGCGGAACTGCAGGTACAGCCTGCCCGCCGCGGCGGCGTCAGACCTTGAAGCGGGAGACGCCATTGCGCAGTCCGTTGGCCACGAGGTTCAGCTCGTCGATGGCGAAGCTGGCCTGGCGCAGGGATTCCACGGTCTGCCCGGTGGCCTCGCCGAGCTGCACCAGCGCCTGGTTGATCTGCTCGGCGCCGGTGGCCTGGGCCTGCATGCCTTCGTTGACCATCTGCACGCGGGGCGCCAGCGCCTGCACCTGCTGGATGATCTGCGAGAGCTGCTCGCCGACCTGGCCGACTTCCGAGATGCCGCGGCGCACCTCCTCGGAGAACTTGTCCATGCCCATCACGCCGGCGGACACGGCGGACTGGATCTCGCGCACCATCTGCTCGATGTCGTAGGTGGCCACGGCGGTCTGGTCGGCCAGGCGGCGCACTTCGGTGGCGACCACCGCGAAACCACGGCCATATTCGCCGGCCTTCTCCGCCTCGATGGCAGCATTGAGCGACAGCAGGTTGGTCTGGTCGGCCACCTTGACGATGGTGGTGACCACCTGATTGATATTGCCGGCACGCTCGTTGAGGATCGCCAGCTTGGCGTTGACCAGTTCGGCGGCGCCCATCACGTGGTGCATGGTCTCTTCCATGCGCGCCAGGCCCAGCTGGCCGGAGCCAGCCAGGGTGGATGTCTGTTCGGCGGCCGAGGACACCTCGGTCATGGTGCGCACCAGGTCACGCGAGGTGGCGGCGATTTCCCGTGAGGTCGCACCGATCTCGGTGGTGGTGGCGGCCGTTTCGGTGGCGGTGGCCTGTTGCTGCTTGGACGTAGCGGCGATCTCGGTCACCGAGGTAGTCACCTGGATGGCCGAGCGCTGGGCCTGAGATACCAGGCCCTTGAGCTCCTCGGCCATGCCGTTGAAGCCGGTCTCGATCACCGCGAACTCGTCGTTGCGCTCCATGGCCAGACGCGTGGTGAAATCACCGCTGCCCATCACTTGCAAGCCTTTCACCACCTGACGGACCGGTTCGGTGATGGCGCGCATCAGCAGCAGCCCACAGACTGCCGCGGCAACGATAGCCAGCAGCAGGGAAATCAGCATGATCGCCTTGGCAGTGGACACCTCGGTGACGATGTCCGAGGCCGCCGCATCGGCGATTTCCTTGTTCAGCGAAATCAGTTCGTTGAGCGTCTTGCGGCCGGTTTCCCAATCCGGCTCCAGGCGCTCCAGCAACACCTTGCGGGCCGCTTCGCGGTCATTCCCGTAAAGGTCCAACAGCTGCGCCAGCAACGCGTCGTAACTCTGCACCTGCTGCTTGAAGCGGGCCAGGATTTCCTTGTCGCGAGTGTCGTTGACCGTACGCTCATACAGCGCAATACGCTCCACCAGCGAGTCGTGGATGGCCCGGAATTCCTGGCGGCGTGCCTGGTCCAGCGGCTTGCCGTCGCTCAGCCCGATGGTCACCTGGGTCAGCAGGATGCTGTCGGTCCAGGCCGAGCGCACCGTGGTCAGGGCGTAGGTACCCGGCATGGCGTCTTCGCTGACCCGCTTGGTGCTGGCCTCCACGCGCAGCAGACGGGTGTAGGAAATCACCACCATCAGCAGCATGATCGCGATGACGACGGCAAAGCTGGCCAGGATGCGTTGGCGTAGAGTCCAGTTCTTCACAGCGTTCCCCAGAAGATGTGTGGCGTGCCGACGGATGATGGATTCGGGCGAGTGATCGCGCGAATGTAAATTCCTACTAAATCCTCAGCAAGATAGGACATATAGTATCCGGAGACGTCTGAAGCTCCTCTCTTTATTCCAAATTTTTAGTACGGCGGTTCCTGTCATTCTGACCGCCCCTTTTCAAGACCTTTTCCCTCCTAGCCGATGTTCAGTCTCGCCCTCGCCGCCCACGCCGGTCTCTTCCTCTCCGCCTTCGTCGCCGCCACCTTGCTGCCCCTGCAATCGGAGGCCGTGCTGGTCGGCCTGCTGCTGGGCGGCCAGTACCCGCTTTGGTCGCTGCTCCTGGCGGCCAGCCTGGGCAATGTGCTCGGCTCGCTGGTGAACTGGTTGCTAGGGCGCGGAATCGAGCGCTGGCACGGTAGACGCTGGTTCCCGGTAAGCGATGCGGCGCTGGAAAAAGCCCAGCGCCACTACCGACGCTTCGGCTGCTGGTCGTTGCTGCTGAGCTGGGCGCCGGTGATCGGCGACCCGCTGACGCTGATTGCCGGCGTCATGCGCGAGCCGTTGTGGCGCTTCCTGTTGCTGGTCACGCTGGCCAAGGTCGGGCGCTACGTCGTGCTGGCCTGGCTCACGCTCGTCTGAACGATCCCCTCCCCGAAAGCGGACAGGTTTTTCGTCTGCTAGTCCTGTTTTGCCACTGCTGCGAAAAAATGGCGCCCAGTAATATCACCGCGCCATCACTGCACATGGCAGGGCCATGGCCCCAACACAATGGATGAAGAAAAGGGAAATTCACGATGTTCAGAAGCATGAGTATTGGTCGCCGCGCGTCCCTGGGTTTCGCCGCCATGGGCCTGCTCCTGGTGTTTCTCGGCTTGTTCTCGCTGTACAAGCTCTCGACCTTGCGCGCCGCTTCAGAAGAAATCGACAGCAACTGGCTGCTGAGCATCAACCACATGAACCAGCTGTCGGGAGACATCGCCCGCATCCGCCTGGAATCCATGCGCCTGCTGGTCAACCATGACAGTGCCACCCGCCAGCACAGCCTGGAGCTGATCGCCGAAGCGCGGCAGGACAAGGACAAGGTGCTTGCCGACTACCGCCGGCTGATCCTCAGTGCGGAGGAGCAGCAGCACACCGATGAGCTACGCCAGGCGCTGGACGGCTACCTTGGTTACGTTGACCAGCTATTGGAGAAGGTCCGCCAGGATGACAACGAAGGCGCGCTGCACATCCTCAACGGCAACATCGCCCAGCAGGGCGCGGAGCTGAACAAGCGCCTCACCGCCCTGATCGACCTCAACCGCAACGGCGCCGCCGCTGCCGCCGACCGCGCCGTGGAGCAATACCAGAGTGGCCGGCTGGTAGTCGGCGCCATCCTGCTACTGAGCATCGGCCTCACCCTGCTGCTGGCCTGGCAACTCACCCGCAGTATCGTCGTGCCGCTCAACCAGGCCGTGCGCGTAGCCCGGACCATCGCCAGCGGCGACCTCAGCCAGCGTTTCACCGTAGAGGGCCGTGACGAGCCGGCGCAGTTGCTCAACGCCCTGTCGGACATGCAGAACAGCCTGCGCGAAACCATCCGTGGCATTGGCAACTCGGCCAGCCAGCTGGCCTCGGCCGCCGAGGAAATGCACAGCGTCATGGAGGAAAGCAGCCGCGCGCTGCAACAACAGAGCGACCAGATCGAAATGGCCGCCACCGCCGTCAACCAGATGACCAGCGCCGTGGAGGAAGTGGCCAGCAACGCCGCCTCCACCTCCGCCGCTTCCCGCGAGGCCATCGACGCCGCACGTAGCGGCAGCGAGCGGGTGGACGAAACCTCCAGCGCCATCGGCACCCTGGCCGGCGAAGTGGGCCAGGCGTCGCAGCAGGCAGAAGTGCTGGCGAACCAGGCACAGGACATCGGCAAGGTGCTGGAAGTCATCCGCAGCGTCGCCGAGCAGACCAACCTGCTGGCGCTCAATGCCGCCATCGAGGCGGCCCGCGCTGGCGAGGCCGGGCGAGGCTTCGCCGTGGTCGCCGACGAGGTGCGCTCGCTGGCCCAGCGCACCCAGAGCTCGACCCGCGAGATCGAAGAGCTGGTCTCGGCCATCCAGAACGGCAGCGACCGCACCGTCGCCGCGTTGCTCAGCAGCACCGCCCACGCCGAGCGTACTGTCAGTCGCACCGGCGAGGCCGGCGCTTCGCTGGTGGTGATCCTGGAGCGCATGTCGCTGATCAACGAGCGCAACCTGGTGATCGCCAGCGCCACCGAGGAGCAGGCCCAGGTCGCCCGCGAGGTGGACCGCAACCTGCTGAACATCCGCGACCTGGCGACCCAGACCTCTGCCGGCGCCACCCAGACCAGCGCAGCGAGCCAGGAGCTGTCGCGCCTGGCCGTGGACCTGAACGGGATGGTGGCGCGCTTCGTGGTCTGACGACCAGCAGTCCTTCTCCCGTTTCGCCAACTGAGTAACGAAACTGGAGGGGGCGACGGGGAATTTTTCCGGCCTTTTCCTATCCAATGGCCATCATGGAACGCCACAGGGTGGATAGATGAAACTGTTGAAATTGTCGGCCGTGCTGGCCGCCGCCGCGCTGTTGAGCGCCTGCGGAGGCAACGAAGCCAAGGTCTGCGGTTCGGACGACGTGAAGAACCAGCTGGTGAAGATCTTCCTGTCCGGCGCGCTGTCCGCGCAGTCCGACGCGTTGAGCAAAGCCGAGCTGAAAGATGTGGCGATCATCGAAAAGGACCCGGACAGCGGCGTCCTGGAATGCGTCGGCACCCTGACCGTACCGGTAGTCGGCCAGGTGGCCTCGGGCACCCTGAAATACCAGATCGCCCCGGCGGCCAAATCCGAGCACGACTACCTGCTGCTGCTCGCCGACGGCCCGCTGGCCAATGCCTTCGCCAAACGCATCGAGGGGATGCTCCCGCAGCAGTGAGGGATATCCGCAGGCAATGAAAAACCGGCCCCTGTGGCCGGTTTTTCATTGGACGGGCTTTTTTGCAGGTCTGGGCCCGCGGTCTCCGGAGGAGTCAGAACCCTTCCAGATCGATCAGTTCGCCCTCGAAACGAATCGACCCACCTTCTTCATTCGCCTCGCCATCCTTGATCTCGCCGTAATAGGAAAGCCCGTTCTCCAGCGTCACACAGACGTGGGTCGGCTCTTCCGGCGCATCCAGTTGGCCCTTGAAGCTCACCTCGATCACACCCTCTTCCGGCGCGCTCAGGCTCACCGTTACGCGGGCATTGTCCACCGCTTCAGTCTCGCGGCCCCAATGCTCGGCGCTGACGGTCACGGTGGCGATTTCCTGTTTCATGTTCGATGACTCTCCGCGATGGGTTCGGCGCAAGGCGCGCCAGGCAATAGCGCAAGGGTATTCCAGCGCCGGCCGCCAGGCGAGCCCGGATTCCGCCAGTAAAAGCAAAAGGGCGCCCAATGGCGCCCTTCTCTCCACCTTGCGCCGTCAGTCGGCGTGAATATCATTGTCCTTGGTCTCCTTCAGGAACAGCAGCGAGCAGACCAGGCTCATCGCCGTGATCAGCACCGGGTACCAAAGGCCGTAGAAGATGTTGCCGGTGTACACCACCAGCGCGAACGAGATGGTCGGCAGCAAGCCGCCGAACCAGCCGTTGCCGATGTGGTACGGCAGCGACAGCGAGGTGTAGCGGATGCGCGTCGGGAACAGCTCGACCATCAGCGCCGCCAGCGGGCCGTAACAGCAGGTGGCGATGAAGATCAGCGCGACGATGATCGCCACCACCATCGGCCGGTTCACCAGCGAGGAGTCGGCCACGGTCGGGTAACCGGCGTCCTTCACGGCAGCGCCCAGCGCGGCGGCGTCGAAGCCCTCGATGCGCTTCTCGCCCACGGTCACCACCAACTCGCTGCCGGCCGGCGCGGCCACCGAGCTGTAAGGCACGCCGCCCTTCACCAGTAGGGTCTTGGCCTTGTCGCAGGCGCTGTCGAATTTGGCCTTGCCCACCGGGTCGAACTGGAAGGTACAAGTCGCCGGGTCCGCCATCACCGTCACCGGCGCCTGGCGCGAGGCCGCGTCGATCTGCGGGTTGGCGTAATGGGTCAGCGCCTTGAACAGCGGGAAGTACAGCACCGTGGCCAGCAGCAGACCGGTGATCAGCACTGGCTTGCGCCCGACCTTGTCCGACAGCCAGCCCATGATCACGAACAGCGGCGCGCCGATCACCAGGGAGATGATCAACAGTCCGTTGGACAGCGCCGGGTCGACCTTCAACACCTGGGTGAGGAAGAACATCACGTAGAACTGCGCCGCGTAGAAGGTCACCGCCTGGCCGGCGTTGATGCTGAACAGCGCGATCAGGACGATCTTCAGGTTGCTCCAGTTGGTGAACGACTCCTTGAGCGGCGACTTGCTCACCTTGCCCTCGGCCTTCATCTTCAGGAAGGCTGGCGACTCGTGCATGGACAGGCGAATCCAGGTGGAGATGCCCAGCAGCACGATGGAGATCAGGAATGGCAGGCGCCAGCCCCAGGTTTCGAACTCGGGCCCGGTGATCTGGCGGCAGCCCCAGATCACCACCAGAGAGAGCAGCAGGCCGCCGGTGGCGGTGCACTGGATCCAGCTGGTGTAGGCGCCGCGTTTGTGGTCCGGCGCGTGCTCGGCCACGTAGATTGCAGCGCCGCCGTACTCACCGCCCAGTGCCAGGCCCTGCAGCAGCCGCAGCACGATGAGGATGATCGGCGCCGCCACACCAATGGTGGCGTAGGCCGGCAACAGGCCCACCGCGAAGGTCGACAGCCCCATCAGCAGGATGGTGACGAGGAAGGTGTACTTGCGCCCGATCATGTCGCCCAGTCGGCCGAACACCAGCGCGCCGAACGGTCGGACGAGGAAGCCGGCGGCGAACGCCAGCAGGGCGAAGATGAAGGCGGTGGTGTCGTTGACCCCGGCGAAGAAATGCTTGGCGATGATCGCTGCCAGCGAGCCGTAGAGGAAGAAGTCGTACCACTCGAACACCGTGCCGAGCGACGAGGCGAAGATCACCTTGCGCTCATCGCGGCGGGACGTCACCTGCCCCTGGTATGGGCTGGACTGTGCTGCTTCGGTCATTACGGGCTCTCCTGCCCCTTCTGGGGGCTCTTGTTTTTGTCAGCCTCGACTGCCGCGGTTGTCACACCGCGCGATACCGTTTTTTCAGCTCTTTGTAGGAGCGTCTCTGTACATCAAATCCGTAGGATGGCGTGGAGCGCAGCGATACCCATCGATGACTGCGCAGCTACCGCATGGGTATCGCTGCGCTCCACCCATCCTACGAAGCGGGCGGTTTTCCGCTGTAAGCCTCACGCCACCGGAGCTTCCTCCTGTGTGCGCCCACTGGAAGGGATGACCTCCGCGCCGCGCGCGGGTTCGCTCAAAATCATCTGTGCGGCCTTTTCTGCGATCACCAGCACCGGCGAGCAACTGTTGCCGGAGGTCAGGCTGGGCATGATCGAGGCATCGGCAATGCGCAGGCCAGGAATGCCGTGGACGCGCAACTGGCTGTCCACCACCGCACCCTCGCCCTGCCCCATGCGGCAGGTGCCGGCCGGGTGGAAGATGGTGGTGCCGATCTCGGCGGCGGCGCGCTGCAGGTCTTCCTCGCTCTGGTAATCCGGGCCCGGCTTGAACTCGACCGGATTGAAACGCGCCAGGGCGGGAGCCGCGGCGATACGGCGGGTCAGGCGGATGGCATCGGCGGCCACGCGCAGGTCCTGCGGGTGGCTCAGGTAGTTGGGCTGGATCACCGGCTTGTCGCGCGGGTCCAGCGAGCGCAGCGTGACCGTGCCACGGCTCAATGGACGCAGGTCGCACACCGAAGCGGTGAACGCCGGGAAGCTATGCAGCGGCTCGCCGAAACGCTCCAGCGACAGCGGCTGCACGTGGTACTCGAGATTGGCCGAGCGCTGGTTCGGGTCGGACTTGGCGAACGCGCCCAGTTGGCTTGGCGCCATGGACAGCGGGCCGCTGCGCTTGAGCAGGTACTCCAGGCCCATGCCCATCTTGCCCCACAGCGTCGAGGCGATCTGGTTCAGCGACGGCGCGCCATTCATGCGGTAGATCAGGCGCAGTTGCAGATGGTCCTGCAGGTTGCCGCCCACGCCGGCAAGCTCATGGCGCACGCCGATACCATGCTTCTCCAGCAGGTCACGTGGGCCGATGCCGGAGCGTTGCAGCAGCACCGGCGTGTTGATCGCCCCGGCGCAGAGAATCACTTCACGCCGAGCACGCAACTCGCGCCGCGCGCCCTGCCAGTTCACTTCCAGCCCGGCGGCGCGGCCGTTCTCGAGCAGCACGCGCAGGGCCTCGACGTTCGTCAGCACGGTGAGATTGGGTCGGTTGGCGATGGGCCGCAGGAAGGCCTTCGACGCATTCCAGCGCACACCGGAACGCTGGTTGACCTGGAAGTAGCCGCAGCCTTCGTTGTCGCCGCCGTTGAAGTCCTCCACCGGACGCACACCGGACTGCGCCGCCGCCTCGCGGAAGGCATCGAGGATCGCCCACGACAGCCGCTGCTTCTCCACCCGCCATTCGCCGCCCGCGCCATGCAGCTCACTCGACCCGCCGAAGTGGTCCTCCATCTTCATGAACAGCGGCAGCAGGTCGTTCCAGCCCCAGCCAGAGTTGCCCTCGGCCGCCCAACCGTCATAGTCCAGCGCCTGGCCACGCATGTAGATCATGCCGTTGATCGAGGAACAGCCGCCGAGGGTGCGTCCGCGCGGGTACTTGATGGCGCGGCCGTTCAGGCCCGGCACCTGCTCGGTGTCGAAGCACCAGTCGGTGCGCGGGTTGCCGATGCAATAGAGGTAGCCGACGGGAATGTGGATCCAGGGATAGTTGTCCGGGCCGCCCGCTTCGAGCAGCAGCACACGGTTGGCAGGGTCGGCGGACAGACGATTGGCCAGCAGGCAGCCGGCAGGGCCCGCGCCGACGATCAGGTAGTCATAAGCATCCAGTGCCTGGGGCATGGAGAAGTACCTCGTCGTGCTTGTTCTTTTTATCTGAAGACCGAGCCTAGTCGTTCGTTCGTGATAAAAGAACAGTCGTTTCGAGTCAGCTGCTGTGCGTTTTCTAACAACAAGGACTGCCGAGATGTTCGACTGGAATGACCTGCGCTACTTCCTGGAGCTGCACCGCAGCGGCCGTCTGCTGACCACCGCCAAGCGCCTGGGCACCACCCACGCCACGGTGGCACGGCATATCGAGAGCATCGAGCGCGACCTCGGCACCCAGTTGTTCGCCCAGCACACTGGCGGCTACCAGCTCACCCCGGCCGGCCAGGCGCTGCTCAAGCACGCCGAGGCCATGGAGAACACCGCCCTCCTCGCCCAGGAGGACATGAGCCAGGCCATCTCGCCGCTGGGGCAGATCCGCATCGGCGTCACCGAAGGCCTGGGCACCATGTTCCTTGCCCCGCGCCTGGGCGAACTGATGCAGCGCTACCCGGGCCTGGAAGTGGAACTGGTGTCGGTGCCGCGCTTCGTCAGCATCACCAACCGCGAGGCGGACATCGCCATCACCCTGGAACGCCCCAGCGCCGACCTGGTGATCAGCCGCCTGCTCACCCGCTACCGCCTGAGCCTGTTCGCCAGCCCCGCCTACCTGGAAAAAGCCCCACCCCTGCGCGATCGCGAAGACCTCAGCCAGCACCCGTGGATCGGCTACGTCGACGACCTGCTGTTCAGCCAGGAACTGCTGTTCCACCACAGCTTCTGCCGCCACCCGCAGGTGGTGTTCCGCAGCACCAGCGTGGTCGCCCAGCAACAGGCCGCCCAGGCCGGCATCGGCATCGCCATCCTTCCGCAGTACATGGGTCTGCACGACCCGCGGCTGGTGCCGGTGCTGCCGGAGGAATTCATCGAACGGGAATACTGGATGTGTACTCGGCGGGAGTTGCACCGCTCGGTGCGCCTGCGACTGGTGTGGGATTTCCTGGTGGAAGTCTGTGGGCGGGAACAAGGGATTCTGGTGGAAGGGAAAACCGGAGTACCCGCGTAGGGCGCATAAAGCGGAACGCTTTATCCGCCGATGGGATGGCGGATAACGCTTGGGGCGTTATGCGCCCTCATGCCCCAAGGAATCAACTAGCAGCACAGGGTGTGGCAAATACTCGCCAATCTACCAACATCACCACTCATCGGTATCAGGGAAGAATTATGAGCCTGGACTTTTTCCTGGAAGCCAGCAGCGATCTATCAATCGAGCTAATTGAAGGCACGCTGAACTCAATCGGCGTTCGTGCAACCCAAGCACTGCCAAACGAACTGGAAGCAGTATTCGAGTCAGGGCTTTCCATATGCGTCAGTTATTCCTCCGACCAGAATATTCGCGCCGAAGATTCGAAAGGAATGTCTTTTGCTGTCGCGTTGCGAGGCTACCTGAGGATTAAGGGCCCTGCGCCGGACGGACTATCCCCGTTGGACGATCTGGACAGACTGATCACTGCAATTTCGAACCAAGCCACCGGACAATTCCTGGTCAGCTTCCAATATGAGTCGACGATTTACTGGAGAGACCGGAAGGAACTGCAGCGCAATATCTAGCAGCAAACGGGCTCAGGGAGCAGCAAACCTTTTCAGACGTCAAATTCAGCAACTACTTCGATTGACCGGATCATGGACATTTTCTAACGTCCTTCGCCATGGTGCTGAACACACCCTCGCGGCGGAATACATGCCCGTTAGCATGGAGCGTTACGTATAGGACGCCCAATCCATGTCCCTTTCGACAACCCGAACGCCATTCATTGCCACCACCTTCTACCGCCACAAACGCCGCCTCCGCGCCTTGCTGATCGAAGGCCAGCCGTGGTTCGTCGTGCACGACCTGGCGAAGCTGATGCATGCCTTTCTGGAAGAACGCGTCGGCAAGAATCTCGATGCGGACCAGGTACGCCGAGTGACGATTCTCGGCGAGTACGAGCCCGCTGAAGCCGTGGAACTGGTCAGCGAATCCGGCCTGTACGCTTCGCTGATCTACTTCTACCACCCGGAAAACCGCTGCATCCGCCAGTGGATCACCCAGACCGTGGTGCCGAGCCTGCGGGCGGATGGGCAGACGCCAGATGAACAGCCACGCCGGCGCCTGCTGCGCTGGGAGCGCCAGCAGTTGAGCGTGCTGGATTGGCAGGGGCAGGTGTGGGTGCCGCTGCCGGAGTTGCCACAGGCGTTGAGCCTGGGATGAGATGAGGCGCCCCGCCGCCGATAGCGGCGGGGCGTTGCCTTTCATGTAGGAGCGAGCTTGCTCGCGAACCCACCCAACGCAGGAGCCATGGGGGAAAGCGTTCGCGAGCAAGATCGCTCCTACAGGGGAAAAACGCGGGGATTACTCCGCGCGGGCCTTCTCGACCTTCTCGGAGGCCGACCACAGGCGGTAGCGCACTTCTACGTCCTTCGGCGCGTAGACCACGATGGGCAGCTTGCTGTTGTAGCGCAGCACGAAGCCGTCACCGATCACGGGCACGAAGGCCTCGTGCTTCTTGCCATCCGGGCAGGCCATCATCGTGCTGGCCGGGCCGCTGACCTTGTCCAGGCGGTAGTAGGTGTAGCCCCAGCCTTCCAGGGTCTTCTCTTCCAGGGTGCCGCCCAGGCGCTGGCGATTGCAGTCGACGCTCAGCATCTTGCCGGCGAGGATCTCGACCTTGAAGTTCTCTTCATGGGCCTGCTTGGGCAGGTGGATGACCTGGCGGACGAAGCCTTCATCGGCCTTGGGATAAGGCGCGACATCTTCGAGCTTGGCGGCGTTGGCCAGGGTGGCGGTGGCGCTGAGCAGCAGCGCAGTGGGCAGGGTGTAACGAGCGAACGGCATGAAGCCTCCTTGCAGAATTGAGGAACGAACGCGCCGCGAAGGTGCGTTCGTCCGAGCCTCTCTGACCGTAAGATTGTACGAATGCTCCTACGGCCATGCCCTGAGTTGTATCAAGCTACTTCGCCGCCCGTCTTGGCCTGTTGCTCCAGGTGCGCCTGCAGTTGCGGGTCGAGGTTGAGGTTGTAGGCCAGTTCGTCGAGGTAGGTACGCTCGGCGTCCTGCTGGTCATCCACCAGCATCACGCTGACCAGGTACATCTCCGCGGCCACCGCAGGGTCACCCTGGGCCGCGCGGGCGACATCGGCGGCGTCCAGCGGCTTGCGCATCTCGGCGTCGATCCACGCTTGCAGTTGTGGCTCGCCGGCATGGCGCTGCAATTCGGCCTGAATGGCGGCCTGCTCACGCTGATCGATTCGACCGTCCGCCTTGGCTGCCGCCAGCATCGCCTGGAGGATGGCGTGGCTGTGCGCCTCGGCCTCGGGGCCATCGAGCTGGTCGACGGTGGTCAGGGATTGCTGCTGCGAGGGATTGGCGCCTTGATTGCGTTGCCAACTCTGATAGGCCTGATAAGCCATCATCCCCAGCGAGGCGAGCATGGCGTAGTTGACACCGCCGCCACTGGAACGCCCCTGCGGCATGCCACCACCGCTGCTGCCACCACCGAGCATGCTGCCGAGCACGCCACCCAGGCCGCCGAGCCCACCGCCACCGGAACTGCCGCCGCCGAGGATCGAGCCCAGCCCACCCAGGCCGCCGCCACCGCCGGCTCCGCCACCGCCCAGAAGCCCGCCGAGCAAGCCACCCAGGCCACCCAGCGGGTCTGCGCCGCCGGCGCCACCCTGTTGCTGTTGCGCCGCCGAGCCCTGTCCGGCCCGCAGCAGTTGTTCCAGTAGATCGGTTGTGTTCATGACCAGTCCCTCGCCATCGCGCGGTGTGCGTTGGGCAACGATAGTCCCGCCACACCGATGCGCCAGCGCCGTCCGCCAGCCGGCCCGGAATGGTCGGGACGCCCGGCGATGGAGCCTGAAGCGCAGCCCCGTCCGGAGCCAGACAAAGCAACGCAGTCGCGAGGTTTATCCGACGCTTGCGAGGGTCGTCACGGACTAGGCCGGAACAGCCTCCAGCGCCTTCTGCGCCTGGGCCTCCAGTTCGACCTTGAGGCCAGCGTCAAGGCTCAGCTGGCGGGCCAGTTCGTCGAGGTAGGCGCGCTCCATGAAATTGGTCTCGTCGACCATCAGCAGACTGGCCAGGTACATCTCGGCGGCCATTTCCTCGCTGGTGGCCGCGCGGGCGACTTCGGCCGGGTCCAGCGGCTTGGCCAGTTCGCGGTCGAGCCAGCCCTGCAGCTCGACGTCGCCGGTGAGCTTGGCGATCTCGCCGTCGATCAGCTGGCGTTCGCGATCGTCGATATGACCGTCGGCCTTCGCGGCAGCGACGATGGCCCGAAGGATGGCATGGCTGTGCTGCTCGGCCTGGGCAGGCGGCAGCCGGTCGACGGTCTGCGGCTCACCGCGCGGGGCGCTGGCCTGCTTCTGCTGCCAGTTGCCGTAGGCCTTGTAGGCGAGCACGCCGAGCGCCGCGAGACCGCCATAGGCGACGACCTTGCCGCCCACCTTGCGCGCCTTCTTGCTGCCCATCAGCAGACCCAGCGCGCCAGCTGCCAACGCACCGCCTCCGGCGCCGGACAGCAGGCTGCCCAGGTCCAGGCCGCCTTTGTTGCTGCCTTGCGAGCTCTGGCCGCCGCCCTGCTGGGTGAGGCCCTTGTTCTGCATCAGTTCCTGCCCGGACTTGAGCAGTTGGTCGAGCAGGCCACGTGTGTTCATGGCGATCTCCGCTAGCTATCGAGATGAAAAGTCAGGCCTCCGACTCTAGCTCGCAGCCTTGTCACAGCGCAGGCACAGAGTGCTTCCGGATATTGCGGGCCTTTGCCAGCGGGTCCGCAGGGCAAATAGGCCGCTTTCATTCGATTAAAAAGAATGCTCCTATAGATTTTCGATAATCAACAATGAAAAGCGCCGAGACCGGCTAGACAAGGCTCTAGATCGCGGCTCCGTGCGCCAGCGGCCAATCAGCATGATGACGCTCCGCCAGATCCGCCACTTCATCGCCGTCGCCGAGACCGGCTCGATCTCCGCCGCTGCCCAGGCGGTGTTCATTTCCCAGTCCACCCTGACCCTGGCCATCCAGCAACTGGAAGAAGAGATCGGCGTGCGCCTGTTCGACCGCCACGCCAAGGGCATGACCCTGACCCACCAGGGCCACCAGTTCCTGCGCCAGGCGCACCTGATCCTGGCCACGGTGGAGAACGCCAAGCGCAGCCTGCAGCAGAGCACCGACCAGGTGGCGGGCAGCCTCACCATCGGGGTGACCAGCCTGGTGGCGGGCTATTACCTGGCGGACCTGATCAATCGCTTCCAACGCGCCTTCCCCAACGTGAAGACCCGCGTGGTGGAGGACGAACGCCCGTACATCGAACACCTGCTGGTGAGCGGCGAGATCGATGTCGGCGTGCTGATCCTCTCCAACCTGGAGGACCGCCACGCCCTGCAGACCGAGGTACTGACCCACTCGCCGCACCGCCTCTGGCTACCGGCGCAGCACCCGCTGCTGGAACGCGACAGCATCGGCCTGGCCGATGTAGCGGGCGAGCCGTTGATCCAGCTGAACGCCGACGAGATGGGCCTGCACACCCAGCGCATCTGGTCGCGTGCCGGGCTGGTGCCGCAGGTGACGCTGCGCACCGCCTCGGTGGAAGCGGTACGAAGCCTGGTGGCGGCGGGCCTGGGGCTGTCGATCCAGCCGGACATGACCTATCGCCCCTGGTCGCTGGAAGGCGACATCATCGAAGCACGGCCGCTGGTGGACCTGTCCGAGCCGCTCGACGTGGGCCTGGCGTGGCGGCGCGGTACCGCGCGGCCGGCACTGGTGGACCCGTTCCTTACCGTCGCCCGCGAGCAGCCCAACGCAAAACGCCTGTCGATCTGAAAACCGATTTACCCGTACGTGCCGGACCAACGCAGGGCGGATAACCGCTAGCGGTTATCCGCCGAATGGACCGGGAAGAAATGAACGACGGATAACGCTTGCAGCGTTATGCGCCCTACGAAAGCCGCTACGCAATGGCAAAACGCCTTTTGAACTAGAGGCTTACAGCGTTCGATTTAATCGAACGGCGCTTTCAGTAATTAGAATTTGTCGACCCCACGCCCGGACTCTAGTCTCTCGCCCCATACCAAAGAGCCAAGTTCCGGGCACCGCCCCTACGCCGGAGCACGCACATGGCCCCCGAAAACAAGACAGATAAAAGACGAGTTTCCAAGATGACCGGCGCAACCCTGCATACCGCCTTGCTGATCGACGGCCAATTGGTCGCCGGCGAAGGCATGGCCGAACCGATCATCAACCCGACCACGGGCGAGAACATCGTCAGCATCGCCGACGGCTCCATCGACCAGGTCGAGCAGGCCATCGCCAGCGCGCACCGCGCCTTCCCCGCCTGGGCCCGCACGACCCCCGCACAACGTTCCGCCGCGCTGCTGGCTATCGCCGACGCCATCGACAAGCGCGCGAATGATCTCGCCCAGTTGGAATCGCTGAACTGCGGCAAGCCGTTGCATCTCGCGCGCCAGGACGATATTCCGGCCACCGCCGACGTGTTCCGCTTCTTCGCCGGCGCCGTGCGCTGCCAGCAGGGCCAGCTCGCTGGCGAATACGTGCCCGGCCACACCAGCATGGTCCGCCGCGATCCGGTGGGCGTGGTTGCCTCCATCGCACCGTGGAACTACCCGCTGATGATGGCCGCGTGGAAGATCGCCCCCGCACTCGCCGCCGGCAACACGCTGGTGTTCAAGCCGTCCGAACACACCCCGCTGAGCATCCTGGCGCTGGCGCCGGCGCTGGTCGAGATTCTCCCACCGGGCGTGATCAATATCGTCTGCGGCGGCGGCGAAGGCGTCGGCAGTCATCTGGTCAGCCACCCGAAGGTGCGCATGGTCTCGCTCACCGGCGACATCGTCACCGGGCAGAAGATTCTCCAGGCCGCCTCGCGCACGCTCAAACGCACCCACCTGGAACTGGGCGGCAAGGCACCGGTGATCGTCTGCAACGACGCCGACCTCGAAGCCGTGGTCCAGGGCGTGCGTACCCACGGTTACTACAACGCCGGGCAGGACTGCACCGCCGCCTGCCGCATCTACGCCCAGGCCGGCATCCATGACCGCCTCGTCGCCGAGCTGGGCGACGCCGTGGCCAGCATCCGTTTCGCCCGCAAGCGCGACGCCGACAACGAGATCAGCCCGCTGATCAGCGCCCGCCAGCGCGACCGCGTGGCCAGCTTCGTCGAACGCGCCCTCGGCCAGCCGCACATCGAACGCGTCACCGGCGCCGCCGTGCATTCGGGCCCCGGCTTCTACTACCAGCCGACCCTGCTGGCCGGCTGCAAGCAGCAGGACGAGATCGTCCAGCGCGAAGTGTTCGGCCCGGTGGTCACCGTGACCCGCTTCGACCAGCTGGAGCAGGCGGTGGACTGGGCCAACGACTCCGAATACGGCCTGGCCTCCTCGGTGTGGACGCAGAACCTGGACAAGGCCTTCCAGATCGCCAACCGCCTGCAGTACGGCTGCACCTGGATCAACACCCATTTCATGCTCGCCAGCGAGATGCCCCACGGCGGGCTCAAGCGCTCGGGCTACGGCAAGGACCTGTCCAGCGACTCGCTGCAGGACTACAGCGTGGTGCGCCACATCATGGCGCGCCACGGCCAGCAACTGGATTGAACCATCCGGCGGGGTCGCCCGCCGGCACATAAGAAACGCCCCGGCGGTACGCCGCGCGAGGGCTGTTGCTCGATTGAACTGCCCCACCAATAGAGACAACAACGAGAGGGAGACACCCGATGCGCAAGACCGCACTGCTCAGTGCCATCACCACCGCCCTGCTGGCCAGCGCCGGCGTCCAGGCCGCCGAGGCCCTGAAGGAAGTCGGCCAAGGCGAAGGCCGCCTGGACATCATCGCCTGGCCCGGCTACATCGAGCGCGGCCAGTCCGACAAGAACTACGACTGGGTGACCCAGTTCGAGAAGGACACCGGCTGCCAGGTCAACGTGAAGACCGCCGCCACCTCCGACGAGATGGTCAGCCTGATGGCCAAGGGCGGCTACGACCTGGTCACCGCCTCGGGCGACGCCTCCCTGCGCCTGATCTACGGCAAGCGCGTGCAGCCGATCGACCCGTCGCTGATCCCCAACTGGAAGAACATCGACCCACGCCTGAAGGACGCCGCCTGGTACGTGGTCAACGGCAAGACCTACGGCGCGCCGTACCAGTGGGGCCCGAACCTGCTGATGTACAACACCAAGGTCTTCCCCACCGCGCCGGACAGCTGGAAAGTCGTGTTCGAAGCGCAGAACCTGCCTGACGGCAAGCCGAACAAGGGCCGCGTACAGGCCTACGACGGCCCGATCTACGTCGCCGATGCCGCGCTGTACCTGAAGGCCATCCAGCCCGAGTTGGGCATCACCGACCCGTACCAGCTCGACGAGAAGCAGTACGCCGCCGTGGTCGACCTGCTGCGCAAGCAGCATGACCTGATCCACCGCTACTGGCACGACACCACCGTGCAGATGAGCGACTTCAAGAACGAAGGCGTCGCCGCTTCCAGCGCCTGGCCGTACCAGGCCAACGCCCTGAAGGCCGAAGGTCAGCCCATCGCCACCGTGTTCCCGAAAGAAGGCGTCACCGGCTGGGCCGACACCACCATGCTGCACGCCGAAGCCCAGCACCCGAGCTGCGCCTACAAGTGGCTGAACTGGTCGCTGGAGCCCAAGGTCCAGGGCGACGTGGCGGCCTGGTTCGGTTCCGTACCGGCCGTGCCCGAAGGCTGCAAGGCCAGCACCCTGCTGGGTGCCGAGGGCTGCGCCACCAACGGCTACGACCAGTTCGACAAGATCGCGTTCTGGAAGACCCCGCAGGCTGAAGGCGGCAAGTTCGTCCCGTACAGCCGCTGGACCCAGGACTACATCGGGATCATGGGCGGCCGTTAAGGCCTAGAGTGTTCGCGAGCAAGCTCGCTCCTACGAAGAGCAATCGCCCCCTGTAGGAGCGAGCTTGCTCGCGAACCCGCCCCGTGCACCTCGCCATCCCGGCGAGCCTCACGGCATCCATCCGATTGCATCGATTCACCCGTATCTCAGATTTACGGGCAGGGCCCGGCCGCGCCGGATTCCTGCCCCTTGGAGCGTGCACCATGACCACCCCCGCTGTTCAATTCACCCAGGTCTCCCGCCAGTTCGGCGAGGTGAAAGCCGTTGACCGGGTGTCCATCGACATCAAGGACGGCGAGTTCTTCTCCATGCTCGGCCCGTCGGGTTCGGGCAAGACCACCTGCCTGCGCCTGATCGCCGGCTTCGAGCAACCCAGCGCAGGCTCCATCCGCATCCATGGTGAGGAGGCCGCAGGCCTTCCGCCGTACCAGCGCGACGTCAACACGGTGTTCCAGGACTACGCGCTGTTCCCGCACATGAGCGTGCTGGAGAACGTCGCCTACGGCCTGAAGGTGAAAGGCATCGGCAAGGCCGAACGCCTCAAGCGCGCCGAAGAAGCCCTGGCCATGGTTGCCCTGGGTGGCTACGGCGTGCGCAAGCCGGTGCAGCTCTCCGGTGGTCAGCGCCAGCGCGTCGCCCTGGCCCGCGCTCTGGTGAATCGTCCGCGCGTGCTGTTGCTGGACGAACCCCTCGGCGCCCTCGACCTCAAGCTGCGCGAGCAGATGCAGAGCGAGCTGAAGAAGCTGCAGCGCCAGCTGGGCATCACCTTCATCTTCGTCACCCACGACCAGAGCGAAGCGCTGTCCATGTCCGACCGCGTCGCGGTATTCAACAAGGGCCGCATCGAGCAGGTCGACACCCCGCGCAACCTCTACATGAAGCCGGCCACCCCGTTCGTGGCCGAGTTCGTCGGCACCTCCAACGTGCTGCGCGGCGACATCGCCCAGAGCCTGACCGGCAACGTCCAGCCCTTCTCCATCCGCCCCGAGCACATCCGCTTCGCCAACGGCGAGCGCAGCGCCTCGGACATCGAAATCAGCGGCCTGCTCCACGACATCCAGTACCAGGGCGCGGCGACCCGCTACGAGATCCGTCTCGACAACGGCCAGAACCTCTGCCTCAGCCAGGCCAACAGCCAATGGGCCGACATCGACCTCGCCCATCAGCCGGGCCAGCGCGTGACCGCTCGCTGGGCACGCGAGGCGATGGTGGTGCTGAACGAGGGGGCGTGACATGGAACTGACGATGAATGCAGCGCTGCCCGCGGCCAGCAATGGCCCGCTGCGGCGCCTGTCCAACCTGCTCTACCGCAAGCCGACGCTGTACCTCTCGCTGCTGCTGATTCCGCCGCTGCTGTGGTTCGGCGCGATCTACCTGGGCTCCCTGCTGACACTGCTGTGGCAGGGTTTCTACACCTTCGACGACTTCACCATGACGGTGACGCCGGACCTGACCTGGGCCAACTTCGGCTCGCTGTTCAGTGGCTCCAACTTCGACATCATCCAGCGCACCGTGCTGATGGCGGTCGCGGTCTCCATTGCCAGCGGAGCGGTGGCATTCCCCATCGCCTACTACATGGCGCGCTACACCACCGGCAAGACCAAGGCGTTCTTCTACATCGCCGTGATGATGCCGATGTGGGCCAGCTACATCGTCAAGGCCTACGCCTGGACCCTGCTGCTGGCCAAGGGCGGCGTGGCCATGTGGTTCGTCCAGCACCTGGGCCTGGAGCCCATACTGAACCTGCTGCTGGGCATTCCGGGTATCGGTGGCAACACCCTGTCCACCTCCAGCTTCGGGCGCTTCCTGGTGTTCGTGTACATCTGGCTGCCGTTCATGATCCTGCCGATCCAGGCCTCCCTGGAGCGCCTGCCGCCGTCACTGCTGCAGGCCTCGGCGGACCTCGGCGCGCACCCGCGGCAGACCTTCTTCCAGGTCATCCTGCCGCTGTCGATCCCCGGCATCGCCGCCGGCTCGATCTTTACCTTCAGCCTGACCCTGGGCGACTTCATCGTGCCGCAACTGGTGGGCCCGCCGGGCTACTTCATCGGCAGCATGGTCTACGCCCAGCAGGGCGCGATCGGCAACATGCCGATGGCCGCCGCCTTCACCCTGGTGCCCATCGTGCTGATCGCCGTGTACCTGTCCATCGTCAAACGTCTGGGGGCCTTCGATGCACTCTGAGAAAGCTTCGTGGGGCCTGAAAGCGGCCGCCTGGGGCGGGCTGGTGTTCCTGCACTTCCCGATCCTGATCATCTTCCTGTACGCCTTCAACACCGAGGACGCGGCCTTCAGCTTCCCGCCCAAGGGCTTCACCCTGCACTGGTTCAGCGTCGCCTTTGCGCGCCAGGACGTGCTCGAAGCCATCGAGCTGTCGGTGAAGATCGCCAGCGTCGCCACGCTGATCGCCATGCTTCTGGGCACGCTCGCGGCCGCCGCGCTGTATCGCCGCGACTTCTTCGGCAAGGAGGGCATCTCGCTGATGCTGATCCTGCCGATCGCCCTGCCCGGCATCATCACCGGTATCGCGCTGCTGTCGGCGTTCAAGACCCTCGGCATCGAGCCGGGCTTCCTGACCATCGTCATCGGCCACGCCACCTTCTGCGTGGTGATCGTCTACAACAACGTCATCGCACGCTTCCGCCGCACCTCCCACAGCCTCATCGAAGCCTCGATGGACCTGGGCGCCGACGGCTGGCAGACCTTCCGCTACGTGATCCTGCCCAACCTCGGCTCGGCGCTGCTGGCCGGCGGCATGCTGGCGTTCGCGCTGTCCTTCGACGAGATCATCGTCACCACCTTCACCGCCGGCCATGAACGCACCCTGCCGATCTGGCTGCTCAACCAGTTGGGCCGCCCGCGCGACGTGCCGGTGACCAACGTGGTGGCGATGCTGGTGATGATCGTGACCATGCTGCCGATCCTCGGCGCCTACTACCTGACCAAGGGTGGTGAAGGCGTGGCGGGGAGCGGGAAATAACCTGGGTGCCGTGCGGCCCTCTCCCTAACCCTGGCTGCGCGCCCCGCTCCGAAGGGAGAGGGGACTGGATCGGCGCCGGAGGAAACCACAGTTTCAGCCGGCACGAACTGCTCCCTCTCCCTTCAGGGAGAGGGCGGGGGAAAGGGAAAAGCCCCCACTCCGAACTCACAGAACCCCTCAGGCCCGCCGGCTCCCAGAACCGGCAGGCCCCCAAGAAGAAACACCCCAACCGAATTTGCACCACGCTTCTGAACAAGAGGACCCAACCATGCAAACCAACCTGCTGATCAACGGCCAACTGGTCGCTGGCGAAGGCGAGAAGCTCGCCGTCCTGAACCCGTCCCTGGGCACCACCCTGGTGGAGATCGCCGAGGCCACCCCGGCCCAGGTCGACGCCGCCGTGCTGGCCGCCGATGCGGCCTTCGACAGCTGGTCGCAGACCGCGCCGAAAGACCGCGCGATGCTCCTGCTGCAACTGGCCGACGCCATCGACGCCAACGCCGAGGAACTGGCCCGCCTGGAGTCCAACAACTGCGGCAAGCCCTACTCCGCCGCGCTGAACGACGAACTGCCGGCCGTGGCCGACGTGTTCCGCTTCTTCGCCGGCGCCTGCCGCGTGATGCAAGGCTCCGCCGCTGGCGAATACCTGCCGGGCCACACCTCGATGATCCGCCGCGACCCGGTGGGCGTGGTCGCCTCCATCGCGCCGTGGAACTACCCGCTGATGATGGTCGCGTGGAAACTCGGCCCGGCCCTGGCCGCCGGCAACACCGTGGTGCTCAAGCCGTCCGAGCAGACCCCGCTGACCGCCCTGCGCCTGGCGCAGCTGATGGCCGGCATCTTCCCCGCTGGCGTGGTCAACCTGGTCTTCGGCCGTGGCCCGACCGTTGGCGAGCCGCTGACCACCCATCCGAAAGTGCGCATGGTGTCCCTGACCGGTTCGGTCGCCACCGGCAGCCGCATCATCGCCGGCACCGCCGACACCGTGAAGCGCATGCACATGGAACTGGGCGGCAAGGCCCCGGTACTGATCTTCGACGACGCCGACATCGACGCCGCCGTGGAAGGCATCCGCACCTTCGGCTTCTACAACGCAGGCCAAGACTGCACCGCCGCCTGCCGCATCTACGCGCAGAAGGGCATCTACGCCAAGTTCGTCGAGAAGCTCGGCGCCGCCGTGGCCAGCATCCAGTACGGCGAGCAGGACGACCCGAACACCGAGCTGGGCCCGGTCATCACCGAACAGCACCTGGAGCGCGTGATCGGCTTCGTCGAGCGCGCCCGCCAGGTGCCGCACATCGAAGTCGTTACCGGCGGCAAGCGTGCCGACCGCGCGGGCTTCTTCTTCGAGCCGACCGTACTGGCCGGCGCCCGCCAGGACGACGAAGTGGTCCGCCGCGAAATCTTCGGCCCGGTGGTTTCGGTCACCGAGTTCGAAGACGAAGCACAGGCGCTGGCCTGGGCGAACGACTCCGACTATGGCCTGGCCTCCTCGGTGTGGACCAGCGACATCGGCCGTGCCCATCGCCTGTCCGCGCGCCTGCAGTACGGCTGCACCTGGGTCAACACGCACTTCATGCTGACCACCGAGATGCCCCACGGCGGCATGAAGCTGTCGGGCTACGGCAAGGATATGTCCATGTACGGCCTGGAGGATTACACCGCCATTCGCCACGTGATGATCAAACACTAAAACAACCGGCTGCGCGTCGGCAGTACAGCGTTGGAAAGAGGGGCGGGCCCAGTTATTTACCCTCCTGGGCCCGCCCCTCTTTCCGCCTCGTCCTGCTCTAGCTCGCGCGGTCGTTGGTTCCTCGTTACACCGTAAAGATCAAAAGCTTCAAATCGGCGCCCCGCTCGACCGGGGCCGCCGCGCGGCCACGCATGCCGCAACCCCTTCCGGCATGGAAGGGCAAAACCATGACAGCCCCTGCCCCGGGCCATCACCTTGCAAGGATTTCCCATGACCATCACCCGCCGCGACTTCCTCAACGGCGTTGCCCTCACCATCGGCGCGGGCCTCACCCCGCTGCAACTTCTCCAGGCCGCCCCCTCCGGCCGCTACTACCCGCCCGCCCTGACCGGCATGCGCGGCAGCCATCCCGGCGCGTTCGAGGTCGCGCACCAGATGGGCTGGGAGAAGAAGGTATTCGATACCGATGGCCTGAAGATCGAGGAGCAGTACGACCTGGTGGTGGTCGGCGGCGGCATCAGCGGCTTGTCTGCGGCCTGGTTCTACCGGCAGAAGCACCCCAAGGCGCGCGTACTGATCATCGAGAACCATGACGACTTCGGCGGCCACGCCAAGCGCAACGAATTCCAGGCCGGTGGCCGGATGATCCTCGGCTACGGCGGCAGCGAAGCCTTCCAGTCGCCCAAGCACCTGTACAGCGACACGGTGAACGGCCTGCTCAAGCAGTTGAACGTCGACGTCGATCGCTTCCAGACCGCCTTCGACCGCGACTTCTATCCGGGCCTGGGCCTGTCACGCGGGGTGTTCTTCGACAAGGCCGGCTTCGGCGAAGCGAAGATGGTCAGCGGCGACCCGACGCCGATGGTGGCCGACGACATCGCCCCGGAAAAACTCAACGCCCGTAGCTGGCGTGCCTTCATCGGCGACTTCCCGCTGCCCGAGGCCGACCGCCAGGCGCTGATCGACCTGCACGAAGCCCCCAGGGATTACCTCGCCGGCAAGACCCGCGAGGAGAAGGAAGCGCACCTGGCCAAGACCAGCTACCAGGACTTCCTGCGCAAGGACGTCGGCCTGAGCGAAGCCGCCACCCGCTACTTCCTCAGCCGCACCAACGACTTCTCGGCGCTGAGCATCGACGCCGTGGCTGCCGCTGACGCCTATGGCGTGGGCTTCCCCGGCTTCGCCGCGATGGACCTCTCGCCCATCAGCGAAGAGCTCAAGGCGGAGATGGAAGAGCCGTACATCTACCACTTCCCCGACGGCAACGCCTCGCTGGCGCGCCTGCTGGTGCGCGGCCTGATTCCAGGCGTGGCGCCGGGCAAGGACATGAACGACATCGTCCTGGCCACCTTCGACTATTCGAAACTGGACCAGCCGAAGAACGCCGTGCGCCTGCGTCTGAACAGCACCGCGGTGAGCGTGAAGAACCGCGACGGCGGCGTAGACGTCGGCTACAGCCGTGCCGGCGCCCTGCACCGCGTGCGTGGCAAGCACTGCGTGCTGGCCTGCTACAACATGATCATCCCGTACCTCCTGCGCGACCTCTCCGCCGAGCAGAGCCACGCCCTGGCGCAGAACGTGAAGTTCCCGCTGGTGTACACCAAGGTGGTGATCCGCAACTGGCAGAGCTTCATGAAGCTGGGCGTGCACGAGATCTACGCGCCGAGCCAGCCGTACAGCCGCGTGAAGCTGGACTACCCGGTGGACATCGGCGGCTACAGCCACCCGCGCGACCCGAACCAGCCCATCGGCCTGCACATGGTCTACGTGCCCACCAGCCCGAACGCCGGCATGGACGCGCGCACCCAGGCCCGCGTCGGCCGCGGCAAGCTCTACGCCATGAGTTTCGAGCAGATGGAAACGCAGATCCGCGACCAGCTGCAGGCCATGCTCGGCCCGGCCGGCTTCGACCACCAGAAGGACATCCAGGCGATCACCATCAACCGTTGGTCGCACGGCTATTCGTACTTCTCCAACAGCCTCTTCGATGATGAGGAAGAGAGCGAAAAACTGATGAACCTGGCTCGTACCAGGGTCGGCAACGTCACCATCGCCAACTCCGACGCCGCCTGGGACGCCTACGCCCACGCGGCCATCGACGAAGCCTGGCGCGCGGTGGGCGAACTGTCCTGATGGTCCCGGCGCCACGTCACGCGTGGCGCCACACTCAACGGCCATCCGGCCGACAACCCGCGGGCACGCCCGCAACGGAGGCAAGCATGCGTCACCTCGTCAGAGCGTTCTACCTGCTGTCGCTGTTCACCTTTGCCGGCCTGGTACAGGCCGCAGAGTCGCCCAAACAGATCGTCGATGCCTACATGGCCGCGTGGAATGCCCACGACGCCGAGAAGGCCGCCGGCTACCTGGCCAAGGATGCGGAGTACTTCGACGTCACCGTCGGCACCCCGCAGAAAGGCCGCGACGCCGCGCGCGACAACGTGATCAAGGTGTTCGTGGGGGCCGTGCCGGACCTGAAGTGGAAGATGAACGGCAAGCCGATCGTCGACAAGGACGGCATCGCCTTCCAGTGGACCTTCAGCGGCACCAACACCGGCGCCTGGGACGCCCAGACCCCGGCGACCAACAAGCCGCTGTCGTTCGACGGTGTGAGCTACGTGAAGGTCAAGGACGGCAAGATCGTCTACCAGGGCGACTACTACGACGCCCTGGGCCTTCACAAGCAGCTCGGTTGGTAACGGAAACGTAGGGCGCATAACCCGGAACGGGTTATCCGCCGTCCAGCCATGGCGGCGGATAACGCTACGCGTTATTCGCCCTACGGGCCTTCCGGGAGGCCTTTGTAGGATGGGTGGAGCGCAGCGATACCCATGCGGTTTACGCGAAGCACGGTGGGTATCGCTTCGCTCCACACCATCCTACGACCCGCCTGCGACCACAGCCCCAGCTTTGGAAAGCGGCTGACATAAGAAAAATCCCAGCCCTCGTCTACCCCTGCCCTCCTCCGCCACTGCAGTGTCCCAAACCATGTCAATTACACTCGAACCACGGCCCGCCAAGGCCGAAGACAGCTCCAGCACCCGTTCCACCATCGACCAGGTCAAGCAGCTTATCGCCGGCCTCAATGTGCGCTGGACCGAGATCAGCAAAGTCTCCGAAGTCATCAAGCAGATCGCCAAGAACACCAACCTGGTGGCCCTCAATGCCGCCATCGAGGCTGCCCGCGCCGGGGAAAGCGGACGCGGCTTCGCGGTGGTCGCCGATGAGGTGCGCCGCCTGGCCACCCAGTCGGCCAACGCCACCGCCGATATCGGCAACGTCGTCGCCTCGATCAAGAGCGAAAGCGCCAAGGCCCTGGCCGATGTCGAACAGGCCGAGCACTCCAGCCTGCTGGACACCGCCCGCGTGGTGCTGGCCAGCGAGACCCAGCGCCTGGAGGCACGCTTCGCCGTGATGGCCACCGCGCTTTACGGCCTGAAGCACTTCCTGCTCGGCCTGAAGACACGCAACCTCGGCCCGCAGCGCGAGCAGATCGACGCGGTGATGCACGAGTACCTGACCCGCAATCCCGAGCTGCTGGCCTTCGCCTGCGGCTGCGAGCCCAACGCCTTCGACGGCCGTGACAGCGAATTCGTCAACGCACCGGGTCACGACGCCAGCGGTCGTCTCATGGCCTACTGGCACCGCGGCAGCGGCGTGGCCCAGCGCGAATGCCTGGTCGGCTACGACAAGGCCGATGGCAGCGGCGACTGGTACCAGATCCCCCGCGACAAGGGCCGCGACGTGTTCATGGAGCCCTACGAGTACAGCGTCGGCGGCAGCACCGTGCTGATGACCTCGTTCATGTCGCCCATGACTGCCAACGGCCGCTTCCTCGGTATCCTCGGCGCCGACTACACCCTGCACCAGTTGCAGGAAAGCCTCGGCAAGCTGACACCCATGGGCAATGGCCAGTACACGCTGCTGTCCAACGCCAGCGTCTACGTCACCCACCCGGACGCCAAACGCCTGGGCGACAAGGCCGGCGAACTGCCACAGGAAGCACGCAACGCCATCGCCCAGGGCCGAAGTTGGGAACAGGTGAAAGGCCGCCGTGTGCAACTGTTGCAGCCCATCCGCGTGGGCGACAGCGATGCGCCCTGGGCCCTGATGATGAGCTTCGAGCTGGCGCAGGCCGGCGAATAATCATCATCCTGCCAGCTGATCGTGCTGGCGAAAGCTCCCAATTAGGATGGCGTGGAGTGCAGCGATACCCATCGATATCTGCGCACCCGCAGTAGCATGGGTATCGCTACGCTCCACCCATCCTACGCAATGCCTCAGGCCGGGGAGTCATGCTCTATCGGGCAATTCGGTGATATGGATTTCCGTCACCAGCGCCGGCTTCACCAGCGGCGTACGCGACAGCAACGGGCAGAAGCGCGCCAGCGCACCGATCAGTTCCCACTGGGTATCCAGGGATTTCGCCAGCACATCCACATCCGCCAGCACCCGCTGGCCCACGCGCTGCAGGTGCGGGTCGGGGCTATGGCCGAGTTCCACCGACAACTGGGTGATCAGCGTGCTGAGGTTAGACATGTTGCGGGTGGCGAGGGCAAGGATATTCGCCAGCAGGGCGATTTCCGATTGCGGGATGACAGCAGGCGTTGCAGAAGCGTCCATGCGTGCTCCAGTGATGCTCTGGTGGGTAGTGCGCAGTCCTTGCGCGAGCACACCGAGAGTAGCATCACAACGCCACTGTGCGACAGATATCACATTTCATTTCTTTTCCTGACTTCACAGTCACGCTCGCCCGGTAAGCCTGTTCACCGCAAAGCGCGACCTGATCCTCAAAAAACCGCCCGCGCAGTGGAAACCTCCCGGCGAGTTTGAGCCACCGACATCGGCTCCCTATGATCCGCGGCCATTTTTCCAACTTTGACTGCCTGCTTCTCGTCGTATCCGGCGACCCGTTTCCAGTACGAGGGCCAGGCCCCTTCTTCGCCTCCCTTGAAGATGCCGTCCGATGGAACCGACCGCGAACGCTCCCCGCCACTCCGCTTCCCGGGCGACTCCGGCGACACCGAGCGCCGACTCGGCTCCTGCAGACTCCCTCAGCTCCTGGGAGGGTCCGGGCACCGCCTACACGGTGATACCACGTCCGGCGGCTCCTTCCTCAGGTTCTGCCTGGGCACCCGTTCAGGCCCATCAAACGGAAGCGCAAGAAGCCTCGTCAGCGATCAAGCGCCCACTGCCCACGCCAGTTCCTTCCATGAACGGGATGCTAACTGTCGGCATCATTGTCTGTACGCTCCTCGGCGTGCTTGCCGTAGCACTGTGCAAACCCTTGGGAGACGGCGGTCAAACTCCCCAAGTGGACGTCATCACGCGCCAGGAAGAGAAGCGTCCAGCACTGGAAGACGACTCGACAATCATCCCAGCCTCCGCGCCAGTACCGGACGACCTGTCGCCAGACCTGCCCGATCCCGCTGCGCCCAGCACACTGCCGCCCGCAGAAGCCCCCACGGTGGCTGAAGCGCCAACCGCCGTCACGCCTCCCAGGGCACAGCACAAGGAACCTCCGGCATTGCCACAGGCCAGGAAGTCCACCCGCAAGGAACTCACCTCCTCGCCACGCAATGCAATGGCCCCAGCAGCGACAGGCACCCTGATCGTCATCATGCACCCCTGGGGCGAGGTCTGGATCGATGGCCGGAAACGTGGATTCAGCCCTCCTCAGTTCCGGCTGCAATTACCACCTGGGTGCTACCAGGTGGAATTGCGCAATCCCGGACGCCCCAGCCACGTCCAGCGGTTGCAGATTCCCTCCGGGCAGTCCGTCACGCTGCGGCACGATTTTCTCCAGGCACCGGCCCACACAACCCCCAACGCGGACAGTCCATGAAGATACTGCGTCCCCTGTCGACACCGCTGATGATTGCCTGCCTGGTGGCGGCCTCAGGCTGCAGGAGCCACCACGAAGAGCCGCAGGAGGATGCCTTCCAGGCTCAGGCCGAGAAAGCCTTCGGCGAAGGCATACGGCTTTACGAGGCGGGGGACTACGCCGCGGCCGAAGAGCAATTCCTCACACCTGCCATCTGGGTCGAAGATTCGCCGCTGCAATCGCAGGCACTCAAGCTCCTGGCGTTCAGCTATTGCGTGACGGGTCGACCGAATCAATGCCGCTTCGCCTTCGAGAGCGCGCTGCAGATCGATCCGCACTTCCATCTGGATAGCACCGAAGTGGGCCATCCACTGTGGGGGCCGGTGTTCGATCAGGCCGCCCGTCGCTGACTCAATCCGGATCACGCGGCCCAGGCCCGCGTGATCCGCTCAAGGGTCAAACCTGCCCGTAGGCCTTGCGCTTGGGCGTGCCGCGTTGCGCGGCGCGCAGGTACTGCGCCGGCCAGGGCACCGGCTGGCCACCCAGCTCGTCGGCGGCATGCAGCGGCCAGTAGGGATCGCGCAGCAGCTCGCGGGCCAGCAGGATCAGGTCGGCCTGCCCGGTACGCAGGATGTGCTCGGCCTGCACCGGCTCGGTGATCATCCCCACGGTGCCGCTGGCGACGCCCGCCTCCTTGCGCACCCGCTCGGCGAACTGCGTCTGGTAGCCCGGGCCCACGGGGATCTCGGCGTTCACCGCGGTACCGCCCGAAGACACGTCGATCAAGTCCACGCCCAGGGCCTTCAGGCGGCGCGCCAGCTCCACGGTTTCGTCGGGGTTCCAGCCGTCCTCCACCCAGTCGGTGGCGGACAGGCGGACGAACAGCGGCAGCTCCTGCGGCCAGACCGTGCGCACGGCTTCGGTGACTTCCAGGAGGAAGCGGATGCGGTTCTCGAAGCAGGTGCCGTACTGGTCGCGGCGCTGGTTGGAGAGCGGCGAAAGGAACTGGTGCAGCAGGTAGCCGTGGGCGGCATGCACCTCGGCGACCTTGAAGCCAGCGGCCAGGGCGCGCTCGGCGCCGCGCACGAACTGGTGCTTGATGGTCGCCATCTGCTCTTCGCTCAGGGCGATGGGCGCCGTGTGCTGCGGGTCGAAAGCGATGGCCGAGGGCGCCACCGGCGTCCAGCCGCCCTCGCTGATCGGCACGGAGCCGTGCTTGCCCAACCAGGGAGCCCAGGTGCTCGCCTTGCGGCCGGCATGGGCCAGTTGCACGCCGGCCACTGCGCCCTGGGATTCGATGAAGCGGGTGATGCGCCGGAGCGGCTCGACCTGCTCGTCGTTCCAGATACCCAGGTCCTCGGCGCTGATTCGCCCTTCCGGGGCGATGGCCGTGGCTTCGACTATCACCAGACCGGCACCACCGACGGCTCGGCTGCCCAGGTGCACCAGGTGCCAGTCGTTGGCCAGACCGTCCTGGGCGGAGTACTGGCACATGGGGGATACGGCGATGCGGTTGGACAGGGTCAGTTGGCGCAGGGTCAGGGGCTCGAACAACTGGCTCATGGTGGCACTCCCTCGGGTCTTCAGAACTTGTCACTTCAACTGTAGACCGGGATCGCCTAAGGATAGGTTCAGATGATCGGTGGCAAGCTGCTCGCCCTGGCGGTGGCGCGCTCCTACAGGGAGGTCGCCAGTGGGGTATTTCCAGCCTGCCAACCGCCACCCAGGGCCTTGTACAAGGCCACGCTGGCCTGCAGACGCAGCTGGCGCAGGCTGGCCAGGCCATCCTGCGCGCTGTAGAGCGTGCGCTGGGCGTCCAGCAGCACCAGCAGGTCTTCAGCTCCGGCGCGATAACGCGAGTTGGCCAGTTCGAAGGCGCGCTCGGCCTGGCGCACCTGCTCGGCCTGCGCCTGCAGACGCGCCTCGAGTCCGGCAATGGCGTCCAGGCCGGACTCCACTTCGCCGAATGCGGTGATGATCGCCGCTCGATAGTTCGCGAGCAGTTCCTCCTGCCGCGCCTGGGCCAGGTCGCGCTGGCCGGTCAGGCGGCCGTTGTTGAAGACCGGTGCCAGCAGGCCTCCACTGACGCTATAGAGAGGGTTGTCAGCGAGATCTCCCAGCCGGGCCCCGCCACTGCCCAGGTCCAGCCCCAGCGTCAGTTGTGGGAACAGCGCGGCACGAGCAGCGCCCAGATCGGCGGCGGCGCTTCGCAGTTGTGCTTCGGCACGGGCGAGGTCCGGACGGCGAGCCAGCAGCTGCGACGGTACGCCCGTCGCAATGTCGGGATCGCTCAGCTCGTTCAATGACCCCGACTGTAAACGCAACGACTGACGCGGACTGCCGAGCAACACGGCCACC
Organism: Pseudomonas nicosulfuronedens; assembly: GCF_005877905.1. Classification (GTDB taxonomy): domain Bacteria; phylum Pseudomonadota; class Gammaproteobacteria; order Pseudomonadales; family Pseudomonadaceae; genus Pseudomonas; species Pseudomonas nicosulfuronedens. Next base: position 251,637 of record NZ_SWDV01000004.1, on the reverse strand, counting down.
GCGACCTCACTCTGCGCCAGTTGCTGGCGCAGCTCCGCCTGCTCCACCCGCAGACCAGCCAGCAACGCACGCTGCTGGGCCAGCTCCAGCGGCATGGCCGCCCCGGCGCGCTGGCGCGATTCCAGGGTGGCGAGTACGTCCTCGGCGTTCTTCAGGTTCAGCCCGGCGATGCGCAGGCGTGCGCTCAGACCGGCGTGTTCCAGCCAGGTTGTGGCGACGGCGGCGGTCAGGCTCAGATGGGTGCTGTGCAGGTCGAATTCGCTGGCCTGCCATTGCGCACGGGCCGCATCGCGCAGGGCGCGGTTGCGGCCCCACAGGTCCAGCTCGTAGCGGGTTTGCAGGCCCAGGCCGAATGCGTTGCCGTCGACATCGGCATTCCCGCCCAAACGCCCCTGGCGCGAGGCGTTCAGCGTGCCGCTCACCTCCGGCAGCAAGGGCGCACCGGCGACCCGCAAGGTCGCACGCGCCTGGCGCATGCGCGCCTCGGCGGCCTGCAGGTCGTAGCTGTCGCGGGCGGCGCGCGCTACCAATTGGTCCAGTTCGGCGCTGCCGAATTGCTTCCACCATTGCTCGTCCCACTCTGCCTCGGCGGGCGCCACCGTCTGAGTCCAGGCGGCGGGCGCGGCAATCTGGTGCGGCGGCGCCGGCTCCTGCAAGGAGCAGCCGGCCAGCAGCAGGCAGAACAGCGAAAGGCGGGCCCTCATCACTCACCTCCCAGGGCGACGACCGGATCGAGCCGCGCCGCCTTGCGGGCCGGCGCGTAGCCGAACACCAGCCCGGTGACCAGCGCGCAGCCGAAAGCGCCAAGGCACGCCGTGAGCGAAAACACCACCGGCACACCACTGAGCAGCAGCACGGTGCCGATGGACAGGCCGATGACCACGCCGATCAGTCCGCCCACCAGACTCAGCAAGGTGGACTCGGACAGGAACTGGCGAAGGATGTCCCGTTGCCGCGCGCCGGTGGCGACACGGATGCCGATCTCGCGGGTGCGTTCACGCACGGTCATCAGCATCACGTTCATCACGCCGATGCCACCCACCAGCAGCGAGACGGCGGCGATCAGGCTGAGCATCAGGGTCATGCTGTCCTGCGCCTCGGCCTGGGCCTGCAACTTGGCGGCGGCATTGCCGATGCCGAAGTCCTTGCGTCCGTGGCGCTCCAGCAGCAGCTCCTGCATGGCCTCCTCGGCCTCTTTCACCAGCGCCGGGGACATGGCGTCGATAACCGCGTAATCCGGGTCGGTCATGCCCTTGTAGACCCGCGCGCGCCCGGCGTTGTAAGGGATGAAGAGCATCTCGTCGTAGTCCTCGACCCCCGAGTCGGCGCCCTTTTCCTTGAGTACGCCGATCACCTCGAACAGCGCGTTGCCCACCAGCAGTTGCCGTCCCAGCGGGCTCTCGCCATCGGGGAAAAAGTAGGTCCAGGCCTTGTGTCCCATCACCACCAGCGGCGCCAGCTCGCGGTCTTCGGCGGCGGTGAAGAAACGTCCCTGCACCACCGGCCAGCGATGGATCAGCGGCATCTCCTCGGTCGAAGCGAAGGTGTACAGCGACTTCGACAGGTTGCCGTAGCGCACGGTCAGGGCGTTGCCGATCACCGGCATTGCGTGGCGCACCTGTGGCAGCTCGGACACGGCGGCCAAGTCCTCGACCGTCACCGCGCCCATGGGGCCGCCTTCGGGCGGATAGTCGCCACTGACGTACATGATGGTGGCGCCGAGGGAGGCCATCTGCTGCACCACACGCTGCTTGGTGCCCAGGCCGATGGCGAGCATGACGATCACCGAGGCGACGCCGATGACGATGCCCAGCAGCGTCAGCGCGGTACGGAAGCGGTTCAACCACATCACTCGCCACGCTGAGCGCAGGGCTTCCAGCAGATCTCCCGCAAAACTGGCGCCACCGGCATCGCGGGCATCCCGCAGATCGGGTAATGGCAGCGCAGCTTCGCCCGCCTGTCCGCCGCTGTCGGCGACGATGTGTCCGTCGCGGATCTCGATGACGCGCTTCGCCCGCGCCGCCACTTCGCGGTCATGGGTAATCAGGATCAGCGTGTGGCCCTGGGCGGACAGTTCGTCCAGCAGGGCCATGACTTCCTCGCCGCTGCGACTGTCCAGCGCCCCCGTGGGTTCGTCGGCGAGGATGATGCGCCCGCCGTTCATCAGCGCGCGGGCGATGGACACGCGCTGCTGCTGACCGCCGGACAGCTGGTTGGGGCGATTGTCCAGGCGCTCGCCCAGGCCCAGGCGGCGCAGCAGGTCGGCGGCGCGCTGCTGGCGCTGCGCTGTGGGACGGCCTGCGTACAGCGCGGGGACCTCGACGTTCTCCCGCGCGCTGCAGGTGGGAATCAGGTGGTAGCCCTGGAACACGAAGCCGAACGCCTCGCGGCGCAGCCAGGCTAGCTCGTCGCTGCCCATCTGCGACACGTCGGTGCCGGCAAAACGGTAGCGGCCGGCGCTCGGGCGGTCCAGGCAACCAAGGATGTGCATCAGGGTCGATTTGCCGGAGCCAGATGCACCGACGATGGCGACGAATTCGCCCGGTTCGATACGCAGGGACACCCCATGCAGCACCGTGACCGTCGGGCTCGCGCCACCGCCATAGTGTTTGACGATGCCGTCCAGTTCGATCACGGCGGTCACCAGGTGAATCTCCGCGGACCTTCCTGGGCAGTCAGCTCACCGAGTATCAGCTCGTCGCCTTCGGCGAGACCTTCGAGCACCTCGCCCTGCAGCCGATTGCGCACGCCGATGCGTACGTCGCGGGTCTGCGCCTTGCCGGAACCATCGAGCACCCGCGCGCGATAGATGCCGCGCTGTTGTGGCAGGGCTTCCAACGCGGTGAGCGGTACGGCAAGTACGCCCTTGGCGGCAGCGTTGACGAAGGTGACCTGGGCAGTCATCTGTGGCATCAGCGCGCCGTCGGCGTTGTCCACGTCGAACAACACGGTGTAGAGCACGACCTTGCTGGTGCCGCTGCTGGCCTGGCTGCTGCTAGCGCTGTCCTCGGTCTTGGGCTCTTCCGGCGCTGGCAGTACCTGGCGCACCGTGCCAGTCCAGCTGCGGCCATCGCCGCCCAAGGTGGTGAAGCGCACCGGCATACCGGCGCGCACGCGCCCCACATCGGCCTCGGATACATCGGTCCAGACGGTCATCGACGAGAGGTCGGCGATGCGCAGGATAGCCGGGGTCTGGTAGGTGGCATTGAGAGTCTGGCCCTGCTCGGCCTTCACCGAGATCACCGCACCGGCGATGGGGGCGTAGACGCGGGTGTAGTCCAGCTGGGTCTGGTCGGCGCTCAGGGTCGATCGGGTCTGCTGGATCTTCGCCTGCAACTGGTCGATGCGTGCAGCAGACACCTTCTGCTCGGCCTCTGCCGTCTGCAGGTCCTCCAGGCGTGTGGAGCCCTCCGCGAACATCTGGCGCTGGCGGCCGTGCTTCTGCTGGGCGAGTTGCAGCTGCGCGCGCTGCTCGGCGAGCTGCGCCTGCAGGTCGGCCAGCTGTGCCTTGCCGGCATCCACCGTGGCCTGCGGAATCCTCGGGTCGATCTCGGCGAGCAACTGGCCCTGTTTCACCACATCCCCGGCTTTCACCAGCAGGCGGTCGATCTGCCCGGACACCCGTACGCCGACTTCCACCTGGGTGCGCGGTCGGAGCGTGCCGATGGCACTCACCGTCGCCTCGATATCCCCCCGCGCCACTGGCTGGGTCTGGTACTGCACGCCATTGCGGCCGAACGCCCAGACCAAGCCTCCCCCCACAACGACCAACAGGGCCGCCAGCGTCAGCAGGCGGCCCTTTTTCCCCCGTCCCATCCCCTACATCCTTGCTGTCAGTGCAATCCGCTCGACTTGCCCATGGCTGCCACCGCTCCGGGTGCCAGGCTGTATCGCTTGTTCTCGTCACGCTCCAGCAGGCCGGAGAGGTGTAGCCTGCGCAGGGTCTGGCTGACGCAGCTGAGGGAGATCGGCAGGCCCGGCTCCTCCAGGTAGGCATGCAGCTCCACGGCGGTCGCCTTGCGGCAGATCACCAGCGCATCGAGGATGTTCAGGCGCGGCAGGCTGCTGCGCAGGCCGGCGTGCTCCAGCAGTTGCCGCGCCGGGCGCGGCAGGCGTGGGCGGACCGGTGCCGGGGTACTGACTTTCATCGCGACTCTCATTTCAGCGCACCTCGAAAGACAGGGTGGAAACGTGGATCACGCTGTCGTAGCGCTTGCCATCGACGCTGGCGCCGCCATTGACCTGGGCGGAAACCTCCAGCACGTAGCGCGCCGGGAACGGCGTGGCCAGGGTGACGGTGCCATCCGTCGCCGGCTTCAGGCTGCGGCTCCACTGCTCGGAGGTGTACACGTTGACCTGCGAGGCCGGCACCACAGTGCCTTTCCAGTGCAGGGCGAAGGTGTTGCCGCCGGGCGTGGTGGGCACCAGCTCCAGATCATTCTGCGCCCGGGTTTCAGTGCGTCCCTCGCGGGCCTGATAGATGGTCAGGGTGCTGCCTTCGGCCCGCTGGGCGGCCGCGCGCAGGTCACCCGACGGCGCCTTGTCGATCTCGAAGGACTCGACGCCCGCCTTCATCGGCGCAGTCTTGCCGTCGCCCAGGACGACGTGGGGGTTCTGCAGCTGGGCCACCGGCAGGCGCTCACCCGGCTGCAGGTCGCTGAAGTAGCTTTTCGCGCTCTGGCCGGCTTCGCGTTCCAGCCACAGATAGTCCGCGCTGGCCAGCGGCGCACAGCTCAGCGCCACGGCCAGCAGCGTGAGCTGGCGAAGGTAGTGGGTCATGCGGGTTCTCCTGTTGTTGGGCTGAGGTTCGCTTCCGTTGCGAATCGATCGCTTTCACATACAAGACGGATGAGCCGGCAAAAACGCGCACCGAAAATGTGTAAAGAAATGGAAAAGACGCGAAAAGCCGCTCCGAAACATTTATTTGCAACTGCACATGGCCGGTTTTTCGATCTCATCCGTCCTTACTCCTAGAACACCGCTGCTCCTTGGTGTCTTCGCGCCTCGCCGGCCTCGTCCGGCGGGGGCTCTTTCATTGGTCTTTTTCCTTGCGTGGCCGTGATTCCCCATGTCCAAGAAATCCCGCTCCAGGCTCTGGTTCCTGGTTCATAGCTGGCTGGCGCTGCCCATCTGGTTCTTCGTGTTCCTGGTGTGCATCACCGGCACCCTGGCCACGGTGAGCCAGGAGATCGTCTGGCTGGTGGACCCAGCCGTACGCGCCAATGCGCCGGACGACGAAACTCCGCGTCTGGGTTACGACCAGGTGCTGGCAGCCGTCGCACAGCAACAGCCGCAAGCGGCCGTGCACATGCTCAGTGCGCCGAGCGAATCGCATTTCGCCCTGCTGGCGCGCGTCACCTACCCCGACAGCTCCAGCGCCGCGCTCTACGTGAACCCCTATACCGGCGTCATCCAGGGCAAGGTGCCACTCTTCGACTTCCGCCAGTTCACCCGCGCGCTGCACGGCTGGTGGCTGGTGCCCTTCACCCATGGCTTCAGCTGGGGCTGGTACCTGGTTTCGCTGCTCGGCCTGCCGATGCTCGCCTCGCTGGTCACCGGGCTGGTGGTGTACAAGCGTTTCTGGCGCGGCTTCCTCAAGCCGACGCTGCGCCTGCGCCAGGGTGCGCGCATCTTCTGGGGCGACGTGCACCGGCTGATGGGTATCTGGTCGATCTGGTTCATCGCGGTGATCTCCATCACCGGTACCTGGTTCCTGATCCAGGCGGTGCTCTACGACAACGCCATTTCCATCTCCAGCGAAGGCGTGCCGACCATCATTCAGCGCGACAGCATTCCCCTGAGCGCCGACGGCAAGGCACCACCGCGAATCGGCCTGGACGCCGCCGTGCTCGCCGCCCAGCAGCGAATTCCCGGCCTGGAGCCGACCTTCTTCCGCCTGCCCTCCAGCGCCTACGATCCCGTGACCATCTTCGGCAAGGCCTGGTACCCGCTGATGTTCGAAAGCGCCCAGGTGAACCCCTACGACGGCAGCGTGGCCTCGACCCGCCTGCTGGGCGACCGCTCGGGCCTGGAGTTCGTCACCGAGTCCATGCGCCCGCTGCACACCGGCGATTTCGGCGGCGTGTGGGTCAAGCTGATCTGGTTCGTGTTCGGCCTGATCCTCAGCATGATGGTGCTCAGCGGCCTGATGATCTGGAGCAAGCGCACCCTGATCGCCACCGCCAAGGAACTGAAGAAGCAGAAGGCCCGTGAGCGGATCACCGTCGCGGCCACCCCGGAGACCAGCCAATGAGCGGCCACAGCAAACTGCGCCGCCAGTGGCTGCGCTGGCGATTCCACCTCAGCGCCCTGCTGGTGCTGATCCCGCTGGGCTTCATGCCCCACTACTTCCACGAAGCGAAGCTGGACCGAGGCCTGCGTGGCCTGGGCGAGCGCGAGATCGGCAACCTGCAGGTCGGCCCCTGGACCGCGCGCATGGCCGAATGGGAGGTGGGCGATCCGGAAGACGAAGGCCGCGCAGGCTTCGTCAAGGCGTTCACCCTGGCCTTCTGCGACAGCTGTTATCCACAGGTGAAAGCTGCCTACCTGCGCATTGGCGAGCCGCGCAGCCTGCGGGCGGCCGGCGGGCTGTTCTCCGGCACGCCGCACCAGTTGTTCGCCGAGGTCACGATCCCGGCCCGCGTCACCCCGAGCGACCAGCTCTGGCTGACGGTGGAAGGCTGGGACGGCGCCGTGCACCAGACGCAGATTCCCCTCGACAAGGCCTCGCCGACGCTGGTGGCGTGGCTGGAAAAGACCCGGAGCCCTTGATGAAAGCGATCCTGCAAACCGCCACCGCGCTGCTCGGCCTCGCCGTCAGCGTCAGTGCCCTGGCACACGCCCCCTTCTGCGAATGCACCGCGCTGGATGCCGAGACCATCCGCTGCGTCGGCGGCTTCACCGACGGCAGCGACGCCCCGGGAGTGACGCTGGACGTGATGAGCGCCGCCGACAACAAGATGCTGATGCCCGGCAAGCTGGGGGCGGACTCCAGCCTGACCTTCAAGCGCCCTACCGAGGACTTCTACATCCTCTTCGATGTCGGGCCGGGCTATCAGGTCGAGGTCGAGCCGAGCGAGATCAAAGGCATCTGAGCTTCGCAACGAGATAGCTCGGCGCAAGAATCGGCCCTCTCCCTAACCCTCTCCCTGAAGGGAGAGGGGACTGAACGGCAGCAAGCGGAACGCCGTACCTCCCGGCCATACCGAGCGGCTCCCTCTCCCTTCAGGGAGAGGGCGGGGAGAGGGGGATCCCAGGCACGGATTTTCAGTAGCAGACAGATGTTCCTGCCTGTGCCAGTGAGCGCGCAGACCTGAAGCCCTCTCAACGTGGCGCGATATGCGCCACCATCAACTGCACGGTCTCGTTGCCACGGAACTCGTTGACGTCCAGCTTGTAGGCCACTTCCGCCCAGCGCACGGTGGGGTTTGGCCAGATTTCGCGGTCGATGTTGAAGGCGATGGCGTCCAGCTGCAGCGAGCCGCATTCGGTCTTGAGCACCAGCTTCAGGTGACGTTCGCCGACCACGCGCTGCTGGACGATCTGGAAGATGCCGTGGAACAGCGGCTCGGGGAAGTGCTGGCCCCAGGGACCGGCCTGGCGCAGGGCGCGGGCCAGCTCCAGGTGGAACTCCTCGGCGCCCAACTGGCCATCGGAGAGCAGGCGACCGGTGAGGTCTTCCTCGTCCAGCTGGCGGCGCACCTCGGCATCGAAGGCGGCGGCGAAGGCGCCGAAGTTCTCCTGCGGCAGTGACAGGCCGGCGGCCATGGCATGGCCGCCGAACTTGCTGATCAGCCCCGAATGGCGGGCGGCCACGGCATCCAGTGCGTCGCGAATATGGAATCCCGGCACCGAACGCGCCGAGCCCTTGAGCGTGCCATCGCCGGCATCGGCGAAGGCGATGGTCGGGCGGTGGTAACGCTCCTTCAGGCGGGAGGCGAGGATACCGATCACACCCTGGTGCCATTCCGGGTCGAACAGGCACAGGCCGAAAGGCATCTCCTCCACCGGCAATTCCTTGAGCTGGGCCAGTGCTTCGCGCTGCATGCCCTGCTCAATGGCCTTGCGATCCTGGTTGAGCTGGTCGAGCTGCACCGCCATGTCACGGGCGACGCTTTCGTCGTCGCAGAGCAGCAGCTCGATCCCCAGGGACATGTCGTCCAGTCGGCCGGCGGCGTTCAGGCGAGGGCCGAGGATGAAGCCCAGGTCCGTGGAGGTGATCCGCCGGCAATCGCGCCCGGCGACCTCCAGCAGCGCCCGCAGGCCAGGGCGGGCTCGGCCGGCACGGATGCGAGCGAGGCCCTGGTGCACCAGGATGCGGTTGTTGGCGTCCAGTGGTACCACGTCCGCGACGCTGCCCAGGGACACCAGGTCGAGCAGTTCGGCGAGGTTCGGCTCGGCGATGCCGCGTGCGGAGAACCAGCCGCGCTCGCGCAGGCGAGCGCGCAGGGCGAGCATGACGTAGAAGATCACACCGACACCGGCCATGGCCTTGCTGGGGAAGTCGCAGCCGGGCTGGTTCGGGTTGACGATGGCGTCGGCGGCCGGCAGCTCATGCCCCGGCAAGTGATGGTCGGTGACCAGCACACGCAGGCCAGCGGCCTTGGCGGCGGCGACGCCATCGATGCTGGAGATACCGTTGTCGACGGTGACCAGCAGGTCCGGGCGCTTCTCCAGCGCCACGGCGACGATTTCCGGGGTCAAGCCGTAGCCGTACTCGAAACGGTTGGGGACGAGATAGTCGACCCAGGCCGCGCCGAGCATGCGCAGAGCCAGCACGCCGACGCTGCTGGCAGTGGCGCCGTCGGCGTCGAAGTCGCCGACGTAGAGAATCCGCTGGCCCTTCTCCAGTGCATCAACCAGCAGTTCCACCGCCGCGTCCACGCCCTTGAGCTGCTGGTACGGGATCAGCCGCGCCAGCCCCTTGTCCAGCTCTTCGGCGCTCTGTACACCACGGGCGGCGTAGAGACGGGTCAGCAGCGGCGGCAGGTCGCCCAGGTTGGGCAGGGTTTGCGGGAGCGGGCGGGATTCGATGCGCATGGGTGTTCCAGTCGATTCATTCAGGCGCCGATCCCGGCGCCCTGGTTACAGCGGGTGAAGCTGCCGATTAACGCTCGCCCATCAGCCACTCCACTTGCAGCTCGTGCTGGCCACGCTCGTCGGTGACGAAGATGGTCCCTTCGCTGATCATCACGGTCCAGTTGATCGAGCGAGGCAGGTCGCGGGAGATTTCTTCCAGCGCTTCCTGGGGCATGGCGACGACGTTGAGGTTCTTCAAGTGGCGCACGCTGTCGAGCACCTTGGTAGTCCACACGCGCAGGTTGCCGTAGGCGACCAGGGTCAGCTTCTCGCAGCGGCGCGAGCACCAGGTCAGGCGCTCGGCGTCGGGCTGGCCAACCTCGATCCAGTGCAGTACGCGATCGTCCAGGCTCTTCTCCCAGAGCGAGGGTTCTTCTACGTCCGACAGGCCGCGTCCGAAAGCCAGCTGCTCGTTGTACCAGATGACATAGGCGAGCAGGCGCACCGCCAGGCGCTCCTCGGTTTCCGAGGGATGGCGGGCGACGGTGAAGCGCAGGGTCTCGTAGACCCCACGGTCGAGGTCGGTCAGGCTGATATCGGCTTTGTAGGGCGTGGCGGACAGGGCCATGGGCGTTCCCGGCGAATTTTCGAAGGCGGCAAGTCTACCGCGAAAGCACCGACGCCGTGGCTTATGTCCGCGGACGTCGGTCGGTTCCCGGCTCCGGTGCGGCGAGCTCGATCCGGTTGCGGCCCTTGGCCTTGGCGGCGTAGAGCGCCTGGTCGGCCAGCGAGAGAAGGCGCAACAGGTCGTGCCCGGCCTCGCGGCTGGTGGCGATGCCGATACTCACGCTCAATTGGCCCTCAGCCATGAATGGCAGCTCGGCGAATTCACGGCGCACCCGCTCCGCCACCTGGCACGCCCCTTCGGTATCGGCACCCACCAGCAGGCAGGCGAACTCTTCCCCACCGATGCGGGCGAACTGATCGTGCTTGCGCATCCGCGAGGCGGTGATGCGGCTGAACTCCACCAGCACGCGGTCGCCCGCCGGATGGCCGAAGGAATCGTTGAGGCGCTTGAAGTTGTCCAGGTCGCAGAGCAGCAGCGAGGCCTGCTCGCCCCGTTCGGCACACAGGCGCAGCAGGCGCTCACCGGTTTCCATGAACGCCCGGCGGTTGCCCACGCCGGTCAGCGGATCGCTCAGGGCGGCGCTGCGGAACTGCAGCTCGGCGCGCTCCTTGACCATCGCCAGGGTCGCGAAGGCGATGCCGATGGCAAACAACATGGTCTCGAAGACCAGGAAGGTGAAGAAGGTCGAGCCCTGGCCGTTGTTGGCCACGCTCTCGAACGGCATGCCACGGTCGACCACTAGGCGCACCGAATAAACGAGGGTATGGAACAGCAACAATGCCAGCGTCGGCTTGAGCTCCACATCGAGTTTCCGGCGGTCCCGCCACAACTCGCTGATAGCTGCGATGCAATAGATGACCGTGATGCCCGTACTGACCGCGATGCGCGCCGCCAGGGATTCATAGAACGGCGGAACCAGGCACAGCAGTGCCCAGAGCGCCGCGCCCGCTCCGATCAATGGCCAATGCGGCTTGCGTCCAGTGAAGACGCGCATGGAAGTCCAGGTCATCGCCGAGGAGAGATGCAGGACCACGTTACCGACCAGGATCGGCAACCAGTCGATGCCCATGCCACGCAGCGTGGCCAGGAAAGTGCCGATAGCGCCCAGCAACAGCGCGACACTCATGAAGCCCAGCGTGTGATCGCGTCGACCGCTGTGCCAGGCGAAAGCCATCAGCACGCCGACCAGGGTCAGCACGTAGAGGTCGACGACTACCAGCGTCGGCAGGTTCAACGTCATGCAGCCCCCTCGCCACCCACCTGCGCGCATTCCTCAGAGAATGCCGTCAGACCATCGGGCTGTGGGAAGGAAGACGAACGCATCACGGTATACCTGCGCGAAACCGAGCGAGCCGAAGTGGGAAACATCTGAATGTGGCTACTCTACGCGCGCTCAAGGCCAGCGCAAAGCACCGTTTCCAGACGCCTGCCCGGCGGCCTGTTCGAAGCGGCGCACAAGCGTTAGAGTCCGGCGATTCCTATCTGATCGGACAGACCGATGAACAGCACCGCCAAACCCCTCGCCGGCCTCAAGGTCATCGAACTCGGCACCCTGATCGCCGGCCCCTTCGCCTCGCGCCTGTGCGCGGAATTCGGCGCCGAAGTCATCAAGGTCGAGTCGCCCGACGGCGGCGATCCACTGCGCAAGTGGCGCAAGCTCTACGAGGGCACCTCGCTGTGGTGGTTCGTGCAGGCGCGCAACAAGCGTTCGCTGACCCTGAACCTCAAGCACGAGGCCGGCCGCGAGGTGCTGAAGAAGCTGCTGGCCGAGGCCGACATCCTGATCGAGAACTTCCGCCCCGGTGTGCTGGAGAAGCTCGGTCTGGGCTGGGAGGTGATCCACGCGCTGAACCCGAAGCTGGTGATGGTGCGCCTCTCCGGCTTCGGCCAGAGCGGCCCGTACAAGGACCAGCCAGGCTTCGGCGCGGTGGGCGAATCCATGGGCGGCCTGCGCTACATCACCGGCTTCGAGGACCGCCCGCCGGTGCGTACCGGCATCTCCATCGGCGACTCCATCGCCGCGCTGTGGGGCGTGATCGGCGCGCTGATGGCGCTACGCCATCGAGAGGTGAATGGCGGCGCCGGGCAGGTGGTGGACGTGGCGCTCTACGAGGCGGTATTCGCCATGATGGAATCCATGGTGCCGGAGTTCGATGTGTTCGGCTTCATCCGCGAACGCACCGGCAACATCATGCCCGGCATCACCCCCTCCTCCGTGCACACCACGGCCGACGGCAAGCACGTGCAGATCGCCGCCAACGGCGACGCGATCTTCCGCCGCTTCATGACCGCCATCGGCCGCCTCGACCTGGCCGAAGACCCGACCCTGGCCAGCAACGATGGCCGCGATGCGCGCCGCGACGAGCTGTACGGCATCATCGACCGCTGGGCGCGCTCCGAATCGCTGGATACCGTGCTGAAGGTACTCAACGAAGCCGAAGTGCCGGCCAGCCGTATCTTCTCCGCCGAGGACATGTTCAGCGACCCGCAATTCCTCGCGCGGGAGATGTTCCTCTCGGCCAAGCTGCCGGACGGCAAACCCTTCCGCATGCCCGGCATCGTGCCCAAGCTGTCCGATACCCCTGGCAGCGCCGAATGGATCGGGCCAAAGCTGGGTGAGCATACGGACGAGGTGCTGAGCGGACTGGGTTACGACGCCGCGGCTATCGCCGCGCTGCGCAAGGACGGTGCGGTCTGAGCGTTCGCTCTTCGTAGGAGCGGAGCTTCTCCGCGAAAATCCGGCGCAGCCGGGACAAGACTTCCGGCCGGGCGGCCGGGTCGCGGATAAGATCCGCTCCTACAAAACCCCGAACTTCGGAGCCAAACCTGTAGGAGCGGGCCATGCCCGCGATCACGGGCGTGGCCCGTTCCTACAGGGAGCGAGCAGGCTCAGCCGGCTTCCTGCTCCGGCTCTTCGGTCTGGGCGATGAACTCCAGCATCTTCTCGCTGCCGTCCAGCAGGTCGGCGTGGATCGCTGCGCGGGCAGCAGTGCCGTTGCGCTCGCGCAGGGCACGCAGGACATCCCAGTGGTGCTCGATGGCCATGCGTTCGTTGAAGTCAGCGTAGGCCTGGGCGATCAGCGGACCGGTGCGCATCCACAGGCTGTCGAGGAAGGCGCGCAGCAGCGGCATCCCGGCGATGTCGGCCAGGGCGAAGTGAAAGGCCTGGTTGAGCTTGAGCGCCAGGACCAGGTCCTCGGCGTGGATCGCGTCGAGGTTCTCGCGGATGTTGGCTTCCAGCTCATCCAGCTGGTCAGCGCGGGCGCGGGCGGCGGCGGTCTCCGCAGCGAGACCTTCGAGCGCCACGCGGATGCTGCGGATTTCCAGGTACTGCTCGCGAGTCAGCAACGGTACGCGGATATCGCGCGGGGTCTTGAGCACCAACGCCTGTTCCTTGGCCAGTTGCAGGATGGCGTCGCGCACCGGGGTGACGCTGGTGCCCAGTTGCTGCGCCAGGTCGCGGATGCGCAGGCGGTCGTCGGGCTTGAAGCGGCCGGTGATCAGCGCCTCGCGCAGCAGCGCGTAGACACCGCTGCCCAGGTAGGAATGATTGAGCCCTTCGATCGGGTAGTTCATGGCTGTCTCATCGCGTGGTGCGGCATTCGGGCGCGCATGATGGTCGCTGATCGCGCCGAATGCCAGCCGGTTTCACACATGCTGCCCGCCGTTGACGTGGATTTCCGCACCATTCACGTAGGACGCGCCGCTGGTGCAGAGGAAGTGGATCAGCGAGGCGACTTCCTCCGGCTTGCCCAGGCGGTGCATGGGAATGTCGCGCTCGACGATCAGCTCGGTACCCGAGGACAGGATGGCCGTATCGATCTCCCCCGGCGCGATGGCGTTGACACGCACACCGTGCGGGCCGAAGTCGTGGGCCATCTCGCGGGTCAGCGCCGCCAGCGCGGCTTTCGAGCAGGCGTAGGCGGCACCGGCGAACGGATGCACGCGGGAGCCGGCGATGGAGGTGACGTTGATCACCGAGCCCTTGGCCGCCTTCAGCTCGTCGAACAGCCCGCGCGCCAGCAATGCGGTGGAGAACAGGTTGACGTTGAACACCTTGAGCCAGGTGCCGTAGTCGCTGCCCAGCACGCCTAGACGCTCGCCTTCCGGGCCCTTGGGCGATATGCCGGCGTTGTTCACCAAAGCATGCAGGCTGCCGCCGAGCTTCTCGCGGATCATCGGCAGGCTGGCCTGCACGCTGTCGATGTCCTCCAGGTCCAGGTGGATGTGGTTGATCAGCCCTTCGGCCCAGGGGCATTCGGCGCTCCAGTCCTGGCGCGAGGCAGTGAAAACACGCCAGCCGGCGGCGTTGAAGTGCTTCACCGTAGCGTGGCCGATGCCGCGGCTGGCACCGGTGAGAAGCAAGGTACGGGTCTGGTTCATAGATGCATTCCCTTTATTGAGTGCGCGCTGTTCGTTTGCGTCCGTGGACCAATGGCGCCAATAAAAACATGATGCATCATGTTTTGGAAGGTGTTTTAATCGGCTCAGCTTGGTCCTACAACGAGCTATCCGAACAACAACAAGAAACGGAGCACCTTCCCATGATCGACCACACCCGTTCCGCCCGTTCCTCTCCCTGATGTCCGAGGGCGTATCAGCCGGCCTTCCAGCTTGGTCCGGCGCAGCGCCCCACTCTTGAAGCTGCCCTCTTATTCATGGGCCGGATTGGCCCGCTCAGGAGTCATCGCATGTTCAAGAAAGCCATAGCACTGATGATGTTGGCCGGCGCCGCCGCCCAGGCCCAGGCTGAAACACTCACCGTGGTGTCCTTCGGTGGAGACAACAAGGTGGCCCAGGAAAAGGCCTTCTACAAACCCTTCGAGCAGCAGGCCAAGGTCACCGTCCAGGGCGCCGAGTACAACGGCGAGATGGCCAAGATCAAGGTCATGGCCGACACCGGCAAGACCAGCTGGGACGTGGTCGAGGTGGAGTCCCCGGAACTGATGCGCGGTTGCAGCGAAGGCCTGTTCGAACAGCTCGACTGGTCCAAGCTCGGCAAGCAAGCCGACTTCCTCGACGCCGCCGTGAGCGATTGCGGTGTAGGCATCTTCATCTGGTCCACGGTGCTTACCTACGACGCCAAGAAGCTCGCCAGCGCCCCCACCGGCTGGGCCGACTTCTGGGACGTGAAGAAGTATCCGGGTAAGCGCGGCCTGCGCCGTGGCGCCAAGTTCACCCTGGAATTCGCCCTGGAAGCCGACGGCGTGAAACAGGCCGACCTGTACAAGGTGCTCGGCACCAAGGAAGGCGTGGATCGTGCGTTCAAGAAGCTCGACGAGATCAAGCCCTACATCCAGTGGTGGGAAGCCGGCGCACAACCGCTGCAATGGCTGGCCGCCGGTGACGTGGTGATGACTTCGGCCTACAACGGCCGCGTCGCCACCGCCCAGAAGGAAGGCCGCGACTTCGCCATCCAGTGGAACGGCAGCATCTACGACCTGGACCACTGGGCCATCGTCAAGGGCAGTCCGAAGAAGGAGCTGGCCGAGCAGTTCATCGCCCTGGCCAACAAGCCCGAACACCAGAAGGTCTTCGCCGAGAACATCCCCTACGGCCCGACCAACAAGAACACCATTCCGCTGATCGACGCCGCCATCGCGCCGAAACTCCCCACCGCGCCGCAGAACCTGGAGAACGCGCGCGCCATGGACACCGAGTTCTGGATCGACCACGGCGAGGAACTGGAGACACGCTTCAACGCCTGGGCGAGCAAGTAACCCCCAGCGCCGCCGTCCGGCCCCGCGCCGGACGGCGGCAACGTCCGGACACCGCACCACCGAAGTTCCACTGAACCTGTTGCACCCGCTGAACCTGCTGGACCCGCTGAACCTTGCTGGAGATGTACCCGTGCCCCTCAATACCGCTCCCGTCCACGACCACCTGCTGGAAGCGGCCCCCGCCCAGGTGAACGACGCCCAGGCCGCTGCCATCGCCGAGCAATACTTCGGCCAGCGCGGCACCCTGCATCGCCTCGCCGGCGAACGCGACCTGAACTTCCACATCGCCCACGGCCATGGCGACGACCGCCTGCTGAAACTTTCGCACCCGCTGGAAGACCCGCAGGTCGTGGACTTCCAGACCCGCGCCCTGCTCCGCGTCGAGGCACAAGACCCGGCCCTGGCGGTCCAGCGCGTCTACCCTTCGCTCAACGGCGAGCACCAGATTCCCATCACCGTCGATGGTCAGCCGATGATTGCCCGGCTGTTCTCCTTCGTCGACGGCGTCCCGCTGCACCGGGTCCCGCAACGCAGTCGCGCCCTGCGCGAGAACCTGGGCGACGACCTGGCCCGCCTGGGCCTGGCGCTCAAGGGCTTCGAGCACCCGGCCACCGCCGGCCATGAACTGCTCTGGGACCTCAAGCACGCCTCACGCCTGCGCAACCTGCTGATCTACATCCAGGATCAAGAGCAACGTGCTTTGGTCGAACGCTTCCTGGACAACTTCGAGCGCCACGCCCTACCCCGCCAGGCCACGTTGCGCGCCCAGGTCATCCACAACGACCTGAACCCGCACAACGTCATCGTCGATGCGCGGCATCCGGACCAGGTGCGCAACATCCTCGACTTCGGCGACATGGTTCACGCGCCGCTGATCAACGACCTCGGCGTCGCCGCCGCCTACCAGGTGGGCGAACCGGACGCGCCGCTGGCCACCGCCTGCGAGATGATCGCCGCCTACCACCGCCGCTGCCCGCTGCTGGCCGAGGAACAGGAAATCCTTGCCGACCTGATCGCCACCCGCCTGATCATGACCCTGAGCATCACCGCCTGGCGCGCCAGCCTGCACCCCGAGAACCGCGACTACATCCTGCGCAACACCCGCCACGCCTGGCAGAGCCTGCTGGGCCTGGCCGGCCTGAGCCGGGAACAGGCGCAGGAGCAGATCATTGCGGCCTGCCAAGCCACCAGGAAAGAAGAGGAGCCCCGCCCATGACCATGCCCAACGGATTCAGCGCCGCCGACGCCGAGCGCCTGAGCGAACAGGAGCGCCGCCTGATCGAGCGCCGCGCGCGCCTGCTCGGCCCGGCCTATCGCCTGTTCTACGAGCGCCCGCTGCACACCGTGCGCGGCGAAGGCGTGTGGCTCTACGACAACCAGGGCAACCGCTACCTCGACGCCTACAACAACGTCGCCTCCATCGGCCATTGCCACCCGCGCGTGGTACAGGCCATCGCCAACCAGGCGGCGGTGCTGAACACCCACACCCGCTACCTGCAGGAAGGCATCCTCGACTACGCCGAAGACCTGCTCGCCACCTTCCCCACCGGCCTCGACCAGGTGATGTTCACCTGCACCGGCAGCGAGGCGAACGACCTCGCCCTGCGCATCGCCCGCCAGTACACCGGCGGCACCGGGGTGATCATCACCCGCTTCGCCTACCACGGCGTCACCGGCACCATTTCCGAGCTGTCGCCGTCCCTGGGTTCCGGCATCACTCTTCCCGCCCATGCACGCACCGTGCGTGCGCCGGATGCCTATCGGCTGGGCGCGGAGAATGTCGGCAAGTTGTTCGCCGACGACGTGCGTGCCGCCATTGCCGACCTGCGCGCCCACGGCATCAAGCCCGCCGCGCTGCTGCTTGACGGCATCTTCGCCAGTGACGGCGTGCTGGCAGGCCCGCCCGGCTTCCTCGCCGAAGCGGTGAAGGTCGCCCAGGACGAAGGCCTGCTCTACATCGCCGACGAAGTACAAAGCGGCTTCGCCCGCACCGGCGATGCCATGTGGGGCTTCCAGCGCCACGGCGTGCAGCCGGACCTGGTCACCCTCGGCAAGCCCATGGGCAACGGCCAGCCCATCGCCGGCGTGGTGGTTCGCCCGGAAATCCTTGAGAGCTTTGGCCGGGAGGTGCGCTACTTCAACACCTTCGGCGGCAACCCGGTTTCCTGCGCGGCGGCCCAGGCGGTGCTCGACGTGATACGCGACGAGCAGTTGCAGGAACGCTCCCAGCGCATCGGCGCCTTCCTCGCCGACGGCATCCGCCAGTTGGCCGAGCGCCATGAGCTGATTGGAGACGTGCGCGGCGCGGGGCTGTTCCTCGGTGTAGAACTCGTCACCGACCGTGCGTCGAAAGCACCTGCCGCCAACCAGACCCGCCAGGTGGTCAACGGCATGCGCGAACGTGGCGTGCTGATCAGCGCGGCAGGGCCGCTGGAGAATATCCTGAAGATTCGCCCGTTGCTGGCCTTCGAGCAGGAACATGCCGAGCTGTTCATCGATTGCCTGGACAAGACGCTGAAGGACGTTACTGCCTGACACTTTCCTCTTTCAGAAACGACGCGGGCCGCGATGAACATTCATCGCGGCCCGTTTCATTTCGACTGACAGAAAGATCAGAAGCGCACACCGACGTTGACCATCGCCGCCGAGCCCCCCAGCACCACGAATTCAGCACCGACCGGCCCCAGATGCGCCCCGACCGAAGGAATGATCGCCGGGGCCACGCCGAAGCGGTTCAGCGGAATCTTGTCGCGATAATCGCCGCGATAGCCCTGCAGCGCGCCGCCGGTGACCTTGGCGTAGAACGGCGTGCCGTCCCAGTCGAAGCGCTTGCCGGCGTAGACGTAGTTGGAGCGCTGGCTGAAGGAGTTCTTGAAGGTCGCGCCGCCCCAGACGATGCCATCGGCGCGGTTACGCTCGAGGCCGATCAGTTCCTGGTGGTTGTTGTGCTCCGGATCGTTGGTCCAGTGGGTGGTGTAGACGCTGGTCTGCAAGTACCAGAATCCCCCGTCGTCATCGGCCATGGCGGTGCCATAGCCGACGGTCAGCAACAGAGCGATCAACAGGCGGCGCATGGTGGGATCTCCGCGTCAGCTCAAAGGGTCACGCGGCTGGCGCCGTTGACGGACATGATGCGAACGCGATCACCGACCCGGAACTGCTGGGAATCCACCGCCTGGACATAGGCGCGGGTGCCGCCGTCATCCTCGCGGACCACAATTTCGACGCCCTGGGTGCGGGTGATGCCCTCTTCCACCGCCGAGCCTGCCGCGCCGCCAGCGACGCCGCCAAGAATGGTGGTAATGGCCTTGCCGCGGCCGCCGCCGATGGAGTTGCCGGCGATGCCGCCGATGGCCGTACCGGCCAGGGTGCCGATGGGCGTCTTGGTGCCTTCGATCTGCACCGGGCGCAGCGATTCGATGGTGCCCATGCGCACGTTCTGCACGGAGCGAGCGTCGGCACGGGAGTAGGAAGAGCCCGACAGGTTGGAAGCGCAGCCGCTCAGCAGAGCGGCGCTGGCAAACAGGGCAGTCAGAATCAGCGTGGGACGGTTCATGATGTTGACCTCGGAAGGCTCTCAAAAGTGATGGTGAAAGCCTAACGATCGGTCCCTGAACTCCCCCTGAACCCTCTCTGAACCAACGCTGAACGAAGCTGAACGAACTTTCTTTCAGCCTTCCAGGGCAACCAGCTGCATCCGACTGCGCTCGAACCAGCGCAGCAGATAGTCCGCCAGCAGCTGCGTACGACGCGGCAGGCGGCTCTGGTACGGATGGATGAGGAACACCGGCTGGGTCCGGGTCTGGTAGTCGCGCAGCAGCCAGACCAGGCTGCCTTCAGCCAATTCCCGCTGAATCATGTAGGACGGCAACCGGCTGATCCCTGCCCCGGCCAGCGCTGCCTTCTTCAGCAAGGTGTAGTGGTTGCTCGCCAGCAGGCCATTCACCGTCACGCGGAACAGTTCGTGGTGCCGCTGATAGAGCCAGACGTCGCTGTCCTGGTAGTGAGTGTTCTGCAGGCAGGAATGTCCGGCCAGCTCCGCGGGAACCTGCGGCACGCCGTGCTCGGCGAGATAGGCCGGTGTCGCGCAGGTCAGTTCCTGAAGGGCGAACAGCGGCCGCGCCACCAGGCGCTCGTCCACTGCCAGGCTGCCGGAGCGGATGGCGAGGTCGAAGCCGTCGGCCATCAGATCCCGGCGCTCGTTGGACAGGTCCAGCTCCAGGCGGATATCCGGGTACTGGCGGGAAAACTCCATCAGCCAGGCATCGAAGAAGGTCTCGCCCAGGGACACCGGCACGCTCAGCCGCACCTTGCCCTGCGCCTCCTCCTGCAAAGCCAGCACCGCCTGCCGCGCCCTTGCGGCCTGGGCGTTAAGCGCCTGGGCCTCGGGCAACAGCGCAGCGCCTGCGGCGGTCAGCGACAGACGCCGCGTCGTACGGTGCAGCAGCGTCGCCCCCAAAGCACGCTCCAACGCGGAAATTCGCTTGGACAGTTGCCCCTTGCTGCAGCCGAGCCTCTCTGCGGCACGGGTGAAGCTGCCGCACTCCAGCAGCACGGCGAAGGCGGAAAGGTCTTCCAGGTCGCTGGTTATTGTTTCCATATGAAAACCAAAGGTTATCGATTAGCTGGATTATCACAACAGGAAGCCACTCTAGACTGAATTCACCTTCAGCCATACCCCTCAGTGGAGAGCCTCATGAAAATCATCCTGATCGGCGCCAGCGGCACCCTCGGCCAGGCGGTCGCCAATGAACTGGGCCAGCGCCACGACATCATCCGCGTCGGCCGCAGCAGCGGCGACTATCGCGTGGACATCACCGACAGCACCTCGATCCGCAAGCTGTTCGAGCAGGTCGGCGGTTTCGACGCGTTGATCAGTACCGCTGGCAAGGTGCATTTCGGTGCACTCTCGGAAATGGGCGAGGCGGAAATGGCAGTCGGTCTGAAGGACAAGCTGATGGGCCAGGTCAACCTGGTGCTGATCGGCAGCCAGTACGCCAATGATGGCGCCTCCTTCACCCTGACCACCGGCATCCTCAGCGAACAGCCCATCGTCCTGGGCAGCTCGGCCAGCCTGGTCAACGGTGCAGTGGAAGGCTTTGTGCGCAGCGCCGCCCTGGAACTCCCGCGCGGCCAGCGGATCAACGCGGTGAGCCCGAACGTGCTGGTGGAATCGATGGAAGGCTACGCGCCGTTCTTCCGCGGCTTCAAGCCGGTGCCGGCCGCCAATGCCGCGCTGGGCTTCGCCCGCAGCGTGGAAGGCAAGCAGAGCGGGCAGGTGTACAAGATCTGGTGACCGCCTCGCATGCTGTGTGCTTGGAGGCTTTGCGCAGGATGGTGTGGAGCGAAGCGATACCCGTCAATGAACCGGCAGACATCGCCGATGGGTATCGCAAGCTCCACCCATCCTACGGTCCTGATGCTTCTGCCTCAGTCGTTGGCCCTGGTTCGCGAGCAAGCTCGCTCCTACAGAAAAGCCTTCGCCGGGAACTGTAGGAGCGAGCTTGCTCGCGAACAGCCCCTATTCGGCCTTGCCGGCGTAGCACACCGGAGAACTCCCCTCACCCTGCTTCTCCAACTCGTCCTCAAGGAACTCCGCCAGTACCTGGGCGTTGTTGTGCTCCTCGTCCTTGGCCGCATAGAGCAGCGTCAACGTGCCCTTGCGCGCCAGGTCCAGCAGGCCCATCCAGTGCTCCGGGTGGGCATTCAGCTCGCCGTGGTAGGCCTTGCGGAAGTCCTCGAACAGGCTTGGGTCGTGGTGGAAACGCTGGCGCAGCTCGTTGGACGGAGACGCCTCCTTGGCCCACAGCTCCATGTGCAGGTCCTCCTTGCGAACTCCCCGTGGCCACAAGCGGTCGACCAGCACCCGCTGGCCATCTTCCTGCGTCGCCGGTTCATAGGCGCGCTTGCAACGAATCATCCGAAATCCTCCTCGTCAGCTTGAGGTAGCCGGCTTCGCTGGGTAACGTGGGCGCACTTTCGAGGGAGCCCGTTCCATGCGATCCAGCCGTTTCATTCTGTTCAGCCTGCTGCCCCTGTTCGCCGCCTGCCAGGTGTGGACGCCGAACAAGACCGATCTTAACGCCTCCACCCGCCTGCAGGGCGAACTGACTCGTCAGGACGGCAAGCTGGTGTTCCGCAGTTGCACCGAGCAGCGCCGCTTCAGCATCGAGGACACCGGCAACACCGGCCTGCCCCGCGACGCGCTGGAGATGTTCAACGACGGCGCCGCCTCGCTGTACGCCGACCTGCGCGGCAGCTTCAGCGGCAGCAGCACCCAGGGCACCGACGGCAAGCTGGAAGTGGCCAAGGTGTATCGCCTGCAGAACGAAGGCTCCGGCTGCGATGACCCGAACTTCAAGCGTGCGGTGGTCCGCGCCCACGGCAACGAGCCGGGCTGGAGCGTGCTGGTGAACAGCCAGGGCATGCTGATCGAGCAACCGGGCAAGGAATCGCTGGCGCTGCCCTACATCGCAGAGGGAGTGCCAGACGGCAGCACCAGTTACTCCAGCGAGGCCAACGGCGAGAAGGTCGAACTGTGGGTCGCCCCGGCACGCTGCCAGGACAGCATGAGCGGCGCGCTGAGCAACCTCTCCGCCGAGCTGCGCCTGGATAACAAGGTCATGCGCGGGTGCGCCTATCCGGGCGGTTCCAGCGGCGACTGATCGCCATCGGCGGGGCTCAGACCAGCAGCCCCGCCGCCATCAGCCGCGCCTTCAGCACGGCGAATTCCCCGTCGTATTCCCAGTACGCCAGCCGGCCATCGCTGGCCGTTACCAGCACGTACTTCTCGCTGATCGACTGGATGCGCTCGAGGCGCACCAGCTTCTCGACGAAGTCCGGGTCCGAGACCTGCTCGATCACCTCGCGGTTCTGCTCGTCATAGCCGTGCATGATGAACGCGGCACGTACCTTCAGGCTGATGAAGCTCATGCTGTTCGTCCTCGTCAAAGGGCGGCGTCGGCCGCATGCAGGGCGTGGAGCGCCGTGGTGTCGAACAGCGGCACCGAGGCATCCGCCGGGCCGACCAGCAGGGAAATCTCCGTGCAACCGAGGATCACCGCCTCGGCGCCCTGCTCCACCAGCGCGGCGATGATGCGCCGGTACTCCTCCCGCGACGCATCGCGAATCTGACCCAGGCACAGCTCTTCATAGATGATCCGGTGCACGACCTGGCGATCGGCCTCGCTCGGCGTCAGGACCTTCAGTCCGAACTTGTCCACCAGGCGATCCTTGTAGAACGCCTGCTCCATGGTGAAGCGCGTGCCCAGCAGGCCGACCGTGGAAACGCCGGCCGCGCGGATCGCCTCGGCGGTCGGGTCGGCGATGTGCAGCAGCGGGATGTCCACCGCCGCCTCGATGGCCGGCGCCACCTTGTGCATGGTGTTGGTACAGAGCACGAGGAAGTCCGCGCCCGCCGCCTTCAGCGAGCGAGCCGCGTCCGCCAGCACACGGCCAGCGGCGTCCCAGTCGCCGGCATGCTGCAGGCGCTCGATGTCGTGGAAGTCCACGCTGTACAGCGCGACCCTCGCCGAGTGCAGGCCGCCCAGGCGTTCCTTGATGCGTTCGTTGATCTGCCGGTAGTAGGGAATGGTCGATTCCCAGCTCATGCCGCCGATCAGGCCGATGGTTTTCATGCTTCCCTCCCTGGGGATCAGTCCAGTCCGATACAGGGCAGATCGCCGGGCAGCGCCGCGCCGTGCTCGGCGCACTGGCGCACGGCCTCGATCAGCGGATCGAGGTCGAAGCCCTGGGAAATCAGCCACAGCGGGTTGTAGTAGGTGGTCTCGTAGCGCTCGCCGCTGTCGCAGAGAATCGCCACCACTGAGCCGCTCTCGCGCCGCGCCACCATCTGCCGCGCGACCAGCAGCGCGCCGATCAGGTTGGTGCCGCTGGAGCCGCCAACATGCCGGCCCAGACGCTGGGCCAGGTAATGCATGGCCGCCAGCGACAGGTCGTCCGGCACCTTGCAGCAGGCATCGAGCACGTTGGGCAGGAAGGAAGCTTCCACGCGGGGGCGGCCAATGCCTTCGATGCGCGAGCCGTAGCTCAGGGTCAGGTCGCGGTCACCAGTTTTATAAGAGTCGAAGAACACCGAGCGCTCGGCGTCGGCGCAGAGCACGCGGGTGTCATGTCGGCGGTAGCGGGCGAAGCGCCCCAGGGTCGCCAGGGTGCCGCCGGTACCGGGGCTGGAAACCAGCCAGGCCGGTTCGGGGAAACGTTCGTGGCGCATCTGCTGGAAGATCGACTCGGCGATATTGTTGTTAGCCCGCCAGTCGGTGGCGCGCTCGGCATAGGTGAACTGATCCATGAAGTGGCCGCCGGTTTCCTTCGCCAGGCGCTCGGACTCGGCGTAGATCTGCGTCGGGTCGTCGACCAGATGCGCCTGGCCGCCGTAGAAGGCGATCTGCGCGATCTTCTCCTTCGAGGTACTGGCCGGCACCACGGCAATGAACGGCACGCCGAGCAGCCGCGCGAAGTACGCCTCGGAGATCGCCGTCGAGCCGCTGGACGCCTCGATCACCGGTGCGCCCGGCTTCAGCCAGCCGTTGCACAGCGCGTAGAGGAACAGCGAGCGCGCCAGTCGGTGCTTGAGGCTGCCGGTGGGGTGGCTCGACTCGTCCTTGAAATACAGGTCCACGCCCGGCAGGCCGGGCATGTCCAGGGGGATCAGGTGGGTATCGGCGCTGCGCTGGAAATCCGCTTCGATGATGCGGATCGCCTCACGGGTCCAGTTGCGTTCCTGGGTGGCCATCGTGTCGTTCTCCTGGCAGGGCAAGCGGTTCAATGGGTTCAGTCCAGCACACCGGCAGGCGATGTGGGCGGCGCGCTGCGCCACTGGCTGAGGGCGACACCGGCAAACACCAGGCCGGCGGCCAGCGCCTGCTGGCCGCTGAGCACCTCGCCCAGCAGCAAGGCGGCAAAGATCAGGGTGAACACCGGGATCAGGTTGATGAAACCGGTCGCCTGGCTCGCCGGCAGGCGGCTCACGCCGAAGTTGTACAGGCCGTAGGCGCCGACGGTGACCACGCTGCCCAGGTAGACCAGGGCGAACCAGCCGGTCGGGCCGGGCGCTGCCGGCAATCCGGAGGTTGCCAGCGCCAGCGGCAGGAAGAACAGCGAGCCGATGAACGCCTGCATGGCGGTCAGGATGAAGGGCGAATAGCGCGCCGACAGGTGCTTGAGCAGCAGGGTGTAGCCGGTGGCACAGAGCATCGCCAGCAGTTCGTAGAAGTTGCCCAACAGCGGGTTGGGCGCGTGGCGGTCCGGCTCGCTGGCCAGCGTCAGCCAGAGCGAGCCGAGCACCGCCAGGGCGAAGCCCAGCCAGGTATTGCGGGCGATCTTCTCCTGCAGCAGGAAGAAGGCGCCGACCGCCACCAGCAGGGGCAGCAGTGCGGTGATCATGCCGGCCTGCGCGGCGCTGGTCTGTTGCAATGCCAGGGACTCGAAGATGAAGTACAGGCAGGGCTCGCAGGCGGCCAGCGCCAGCAGCCACTTCCAGTCGCCGGGGCGGTAGTCGATGCGCCCGCGCCAGCGCCACGCGGCGAGGAAGATCAGGCTGCCCAGCGCCATCCGGGCGAAGATCACCCACATGGCCGGCATTTCCTGGAAGGCGAACTTCAGTGCGATGAAGGAACTGCCCCAGAGCGCCATGGCCAGCACCAGGCACGCGAGGGCGAACGGCCGGGATTGCTGCACGGGACGCTCCAGTCAAAAGGTCCCCGGAGTATAGGAGGCGGGCGGATCAGACCGACAGGTACAGAACGGAGGGGAAACTGTATGGGCCGAATTCGAACTGTAGGAGCGAGCTTGCTCGCGAACAAACTCACCGACGGCTCCGGCGCTAGGGCGGTTCGCGAGCAAGCTCGCTCCTACGAAGAGCCCCCGCTGCCGATCCAGCTCTAGCTCTAGCTCTGGTTCTAATTCTGGCGCTGGCGCTGGCTCTGAAGGCTTCCAGAGAAATATCCGCACGCGCCAAGTGCCCCGTTCAGGAGGCCTCGTTGAAGCGGAGTTTCAGGGGTTGAGCGACATGGATGTCGCGAGAGCGTCGATGGGCCAGGGATGGCCCTTCGACGCGTGCCCCTGAAACTTCGCTTCAACGAGGGAATTTTTCGCCTAAGCGAAAAACCGGATGTCCGGGGCAAGACCTTTTGGTTCCTTTTGGGAGGGCGGCTATCCGACGTTTGCCAAAAGGGACTCGCCCGAGGGGGCGAAACAAGAAGCTGACGCGCACGCCGAAGCGACGCCGAGCACCTAATCCGCAAGCATCGCAGGCAAGGTCTGTTCGAAATCACTCCCAGGGCTTGCCCTGGGTCCCACGCTCCACCGGCACGCGCTGCTGCATCGCCGCCTTGGCCAGCAGGTGCGCGCTGACTGGCGCGGTGATGAAGAGGAACACGGTGATCAGTACCTCGTGCAGGCTGACGCCCTCGCCGCGCGTGCTGAAGTAAAGCAGCGAGGCCAGTACCACCCCGCCCACGCCCAGGGTCGATGCCTTGGTGGGTGCGTGCAGGCGCGTGTAGAAGTCCGGCAGGCGGTACAGGCCGATGGCGCCGAGCAGGGCGAACAGGCTGCCGGCCAGCAACAGCAGGCAGACCAGCGCTTCGATCAGAACACTCATTCGATGATGTCTCCGCGCAGCAGGAACTTGCACAGGGCCACGGTGCTGACGAAGCCCATTACCGCGATCAGTAGCGCCGCCTCGAAGTACAGGCCACTGCCCTTCCAGATGCCGAACAACACGATCAGCGCGATGGCTTCCACGGACAGGGTGTCCAGCGCGAGGATGCGGTCCGCCACCGAGGGCCCGCGAATCAGCCGCGCCACGGTGAGCAGCACGGCGATACCCAGCAGCGCCAGGCAGATTGGGATCACGATGCCGAGCATGCGAACACCTCCTTCAGCGGCGCCTCGTAGCGCGCCTTGATGTCCGCCACCAGCGCCTGTGGGTCCGGTACGTCGATGCCATGGACCAGCAGCGTGCGACGGTCGGCGGACAGGTCGGCGGAACAGGTGCCCGGGGTCAGGGTGATAACGCTGGCGA
Organism: Pseudomonas nicosulfuronedens; assembly: GCF_005877905.1. Taxonomy (GTDB): domain Bacteria; phylum Pseudomonadota; class Gammaproteobacteria; order Pseudomonadales; family Pseudomonadaceae; genus Pseudomonas; species Pseudomonas nicosulfuronedens. The sequence continues at coordinate 225,227 of NZ_SWDV01000004.1, read as the reverse complement.
GGATGCTGATGGCCAGGTCATCGGTCAGCTCCAGGGGAATCTCGACGAAGCCCGGCTGCAGGTTTGCCTTCGGCCCGAGCACCAGCTTTGCCACCTGCAGGTTGGCAACCACGATGTCGTAGAGCACCAGGCCGATGAAACGCAGCAGCAGGCCCGGCCGCTGGATGCGCGGCGCGGCCAGCAGCAGGTTGCGGCACAGCAGCGGGATCGTCAGGCCAAGGAACCCACCGAGCAGCCAGTGACCAAGGGAGAAATCGTTGACCAGCAACAGCCAGCTCAGCAGCAGCACGCCGCTGAGCAACGGGTGCGGAAAGATGCGCCGAATCATGCGCCACCTCCCAGCAGGATCGCCTGGCGGTAGAGCCCGGCGTCCAGCAACTGCACCGCCGTGGCCTGTGCATAAGTGATCAGCGGCCGCGCAGCGATCACCATCAGCGGCGCGCTGGCCAGCAGACCGAAGCTCGCCAGCATCTTCACCGGTTCGCGATTGGCGCTACCCAGCACGCTCAGTCCGGTGCGCCAGAACAGCGTGCTGCCAGCACGGCTCAGCGCGACGATGGTGACCAGACCACTGACCAGCACCACACTCCATAGCGCGATGGCTTCGCTGCCACCACTCACCGAACGCAGCAGCATCAGCTTGCCAAGGAATCCCGACAGCGGCGGCAAGCCGGCGACCGCGATGGCGCCAAAGAAGAACGCACCACCCAGCAGATGCGGTTGCAGCAGCGCCGGGCCTTGTACCAGTCGGCCGCCCTTGTCGCCACGCTGGCGGGCAATGAGGTCGGCCAGCAGGAACAGGCCACCGGCTACCCAGATGCTGTGCAGCAGGTAGTAGAGCGCGGCGGACAGCGCTTCCGGCGTTCCCAGGGCGATGGCCGCCAGCAGCGTGCCGGCGGAGACAACGACCAGGTAAGACAGCAGGCCTTGCAGCGTGGTCGCCGCCAGCGCGCCCAGCGCCCCGGCGACGATCCCGGCCAGCGCCAGCGGCCACAGCCAGGCTTGTGCCAGGTTCGCCAGCTCGCCGGCCTGCTCGCCGAAGATCAGCGTGTAGACCCGCAGGATCGAATAGATGCCCACCTTGGTCATGATCGAAAACAGCGCCGCCACCGGCGCGCTGGCCTCGGCATAGGCTTTGGGCAGCCAGAAGTACAGCGGCAGCAGCGCTGCCTTCAGACCGAACACCACCAGCAGCAACAGTGCCGCCGCACGCACCAGCGGCGCCTGCTCGGCGCTCAGCTGGGCCACGCGTTCGGCCATGTGCGCCATGTTCAGGGTGCCAGTGATGCCGTAGAGCGTACCCACCGCAATCAGGAAGAATGCCGAGCCGACGAGATTGAGCACCACGTAATGCACCCCCGCGCGCACCCGCCCGGCCCCGCCGCCATGCAGCAGCAGCGCGTAGGAGGCGATCAGCAGGATCTCGAAGAACACGAAGAGGTTGAACAGGTCTCCGGTGAGAAACGCACCGTTGAGGCCGAGCAACTGGAACTGGAACAGCGCGTGGAAGCGCTTGCCGCGCTGATCATCCCCACGCACCGCGTAGATCAGCGACAGGCTGGCGAGCAGCGCGGTGGCAGCAATCATCAGCGCACTGAGGCGATCCAGCACCAGGATGATGCCGAACGGCGGCTGCCAGTTACCCAGCGCGTAGAACTGCACCACGCCGCTATCGGCCTGTTGCAGCAGCACCGCGGAAAGCGGCAGCAGCGCCAGCGTGGCGAGCAGCGACAGGCCGCGTTGCAGGCGCTCGCCCACCAGCAGCAAGGCGCAACCGGCAAACAGCGGCAGCAGGACGGGCAGTATCAGCCAGTGGTTCATCGGCTCTGCTCTCCTTCGTGGCCATCGCCACCATCCACATGATCGCCGCCGGTATCCGCCAGCCCGCGCAGGGCCAGCACGATGACGAAGGCGGTCATGGCGAAGCCGATGACGATGGCGGTCAGTACCAGCGCCTGGGGAATCGGGTCGCCAGCGTTGGCGACCTTGCCGATCACTGCCGGGTCACCGGCTAGCCGCCCCATGGCGAAGAGGAAAAGGTTGACCGCGTAGGACAGCAAGGTCAGCCCCAGCACGACCGGGAAGGAACGCGCGCGCAACAGCAGGTAGACGCCGCTGGCGGTCAGCAGACCGAGGGCGATGGCGAACAGCGCTTCCATCAGTGCGCCTCCTTGGACAGCAGCGGGTCCGGTGGTGCGGTGACCGAGCCAAGGCCTGACAGGATCAGCAGCGTCGCACCGACCACGGTGAAGTAGACGCCCAGGTCGAAGAGCATGGCGGTGGCCAGTTCGATCTCACCCACCAGCGGAATGTGGAAGTGACCAAACGCCGAGGTGAGGAACGGGAAGCCGAAGAACCAGGCGCCCAACCCGGTCAGCCCGGCAATCAGCACGCCGAGGCCGGCCAGCCGGCTGTAGTCCAGCGGCAGGCGAGTGCTCACCCAGCGGCTGCCGCAGGCGATGTACTGGAGGATCAGCGCCACCGCGGTGATCAGCCCGGCGATGAAGCCGCCACCCGGCAGGTTGTGTCCGCGCAGGAAGATGAAGACCGAGACCAGCAACGCCAGCGGCAACAGCAGCCGCGACAGGGCAGCAAGGATCGGCGGGAAGCGATCCTTCGCCCAGGCGTGGCCCTCGTCATCCTGCTCGCGGCGCAGCAGGCGCAGGCCGTCAAGCAGCGCGAAGATGCCAACCGCGGCGATCGCCAGCACGGTGATCTCGCCGAGGGTATCGAAGCCCCGGAAGTCCACCAGGATCACGTTCACCACGTTGTGTCCTCCGCCGCCGGAAACGCTGTTCTCCAGGTAGTAGCCAGCGATGCTGTCGTAGGGACGCGTGAGCACGGCGTAGGCCAGCAGTGTGACCATCAGGCCAGCGCCGATGGCGATGATGAAATCGCGCAGGCGGCGCAGGCTGCTGGAAGTCTTCGGCGTACGTGCCGGCAGGTAGTACAGCGCCAGCATCAGCAGGACCATGGTCACCACCTCCACCGACAGCTGGGTCAGCGCCAGGTCCGGCGCGGCGAAGCGGGCGAAGGCCAGCGCCACCAGCAGGCCGGCGATACTGAGAATGACCAGCGCGGTCAGGCGCTGGCGGTGGAACCAGACGGTGAGCGGCCCGGCGATGGCCAGCAGGACCAGGCCCAGGGCGGTGATGCCATCCAGCGGCGTCTGCGCACGGTTGCCTTCGATACCCGGCAGCGGCGCGAGGCCGGCGAACACCACGACCACGGCGGCCAGCACCAGCAGCATCGAATAGCGCTGCAGCGAGCCGTTCTCCAGGTAGCCGGTGACCCGCGCGGCAAAGCGCACCACCCGCTGCACCTGTTGCTCGAACACCAGCTTGGCGTCTATTGCCGGCAGCCCGGCGTACCAGTCGAACAGAGGCTTGCGCAGCACGTAGAGCAGTACGCCGCCGACGGTGGCAACGAAGCTCATGAGCAGCGGAGCGTTGAAGCCGTGCCAGATCGCCAGGCTGTACTCGGGCAGCGCGCCGTTCAGGCTCGACGCGGCGGCGCCGGCCAGCAGCGGGCCGACGATGATCCCCGGCATGACGCCGACCAGCAGGCAGATCAGCACGAGGATTTCCACCGGCACCTTCATATAGCGCGGCGGCTCGTGGGGGTGCGGGTTGGGCAGGTTGATCGGCTCGCCATTGAAGAATACGTCGTGGATGAAGCGCACCGAGTAGCTCACCGAGAACAGCGCGCCCACGGTCGCCAGCGCCGGGATCAGCCAGTTGAAGCTGCCCATCATGTTCTGCGCCAGGGTCTCGCCGAAGAACATTTCCTTGCTGAGGAAGCCGTTGAGCAGCGGCACGCCGGCCATGGACGCCGACGCCACCATCGCCAGCACGGCGGTGTGCGGCATGTATTTCCACATGCCGTTGATGCGGCGCATGTCGCGGCTGCCGGTCTCGTGGTCGATGATCCCCGCAGCCATGAACAACGAGGCCTTGAAGGTGGCGTGGTTGATGATGTGGAAGATCGCCGCGACGTTGGCCATGGGCGAATCCAGGCCGAACAGCAGGGTGATCAGGCCCAGGTGACTGATGGTGGAATACGCCAGCAGGCCCTTGAGATCGTTCTGGAACAGCGCCATGAAGGCGCCCATCAGCAGGGTCGCCAGACCGGTCAGGCTGACCAGGTAGAACCACAGGTCGTTGCCCGACAGCAGCGGGTACAGGCGGGCCAGCAGGAACACGCCGGCCTTCACCATGGTCGCCGAGTGCAGGTAGGCCGACACCGGCGTCGGCGCCGCCATGGCATGGGGCAGCCAGAAGTGGAACGGGAACTGCGCGGACTTGGTGAACACGCCCAGCAGCACCAGGCACAGCGCCAGCGGGAATAGCGGGCTGGCCTGCAGCACCTCGCGGGCGCCGAGCACGGTGGAGAGTTCGAAGCTGCCAACCACATGGCCGATCAGCAGGATGCCGGCCAGCAGCGCCAGGCCGCCACCACCGGTGACCGCCAGGGACATGCGCGCGCCCTTGCGCGCGTCCGAGCGATGGCCCCAGAAGCCGATCAGCAGGAACGACGACAGGCTGGTCAGCTCCCAGAACACCAGCATCAGTAGCAGGTTTTCGCTCAGTACCACGCCGAGCATGGCGCCCATGAACAGCAGCAGGTAGGCGAAGAAGCGCCCGGCGGGCTCCCTCTCGGACAGGTAATAGCGGGCGTAGAGGATCACCAGCAGGCCGATGCCGAGGATCAGCAGGGCGAACAGAAAGCCCAGGCCATCCAGGCGCAGGCTGAGGTTCAGACCCAGTTCCGGCAACCACTCCAGGCGTTGCACCTGGGGATCGGAGCCCAATACCGAGCGCTGGCTTATCAGCAGGATCAGGCCCAGCAGCGGCACCAGCCCGGTGGCGGCGGCGCAGGCAGTACGGCCGAAGCGCTCGGCCAGCAGCGGCAGCAATACCCCGAAGAAAGGCAGCGCGATGATCAGCGCCAACGTCATGACCCACTCCTTATCACCGCCGGGCGGCGTCCAGACAAACAACACCGCGCACAGGCGGCCGGCTTGCAACGGCGACGATTATCCATATCTATCGATTACACGTCATGGATTGAAGTATTACGAAAATACAGGTGTGAGCCGCGTCCGCATTGAGCTGCGCCGGATTTCCGATCCCTCAAACGATAGCGCGCGACAGTCGATTCGACTGTCGCGCGCTGGGTTTCGCGGGCTGCCACGGGCGGGCAGCCAATGGCCGGTCAGTGGGCGACGCGGCTGGTACCGTTGACGGTCAGGATGCGCACACGCTCGCCGACGCGGAACACGGCACCTTCGTCGACCTGCTGGACGTAGGCGCGGGTGCTGCCGTCGTCTTCGCGGACGGTGATTTCCACGCCCTGGGTGCGGGTCAGGCCTTCTTCGGTTGCCGCACCGAGCAGGCCGCCGGCCACGGCGCCGATGATGGCGGTGACATAGCTGCCCTTGCCGCCACCGATGGCGCTGCCACCGATACCGCCAACGGCGGCGCCGGCAACGGAGCCGATGGGGGTCTTGGTGCCTTCGATCTTCACCGGGCGCAGGGCCTGGATGGTACCCATGCGAACGTTCTGTACGGTACGTGCTTCTTCACGGGTGTAGGTATCGCCGGTCAGGCTGGACTGGCAACCACCGAGGGTCATGGCCAGGGCAGCGAAAGTCACGGCGATCAGGGCAGTTTTACGCATTAGGGAACCTCCGAGTAGGGCTACGGCTATTAGACTCCGACGGCAGCCCGCCTGTCACGCCAGGTCATGAAACAGCTGATCTCGATTCAGCTTTCGTACAGTTTGTGCCATATCCGCCAAAAACGCCTGCCGTGGCTCAGTTTTTCCTGTCGGGGGATAGGTTAGGCTGGCGCCCGCAGCAGAAGCGCCCCACACGGATACCCACATGGACTACTTCATCATCATCGTCACCACGGCCGCCGGCCTGTACTTCCACTGGTGGATCTACTGGCGCATCCGTCGCTGGATGGACCGCGACCTGGCGCTGTCACTGGCCGGCGATGATCCGCAGAAACGTATCTATCTGTTGCAGCGCCTGGCCGACGCCAAGCGCGAGAAAGTGAAGCGCCGCGACCTGCCCGACTGGCTGCAGCGCGCCGCCGACGATTACCGCGCGGCCTGAGCCAGCGACCAGAAGCGCGCCAACGCCTCGGCGCGGTTTTCCAGCTCCTGCGCCGCCCGTGCGCAGGCATCGGCCAGGGTGATGGGCCCCGGCGCCAGGCTGAACGCCGCTTCGATCCCCACTTCACGCAATTCGGCCAGCCCTTCGCCGACGCTGCCCGCCAGGGCTATCACCGGTACGCCCGCGCGACGGGCGACATGGGCCACGCCCACCGGCGTCTTGCCGTGCAGGCTCTGGCCATCCAGCCGCCCTTCCCCGGTGATGACCAGCGATGCGCCGGCCAGCGCCGGCTCCAGCTCGGACAGCTCGGCGATCAGCTCGATGCCCGGACGGAAGCGCGCCTTCAGGAAAGCCCGGCAGGCGAAGCCCAGGCCACCCGCCGCACCGACGCCGGGGAACAGGCTGTGATCCTGCCCTAGGGCCAGCGCCGCGACCTCGGCGAAACGCTTGAGCGCAGTATCCAGCTGCTGCACCTGTGCCGGGGTCGCGCCCTTCTGCGGGCCGAAGACAGCCGAAGCGCCATGGGGACCGCAAAGGGGGTTGTTCACATCGGCGGCCACTTCGACCTCGACTTCGCCCAGTCGCGGGTCGAGGTTCGACAGGTCGATGCGCTCCAGTTCCGCGAGCCGTGCGCCGCCGGCGCCCAACTCCTGGCCCTGGCCATCGAGGAAACTCACCCCCAGCGCCTGCAGCAGACCCAGGCCGCCGTCATTGGTGGCGCTGCCGCCCAGGCCGATGATGATTTTCTTCGCTCCCGCATCCAGCGCTTCGCGGATCAGCTCTCCGGTACCTCGACTGGTGGTGCGGGTGGCATCGCGCTGACCTTCCGGCACCCAGTGCAAACCACTGGCGGCAGCCATCTCGATTACCGCCGTAGCGTCTTCCAGCCAGCCCCAATGGGCCTTCACCGGCTGCTCCAGTGGGCCGCAGACCGCCAGTTCACGACGCACGCCCGGCCGCGCAGCCAGCACCGCATCCACCGTGCCCTCGCCACCGTCGGCCATCGGCCGCAGCACCAGTTCATCCTGCGCCCGGGCGCGGGTCCAGCCAGCGGCGATGGCCTGGGCGACCTCCGGGGCCGACAGGCTTTCCTTGAACGAATCAGGAGCAATCACGACTTTCATCGAACGACCTCGCTATCCACGGCATCGAGCAGATCCTGCAGCATCGGCCCAACCCTCACAACAGCACCAGGCTCAAAAGCCAAACCGTCAGCATCCCGGCAATGCCCTGCACCAGGGTCGCGGCGGTCTGCGCGCGATAGGCCGTGGCAACGTTCATCCGGCTGAAACGGGTGACCACCCAGAAGAAGCTGTCATTGGCATGGGACACGGTCATGCTGCCGGCGCCGATGGCCATGACCACCAGGACGCGCCCCATTTCACTGTCCAGGCCGAGCTCGGCCAGCAGCGGCGCCACCAGCGCCGAGGTGGTGACCAGCGCCACGGTGGTCGAGCCCTGGGCGGTCTTCAGCGCGGCGGCCACGATGAAGGGCATGAATAGCCCGATGCCCAGGCTGGATAGCGTGGTGCCCAGGTAATCGCCCAGCGGGGTGACCTTCAGCATCGCCCCGAAAGCGCCACCGGCGCCGGTAATCAGCAGGATCGGCGCGGCGGACTGCAGCCCTTCGGATACCCGTTCCTGAAAGTCTTCACGGCGGCTGCCGGGCTTGAGCAGCAGGCACGACAACACCAGCCCCACCGCCAGGGCCACCACCGGCTGGCCGAGGAAGCTCAGGCTGGCGAACACTGCCCCTTCGCCCAGCGGCTTGCTGGGGAACACAGCCACCGAGCCGAGGCAGATCAGCAGGATGGGCACCAGGATCGGTGCGAACGCCTTGCCGGCGCTGGGCAGTTCGCCGTAGCGCGCACGCAGCTCGGCGAACTCCACTTCCTCTGCTTCCTGCCCGTCGCTTTCCAGCGGCACGTCGCGGTTGACGAAGCGGTTGGCCCACCACATGCCGGCCATGGCGGTGACGAAGGCCACCAGCAGACCGACCGCGATCACCAGCCCGAGACTGGACTCCAGGCCGAGGTTCCCCGCTGCGGCAATCGGTCCCGGCGTCGGCGGCACGAAGGTATGGGTGGCATACAGCCCGGTCGCCAGGGCGACGCTCATGGCAATGCTGGAAATGCGCATGCGCGTGGCCAGGGCATTCTTCAGCGAGTTGAGGATGACGAACCCCGAGTCGCAGAACACCGGGATGGACACCAGGTAGCCGATGATCGACATGGTCAGGGTCGGGAAGCGTTCGCCCAATAGCCGGATCACGCACTCCGCCATGCTGATGGCGGCACCGCTGCGTTCGAGGATCACCCCGATGATGGTGCCCAGCACGATCACGATACCGATGTAGCCCAGGATCGCACCGAAACCGCTGGTGATGGTCTTGACGATCTCCAGGCTCGGCACCTGGTAGGCGAAGCCGGCAATGAACGCCGCCGCCAGCAGGGCGAGGAAGGGATGCAGCTTCAGTCGCGTGGTGGCAAGGACGATGAAGGCGATCAACGCCAGAAGAATCAGAACCAGTCCCATGTCGAACCTCTCGGGTGAGCCTGTTGCGCGCCCTGGCGCGGGGCCAGGTGCCACTGTCGATCCGGAACACGACCGGATCGCCGGGGGTTGCCGCAAGCACGTGCTCATCCGAGCGTCTGGGAGATGGCATTCCATGCCGAGGTTCTGCCGGAACGTACCCGCCGCAGCGAGGCCGTTGGCTATAGGAAGGGGCCCCGCTGAACGGGTGCCTGGAAACCGGGCGGCACAAGCGGCCGCCCAATGTCATTCAGGGGGCGAGGCGCTCGCGTACCCAGACGCCATTTTCGAAGCGGAAATTGAGGCGATCATGCAGGCGGCTCGGGCGACCCTGCCAGAACTCGACCCGGCTAGGCAGCAGACGGAAGCCACCCCAGAAATCCGGGCAAGTGGGCGCCGTATCGGCGAAACGTTGTTCGGTCTCGGCCAGCAACTGTTCCAGTTCCCCTCGGCCATCGATGACCCGGCTCTGCGGCGAAGCCCAGGCACCCAGGCGGCTGCCCAGCGGGCGCACGCGGTAGTAGGCGGCGGACTCCTCAACGGAGACTTTCTCGACTCGCCCCTCGATGCGCACCTGGCGCTCCAGCGCCGGCCAGAAGAAGGTCATGGCCGCACGCGGGTTTTCCCCGAGCTGCTGGCCCTTGGCGCTTTCGTAGTTGCTGAAGAAGGTGAAGCCGCGCTCGTCCAGGCCCTTGAGCAGGAGCACACGGCAGTGCGGCTGGCCGTCGGCGTCCGCGGTGGCGAGCATCATCGCGTTGGGTTCGACCGGCAGTTGCTCGGTCTTCACCGCGTCCTCGAACCACTGGTTGAACAGGCTGAACGGTTCGGCGGGGGCCTGGGTCTCGGTCAGTCCGTCACGGGTGTATTCGCGGCGCATATCGGCCAGGGTCTGGGCCATCGGAAATCTCCTGCAGAAGAAGTTCCTAAGCTTATCCAGAGTTGCGCCTTCGCGCTTGATCCACGACAAGCGTCATTCCGTCCGGAATGACGCTTTGCCTGCAGAGGATCAGTTGGCCTGGGCGAGCGCCAGCAGGCTGGTGCGCTGGGTGACCAGCACTTCGACGCGACGGTTCAACGCGCGGCCTTCGGCGCTGGCGTTGTCGGCGCGCGGCAGGCTCGAGCCGACACCCTTCAGGCGCAGGCGGTCGGCGCCCAGGCCGCTCAGGCGGAAGATCGAGGACACCGCCTGGGCACGTTGCAGGCTGACCTTGTCGTTGAGTGCCTTGTCGCCCGAGCTGTCGCTGTGACCGAGCACCAGCACGCCGCTTTCCGGATCGTTCTGCAGCATCTTCGCCACGTTGCCCAGCGGCGCCAGGGTGATCGGCAGCAGCAACTCAGGACGCTTGGGGTTGAAGGAGCCTTCCACCGGGGCAATCAGCACCAAGGCATTCTCGCGGCGCTCGACGGTGAACTTGCTGCCAGCTACCGCCGCACGCAGGGACTTCTCGTGCTGGTCCAGCCACTCCTTGGTGACCTTGACGTCCTGCGGCTTGGCGGCCTTGTCGGCCCCCGGCTTGCTCTCGCTCACGCCGAACGGCCACCACCAGTGGCCACCGGGCTGCTGGCTGCCGGCATCGGCGACCTTGGGCGCTTCGACGGGCTTTTTCTCGGGTGCGGGAGCTGCGGCAGTCACTTCCTCGTCGCTGCCGAAGGGCCACCACCAGTGGCCGGTGCCGGGCTTGGCAACCGCCGCCGCGCTGTCCGGGGCCTTGGCCTGATCCTGGGACTGGAACTGGCTGCAGGCGGAAAGACCGACGCACAGCGCAAGGGTGGAGACTTTCAGCGAATTCGAGAACAGCAGGTTCATGGGAGCGATTCCATAAGGCGGAACATGAAGGAAGACCGGGTGCAACAGGCAGGCAGCCACACCCTTACTTCAGCAATCAGCTTAAGAGTTGAGCATAACTTACTCAGTTGGAACGAGATTTTAACCTCGAACTGACGAGCGGCAGCTGAACGAAACCTGTCCAGATGCCGGGGCAAGCAGACGCCATTAAGAAGGCGCAGCGGGAGGAAGGTTCCTCCCACTCGTCGTTACAGGCAGTCGCCGACGAGGCGCGCCAGGCGCTGGGCGCGCGGGTCCATCAGCACGTAGGGACCGAGGGTGTTGACGACGAAACCCAGGGCCAGCTCGCGCTCCGGATCGGCGAAGCCGATGGAGCCGCCGGCTCCCGGATGCCCGAAGGCTTGCGGGCCAAGGCCATAGGTGGCGTTGGCCACGCTCGGCTGGTCAAGCATGCAACCCAGCCCGAAGCGCGTACAGGTCAACAAGGTTCGATCCTCGCCAACGGCGTGCTCGCGGGTGAGTTCGGCCAGCAGCGCTTCGTCCAGCAACCTGCCCTGCAGCAGACCGGTGTAGAAGCCGGCCAGCGAACGCGCATTGCCGTGGCCATTGGCTGCCGGCTGCGACATGCGGCGCCATTCCGGCTTGTTGGTGCTGGTCAGCACCGAAGGCGGATTGGTGAAGGCGCGGGTAGTGAGCGCGGCGGCGTCGGTCATCATGGTCCGCAGCAGGCGTTGCGCGGCCGCGTCGCCCAGGTTGCCCTTGCCCCGGGCGATATGCGCCACGCGGTGGAATTGGGCGTCATCCAGGCCGATATGGAAATCCAGCCCCAGCGGCTCGGCGGTGCGCGCGATGATGGCGGCTCCCGGCTCGCGACCGTCGACACGGCGGATCACTTCGCCGATCAGCCAGCCATAGGTGATGGGCGCATAGCCGTGTTCCGTACCGGGCGTCCACCAGGGCGTTTCGCCGGCCAGCGCGGCGGTCATGGTCGACCAGTCATACAGCGCCTCGGGCGCCAGCGGCTCGCGGATCGCCGGCAGCCCCGCGCGATGACACAGGAGCTGGCGCACGGTGATGTTCTGCTTGCCGGCCTGCTCGAACTCCGGCCAGTAGCGCGCCACCGGCGCGTCCAGATCCAGCCGGCCCTCGCCCACCAGCTGTAGCGCCGCGACGGCGGCGAAGGTCTTGGTGCAGGAGAACAGGTTGAGCAGCGTGTCAGCCTGCCAGTCCTGGCCCGGTTCCTTGCCCGCGCTGCCGGCCCAGAGATCGACCACGGTTTCGCCGCCGATCTGGATGCACAGCGCCGCGCCGCGCTCCTGCGGGTCCTCGAACAGCGCACTGAAAGCATCGGCAACGGGAGTGAAGCGCGGATCGCAGTGGCCGTTCAGGGTCATCTCAAACTCCGGAAATGAGCATACTCAGGGACGCAAAGCGCGGAAGACACCATTCTTTCAGCGCCCTCCGCCTCTGGGAACCCTGCCGAAGGCAGGGTGTGGTCTCACGAATGTCGGATCATTGCCGCGCCTTCACTGCGATGCCTGCTCCTCGTCATCACTGTCATCGCTGGCGGGCGCCGGTTTCGGCGCGGGCTCGGGTGCCACCTTGGCCGCAGCACGGGCCAGTTCGTCGATGCCTTTCAGCGTCTGCTGGTTGGCCTTGCGCACGGCATCGACGAAGCCGATGAACGGCAGGTCAGTGATGCCGACCAGGCCGATGTGGCCGTTCTCGCCGTCGAGCAGGCGGCCGGTCACCGGCTGGTCGAGGTACTGGAACCAGTGCGCGCCGACGATGTTCGGCTCCTTCGCGGCCTCGGCGAGGAAGCGCTGATACGCCTCGCCACGCTGCTGCTCGTTGTACACCTCGGCGACACCACCCCAGAACGGCCCGCGGTCGCGGGAACCGAAGTGGAACTCGGTGATCAGCACCGGCTTGTCCAGGCTGCGCACGTAGTTGGCGTCGAAGCCCTGCTGCGGCAACGGCACGTAGAGGTTGAAGCTGAGGATGTCGCAGTACTGCGCACAGGAGGCCAGTGCTTCCGGCGTGCTGACGGCGAAGCGCGGGCCGAGCAGCAGGTGGTTGGGCGCGTGCCACTGCAGCGAGTCCTTCAGGGTCTTGAAGTACTGGTCCGCGTACAGGCGCAGGAAGGCGCTGTAGTCCTGGGCGATGGCCGGGTGCGCCTCGCTCGGGACCGGCGCCTGGTAGCCCGGCGCGTCGAGGTCTTCCCAGGAGCCCAGTTGCACACCCCAGGCTTCGGCAAGCTGCTCGTGATCCTCGTACTTGTCCTTGAGCTGCTTGATGAAGGCGCGCTTGGCCGGGCTATCGGTGGACAGCTTGAGCGTGCCGAAAGCCAGGGCGAAGTGCGCCTGGTCGTCGTCGCCACGGCCGGCCCAGGCCAGTTCGTTGTCGGCGTAGTAACCCAGCAACCAGGCGTCCTCCCGGTGGTCGCGGGCAGCGATGGCGATGGCCCGTTCGGCAGCCATGGCGAAGCGCGGGTCGAACGGGTCGGGCATGGCGCCCCACCAGTCGTAGCCGGTGCTGACCGTGGCGTAGTCGCCGCTGATGGACAGCGGAACGCTGTAAGGCAGGCGTGGGTCGTCGGCGAAGGCCGGATCGCTCCAGTCACCGAGGGTGTTGAAGCCCCAGGAACCGAGGCGCTGCACCGTGCGCTCGCGCCAGGCGGCCGCAGCGGCATCCGCGTTGAGGCCACCGTCGGCGCGGAAGCGGTTGGCGGCGTAGAAGTCGAACCAGCGACCGTTACCGAACGCGCGGCCCTGCTGGGCGCCGACACCACTGCGGTCATCGCGCTGGCCGTAGAAGGCAGCCAGCGGCTCGTCTTCCTTGGGCAGGCTGGCGAACATGTATTCGCGGCCTTCCACGTAGGTCTGGCTGCTGTCGGCGTTCACCGCGTTGACGCCCATGGACCAGAACGAGTGCCCTTCCGGCGTCACCAGCCACCAGCGGCCATTGCGCTTTTCGGTGCGGAAGAAGCCCGTGCCTTCGAAGGCCGGGCCGTCCAGCAGGCCACCGAAGGCATCACGGCCAGGCGCAGGCTGCCACTTCTTCAGTTGTTCGCCTTCGGCTTTCCAGGCATTGGCCAACTGCTCGGGGCTCTTCACCTTCTCCGGCCAGTCGCTGCGGGTGGACTGGCCGAAACCGTCAACGATACCGGTGTAGGCCTTGTGGTATTCGTCGTTGCCGGCGCGGGTGCCGAAGCGGCCGACGAGGATGTCCTGCGCTGCCTTGGGCGAGGTGAGGAACAGCTTTACCGCCCCGACCTGGCTGCGGTTCAGCTCGCCGGTGACCTTGCTCGCCAGCAGCAGGCGCTGGCCGTCCTGGGTGATGGGCATGGGCACGCCGGCACGCATGCCGAAGTCTTCCGGGGCGATGGCGTGCAGCGGGATCACCAGGGTCTGCGCAGGCCCGGGCGGCAGCGCGATGCTCGCGCGCAGGCCGGGGGCGCCGGCGATACCTTCGACCTCCACTTCGAGGGTGATGGCCCAGTCCATGGCGTTCTGGATGCGCAGGCTGACGCTGTCGGCCTGGGACCAGTCCCAGCTACCGCTGGAGGGTGCGAGGCGCAGGGTCGGTTGCGGCGCGGGGTTGAAGTTCACCCGGCGCAGGATTTCCCCTTCGGGCGTGGCCTCGGCGGTGGAACTGGGCAGGTCGGCGTTCTGCGTGGTGACGGTGACCACGGCCATCGGCTTGACGAAATTGAACAGGGTTTCATTGCCGCCGGCCGACCAGGCCGGGGCACTGGCGATGGCCAGGCTGAGCAGCAGAGGCAGATGCCAACGCTTCGATGTCATGGATTCGAGTCCTTGCAACACGCCCGCCGGGCGGCGGACGTTCGTTTGACAGCCAGCGCGGGAGCTTGCTCCCGCACACTCAAGCTATTTCACGGCGGAACGGCGGCAGTGCGTTAAGAATGGCCTTGCCGTAGCGCTGCGTCACCACGCGTCGGTCCAGCAGCGTGATGGTGCCTCGGTCCTGCTCGGTACGCAGCAGGCGGCCGCAGGCCTGCACCAGGCGCAGCGAAGCATCGGGCACGGCAATCTCCATGAAGGGATTGCCACCGCGCGCCTCGATCCATTCCGACAGCGCCGCTTCCACCGGGTCATCCGGCACGGCGAAGGGAATCTTGGCGATCACCACGTGCTCGCAATAGGCGCCGGGCAGGTCCACGCCTTCGGAGAAGCTGGCCAGCCCGAACAGCACGCTCGGCTCGCCATCGTCGACCCGCGAGCGGTGCTTGTTCAGGGTTTCCTGCTTGGACAGGTTGCCCTGGATCAGCACGCGCTTGCGCCAGTCGCGGTCCAGGCCGTCAAAGACTTCCTGCATCTGCTTGCGCGAGGAGAACAGGATCAGCGAACCGCGCGAGCCTTCGACTATTTCCGGCAGCTCGCGAATGATCGCCGCGGTATGGGCGGCGGCATCGCGTGGATCCGCCTTGAGGTCGGGCACGCGCAGCACGCCGGCGTCGGCATGGTGGAACGGGCTCGGCACCACCGCGGTGACGGCGGAACGCGGCAGGCCGGCGCGCATGCGATAGCGGTCGAAGGTGCCTAGCGCGGTGAGGGTCGCGGAGGTCACCAGCACGCCATAGGCCACGTTCCACAGGTTGCGGCGCAGGGTCTCGGCGGCGAGGATCGGGCTGGCGTTGGCCTCGATGTCGTAGAAGGTGCCGCTCTCGGCGAGGGTCAGCCAGCGCGCCATCGGCGGACTGTCTTCCGGGTCCTCGCTGGTGAAGGCGGTCCACAGCTCCCAGTTGCCCTGGGCACGGGACAGCAGGCTGCCGAACAGCGGGTACCATTCCTCGGCCTGGTGGCTGGCGATACCGACACTGCCCTCCCCGTCCATGGCTTCCTTGAGCAGTTCGGTGAGGCGGGTGAAGAGATCGGTGAGCTTGGAGAAGCCCTTCTTCAGTTCGATGCCCATCTCGCGGATGTGCTCGGGGATCACCCCACCCTCGAAACGATGGCGCGGCCGCTCGCGGCCTTCCATGTCCTCGCCGGCGCGGAAGTCGCCGACTTCCTCGCAGGCGGTGAACATGAACTGCTGGTGCGTGCGCAGCTCGCGGGCCAGCTCCGGCACCTGCTCGATCAGGCGGCCGAGGTCGCCCGGTAGCGGGTTCTGCGCCAGCAGCTTGGTCAGGTTCTTCTCCACCTGGCCCAGCCAGTCGGCGGTGGCGCGCAGGCGGGTGAAGTGGGCGAAGTGGCCGATGGCCTTGTCCGGCAGGTGATGGCCCTCGTCGAACACGTAGAGGGTGTCGCGCGGGTCCGGCAGGATCGCGCCGCCGCCCAGGGCAAGGTCGGCCAGCACCAGGTCATGGTTGGTGACGATCACGTCGACCTTGGTCATGCCTTCGCGCGCCTTGTAGAAGGCGCACTGCTGGAAATTCGGGCAATGGCGGTTGGTGCACTGGCTGTGGTCGGTGGTGACCTGCGCCCACTGCGCGTCCTCGATGGCCTCGGGCCAGGAGTCGCGGTCGCCGTCCCAGCGGTTGCCCGCCAGGCGCTCGATCATCTGGTTGAACAGCTTGGTAGACGTTTCGTCCACATCGATGCGGAAGCCTTCCTCCTCGAACAGCTGGGCGGTGGCGCTCTGCGCCTGGCCTTCCTGCAGCAGATGGTCGAGCTTGGACAGGCACATGTAGCGCCCGCGTCCCTTGGCCAGGGCAAAACTGAACGACAGGCCGGAGTTGCGCAGCAGGTCGGGCAGGTCCTTGTGGACGATCTGCTCCTGCAGGGCGACGGTGGCGGTGGCGACCACCAGGCGCTTGCCGGCCGCCTTGGCGCAGGCGATGGCGGCGAGGCTGTAGGCAACGGTCTTGCCGGTGCCGGTGCCGGCTTCCACGGCGACCACGGCGGCATCGCCCAGGCGATGGCCTTCCTCATCGCTGGCGATGGTCCCCAGGACCTTGGCGACTTCGGCAATCATCAGGCGCTGGCCGTAGCGCGGCTTGAGTTCCTTGGCCTCGAGGAAACGCGAGTAGGCGCCCTGGATCGTGGCCTTGAGTTCGGTGCTGAGCATGGACTTCCCGGGCCCCGGAGCGTGCCTTGGAGACACATCCGGATGCTGGATAAATTTTCAGTGGTTCGAATCGGCGGCTATGATAGCGCGCTTGACTTCAATCGCCAGCGGAGATCGTCCGAATGACACCCTTTGCCTTCGTCTATGCCCTGCACCTCCTGGCCGCCCTGGTCTGGGTGGGCGGCATGTTCTTCGCCTGGATGGTGCTGCGCCCGGCCGCCGTCGCCGCGCTGGAAGCACCGGCCCGGCTGAAGCTGTGGCTGGAGGTATTCCCACGCTTCTTTCGCTGGGTGTGGGCGGCGGTGATCCTGCTGCCAGTGACCGGCGTGGGCATGCTGCACCTGAGCTTCAACGGCATGGCCGGCGCACCGCGCTATGTGCAGGTGATGATGGGACTGTATGTGGCGATGCTCGCGCTCTTCCTGCGCATCCAGGCACTGCAATTGCCGGAGTTGCGCGCGGCGGTAGGCGCCGAAGACTGGCCGGCCGGCGGCGCCGCGCTGGGCAAGATCCGCAAGACCGTGGGCCTGAACCTGCTGATCGGCATGGCGCTGGTGGCTTTCGTCGCCGCCCGTCCGCACTGGTAAACAAAAAGGCCCGCCCGGTTGCCGGGCGGGCCTTCACTTGAAACGCGCCACCGGTTCAGAAGCGCTTCACGTCCAGGCGGCCTTCGCTGCCTTTCGCCCCTTCCGCACCACCCTGACCTTCCGCGCCGGGCTTCTCGCCCGCCACCGAATAGAACCAGCAGCCCTTCTCGCTGCTGCGCGGTCCGGCCTTGCCGGGTTTGCCGCCCGCTCCGCCAGCACCGCCTTCCAGGCGCACCCTGACCTTCGCGACATCGAACTGCTCCGGCACTTCCAGGCGCACCACACCGCCGGACGCACCCGTCTGGCCATCGGCACCATTCTGGCCGTTGCCGGCAGACTGACCGCCACCCCACAGGCAACCGGAAGTCTGCGCGCTGCCGCCGTCCAGGCCGTCGTAGCCCGGCGCACCAACACCGCCGCGGACGTCGATCAGCAGGTTTTCCACCTGCACGTCCTGCAGCCGCAGCACCAGGTTTCGACCGCTGCTGGCGGGTTTCTCGAAGCTGCCGGAACTGCCCTGCGCGGCGATGACGCTGCCGTCGGCGAGACTGCCGTGCTGGACATCGATCTGCAGCGCATCGCTACCGGGGAACACGCCGATCCGTGCGTTCTTCGCCAGGTCCAGCTCACCGATCTTCAGCTCCTTGACCCGCGACGGAATCAGCAGCGCGCCTTCCGGGCCGACGCTGATGCGATCCAGGCTAAGGCTGTCGCCTTTCACCGGCAGGCGCAGCACGGTATTGGCCTCCACCGAGACAGTGCCCGCGGCCGAACACGCCAGCGGGGCGAACAGCACCAGGCCCAGCAACGACTTACGCATGAGTATCTCCTTCTACTTTTGCCGATGCCGGTTGCTCCGCTGCCGGCTGCGGCAGGGTAGCGAAATGGAAGACGCCGAACAGCAGGATCTGCAGGCGATCCATGCCCGGATGCGGGCGGCCCTGCAGACGTTTGCGCAGCGCCAGTACTTCGAGGATATGGATCAGCAGGATCAGCGCGCCCGCCGCATTGAGCAGCAGCGCGAAGGGATGTGCGAAGGGTTGGATCAGGTTCGCCAGCACCGCCAGCCAGAACAACAGGGCAATCAGCTTGCCCAGCCCCAACAACGCTTTCATGAATGGCCCCCGGTTTTTTCTTTGCCGGGGAACATACGCTTCTGCCCCCGGCGATGCCAGTGGCAACCGGGAATGACAAAGGGGGCCAGAAGGCCCCCTTTGCGGACATCACGCCAAAGTTACTGGCGGGTGATCTTGATTTCTACGCGACGGTTCTCGGCGCGGCCTTCCTTGGTCTTGTTGTCCGCGACCGGCTGGCTCTCGCCATAACCGACCACCGACTTGATGCTGCTGGCAGGCACGCCGGCATCGACCAGGTAGTTGGACACGGCGTTGGCGCGGCGCTCGGACAGTTTCTGGTTGTAGGCGTCGGTACCGATGCTGTCGGTATGGCCGCCGATGTTCAGCTCGGTGCTCGCAGCCTCGCCTTTCAGGCGGGTGGCGATGGTGTCGAGCTTGTCCTTGTCCTGCGCGTCGATCTTCGACGAGTCGAAGGCGAAGTGCAGGTCACGCACCACGATGGTCTCTTCCTTGGGCAGCGGAGCCGGAGCAGGTTCAGGAGCCGGTGCAGGCGGCGGGACCTCGGCCACTTGCTCTTCGGCGCCATGCACCCAGCAGTAGGATGCCCCCAGCACACCACCAATCAGGGCTCCCCAACCCGCCCAGGCGCTGCTTTCAATGGAACCCAAACCTGCGCCACCGACACCACCAACCACGGCGCAAGTCGGCCAGTCGGACTTCTGCAACCCTGCGCAACCGGTGAGCAACGTGCTTACCAGCAGCAGGGGTAAAGCGGTCCTTTTGATGCTCATAAAGTTAAGTCTCCTCTAATGATCGGGTCTTGACCGACAATTACCGAGTAAAGACGTGACTGACAGAATGCGCCAGCACTAGGCCATATGGGTGTCACACGCTAGTCTTTGTTCATTATTTTTCCGTCTTCGAAGAGCCCCATGATTTCCACACGCACACCGCAACAGGCCTTGGCCGCACTGCTCGATCGCTACGCACCGCAGCGTCTTCTACTGGTGGGCGCCAGCCAGATTCCGGCAGTGGAGGCCTTTCTCGCGGCGCATCCGGATTGCGAACTGTTTCACGCCGATGCCGGCGCGCTGCCGGCGGAGCTGGCCGGTCAACGCTACGACCTCGCCCTGCTCGCCGATTGCCTTGAGCACATGCCGCGCCGCGAAGCACAGCAACTGGTGGGCGGCATCCGCAACCTCAACAGCAGCCGCGTGGCGGCACTCGTCGACCTCGACGCGGCGCAGGCACAGGACGCGGATTTCTACGCCCTCGCGATGCAGGCCAGCGAGCGCTTCCAGCGCGACGCCCAGGTGATCACCCTGTTCACCTACGATCTGCACGAATACAAACAGGTCCCGGACTGGCTCAACGCAAAGTTCTGGGCCAACCCGGAAAACTTCGGCAAGTACTGGTGGTGACCATGACCGAACCGACCTGCCCCTGCGGCAGTGGCCGCCCATTGTCCGACTGCTGCGGACGCTTCCACGCCGGCGTGGCGGCTCCGACCGCCGAGGCGCTGATGCGCTCGCGCTACAGCGCCTACGCCCTCGGCCTGGTGGACTACCTGCGCGACACCACGCTGCCGGCCCAGCAACCAGGGCTGGACCTGGAGGCCATTCGCACCTGGAGCCTGGGCAGCACCTGGCTGGGCCTGGAAGTAGTCAGCCACGAGGTACTCGGTGGCCAGCCGGAGCACGCGCGGGTGACTTTCATTGCGCGCTGGCATGATGCCGGCGGCGAGCACAGCCATCGCGAATGCTCGGGATTCGTCCAGCGCGAGGGGCGCTGGTACTTCCTCGACCCCACCGTGCCGATGAAGCTCGGTCGCAACGATCCGTGCCCCTGTGGCGCCGGCGGCAAGCTGAAGAAATGCTGCGGTCCCTGGATTGAGTAGGACAGGATCGAGTGAGGCGCGAACTCGCCCCACTTGGGGGCGTTCGGTGTCTGGGCTAGAATCCGCGCTTTTTTCCGGAGCGGTGGTGTTTCGCCGCACCGGCTACCCCTGCCGGACCTCGCCATGCTGCTGACCGTTCTCTACATCATCGCCATTACCGCCGAAGCCATGACCGGCGCGCTGTCCGCCGGTCGGCGGAGCATGGACCTGTTCGGCGTGGTGCTGGTGGCCTGCGTCACCGCCCTGGGCGGCGGTTCGGTGCGTGACATGCTGCTGGGCCACTACCCGCTGACCTGGGTGCGTCATCCGGAGTACCTGGCACTGACGGCCGGCGCCGCACTGTTCACCGTGTTCATCGCCCCGCTGATGCGCCACCTGCGCTCGATGTTCCTCGCACTGGACGCCGTGGGCCTGGTGGCCTTCACCCTGATCGGTTGCCAGGTCAGCCTGGAGATGGGCCACAGCCTGCTGATCGCCGCCGTGAGCGGCGTGATCACCGGGGTGTTCGGCGGCATCCTGCGGGATATCCTCTGCAACGACGTTCCGCTGATCTTCCGCCGCGAGCTGTACGCCAGCGTGTCCTTTGCCAGCGCCTGGTGCTACCTGATCTGCCTGCAGATCGACCTGCCCAAGGAGCAGGCCATGCTGATCACCCTGTTCGCCGGCTTCCTGTTCCGCATGCTGGCGATCCGCTTCCGCTGGGAAATGCCCAAGTTCGTCTACAAGGACGACCCGCACCAGGGCGACTGATCAGTCCTGCAGCCTGAGGTGGCTGGTGTCCGGCGCAGGCCCCGCAGGTTCGGGCTTGGCCTGGCCCATGTCGCTGCCCACCGGGGCGACGCTGAACTGGCTGAGGTCCACGCGCGGCGCCTGGGCCTCGGGCTTCTCGTCCTGCAGGTCGGTGCCCACCGGAGCCAGGCCGAAATCCGGTGCATCCACATCGGCGAAAGCGGCCATGTACTCGTCACGCGGCGCGACCTTCAGACGCCCCTGCGCTCCAGCGGCAGACGCTGCCGGCTGTACCGGTGCACTGACAGGCTCGGCGGGCGGCGGCGGAGCCAGCTCGATCTCCTCGATCTGCGCGTCCATGTCGACCACTTCGACGACAGCGCCAGCACGCTCGATCACACTGCGGTACTTTTCCGCGGCCTCCGCGTCGAGGTTGTTCTTGATCACCATGCGGCGACCGGAGAACAGCAGTTCGATGCGCTGGGCATCGGCCTGGAACAACCTGGCCAGGTTGGCTTTCACCGTGTCGAGCTGAGCACCGGGAACGGTCTGTCCCGAGAAGGCAATTTCATAGCGGCTCATCTTCACTCTCCTGTGTTAACCCGCCGGTTACATTCGGCCAGTATGGTGCAGCTTCTTTTAACGTAACAACAACTTGCGGCCGAGCAGGTGCTTGGTACACTGGGGCGTCTTGAGGGGTAGACATGAATTATCAGGCGCAAATGATAAGAATTCTCAGCCTGTGCTGGCTGTTCGGCCTTGTTTCGGGCTGCGGCTGGATGGCAGGTGATTTCGAGCAACCCGACGTGAAGCTGCAGAAAGTCGACGTCGTGAAAGCTCGTTTGCTGGAGCAGGAATTCGTCCTGCATTTCCGCATCGACAACCCGAACGACTTCAGCCTTCCGGTCCGCGGCCTGGCCTACAAGGTCAAGCTGAACGATATCGACCTGGCCGAAGGCGAGTCGAATAACTGGTTCACAGTGCCGGCCAACGGTCACGAAACCTTCGAAGTACCGGTAACCACCAACCTGTGGCGGCACATGAAGTACATCGTCAAGCTGCTGGAAGACCCGGACAAGCCGATCCGCTATCGCCTCGACGGTGAAGTGAAGACCGGCCTGCTCTTCGGACAGAGCGTGCACATCGCCCGCAATGGCGAGATAATTCCCGGCGATTTCATCCCCGAGTGAGCGTCACCATGAGCCAGGAACCCCACGTACACGGTCCGAACTGCAACCATGACCACGATCATGACCACCACCATGATCACGGCCACGTGCACGGCCCGCACTGCAACCACAGCCACGAGCCGGTCCGTAACCCGCTCAAGGACGTGGGCCGCAACGACCCTTGCCCCTGCGGCAGCGGCAGCAAGTACAAGAAGTGCCACGGCGCCTGAACCAGGTACCGAGCACTGCGAAGAAGGCCCGCCCAGCGCGGGCCTTCTGCTGTCTGGCCCAACTATTCGTCGGCTGCTGAAAATCCCGCCCTGCGCGGCTTGCACAGCTATCCTCGGCTCACTAACGTAGCGCGCTTCAAGCATCCCATTTCAAGCGACCTCTTTTGTGCAGGAGCACACCCCATGGCCCCGCGAGCCTTCCGCCGGCTTCCCAGCTTCGGCCTTGCCGCCACCGTCACTGCCGCTGTCAGCCTCACCGGCTGCCAGGGCTGGCTCAACGACCGCTACTCGGGCAGCCTGCCGCCGAGCTACGGCGTGCAGCCGATCAAGGGCCTGGCGGACAATGTGTCGATCCGCCGCAACAGCCTGGGGATGCCGCTGATCGAGACCAGTACCTTCCACGACGCGCTGTTCACCCTGGGCTACGTGCATGCCAGCGACCGCATCAGCCAGATGGTCGGCCTGCGCCTGATGGCTCAGGGTCGCCTGTCCGAGATGGTCGGCCCCGGCGCCCTGGAGACCGACCGCTTCATGCGCACGGTGAACCTGAAGAAAGCCGCCGATGCGCTCTATGCCGGCTCCTCACCACGCCTGAAGCGCTTCTTCGAGACTTACGCGCGCGGCGTCAACGCCTACCTGTACCGCTACCGCGACAACCTGCCGATGGACCTGGCCGAATCCGGCTACCGTCCCGAGTACTGGAAAGCGGAAGACTCCGCACTGGTCTTCAGCCTGTTGAACTTCGGTCTGGCGGTGAACCTGCAGGAGGAGATCGCCTCCCTGGTACTGGCGCAGAAAGTCGGCGCCGACAAGCTGCCCTGGCTGACGCCGATCTACCCGGATGAAGCGCTGCCCTTCGAGGAAGCCGAGAAACTCAAGGGCCTGCGCCTGGACGGCAGGATTGCCGGTCTGGAACAACTGGACAAGGCCGCGGGCCAGATCGCCGCGCTGCAGATGATGGGCGTCGCCGCTTCCAACAACTGGGCCATCGCCCCGCAGCGTACGCGCAGCGGCAAGAGCATCCTGGCCAACGACACCCACCTGCCGCTATCCATGCCCTCGGTGTGGAACTACGTGCAGATCCGCTCGCCCAAGTACAACGCCGCAGGTGTTTCCATCGCCGGTGTGCCGGGCGTGGTCGCCGGCTTCAACGGCAAGCTGGCGTGGGGCATGACCATGGTCATGGGCGACAACCAGGACCTCTTCCTCGAACAGGTGAAGCGCCAGGGCAGCAAGCTCTACTACCTCGCCGACGGCCAGTGGAAGCCGGCCATCGAGCGTAACGAGACCTTCTTCATCAAGGGCCAGAGTCCGGTCCGCGAGGTCATCTACGAAACCCGCCACGGTCCGCTACTCAACAGCGCGCTGGGCGAGCGCAAGCACGACCTGCAGCCGCTGCCGCTGTCCAGCGGCTACGGCATCGCCTACCAGAGCATCCAGAACGAGACCGACCGCACCCTCGACGCCTTCTTCGACCTGTCCCGAGCGAAGAACGTCGAGCAGGCCTTCGACGCCACCCGCGATGTGCGCGCCATGGCGCTGAACATCGTGTTCGCCGACGAGAAGCACATCGGCTGGCAGGTCACTGGACGCTTCCCCAACCGCAAGGAAGGCCGCGGCCTGCTGCCCTCTCCCGGCTGGGACAGCCGCTACGACTGGGACGGCTATGCCGACCCGATCCTCCATCCGTCCGACCAGGACCCGCAGCAAGGCTGGCTGGGCACCGCCAACCACCGCAGCGTACAGCCGGGCTATGGCGCGCAGCTGTCCAGTTCCTGGTACTACCCGGAGCGCTACGAACGCATCGCCCAGCTGGCTGGCGGCAGCAAGAGCCACGACTACCGCAGCATGATCGCCATGCAGTACGACCAGACCACGCCCTTCGCCGGCAAGCTGCAGTCGATGCTGGACGCGCCGGGCATGGCTCAGCCGCTGAAGAAAGCCATCGACGCCCTGCCCGCCGACCAACGCGCCCGCGCCCGCGAAGCGCTGGACCGGATCATGGCGTTCGACGGCAAGCTCTCGGCTACCTCCGGCGACGCTGCGCTATACGAAGCTTTCCTGCAGGAAAGCACCAAGCAGATCTTCCTCGACGAACTGGGCCCGGAGGACAGCCCGTCCTGGAAGGCCTTCGTCGAGACCGCCAACCTCTCCTACTCGGCCCAGGCCGACCATCTGCTGGGGCGCGACGACAGCCCGTTCTGGGACGACACCCGCACACCGCAGAAGGAAGACAAGCCGGCGATCCTCGCCCGCAGCCTGGCCGCCGCCACTGCCTTCTGCGAGCAGAAGCTGGGCAGCGACCGCCGTGCCTGGCAGTGGGGCAAGCTGCACACGTACGAGTGGGTCAGCGACAGCACCAAGATGGCGCCCAACCTGAGCGCCAGCGAGCGAGCCAGCCTCGGAGCGATCAAGGGCTACCTGGATCGCGGCCCCTACCCGGCCGGCGGCGACCACAGCACCCTGAACGTCTCGGCCTACCATTGGGGCCAGGACTTCAATACCTGGCTGATCCCGGCCATGCGCATCGTCGTCGACTTCGGCCAGAGCGAGCCGATGATCGGCCTCAACAGCAGCGGCCAATCCGGCAACCCGGCCAGCCCGCACTACGCCGACGGCATCGACGCCTGGCTGAAGGGCAACTACATGAGCTTCCCCTTCCAGTCGCAGAACCTGGAGAAGGTCTACGGCGTGAAACGCCTGACGCTGGTGCCGGAGAAGTGATGATCTGAAAAATATTTCCGGGGGACGGGAACTTCACTTCCGCCCCGGGATCAGAATTGTCGACTTACTCCATGATCATATTCAGGCACCCTCTGGGTGCCTTTCTTTTTTCCCCGCTCCGATTCCGCCGCACCTCCCTTCGCACCCCTTCCCCGGCCGGTACTCCCTCGCATCCTTTCCTACAGGAGTCATCGCCATGTCCGAATCCCTTATCGTCATCACTGGCGGCCCAGGCGCCGGCAAGAGCACTTTGCTCGACCGTCTGCACCGGCATCACGGCCTGAACGTCGTCGAGGAAGGCGGCCGCGCCATCATCCGCGAGCAACTGGCCTGTGCCGGCGATGCACTGCCCTGGGCAAACCGGGAGGCCTTCTGCCAGGCGATGTTCGACCACGCGCGGACGACCCGCGAGCGAGCGCTCGAAGCAGGAGGGCTGTGGCTGTTCGATCGCGGCCTACCGGACGTGCTGGGCTACGCGCGGCTCTGTGGCCTGTCGATTCCCGAACCCCTGGAAACCGCTGTCCAGGAGCTGCGCTACAGGCGGACCGTGTTCCTGGCACCGGCGTGGGAGGCCATCTACCGCAACGACGCCGAACGCCGGCAGGACTTCAGCGAAGCGCAGCTAACGGCGGCAGCCATGGCCGAGGTGTACGAGGGGTTGGGGTATCACATCGTGCAATTACCGCTCGCAGGTCTGGAGGAGCGAGCGGCCTTCGTGCTGGAAGTCCTAGGGACGGCCCATCACGCCCATTGAAGCCGCGGCGGCCGGTGGCTCGGGAATGCTCACGCTGAGTGACACCACGACCTGACGGCTCTCGCCGCGAATGCCGTAGTCGTCGGAGTTTCCATAGCCGCCCCAGATATCGCTGCCGTTACGCACCCGGACATCGGAAAGCTCGTCACCGTCGCCATCCAGGGTGTTGAACCACTCCCCCGTGGCACCACGCTCCTGGCCCAGATGCAGTTGGCCGTCGACGGCGAAAGTCAGCGGGTCCTTGCCAGGCTCGACCTGATCCAGCCAGCCAAGGAACAGCGAGGGTGTGAACTGGCTGTGCAACCAGCAGCGAACCTGCGTGAGACGCTGGCCCTTGAACACCAGCAGGGTGGAGTTACCGTAGAGCAGGCCCTGCTCGCCACCGCGCATCGGCAGGCGCGCAGTGGGCTCGCCGAGACGCTCGACGAATTGGTTCAGGGGAGCGTTCGACGGCAGGCCAAGCACTTCGCCACCCGGGGTGACGTTGAGTTCGGCTGCCGCCAGTTGGCCGCTGGCGCCCAGCCACAGGGCGCAAAGCAGGCCCCGCAGTCCTTGCGAGGTCATGTCCGTTTTCTCTTGATTAAGGCTCGATCACGCCTTGGGCAGGGTAACGCCGGTCTGGCCCTGGTACTTGCCGCCGCGATCGCGGTAGGACACTTCGCAGGCTTCGTCCGACTGCAGGAACAGCATCTGCGCCACGCCTTCGTGGGCGTAGATTTTCGCCGGCAGGTTGGTGGTGTTGGAGAACTCCAGGGTCACGTGGCCTTCCCACTCCGGTTCCAGCGGGGTGACGTTGACGATGATGCCGCAGCGCGCGTAGGTGCTCTTGCCCAGGCAGATGGTCAGCACGTCGCGCGGGATGCGGAAGTACTCGACGGTGCGGGCCAGGGCGAAGGAGTTCGGCGGGATGATGCAGACGTCGCTGTTGATATCCACGAAGCTCTTCTCGTCGAAGTTCTTCGGATCGACCACCGCCGAGTGGATGTTGGTGAATACCTTGAATTCGGCGGCGCAGCGTACGTCGTAGCCGTAGCTGGAAACACCGTAGGAAATCACCCGGCTGTCATCGGCACCACGAATCTGGCGCTCGACGAACGGCTCGATCATGCCGTGTTCCTGAGCCATGCGGCGAATCCACTTGTCCGATTTGATGCTCATGGCGGGTGTCCTGTGCGGCGGTTGAAAAAAGAAGGCGAATCTTACCGGGCGTCACAATTTCCGGCAAAGGGTGCGGCCGGATGGTCGACGCTCGAGCGTGGATTTACGTACCCTGCGGCGCATCGACTCATGGAAGAGCCCGCACATGCTTGATCATTTTTCGTCCACCCTGTACCTGAAGCTCTCCCGCCAGTGGATCAGCGGCGTGGCGCTGCCGTCCGGCGAAGCATTCGGCGAACCACCCCTGCTGGCCCTGCGCTACGAGGATGGCAAGCCAAGAGTCCTGGCGGCCGGCGAGGCCGCCCAGCAACTGCGAGGCCAGGAGGGCATCGAGATCGTCAACGGCTTCGATCATCCCCGCTCCCTGCTGGCCAATTTCTCTTTCGCCGAGATGACCCTGAAGTTGCTGGTCGGCCGACTCGCGCCCAAGTCTCTGCTCAAGGCCGCGCCGGTGTTGATCCTGCACCCTCAGGAGCTACTTGAAGGTGGCCTGACGCAAGTGGAAGTCCGGGGGCTGTACGAGCTCTGCCGCGGGGCCGGGGCGCGCAAGGTCCGACTCTGGACAGGACGCGAGCTCACACTGGACGAATTACGCAGCGGTCAGTTCCCTGTCGGTGCCGGGACGGAATGGTTTCCATGAACCTTCAGGGCAGCCAGTCCGTGCGCAGCTTGCGCCGGTCCACCGAGAAACGCAGCCAGTCTTCGGCGTAGCCGTCGGCACAATCGCACTCGGCACCCGGCACGGCCTCGCGCACCAGGCGCAGGTCGACACCTTGCGGCGACTGGCGCAGCACCAGGCTGGCGGTTTTCAGCAGGCCTTCCACTGCACCGGGGTCGCCCAGGCGCTTGTCCACCACCTGCAAGGTGACGAGGTCCAGCAGCAGTACATCCACCACCGGCAGGCCGGGGCGGTTGTCGCGCACCACAAGCAGCAGGCCGAGGCCGTTGCCCATGTCCAGTAGCGGCACTGGGTCGCAGGCACTGATCGGACGACCGAGCGGGCCGGTGGCGTGGTAGAGGGCTGGCGGCAGTGGCAGGGTCAGGCGGGAGCCGTCGGCCCGGCGCGCCTGCACAACCATGTCATCGTCGAAGGCATCGCCCGAGGCAGAACGGAAGTCCAGGGTCACCGGCTGTCCGTCTATCACGCACTGCGCCTGCCAGTTGGCGGAATCCTCGTCGGCGCCCCAGGCCACCGAGCCGGTGAGGCCCAGGCACGCGGCCAGCAGCCAGCCGACGGCGCGTTTCGCATCCTTGCGCATGGCAGTCCCTGCGGATCAGTCGTCGCTGATGGAGATGTTCGGCATGTCCGGCGCGGCCTTCTCGCTCAGGGCGATGCGGGCGCCGACGCAGCGGGCCATGTCCTGGTAGATCATCGCCAGCTGGCTTTCCGGGTCGGCGATCACGGTGGGCTTGCCCCCGTCGGCCTGCATGCGGATGGCCATGGACAGCGGCATCGAGGCCAGCAGTTCGACGCCGTACTGCGCGGCGAGCTTCTCGCCACCGCCTTCACCGAACAGGTGTTCGGCGTGGCCGCAGTTGGAGCAGATGTGCACGGCCATGTTCTCGACCACGCCCAGCACCGGGATGTTGACCTTGCGGAACATCTCTACGCCTTTCCTGGCATCGAGCAGCGCGAGGTCCTGCGGCGTCGTGACGATCACCGAGCCCGCCACCGGGACTTTCTGCGCCAGGGTCAGCTGGATATCGCCGGTGCCCGGCGGCATGTCGATGACCAGGTAATCCAGGTCGTTCCAGGCGGTCTGGGTGATCAGCTGCAGCAACGCGCCGGAAACCATCGGGCCGCGCCAGACCACCGGGGTGTTGTCGTCGGTGAGGAAGGCCATCGACATGACTTCCACGCCGTGGGCCTCCAGCGGGATGAACCACTTCTGGTCGCGGATCTTCGGCCGGGTGCCTTCGGGGATACCGAACATGATGCCCTGGCTCGGGCCATAGATATCGGCGTCCAGGATGCCGACCTTGGCACCCTCGCGGGCCAGCGCCAGCGCGAGGTTGGCGGCGGTAGTGGACTTGCCCACGCCGCCCTTGCCGGACGCTACGGCGATGATGTTCTTGACGTTGCTCATACCCGGCACCTGGGCCTGGGCCTTGTGCGCGGCGATGTGGGTTTCCACCTTGACCTGGGCCGAGTCGACGCCGTCCAGCGCTTCCAGGGCCATCTGCACGGTCTGCGCCAAGCCGTTCTTGAACAGGCCAGCGGCGTAGCCCAGCTCCAGAGTCAGCGAGATGCGCCCGCCCTGGATGTCCAGCTCGCGCAGGTAGCCGGCTTCCAGCAGGTTCTGGCCGGTGTGGGGGTCGTTGATCTGGCGGAGGACGGCCTCCACCGTGGCACGGGTAACGGCGCTCATGGGTACTCCCGATGAAAGACTGAGCAGAATAGGCGGGCATCTTACGCCTCTCGCCGCCGCCTTGCTCGGGATCATCAGGGGTAGGCGGGGTTCGCGAGCACGCTCGCTCCTACAGCCCAGGCTCGTGCGAGGCTGCTTTTCGTAGGAGCGAGCTTGCTCGCGAACAGCCCGAGCGCCTGATGCTCAAAGGTGAATCAGCCCTTACAGCCAAGCGGACCACGGATGAAAATTTCGCCCCGCCCCTATATAGTTGCCGATTCCCTCGTTTTAACCGGAACGGCCGATCATCATGTCCGAAGCCCGCAAGATCCTCGTCACCAGCGCCCTGCCCTACGCCAATGGTTCGATCCACCTCGGTCACATGCTGGAGTACATCCAGACCGACATCTGGGTTCGCTTCCAGAAGATGCGTGGCAACCAGGCGGTGTACGTGTGCGCGGACGATGCCCACGGCTCGGCCATCATGCTGCGCGCCGAACGCGAAGGCATCACCTCCGAGCAACTGATCGACGGTGTTCGCGCCGAACACATGGGCGATTTCGCCGACTTCCTGGTGGAGTTCGACAACTATCATTCGACCCACTCGGAAGAGAACCGCGAGCTGTCCTCGGCCATCTACCTGAAGCTGCGCGACGCCGGCCACATCGCCACCCGTCCGGTGACCCAGTACTTCGACCCGGAAAAGCAGATGTTCCTGGCCGACCGCTTCATCAAGGGTACCTGCCCCAAGTGCGGCACCGCCGACCAGTACGGCGACAACTGCGAAGCCTGCGGCGCGACCTACGCACCGACCGAGCTGAAGGACCCGAAATCGGCGATCTCCGGCGCCACCCCGGTGCTCAAGGAGTCGCTGCACTACTTCTTCAAGCTGCCTGACTTCCAGGCCATGCTGCAGCAGTGGACCCGCAGCGGCGCCCTTCAGGAGTCGGTGGCCAACAAGCTCTCCGAGTGGCTGGATTCCGGCCTGCAGGAGTGGGACATCTCCCGCGACGCCCCCTACTTCGGCTTCGAGATTCCCGACGCGCCGGGCAAGTACTTCTACGTCTGGCTGGACGCGCCGATCGGCTACATGGCCAGCTTCAAGAACCTCTGCGCGCGCCGTCCGGAGCTGGACTTCGACGCCTACTGGAAGCAGGGTTCCGACGCCGAGCTGTACCACTTCATCGGCAAGGACATCGTCAACTTCCACGCACTGTTCTGGCCGGCCATGCTCGAAGGCGCCGGCTACCGCAAGCCGACCGCGCTGAACGTGCACGGCTACCTGACCGTCAACGGCCAGAAGATGTCCAAGTCGCGCGGGACCTTCGTCAAGGCGCGCACCTACCTGGACCACCTGGACCCGGAATACCTGCGCTACTACTACGCCTCCAAACTGGGCCGCGGCGTGGACGACCTCGACCTGAACCTCGAGGACTTCGTACAGAAGGTCAACTCCGACCTGGTCGGCAAGGTGGTCAACATCGCCAGCCGTTGCGCCGGCTTCATCCACAAGGGCAACAACGGCCTGCTGGTGGACGCCAACCCCGCGCCGGAACTGGCTCAGGCCTTCCAGGCCGCCGCACCGAGCATCGCCGCTGCCTACGAAGCCCGTGACTTCGGCCGCGCCATGCGCGAGATCATGGCCCTGGCCGACCAGGCCAACGCCTGGATCGCCGACAAGGCGCCGTGGGCCCTGAACAAGCAGGAAGGCAAGCAGGACGAGGTCCAGGCCATCTGCGCCCTGGGCGTCAACCTGTTCCGCCAGCTGGTGATCTTCCTGAAACCGGTGCTGCCGAAGCTCGCCGAAGCTGCCGAAGCCTTCCTCAACGTCGCCCCGCTGAAATGGGCCGACCAC
Source organism: Pseudomonas nicosulfuronedens (assembly GCF_005877905.1). Taxonomy (GTDB): domain Bacteria; phylum Pseudomonadota; class Gammaproteobacteria; order Pseudomonadales; family Pseudomonadaceae; genus Pseudomonas; species Pseudomonas nicosulfuronedens. Next base: position 194,231 of record NZ_SWDV01000004.1, on the reverse strand, counting down.
GAACAACTGCTGGCCAACCACCAGCTGAACCCGTTCAACCCGCTGATGACCCGTATCGAGCCTGCGAAAATCGAAGCCATGATCGAAGCCTCCAAGGAAGACCTCCTCGCCAGCGCTCCGAAACCCACCGGCAACGGTGAGCTGACCAAGGACCCGCTGGCCGCGGAAATCAACTTCGACGCCTTCGCCGCCGTCGACCTGCGCATCGCGCTGATCGAGAAGTGCGAGTTCGTCGAGGGTGCCGACAAGCTGCTGCGCCTGTCCCTGGACATCGGCGACGAGAAGCGCAACGTATTCTCCGGCATCAAGAGCGCCTACCCGGACCCGAGCAAGCTCGAAGGCCGCCTGACCCTCTACGTGGCCAACCTCGCCCCGCGCAAGATGAAGTTCGGCGTATCCGAAGGCATGGTCCTGGCTGCCGGCCCCGGCGGTGAAGAAATCTACCTGCTGAGCCCCGACAGCGGTGCCAAGCCGGGTCAGCGCGTCAAGTAAGACGCCCCGTCACGGCAAGGAGGCCATCGATGAAACTGAAGTACTGGGCAGCGCTCGTCCTGAGCGCCGCCCTCGCCGGCTGCGGCGCTCCCTCGGAGCACGTCGCCGGCTCCGGCGCCGCGTTCCAGGGGGAGGCGGCGAAAGCCGGTTCCTTCCTCGCCTATGAACACCAGGTCGGCATCCGCCTGGCCAGCGAGCGCATCGACGCTCAACTGGCCGCCTCGCGCGATGCCTGCACTCAGGACCGCTTCGGCTCCTGCGAGCTGATCGCCATCGAGCAGAGCGGCGACAGTCAGATGCGCAATGCGCACCTCGTCGTGCGCATCGTCCCCGAAGGCGTGGAGAAACTCGTCACCCTCGCAGCCGTTGGCGGGCAGCTGCAAAGCCGCCGCACCCAGGCCGAAGACCTCGCCCAGGCCGTCAGCGACAACCAGCAGCTGCGCGACCGGCTGGAGCGCGAGTACCAGACCCTGCAGAGTTTCCAGGGCCGCAAGGACATGAGCGTCAGCGACCTGCTGGCCCTGGCCAAGGCCACCGCCGAGGTCGAGCAGCAACTGCAGGCCGCTCGCCAGGATTCCGCCCAGCAACAGCGGCGCATCTCCACCAACCTGCTGACCCTGGACTTCTCCAGCGAATACCAGCCCACCGGCCGCTGGTCGCGCATCGGCAAGGCCTTTGGCAACTCGCTCGACGAACTCACCGACGGCACCGTCAACGCCATCCAGGTGGCCGCCTTCGGCTTGCCGCTGCTGGTCGTGCTGCTCATCGCCGGCCTGATCCTGCGCTGGCTGTGGCGCAAACTCGGAACCCGGCGCTCCGCGAAACCCGCATGAAGAAATCCAATATCGTCTTCACCACCCTGCTCACCGGCGGGGTGCTCTACAGCGTGCTGCACCACGACCCGGTGTACCGCGACCTTTACGCCAACCGCGAAGACTGCCTGAAGGACTGGGGCAACACGCCCAATGCCTGCGAGCCGGAGTCCACCAGCAGCAGCGGCGGCAGCTACATCGGCAGCAGCTCCGGGCGCTATCGCGGGCCGAGCTACGAAGACGGTTCGCGACCGAAGACCGCGCAGACCTACCAGGTGCAATCGCGCCAGCTGGTCACCCGTGGCGGATTCGGCCACTCCGGCGCGCGTTTCTCCGGAGGCGGCTGATGCGTCGCCTGGCCATGACGCCGCGCGCCGACTGGCGCGAACGCTGCGAGGCGGTCGGTTTCACCTTCCACAGCATCGACGGCCTGTACTGGGACGAATCGGTGGCCTACGAATTCAGCCTCGAACAGATCGAGACGCTGGAGGCCGCCAGCGAAGACCTGCACCAGCGCTACCTGGATTGCGTGGAATGGGTGATCCGCACCGACCACTTCGAGCCCTTCCAGCTGCCAGCGGGTGCCCGCGAAGAAATCATCCGTTCCTGGAACCGCGAGGACCCGAGTCTCTACGGCCGCTTCGACTTCGCCTGGACCGGCGAGGGCCAGCCAAAGATGCTCGAGTACAACGCCGACACCCCCACCGGCCTGCTGGAGGCCAGCGTGGTGCAGTGGCAGTGGCTGAACGACGTGAACCCGGCTGCCGACCAGTTCAACTCGCTGCACGAGAAGCTGATCGCGCGCTGGAGAGCCATCGCCCCGGACGGACTGCTGCATTTCACCGCCATCGAAGGCCATGAGGAAGACACCGGTAACGCCCTCTACCTGCTCGATACCGCGCACCAGGCCGGGCTGCCCACGCGCTACCTGCCGCTGGAATTCATTGGCCACCACGCCGGGCGCGGCACCTTCATCGACCAGTACGAGCAGGACATCCGCCACTGCTTCAAGCTCTACCCCTGGGAATGGCTGTTGCAGGACAGCTTCGCCGAGCACCTGGAGCGCAGCGCCATCCGCTTCCTGGAGCCGGCCTGGAAGCTGCTGATGTCGAGCAAAGCCATGCTGCCGATCCTCTGGAAGCTCAACCCGGACCACCCCAACCTGTTGCCGGCCAGCTACCACCAGGACATCCCCGGCGCGTACGTGCGCAAGCCGCTGTATTCCCGCGAGGGCGAGAACATCCGCATCGTCGCCGGCGACCTGCGGCTGGAAAGCGACGGCCCCCATGCCAACGCCCCCTGCATCTACCAGGGCTACGCACCGCTGGCCAACCACGAAGGCAACTACGCGGTGCTCGGCTGCTGGGTGATCGACGGCCAGGCCGCCGGCCTGGGCATCCGCGAGGACGCCAGCGCCATCACCCGCGACAGCAGCCGCTTCGTCCCCCACTATTTCGTCTGAAGGATCCGCCATGAACCTGCTGCAGACCCTGCCCAACTTCCTCGCCTACTTCGCTTCGGCCATCGGCCTGTTCGGCCTGTTCACCAGCCTCTACATCCGCCTGACGCCTTACGCGGAAATCCAGCTGATCCGCCAGGGCAACCTCAGCGCCGCCGTGGCGCTGGTCGGCACCCTGCTGGGCTTCGCCCTGCCGCTGGCCAGTGCCATCGCCCACAGCGTCAGCCTGGGCGACATGCTGATCTGGGGCGTGATCGCCATGCTGGTGCAGGTACTGGTGTTCCTCGGCCTGTCGCGCCTGGTGCCGGAGCTCAAGGGCGGCATCGAAAGCAACACCCTGGCCCACGGCGTTTTCCTGGGCGGGGCCTCGCTGTGCGTGGGGCTGCTCAACGCCGCCTGCATGACCTACTGAGCGTCCTCGCAATCGACGTCGCCACCGCCCAGGTGCTCGAAGCCTTCCAGGTAGAGACACGAAGCATCCGACGCACAATCCTGCAGCGAGGCGTTGCTCAGATTATCCCGCGAGGTGGGGTCTTCCAGGCTCACCTGGGGAAAGATGTCGGCCACCTCCTCCGCGGTCATGATCCCGCTGAAGGTGACGTTGACCGATTGCAGACGGCCGTACTCCCAGTCCAGGTCAACCGCCGCGATGCGCGGATCAAGCTGGCGCACCAATGCTTCGGGCAACTGCGGGCCGGCATAGCTGAGGTCGGTGTTATGGCAGGCGTCACCCCAGTTGCTCAGCTTCCTGCTGGCGGCGCAGCTGAACTGCGCATCGGCGTGCCCCGTGCGTTGCTCCAGCAGGCAGGCAAAGTCGGCGACATTCATGCGCGGCCAACTGACCAGGTCATCGGTGGTGATGGGTGCGGCCGAAGCCAGGCCACTGGTGACCAGCAGGCAAAGGGCAGTGAAGCGTCCGGGCAGGGTTTTGCGCATCGCGACTTCCGTGAGGGGAACCGATCAGGTTCGGCAGCCGCCGATATTCCTCCCACCGCCCCTGGCACCGCAACTGATTTCGGGGAGGTACAATTACCTACTTCGCCTCCTGTATCAGACCTATGCCCCTTCGCCGCCATCACCCCGCTGACCATCGGCCTCCGAGCATGATCCACCGCTCCTCGCGCCCGGCTGCGAGTACCCGGCCATGACCGAACTCGCCGTGATCCTGGTCAGCGCCATCCTGGTCAATAACTTCGTACTGGTGCAGTTCCTCGGCATCTGTCCGTTCATGGCCGTGTCGCGCAAGATCGAGACCGCGCTGGCGCTGGCCCTGGCGACCACCTTCGTGCTGACCCTCGCCTCGGCGTTGAGCTACATCCTGCAGCGTTACGTGCTGCAACCACTGGACGTGGAGTTCCTGCGCACCATCGGCTTCATCCTGGTGATCGCCCTGGTGGTGCAATTCACCGAACTGCTGGTGAGGCAGACCAGCCCGCTACTGGCCCGCACACTGGGCATCTTCCTGCCGCTGATCACCACTAACTGCATCGTGCTGGGCGTGGCGCTGCTCAACGCCCGCAAGGCCGAATTCGGCTTCCTGCAATCCACCTTCCAGGGCTTCGGCGCCGGGCTGGGCTTCACCCTGGTGCTGGTGCTTTTCGCCGCCCTGCGCGAACGCATCGCCATCGCCGACGTGCCCAAGCCGTTCCGCGGCGCGGCCATCGGCATGATCACCGCCGGGTTGATGTCCCTGGCGTTCATGGGCTTCAGCGGACTGCTCAAGCCATGATCGCGGCGCTGCTGATCCTTTTTGTTTGCCTCGCCGGCACCGTGGCTCTACGCCAGGTTTCGGCGCGAGTGAAAGTCGCGGGTGAACCCATCGCCAGGCAGATCAACGACCTGCTGCCGCAGACTCAATGCGGCCAGTGCGGCTACGCCGGCTGCAGGCCCTACGCCCAGGCCATCGCCGAAGGCGACGCGATCAACAAATGCCCGCCCGGCGGTACCGCGACCATCGCCGCCCTCGCCGAGCTGCTGGACGTCGACCCCCTACCGCTGGACGCCGCCGAAGCGACACCGCTACGCGTGGCCTACATCCGCGAGGCCGAGTGCATCGGCTGCACCAAGTGCATCCGCGCCTGCCCGGTGGACGCCATCGTCGGCGCGGCCAAGCTGATGCACACGGTGATAGTCGACGAATGCACCGGCTGCGACCTGTGCCTGGAACCCTGCCCGGTGGACTGCATCGAGATGCGCGACCTCCCGGTGCGCGTCACCGATTGGAAATGGCCGCTGCCGCAGGATCGTCTGATCCGGACCGACCGGGAGCAGGCGGCATGAACGCGCAGGTCGGGAGCTTTCCCGGTGGTCTGAGCCTGCCGGCCAACAAGCAGCAATCCACTGCCCTGCCAATCCAGCAGCCGACACTGCCACGCCGCCTGGTGCTGCCGTTGCAACAGCACATCGGCGCGCCCGCCGTGCCCTGCGTCGTTATCGGCCAGCGCGTTCTCAAGGGCCAACTGATCGCCGAGACCGGCGGCGCCATCGGCAGCACGCTGCACGCACCGACTTCCGGCACCGTGGTCGAGCTGAGTGAGCAACCTTATCCACACAGCTCCGGCCTGTCGGCGCCCGCCATTGTCATCGACAGCGACGGCGCGGAGGAATGGGGCGAGCTCCTGGCTGAGCCCGAGTATGCGTCCCTCTCCGCAGTCGACCTGCTGGAGCGCATTCGCCGGGCGGGTATTGCCGGCCTCGGCGGCGCCGGCTTCCCCACTGCCGCCAAGCTGGCCTCCCGCGCGCAGGACGATCTGCACACGCTGATCATCAACGGTGCCGAGTGCGAGCCGTACATCAGCGCCGACGATCTGCTGATGCGCGAGCGCGCCGCCGAACTGGTGGAAGGCATCGAGGTGCTGATGCACATCCTCCAGCCGCAGCAGGTACTGCTAGGCATCGAGGACGACAAGCCCGAGGCCATCGCTGCCGTGCAGGCCGCCATCGGCGAACGAGCGATCCGCCTGCAACCGATCCCGACCCGCTATCCGTCCGGCGGCGAGCGCCAGCTGATCCAGGTTCTCACCGGCCGCGAAGTACCCTCCGGCGGGCTGCCGGCGGACATCGGCATGCTCTGCGTGAACGTCGGCACCGCCGTCGCCGTGGCCGACGCCGTGCTGCGCGGGCGGCCGCTGATCTCCCGCATCACCACCCTGACCGGCGCCGCACTGGCGCGCCCGTGCAACGTCGAAGCGCTGATCGGTACGCCCGTCGGCGAGCTGCTGGACTTCGCCGGCCTTGACCGTGCCAAGCTGGACCGCCTGCTCCTCGGCGGCCCGCTGATGGGCGACAGCCTGCCGTCGCTGGACGTGCCGCTGATCAAGACCGCCAACTGCCTGCTGGCCGCCACGAGCGAAGAGCTGCCGGCGCCAGAGCAGGCGTTGCCCTGCATCCGCTGCGGCGATTGCGCGAGGGTCTGCCCTGCCAGCCTGTTGCCCCAGCAGCTGTACTTCTTTGCCGAAGACCACGACCAGCTGATTGCGCACAACCTGTTCGACTGCATCGAGTGCGGCGCCTGCGCCTACGTCTGTCCGTCGAGCATTCCGCTGGTGCAGTATTACCGTGCGTCCAAGGCCGATATCCGGGAGCTGGAACAACGCCAGCTGAAAGCCGAACAATGGCGCCTGCGCTTCGAGCACCGCCAGGAGCGTCTGCGCCGGGACGAAGAACAACGCTCCGCAGACCGCCTGGCCCGCCAGGAGCGTGCGGCACGCGTGCAGGAAGACCAGCCCGAAGCCGAAACGCCCTCCGCGCCAGCCGCGCAGTCGGTGATCGAGCGGGTCAAGGCCGAGAAATCCGTGGGCAATGCGCCCGACCAGCTCAAGCGCCTGAAGATCGAGGCGAGCATGGCCCAGGTCGCGCTGAAGAAAGCCGAGAAGCAACTGACCGCCCACGACACCGAACAGCTGCGCACCCAGGTCGCCGAACTGCGCATCGCCGCCGAAGTGGCGAAAGCCGCGCTGGCGACTGCCGAAATGCAAAGTGCCAGCACGGAGCCGGCCCCCACTGCCGTTTCCGCCACGGGCGAAGCGGCGCTGAAAAAAGCCAGGATCGAGGCTGCGATGGCCCGGGCGCAGCTGAAGAAGTCCGAGAAAGCCTTCGGCGAATCACCCAACGACGAGCAGCGCGCGGCCCTTGCCTCCTTGCGCGCAGACGTCGAACGCATCGAGCGCCAACTCAACCCGTTGCAGGGGAACGCCATGCCGACCGACCCGAAAACCGAGCAGCCTGTCGACGGTGTTCTCGCCCTGCGCCAGGCCAAGCTGGCCTACATCACCCAGCGCGATGCCCTGCGCGCCGCTGAGCGCGAAGGTGCCTCCGCCGAAGCGCTGGAAGCGATCCGCCAGACGCTCAGCGCCGCAGAGGCTGCCCTGCACGCTGCCGAGGACGCCAGCGGCAAAGCGCCGCCAGACCTCGTGCGAACCGACAAGCGCCCGATCACCGATGCCCTGCGCGCCGCCAAGACCGAACTGGCCTACGCCCGAGCCGACCTGAAGAAGCTCGAACGCGAAGACGCCGACGATCAGGCCCTGGCCACGGCCCGCGAGCGCCTGCACGCGGCGGAACGTGCCGTTGCCGATGCCAGTGGGGAGGCCCCTTGATGAAGCTGCCACGCATCAGCTCGCCCCACGCCACCGGCACGAACCGCACGCAGAGAGTCATGCTAACCCTGCTGGCCGCTTGCGCTCCAGGCGCGTTGGTGCTGATCGGCCTGTATGGCGTCGGCACGCTGTTCAATCTGTTCTGGTGCAGCCTCCTCGCTCTCTCCACCGAAGCGCTGATGCTCAAGCTGCGCGACCGCCCGGTGACGTTTTTCCTCAAGGACGGAAGCGCACTGGTCACCGCCGTTCTGCTCGCCCTCGCCCTGCCGCCCTACTCGCCCTGGTGGTTGAGCGCAGTCGCCACGGTGTTCGCGCTGATCTTCGGCAAGCACCTGTATGGCGGCCTCGGGCAGAACCCGTTCAACCCGGCGATGGTCGGCTACGCGGTGGTGCTGGTGTCCTTCCCGCAGCTGATGAGTCAGTGGCCGGCACCGGACAGTGCGCTGGGGTTCGGCGAAGGCCTGCGGCAGATAGCCGGTTTCGCCAGCCAGAGCCCGGACGCCTGGGTTGGCGCCACGGCACTGGACGTGGTGCGCAACAACCACAGCCTGACCATGGAAGAACTGCTGGCGCAGTCGCCTGCCTTCGGCAGCATCGGCGGGCGCGGCGTGGAGCTGGTCAACCTGGCCTTCCTCGCCGGCGGGCTGTTCCTGCTCTGGCGCAAGCTGTTCACCTGGCACGCGCCGGTAGGCATGCTCGGCGGGCTGTTCGTCATGAGCCTGCTGTTCTGGAACGGTAGTGGCTCCGATTCCCACGGCTCGCCCCTGCTGCACCTGTTCAGCGGGGCGACCATGCTCGGCGCCTTCTTCATCGTCACCGACCCGGTTTCCGGCGCCACCAGCAACCGCGGCCGGCTGCTGTTCGGCATCGGCGTCGGCGTGCTCACCTATGTGATCCGCGCCTGGGGCGGCTACCCGGACGGCCTGGCCTTCGCCGTGCTGCTGATGAACCTCGCCGCGCCGACCCTCGACTACTTCACTCGACCGCGAACCTATGGGCACAAGAAGCCAGAGCGAGGCTTCAAGGCGGGTGATCGATGAACCGCGAGCTGCTCAAGAGCATCCTGGCGCTAGGCCTGGTCGCGCTGATCGCCACTGGCGTGGTGGCGACCGTTCACCAATTCACCGTCCAGCGCATCGACACCGCACAGCGCGATTTTCGAGGCCGTTCAGTGCTGGAGCTGCTGCCCAAGGCCAGCTATGACAATCATCCGCTGGAAACCGAAGTCGGCGCTTTCGATCCCAAACTGCTGGGCCGCGACGAGCCAGCACCTGCCTACATTGCCCGACTGCAGGGCCAGACCACGGCAGTGATCCTCCAGCCCATCGCGCGGGATGGTTACGGCGGCTCGATCCAGCTGCTGGTGGGCGTGACCGCGCAAGGCCGGCTGCTCGGTGTGCGAGTCGTGGCACACCACGAGACACCCGGCCAGGGCGACCGTATCGAACTGGGCAAGAGCGACTGGCTGCACGGCTTCGACGGCCGCTCGCTGAACGACCCGGCCGACGCCGGCTGGAAGGTGAAGAAGGACGGCGGCCAGTTCGACCAGTTTGCCGGCGCCACCGTCACCCCGCGCGCGGTGGTCAAGGCCACGCACCTGGCACTGCAGTACTTCGATGCACACAAGGCCGAGCTGCTCGCCCCTGCTGCTTCGGGAGTCCAGCATGAATAATCCCGGCTACCGCGAAATCGCCCTGCAAGGCCTTTGGAAGAACAACCCCGGCCTGGTGCAGTTGCTCGGCCTCTGTCCGCTGCTGGGCACCAGCAGCTCCATGGTCAATGCCCTCGGCCTGGGGCTGGCGACGGTCTTCGTGCTGGTCTGCTCCAGCGTCATCGTGTCGCTGATCCGCGGCACACTCAGCGAGGCCGTGCGCCTGCCGGCCTTCCTGCTGGTCATTGCCACCCTGACCACCTGCGCCGAGCTGCTGATGCAGGCGTGGCGCTATGAGCTGTACGAGGTGCTGGGCATCTTCGTGCCACTGATCACCATCAACTGCATGATCCTCGGCCGTGCCCAGTCCTTCGCCTCGACCAACAACGTGGCGCGCTCGGCCTTCGACGGACTGATGATGGGGCTGGGCTTCGCCCTGGTCCTGCTGACCATAGGCACCCTGCGCGAACTGCTCGGCCATGGCACCCTGCTGGCCGGCATGGACCTGTTGTTCGGCCCTGCCGCCGCCGACTGGGAACTGCAGATTCCCGGCTACCAGGGCCTGCTGCTGGCCGTACTGCCGCCCGGCGCCTTCCTGGTGCTGGGCCTGCTGATTGCACTGAAGAACCGTATTGATGAAAGCCTGGCGGGCCGCGCCAAGGCGCAGGCGGGCGACGTACCCGCAACTGAGCGCCAACGCGTCCGCGTGACCGGAGTGATCGAATGAATGCCGCCAAGCGCGCGGAGATTTTCCGCCGACTGAAAGAAGACAACCCCAACCCCGAAACCGAACTGGCCTACAGCTCACCCTTCGAGCTACTCATCGCGGTACTGCTCTCCGCCCAGGCCACCGACGTCGGGGTGAACAAGGCCACCGCCAAGCTCTACCCGGTGGCCAATACCCCGGAGGCGATCTATGCCCTCGGTGTGGAAGGCCTGTCGGAGTACATCAAGACCATCGGCCTGTACAACAGCAAGGCGAAGAACACCATCGAGACCTGCCGCATCCTCATCGAGAAGCACGGCGGCCAGGTGCCGGAAAACCGCGAAGATCTCGAGGCGCTGCCGGGCGTGGGCCGCAAGACTGCCAACGTGGTCCTCAACACGGCTTTCCGACAGCCGGCGATGGCGGTGGACACCCACATCTTCCGCGTCTCCAACCGCACCAATATCGCGCCGGGGCGCAATGTGCTGGAGGTGGAGCGCAAGCTGCTCAAGTTCGTGCCCAAGGAATACCTGCTGGATGCGCACCACTGGCTGATCCTGCATGGGCGCTACGTCTGCAAGGCTCGCAAGCCACAGTGCGGCAGCTGCCGAATCGAGGACCTGTGCGAGTACAAGCACAAGACTTCGGACGATTGAGCGTTATGGGAAAATTCCTTCAGGCCGATTGAAAAAATCTTTTTTACCGCTTACGCCTTTGTCGATATAAGGGGCGCCAACACACCCCGTGTTGTGGAGTGCACCGAATGGCAAACGACAAAGAAGACCTCGAACTCGAGGACGATGTCAGCACTGACGACAGCGATGACGGCGCAGAAGCCACGGCAGAGGTCGCCAAGACCAACCTGACCAAGCGCCGCATCATCGACAATTACCTGGAAGAGCGTCGCCTGCAGCGCCAACTGTCTGACTACGATTTCGATCTGTAAGCCTTCTCCTGAATGTAAGTCCTGTACGTAAAGCCCGCATGAAAAAGCCCCGCATCCTGGCGGGGCTTTTTGTTTTGCGCTCTTCGTAGGAGCGAGCTTGCTCGCGAACACTTCCCGGCGACTCCGATGCTGTGCGGTTCGCGAGCAAGCTCGCTCCTACAAAGTCATACTGCCGCCACGCCGGCTCGCTGCACAACCCGGTAGCACGGCTCGTAAGCCGCTCCACCCGGCAGCTTCATCCGGTGCTGCTCGACGAAGGCCTGCAGCAGCGCATCCAGCGGTTCCATGATGGCCGCGTCGCCGTGGATCTCGTACGGGCCGAACTCCTCGATCATGCGGATGCCGCGGTCCTTCACGTTGCCGGCGACAATACCGGAGAAGGCCCGGCGCAGGTTCGCCGCCAGCTCGTGGGGCGGCACGTCGCGGCCCAGGTCCAGGCCGGCCATGTTCTCGTGGGTCGGTTCGAACGGGCGCTGGAAGCCCTCGTCGATCTTCAGCAGCCAGTTGAAATGGTAGGCGTCGTTGCGATCGCGGCGGAACTGCTTGACCTGCTTGAGCCCGGAACTCATTTCGCGCGCTACTTCCGCCGGGTCGTCGATGATGATGCGGTAGCGCTTCTGCGCCGCCTCGCCCAGGGTCGCACCGACGAAGGCATGCAGCTGTTCGATGTAGGCCGCCGCACTGCGCGGGCCGGTGAGCACCAGAGGGAACGGCATGTCCTGGTTCTCCGGGTGCATGAGGATGCCCAACAGGTAGAGGAACTCCTCCGCCGTGCCGACACCGCCGGGGAACACGATGATGCCATGGCCGACGCGGACGAAGGCCTCCAGGCGCTTCTCGATGTCCGGCAGGATCACCAGTTCGTTGACGATGGGATTCGGCGCCTCGGCGGCGATGATCCCCGGCTCGGTCAGGCCGATATAGCGGCCGTCGGTGATGCGCTGCTTGGCGTGACCGATGGTCGCGCCCTTCATCGGGCCCTTCATCACGCCCGGACCGCAGCCGGTGCACACATCGAGGCTGCGCAGGCCCAGCTCGTGGCCGACCTTCTTGGTGTACTTGTACTCGTTGGTGCTGATCGAGTGGCCGCCCCAGCACACGACGATCTTCGGCTCCACGCCGGCGTGCAGGGCGCGAGCGTTGCGCAGCAGGTGGAAGACGTAGTCGGTGATACCGGCCGAGCTGTCGAGGCCGAAACGCCGGCTGTTCAGGGCGTTCTGGGTGTAGACGATGTCGCGCAGGGCGCTGAAGAGCATTTCGCGGGTGCTGGCGATCATCTCGCCATCGACGAAGGCGTCGGCCGGCGCGTTGAACAGTTCCAGGCGCACGCCACGGTCCTGCTGGTGGATTTCCAGTTCGAAGTCGCGATAGGCGTCGAGGATGTGCTTGGCGTTATCGATCTGCGTGCCGGTGTTGAGGATGGCCAGGGCACACTGGCGGAAGAGTTTGTAGGTGCTGCCAGAGCCCGCTTCGCTGAGCTGGTGGACTTCACGTTGGGAGAGGGTTTCGAGGCTGCCCTTGGGGCTGACCGAGGCATTGTTTACCGGTCTTGGGGACATGCTGTATTCCTTGACGAAGGAAGCCGGGCGCCGTGGCGCGGGCCTTCCGATAAATCGATGCGGCCGTCCATTCGACCGTCACTGCCGGGGGCGTCGCGGCGGGGATTCTCCGGCCCGCAGCGCGCTCCTTCTGACTGTGACAAGCGAATGGCGGAAACTGCTTCCGCAATCGACGCGTCCGACGTCGATGCCTCTTGAGTATGAACGCTGTGGTGACTTTCTGATGACAGCCCGAAAAGAAAAACCCCGCCTGGCTGGCGGGGCTTCCGGGCCATCAATGATGGCCGATTGACGCCACCGGAGACTCAGCGCTCGCGCAGTGCCTCGCGGGCCTTGTTCAGCGGCTTCAACAGGTAGTCGAGGATGGTCTTGTTACCGGTGTGGATATCCACTGTGGCGATCATCCCCGGAACGATGTCGAAGCGCTTGCCGTCCCTGTTGGTCAGGTGATCGACGTCGGTGCGGATGAATACCCGGTAATAGAAGACCTCGCGCTTCACCTCGTCCTGGATGGTATCCGGAGAGATGGTCGTGACCTTGCCGTGCAGGCCACCGTAGATCGAATAGTCGTAGGCGGTGATCTTCACCGTGGCGTCCAGTCCGGGACGGATGAAAGCGACGTCGCGCGGCGAGATATGTGCCTCGACCAGCAGCTTCTCATCGACCGGCACAATCTCCATCAGCTTGCCGTCCTGCGGCACGACGCCGCCGACCGTGGTGACCGCGATGTCCTTGACGATGCCGCGCACCGGCGACGTGAAGGTGGTGCGGTGCAGGGCATCCGAGCGGCCACGGGTGACCGAACTTTGTGCCTCGATCTCGGCATTGGCCCTGGCCAGGTCCTCACGGGCCTTGACCACGTACTGGGTCTGCAGCTCGGTGGCCTTGCGCTCCAGCTCGTTGGCCTGGCGCCGCAGGCGCAGTACTTCCACATCGCTGGCGGCGCCACGCGCCACCAGCGGCTGGGTCATCGCCAGCTCACGACGGACCAGACCAAGGGCGTCATTGATGCCCGCCAGGTTCTTCGCCAGGCTGTCCTTGCGCGAGTGATAGAGCGCCGTCTCGCTGCTCACCAGATCGGGGAATGCCTGGACATCGTCAGGGAAGTTCAGCGGCGTGCCATTGACCTCGGCATATAGCCGTGCGGCCTCGGCCTTGGCGGCGCGCATGCGCGAGGCGCTCTCTTCCACCGCCGACTCGCTGCGGGTGCGGTCGAGCTGGGCAAGGACCTGGCCGGCTTCGACCAGATCGCCCTCGTGGACGTTGAGCGAGACCAGGATGCCGCCCTCGAGGGACTGGATGACCTGTTCGCGCGAGGATGGGACCACCTTCCCGCTGCCGGTGGAGACTTCGTCCAGGGAGAACAGGCTGGCCCACACGGCAAATGCGGCGAGCATGGCTGCGATCAGCCACACAACCAGGCTGGAGCGCGGCAGTGGCGGTTCTGCCGGGGCGCCGCGCTGGTGCGCACGCGGAGTGGAAACCGTGGTCTGCGGGATAGCCGGCGGGACGTCCGCCCTGGCTACCGGGAGCTTGAGATCGGTCATTGGGTCAGCTCCTTGAGAACCTTGTCTTTGGGACCGTCCAGCACCACCCGCCCGTTGTCGACGAGGATGATCCGGTCGACCCATTTCAGGACCGGCATGCGGTGGGTTGCGACCACCAGCGTGCGCGGTGCCATCCACGGGCCCATGGCGTCGATCACCTGGCGCTCGGTCATCTCGTCGAAGTTGGCGGTCGGCTCGTCGAGCAGCACGATGGACGGATTGCGGATCAGCGTGCGGGCCAGCAGCAGGGTCTGGCGCTGGCCGCCGGACAGGCCCTGGCCGCCTTCGAGGATCACCTCGTCGAGTCCATCGGGCAGCGCCTGCACGAAGGACAGCGCCCCGGACAGGGACAGCGCCTGGGTGACCATGGCGTCGCTGGCCATCGGCGCGCCGAGCAGGATGTTCTCGCGGATGGTGCCGTAGAACAGCCTCGAGCTCTGCGGCAGCATGGCCATGTCGCGGCGGACGTCGGCGGTGTCGATCATCGCCAGGTCCAGGCCATCCAGCGAGACGCGACCCTCCTGCGGGCTGTGCATGCCCGAGAGCAGGTTGAGCAGGGTCGACTTGCCGGAGCCGATGCGGCCGAGGATGGCGATCTTCTCACCGGCGCGGATCTGCAGCTGCGGCACCATTAGCGCCGGGCGCTTGTCGTTGTCGCCGTAGCGGAAGCTCACACCGTCGAGCTGGTAATTGCCGTTGAGTGCCGCGCGGTGAACCCGGCGGGCACGTTCGGGCTGGTCCACCGGGCGGCTCATCAGTTCGTCCAGGCCCTTGCGCGCGACCTTGGCGGTCTGCCAGCGGGAGAACACCGAGGCCATCTGCGCCAGCGGCGAAATCATCCGCGAGGCGAGGATCGACGAGGCCACCAGGGCGCCGGTGGTCATGTCGCCCTGCATCACCAGGTAGCTGCCCAGGGCCAGCACCAGGGCATAGACGATGCCCTGGACTTCCTGGGTCCAGCTCATCAGCAGGCTGGTGAGGAAGCGCTGGCGCATGCTGATGCCGGCGGACACATCGTTGACGTTGTTCCACTGGTTCTGGAAGCGCGCCTCGGCCCGCAGCAGCTTGATGTCCTCGATGCCCTGCACCGCCTCCACCAGCATCGCGTTGCGCAGCGCCGACTCGCGCATGCCTTCGTTGGACAGGCGTTCCAGCGGCTTCTGGATCAGCAGGCCGGGAATCACCAGCAGCGGAACGGCGCCCAGGGCGACGAACACCAGCGGGCCGCCGACCATCCACAGCACCACCAGGAACAGCAGGAAGAACGGCAGGTCAGCCAGTGCCCCGACGGTGGTCGAGGTGAACAGGTCGCGCACCTGATCGATCTCGCGCAACTGCGAGATGAAGGTGCCGGTGGAGCGCGAGCGTGCCGAGTTGCGCAGGCGCAGCGCGCGGCCGAAAACCACGTCGGAGATGCGCAGGTCGGCGCGCTTGCCGACCGTGTCGGAGATATGGGTGCGCGAGACGCGCAGGCAGAACTCGAAGAAGATCGCCAGCATCACCCCGCCAAACAGCACCCAGAGGGTTGCCTCGGAGTTGGCCGGGACTACCCGGTCGTAGACCTGCATGGAGAAGATCACCCCGGCCAGGGCCAGGACGTTGGCCACCAGCGAGGCGAGCATGACGTCGCCGTAGCGCTTCCAGTCGCGCAGGGCGATGCTCCAGAACCAGTTGCGCCGGTACGGACGGATGTACTGGTCGACGCGCGCGTCGGGCACCGCCACCTGCGGCCGGAGGATCGCCACACGGCGCACCCGTTGGCGGAACTCGTCGACGCCGATGCGGGTTTCCAGGCCCTTGTCACCACTGAACAGCACGCCGAGGTTGCCCTCGCCGTCGATGGTCTGCACGACGCAGACGCTGCCGTCGTCGAACTCTGCCACCAGTGGCAGGCGCCAGGCGTCGAGCAGCTCGACCGAGAGTTTGCCGAAGCGCAGGGCGAGCCCCAGGCTCTTGGCCATGTGCAGCAGCATCAGGTCGGCGGAAGCGCCCTGCTCCCAGGCCAGGGCGACACGCGCGCCCTCTTCGGAGACACCGATGCCGTAGTGGCGGGCGACGGCGAGCATCGCGTCCAGCCAGCGAGCGGATTGCGGAGCGAGGCTCATGGCAGCACCTCCATACCTTGAACGGTGGTGTAGTTCAGGCCATAGAACTCACGGCCACGGCCCTGGGCGTCGACCAGGCCGACCTGGCCCAGCCAGAGGTCATGGCGCACCATTTCCTCGTCGGAGAGTGCCTGGTAGTACTCCTGCTCGGTGTTGAGCAGGTCGAGAATCGAGCGGGTGCCGAGCTTGTACTGCTCGCGGTACAGCTCGCGGGATTCGTCGAGGTTGCGCTTGCGGCTGCCGAGCACTCCCAGGCGCGCGCGGTTGCCGATGATCTGTTCGCGCATATTGCGCATCTGGTCGCTGGCCGACAGGCGTGCGTCCTCGATGCGTTGCCGTGCCGCTTCCAGGGCATTGGTGGCGGCGCGCACCTGGGCACGCAGGCCGCCGCCCTGGTAAAGCGTCGAGGTGAAGTTGAGGCTGATGCTGTTGTCGCTGCCGTGACGCTCATAGGTACTGGGGTTGTCGCCGCTCAGCGCCTTGGTGCTGGCGGCCTCGATACTCACGGTGGGCATGCGGTCGGCCTTGGCGACCCGCAACTGCGCCTCGGCAGTCTGGCGCTCGGCTTCGGCGGCCAGCACATCGGGCAGGATGCTGGTGTCCAGGCGCCGCGCCAGGTCGACGCGGGCGGCCTGGTCGTCGGAGAGCGCGGCGATATCGCCGGAAACCGGGCCACCGACCAGGGTGCGCAGACGCTCCTGCGCCTGGTGGTACTGCGAGCGGATCTGCAACTGGCTGGCACGCGCCGCGTCGACCCGGGCCAGTGCCTGGATCGGGTCGGATCGGCTGGTGACGCCGGCTCCCGCGCGGTCCTGAGTCATGGCATAGACACGCTCCATGGCACTCACCTGCTCATCGGCGATGCGCCCGAGCAGGCGGTAGCGGTGCAGGTCGATGGTCGCCTCGGCGGTCTGCCGGGAAATCAGGTCGATCTGCTTGAGGACCAGCGCCTGCTGCCGGCGCGATTGTGCCTCGGCGCTATCGACGCTGCCGGCGACCTTGCCGAAGTCGTAGAGCAGTTGCGAGACCGACAGTGAGGCAGTCTGGCTGGTGCCGTTCTGGGTGGTATCCCCACGCCCCAGGCCCATTTTCACCTGGGGGTAATAGCCGGAGCGCGCCATGGCGATGCCGTCGCCCTGTTGTGCCAGGGTGGCGATGGCGTCGGCGATGGAAGGGTGGCGGTTGACGGCCATCTGCACGGCCTGATTGAGATCCAGCAGGCGCCGCGCCGCCGGCGCGTCGAGCTCCGGTGTCTGGCGCTGGCCGCCGGTGCGTTCGATCAGCTGGCTGGGTGCCAGGCTGCGCTGTTCGGGGCTGCTGGCACCGAACCAGCCATCATCGAGGACACTGGCGAGCGTTGCGGTGGAGAAACCGGCCAGGCAGAGCCAGGCCAGGGGTCCGAATTTCCAGGCGTTCACCGAGGGCCTCCCGGAGTCAATGGAGGCGCGCCGGTACGGTCTTCCATACTCGTATTCGGGGAACTCGTCCTGGAGTGCCGGCGCGCGTTGGATACGCGACGTTCGTCTGCAGCGCCCGTGGCGGGCGTGGAGAGGTGGGCCTGCTAATGGTCGCCGGGGGGTGACCGGGGAGTGCCCGCTGTAGAAAGAGACCGCTCAGAACGGCCTGTTGCGAATCGTCCGGGCCATTATCCGAAGCCTGCGTCCTGGCAAGAATGAGACGTTTCCTAAACGACAAACGCCCAACCACCGGGAAGCGACGAGCACTCCGGAGGTCAGGCAGAAGAGCCACGGCCTGTGACAAAGCCGAGGGGCGCCGGCCACGCAGCGCCCCTCGCCCCGGTCGTCAGACCACGTTGATGCCGTGCTGGATCAGCAGGTCCGCATTGGTGTTGCTCCCCATGCTCGCGTTGTGCCAGATGTCGTAATCGACGCCGTTCACGTTCTTGCTGCCGCTGACTTCCCAGCCGCCGGAACCGACCGTTTCGGCCAGGTCCACGGTGGAACTGCCATCACCCTTGATCATCAGGTTGGGCACCTCGGCGCTGGTGGTGTCGACCTGCTTGAGCACGTCCGCCAGGCGCAGCGAGAGGGTGTTGTTGCCGCTGCCCTCCTGGCTGCTGCCCAGGTCGAAGATCTCGAAACCCTTGACCCGCGTGCCGTAGCTGGTGAGATCCAGCTGCAGGCCGGAGGCCTCGAACTTCAGGGTATCGATGCCCAGGCCACCGTCGACCCGGGTGAACGTCGTCCCGACCAGACCGATGGTGTCGTTGCCGGCACCGCCCATGGCCACGTCATGCTGCACGCTGGTATCGGTGGTACCAGTGGTGTCGGTACCGATGCCGTGGATGATGTCGTTGCCCTGGCCGCCGCTGATGATGTCCACGCCGTTGTTGATGACGGACGCTCCCGGGCTGGTGGTGCCGGCCCAGATTTCGTCGTCACCGACGGTGTAGCTGTGGGTCAGCAGCGCGATGGAGCCGCTGTAGATGTTGTAGCCACCGGCGTTGGTCGCTCCGGTGTCGCTCTGCCAGACGCCGTAGCCATAATCGGCGATGCCGTCGCCATTCCAGTCGCCCATGGCCAGGCCGGTACCGGCATAGTCATTGGCGTTGACCCCGGTGTACTTCACCGCCAGCCCGGCCGCGACCAGCGCGTCCAGGTCGGTATTGGCGTCGAAGCTGCCGTCGGCGCGACCGTACACCAGGTACACCGCGCCACGGTTGGTGACGCCGTTGTCGTAGCCGGGCATGCCGATCAGGAAGTCGTCGATGCCGTCGCCGTTGACGTCACCGCCAGAGCTGACCGCATAGCCGAGCTGGCCATTTGCGGTGGTCGTCGAGCCGCTGATGGCGGTGCCGTTGCTGCTGCTGGAGATGATGAAGCCATCGCTGCCATTCAGGTTGCCCAGCTTGATGTCAGCCCAGGCTACGCCGGCCTCCTTGCCGTAGATCACATAGACACGGCCCGGTGCGGAGGTATCGGCGGCACTGTCACCCCAGCCCGGCGAACCGATGGCGAAGTCTTCGATGCCATCGCCGTTGATATCACCGATGTTCTGGATCGAGGAGAACTCGGCATACCACTGGCCAGCGTTCAGCTCGCCGCCACCCTGGTCCACCGTCGCGCCCCCCAGCCACTCGCCGGTTTCCGAACCCACCAGGCGCACGCCCTGGTCGGGTGTCAGGTTGGCCAGGTTGTAGCTGTTGCCCAGGCCGTTGGCGCTGCCCCAGATCAGGTAGGCGGTGCCGCTGTTGGTAACGGTACTGCCGGTCAGCCCATTGGTACGTGGGGCGGTGACGATGTAGTCGGCATAGCCATCGCCGTTGACGTCGCCGATGATCTTGATCACCGAACCGAGGTCGGAATCGGCATCGGGCGCATAGGTGGTGCGCACGTTGGTCTGGTTCTCGACGCGCGAGCCCAGGGTGGACGAGGTCGCACCAGTGGCGTAGTAGAGGCCACCCGGATCGGCGTCGCTGGCGTAGTTGCGCAGCAGCAGGTTGCTCCAGGCGGAACTGCCCGCATCCCCGGCATGGCCATAGAGCACTACATACATGCCGTTGCCGCCGTTGCCGTCGGGCGAGCCGATGATCAGATCGGCGTAGCCGTCGCCATTGATGTCGCCACCGCTGATGCTGTTGGCCGGCCAGCCACCGGTGTTGTTGTTCTTGATCACGAAGCCATTGGCGGTGGCGCCATTCTCCAGGCTCTGCAGATCGAGGGTGCTGAGGGTGTTGCCTTCACGACCGAAGATTATGTAGGCGCGGTCGTTGAGCGTGCCGGTGATGGCGAAGTCGTCATAGCCATCGCCGTTGATGTCGCCGAGGTTGGTAACCAGTTGCCCCTGGATTCCGGAGTCGCCCCCCGTGCCGGTGACACCGCTCTGCTTGATGCGGAAGCCCTGGTCGGGTGTCAGGTTGTCGATGTTCTTCAACGACGGCAGGCCATTGGCGCTGCCGTAGAGCACATAGATGTCCGACTGGTAGGCCGCGGTGGAGCCATAGATGTCATGCGGCGCGGAGACCACGAAGTCCTCGTAGCCGTCGCCATTGAAGTCACCGATGGACGACATCGACAGGCCGAGGCCGTCGGCGGCCTGGGTGCTGGAAGCCACCGACGGCGTACCGGCCACGTCGATGACCAGCCTGGCATCGGCATTGTTGTCGAGCAGGCCGACCTGCGAGCGGTTGCCCGCTTCGTCCACCAGCACCGCCTTCATGTTGTAGCTGCCATCGAACATCGACGGCAGCGTCACGTTGAAGGTGCCGCCGGTACCGTTCATCGTCAGCGCCAGGTCCTGGGCGTAGAGGACATCGCCCTCGCCATAGACGCCGTCGCCGTTCTTGTCGTCGAACAGCATCACGGTGATCTTGCCCGCCGCGGCAGCCGCAGCGTCCGCCGCGGAGAGACCGGCAACAGTGCCGGTGAAGCTCGGCGTCATCACGCTGGTCTTGTTGTCGGTGGTGCTGCTGCCATTGTCGCTGGCGGTATCCAGGTCGAGGACGAAGCTGGTGAAGGTCGGCGCCTGGGTGTCGATGCTCAGGTCGTGCTGGGCGCTCTGGCCGATGTTGCCGGCGTCGTCCACCACCCGCACAACCACGGTGTAGCTGCCGTCGGCGATCACCTTGCCGGTGTTGTCGAAGCGCCAGTCGGTGCCATTGACCTCGGCACGCTGCCAGGTCTGGCCGCCATCCAGGCTGATCTCCACGCCTTCGCCGGCGCCGAGGGCAACGCCCAGCTTGCCGGAGAACACCAGGGTGTTGTCGTTGGTGATGAAGTCATTGCCCTGGGCGCCATTGTCGTCGCTGATGGCGTCGAGGGTAATGGTCTTGTCGGCGCTCGGTCCGTCGGTATCGATCTGCACGTTGTGGCTGGCGCTGTTGCCGACGTTGCCGGCATCGTCGACCACCCGTACCTGCACGTCGTACACCGCGTCACCCAGTACCTTGCCCGTATTGTCGAAGCTCCAGTCGGTGCCGTTGACCTCGACGCGCTGCCAGGTCTGGCCACCGTCGAGGCTGATTTCCACACCCTCGTCAGCCGCCAGGTTCTGGCTCAGGTGGCCGTGGAACAGCAGCGTATTGTCGTTGGTGACGAAGTCGTTGCCGAGGTAGCCGTTGTCGTCGCTGATGCCATCGAAGCTGATGGTGAGGCTGGCGGACGGACCCTGGGTATCGATCTGTACCGCCTGGCTGCCAGCCAGGCTGACATTGCCTTCGCTGCCGACCACGCGGGCCATGAACACATAGTCGCCATCGCCCAGGGTGGTGCCGCTGTTGTCGAAGACATAGGTGCCGTTGCCCTGATCGACGGCGTCGTGCCAGGTCTGGCCGCCGTCGATGGATATCTGCACCTTGTCGCCGGCGTTGAGCTGGCCGTCCACGGTGGCGCTGACCACCAGGGTGTTGTCGTTGGTGATGAAGTCGCCGCTGTTCAGGCCGTTGTCTTCGGAGATGCCGCTGACAGTCGCCAGCGCGTAGTGCGCACTGCCGCTGGCGCTGCTGTTATGGGCGGCGTCAGTGGCTACGGCGCTGACCTCGCCGCTGCCCTGGGCTCCAGCGCTGGTAACGCTGTAGGTGCCCGCGGCGCTGGCGGTGACGGTCTGCTGCGTACCATCGGGGAAGGTCACGGTGACGCTGCTGCCGGCTTCGGCGTTGCCGCTGACCACCAGGGTGCCGTCGGCATTGGCGTTGACCAGCACGCTGGGAGCGAGCGGCGCGGTGCTGTCGGCGTAGTCCGCGGAGGCGGACGTACCGGTGTTGCCGGCCGCGTCGGTGGCAGCGGCGCTGACTTCGCCAGTGCTCTGCGGGACGTGGGTAGTAACGCTGTAGCTGCCGTCGGAACCGGCAATGGCCGTACCGGTAGCGCCGCTGGGGAAGGTCACGGTGACGGTGCTGCCCGCCTCCGCGCTGCCGCTCACGGTCAGGCCGCCATCGGCGTTGACCGTGATGTTCACGCTCGGCGCACCTGGTGCGGTGGTGTCGGTGAAGTCTGCGGTGGCAGCCGGGCCGACGTTACCCGCCAGGTCGGTGGCGCTGGCGCTGACTTCGCCGCTGGGCTGGCCAACCGGCGAGGTGACGCTGAAGCGGCCATCGGTCCCGGCGGTCACCGATCCGCTGGTGCCATCCGGGTAGGTCACAGTGACGCTGCTGCCCGCTTCGGCGCTGCCGCTGACGGTGACGCTGCCATCGGCATTGTTCACCAGCGGGTCGAGCACCGGCGCTTGCGGCAGGCTGGTGTCCGTGTAGGCGGCGGTAGTGGCCGGACCGTTGTTGCCGGCTGCGTCGGTCGCCAGGGCGCTGACGTCACCGCTGGTTTGCGGCACATGGGTGGTGACGCTGTAGCTGCCGTCGGTGCCGGCGACTGCCGTGCCGCTGGTGCCATCCGGGAAGGTTACGGTGACAGTGCTGCCCGCCTCGGCCGTACCGCTCACGGTCAGGCCGCCATCAGCGTTCGCCGCGACGTTGGCGCTCGGCGCAGTCGGCGCTGTGGTGTCGGTGAAGGTGGCAGCAGACGACGGGCCGTTGTTGCCGGCGGCATCACTGGCACTGGCACTGACCTCACCGCTGGGCTGGCCGACCGGCGAGGTGACGCTGAAGCGGCCATCGGAGCCGGCGGTTACCGATCCAGTGGTGCCATCCGGGTAGGTCACAGTGACGCTGCTGCCCGCTTCGGCGCTGCCGCTGACAGTAACGCTGCCATCAGCATTGTTCACCAGCGGATCGAGTACCGGCGCCAGGGGTGCGGTGTTGTCGGTATAGCTCTCGACCGTCGACGCACCGGCATTGCCGGCGGCATCGGTGGCCGATGCACTGACATTCCCACTGGTCTGTGGAACCGTGGTGGTCACGCTGTAGCTGCCGTCGGAACCCGCAGTCGCGGTGCCGGTGCTGCCATCCGGGAAGGTCACGGTGACGCTGCTGCCCGCCTCCGCCATGCCGCTCACGGTCAGGCCGCCATCGGCATTGGCCGTGACGTTCACGCTCGGCGCCAGCGGCGCAGCGCTGTCGGTGTAGTCCGCGGTACCCGCGCCGCCGGTATTGCCGGCGGCATCGGTGGCGGTCGCGCTGACTTCACCACTGGTTTGAGGAACCGTCGTGGTGACGCTGTAGCTGCCGTCGGAACCCGCAGTCGCGGTGCCGGTGCTGCCATCCGGGAAGGTCACGGTGACGCTGCTGCCCGCCTCCGCCGTGCCGCTCACGGTCAGGCCGCCATCGGCATTGGCCGTGACGTTCACGCTCGGTGCCAGCGGAGCACCGGTGTCGGTGTAGTCCACCGTAGCGGCGGCGCCGCTATTGCCCGCTGCGTCGGTAGCGGTCGCGCTGACCTCACCGGAGGTTTGTGGAACATGGGTAGTGACGCTGTAGCTACCGTCGCTGCCCGCGATCGCCGTACCGGTGCTGCCGTCCGGGAAGGTGACGGTGACGGTGCTGCCCGCCTCCGCCATGCCTGTCACGGTCAGGCCGCCATCGGCGTTGGCGCTGACGTTCACGCTCGGCGACTGCGGCGCGCCGGTATCGGTGTAGCCCACCGTGGCGGCGTCTCCGGTATTGCCGGCGCTGTCGGTCGCCGTGGCGCTGACTTCACCCGTGGTCTGCGGCACCGTCGTGGTAACGCTGTAGGCACCGTCGCTGCCGGCGGTCGTGGTGGTACTGCTGCCATCCGGGAAGGTCACGGTAACGGTGCTGCCCGCCTCCGCGCTGCCGCTGACGGTCAGTCCACCGTCGGCATTGGCGCTGACGTTCACGCTCGGCGCATCCGGTGCGGTGGTGTCGGCGAATTCGCCGGTGGCCGACGGGCCGGTATTGCCCGCCTCGTCGGTGGCCTTGGCGGTGACATCGCCGGTGGGCTGCCCCGCCGGCGAGGTGATGCTGAAGGTGCCATCGCTGCCCGTGACCACAGAGCCGGTGGTGCCGTCCGGGAAGGTCACGGTCACGGTGCTGCCCGCTTCGGCGCTGCCGGTGAGGGTGACGCTGCCATCACCGTTGGTCACCAGCGGCTCCAGTTCCGGCGCCAGCGGTGCGGTGCTGTCGGTGTAGGACTCGACCGTCGGGGCGCTGGCATTGCCAGCGGCATCGGTGGCGCTGGCGCTGACGTCACCACTGGTTTGCGGGACGTGGGTGGTGACGCTGTAGCTGCCATCGGTGCCCGCGGTCGCCGTGCCGGTGCTGCCATCGGGGAAGGTCACGGTGACGCTGCTGCCCGCCTCCGCGCTGCCGCTGACAGTCAGGCCGCCATCGGCATTGACGCCGACGTTCACGCTCGGCGCCAGCGGTGCGCCGCTGTCGGTGTAGTCCACGGTGGCCGCGGCGCCGGTATTGCCGGCGGCGTCGGTCGCGCTGGCGCTGACCTCGCCTGTGGTTTGCGGAGTGCTGGTGGTAACGCTGTAGCTGCCATCGCTGCCCGCCGTGACGGTGTCGGTGGAGCCATCCGGGAAGGTCACAGTGACGCTGCTGCCCGCCTCCGCGCTGCCGCTGACGGTCAGGCCGCCGTCGGCGTTGGCCGTGACGTTGACGCTCGGAGCCTGCGGGCCCTGGGTGTCGCTGTAGCTCTCGACCGTGGGCGCGCCGGTGTTGCCAGCGGCATCGGTGGCGCTGGCGCTGACGTCACCGCTGGTCTGCGGGACGTGGGTGGTGACTTCGTAGCTGCCATCGCTGCCGGCGGTCACCGAGGCAGTCGAGCCGTCCGGGAAGGTCACGGTAACGGTGCTACCCGCCTCCGCGCTGCCGCTGACGGTCAGGCCGCCATCGGCATTGGCGCTGACGTTCACGCTCGGCGATTGTGGCGCACCGGTGTCGGTGTAGCCCACGGTGGTGCTGTCGCCTACGTTGCCAGCCGCGTCGCTGGCGCTGGCGGTCACGTCGCCACTGGTCTGCGGTACGTGGGTGGTGATGCTGTAGCTGCCATCGCTACCCGCCGTGGCGGTATCGGTAGAGCCATCCGGGAAGGTTACGGTGACGCTGCTGCCCGCCTCTGCCGTACCCGTTACCGTCAGGCCGCCATCGGCATTGGCCGTGACGTTGACGCTCGGGGCATCCGGCGCGGTGGTGTCGGTGTAGCTCTCGGTCACCGAGGCGCCAGTGTTGCCGGCTTCGTCGGTGGCGTTGACGCTGATCTCGCCGCTGGGCTGGTTGTCCGGCGAGGTGACCGACCAGGATCCGTCTTCACCCGCTACCACGGAGCCGGTAGTGCCGTCCGGGTAGGTGATGGTGACGGTGCTGCCCGGCTCGGCGCTGCCGCCGACTGTAATGCTGCCGTCTTCGTTGGTGACGACCGGGTCGAGGACCGGCGCTTGCGGCGCAGTGCTGTCGGTGTAGGCCTGGGTGGTGGCATCGCCGGTGTTGCCGGCGGCATCGGTGGCGGTTGCACTGACCTCACCGCTGGTCTGCGGCACCTGGGTGCTGATGCTGTAGCTGCCATCGCCGCCTGCCGTGGTGGTCGCGGTGCTGCCGTCCGGGAAGGTCACGGTCACGGTGCTGCCCGCCTCCGCGCTGCCGGTCACCGTCAGACCGCCATCGGCATTGGCCGTGACGTTGACGCTCGGCGCGTCCGGTGCGGTGGTATCGGCGAATTCGCCGGTGGCCGACGGGCCGGTATTGCCGGCTTCGTCGGTGGCCTTGGCGGTGACATCGCCGCTGGGCTGGCCGGCGGGAGACGTGAGGGTGAAGCTGCCATCCTCACCGGCCACCACACTGCCGGTGGTGCCGTCGGGATAGGTGACGGTCACCGTGCTGCCCGGCTCGGCCGAGCCGCCAATGGTGAGGCTGCCGTCTTCATTGGTGACGAGCGGATCGAGTACCGGCGCCAGCGGAGCAGTGCTGTCGGTGTAGCTCTGTGCAGTGGCGTCGCCGGTGTTGCCGGCGGCATCGGTGGCGGTCGCGCTGATCTCGCCGGAAGTCTGCGGAACCGTGGTGGTCACGCTGTAGCTGCCATCGGAGCCGGCGATGGCTGTACCGGTGGTGCCATCAGGGAAGGTAACGGTCACGGTGCTGCCGGCTTCCGCCGTGCCAGTCACGGTCAGGCCGCCATCGGCA
Source organism: Pseudomonas nicosulfuronedens (assembly GCF_005877905.1). Taxonomy (GTDB): domain Bacteria; phylum Pseudomonadota; class Gammaproteobacteria; order Pseudomonadales; family Pseudomonadaceae; genus Pseudomonas; species Pseudomonas nicosulfuronedens. The sequence continues at coordinate 168,362 of NZ_SWDV01000004.1, read as the reverse complement.
TTCGCCGCGACATTCACGCTCGGTGCATCCGGCGCGGTGGTGTCGGTGTAGCTCTCGGTCACCGAGGCGCCGGTATTGCCGGCTTCGTCGGTGGCCTTGACGGTGAGGTCACCGCTGGGCTGATTCTCCGGCGAGGTGATCGACCAGGAGCCGTCTTCACCCGCTACCACGGAGCCGGTAGTGCCGTCCGGGTAGGTGATGGTGACGGTGCTGCCCGGCTCGGCGCTGCCGCCGACGGTGACGCTACCGTCTTCGTTGGTGACGATCGGGTCGAGTACCGGCGCTTGCGGCGCGGTGCTGTCGGTATAGGCCTGGGTGGTCGCGTCGCCGGTATTGCCAGCGGCATCGGTGGCGCTGGCGCTGACCTCACCGCTGGTCTGCGGCACGTGGGTGGTGATGCCGTAGCTACCATCGCTACCTGCCGTGACGGTGTCGCTGGAGCCATCCGGGAAGGTCACGGTAACGGTCGAGCCCGGCTCGGCGCTGCCGCTCACGGTCAAGCCGCCATCGGCGTTCGCCGTGACAGTCACGCTCGGCGCTTCCGGTGCGGTGGTGTCGGTATAGCTCTCGGTCACCGAGGCGCCGGTGTTGCCGGCTTCGTCGGTGGCATTGACGCTGATTTCACCGGTGGGCTGGTTCTCCGGCGAGGTGATCGACCAGGAACCATCTTCACCGACGACTACGTCGCCGGTGGAGCCATCCGGATAGGTCACGGTCACGGTGCTGCCCGGTTCGGCGCTGCCGCCGACGGTGACGCTGCCGTCGTCATTGGTGACGATCGGGTCGAGTACCGGCGCTTGCGGCGCGGTGCTGTCGGTGTAGGCCTGGGTGGTGGCGTCGCCGGTATTGCCGGCGGCATCGGTGGCGCTGGCGCTGACCTCACCGCTGGTCTGCGGTACGTGGGTGGTGATCCCGTAGCTACCGTCGCTACCTGCCGTGACGGTGTCGCTGGAACCGTCCGGGAAGGTCACGGTAACGGTCGAACCGGGCTCGGCGCTGCCGCTCACGGTCAGGCCGCCATCGGCATTGGCCGTCACATTGACGCTCGGCGCTTCCGGGGCGGTGGTGTCGGTGTAGCTCTCGGTCACCGAGTCACCGGTATTGCCGGCTTCGTCGGTAGCCTTGGCGCTCACGTCACCGCTCGGCTGGTTGATCGGCGAAGTGATGCTGAAGCTGCCGTCTTCGCCCGCCACGACGCTGCCGGTGCTGCCATCGGGATAGGTGACAGTGACGGTGCTACCTGGCTCGGCGCTGCCGCCAACGGTGACGCTGCCGTCGTCATTGGTGACGATCGGGTCGAGTACCGGCGCTTGCGGCGCGGTGTTGTCGGCGTAGCTCTGAGTCGTGGCATCGCCGGTGTTGCCAGCGGCGTCGGTCGCAGTGGCGCTGACCTCACCGCTGGTCTGCGGCACGTTCGTGGTGACGCTGTAGCTGCCATCGGAGCCGGCGGTTGCCGTACCGGTGGAGCCATCCGGGAAGGTCACCGTCACGCTGCTGCCGGCTTCCGCCGTACCCGACACGGTCAGGCCGCCATCGGCATTGGCCGTGACAGTCATGCTCGGTGCATCCGGCGCGGTGGTGTCGGCATAGCTCTCGGTCGCCGATGGACCGGTATTGCCGGCCTCGTCGGTGGCATTGACGCTGACTTCGCCGCTGGGTTGGTTCTCCGGCGAGGTGGTCGACCAGGAACCATCTTCACCCGCCACCACGGAGCCGGTGCTGCCGTCGGGGTAGGTGACAGTCACCGTGCTGCCCGGCTCGGCCGAGCCGCCGAGGGTGATGCTGCCGTCTTCATTGGTGACGATCGGATCGAGTACCGGCGCCTGCGGCGCGGTGCTATCGGTGTAGGCCTGGGAAGTGGCATCGCCGGTATTGCCGGCGGCGTCGGTCGCGGTCGCGCTGACCTCACCGGTGGTTTGCGGAACCGTGGTGGTGATGCTGTAGCTGCCATCGCCACCAGCGGTGCCCGTGCCGGTGGAGCCATCGGGGAAGGTCACGGTCACCGTACTACCCGGCTCGGCGCTGCCGCTGACGGTCAGGCCGCCATCGGCATTGGCGGTGACTGTGACGCTCGGCGCCTCCGGTGCGGTGGTGTCGGCAAACTCGCCAGTAGCCGACGGGCCGGTGTTGCCGGCCTCATCGGTGGCGCTGGCCGTCACATCGCCGCTGGGTTGGCCAGCCGGAGACGTGAGGGTGAAGCTGCCGTCTTCGCCGGCCACCACGGAACCCGTGCTGCCGTCGGGATAGGTCACGTTGACCGTGCTGCCTGGCTCGGCCGAACCGCTGACCGTGATGCTGCCGTCGGCATTGCTCTGCAGCGGGTCCAGGGCCGGCGCTTGCGGTGCCGTGTCGTCGACATAGGCAAGGGAGGCCGAATCGCCAGTATTGCCGGCTTCGTCGGTGGCAGTAGCGCTGACCTCACCGCTGGTCTGCGGCACCTGGGTGGTGACGCTGTAGCTGCCATCGGAGCCGGCGGTTGCCGTACCGGTGGAGCCATCCGGGAAGGTCACCGTCACGCTGCTGCCGGCTTCCGCCGTGCCAGTCACGGTCAAGCCGCCGTCGGCATTCGCCGCGACATTCACGCTTGGTGCATCCGGCGCGGTAGTGTCGGTGTAGCTCTCGGTCGCCGAGGCCCCGGTATTGCCGGCTTCGTCGGTGGCGTTGACGCTGATCTCGCCGGTGGGTTGGTTCTCCGGCGAGGTGAGGGTGAAGCTGCCGTCCTCACCGGCCACCACGGAGCCGGTGCTACCGTCCGGGTAGGTCACGGTCACCGTACTGCCCGGCTCGGCGCTGCCACCGAGGGTGATGCTGCCGTCTTCGTTGGTGACGATCGGGTCGAGTACCGGCGCTTGCGGTGCAGTGCTGTCGGTGTAGGTGACGCTGGTCGAGTCGCCGCTATTGCCGGCGACGTCGGTCGCACTGGCGCTGACCTCACCACTGGTCTGCGGCACCGTGGTGGTGACGCTGTAGCTGCCATCGGTGCCAGCGGTTGCCGTGCCGGTGCTGCCATCGGGGAAGGTCACGGTGACGGTGCTGCCCGCTTCCGCCGTACCCGTCACGGTCAGGCCGCCGTCGGCATTGGCCGTGACATTGACGCTCGGCGCTTCCGGGGCGGTTGTGTCGGTGAAGCTTTCGCTGACCGACGGGCCGGTGTTGCCGGCCTCATCGGTGGCGTTGACGCTGATTTCGCCGGTGGGTTGGTTCTCCGGCGAGGTGATCGACCAAGAGCCGTCTTCACCGACGACTACGTCACCGGTACTGCCATCCGGGTAGGTGACGGTCACGGTGCTGCCCGGCTCGGCGCTGCCGCCGACGGTGACGCTGCCGTCCTCGTTGGTGACGATCGGGTCCAGAACCGGCGCTTCTGGCGCGGTGCTGTCCGTGTAGCCCTGGGTGGTGGCGTCGCCGGTATTGCCGGCGGCGTCGGTCGCAGTCGCGCTGACCTCACCGCTGGTCTGCGGTACATGGGTGGTGATTTCGTAGCTGCCGTCGGGGCCGGCGGTGGCCGTGCCGGTGCTGCCGTCGGGGAAGGTGACGGTGACGGTCGTGCCCGGCTCGGCACTACCGGTCACGGTCAGGCCGCCGTCGGTATTGGCGGTGACGTTGACGCTCGGCGCTTCCGGGGCGGTGGTGTCGGTGAAGCTTTCGCTGACTGACGGGCCGGTATTGCCGGCTTCGTCGGTGGCGTTGACGTTGATGTCGCCAGTGGGCTGGTTTTCCGGCGAGGTGATCGACCAGGAGCCGTCTTCACCGACGACTACGTTGCCGGTGGAGCCGTCCGGATAGGTCACAGTCACGGTGCTGCCCGGCTCGGCGCTGCCGCCGATGGTGATGCTGCCGTCGTCATTGGTGACGATCGGGTCCAGAACTGGAGCCAACGGCGCGGTGCTGTCGGTGTAGCCCTGGGTGGTCGAGTCACCGCTGTTGCCGGCGGCGTCGGTCGCGACGGCGCTGACATCGCCGCTGGTCTGCGGCACGTTCGTGGTGACGCTGTAGCTGCCATCGCCACCTGCCGTAGCGGTGCCGGTGGAGCCATCCGGGAAGGTCACGGTGACGGTGGTGCCCGGTTCGGTGCTGCCGGTGACAGTCAGGCCGCCATCGGCGTTGGCGGTGACGTTGACGCTCGGCGCTTCCGGCGCGGTGGTGTCGGTGTAGCTCTCGGTCACCGAGGCCCCGGTATTGCCGGCTTCGTCGGTGGCGTTGACGCTGATCTCACCGCTGGGCTGGTTGTCCGGCGAGGTGACCGACCAGGATCCGTCTTCACCGACGACTACGTCACCGGTACTGCCATCCGGGTAGGTGACGGTCACGGTGCTACCTGGCTCGGCGCTGCCACCAACGGTGATGCTGCCGTCCTCGTTGGTGACGATCGGGTCCAGAACCGGCGCTTCTGGTGCGGTACTGTCGGTGTAGGGGAAAGTGCTCGAGTCGCCGGTGTTGCCGGCCGCGTCGGTCGCGGCTGCACTGACGTCACCGCTGGTTTGCGGGACGTGGGTGGTGATCTCGTAGCTGCCGTCACTGCCGGCGGTGGCCGTGGAGGACGAGCCATCCGGGAAGGTCACGGTGACGGTCGTGCCTGGTTCGGCGCTGCCGCTCACGGTCAGGCCGCCATCGGCATTGGCCGTCACATCGACGCTCGGCGCTTCCGGGGCGGTGGTGTCGGTGAAGCTTTCGCTGACTGACGGGCCCGTATTGCCGGCTTCGTCGGTGGCGTTGACGTTGATGTCGCCGGTGGGTTGATTCTCCGGCGAGGTGATCGACCAGGAGCCGTCTTCACCGACGACTACGTTGCCGGTACTGCCATCCGGGTAAGTGACGGTCACCGTGCTACCTGGCTCGGCGCTACCACCGATTGTGATGCTGCCGTCCTCGTTGGTGACGATCGGGTCCAGAACCGGCGCTTGCGGTGCAGTGCTGTCGGTATAGGTGACACTGGTCGAGTCGCCGGTGTTACCGGCTGCGTCAGTCGCGGCGGCGCTGACCTCACCGCTGGTCTGCGGCACGTGGGTGGTGATTTCGTAGCTGCCGTCGCTGCCGGCGGTGGCCGTCGCGGTCGAGCCATCCGGGAAGGTCACGCTAACGGTCGAGCCCGCTTCGGCACTGCCGGTTACGGTCAGGCCGCCATCGGCATTAGGCGTGACGTTGACGCTCGGCGCTTCCGGCGCAGTGGTGTCGGCATAGTTCTCGGTCACCGAAGCTCCGGTGTTACCCGCTTCGTCGGTGGCGTTGACACTGATTTCGCCGGTGGGCTGATCTTCCGGCGAAGTGATCGACCAGGAGCCGTCTTCACCGACGACTACGTTGCCGGTGCTGCCATCCGGGTAGGTGACGGTGACGGTGCTGCCTGGCTCGGCGCTGCCGCCAACGGTAATGCTGCCGTCTTCGTTGGCAATGATCGGATCGAGTACCGGCGCTTGCGGTGCGGTGCTGTCGGTATAGGGGAAAGTGGTCGAACCACCGGTATTGCCGGCCGCGTCGGTCGCGGCGGCGCTGACCTCACCGCTGGTCTGCGGTACGTGGGTGGTGATTTCGTAGCTGCCGTCGCTGCCGGCAGTGGCCGTGGCGGTCGAGCCATCCGGGAAGGTCACAGTGACGGTCGAGCCCGCTTCGGCACTGCCGGTGACAGTGAGGCCGCCATCGGCGTTGGCGGTGACGTTGACGCTCGGCGCTTCCGGCGCGGTGGTATCGGTATAGCTCTCGGTCGCCGAGGCGCCGGTATTGCCGGCTTCGTCGGTGGCGTTGACGCTGATGTCGCCAGTGGGCTGGTTCTCAGGCGAGGTGAAGGTGAAGCTGCCATCGTCACCCACGACCACGGAGCCGGTGGAGCCATCCGGATAGGTCACGGTGACGGTGCTGCCCGGCTCGGCGCTGCCGCCAACGGTAATGCTGCCATCTTCGTTGGTGATGATCGGGCCCAGGACGGGAGCACCGGGCGGGGTGCTGTCAGCGAAGTTGTCGGTAGCGGCCGGGCCGGTGTTGCCGTCCAGGTCGGTCGCAGCCGCGCTGACCTCGCCGTTGGGCTGCGGATTGACGGAGGTCACCGCGAAGGCGCCGTTCGCATCGGCGACCGTGGTACCGGTGGAGCCGTCCGGGAAGGTCACGGTGACGGTGCAGCCGGGCTCGGCGTTGCCGCAGACGGTGACGGAACCATCCTCCAGGGCAATCAGCGGATCGAGCAACGGCGCATCCGGCGGGGTGCTATCGACGTATGCCAGGTTGCCGGGCTCACCGGTGTTGCCGTAGATGTCGGTGGCGGTGGCGCTGACTTCGCCACTGGCCTGGGGCGCATGGGTAGTGATGCTGTACTGGCCGTTGTCGTCAGCCATGACATTACCCACCGAGCCGTCCGGGAAGGTGACGGTGACGATGCTGCCGGCTTCGGCGCTGCCACTGATGGTGAGGCCGCCATCGGTGTTCTCGGTGACGCTGATGCTCGGCGCGGCCGGCGGAGTGGTATCGACATAGGGCAACTGGGTGCCGGGGCTGGTGTTGCCGGCGTCGTCGGTGGCGCTGGCGGTCAGCTCGCCCGAGGGCTGGTCGGGCGGAGAGGTCAGGCTGTAGCCGCCATCTTCGCCAACGACGACACTGCCGGTGCTGCCATCCGGGTAAGTCACGGTCACGGTGCTACCCGGCTCGGCGTTACCGCTGACAGTCACGCTGCCATCGGTGTTGGTAGTCACCTCGATGCTGGGTGCGCTCGGCGCAGTGGTGTCGGTGTAGTCGACATGGGCATCGCTGCTGTTGCCCTTGCCATCCTCGACGTGAATGTCCACGCCGCCGCTGGTCTGCGGCGAAGAGGTGGAAGCCTGGTAGTGACCGTTGGCATCGGCCACCACGGTCGTGCTGGAACCATCGGGGAAGGTCACGGTAACGCTGGCGCCGGGGCTGGTGGTGCCACTGACGACGAGGCCGCCCGCCTCGCCTGCCTGCAGCTCGGCGGTAGGAGCCTTGAGCCCGCTGCTGCCGTGATGACCGCCACCGCCGCCACTATTGGAGGCCGCAACACCGCCTGCAACCAGGGCCAGGCCGCCCAGCACCCAGGGCAACGCCCCCTGATCGCCACCTTCTGCTACCAGCAGAGACTCCACCGAGTCGACTTCGCTGTAACTGGCGAAGACCGAGCCTTCGTCGTTGACCTCGGCAACCCAGTAATGGCCGTCACCGCTGTCGAGTACCAGATCGCTGTTCGGCTCACCGGCCGCCCCGAAGAACCCGTGGATGACGATCGTCTCGCCGTCCAGGGTCTTGATCACCAGGGCATTGCCTTCGCGGGTCATGCTGAGGACCTGCTCCTTGCTCAAGGCCAGCTTCACGACTGAGGGTGCGCGAAGGGTCAGGTCAGCCTGGTTGATCTCGGTGGCCGCGTGGGTCGCCTTGTCGATTACAACGATTGTTTTAGCCATGATGGGCCTCGGAACTCGGCAGTCAGGGGAAAGCTGCGGCAGGGCCGCTGCCATTCCCGGTCACAAGGGCGGCCGCAAGCCGACAGGCTTGCGGACCTTCTTCAACCACGGGGTTCGGAGACGCATCGCAGCGACCGGCAGACGAGGGCCGGCGGGGAAGGAAAAGCGATTGGTTATTGGAATTGGGCGTCGAGGGACCGAAGGTGCAGCCGGCCGGCCAGCTTGGCGGCGTCGGGGAGCAACCCGTGGATACTGGCTGAAGTATCCGTAGCAGCGTTCTTCGCGGACATCAGATGATTCCTAATCCCCCAGGCGCCGGGAGCAGCCTCCGAAAAGGCACTGCACGGTGTCTGCCTCGGGCATTGCGCCCGACGAACGAGAGCCCGCACGAGATAACCTGCGAACTTTTGTCGCCCCAGGCAGGCTCGGGCGCCCTTCCTGGCCAAAGGCTCGACTTCCCGCGCCGGAAAAGAAAAACCCCGCTCGAGGCGGGGTTTCCGAGGACTGGAAGGTCAGTCCTTGCGCTGCGGCGACAGCAGTTCGATCTTGTAGCCGTCCGGGTCCTCGACGAAGGCCAGGATGCTGGTGCCGTGCTTCATGGGGCCCGGCTCGCGGGTGATCTTGCCACCACGGGAGCGGATGTCCTCGCAGGCCTTGTAGACGTCGGCCACTTCCAGGGCGATATGGCCATAGCCGGTGCCCAGCTCGTACTTGTCCACACCCCAGTTGTAGGTCAGCTCGATGACGCTGTTGTCGTCCTCGTTGCCGTAGCCCACGAAAGCCAGGGTGAACTGGCCGTCCGGGTAATCCTTGCGGCGCAGCAGGGTCATGCCCAGGACTTCGGTGTAGAAGGCGATGGATTTGTCCATGTCGCCGACGCGCAGCATGGTGTGCAGCAGTCTCATCGGTTCTTTCCTCATCAGGTGCCCGGTTGACGGGCTTATAAACACAAACCCCGGCTCGTGGCCGGGGTTTGCTTGTCACGGGAGACGCAAGCTTATCAGAACAGCTTGCGGCCCTTGTTCGCGGCGATACGCATGCGCAGCGCGTTGAGCTTGATGAAGCCAGCGGCATCGGCCTGGTTGTAGGCGCCGCCGTCTTCCTCGAAGGTCGCGATGTTGGCGTCGAACAGCGAGTCGTCGGACTTGCGGCCGACCACGATGACGTTGCCCTTGTACAGTTTCAGGCGCACGACGCCGTTCACGTGTTCCTGGGAGGCATCGATCATCTGCTGGAGCATCTCGCGCTCCGGGCTCCACCAGTAGCCGGTGTAGATCAGCTTGGCGTAACGCGGCATCAGCTCGTCCTTCAGGTGAGCGACTTCGCGGTCCAGGGTGATCGACTCGATGGCACGGTGCGCCTTGAGCATGATGGTGCCGCCGGGGGTCTCGTAGCAGCCGCGGGACTTCATGCCGACGTAACGGTTCTCGACGATGTCCAGTCGGCCGATGCCGTTGGCGCCGCCGATGCGGTTCAGCTCGGTCAGTACCTGCGCCGGGCTCATGTCCTTGCCGTCGATGGCAACGATGTCGCCCTTGCGGTAGGTCAGCTCGATGTAGGTCGCCGCGTCAGGAGCCTTCTCCGGGGAGACGGTCCACTTCCACATGTCCTCTTCGTGCTCGGTCCAGGTGTCTTCCAGCACGCCGCCTTCATAGGAGATGTGCAGCAGGTTGGCATCCATGGAGTACGGCGATTTCTTCTTGCCGTGGCGCTCGATCGGGATGTTGTGGGCTTCGGCGTAGTCCATCAGCTTCTCGCGGGACAGCAGGTCCCACTCGCGCCAGGGAGCGATCACCTTCACGCCCGGCTTGAGCGCGTAGGCGCCCAGCTCGAAACGCACCTGGTCGTTGCCCTTGCCGGTGGCGCCGTGGGAGATGGCGTCAGCGCCGGTGGCGTTGGCAATCTCGATCAGGCGCTTGGCGATCAGCGGGCGGGCGATGGAGGTACCCAGCAGGTACTCGCCTTCGTAGACGGTGTTGGCACGGAACATCGGATAGACGAAGTCGCGGACGAACTCTTCTCGCAGGTCCTCGATGAAGACCTCTTTCACGCCCATCTGCTTGGCCTTGGCGCGGGCCGGCTCGACCTCCTCGCCCTGACCCAGGTCGGCGGTGAAGGTCACCACTTCACAGTTATAGGTATCCTGCAGCCACTTCAGAATTACGGAGGTGTCCAGGCCACCGGAATACGCCAGGACTACCTTCTTCACGTCCGCCATGCCACTCAACTCCACGGGGGTTGTCACGAAAGGGGTCGATTCTACTGTCCGCTCGGAATAATTTACAGAGGGGCGACAGCTTTTGACGACAAAGCGACAAATACTATCGTCGGTGCGACCCGACGCCGCGGCTCAACCCTTGGGAGTCGTGGGCGGCGTGGAGGGTGGATTGGCAGCGCTGGCCGATGGCGCTGCCGGGGCGCCCTGAGCGGGCGCGCTGGCAGCCGGAACCGGCGTGCTGGGCGCAGCGGCGGCGGGGGCTGGCGGGGCTTCGGCGGGAACCTGTTCGACGACCGCCTCGCGGGACAGGTTCACCGTCACCCGGCGGTTCTTCGCGCGGTTGGCGGCGGAATTGTTCTTCACCAGCGGGTAGCGCTCGCCATAGAAACGCACGGTGATCTGCGATTCCGCCACACCGTTGGCCTTGAGGTACTCCATCACCGCGATGGCGCGGCTGCGCGAGGCCTCGCGGTTGGCCAGACGGTTGCCGCTGTTGTCGGAGTGGCCGTCCAGCTCGATACGGTTCACCGTCGGATCGGCCTTCATATATTGCAGGATGATGTCCAGCTTGGCGCGGCCCAACGGGTCGACCTCGGTACCGCCGTCCGGGAAGCCGACCTGGCTCTGGCGCACCTGGTCGAAGTTGACCGGAAGCATCTTCGTCGAGCAGTCCTGGAATTTCGTGTATCCATCGGCGAAACGCGTCGGCATCAGCCGCACCAGCAGGTTCTCGCCAGTGCGCGTGCGGTGGCGGACCTCCGGCGCACGACCTTCCAGCAGGCCGCCGAGCAGGCGCCCGGCCTGCTGCTGGGTACTATTGAAGGGAACGTCGCCCGAACCGACCTGCACCGCCCCCAGATTCAGGTCGCCCTGCCCTGGGCGCCATGGCGGCGCGGCCGCCAGCAGGGTCGCAGAACCGCTGCCCAGCCAGCCGGTCTGCGGCTTGAGGCGGAAGGTCGGCTGCTCGCCCGCGCGCCAGACGAACTCGCCCAGGCCGAAACCGGCCACGCTCTGCGACAACCGGCACTCGAACTGGTCGCCCGCCACCGTCCATTGCGCACTCTCCATGCGCGTCTGGAAGGTCAGCCCCCAGGCCGGAAGGCTGGCGCAGAGAGTGAGCAGGAGCAGAGAGGGCTGGCGCACGATGGCTTCCACACAGGTAAAAAGGCGTCCCAGATTCTATCGGTCAGCCTCGGCAAAACTTGATAGCGAGTGCCGGCGGCGGGCTTTTCCGGTAGCATTTCACCCTCTTCCCGCTGCAACCGCACCCCTGGAATCCGCATGTCCGACCGCCTGACACTCCTGCGCCCCGACGACTGGCACATCCACCTGCGCGACGGCGCCGCACTCGCGCAAACCGTCGGCGACGCCGCGCGCACCTTCGGCCGCGCCATCATCATGCCGAACCTGGTCCCGCCGGTACGCAACGCCGCCGAAGCCGACGCCTACCGCCAGCGCATCCTGGCCGCCCGTCCGGCCGGCAGCCGCTTCGAGCCGCTGATGGTGCTGTACCTCACCGACCGCACCAGCGTCGAGGAAGTCCGCACCGCCAAGGCCTCCGGCTTCGTGCACGCCGCCAAGCTGTACCCGGCCGGCGCCACCACCAACTCCGATTCCGGCGTCACCAGCGTCGACAACATCTTCCATGTGCTCGAAGCCATGGCCGAAGTCGGCCTGCCGCTGCTGGTGCACGGTGAGGTGACCCGCGCCGAGGTCGACGTGTTCGACCGCGAGAAACGCTTCATCGACGAGCACCTGACCCGCGTGGTCGAGCGTTTCCCGACTCTCAAGGTGGTCTTCGAGCACATCACCACCGGCGATGCCGCCGCCTTCGTCAAGGCCGCCCCGGCCAACGTCGGCGCCACCATCACCGCGCACCACCTGCTGTACAACCGCAACCACATGCTGGTTGGCGGCATCCGCCCGCACTTCTATTGCCTGCCGATCCTCAAGCGCAACACCCACCAGGAAGCCCTGCTGGATGCGGCCACCAGCGGCAGCCCGAAATTCTTCCTCGGCACCGACTCGGCCCCCCACGCGCGCCACGCCAAGGAAGCCGCCTGTGGTTGCGCCGGCTGCTACACCGCCTATGCCGCCATCGAGCTGTACGCCGAAGCCTTCGAGCAGCGCAATGCGCTGGACAAGCTGGAAGGCTTTGCCAGCTTCCACGGCCCGGACTTCTACGGCCTGCCGCGCAACAGCGATCGCATCACCCTGGTCCGCGAAGAGTGGGAAGCCCCGGCGGCGCTGCCGTTCGGTGACTTCGACGTGGTTCCGCTGCGCGCGGGTGAAAAACTGCGCTGGCGCCTGCTGGAGACCGAGGCATGAGTGACGAGAACGAAATCTTCGAAGAAGAACTCGACGGTTCCTTCCCGCCCGGCCCGCGCCACCCGATGGCGCGCCGCTTCCGTGGCTACCTGCCGGTGGTCGTGGATGTCGAGACCGGCGGCTTCAACGCCGGCACCGATGCCCTGCTGGAAATCGCCGCCGTCACCATCGGCATGGACGAGAGTGGCTACCTGTTCCCGGAGCACACCTACTTCTTCCGTGTGGAGCCCTTCGAAGGCGCCAACATCGAGCAGGCGGCGCTGGAGTTCACCGGCATCAAGCTGGACCACCCGCTACGCATGGCCGTGCCGGAAGAGCAGGCACTGACCGAGATCTTCCGTGGCATTCGCAAGTCGCTGAAGTCCAACGGCTGCAAGCGGGCGATCCTGGTCGGCCACAACAGCAGCTTCGACCTGGGCTTCCTCAACGCCGCGGTCAACCGCAGCGGCGTGAAGCGCAACCCGTTCCACCCGTTCTCCAGCTTCGATACCGCCACCCTCGCCGGCCTCGCCTACGGCCAGACCGTGCTGGCCAAGGCCTGCCAGACTGCCGGCATCGAGTTCGACAACCGCGAGGCGCACTCGGCACGCTACGACACCGAGAAGACCGCCGAGCTGTTCTGCGGCATCGTCAACCGCTGGAAGGAATTCGGCGGCTGGATGGAAGACGATCACTGATCGTGCCGTCCTGAATGAAAAAGCCCCGCACTTGCGGGGCTTTTTCATGGGCCGCCAGCGTTACAGCTTACCGGCATGCTCGGCCAGGTAGGCGGCAACGCCTTCGGGCGAAGCGGCCATGCCCTTGTCGCCCTTCTTCCAGTTGGCCGGGCAGACTTCGCCGTGCTCCTCGGTGAACTGCAGGGCGTCGACCAGACGCAGCAGCTCGTCCATGTTACGGCCCAGCGGCAGGTCGTTGACGATCTGCGAACGCACCACGCCGTTCTTGTCGATCAGGAATGCCCCCCGGAAAGCCACGCCGCCTTCGGACTCGACGTCATAGGCCTTGCAGATCTCGTGGGTGATGTCGGCGGCCAGGGTGTACTTCACCGGGCCGATACCGCCCTTGTCCACCGGGGTGTTGCGCCAGGCGTTGTGGGTGAAGTGGGAGTCGATGGAGACGCCGATCACTTCGACGTTGCGCGCCCGGAAGTCGGGGATGCGGTGATCCAGGGCGATCAGCTCGGACGGGCAGACGAAGGTGAAGTCCAGCGGGTAGAAGAACACCAGGCCGTACTTGCCCTTGATGGCTTCGGACAGCACGAAGCTGTCGACGATCTCGCCAGTGCCCAGCACGGCGGCCACGTTGAAATCGGGAGCTTTCTTACCTACGAGTACGCTCATTTCCTTCTCCTTAATGGTGAGGCGCTGGGGAGTGGAGGCTCCGCCCGGTCGAAACTGCCGTGCTTGAGAGCCCGCCACTCCAGTGGGGGCAGCCATCATACACCCCGCCCGCAACACCTACATCTGCGCGGCCTCGGCGCTAACTCATTGAACCGGTTGACCATTTATCGGGCCGTCGAAATGAGACCTCGGCAACTTTTGACAATCATTCTCATTATTATTAGTATCGCTTCCAACAACCCCACAGCGACAAGTAGTGCAACCATGTACGTCTGCCTCTGCAACGGTGTTACCGATACCCAGATCCGCGATGCGATCTACGACGGCGCCTGCAACTACCGCGAAGTGCGCGAATGCACCGGTGTCGGCACCCAATGCGGCAAGTGCGCGTGCCTGGCCAAGCAGGTGGTTCGCGATACCCTCGGCGATCTGCAGAGTGCCCAGTCGATGAACTACAACCTGGCCTACGCGGCGGGTTGAGAAAAATACCGCTGATCAGTTCAGCCGAAATTCCGAAGAAACCGGGCCATTGCCCGGTTTTTTTATGCCTGAAATTCAGGGATTTAGCGCCGGGATGCGGAATGAAAACATTCGCATTCATATTCCTTTTTATAACAAATTCAAGCACTTATGTTTGACATGTGGTTATAAGGGGGCGAGAATTTCAATCTCTCCCACTCCACACGGCAGGACCCCGGCATGAAAGGCGACAAGAAAGTCATCCAGCATCTGAACAAGATCCTCGGCAACGAGCTGATCGCCATCAACCAGTACTTCCTGCACTCGCGCATGTGGAACGACTGGGGCCTGAAGCGCCTCGGCGCGCACGAGTACCACGAGTCCATCGATGAGATGAAGCACGCCGACAAGCTCATCGAACGCATTCTGTTCCTCGAAGGCCTGCCCAACCTGCAGGACCTGGGCAAGCTGCTGGTCGGCGAGAACACCCAGGAAATGCTGCAGTGCGACCTGAACCTGGAACTCAAGGCCTGCAAGGACCTGCGCGACGCCATCGTGCATTGCGAAAGCGTGCATGACTACGTCAGCCGCGATCTGCTCAAGGACATTCTCGAGTCCGAGGAAGAGCACATCGACTACCTGGAAACCCAACTGGGCCTGATCCAGAAAGTCGGCCTGGAAAACTACCTGCAGTCGCACATGCACGAAGACGACTGATCAGGCAAAAGGCACCGGCGCAGTTGTGGACGCCGGTGCCCTTCCCTTCTAGACGTTCGCCTTCGGCGGACGGCGCACCAGTCCGGCCTTGAACACCAGGCCCGCGCACAGCCCGATCACCACCAGCAGCGACAGGCGCAGGCCCACATGCTCGGCGAGGAAGCCGATCAGGGGCGGGCCCAGCAGCAAGCCGCCATAACCGAACGACGCCACCGCCGCCACGCCGCGCGAAGGCTCGACCCCTGGCCGATTGCCCGCCGCGCCGATCAGGATCGGCACTACCACCGACAGCCCCGCGCCCACCAGGGCGAATCCGGCAATCGCTCCGGCCACCCAAGGGCTGAACAACGCCAGCAGCATGCCCGCAATCGCAAGCAGTGCGAGGTTGCGCACCAGCGCCTCGTCGGCGAAGCGAACGCGCAAGCGATCACCGAACAACCGCCCCAGCACCATGGTCGCGGAGAACGCCGCAAAGCCCAGTGCCGCCAGGCGTTCGGACGCACCCAATACCTGGTGCAGCAGCAAGGCGCCCCAGTCGGCGACCGCCCCTTCGGAAACGAATGCGCAGAGAGTCAGCAGACCCAGCCCGATCAGTGCCGGTGGCGGCAGGCGCCAGCCACGTTGGGCTGGCGCCTCCTCCTCCATGGGTTCCGGACGGCCCTCGAATAGATGGCGGGCGAAGAGCGGCAGGATCGCCACGGCGATCAGCGCCAGCAGGCTGAAGTGCCAGATCGGCGGCAGGTCGGCGAAGGCCGCCGCCCCGACAGCGCCGACCAGGCCGCCCAGGCTGTACATGCCGTGCAGGCTGGAGATACACGGGCGGCCGAGGCGCCGCTCGACTTCCACCGCCTGGGTGTTCATCGCCACGTCCATGGTCGCGAAAGTCAGGCCGACGGCGAGAAAGCCCGCCGCCAGGACCCAGACGTCCTGCGCCAGCCCAAGCAGTGGGAAGGTCGCCATCAGCGCCAGCCCCGACATCACCGTGATCGCCCGGCTGCCGTAGCGGCGCACCAGCGCGCCGGCAAAGGCAAACGCCAGCAGCGCGCCGAAGCCCGCGCCCAGCAGGGCCTGGCCCAGTTGCTGCTCGTCCACCCCGGTCATGCTCTTGAGGGCCGGAACCCGCCCCATCACGCTGCCATGGACCATCCCGCCCATGGCGAAGCAGT
Source organism: Pseudomonas nicosulfuronedens (assembly GCF_005877905.1). Classification (GTDB taxonomy): domain Bacteria; phylum Pseudomonadota; class Gammaproteobacteria; order Pseudomonadales; family Pseudomonadaceae; genus Pseudomonas; species Pseudomonas nicosulfuronedens. Next base: position 152,731 of record NZ_SWDV01000004.1, on the reverse strand, counting down.
ATCCGCACGCCCAGCGCGCGGCATTGGCCCGCGTCTGTTCAGTCATCATTTATTTCTTCCCAAAAACAAAGCCCCGCCAAGGCGGGGCTTTGTGCGGCAGCACGAAAGGCTCAGGCGTTGGCCTTGCTCACGGCGTCCTTGATCAGCGGTTGCAGCTCACCCTTCTCGAACATCTCGGCCAGGATGTCGCTGCCGCCGACCAGCTCGCCGCCGACCCACAGTTGCGGGAAGGTCGGCCAGTTGGCGTATTTGGGCAGGTTGGCGCGGATTTCCGGGTTCTGCAGGATGTCGACATAGGCGAACTTCTCGCCACAAGCCATCAGCACCTGCGCGGCGCGGGACGAGAAACCGCACTGGGGAGCGTTCGGCGAACCCTTCATGTACAGCAGAACGGGGTTGCTGGAGATCTGCTCTTTGATGGTATCGATGATATCCATGAACTTCCTCGGCTTAACTATCAGACACTGACCCGGCAGTCGCCTCTCAGGGCATAGGCCGGCACGGTACCGCGCATTGTACTGCAAAGCCGAGTGCAACGCTCGGCTTTGCAGGTGACGCGCGTCAGCTTGTCAGGCCGCCTCGACCTCCACCGGTACCCCGTTGAGCGCTGTGTTGCCGGAGAGCGCATCCAGGTGGCGTTCATCCGTCAGGTCGTTGGCGCTGGCACCGCCCTGCTCGCGGGCGATGGCCAGCTGCACCCCCGGTCGCCCGTGGCCCCAGCCGTGCGGCAGGCTGACCACGCCGGCCATGACTTCGTCGCTGGCAGCCACTTCGATCTCGATGCTGCCGACCCGCGAACGCACCCGCACCTTCTGCCCGTCCACCAGCCCGCGCGAAGCCAGGTCCTGCGGGTGCATCAGCAACTGATGGCGCGGTTTGCCCTTCACCAGGCGGTGATAGTTGTGCATCCAGGAATTGTTGCTGCGCACATGGCGACGACCGATCAGCAGCAGTTGATCGATGGCCGGCGTCTGGGTGTCGGCGAAGCGACGCAGGTCACCCAGGAATATCTCCGGTGCCGCTTCGATGCTGCGGCTGGCGGTCTTCAATCGCGGCGCCAGGTTCGGCTGCAGCGGGCCCAGGTCCAGCCCATGGGGGTGTTCGCGCAGCCGCGCCAGGTTGAGCTTGTGCTCGCTGGCGTCGCCGTAGGGGCCGAAGCGCAGGCCCATCTCGATCATCTGCTCCGGCGCCATGGTCGGCTTGAGCTCGCTGCCTTGGCGCGCGGCGTAGGCCTTGGCCAGGCCGACGAAGATCTCCCAGTCGTGCAGAGCGCCTTCGGGTTTGGGCAGGATCGCCTCGTTGAAGCGCGTGACATTGCGCACCGCGAAGACGTTGAAGGTGGTGTCGTAGTGATCGTGCTCCAGGGGCGCGGTGGGAGGCAGGATCAGGTCGGCGTAGCGGGTCGTCTCGTTGATGTAGAGGTCGACGCTGAGCATGAACTCCAGGCCATCCAGCGCCTGCTCGAGGCGGCGGCCATTGGGCGTGGACAGCACCGGGTTGCCCGCCACCGTCACCAGAGCGCGCACCTGCCCTTCCCCTTCGGTCAGCATCTCCCCGGCCAGCGCCGCCACCGGCAGCTCGCCGCCGTACTCCGGCAGGCCAGATACGCGGCTCTGCCAGCGGTTGAACGCGCCGCCCGCGGTAGTCGCCACAAGGTCCACGGCCGGCGTGGTGCACAAGGTGCCGCCGACGCGGTCGAGGTTGCCGGTAACCAGGTTGATCAGCTGCACCAGCCACTGGCACAGGCTGCCGAATACCTGCGTGGAGACACCCATGCGTCCATAGCAGACCGCCTTGTCGGCAGCGGCGAAAGCCCGCGCCAGTTGGCGGATGTCTTCCGCCGGCACGCCACAGCGCGTCGCCATGGCCGCCAACTTGAAAGGTGCCAAGGCCTCGCGGACCGCATCCAGGCCGGTGACCGGCAGGGAGGTTTCGCGGGTCAGCCCTTCGTTGAGCAGCGTGTCGAGGATGCCCAGCAACAAGGCTGCATCTTCGCCAGGGCGGACGAACAGGTGCTGGTCCGCCAGCGCCGCCGTCTCGGTGCGGCGCGGGTCGACCACGACCAGCCTGCCGCCGCGCGCCTTCAGCGCCTTCAGGCGTTTCTCCACGTCAGGCACGGTCATGATGCTGCCGTTGGAAGCCAGCGGGTTGCCGCCCAGGATCAACATGAAATCGGTGTGGTCGATGTCGGGAATCGGGATCAGCAGGCCGTGGCCGAACATCTGCTGGCTGACCAGATGGTGCGGCAGCTGGTCCACCGACGTCGCCGAGTACCGGTTGCGGGTCTTCAGCTGGCCGAGGAAGTAATTGCTATGGGTCATCAGCCCGTAGTTGTGCACGCTGGGGTTGCCCTGGTACACGGCCACCGCGTCGTTGCCATGGCGCTCGCGAATCTCCGCCAGGCGCGTGGCGACCAGCTCGAAAGCCTCGTCCCAGCCGATCGGCTGCCACTCGTTGCCGACGCGGCGCACCGGCTGGCGCAGGCGGTCCGGGTCGTTCTGGATGTCCTGCAACGCCACCGCCTTGGGGCAGACGTGGCCGCGGCTGAAGCTGTCCAGGGCATCGCCCTTGATCGAGAGGATGCGCTCGTCCTCGGTCTCGATGGTCAGGCCGCAGATGGCCTCGCACAGGTGGCACGCACGGTGGTGGAGGGTCTTGCTCATGGCTCGCCTCGTTATTGTTGTCGCCGGCGCCTCATGGGGCCGGTCGCGGGGTCGAAAGCACTATGAATCCAGTCCCGGCGAAGCACCACCAGCTTCCGTCGGGTGAATCTGCGGGCATCAGGAACGACCATGGACAAACCCCGCCCGACGGGCCTTCCGGGCGAAACTTGCGTCGACGTGACATTTCCTTATAGGATCGCGCCTTCCCCCATTTTCCGCTCCATGCGGTCCCGCCGCAGGTTCAGCCCGTTTTTTCTCACGAAAGCCGGTCGGTACCTCGGCCTGATTCTGAGAATAAGTAGTAGGTACGAACCATGAGCGCACGTCACTTCCTCTCGATGCTGGATTACACGACCGAAGAACTGCTCGGTCTGATCCGCCGCGCCACCGAGCTGAAGGACCTGCGAGACCGAGGCGTGCTCTACGAACCGCTGAAGAACCGCGTGCTGGGCATGATCTTCGAGAAGGCCTCGACCCGGACGCGGATTTCCTTCGAAGCCGGCATGATCCAGCTCGGCGGCCAGGCCATCTTCCTCTCCCCCCGCGACACCCAGCTGGGCCGTGGCGAGCCGATCGCCGACGCCGCGCGGGTGATGTCGCGGATGGTCGATGCGGTGATGATCCGCACCTTCGCCCACAGCAACCTGATCGAGTTCTCCGAGAACTCCCGCGTGCCGGTGATCAACGGCCTGTCGGATGACCTGCACCCCTGTCAGCTACTGGCCGACATGCAGACCTTCCACGAACACCGTGGCAGCATCGCCGGCAAGACCGTGAGCTGGATCGGCGACGGCAACAACATGTGCAACAGCTACATCGAGGCGGCGATCCGCTTCGACTTCCAACTGAACGTGGCCTGCCCGGAAGGCTACGAGCCGAACGCCGCGCTGATGGAACAGGCCGGCGAGCGCGTGAAGATCTTCCGCGACCCACGCGAGGCGGTGGCCGGCGCGCACCTGGTGAGCACCGACGTCTGGGCCTCGATGGGCCAGGAAGACGAAGCAGCCGCACGCCTGCGCCTGTTCCAGCCATATCAGGTAACACGTGCGCTGCTCGATGGCGCGGCGGCGGATGTACTATTCATGCACTGCCTGCCGGCCCACCGTGGCGAAGAGATCAGCGAAGACCTGCTGGACGACGCGCGCTCCGTGGCCTGGGACCAGGCGGAAAACCGTCTCCACGCCCAGAAGGCACTGCTCGAGATGCTGGTCGAGCACGCGCACTACGCCTAAGCCCCACTTCGAGTCCGATGACCCAGACGCTGCTGCTCAATCTCGACGATCTTTCCTGTGGCTATGAACAGCAGCGTGTGGTGCAAGGCGTCAGCCTGCACCTGAACGCCGGCGACATCGGCTGCTTGCTCGGTCCCTCGGGCTGCGGCAAGACCACCACCCTGCGCGCCATCGCCGGTTTCGAGCCGGTGCAGGGCGGCCGCATCGAGCTGGGTGGCGAAGTCATCTCCCGTCCCGGCTTCACCCTGTCGCCGGAGAAACGCCGGATCGGCATGGTGTTCCAGGACTACGCGCTGTTCCCACACCTGTCGGTGGCCGACAACATCGCCTTCGGCATCCGCAAGCATCCCGAGCGTGAGCGCATCGTCGGCGAGCTGCTGGAGCTGGTGAAACTCGACGGCCTCGGCCAGCGCTTCCCCCACGAGCTCTCCGGCGGCCAGCAGCAACGCGTGGCCCTGGCCCGCGCGCTGGCGCCGCAGCCGCAATTGCTGCTGCTCGACGAACCCTTCTCCAACCTCGACGTGGAACTGCGCCGCCAGCTCAGCCACGAAGTGCGCGACATCCTCAAGGCACGCGGTACCAGTGCCATCCTCGTAACCCACGATCAGGAAGAGGCCTTCGCCGTCAGCGACCACGTCGGCGTGTTCCGCAACGGCCTGCTGGAACAGTGGGACACCCCGTTCAATCTCTACCACGAGCCGCAGACGCCCTTCGTCGCCAGCTTTGTCGGCCAGGGCTATTTCATTCGCGGACAGATGTGCGGCAGTGATGCAGTGCAAACCGAACTCGGCCTGCTGCGCGGCAACCGCGCCTACAGCCTGCCGGACGGCAGCGCGGTGGATGTGCTGCTACGCCCGGACGACCTGGTGCCAGCCGCCGAGGGCGCGCTGAAGGCACGGATTGTCGGCAAGTCGTTCCTCGGCGCCGCCACCCTGTACCGCCTGCAATTGCCTACCGGCACCCAGCTGGAATCCCTCTTCCCCAGTCACGCCGACCATCAGCCGGGCGACGAAGTGGCCATCGGGGTGGCCGCCGAGCATCTGGTGCTGTTCCCCGCCCAGGGCAGCGTGGCGCTCTAGCCGAGCGCCCTCTCAAGCTCCGGCAGCAACTCGAACAGGTCGCCCTGCAGGCCGTAGTCGGCTATCTCGAAGATCGGTGCATCCGGGTCGAGGTTGATCGCGGCAATGACCTTGGCGTCCTTCATGCCCGCCACATGCTGCACGGCGCCGGAAATCCCCACGGCCAGGTAAAGCTCCGGCGCGACGATACGCCCGGACTGGCCTATCTGCAGCTCCGCCGGTGCGAAACCCGCATCCACCGCCGCCAGTGACGCGCCCACGGCGCCCTGCAACCGATCTGCCAGCGGATAGAGCGCGGCGAAACCCTCCTGCGTCTGCAATCCGCGCCCGCCAGCGACAATGACTTTCGCCGACTCCAGGGCAGGACGCTCGAAGTCCGGGTGCTCCTCGCCCTGCCAACGCGACAGGCCAAGATCGCCCGGCCCGCCAATGCGTTCGAGCACGGCGCTGCCGCCCTCGGTTGCGACGGGATCGAATGCCGTGGGACGGATGCCCAACACGATCACCGGCCCGTCGCAGCGCACTGTCGCGATAGCGTTGCCGGCGTAGATCGGGCGCTGGAAGGTGTCGCGGTCGAGCACGGCGATGACGTCCGACACTGCATCGACATCCAGCAGCGCGGCGATCCGTGGCAGGCAGTCACGGCCGACGGCAGTGGCCGGCGCGAGGATATGCGAGTAGTGCGGCGCCAGGCTGACGACCAGCGCGGACAGGTTTTCCGCCAGCAGGTGGTCATAGGTCGTATCGTCCGCGAGCAGGACCCGCGCCACACCGTCGAGGCAGCAAGCGCGCTCGGCCAGATCACCGAGATCGCTGCCAGCCAGCAGCAGATGGACCTCGCCGCCGATTTGTCTCGCAGCCGTCAGGGCGCTCAGGGTCGCCGGAGTGAGAGCCGCGGGGGCGCCGGTAGATTGATAGTCAGCGATGAGCAGGATTGCCATGGATTTGCCTCCTTTCGGACGCGCCGCGCAGGTGCGGCGAGGCCGTGAGTGAAGGCAAGGGTACGCCGGGGGACGGCATGGCCCCCGGTCACAGATCAAACAACCAGCAGACGACCGCTGGCCACCAGGCGCGCGTACCCGGCGATGCTCACGCGGTCGTCCTCCAGGCGGCACCACAGCTCGCCGCCGCGCGCGGAGCACTGGAAGGCGCGCATCTGCAGCTTGTTCAGGCGGCCCGACCAGTAGGGAATCAGGCTGCAGTGGGCAGCGCCGGTCACCGGGTCTTCGTTGAGGCCGATGGCCGGGGCGAAGAAGCGCGAGACGAAGTCGTAGTCATCGCTGCGCGCGGTGACGATCACCCCCAGGTAAGGCAGGCGCGCCAGGGCGGCAAAGTCCGGCTTGCAGTCGCGCACGGCCTGCTCGGACTCCAGCAGCGCTAGCAGGTGCGAGGCGTTGCTCAAGGCGTCCACCACATCCACGCCCAGTGCGCTGGCCAACTCCACGGTAGCGCCCGTTTCACTCGGCGGCTGAGCCGGGAAGTTCAGTGCCAGCCGGCCATCCTCGCGGCTCACGCGCAGCGGGCCGGACAAGGAGTTGAGTTCCAGCACTTCGCCCGGCTCATCGAACACCTCGAACAGCACATGGGCACTGGCCAGGGTGGCGTGGCCGCACAGCGGCACTTCGGCGGTCGGGGTGAACCAGCGGATGCGCCATCCCTCAGGCTCTTTTACCAGGAAGGCGGTCTCCGACAGATTGTGCTCGGCCGCGATCTTCTGCATCAGCTCATCGCTCAGCCACGCGTCGAGGCGGTAGACCATGGCCGGGTTGCCGGCGAAGGGACGGTCGGTGAAGGCGTCCACCTGGTGGAAGTCGAGCAGCATGGCGATCTCCTTGTAGTGATGGCCGAGCATGACAGAAGCCGACGGGCGGCGAACCGTACAGTAGGGACCACACAGTCCCTGGGGGCGAGCGATCAGGGGCGCCCGATGGGCGCGAACTTCGCCGAGGTCAACCCAGCCAGGGTCTCGGCGCTCAGTTCCACTTCCAGACCGCGTCGGCCAGCGCTGACATGGATGGTCGGGAAGCCCTGGGCGGACTCGTCGATGAAGGTGCGCAGGCGCTTCTTCTGCCCCAGCGGGCTGATGCCGCCGACCAGGTAACCGGTGGCACGCTGCGCGGCGTTGGGGTCGGCCATGTCGGCCTTCTTCACGCCCGCCGCATGCGCCAGCGCCTTGAGGTCCAGGCTGCCCACCACCGGCACCACCGCCACCAGCAGTTCGCCCTTCTCGCTGGCCGCCAGCAGGGTCTTGAATACCCGCGCCGGGTCGAGGTTGAGCTTCTCAGCGGCCTCCAACCCGTAGGACGGCGCCTTCGGGTCGTGCTCGTAGCTCAGCACGTGGTGTTCGGCACGGTTCTTCTTCAGCAGGTCGATGGCGGGGGTCATGATCGGCGGGCTTCTCGCAAGCGGCTTTCCAGCGCATAACAGTAAGCCAAGGCGTGCTGCACTGCACGGTGTTCGCTTCACCGACGTGGACGAATCCCGTATGGTCTGCGCCATTCACCTTCCGGCCCACGCGGCCGGGACTGCCGAACGGAATCCGCACAAGGCCGCCCGCATGACCGATTCGAAGAACAAGAAATACGTCGTCGCCCTCGACCAGGGCACCACCAGCTCGCGCGCCATCGTCTTCGACCATGACGCCAACGTGGTCAGCACGGCCCAGCGCGAGTTCGCGCAGATCTACCCGCAGCCAGGCTGGGTCGAGCACGACCCGATGGAAATCTGGGCGACCCAGAGCTCGACCCTGGTGGAAGCCCTGGCCCAGGCCAACATCGGCTTCGGCGAGGTCGCCGCCATCGGCATTACCAATCAACGCGAGACCACCCTGGTATGGGACAAGGCCACCGGCCGGCCGATCCACAACGCCATCGTCTGGCAATGCCGGCGCAGCGCGGCCATCTGCGAACAACTCAAGCGTGACGGCCTGGAACAGCACATCCGCGACACCACCGGGCTGGTCGTCGACCCCTACTTCTCCGGTACCAAGCTCAAATGGATCCTCGATAACGTCGACGGCGCCCGCGAACGCGCTCAACGTGGCGAACTGCTGTTCGGCACTGTCGACAGCTGGCTGATCTGGAAACTCACCGAAGGGGAAGTGCACGTCACCGACTACACCAACGCCTCGCGCACCCTGATGTTCGATATCCACAAGCGCGACTGGGACGAGCGCCTGCTGGCTGCGCTGGGTGTGCCGCGCGCCATGCTGCCGCAGGTTCGTCCGTCTTCGGAGGTCTACGGGCATGCCAAGGTCGGCGGCCTCGGTGTGCATCGCACGCCGATTGCCGGGATCGCCGGCGACCAGCAGGCCGCGTTGTTCGGCCAGATGTGCGTGGAGCCGGGCCAGGCGAAGAACACCTACGGCACCGGCTGCTTCCTGCTGATGAACACCGGGGCCAACGCGGTGAAATCCACCCACGGCCTGCTCACCACCATCGCCTGCGGCCCGCACGGCGAAGTCGCCTATGCGCTGGAGGGCGCGGTGTTCAACGGCGGCTCCACCGTGCAGTGGCTGCGCGACGAGCTCAAGGTGATCAACGACGCCCACGACTCCGAATACTTCGCTACCAAGGTGAAAGACAGCAATGGCGTCTACTTGGTCCCCGCCTTCACCGGCCTTGGCGCGCCCTACTGGGACCCTTATGCCCGCGGCGCGCTGTTCGGCCTGACCCGCGGGGTGAAGGCCGACCACCTGATCCGCGCCACCCTGGAATCCATCGCCTACCAGACCCGCGACGTGCTTGATGCCATGCAGCAGGACGCCGGCGAACCGCTGCGCGCCCTGCGCGTGGACGGCGGCGCGGTGGCCAACAACTTCCTCATGCAGTTCCAGGCCGACATCCTCGGCACCCCGGTGGAGCGCCCGCAGATGCGCGAGACCACCGCCCTCGGCGCCGCCGTGCTGGCGGGCCTGGCCTGCGGCTTCTGGGGCGGCCTGGACGAACTGAAGAACAAGGCGGTGATCGAGCGAGTGTTCCAGCCGGCCTGCGACGAGACTGAGCGCGCGCGGTTGTACAAGGGCTGGAAGAAGGCCGTGGAGCGAACGCGCGGCTGGGCGGCCGAAGACTGAACGCATTGCCGGCACCGTAGGATGGTGTGGAGCGAAGCGATACCCATCGATGACCGTGCGAGCAGCGCTGATGGGTATCGCAAGCTCCACCCATCCTACGGACCAGGGAAATTCCTGAGCGAAGCACAGTCCTCTCCCCCGCCCTCTCCCAGAAGGGAGAGGAAGCCGTTCGGAGTGACCGGCCAGCTTGGTGCTCCGCTTGATGCCGCTCAGTCCCCTCTCCCTTCAGGGAGAGGGTTAGGGAGAGGGAAAGCGCCCGCGCCGAACCCGCCTGGCATGACAGAGAGGCCGCGGTACGGCATCCTTGCCCTCCCGGCCCGTCCGCACGAGCGCACCGCATGAACCTGCCCCCTCGACAGCAAAGCATCCTCGACCTGGTCCGCGAACGCGGCTACCTGAGCATCGAGGAGCTGGCCCAGCAGTTCGCCGTCACCCCGCAGACCATCCGCCGCGACATCAACCAACTCGCCGAACAGAACCTGCTGCGTCGCTACCACGGCGGCGCGGCCTGGGACTCGAGCATCGAGAACACCGCCTACAACACCCGCGCCGACCAGATGCGCGACGAGAAGCAACGCATCGCCGACGCCATCGCCGCGCACATCCCGGACAACGCCTCGCTGTTCATCAACATCGGCACCACCACTGAAGCCATCGCCCGCGCCCTGCTCGGCCACCAGAACCTCAAGGTCATCACCAACAACCTGCACGTCGCCAGCATCCTCGCCGGCAAGGACGACTTCGAAGTGCTGATCGCCGGCGGTACCGTGCGCGCCGACGGCGGCGTGGTCGGCCAGGCAGCGGTAGACTTCATCGAGCAGTTCCGCGTCGACTTCGCCGTGGTCGGTATCAGCGGCATCGACGAAGACGGCAGCCTGCTGGACTTCGATTATCAGGAAGTGCGCGTCTCCCGCGCCCTCATCGACAACGCCCGACAGGTCTTCCTCGCCGCCGACTCCAGCAAGTTCGGGCGCAACGCCGTGGTGCGCCTGGGCCCGATCTCCCTGGTCAGCCGGGTGTTCACCGACAGCCCGCCGCCCACCGTCGTGGTGCGCCTGATGCAGCAGCACAAGGTCCAGCTGGAACTGGTCTGAGCCGCACTCACCGCCTTCACTTTCGAACATTCAGACGAATGCCTGCGCGAATTCGCGCTCAGGGCTGGTCATATTTCATTCACTGAACTAGGATATTTTCGAAAACGAACATCAAAAGATTCACTTTCAATCCCCAAGGCGGCCCCCATGAACCCAACCAGCAAGCGCCACGCGCCCCTGGCCGAAGTCTATGACGTGGCCGTCATCGGTGGCGGTATCAATGGCGCGGGGATCGCGGCAGACGCCGCCGGTCGCGGGCTGTCGGTGTTCCTTTGCGAACAGCACGACCTCGCCGCCCACACCTCCTCCGCCAGCAGCAAGCTGATCCACGGCGGCCTGCGCTACCTGGAGCACTACGAATTCCGCCTGGTCCGAGAAGCCCTCGCCGAGCGCGAAGTGCTGCTGGCCAAGGCGCCGCACATCGTCCACCCGCTGCGCTTCGTGCTGCCGCACCGTCCGCATCTGCGCCCGGCGTGGATGATCCGCGCCGGCCTGTTCCTCTATGACCACCTGGGCAAGCGCGAGAAGCTGCCGGCCTCCCGCGGCCTGCGCTTCGGCCTCGACAGCCCGCTGAAGGCCGAGATCACTCGCGGTTTCGAATACTCCGACTGCTCGGTGGACGACGCGCGCCTGGTGGTGCTCAACGCCATGTCCGCCCGCGAGAACGGCGCCCACATCCATCCGCGCACCCGCTGCGTCAGCGCCCGCCGCAGCAAGGGGCTGTGGCACCTCCACCTCGAGCGCCGCGACGGCAGCCTGTATTCGGTACGCGCCCGCGCGCTGGTCAACGCCGCCGGCCCGTGGGTCGACCGATTCCTGCGCGAAGAGTTGCGGCAGAAGCCGCCCTACGGCATCCGCCTGATCCAGGGCAGCCACCTGATCGTGCCGCGCCTGTACGAAGGCGAGCACGCCTACATCCTGCAGAACGAGGACCGGCGCATCGTCTTCGCCATCCCCTACCTGCGCCAGTTCACCCTGATCGGCACCACCGACCGCGAATACCAGGGCGACCCGGCGAAGATCAGCATCAGCGACGAAGAGACCGACTACCTGCTCAACGTGGTCAACGCCCACTTCAAGCGCCAGCTGGACCGCCAGGACATCCTGCGCAGCTTCTCCGGCGTGCGCCCGCTGTGCGACGACGAATCCGACGATCCTTCGGCCGTGACCCGCGACTACACCCTGGCGCTGGACAACACCCCCGGCGAAGCGCCGCTGCTGTCGGTGTTCGGCGGCAAGCTGACCACCTACCGCAAGCTCGCCGAAGCCGCGCTGGAGCAGCTGGCCCCGCATTTTGCCGGCGTGATGAAACCACGCTGGACCGCCGACGCCCCGCTACCCGGCGGCGAGGCGATGACCACGGTGGAAGACCTGGCCATTCAGTTGATGGATCGCCTGCGCCAGCTCGACCCTGCCCTCGCCCGCCGTTGGGCCAGCACCTACGGCAGCCGCATCTGGACACTGCTGGACGGCGCGCACAACCTCAGCGAGCTGGGCGAACACCTGGGCGCCGGGCTCTATGCACGGGAAGTGGAATATCTGGTCCACGAGGAGTGGGCGCGCGACGCCGATGACATCCTCTGGCGCCGTACCAAGCTCGGCCTGTTCCTCAATGCCCGGCAGCGGGAACGTCTGGAACAATTCCTCGGCAGCGAAAGTCCACTGGAACCGAGTACGCAGGTTGCCTGAACGTCGAATTGGAGCGGGAAGCCCGTCTCGCGGATAATCCACCAACCATCCCCCGACGCCACCGCCCCGGTGGCGTCGCCGCATAAGGGAACGACGTGGACCTGATCCTCAAGGCAACTATCGGCGCCGGCGTGGTGCTGATCCTCGCCGTGCTGTCGAAGACGCGCAATTACTACATCGCCGGTCTGGTGCCGCTGTTCCCCACCTTCGCCCTGATCGCCCACTACATCGTCGGCAAGAGCCGTTCGCTGGACGACCTGAAAACCACCATCCTGTTCGGCATGTGGTCGATCATCCCCTACTTCGTCTACCTCGCCGCGCTCTACCTGATGGTGGATCGCCTGCGTCTGGAGTTGTCGCTGGCGATGGCCGCGCTGGCCTGGCTGGTAGCGGCCTCGCTGCTGGTGTTCGTCTGGGTGCGCCTGCACTGAACCCTTGCCGGTGATGCCTCGTCTCAGAGCTGGGCGACGTGCCCGCCGCCCTGGTGCTCGCGCAGGTAAGGCAGCACCGCGCCCAGCAGCGGTTCCTTGAAGTCTTCCTGGAAGCGATGCGCCATGCCGGGAATCAGCTTGAGCACCGAGCCGCGGATGTGCGCCGCCACGTGCACACCATGCATGACCGGCAGCAGCGGGTCGGCGGTGCCATGGACCACCAGGGTTGGCACATTCAGGCGGTTGAGCAGTTCCACGCGGCTCGGTTCGGCGAGGATCGCCAGCATCTGCCGTTGCACGCCTTCAGGGTTGAAGGCACGGTCGTAGGAACGCGCCGCCTGCTGCAGCAATTGCTGACGATCGTCGCGCACTTCCGGGCTGCCGAGGGCTGCCAGCAGGTCAGCCTGCTGCTCGATGGCCTGTTCGCGGCTGGCCGCTTCACGTCGGGCGAGCAGACGCAGCAGCGACTCGCTGGGCGCCGGCAGGCCTTCGGCGCCGGAACTGGTCATCACCAGCGTCAGGCTGATCACACGGTCGGGCGCCATGTCGGCCACATGCTGGGCGATCATCCCGCCCATGCTCGCGCCCAATACGTGGGCGCGCTCGACATGCAACGCGTCGAGCAGGTGCAGGGCATCGCCAGCCATGTCGGTCAGGCTGTAGGGCGCACTCACGGGCAAGCCGAGGCGGTAGCGGATAACTTCGTAGGTCAGGTTGCCGCTGGGTGTAGGAACGCGCCACGAAGACAGCCCGACATCGCGGTTATCGTAGCGGATCACCCGGAAGCCCTGCTGGCAGAGCGCCTCGACCACTTCGTCCGGCCAGTGGATCAGCTGGCCGCCCAGCCCCATGACCAGCAGCAGCGTCGGGTCCTGCGGACGGCCGATACTCTGGTAAGCCAGACGCACGTCGCCCAGGTCGACCAGTTCGGTCGGCACTCGCGCATCGCAGCGATCGGCGGCAACCGCCCGATCGGCAAAAGAGAGAGAGGACAGGCCGCAGAAAAGAGCGACCGCCAGAAGAAAAGCACGCATGAATGAAAATCCGGAACGCAAAACCCCAGTTGAGCGCGATTCTGATGAATTTCCGTCGCTCGCTCTGCCACAGGTCCGTGACAGTTTGATGAAAGGCGCTGAGCGGTCACCGACGGCCCTTCCCGACTTCCCATGACAGGGATCAAGGGCAATCAGCCCCAACAGTCGCGAAGATAGGAGCCCCCGCTCGGACGTTTCGCCATGGCCTACCCCATTCTGCTGGTGCTGCACCTGTTCGCCGCAATCCTGTTCGTCGGTACGGTGTTCTTCGAAGTGCTGATTCTGGAAAGCGTCCACCGCCATGTTCCGGCACGGGCGATGAAAATGGTCGAGGGAGCGCTGGGTCGTCGTCTGCGCCGAGTGATGCCCTGGGTGATCCTGACCCTGTTCGGCAGCGGCCTGGGCATGCTGCACCTGCGTTACGCGCCGATGCTGGCCGCCCCCCTGGCATCGCCCTTCGCCACATTGCTCAGCCTCAAGCTGCTGCTGGCCGCCAGCGTCCTGGGGCATTTCATCTTCGCCATGTACTCGTTCCGCGTGGGGCGGATGACCGGCCAGCGCTCCCGGCGCATCCACTACAGCGTCTTCGCCCACGTGGTGCTGATCGTGCTGCTGGCCAAGGGCATGTTCTACCTGAGCTGGTGATACCAGCCCGGTGAATCAGGGCCGGCGAACGCGTGCTGGTGAAGTGCCAGTCGCCGGCTTATCATGAGACCAGCTCAATTGCTCCGCTGTTTTATCAAGATTTCCTCATAGTGAGGCGAGGTCGCGCCATGCTTGAACTCCGTCACCTGAAAACCCTGCATGCCCTGCGCGAAGCCGACAGCCTGGTGGAGGCCGCCGAGCGCCTGCACCTGACGCAGTCCGCCCTCTCCCACCAGTTCAAGGAACTGGAGGAACGCCTCGGCCTGTCCCTGTTCATCCGCAAGACCAAGCCGGTGCGCTTCACCAGCGCCGGCCTGCGCCTGCTGCAACTGGCTGACGCCGTGCTGCCGCAACTGCGCGGCGCCGAGCGCGACCTGGCGCGCCTGGCCGGCGGCACTGCCGGTCGCCTGCACATGGCCATCGAGTGCCACAGCTGCTTCCAGTGGTTGATGCCGACCATCGACCAGTTCCGCGACGCCTGGCCGGAAGTGGAGCTGGACCTCGCCTCCGGCTTCTCCTTCGCCCCTCTCCCGGCGCTGGCCCGCGGCGACCTGGACCTGGTGGTGACCTCAGACCCGGTGGAGATCGCCGGCATTACCTACGTGCCGCTGTTCACCTACGAGGCGCTGCTGGCGGTGGATAACCACCATGCGCTGGCCGGCAAGTCCTTCATCGTCCCGGACGACCTGGCCAATCTGACGCTGATCACCTATCCCATCGAGCGTGATCGCCTGGACATCTTCACCCGCTTCCTCGAACCCGCCGACGTCGAGCCGGCTCAGGTGCGCACCTCGGAACTGACGGTGATGATGATGCAGCTGGTGGCGTCCGGGCGCGGCGTCTGCAGCCTGCCCAACTGGGCACTGCACGAATACAGCTCGCGGGGCTATGTGACGGCCAAGCGCCTGGGGGAGAAAGGCCTGTACTGCACGCTGTTCGCGGCCATTCGCGCCGACATGCTGGATGCGCCATTCATGCGCGATTTCCTGCTGACGGCGAAGGACACCTCTTTCGCCACACTGGAAGGTGTCAGCGCAGCGAAGCATTGATCTGACACCGTGCCTCCTTCGCAAAGTGCCTGCCCGACCTGTGGGCAAGGCTCCAGAGCGGGGACGCCGCGAGCGCATGGCGGTATAGGAAAGCCCCCTCCCAGGAGAATTTCCCGTGCTCAAGGACTTTCCACCCAGCTACTTCGCGCTGGTCATGGCGACCGGTATCGTATCCCTGGCCTGCCATCTGATCGGCCTGCAGCCAGTGGCACTCGGCCTGTTCTGGCTCAACATCCTGCAGTACGCGCTGTGTCTGTCGTGCAGCCTGTATCGGCTGATCCGCTATCCAGGACGGATGTGGCAGGACCTCACCCACCACGCGCGCGGCCCTGGCTTCCTCACCCTGGTGGCCGGTACAAACGTGCTGGGCGTGCAGTTCATCGTGCTGGTCGATCAGCACGCCATCGCGCAGGCCCTGTGGTTGTTCGCCGGGCCGCTCTGGCTGCTGTGCATGTACGCGATGCTCGCCGGCGTCACACTTACCCAGCACAAACCCACCCTGGAGCAGGGCCTGAACGGCACCTGGCTGCTGTGCACGGTGTCCAGCGCCTCGATCTGTGTGCTTGGCAGCTACCTGGCGACGCGCTTTGCCGATCCAGAGCTGATCCTGTTCGTCTGCGTGGCGGCCTACATGATCGGCATCATGCTGTACGTGCTGATCATGTCGCAGATCCTCTACCGCTGGCTGTTCCTCGACCTGGAGGCGGGTGAGCTATCGCCTTCCTACTGGATCAACATGGGCGCCCTGGCGATTTCCACGCTGGCCGGCGCACGCCTGCTGACAGCCGGAGCCGACAGCGCGCTGATCCAGTCCCTCGCGCCCTTCATCCTCGGGCTGTCGGTCTTTGTCGGCGCTTTCGCCTGCTGGTGGATTCCGTTCCTGATACTGGTCTTCGTCACCCACCGGGTGCGCTATGGCATCGGTATCCATTACGACCTGCAGAACTGGTCAGTGGTGTTCCCATTGGGCATGTTCTGCGTCGCCTCGTTCAACGTCCTGCCGCTGTTGCATCAACAAGTGCTCCTGCCAGTCATACAGGCGCTCACCTACATCGCCCTGGCCGCCTGGGCCGCCACATTCCTCGGACTGCTGCGCTACCTGCTGCGGCGCTGAAGCGCAAAAAAAGGCCCATCCTTGCGGATGGGCCATCGGGGACATCGTCGATCAACACCTGTGGTTCTTATGGTTCCAGCAGCGCCGAGTGATGGGGTTACGCGGCGTTGAGGCCATCATTGACCAACGTGCTGCGGCAGAAAATAAGGCCACAAGAAAAAAGGAATCTTCCCACATTACCTGAGACCGATTCCGCAAAACGCGGCGGGACCGCCACGGCAGACGGAATTTCTCCTATGGCTCTGGCCCGGTACTTAGTCCGGTGTCAGGGCGCTTTTGCTTCTGCCGCACGGGCGTGTTCCTCCGCCCACTGCACATCCCGCTCCCACACCCGTTTGAAGGCCGGGCGCGAGGTCACCAGCTCCACATACCGTTCGAACACCGGCAGCTTGGGCACCACGCCGAAACCGATGGTCCAGCGCAGGGCTGCACCCCACAGCACATCGGCGGCGGTCATGCGGTTACCCAGTAGGTAGGGGCCGGTTTCCAGCTGCTCGGCGAGGGCGCGCATCACGCTGTCGTAATCGCCGTAGGGGCTCATGGCCTGTGGGGCGGCATCGCGCTTCAGGGCTCGGTCGACGATGGCCGGCTCGAAGCTGGACCCGTAGAACACCAGCCAGCGCAAGTAGGGGCCGCGCAGCGGGTCGTCAAGGGCCGGAGCGAGATTCGCTCGGGGGAACAGGTCGGCGAGGTAGATGAAGATCGCGCCCTGCTCGGTGACCAGCGATTCGCCGAGGCGGATCGCCGGGACCTTGCCCAGCGGGTTGACCGAGAGGTACGCCGGCTTGCGCTGCTCGCCGGCCTTCATGTTGATCAGTTCGAGGTCGTACTCGGCGCCCAGTTCTTCCAGCAGCACCAGGGTGCCGCTGGAGCGTGTCTGGGGCGAATGGTAGAGGGTGAGGCGGGGCATGGCGGGATCTCCTCGGGCATCACGACTCGGAGTCCCCAGCATAGCCCCGCGCGGGGCTCACGCCTCCTCGAAATGCATCTCCGGCGGTTGCTGGCGGAAGCCACTGGTAATCACCGCCAGGTAGATCACACCGAGCACCAGCCAGGTGGCGCCGAGCCAGATCGCCAGGTGGTCGAGGCTGACCATCAGCCACAGGTCGGCGAGCAGGCCGATCAGCGGGAACAGCAGGAACAGCACCAGCTCACGCAGGCCGCGGCGCTCGGCGTTGAGGTAGTAGTGGAAGATCACCGAGAGGTTCACCAGGCTGAAGGCCAGGAAGGCGCCGAAGTTGATGAACGAGGTGGAGGTGGTGACGTCCATGTGCAGTGCCAGCAGGGCCACCACGCCGCACAGCACGATGCTGTTCACCGGGGTTTCGAAGCGCTTGCTGATGCGCCCGAAGAACGGGCGCGGCAGCACGCCGTCGCGGCCCATGGCGAACAGCAGGCGCGAGGCGCTGGCCTGGGCCGACAGCCCGGAGGTGAACTGGCCGACGATCAGGCCGATCAGGAAGAAGCTGACGAACAGGTCGCCGCCAATGTTGCGGGCGATTTCATACGCGGCGGAATCGGCGTTCTGGAACTCCACCGACGGGTGCGCGAGCTGTACGAAGTAGCTGGCGGCGATGAAGATGCCGCCGCCAATCAGGGTGATCAGCAGGATGGCGCGCGGAATGGTCTTGCGCGGTTCGTGGGTTTCTTCCGTCAGGGTGCTGACCGCGTCGAAGCCCAGGAAGGAATAGCAGGCGATGGCCGCGCCGCCCATGATCAGCGGCAGCTGGGTGCCTTCCTTGAGGAAGGGTTCCAGGGTCCATAGCGGGCGGCTGCCATCCCCCATGATGTAGTGGATGGCCAGGCCGACGAAGGCAATCAGCACCAGGAACTGCACCAGCATCAGCACGCCATTGATGTTCTTCGCCAGGCGCAGGCCGACCACGTTGATCGCGGTGGTCACGCCAATGAACGCCAGTACCCAAAGGGCCTGGGGCACGGCCGGGAAGGCGGAATGCAGGTAGGCCGCGCCGATCAGCCAGATGGCCATCGGCAGGAACAGGTAATCCAGTAGCACGGCCCAGCCCGCGAGGAAGCCCAGTTTCGGGCTGATCGATTTGCGCACGTAGGTATAGGCCGAGCCCGCCACCGGGAAGGCGGCGGCCATGCGCCCATAGCTGAGCGCGGTGAAGAGCATGGCCACGGAGGCGACCAGGTAGGCCGAGGGGACTACGCCGCGAGTGACGTCGGCGAGGATGCCGAAGGTGCCGAGGACGATGATCGGGGTCATGTAGGCGATGCCGAACAGCACCACCGAACCCAGCGACAGGGTTCGTTTGAGTCGAGCCATTACTGCTTACTCCGCGTTGTGTTTGTTATGGCAGTACTAAGTTGCTGGCCTGCGCTCACCCGCAGGCCCCGCGGGCGCTCTCGTCGCCCGTCGATCTTGAAATAACGCTGTATCGGCGCTGCCCTGCGCCCCGGCCCTGCAGAAGGCCGGAGGGGAAACTCAGGCGGGAATGATCAGCTCGCGCAGGCCATCGTCGTGCTCGCGCATCTCGCCCGGCAGCACGAAACGGCGCTCGGCCAGGTAGCTGTAGTCGCGGCGCGATTGCGCCAGGCGCTCGAAATCCAGCTCGACGATCTGCCGGCACTCTTCGCGGCCGGCTTCGACGATCAGTTGGCCGTAGGGGTCGACCACCGCACTGCCGCCGGCGAATACCAGGCCGTCATCGCCTTCGCCAACGCGGTTGACCATCACGGCATAGGCCTGGTTTTCCATGGCGCGGCCCATGATCGCGGTGCGGTGGGTCGGGCCGTAGGGGTCCATGTTGCCGTTGGTCACGATGATCAGCTCGGCACCGAGCTGGCCCAGGGCACGGGCGGACTCGGGGAATTCGATGTCGAAGCAGATCACGATGCCCACGCGGATGCCGTTCCACAGGCAGGTGGCGTAGCGGTCGCCGGGGGTGAAGATGCCGCGGTCCGACGCCCACAGGTGCGTCTTGCGGTATTTCAGGGCGATGCCTTCGGGAGTGATCAGCAGCGTGGTGTTGTAGAAGCGGCCATCGGCAGCTTCGGCAAAGCCCACCGCGACGGCAGTGTTCTTCTCCCGTGCGGCACGCTGAACAGCCTGCACGCTGGGGCCGTCCACCGGCTCGGCGATGGCGGCGATGTTCTGCTCGGTGGGGAAGCCCGTCAGCTGGGTCTCGGGGAACACCACCAGCTGGGTGTCGTCGGCGCAGGCGTGGATGGCCTCCAGGGTGCGGGCCAGGTTCCAGACCACGTCGCCATCACGGCCGGCGAGTTGGACGAGTTCTACTTTCATGGGGCTTCCTCGGATTCTTGTATTCCAGTGACCGCGCAACGCAAAAGGGTCAAAATGCGCACCGCGCCGGCTCAAGGCATCCACCGAGTATGCCGGGCGTGCCATCACCGGGTAATTACGCCCGCGTGGTAACCCATCGGGGGTAGAGTCATGAGCCTTTCCCTTCAGGATATCGCCTGGCATCGTTCGGTCGGGCAGCTGATCGAGGCGCTGGACAAGCCGAACTTCTGGACCTCTCTGGTGCGCCTGCTGGGTCAGTATGTCCCCTTCGACAGCTGGGTGGTGCTGCTCTTCAGCGATGGTCGCCCCCAGGTATTCGCAGAATGTCCAGGCGAGGATGGCGGCCCCGATCCACTGTTCCAGGACTACCTCAAGGGCCTCTATCTGCTCGATCCCTTCTACATCGCCAGCCGCGAGGCGCCCGGCAGCGGGCTGTTCCGCCTCGATGACGTGGCACCGGAGATGTTCGAGCAGACCGACTACTTCCAGCGCTACTTCAGCCTCAACGTGGTCGCCGACGAAGTGCAGATCAACGTGCAGCTCGACGGCGAGCGCACCCTGTGCTGCTCGGTAGGCAGCAAGGGCCGCTTCACCCCGGAGCAGATCGCCCTGCTCGCCCTGGTGCAACCCTGGGTCGCCGGGCTGATGCGCCAGCGCATGGTCTTCGAGCGCGAAGTGCAGGAGGCTCCCCCGCCGCCGCGCTGGCAGAACCGCCTGGAGTCCACCGCCCAGCAGATGGAAACCCCGCTCACCGCCCGTGAGCTGGAAGTCGGCCGCTTGATGCTCAGCGGCTGCTCGAGCAAAGAGATCGCCCGCAAGCTGGCGATCTCCGCCGAGACGGTGAAGGTGCACCGCAAGCACATGTACGCCAAGCTGGGGATCAAGTCGCAGTCGGAACTGTTCTCGCTGTTCCTCCAGGCGCAGGGCTGACAGCGTTTTTGCAGGATGGGTGGAGCGTAGCGATACCCATCAATCACGGCGCCAGCAGCATGGGTATCGCTGCGCTCCACCCATCCTACGCACTCTCCCGTAAGAACGAACCATGCCCAACGGGCACCCTTGCAGCCTGCCGTCGAGCGGCGGGTGAGCAATCGTGCCTGTGCGGGTCCATGCTTGAGGACAGGAGGAATGCCATGAGCCTCAGCGTCTTCGACATGTTCAAGCCCGGCGTCGGGCCATCCAGCTCCCACACCGTAGGACCGATGCGCGCCACCCGCGAGTTCGTCGACCGCCTGCGCGATGCCGAGTTGCTCAGCCGTACCGCCGCTGTGGAGGTGCATCTGTACGGTTCCCTCAGCGCCACCGGCAAGGGCCACGCCACCGACCGTGCCTGCCTGATCGGCCTGCTCGGCATTGACCCGGCCGAGGCCGACCCCGCCGCCCTCGCCCCGCAGGTGGAGGACATCCTGCTGCGCCATCGCCTGCGCCTGGGCGGCGTGCAGGAGATCGACTTCGACCCGGCACGCCAGCTGGTCTTCCACGATGACAGCCTGCCCGCCCACCCCAACGGCCTGCGCCTGCGGGCGCTGGACGACAACGGCAAGCTGCTGGCCGAGCGCATCTGTTATTCGGTTGGCGGCGGTTTCGTGGTGGACGCGCAGGACTTCAACACCGACCGCGCGCTGCAGGGCAACCCCATGCCCTACCCGTTCCACAGCGCCGAGGAACTGCTGCGCCTGTGTCATGAACACGGTTTCAAACGCATCAGCGACCTGATGTGGGCGAACGAGCTGGCCGTGCGTAGCGAAGCGGAAATCCACGCCGGCCTTGCGCACATCTGGGATGAAATGCAGGCCTGCGTGAACCGTGGCCTGGAAACCGAAGGCACGCTGCCCGGCGGCCTCAAGGTGCGACGCCGGGCGCCCATGCTGTTCCGCCGGCTGAACGAAGCGGACAGCGGCAACCTCATCGCCACCACCCTGGGCGCCCTGGACTGGGTGGACCTCTGGGCGCTGGCGGTGAACGAGGAGAACGCCGCCGGCGGGCGCGTGGTGACCGCTCCCACCAATGGCGCGGCCGGGATAGTCCCGGCGGTGCTGCACTACTATGCGCGCTACGACAGCAACGCCAACGCCGATGGCATCGAGCGCTACCTGCTGACCGCCGCCGCCATTGGCATCCTGTGCAAGCTCAACGCCTCCATTTCCGGTGCGGAAGTCGGATGCCAGGGTGAAGTCGGCTCGGCCTGCGCCATGGCCGCCGGAGGGCTGGCGGAAGTCCTCGGCGGCAGCCTGGAACAGGTGGAGAACGCCGCCGAAATCGGCCTGGAGCACAACCTCGGCCTCACCTGCGACCCGGTCGCCGGGCTGGTGCAGGTGCCCTGCATCGAGCGCAACGCCATGGCCTCGCTCAAGGCCATCAACGCCGCCCAGCTCGCCCTGCGCGGCGACGGCCAGCACCTGGTCAGCCTCGACAAGGCCATCGACACCCTGCGCGACACCGGTCGCGACATGATGGACAAGTACAAGGAGACGGCGAAGGGTGGGCTGGCGGTCAACGTGATTGCCTGTTAGCCCGAGTGAATGGTGGTTCGCGAGCAAGCTCGCTCCTACGAAGAGCGCACCGGCTTCAGTCCTGTAGGAGCGAGCTTGCTCGCGAACAGCCCAGACACAAGATTTCTTGCAGTGCCCGAAACAGGCTTTCTCAGCCCCGGATAAAATCGTTAGCTTGCTTTCTTTTTTTCCAACTTCGGGCTACCGTCGATGCCCGCCAGAACTAGAAAATCTTCCGAAAGCCCGCTGCATTGACCTTTGCCCAGGCACGTTCGCACGATGCCTGCCATGCTCTGTGACGGCCCTTTTGGCCAACCTTACCGTGATCAAAGCCCGACGACTGGAGATTCCATGAACCTGTCGCTCCTCAGCCGCTATGCCTTTTTTGCCGCGTGCGTCCTGTTCACCGTGCTCAGCCTGCCCTTCCTCGGGCATGACTGGGTGTGGCCCTTCACCCTCACCACCTTCGCCCTGAGTGTGCTCGGGGTCTTCGACCTGCTGCAGGAACGCCACGCGGTACGCCGCAATTACCCCGTATTGGGCAACATCCGCTACCTGGTGGAAGCCATCCGCCCGGAGATCCGCCAGTACCTGCTCGAAGGCGACCAGGAGGCCCTGCCCTTCTCCCGCGCCCAGCGCGCCCTGGTGTACTCGCGGGCGAAGAACGAGACCGCCGACAAACCCTTCGGCACCCTGATCGATGTCTACCAGTCGGGCTTCGAGTTCATCGCCCACTCCATCCGCCCCGCGCCGGTGGCCGACCCCTGCACCTTCCGCGTCACCGTCGGCGGCCCGGAGTGCAAGCAGCCCTACTCCATCTCGGTGTTCAACATCTCGGCGATGAGCTTCGGCTCGCTCAGCGCCAACGCCATTCGCGCGCTGAACAAGGGCGCCAAGCTCGGCGGCTTCATCCATGACACCGGCGAAGGCAGCATCAGCCCCTACCACCGCGAGTACGGCGGCGACCTGACCTGGGAACTGGGCAGCGGCTACTTCGGCTGCCGCAACGACGACGGCACCTTCAGCCCCGAGCGCTTCGCCAAGCAGGCAGTCGACCCGCAGGTGAAGATGATCGAGATCAAGCTCAGCCAGGGCGCCAAGCCCGGCCACGGCGGCATCCTGCCCAAGCACAAGGTGACTCCGGAAATCGCCTCCACCCGTGGCGTGCCCATGGGCCAGGACTGCATCTCGCCCTCCTCCCACAGCGCCTTCGACTCGCCCCACGGCCTGCTCGACTTCATCGTCCAATTGCGCGAGCTATCCGGCGGAAAACCGGTGGGCTTCAAGCTGTGCATCGGCCATCCATGGGAATTCATGGGCATCGCCAAGGCCATGCACGAGACCGGCATCCTCCCCGACTTCATCGTCGTCGACGGCAAGGAAGGCGGCACCGGCGCCGCACCGCTGGAGTTCACCGACCACATGGGCCTGCCGATGCGCGAGGGCCTGCTGTTCGTGCACAACACCCTGGTCGGCCTGAACCTGCGCGACAAGATCCGCATCGGCGCCAGCGGCAAGGTCGTCAGCGCCTTCGACATCGCCAGTGTGCTGGCCATGGGCGCCGACTGGGCCAACTCGGCGCGCGGCTTCATGTTCGCCATCGGCTGCATTCAGTCGCAAAGCTGCCACACCAACAAGTGCCCCACCGGCGTCGCCACCCAGGACCCGCTGCGCCAACGCGCCCTGGTGGTGCCGGACAAGGCCGAGCGCGTCTACCACTTCCATCGCAACACGCTCAAAGGCCTGGCCGAGATGCTCGCCGCCGCCGGCCTCCAGCACCCGTCGCAGCTGGAAGCCAAGCACCTGGTGCGCCGCGTCTCGGCCACCGAGATCCGCCTGTTCTCGCACCTGCATTACTTCCTCAAACCCGGCGAGCTGCTCTCAGGCAACATCGAGGGCGAGTTCTACGAGCGCATCTGGCGCATGGCGCGCAGCGACAGCTTCGAGGCCGCCGCCGGCTGATCGGACAAATCAGGGAGCGCCTGCAACGGGCGCTCCCTGGCAAACCGAAAACTCAACTGGGAAGGTGCGTCGCTACCCCACCTGCCCCCACACCTGCGCCAACCCAACCCCGTGCACGAGCGCGAACCCCAGGCAAATCGCCGAGCTGACGTAGATAAAGCGCTGGCTGCGCCCGGTGCCCTTGAGGATGAACGGGCCGGCCACGCCGCGCAGCAGGTAGACCAGCGAGATCGCCACCAGCGCTGGGCGCAGCAGCGGCAACGGCGCCAGCACTCCAGCCCCGGAAAGTGCGTAGGCGGCCCAGGTGAACAGCACGAAGGCAATGCCGAAGGTGATCAGCGCCGGGTAGACCCGCCCGGCCTCGGCTGCCCTCGCGAGCTTTTCCCCGGCGCCAAACAGGCGATACCAGCGCGGCCCGACCAGCACGACGCCGACGTGCGCGGCAGCGGCGATAGCGCTGAGCGCCGCAGCGACGATCAACATCAGGTTGTATTCCTGCCCCATGATCGGCTCCCTCCTGGAGTGCGTACTGTCTCGTGGGTGCATCCTATCGTCGGCGCGAAAGATTCACGACACGCGACCACCGGCTGCACGAATCTTCCAGACAGCCACCCTGCGCGCGCTATGCTGGCCGACCGGGCAAGCGGTGCGGAGGCGGCCCATGCACAAAGACAACTGGATCGACCTGCTGCAGGATGCCGACACCGGCATCCAGAGCCTGCGCGCGCACTTCAAGGGCCACGCCTACGACCCGCACTGGCACGACAGCTACCTGATCGGCTACACCGAATCCGGAGTCCAGCAGTTCCGCAGCCGCAACCAGCGCTACGTCAGTACCACCGGCAAGGTGTTCTTCCTTGAGCCCGGCGACATCCACGACGGCGAAGCGCCCACCGAGGGCGGCTTCACCTACCGTACCCTGTACCTCGATGCGCCCTGGCTCGAGCGCGAGATCGGCACGCTGTTCGAAGAGGCGCCGGGCAACTGCCAGCTGAGCGTGCCCGAGCTGCTGATCGATGATCCGCGTCTGACAAGGCGGATCGACAATGCCTTCCAGGCCGTGCACGGCAACGACCTGAAAATCGTGCGCCAGAGCGCCATGGACGAACTGCTCGACGGCATGACCCACCACCTGCACTGGCGCCAGCGCGGCACCACGCAAGCTCACCTGCCACTGGTGGCACAACGCGCGCGGGACTTCCTGCACGCCAACCTGACCGCCGACATCGGCCTCGACGACCTGGCCCGCGCCAGCGGCTGCGACCGCTTCCGCCTGACCCGCGCGTTCAAGCAGGCTTTCGGCCTGCCGCCCCACGCCTACCTGATCCAGCTGCGCCTGGCCCGCGCACGGCAGTTGCTCGGCCGGGGTCTGGCACCTGCAGACATCGCCGCCGATCTTGGCTTCGCCGACCAGAGCCACCTCGGCCGCTGGTTCCGCCGCGCCTATGGCGTGACACCGGCTTACTACCGCAAGCGCTGCTCAAAGCTTCCAGACTGAGCCCGCCGCACTGGCGAAGATGAGCTCCCACGGATTACCGGAGTTCCCGCCATGCACCTCACACAGCTCGGCCAATGGCTGCCCTTCGTCCTCTTCGCCTTCGTCGCCTCGATCACGCCGGGGCCGACCAACCTGCTGATCTTCAGCAACAGCGCACGCTTTGGCTGGAGCGCCGCGTTGCCGATCATGTTCGGCGGCTGCGCGGCCGCCGCGGCGCTGGTGCTGGCGGTGGGCAGCGGCCTGGGCGAGGTACTGGCCAGTGCGCCGCGCGTGCAACAGGCGATGAGCGTGGTCGGCGTGCTCTGGCTGAGCTGGCTGGCCTGGCAGATTTTCCGCAGCCCGCCAGCGGACCTGGAGCGCGACACGGACGCCGCGCGCCTGGGAGCGGTCGGCGCTGCCGCACTGCAACTGGTCAATCCCAAGACCTGGATGATGGCGCTGGCAGTGATCAGCGTTTACGCCGGCCACGGCGTGGATCGACTGGACCGTGTGCAGTTGCTGTCGCTGCTGTTCTTCCTCGTGTCGATTCCCTGCACGGCGGTCTGGGCCGGCCTGGGCATCGGCAGCCAACGCCTGCTCTCGCCGCTGCAGATGCAGCGGCTCAACCAGTTGATGGCGGTCCTGCTGCTGGTATCGGCCTGGGCGGGGGCGCTGCTCTAGTCGATCAGAAAATGCCGTCGCGGCGCAGATACTCGCGCAGGTGCTCGATGAACGCGTGGATCTTGCGGGTCGCCCGGCGGTTGCTCGGATACACCGCCAGGATCTGCGCGCCGAAGGTGTCCGGCTCGAAGAAGTAGTCCTCCAGCACCGTCACCAGCCGGCCACTGCGCAGGTGCTCCAGCACGCTCCAGCGCGGGCACGGCAACAGGCCGTGCCCGGCCAGGCAGGCGGTGAGCAGTACCGCCTGGTTGTCGCTGTTCAGGCGGCCGGTGCGTGGGGTCGAGAAACGTTCACCCTCGACGTCGAACCACCAGCGATCATCCAGCGCCGGATGGCGATAGACCAGGCAATCGTGATCGGGGATCTCATTGGGGTGCCTTGGCGTGCCGCGCCGCTCCAGGTACGCGGGGCTGGCACACATGGCCAGGCGGCTTTCGGCCAGCGGCTGGGCAATCAGCCCCGGCAGGTCGCTGTTGCCCATGCGCAGGGCGAGGTCGTAGCGGCCGTCAAGCAGGTCGACATAGCTGTCGGAAAGGTCCACCTGCAGCCGCACGTCCGGGTGCAGATCGAGGAATTCGGCGCAGGCCTGGTCGAGGAACACCGGGCCGACGATCAGCGGCCCGGTGATGCGCAGCACGCCACGCAGGCTGTGTTGCAGCTGGGCGATTTCCTCGGTGGTCTCGCGCATCCGCGCCAGCACCTCGCGCGCGCCGTCCAGGTACAGCTGGCCGGCTTCGGTGAGCGACATGCTGCGGGTGGTGCGCTCGAACAGGCGCGCGCCGACTTCGAGTTCCAGCTGGCCGACCGCCTTGGTCACCGCCGACGGCGTCTTGCCCAACTGCTCGGCAGCGCGGCTGAAACTGCCGGTCTCGGCACTGGCGACGAACATCGCCAGGCTGCTGAATCTGTCCATCGTCATTCGTGCTAATCCTTCACAAGTGTTATGCCTGACAGCGACTTCCGCACACTTCGGTCCGCCAGTAGCCTGCGCCGCAGACCAACAATAATCCAACGAAAAGCAAGGGGAAGTCATGCACGGCATGCTCAAGGGCGCGCTGGCGCTCGCCATCGCACTCGGCACTTTTGAAGCACAGGCACAGAACGCAGACCTGATCCTGTACAACGCCAAGGTCTTCACCGCCGAGCCCGGCCAACCGCTGCAGCAGGCCGTGGCCGTCGCCGGCGGCAAGGTGCTGCAGGTGGGCTCCAACGAGGACATCCGCAAGCTCGCCGGCAGCGCCAGCAAGCAGGTCGACCTGGCCGGCAAGGTGCTGATGCCCGGCTTCATCGACAGCCACTCGCACTCGATCTTCGGCGGCCTGGAGCTGATTTCCGCCAGCCTGCTGGACGAGCAGATGGACCTCGACGCCTTCGAGAAGCGCCTGAAGCAGGACCGCGACAGCGGCAAGGCCAAGGTGCACGACGTGGTGGTCATGAACGGCATGAACTCCACCTACTGGTCCCAGGCCGATGGTCTGGCCAAGCGCTTCAACCAGGGCGAGTGGAAGGACACCCCGGTGGTACTGATCGGCAGCGACCACCACACCGCCTGGGCCAACGCC
This sequence comes from Pseudomonas nicosulfuronedens, assembly GCF_005877905.1. Taxonomy (GTDB): domain Bacteria; phylum Pseudomonadota; class Gammaproteobacteria; order Pseudomonadales; family Pseudomonadaceae; genus Pseudomonas; species Pseudomonas nicosulfuronedens. Next base: position 125,187 of record NZ_SWDV01000004.1, on the reverse strand, counting down.
GCCATGCTCAAGCGCGCCGGGCTGGACGCCAAGCGCCTGCGCGGCCTGAGCCCGTTGGAGCAGCAGAACGTCGCCCACGACAAGGACTTCAATCCCACCGGTTTCCTGGTCGACTCCGGGTTCGACCTGGTCGCCGCCGCCATGCCGGTTCCCGACGCTGCCACCATGGACCGCGCCGGCATCGCTGCCGTGAAGTACAACAACAGCCTCGGCATCACCGCCTGGATGGACCCGGCCGCCAACGGCACGCCTGGCGAGGCGCTGTTCGCCATCAAGCCCACCGAAAAGACCGTCGGCGTGCTGCCGGTTTACCGCGACCTGGCCCGCGATGGCCTGCTCACCGCCCACGTCGCCGCACTGCAGGTGGTCAACCCGAAGAGCACGCCGGCCGACCTGGACGTGATCGAGAAGGTCCGCCAGCAGTTCCAGGGCATCCCGAACCTGACGCTGCCGGGCATCAAGGTGTTCGCCGATGGTGTGATCGAGTTCCCCGCGCAATCCGCCGCGCTGCTGGAGGACTACAAGAACAGCCACAAGCCGGGCGAGCTGCTGATCGATCCGAAGCACTTCGGCGAACTGGTCAGCGCCGCCGATGCGCGCGGCTGGCTGGTGCACGTGCACGCCATCGGTGACCGCGCGGTACGCGAATCCCTCAATGGCTTCGCCCAGGCACGCAAGGACCGGCAGAGCAGCGTGACCCACTCGATCACCCACCTGCAACTGGTCAACCCCAAGGACTTCCCGCGCTTCAAGCAGCTGAACGTGATTGCTTCGATGCAGCTGGATTGGGCCACCGCCGAACCCTACACCGTGGAGCTGGTGAAGCCCTATATCGCCGACGAGGCCTACCGCTATATGTACCCGGCCAAGTCCCTGCTGGACAATGGCGCGACCATTGCCGGCGCCAGCGACTGGCCGGTGTCCACGCCCGATCCGCTCAAGGCCATCTACCAGGCCGTCACCCGTCAGGGTGAGGAAGGCGTACTCAACGCCGCCGAGCGCGTGGATCGCCAGACCATGTTCTACGCCTACACCCGCAATGCCGCGCAGACCATCGGCCTGGGCGACAAGATCGGCACCCTGGCACCGGGCAAGCAGGCGGACATGGTGGTGATCGACCGCGACGTATTCACCGTGCCCGACCAGCAACTGGACGAAGCGCGCGTGCTTCGCACCCTGTTCGAAGGCCGCGAAGTCTACCGCGCCGACGATCAACCGGCTCTCTGAGCCGGGCTCCTGCGCCGGGGTCTGAACAGCCCCGGCGCCTTGCCCGCCAGCCCTGCACTCCCTTCACGCTCCTCGGCATAGCCGGGAGGGCCGGTGCTGCGCGGGATTTTTCATCTGCCCACAGACAATCACAACAAAGGGACTCCCCGCATGAATCGCCCCCTCTGGCTGGCCGGCGCGCTGCTCGCCTGCGCGCCGTTCACCTCCACTCCGGCCGTCGAGCTCGGCCATGACTTCAACCTGCAGATCGATACCGCCCTGCTCAGCGACTACCGCACCCGCGGCATCTCGCAGACCCAGAACGACCCGGCCGTGCAGGTCGGCGCCACACTGCAGCACGCTTCGGGCGCCTACCTGGGCGTGTGGAGTTCCAACGTCGATTTCGGTGGCGGCCTGAAGACCCGTCAGGAAATCGACTACTACGGCGGCTGGTACTGGCAGGCCAACGACGACATCGCCCTGGACCTGGGCTACATCAAGTACGCCTACCCGAAGGAAAGCCAGTTCAACCAGAGCGACACCTACGCCATCCTCCACGCCTATGGCTTCGAAGTAGCGGCCTACTATGGCAACGATTACCCCACCTACTTCGGCGAAGACCAGGCCAACCTCTACACCTACCTGGCCTACAACGCCGAGCTGCCGGCCGAGTTCAAGCTGCGCGTGCGCTACGGCCGCAACGACGCCAAGGACCCGCTCTACCTCTCCGGAGACGGCAGCACCCGCGACACCTACCACGAGTGGGAGGCGAAGCTGAGTCATGCATGGGTGGGCTTCGACTGGGCAGTGAGCTACATCGACACCGACCTGTCGCAGAACGAATGCCGCACGCAGTTCGGCTTCGGCGATGTGTGCACAGCGACCGTGGTCGCCAGCGTCTCCCGTTCGTTCTAACGCAGCGGCGCGGGGCGCGCCCGATGCGCGTCCCGCTCGCCCAGCAGGGCGATGGCGCACAGCGCCAGGGCGGCAATATTGGTGGAGACCGGATTGAACGCGCCCAGCAGCAATTCCGGGGCGAACAACGCCACGTCTGCCAGCAATCCGACCAGCGCGATCACCGCCAGCCATAGCGGCCAGCGACTGCGGCGCAGCAGCAGGATGGCCAGGGCCAGGACGATCTCGGCCGCTCCCGCCACTTCGGCGATGCGCTGGGTCGACAACGGCCAGCCGTGGGCCTCGATCATCCGCACTTCATCGGGGCTGAGGAACAGCAGCTTGGGCACCAGCCCGTGATAGAGGAACACCACCCCCAGCGCCAGCCGCGCGATGGCCGCGCTAGTCATTGCCGAGAAAACGCCCGCGGTACTGTGGCGACGGCATCAGGCAGATATCTTCGCGGCCGAACAGACGATAGCGGTTGAGCGCGACGCGGTCGTAGCACCAGTCGCGCAACGGTCGGGGCACCAGCCAGAGCACTCGCAACCAGTTCCACGGCGCCGGCAACTGGCCGATCACCCGCAGGAAGGCGTCGCTGCGTTCGAAGCCTTCGCGGCCATCGACGTAGAGCATGGTGTCGAAGTATTCGGTGGGTAGGCCGAACCAGTCGAGAATGGCCTGGCCTTCGGCGGACTGCACGCTGCACAGCTTCACGCGGCGCTCGCGGTCATGCAGCAGGAGGAAGCGGCTCCAGCCATTGCACAGCCGGCAGGTACCGTCGAACAGCACGACCTTGTCGTCGGGCTGCATGTGAGGCGGCAGAGCCATGGCGTCGTCTCCGGATCCCTGATGCGCCCACTGTGCCCGCTCTGTGTGACAAGTCTTGTTCTTCATCGCTCATCCATTGGCGAGAGAGTACAAACGGTATTCGACCCAGCCGGGCCCCAGCCGCCCCTCGCCCACCGCCAGCTGGTGGTTGAGCCAGCGGTAGCGGTCGTCGCCGACCTCGAAGCGCGGCTGGATCATGAAATAGGTGTCGCCGAACTCGGTACTGTCACCCCGCGAGACCGCGTGAATGATCTTCGGGTTGGCCACCAGCAGTCCATTGTGCTGCATGAGGATACGCGCGCCGTCGTCGGTGCGCAGCACCAGGCGCACTTCCAGGTGCCAGCCACCGTCGCTGTCCACCAGGATCCAGTCGCCGCCACCAGGCAGCACTTCGCCGCTCAGCCGCTGGCCCTTGAAGGTCCCGCCGCCCGCCGCCGAAATCAGCCGCTGCCCCTGCGGCACGCGGCCGATATCCACCGGCACGCTGGCTTTCACGTTCATCTCCATCAACGGCTCGAGCTTCATCGCACCGCTCCTGCGCAAGGTCGTCGTAGACGCATCAGTAAAGCAGCCAGGCGTCGGCACGGCCATCTTCCGCCTAGGCCGGCAAACCGAAGCGATAGCGCAATAGCCGGCCCAGGCGGCGCATGGCCGGAATGGCCAGGGTGACCTCGTAGAGAAGGCGCATGCCCAGGGACAACCGGGCGATCTGCGCACGGTCGTACGCGGCAATGGAATCGACGAACTGCAGGGACGGCACCTGCTGCTCCAGCTCCTGCGGCTCGTCGATGCCCCAGTGCAGCACGGCGCCGGTGCGACGGATCATCGGGTTCCACTGCAACAGGCGGATGCCCAGCCGACTGTAGCCGTCGAGCAGCAGTTCACCCCGCTCGCAATACGCCACCAGCTCGCGCAGCAGCCTGGGAACCTGATCCGCTTCCACGTAGGGCAGCACGCCTTCGGAAAGGAGCAGCACCGGTCGCCCGGTAGGCACCCTACGCCACCAGTCCGGCGCCGTCAGCGAAGTGGCCAGCAGGTGGCAGTTCTCCTGCGCGGGATACAGGCGCTCGCGCAACGCAATCACTTCGGGGAAATCCACCTCGAACCATTGCACGGTGGAGGGCGGGTCGACTCGGAACACCCGGCTGTCCAACCCGCAGCCCAACTGCAGGACCACGCACGCCGGATACCGCGCCAGGAAATCGCGCACCCAGTCGTCGAACAGTTTCGCCCGCAAGGCGATACCCACCTGCTCGGCACGGCCGATGTGCAGGCGGGCGAAATCGTAGTCGATCTGCTCCACGGCCCGCCGCGAGAAACGGTCGCGCAGCAGACTGTCGGGCAGCTCGCTCTCCTTCGCCTTGGCGTACAGGGTGATCAGCAGGGTTTCCGGCGTACCGCGCAGGCTGATGCGTTCCACGTCACTCGTGCAGATAGTAGAGCTTGTTGATGATCTGCCAGCCGCTGCCGACCTGCAGCAGCGAGAGGTAGTCGGTGAAGTGCATGCCGAGGAATTCGTCGGTGACCTTGGCCACCGCACTGTCGCCGGTGATGTCCAGCGACTTCAGCTCCCAGGCCGGCGGCGCACCTTCCGATGGCGGGGATTCAGCCTTGATAGCGCCGATGAACTCATCCAGCGAGGACCACTCCAGCGCGCCATGGTAGTTGCCGATGATCTTGCAGGACGGGTGGAAAGCCTGGCGCAGGCGCGACTCGTCACCGAAGGTCATGCCCTCGACATAGTCCGTGAGTACCCGGTTGATGGCGGCGCTGTCCGCCGTGTAGTTGCTCATCGCCTCTGCCCTCCCGGCCACCTTGGCCATGGGGGAAGGCTAGCACCGCCCCCCAGCCGCGCCGCGGGGGGCGACGACCGGGGCATGCAAGGTCGAACTCAAACCACCGCGAGGTGCCGTTTGCGGCTCGGCGGCGGGAAGGCGGCGTCGAGGGCTTCGAGGTCCTCGGGCGTCAGGCGCAGTTGCAGCGCGGCAGCGTTGTCGCGGATGTGCAGCGGGTCGACCGCCTTGGGAATGGCGATTACCCCCGGCTGGTGGATCAGCCAGGCCAGCGCCACGCGCGCCGGAGTGGCATCGTGGCGGCCGGCAATGTCCGCCAGCACCCGGTCGCGCAGCAGGCGACCACCTTGTCCCACCGGGCAGTAAGCCATCAGCGGCATGCGCTGTTCCTGGCACCAGGGCAACAGGTCCCACTCGATGCCGCGTTCCTCCAGGCTGTACTGCACCTGGTTGGTGGCGCAGGCCGGCTCGTTCAGTTCCTGCAGGTCGTCGAGGTCGAAGTTCGACACGCCCCAGCGCTTGATCTTGCCGGCTTCGCGCAGGCGCTCGAAGGCCTCGACGGTCTCTTCCAGCGGATATTGGCCGCGCCAGTGCAGCAGGTAGAGGTCCAGGCAATCGGTGCCCAGGCGCCTGAGGCTGCGCTCGCAGGCCTCGGCCACGCCACGCCGGCTGGCGTTGTGCGGGTAGACCTTGCTGACCAGGAAGACCTGCTCGCGCAGCCCGGCGATGGCCTCGCCGACCACCTCTTCCGAGCCACCCTCGCCGTACATCTCGGCGGTGTCGATCAGGGTCAAGCCGCGCTCGATGCCTTCGCGCAGGGCGGCAATCTCGCGCTTGCGCTGGAAGCTGTCCTCACCCAGGCGCCAGGTGCCCTGGCCGATGGCGGGAACGGCGGTACCGTCGGCGAATACCACAGTGTTCATCTCGTGCTCCTTCTTGCTGCTGTCATGCTTGCGGCTGATATGGCGACACGGGGCCAGCCGCCCGATACCGGGCGACGGGCACACAGGGTAGCGCAGAAGGACGGGACGGGTAGCGGATCAGCGGTTGGTCTGCAGGTTCCGGCGGGCGGCGTGGCGCTCGATAGCCAGGTCGATCAGGCGGCTGACCAGCTCGCTGTAGGTCATCCCGGCGGCCTGCCAGAGCTTGGGGTACATGCTGATGCGGGTGAAGCCGGGCAGCGAGTTCAGCTCGTTGATCAGTACCTCGCCGCTCTCGGTGAGAAACACGTCCACCCGCGCCAGGCCGGAGCACTCCAGGGCAACGAAGGCCTCCACGGCAAGCTGGCGGATACGCTCGCTGGCCTCGACAGGAATATCCGCCGGCACCACGACCTTGGCCGCATCCTCGTCAATGTACTTGCTGTCGTAGGAGTAGAAGCCGCTGCCCACGACGATCTCGCCGCAGCCACTGGCAATCGGCTGGTCGTTGCCCAGCACCGCGCACTCGATCTCGCGGCCCTTCACGGCGGACTCCACCAGCACCTTGTCGTCGAAGGCCAGCGCCAGTCGTACAGCTTGGTCATAGGCCGCCTCGTCCTCGACCTTGCTCACCCCCACCGAGGAGCCCATGTTCGCCGGCTTGATGAACAGCGGCAGGCCCAGCTTGCGCTGCGCCTCGGCAAACGGCGTGCGCGCGGCATTGGCACGGGTCAGGGTAACGAAGGGCGTGATGGCGATGCCGGCGTCGCGCAGCAGGCGCTTGCTCACGTCCTTGTCCATGCAGATGGCCGAGCCCAGCACGTCGGAGCCGACGAAGGGAATGTCAGCCATACGCAGCAGCCCCTGCAGGCAGCCATCTTCGCCCTGGGTGCCGTGGACGATGGGGAAGATCACGTCGACGTGATCGAGCAGTTGGCGGCTGCCGGTTTCCACCAGTTGCTGCTCGGCCTTGCCCGGCACCACGGCCAGCTCGCGGTTGGATCGGTTCAACGCGATCAGCGCCGGGTTTTCCTGGTTGAGCAGGTAGTCGGAGGCATCGTTGAGGTGCCAGCGGCCGTCCTTGTCGATGCCGATCAGTACCGGTTCGAAACGCTCACGGTCCAGTGCGTCGACGATGTTCTTCGCCGATTGCAGGGACACCTCGTGCTCCGCCGAACGCCCACCGAAAATCACCCCAACGCGCAACTTGCCCATGACCACCTCCGAAGGATCGATGGGCGCTTTCTAACACGGGCCCCGGCGCTTGGGTAGGAACAGTGGGCGGCGAACAGACGAGACGCCTCTGCTCAGAACCGGCTCAGCGCCTGCGCCAGCTCGCGGGCGGCCTGGCCACTGTGCACGCCGGGAAACAGGTGGGTAAAAGGCAGCGCCACGAAGCGCCCTTCACGCACAGCACGCAGGCGTGAGAGGACCGGGTCGGCGCGCAACGCTCGTCTCTTCTGCTCGGCAGTGGACCACAACGCGTCAGCCAGCAGGATCACATCCGGGTCGCGCGCCAGCAGTTGTTCGGTGTTGGCGGTGAAGCCGCCCAGATCGACGTCCTCGAACAGGTTGTGCGCGCCGGCGGCGTGCAGCAACTGGGTGACTACGCCGCGCCGGCCCTGGCTTTCCAGGCCATTGCTGGCACTGTCGAGGTAGAAGACTTCCAGCGGCGCGCTCCCGGCGAAGTGGCGGCGCGCCTCGGTCAGTTCGGCGCGTTGCCGGCGGATAAGCTGCCGCGCCCGCTGCGGTTCGCCGAGCAGATCGCCCAGGGTCTTCAGGTCCGTCTCGATACCGGCGAACAGATCGTCCTGTCGCTCCTCGCAACCGGCATCCAGCAGGTAGCTGGCGACACCGTGGCCGGCCAGTTCCCCGCGGGACAGGTTGCCCAGGCGGAAAGCCGAGGCGAAGCCGGCCACTACCAGGTCCGGGCGTTGCGCGTAGACCGCCTCCGCCGACGGATACTGGCGCGACAGCAACGGCACGCCGCGATAGCTCCCTTTCTTCAGATCAAGATCGTCATCGATGTAGGCCACGCCGATCAGCCGTTCACCGGCACCCAGCGCCAGCAGCAGGTCGGCGGCGTGCTGGTTGAGAGCGAGGATGCGTTGTGGCGGATGATCGATCTGCCAGGTCTGGGCGCAGTTGTGGTAGTCCTGGGCAAAGGCCGCTGTCACGCACAGCATCAGCGCCAAACCAAGCACCAGGGCTGACCTGTAGGAGCGTGGGGGACGCCTAGTCATTGCTCGCGAACCCTCCCGGGCGCCCAAGGCACCAAGCGGTTCGCGAGCAAACTCGCGCCTACAAAGAACGGAGTGCGCTTCATGGCTCGTCATCCACACGCAGCTCGGCCACCGGTAAGCCATCACGCAGGTGCTCCGCCACCACCCGGCACACTTGCTCGTCGTTGCGCAGGCCGTACCAGACGCGCTCGGGGTAGACCGTCAGAATCGGCCCGCGATTGCAAGGGAACTGGCAGCTGGTGCGGGTCAGCAAGGCACCCTCGGCGTTTTCGTAGAGATCGAGGCGAATAAGCTCATGGCGCAGGGTCTTCCATAGCGGCAGCGCACCGCGCCGCACGCAGCGCGGCCCGGTACAGAGGAACAGATGGTGCCGGTGCGGCGGCGGCGCGGACCAGTCCGGCTGCGACGGCACCTCGCCGACGCCCTGGCAATCCAGCTGTTGCGCCGGATCGCCAATCGCTGCGAGCACCGCCGTCGCATCCAGCCCGCGCCGGCCGAGCGCCGACGCTGTGACCTTCGCTGGCGGTGCCTGCGGATACTGCTCCAGCAGCACAGCCAGCTCTGCACGCAACCAGTCGAGATAGGCGCCATCGGCAGTGGGCTCCAGGTCCACCAGCAGCAACGCCCGGCCCTCGGCCAGCCGCTCGCGAACGCGCGCCCAGAGCGAGTCGAACCCCTCACCGGTATCGATGCATTCGACACCGATGAAACGCGCCGAGACCTCGCGGTGCAGGTGCTCACCCTGGGCTCCAGCCAGCGGGCCGACCAGCAGGATGGCCTTCATCAGAAACTGAAGGTGTAGCGCAGCTCGGCGGTGCGCGGCCGGCCGAGGTTGTCCACTTGACGGATGCCGTTGCTGGTGCGGCCGGTGGCGTAGTCACGGTCCAGCAGGTTCTCCAGCAGCAGGCTCAGGCGGTGCGCGCGGGCAGCGTCGAGGTAGCGGTAGGCGTCACCGTCGAGCACGGTGTAATGGCCGTAGTCGTCGTCCTGGGCGCTGACGATGGAGCCTACGTAGCGGGTGGCGAGTCCGGCGCCCCAGAGGCTGTCGTCGTATCCCAGGCGCACGCGAGCGAAGAAGTGCGGGATGTTGTTCACCGTCACACCTTCGCGGCTATCCACCAGGTTGCGCGTGGCGTCGGCGGAGACCTGCCAGTGCCGGCCAAACTGCCACTGGCCGTTGGCTTCCACGCCACGCACCTCGATCTCGCCGTTGCCGTTCACCCACTGGTCGCCCGCGAGGGTGATGAGGTCGGTGATCTCGCGGCGGAACAGGGTGACGCTGCCGCTCCACGGCTGGTCGAACAGTTCGCCGGTGTAGTCCAGGCCCAGTTCGGCGTTGCGGCTGCGCTCGGGCTTGAGATCACGGTTACCGACTTCATCGCCCGGTTCGTTGACGAACAGTTGCTCGGCGGTGGGCAGCTTGAAGGCGGTGCCGAACTGGCCGCGCAGCTTGAGCTGCCGGGTCAGGTCGTAGAGCGAGGTGAGCATCCACACGGTGGCGCCTTCGCCGCCGGAGATTTCCTCGCGACGCACGCCAAGGCTCGGATGCCAGTCGGGCAACGCCTCGATGTTCGGCCGCAACTGGGCGTACAGCGCGTGGGACTCGGCCTTGTCGTTGTCGATGATCAGCACATCGTCCTGCCCCTTGTACCACTGGTTGTCGCTGCCGAAGACCAGTTCGTGGCCGCCGGCCAACCGGGCCTTGCCTTCGAGCTGCGCACCCCAGTCGGTGAAGCCCCAGTAGTCGTTGTGGTTGAGCACCTGAGTGCCGCCACCCTGCAGGTTGTAGACGCGGTCGTAGCGGGTGTCCCAATCGTTTATGTGGGTCTTGGCGAACCAGCTGAAATCGTCGCCGACGCGCTGCTGGAAAGTCGCCGTGGCGATCTGCTGCACACGGTTGTTGCTGGTGTGGTGGTTGGAGGTCGGCCGGGAGAAGTCCAGCTCGGCATCGGCGTACTGGTAAAACAGCTCCAGCCGCGAGGCGTCACCGATGGCCTGGATGGCCTTGGCGCCGAACACGTTGACATCGTAGGAGCGGCGCTTGTCGCTGACCGTACTGGTCATGTCCTGGTCGCGGTAAGGCTGGTAGCCATCGGAGCGGTTGTGGCTGACATAGGCCATCAGGCCGAGGTCGCCCAGGCCGTTCTGCACGATTTTCTCAGCGCGGGCATCGCCGCTGCGGCCCTTGAAGGTGTCCAGGCCAAGGTTCACCTCGCCGGTCGCCTCCCGCGAACGCGCGCTGCGGGTGACGATGTTGATCACCCCGCTCACCGCCTGGGTGCCGAACAGCAGGCCCTGGCCACCCTTGAGCACCTCGATGCGCTCCACTGCGGTGGTCGGCAGGGTGTCGATGTAGATGCCGCCGTAGAGACGGTTGTTCAGGCGCACACCGTCCAGCAGGATCAGCGTGTCGTCGTTTCGCCCGCCCAGCAGCGAGTAGGTGCCGTAGTCGAAGGGGCCGTTCTTCGGCGCAACGAACAGGCCGGGCACGTACATCTGCAGCACGCGGGTGATGTCGGCGCTGGGACCGGCGCGTTCGATCTGCTGGCGGTCGATGACCTCCAGCTTGCTGCCGTAGCGGGCCATGTCGGCCACGGTGGTGGACTCCACCGACGGTGCGCTGACGATTTCGTCGGCCAGGTCCAGCGGCGCCGCAACGAGCTGCGAGCTGAGGGCACAGAGGGAGAGAACGGGAGTCCAGCGCAGGGCGCGCCGGGAGTTGAAAGCAGGAGAATGCAAGGTGATCGCCTCGAAATCGGGATTTCGCAGGCGGCGCAGCGAGACCCGGAACGAGCGCGCCCCGGGAACCGGCTCACGCCCGCCCACCGCGGGTTTGCCAAACAGGTTCCAGGCCGGTCTCCGGGCTTGCGAGGGTCCTGGGGCATCCGCCTTCCCATGCTGTCGCACAGTGGCCTACTGGATGCTCCGCTCGCTTACCGTTGCGGGGGCAGCGCCGGACTGATCGCACGAAGGCGACGCACCGGCTTCCCGTTTCACCTCACGCACGGCGGCGTGAGGCACCTGGAACGGGGCGCATCTCAACACCAGGTCGGGAACGCGTCAAGGGCAGGGGTTGCGGCAGGATGTTGCAGGGCGGCGTCAGTGCCAGGGGTCGTAGGTGCCGAAGCTCCAGATGTGGCCTTCCGGATCGCGGCAGGTGAAACCCTGCCCGCCGTAGTCCTCATCCTTGATGTCGATGACGATCTGCGCACCGCCGTCCACCGCCGCGCGGTACAACGCCTCGGCATCCTTCACCACCACGTAGATGCTCTGGGTGCAGCCGCCGATCTCGTCGGGCTGACGCATCAGTCGGCCGTACTCGTTGTCGTGCAGCGAGCCGAGCATCACCAGGCCACTGCCATCGGCCAGCGCCAGTTGCGCATGGGCAATGCCGCCGTGCTCATCGGCGACCACCAACTGCCGCTGGAAGCCGAAGGTGGCGCATAGCCAGTCGATGGCCTGGGGCGCGTCGCGGTAGCGCAGGCAGGGGATGACGCTGGGGCGTACAGCAGGTGCGGGCTGGGGCATGGCGATCTCCGACGCGGGATGGGCGCGTCCTTTCCAGCATAGTCGTGCCTTTGCGCCGCTTCAGAGCGATGCGGCGACCGACAAGCGAAGCGCAATTTCCTGCAAGACCGGTTGCCTGCACGGCCTTAGTGTCAGCCGAATCAGAAAGAGGAGAAATCCACCGTGACCCAGCGCCAACCGATCAACCTGCAGGACAAGCTCGGCCGCATCACTGAAACCTGGCAACCACGGGTGATCGCCGAGATGAACGACTACCAGTTCAAGGTGGTGAAGCTGCGCGGCGACTTCGTCTGGCACAGCCACGCCGACACCGACGAAACCTTCATCGTGCTCGACGGCGAGTTGCGCATCGACTTCCGCGACGGCCCGCTGACCCTGCGCGCCGGCGAGCTGTACGTGGTACCGCGCGGCGTCGAGCACAAGCCCTATGCCGAGCATGAGGTACAGGTGATGCTGATCGAGCCGCGCGGCGTGCTGAACACCGGCGACCAGGGCGGCGAGCGCACGGCGGAGAATGATCGCTGGGTGTGACCGTCGATCGACAGCAACGCGCGGCGCCGATCAGCGGCCTCTCCCTGTCGCACAACGGCTGCTATGCCTGACGGGAGGAAACCGCTCCCAGCCGGAGGCTGTAACGCCTGGGAAACAACAGGCGTGACTCTGGCGGCGGTGCCGATTCGGGTCCGCGACACTTGACTGCCCGGACCCGGGCCAGAGGTGCGAAATGCTCTATCTGGTGAGTTGGACTATCCCCATGGAAAACCGCGATGCCGCCATCGAGCGGTTCCTCAAGACCGGCGCGCAGCCTCACGACAAGGTGGTGCTGCACGGACGCTGGCACGCCGTCGGGCACATGCTTGGCTTCGGCCTGGCCGAAGCCGAGAGCCCCATCGAAATACAGCGCTGGATGATGCAGTGGAACGACCTGCTGGATATGCAGGTTCACCCGGCCCTGACCGACCAGGATCTGGCGCCACTGATGGCCGAAGTGATGCAGCAGCGCAAGCAGGAATTCAATCGCTGAGTGCACTTGCCCCCGCCTTGGCGCCGAAGCGCTTGCGGTAATCGCTCGGCGCCATCCCGGTGATCTTGCGGAAGGTGCTGCGGAACGACCCCGGGTCGAGGTAGCCGACCGTGTAGGCGATATGGTCCACCGTGCCGTTGGTGAACTCCAGCAGCTCGCGCGCCTTGCCCACCCGCAGGTGCTGGCAGTACTCGGTGGGCTTGAGCCCGGTGGCGGCGCGGAAGCGGCGCAGGAAGGTGCGCTCCTCCAGCCCGGCCTGGGTTGCCATGGCGGCGAGGCTGACATCCACTGCGCCGTTGCCCTGCAGCCAGTGCTGCACCTTGAGGATGGCAGCGTCGCCATGGCCCAGTAGCGGCGCGAAGTTGCTGCCGCATTGCTGGGCGCTGTCGCTGTGCTCCACCACCAGGAAGCGCGCGGTGCGGTTGGCGATGCTCGGGCCGAGCAGGCGGTCGACGATGCGCAGGCCCAGGTCCGACCAGGCCATCAGCCCTGCAGAGGTGATCAGGTCGCCGTCATCGACGATGGGTTTGTGCGGCTCCAGGCGCACGCGCGGGAAGCGTTCGGCGAAGGCCTCGGCGCCGCTCCAGTGGGCAGTAGCGCTGCGTCCGTCGAGCAATCCGGCTTCCGCCACCAGCAGACCACCGATGCACACTGAGCCGACGATGGCGCCCTCGCCGTGGCGCGCGGCGAGCCAGTCGGTGAGGTTGTGCAACGGTGCGGCGTCCGGCAGGCCAAACAGCGACGGCGGGACGAGGACCGCCACCAGCCGGCTGGCGACGCCCGGATGCGTGTCGAAGACGCGTCGGGGCTCGCTGCCATCCTCACCAGACCAATGGCTGACCCGCAGCGCCGGCAATTGCCCGGCAGCCTCTTCGGCGGCGATCCGCTCGGCCACGGCGAACAGGTCGGTGAGCCCATGCAGCGCCGCCGCCTGCACACCGGGATAGAGCAGCAACCCGATCTCGACGACGCTCCGTTCCACAGCCATTGTCAGTTTTCCCCCGGTTATTGTCGTTCCGCCTGATCCCCGCGCGGCGCGCAGCGAACCATACTGGTTCCACTTCCCCACCACTCGACACTCACTACCCAAGACTCAAGAAAGGAATGCGGACATGGCCAAGCAAGCGCTCATCCTAGTGGATATCCAGAACGACTACTTCCCTTCCGGCAAGTGGCCGCTGGTCGGCATCGAAGCCGCTGCCGACCAGGCCGCCAAGGTCCTGGCCGCCTTCCGCGAGCGCGGTGACCTGGTGGTACACGTGCGCCACGAATTCGACAGTGCCGACGCCCCGTTCTTCGCCCCCGGCAGCGACGGCGCGAAGATCCACGGCAAGGTCGCCAATCTGCCCGGCGAGCCGGTGGTGCTCAAGCACTTCGTCAACGCCTTCCGCGACACCGACCTGAAGGCGATCCTCGACCAGCATGGCGTGGCGTCGCTGGTGGTGGTCGGCCACATGAGCCACATGTGCGTGGATGGTGCGGTGCGCGCCGCTGCCGACTTCGGCTACCCGGTGACCGTGCTGCACGATGCCTGTGCCACCTTGGACCTGGAGTTCAATGGCGTGAAGGTTCCTGCCGCTCAGGTGCATGCGTCCTACATGGCCTCCCTGGCATTTGCCTACGCCGAAGTCGTGTCCACCGCCGACTACCTGAACCGCTGATCCACAGGGTTTGGAAAAAGGGCCTCCAGGGAGGCCCTTTTTCGTTCAGAAACGCGCCACGACACTGCCGACGAATCGGCGAATCAAGACGTGAGAAGTTGCCCAACACGTCGCTGGCTTTCCGCTATTATCGACGCTCGATCGCCCCGCCGATAAGGACATCCCATGAGCGTTTCTTCGATCATTACCCTCGCCATCATCGCTGGCGTCATCTTCCTGCTGATCAGCGTGTTCAACCGCCTGGTGGCGCTGCGCAACCGCTACCAGAACGCCTTCGCGCAGATCGAGGTGCAGCTCAAGCGCCGCTACGACCTGATCCCCAACCTGGTGGAAACCGCCAAGGCCTACCTCAAGCACGAGCGCGAGACGCTGGAAGCGGTGATCGCCGCGCGTAATGCTGCGGTCGCTGGTCTGAAGGCCGCTTCCGAGCAACCCGGCGATGCCGGCCGCATGGCGCAACTGGCCGCCGCCGAAAACGCCCTGGGCGGTGCCATGGGGCGCCTCAACGTGACCCTGGAAGCCTACCCGGACCTCAAGGCTTCGCAGAACCTGCAGCAGGTCAGCGAGGAGCTGTCGAGCACCGAGAACAAGGTGGCCTTCGCCCGCCAGGCGTACAACGACGCGGTGATGGAGTACAACACCTACCGCCAGTCGTTCCCCGCCAACTTCCTGGCCACCACCTATGGCCACAGCAAGGACGCCAGTCTGCTGGAGTTCGAGGACAGCAAGGAAATCCAGTCCGCGCCGAAAGTCGCTTTCTAAAAACCCGGCGCAGGACGCGCGATGAACTTCTTCGAACACCAGGACCGCGCCCGTAAGCAGACCGGGCGCCTGGTCCTGCTGCTGAGCGTGGCGGTGGTCTGCCTGGTCACCATCACCAGCTTCGCCCTGGGCTGGCTCTGGCGCCACCTGGGTGAGCCGGCTTTGCACCTGACCTCGCGCGCCTCCCTGCCCGACCCGGAGCTCTACCTGTCGGTGGCCGCGGTGATCGTCGGCGTGGTCGTCCTCGGTGCGCTGTACAAGCAGGTGCAATTGAGCGCCGGCGGCAAGGTGGTCGCCGAGAGCCTGGGCGGCCGCCTGCTCAACCTCAGCGCCGGCAACGCCGATGAGCGCCGCCTGCTCAATGTCGTCGAGGAAATGGCCTTGGCTTCCGGCTCGCCGGTGCCGCCGGTGTACGTACTGGAAGACGGCTCGATCAACGCCTTTGCCGCCGGACTGACGCCACGCGATGCGGTGATCGGCATCACCCGTGGCGCCATCGAGCAGCTCGACCGCAATGAATTGCAGGGCGTGATCGCCCACGAATTCAGCCATATCCACCACGGCGACATGCGGCTCAACACCCGGCTCACCGCCCTGCTCCACGGCATGCTCCTGCTCGGCCTGATCGGCGGCATGCTGCTGCGCGGCTGGAGCGAAACCAGCACCGGCGTCCGCGTCAGCAGCCGGAGCAGCAGCAATAACAAGGACGGCGGTGGCAGCGTGGTGCTGCTGGTGATCGGCGCGGGCGTGGTGCTCTATGTGCTGGGCTATGTCGGCACCTTCTTCGGCCAGCTGATCAAGGCATCGGTGAGTCGCCAGCGCGAATACCTGGCCGACGCCTCGGCGGTGCAGTTCACCCGTGATCCCTCGACCATCGCTGGCGCTCTCAAGAAGATCGGCGGCAACCCGCTGGGCGCCCTGCTCAGCGCGCCGCGCGCGGCCGAGTTCAGCCACCTGTATTTCGGCGATGGCGTGGGCAGCAGCTGGTTCGACACCCACCCGCCGCTGAAGGATCGCATCCGCCGGGTCGACCCGGGCTGGGACGGTCGCTACCCGAAGTTCGAGCCGCGCCTGGACGTGGCGCTGATGAACAAGGACGCCTGGACCGCTGCCGTGACCGGCCAGCCCTACCAGCCCAGCGCCGTGGAAGTGGCCGTCGCCGCTGTCGGTGCTCCCACCGTTGCGCACCTGCAGGAAGCCCGCAGCACCCTGCAACGCCTGGACGAGCGCCTGCAACGCGCCGCCCATGACCGCGAGGGCGCCGAAGCATTGATCTACGGCCTGCTGCTGGACAGCGAGCCCGGTCTGCGCGCGCGCCAGCTGGAAGCGATCAAACAACGCCTGAACCTGAGCCTGGCACTGCAACTGGACCTGCTGGAGGATTCGCTGCTGCGGCTCGACCCCGGCCAACGCCTGCCGCTACTGGACCTGGCCATGCCGGCGCTCAAGCAGCTGGACGCCAAAGCCTTCGTTGCCCTGCGCGAGAGCATGGCGCTACTGATCAAGCTGGACGGCAAGGTGAAGCTGCTGGAGTGGACACTGCTGCGCATCATCGAGCGCAACCTGCGTCCGGGCAGCGGAAAGATCGGCAATGTGGCGCTGGCGGAGCTGTCCGAAGCCTGCGCGACGCTGCTGGCCTTCCTCGCCCGTGTCGGGGAAACCAGCGACCTGCAGACCGAGCAGGCGTTCGCCGATGCCTGGAGCGGTCTGCCCTTCGCACCGCGGCCGCTCCCCGTTGCTGCCAGTCTGCGCGACCTTGAAACCGCACTGAAGCAACTGGAGCAACTGCGCCCACTGCAAAAGCCGCAACTGCTCAAGGCGCTGGCACGCTGCATCGAGCATGACGGCCACATAACTGCCGGCGAGGCGGAGCTGATGCGTGCGGTGGCGGACATCCTGGACTGCCCGATGCCGCCTTTGCTGGCGAGCTGAAACGTCTCCTACCCCCACCCCGCAGCGAACCTTCTCTGCCGCCCTCCCCGGCGAACGCATTCGTAGGATGGGTGGAGCTTGCGATACCCATGCTACTTCGGTGCACAGGCAGCGATGGGTATCGCTTCGCTCCACGCCATCCTACGTTGATGCTTCACCCGTATATTTGATGTGGATGGAAACCCCGAATCGCACCCGCGGGTGTTTCTGCAGATCGGCCCCGTCAAATACGTAGTCACCCGCATATCTCCAGCGAACCTATCGCCCTAGGATGGCTGGCATCACTGATGCCGGACTGTCCCCATGCCCCACATCGCCATCGACTACACCGCCAACCTCACCGACGACCTACACCCACTGGAACTGCCCCGCAAGCTCCACGAAGCGGCAATAAGTCTGGGAGTGTTCCCCCTGAACGGCTTGCGCACCTTCGCCCGCGCCATCGACCAGCATCACGTCGGTGCCGACACCCGGAACGAAGGCTTCGTCAATATCCAGATCCGCATCGCCCCCGGCCGCCCGGAAGAACTGCGCCAGCGCATCGTCGATACCCTGTTCGCCACCGCCGAGCAAACCCTGGCCGCGCTCATCGACAAACGCCCCGTAGGCCTGCAACTGGAAATCACCGAGCTCGACCGCAGCCTGACGCGCATGGCCGGCAGCCTGCCCAGCGCCTGAGTTGCCACGAGAAAGAAAAAGGGCCTCCGAAGAGGCCCTTTTTTCATTCACTCAACCGAGCATCAGGCACGGCTGGCAGCAGCGCCCTGCTCGCCTTTCGGCGCGAGGTTCAGCACGTAGTACAGCACCGTCAGCAACACCAGGAACGCCGGGCCGATGTACAGCGCGATGCGGGTGTCCTCGAAGAAGGCCATCAGCACCACCACCAGCACCAGGAAGGCCATCGCCAGGTAGGAGCTGAGCGGGTACAGCCACATCCTGAACTGCAGCTTGCCGGCTTCGGCAGCGGAGAGGCCGCGGCGGAATTTCAGCTGAGCCAGCAGGATCATCGCCCAGGTCCAGATCGCACCGAAGGTGGCAATGGAGGTCACCCAGGTGAACACCTTCTCGGGCACAAGGTAGTTCAGCAGCACGCCCAGCAGCAGCGCGAAGATCGACAGCAACAGCGCATTGCGCGGCACGCCGCCGCTGGAGGTCTTGGCGAACACGGCCGGAGCCTGGCCATGCTGGGCGAGGCTGTAGAGCATGCGACCGGTGCTGAAGATGCCGCCGTTGCAGGAAGACAGCGCGGCGGTGATCACCACGAAGTTGATGATGCCGGCAGCGGTCTTGATGCCCATGCGCTCGAAGGTCATCACGAACGGACTGCCCTGGGTGCCGATCTCGTTCCACGGGTAGATCGACATGATCACGAACAGCGCGCCCACGTAGAACAGCAGGATGCGCCAGAACACCGAGTTGATCGCGCCGGGGATGGTCTTCTGCGGATTCTTCGCTTCACCGGCGGTGAGGCCGATCATCTCCACGCCCAGGTAGGCGAACATCACCATCTGCAGCGACATCAGCACGCCGGTGATGCCGTGGGGCATGAAACCGCCGTTGCTCCACAGGTTGGAGATGCCGGTAGCGATGCCGCCGTTGCCCAGGCCGAAGAAGATCATGCCGGCACCGGCCAGGATCATCGCGACGATGGTGACGATCTTGATCAGCGCGAACCAGAACTCGAACTCACCGAAGGCGCGCACGGCGATGAGGTTGATGGTGCCCATGCTCGCCAGCGCGGCCAGCGCCCAGATCCAGCGGGGCACGTCGGGGAACCAGATGCCCATGTAGATGGCCACCGCGGTGATCTCCGCGACGCAGGTCACCAGCCAGAGGAACCAGTAGTTCCAGCCGGTCAGGTAGCCGGCCAGCGGGCCGAGGTAGTCCTGGGCGTAGCGGGCGAAGGAGCCGGCCACGGGATTGTGCACGGCCATCTCGCCGAGGGCGCGCATGATCACCAGGATGGCGAGACCGCCGATGATGTAGGACAGCATGATGGCCGGGCCGGCCATCTGGATGGCCTTGGCGGAGCCGAGGAACAGACCGACGCCGATGCAGGCGCCCAGGGCCATGAGACGGATGTGCCGCTCGTTGAGATCCCTTTGGAGATCGTGGGACGACATGGTGATGCAACCTCATTTTGTTCTTGGGAGTAATCAGCTGCGGACTCTGAGTGCAGTCAGGGTGCGGAACCACCGCAAAGGCTTCGCCACCGCGCCGGGCGGCACGGAGGGAGAAGTGTCTGGCAGTTCCAGGACGGCACACCGGAAGAGGCTGCCCGCTCTTGTGAAGCGGACGTGGGCATTGCGGGAGGACCACGGCTGAGGTCGCGGGCGAGTGTTACACAAGTACTTGGGAAACGTCTGCACCACCAAGGTGCAATGTGACCAAAGGAATAGCGGCGTATCGCCACATCCGCGTGCCCGGACAGGGCCGGTGTAGAGCGCTTCAGCCCGCCAGCGCGTGCAGGTCCAGCAACAGCGAGCAGGGCTGGCCAGTGTCCGGATGGCGCGGTTCGCGCAGCTGCCGCAGACGCCAGCCGCTGGCGGTCAGCAGCGCCAGCCAGGACTCCAGGGTGCGGAAGAACCAGGGCATCGGCGAGCTGAACTCCCCCCCGAAGGCGGCGAAGGTTTCCAGGCGCCAGCCGTCCGCGTAGGGTTCGTCACCACAGGCAGCCCAAGGATGCACAGTCTGGATCAGCAGCCGCCCGCCAGGGTTGAGCCGCTCGCGCAATGCGCTCAGTAAGGGCGCGATGTACTCGTCGAGCAGCGCGAAGTTGCACACCAGGACGTCGAACTGGCCCAGGCTGCTACCCGACTCGATCAGCGCCGCGTAATCCATGACCTCGAAGCGTGCGCCGCCCTCTGTCCGCGCCGAATCGACCAGGGGCGCCGAGGCGTCCACACCGACGCACTCGCTGCCCCGCGCCGCCAGCGCGCGGCACAGCCAGCCTTCGCCACAGCCGATATCGAGCACACGCAGCGCCGGGCCCTCAGCGATGGCGCCGAGGATCGCCGCATCCGTCACCAGCCGCCGGCTCTCGATGCGCTGCTCGCGTACTGCGCGGGTCCAGGCATCGGCGTTGGCCAGCCAGCTCTGGCGAATTCGGGCGTCGTGGTCGGTCATGACGAACTCCGTGCGTGAGATAGGCGGAGGCCCGCTCCTGCTGAAACAGTGGACTACTGCCCCTTCAGCACCTTGGGAACCGCCAATCCCTTGGGCGGCGGGGTCTGCGGCAACGCTTCGCGACAGCCGGCGTCGCGGAACGGCCCGCCGATCTTCTGCCAGCCACTGCCCGGCGACGTCTGCTGGCAGGTATAGGCGCCATCGAGCTTGCTCTGCCAGCGATAGAACGGCATCGGCGCGGCTTGGGCGCTCAAGGACGCCAGCAGCAGAGCGGCCAGAGGCAGAACACGGGGCAGGCTACAAGGCAGAAAAGGCGAACGCATCGGGGAGGGTTCCTGTCGAAGTCAGTACATTGCACCTGCTGGCCGTCGGCAAATCAATCCGCACAGCCATCAACGGCGCCAGCCGGTGCGCAGTTTTTTCGCCGCCGACTACGCTGGAAGTTAGGAAAGCCGCGGGGGACAGCGGCTTTCGCGGCGCCAGGAAGGTGCCGGCCATCACGTGGGCGGAGTCCGCTACCTGGGCTGTCGTACAAGCATGGGCGGGGCGTGAAGATGGGCAACTCGAAGCATTCCGGTACGCAAGTGGCAGGTCAACCGGGAAGTCTGGGGCCCGGCCTTTCCCCACAGAAAGTGCATCACCACCGTTTCCTCATCCTCTTCCTGTTTCTCCTGCCGTTGCTGGCCGCCATGGGTGCGGCGCTGCTCTATGAAGCGCGCACCTCCAAGCTGCAGGCGCGCGAGCTGGCGCGCTACGCGACCGGGCTGACCTGGAACCTGGGGCAAGGCAGCACCGACGACGTGGTTTATCCACAGGGCGGGCCCTTCGACCGGCGACTGGGCTACCAGCAGTTGCCGACCTTCCTGGGCCGCCTGCACGAGCGCAACTTCGTCACCCTGAGCCAGGCGCGTTTCTCCGACCCGCTGATGCAGTACACCGGCCATGGCATGTTCCCGCCCTATCCGGAGAAGGCCCAGGCCGGCGTCGACATCGCCGACTGCCGTGGCCTGCCGATCTACAACTTCCGCTACCCGCAGCGGCTCTACGCCAACTTCGAGAGCATCTCGCCGGCCATCGTCAACAGCCTGCTGTATATCGAGAACCGCGACCTGCTCGACCCCGACCGTCCCTACCTGAACCCGGCCATCGACTGGAGTCGCTTCACCCAGGCGTCCGTGGCGCAGGTGGGCAAGCTGGTCGGCCTGGGCAATCACGCACCCGGCGGCAGTACCCTGGCCACGCAGATCGAGAAGTACCGCCATTCCGAGGATGGCCGCACCAACTCGATCACCGACAAACTGCGGCAGATGGCTTCGGCCAGCGTGCGCACCTACCAGAACGGTGCGGAGAACATGGCTGCTCGGCGCAACGTCGCCCTTACCTACCTCAACTCCGTTCCCCTCTCCGCGCAGCCGGGTTACGGCGAAGTCAGCGGCCTGCCGGACGGCCTGTGGATCTGGTACGGGGCCGACTACCAGCAGGTGAACAAGCTGCTCAACGCTCCACCGGGCTCCGGCGCGGAACTGGCCGCCCAGGGCAAGGCGCTGCGCCAGGTGGTGTCGCTGATGATCGCCCACCGTCGACCCTCCTGGTACCTGGCGCGCGGCCGCGACCAGCTCGCCGTGCTGACCGACAGCTACCTGCGCCTGCTGGCGCAGAACAACGTGATCGCCCCCGAGTTGCGCGACGCCGCACTCAAACAGAAACTGGTGTTCCGCGATCCGCGCAGCGAGCCGAGCTTCACCCCGCTGGAGAACAACAAGGGCATCGGCCTGGCCCGCACGCGACTGGCCGGCATGCTCGACGTGCCGCTGTACGATCTCGACCGCTTCGACATGAGCTTCACCACCACCCTGCAACATGAGTTGCAGGAGCAGGTCACCGGCTACCTGCGGCAGCTCTCCGACCCGGCATTCGCCGAGCAGATCGGCCTGTTCGGCGAGCACCTGCTGTCCAAGGACAAGACAAAGGACGTGCGCTACAGCTTCACCCTGTTCGAGCGCACTCCCAGCGGTAACCGCGTGCGCGTGCAGACCGACAGTACCGAGCAGCCCTTCGATATCAACGAGGGTAGCAAGCTGGAGCTGGGTTCCACCGCCAAGCTGCGGGTGCTCGCCACCTACCTGGAAACCATCGCCGACCTGCACCAGCAGTACGCGCCGCTGTCTGTCGCCGAATTGAAAAAAGTGCCGGTGGAGCCGCTGGACTTCCTCACCCGCTGGTCCATCGATTACCTGATCACCGCCAAGGACCGCGACCTGCCGGACATGCTCGCCGCCGCCCTGCAGCGCAAGTACTCCGCCAGCCCGTACGAGAGCTTCTTTACCGGCGGCGGCATCCACACCTTCAGCAACTTCCGCAAGGAAGACAACGGGCGAATCCCGACCTTGCAGGACGCCCTGCGCGAGTCGATCAACCTGCCCTTCGTACGCCTGCTGCGCGACCTGGTGCGCCACGACATCTATGCCAATGAGGGCAGCAAGGTGACCGTGCTGGCCGACGACAAGGACCCGCGCCGACAGGACTACCTCGATCGGTTCGTCGACAAGGAAAGCCAGGTCTACCTGCTGCGGTTCTGGCAGAAGTACAAGGGCAAGGACAACGACGCGCGCCTGACGACCTTCCTCGACGGCCTGCGTGCCTGGCCGGTACGGCTGGCGGCGATCCACCGCTACCTGCAGCCGCAGGCGGATGTCCCGACCTTCGCCGCCTTCCTGCAGGACCGTCTGAAGCAGGGCCATTACGCTGGCGACAAGCTCACCGACAAGCGCATCGAGGACCTCTACACCCGCTACGGGCCGGGCGCCTTCAACCTCAACGACCAGGGTTACGTCGCCCGCGTGCACCCACTGGAGCTGTGGCTGCTGGGCTACCTGCAACGCCAGCCGGCAGCGACCTTCGCCGACGCCGTGGCCGCCAGCAGTGCCGAGCGCAAGGAAGTCTATGGCTGGCTGTTCAAGTCACGGCACAAGTACGCCCGCGACAAGCGCATCCGCATCATGCTGGAGGTGGAAGCCTTCCTCGACCTGCATGAACAGTGGAAGCGCCTGGGCTACCCGTTCGACCACCTGGTGCCGTCGCTGGCCACCGCGCTGGGCAGCTCGGGCGACCGCCCGGCGGCATTGGCCGAGCTGATGGGGATCATCCTCAACGATGGCGTGCGCCTGCCGACCCTGCGCATCGACAGCCTGCACTTCGCCGCTGCCACGCCCTATGAGGTCACCCTTGGCCCGGAGTCGGGCAATGGCCGCCAGGTGATGCGTTCGGAGGTTGCCCAGGCCCTGCGCACCGCGCTGTCCCAGGTGGTGGATGCAGGCACAGCGCGGCGCCTGTCCGGGACCTTCAAGCTGGCCGATGGCAATGCGCTGGTGATGGGCGGCAAGACCGGCACCGGCGACAACCGCATCGAAAGCGTGACCCGCAGCGGCTGGGTGAAGAGCTCCAAGGCGATGAACCGCACGGCGACCTTCGTCTTCTACATCGGCCCACGCCACTTCGGCACGCTCACCGCCTATGTGGCCGGCAGCGAGTCCGATGGCTTCAAGTTCACCTCGGCGCTGCCGGTGCAGGTGCTCAAGGGAATGGCGCCGCTGCTGACTGGCTACCTCGAGCCGGGGATCAGCACCGGGTGCCAGGAGCGGCTGGATAATCTGCGGGTGAGTTGGCGCTGATCGCCGCTGCAAGGCTGAGTCTGTAGGAGCGAGCTTGCTCGCGAAGCGCTTGATGCCGAAGTGTCAGGCAGGTTCGCGAGCAAGCTCGCTCCTACGCAAAACACACCTCTTTATGCCGGCCGACTGAGGGAAATTCCCGACATCGACATCAACATCGAGCGTAGGAGCGGACTCTGTCCGCGATGGCCTCCGGCGCAATGCAGGCCTATCACGGGCGGAGCCCGCTCCTACACGCGTCCCACCCTCAACCCTTCTGGACAGTCTTCACGTACAGCGCCTCGACCTGCTCCCGCGCCCACGGCGTGCGGCGCAGGAAGGTCAGGCTGGACTTGATGCTCGGGGCGTTCTTGAAGCAGCGCACGTCGATACGTTTGGCCAGCCCATCCCAGCCGTACTGCGCCACCAGCTGGTTGAGGATGGTTTCCAGGGTCACGCCGTGCAGCGGGTTCTTCGGTTTGTCGGTCATGTCGGTGTCGTCGTGCAGAGAATGCGCGGCACCTTAGCATCTGCCACCGCTTCGGGCGATCAGGCCCTCAGCCCCGCCACGCCGGCGATGATCAGGGCGACCGACGCCAGCTTGGTCAGCGTCAACGCCTCCCCCAGCAGCAGGAAGCCGAAGAACACCGTGCCCAGCGTGCCAATGGCCGTCCAGATCGGGTAGGCAATGCTCACCGGCAACTGGCGCATGGCCAGGGTGAGGAAGAAGATCCCGCCGATCACCGCCAGCACCGTCACCACCGTCGGCAGCGGCCGGGTGAAGCCCTCGGCATACTTCATCGATACCGCGAACATTACCTCGAACACTGCTGCCACCATCAGCATGGCCCAGGCCATCACGCACGCGCCCACTCGCTCTCGGCGAGATCGGCCAGGGCCTTTTCAGCCTGTTGATAAGACGCGCGGAAAGCTTCGGGATTGCCCTCCTCGCCCTCGGCGGCGATCACCTGCACGTCCTCGATGCCGAGGAAACCCAGGGCCACGCGCAGCCAGGCGTCAGCGTGGTTCATCCACTCCAGCTCGCCGCCCGGCCCCATGCCGGCACCGCCGCGGCTGGTAATGATCAGTGCCTTGCGGCCCTTGAGCAGTGGTTCGTATTCCGCCTCGCCGTCCTTCACATGCAGGTCGAAGGTGCGGCCGAGACGGACAATCTGGTCGACCCAGGCCTTCAATCCACTGGGCACGCTGAAGTTGTACATGGGCGTGGAAATCACCAGTACGTCGTGGGCAAGCAGTTCGTTCACCAGCTCATCGCTCAGCGCCAGCTCCGCCTGCAACTCGGCCGGGCGATGCTCGCGCTGCGGGTGGAAGGCGGCGGCGATGAAACCTTCGCTGACATGAGGCAGGTCGGCGCGACCCACCTCCCGACGAGTGATCCCGGCCTGCGGCAGCGCGGCGAGGAAGCCCTCGGCCAATCGGCGGGAATGCGAGCGGTCGGCGCGGGGGCTGGCCTGGATGGCGAGAATCCTGTTCATCTGTCTTTCCTTGTTCAAGGTGTACACTGCGGAGGTCCTGACTGGCCTCCAGTTGCTGCCTAAGCTATTTCCAGGCTGACAACCGGACAACTGAGGGGATTTCCTTCCAGATGAATCCAGCTCATCCATGGAGCATCACATGTTTGCCAACCTGCCGCTTCCCGCCCTGCGCACCTTCGAATCCGCCGCGCGCCAGCTGAGCTTCAAGGCCGCCGCTCAGGAACTGGCAGTCACGCCGACGGCGGTCTCGCACCAGGTGCGCGCGCTGGAGGAATGGCTGGGGTTGCCGCTGTTCGAGCGCCTGCCGCGCCAGGTGCGCCTGACCGAAGCCGGCGAGCGACTGTTCCGCAGCCTGCATGGCGCACTGCTGGAGGTATCGCAATCGGTGGACAGCCTGCGCCCACGGCGCAGCGCCAGCAGCCTGACGATCTCCACCACGCCGGCCTTCGCTGCGCTCTGGCTGGTGCCGCGCCTCGGTCGCTTCTACGCGCGCCATCCGCACATCCGCCTGCGCCTGGACAGCCAGTGCGAGCTGCTCGACCTGCAGCAGGACGCCAGCGTCGACCTCGCCATCCGCTACGGCTTCGGCGACTACCCGCGCATGCACAGCCAGTTTTTGCTGGCGGAACGCTTCGCCGTCTATGGCGCGCCGGCGCTGGTCGCCACTGCCGACGTGGAAGTGCCGGAGATGATCAGCGTGCGCTGGCACAACTCCGAGCTCTACGAGCGCGGCTGGAAGGCCTGGTGCCAGGTGGCCGGCGAGGAATGTCTGCTGACCCAGGCGGTGCAGCGCGAGTACGAGGAAGAGTTCTATGCCCTGCAGGCCGCCATCGCCGGCCAGGGGCTGGTACTGGCCAGTTCGCTGCTGGTGTCGGAAAGCGTGGAGAAGGGCCTGCTGGTGCCCTACCGCCCGGAGATCAACGTACCCGGCGCCCGCTACACCGCGCTCTGCGTACCCGGCCGCGAGCGCCACCCGCCGGTGCGCGCATTCCTCGACTGGCTGGCCGAAGAAGTGGCGCAGGCGGCCGACCCGCTGATCGGCAACGCCGCCTGAGCCTGCCGCTGCGCCCGCGCATGTGCTCCTTTGCCGTGCGCGGCCCCGGATGCCTGCGTAGAATGATCCATCGCCGCAACAACAATTCTTCTTTGCCCGCGACACGCCCCGCGCGTGATCCCCAGGCACGGCCTGAGCCCCACTTCACCTCAGGATTCCCATGACCACCGCGCAAGAAACCCGCTCCGGCAGTTGGCTGAACGTCATCGCCCTGGCCATCGCCGCCTTCATCTTCAACACCACCGAGTTCGTCCCGGTGGGCCTGCTCAGCGACATCGGCGCGAGCTTCGACATGCGTCCGGAACAGACCGGGCTGATGCTCACGCTCTATGCCTGGGTCGTGTCGCTGGCCTCGCTGCCGCTGATGCAGCTGACTCGCAACATGGAACGCCGCCGCCTGCTGGTGGTGATTTTCTGCCTGTTCATCGTCAGCCATGTGCTCTCCGGCTTCGCCTGGAACTTCACCGTGCTGATGATCAGCCGCTTCGGCATCGCCTTCGCCCACGCGGTGTTCTGGTCGATCACCGCCTCGCTCGCCGTGCGCGTGGCGCCGCCGGGGCAGCAGGCGAAGGCTCTCGGCCTGCTGGCCACCGGGACCATCCTGGCGATGGTGCTGGGCATTCCACTGGGACGCATGCTCGGCGAAGCGCTGGGCTGGCGCACGACCTTCCTCACCATCGCCGGTGTCTCGGTGGTCGTGGTGCTCTGGCTGGCCCGCGCCCTGCCGCTGCTGCCGAGCCAGAACTCCGGCTCGCTGCGCAGCCTGCCGCTGCTGTTGCGACGCCCGGCGCTGGTGTCGATGTATGTGCTCACCGTTCTGGTGATCACCGCGCAGTTCACTGCCTACAGCTACATCGAACCGTTCGCCCGCGAGGTCGCTGCCCTGGACAGCCGCCAGACCACCCTGCTCCTGCTGCTGTTCGGCGGCGCCGGGATGTTCGGCTCGATCCTCTTCAGTCGCTACAGCGAGCGCTTCCCGCGCGCTTTCCCGTGCCTGGCCATCGGCGTACTCGGCACCACGCTCCTGCTGCTGATGCCGCTCGCCCATTCGCCCACGGCACTGCTGGGCCTGAGCCTGTTCTGGGGCGCGGCGATCCTCTGCTTCGGTCTGGCGCTACAGGCCAAGGTGCTACAGCTCGCCCACGACGCCACCGACGTGGCCATGGCGATGTTCTCGGGCCTGTACAACGTCGGCATCGGCGGCGGTGCGCTGCTGGGCAGCCGCGTAGCGGTGGGCATGGGACTGGAATGGATCGGCTACGTCGGCGGCGCGCTGGCGGTGGCTGGCCTGCTGCTCTGCCTGTTCGCCTGCTGGCGCTATGCGGCAGCGCTGAGCGGCAACACCTCGCGCTGATCGCCCTGCGCCAGCGCTACCGGTTCTCGTAGGGCACATAATGCGCCAGCGTTATCCGCCGTCCCAGGCTCGGCGGATTTCCTGTTCCAGGTTATCCGCCCTGCGGCGCTGGGAGCTCCAGCGTAGGATGGGTGGAGCGGAGCGATACCCATGCTGTTGGCGCCGCGAATGATGGGTATCGCTCCGCTCCACACCATCCTACAAAAGCGCACCCGGTCAGCCCGAAACACATCACGGGACACCCCAACGAAAAAGGCCGCGCCCCTTTTCGGGAACGCGGCCTTTTTCATTCAGCTCAGGATCAGCGGCTGGTCACGGCAGTGCCGGCCGGCTGAGTAGCCTCGGCGTATTCCGCCTCGGCTTCCTCGAAGCGCTGGATCATCGCCTTCGACGGTGCCGAGCCGATCAGGCTGAACACCACGATGGAGAGGCTGGAGAGGATGAAGCCCGGAATGATCTCGTACAGGCCGAGCCAACCGAACTGCTTCCACACGATCACGGTGACCGCACCGACGATGATGCCGGCCAGCGCGCCGTTGCGGGTCATGCCCTTCCACAGCACGGAGAACAGCACCAGCGGACCGAAGGCGGCGCCGAAGCCGGCCCAGGCGTAGGACACCAGGCCCAGTACGCGGTTTTCCGGGTTGGCGGCCAGGGCGATGGACACCAGCGCCACCAGCAGCACCATGGCGCGACCGACCCACACCAGCTCGAGCTGGCTGGCGTTCTTGCGCAGGAAGGCCTTGTAGAAGTCTTCGGTCAGGGCAGAAGAGCACACCAGCAGCTGGCAGCTCAGGGTACTCATCACCGCCGCGAGGATGGCGGACAGCAGCACGCCGGCAATCCACGGGTTGAACAGGATCTTCGCCAGCTCGATGAAGATGCGCTCGTGGTTCTCACCGACCGCGCCAGCCTGCTCCGGGTGCGCCTGGAAGTAGGCGATGCCGAAGAAGCCCACGGCGACGGCGCCGCCCAGGCAGAGGATCATCCAGGTCATGGAGATGCGGCGGGCAGCCGGAATCGACTTCACCGAATCGGCGGCCATGAAGCGCGCCAGGATGTGCGGCTGGCCGAAGTAGCCCAGGCCCCAGGCCATCAGCGACAGCACGCCGACGAAGGAAGCGCCCTTGAACATGTCGAAGTTGGCTGCGTCCTTCAGTTCGATGGCCGCGAAGGTCGGTTCCACGCCACCGGTGGCGAACAGCACGATGATGGGCGTGAGGATCAGCGCGAAGATCATCAGCGAAGCCTGCACGGTGTCGGTCCAGCTCACCGCCAGGAAACCACCGACGAAGGTGTAGGCGATGGTCGCGGCAGCACCGGCCCACAGGGCGGTCTCGTAGGACATGCCGAAGGTGCTTTCGAACAGACGGGCGCCGGCGACGATGCCGGAGGCGCAGTAGATGGTGAAGAACACCAGGATCACCAGCGCGGAGATCACGCGCAGGAGGCGGCTGTTGTCCTCGAAGCGGGTGCTGAAGTAGTCCGGCAGGGTCAGCGCGTTGCCGTTGTGCTCGGTGTGCACGCGCAGGCGGCCGGCGACGAACAGCCAGTTCAGGTAGGCGCCGCAGATCAGGCCGATGGCGATCCAGCTTTCCGAAATGCCCGACAGGTAGATGGCGCCCGGCAGGCCCATCAGCAGCCAGCCGCTCATGTCCGAAGCACCGGCCGACAGCGCGGTGACGAAGCTGCCGAGGCTGCGGCCACCGAGGATGTAGTCGGAGAAGTTGTTGGTCGAACGATAGGCGGCCAAGCCGATCAGAACCATGGCCGCGATGTAGATCACAAAGGTGATCAGTGTTGGCGTGTTGACGCTCATGGGGACTCCCCTACAGCTTGTTTTTATCCAGGTTCGCGGGGTATCGCGGACCCTTGACTGACAGTCGGCGCTGTTGACGCCGACCGGTTAGCGCTTGCTCACAGCAAACCGGGTTGCGCGTGGCGCCATCCGGCACCGAACCGCTACGCATCCCGACGCAGGCACGCCCTCGTCCTTGCTGGCGCCTTCCTGCAGCCACCGTCTCACCACGGCGACCTCCGTCCCGCCTTCGCCGGTGAGCGAGGTGCGGGCCGTTTCCCGGGCTGTGCCCGGTGATCCTTCAGGCGCCGGAATGGGCGCCAGCACCCCGGCAATGCAACGCGCGCCGCCCTGCGGACAGGCGGCCCTGCTGGCCGGAGCGATTCGAAACTGTGTTCATGCGCGCAGGGAGGTGCGGCAGGGGGTGGCCGGCGCGCGAGGGCGCGGATTGTACAGAAAGTGGGCGATGCGGTTGCACCGGCCCGACCGGTGACGGCGCAAGGCCACGGGCGGGCACTGCAGGCCGGGCCGTGGAGAGGTGTATGCGGCCAGGTGCGGGCGCGCTACAGGCAAAGACAAAACCGGTGATGGGCATGCTGCCCCTCCCGCGTATCGAGCTGGCTGTTGTTCTTGGTCTGACCGGGTTGCACCTTGGAACACCAGCAACGCGGTGGGCGGACTCTATGGGTTGCACCCTGCGAAATTCTTGCTGAAAGCTCTGGAGTTCTTGCAAAAGACTCCGGCACCCACAGGTCGACAATTGACCATTCGATCAGCAATCAGGGGTGACGCAGGCTAGCGGATTCAAGAGCGGCGCAGGCTGCCCGGGGTCAAGCCCAGGTAACGGCGCATCGCCGTGGTCAACGCGCTCTGGCTGGAGAAACCGCATTCCCCGGCGACGCCGACCAACGGCAGATCGGATTCCCGCAGCAGGCGCGCGGCGCGGTCCAGTCGTTGGCGCAGCAGATACTGGTGCGGCGTCAGGCCGACGCGATCCTTGAACTGCGCATGGAAGTGACTGGGGCTCAGGCAGGCGACCTGCGCCAATTCGGCCACGCTGATGCGCCGGGAAAGGTGATCGGCGATGTAGCTGTCCAGCCGCTCCAGGTCCAGCGGCCCGTTGTGCGGCGCGCGGTCCTCGCCGAACAGACGCAGGTGCAATGCCCTTAGTAGCACGCCCCCCAGGGCGCGAGCGAGCAGAGGATCACCACCGTAACGAGCGATCTCCGCTCCGGCGTAGCTGAGCAGATGCTGGAAATCCGCATCCAGGGTCGGGTAGCGCGGCACCTCGAACAGCCGCGCCAACAGTTCGCGGTCCTGTTCGGCGGCACCGGTTTCATCGAGGTCGACGATCAACATGCGGTTGTCGCCCAGCCCGGCGAACTCGTGGCCTACATCCCCCGGCACCAGGCAGGCGCGCATGCGGCAGACCTCGCCACCAGCGCCGCCGATCTCGAATTCCGCGCGGCCGCTCAGGGACATCACCAACTGGTGATGGTCATGGGCGTGCTGGTCGGTCTGGTCGGACAGCGTGGCGAGGCGGGTATCGAACATGGCTCGAACTGATCAAATTTTGAGCATGGTACGGGATTCGGCCAGCCCTGCCCAGCGCACAGGTGCAACCGGGCGCAACTCCAAGGACATGAAAGCACCAAAGCATCTAAGCCGGAAAGTCTTGCTAACTGATAGATATGTTATGTTATAACAAATAACACATTCCAGTTTCCCCTCCCCGCCGCCTGGCGTATCCCTGACCACTTGGGAGGGGGTCGTTTTGCCAGAAGAAAAACCAGGAGTTCGTCATGCCCCCATCCCTTTCCCGCCCGCGCTGGCGTCTAGCACCGCTGGGCCTGGCCCTGTGCGCCGGTGCGCCCTCGCTGGCCGATGCCGCCCCCACGGAACTTGCGCCCCAGGTGATCACCGCCAACCCGCTGGGAGACGCCTCGCCAGCTGCCCCCAGCAGCGTATTGTCGGGCGACGAGCTGACCCTGCGGCAGAAAGGCAGCCTGGGTGAAACCCTCAACGGGACGCCCGGCGTTTCCTCCACCTGGTTCGGCCCCGGCGCCAGCCGCCCGGTAATCCGTGGCATGGACGGTGATCGCATCCGCATCCTGCGCAATGGCGTGGGCGCGCTGGATGCCTCCTCGCTGTCCTACGACCACGCCGTGCCGGAAGACCCCAACGTGGTCGAACGCATCGAAGTCGTGCGCGGCCCGGCCGCCCTGCTCTACGGCGGCAACGCCATCGGCGGTGTGGTCAACAGCTTCGACAACCGCATCCCCAGCGAACCAGTGGACGGCATCCACGGCCAGGGCGAGCTGCGCTACGGCGGCTCGGATACCACCCGCAGCGCCGCCGGCGCGCTGGAAGCCGGCGACGGCACCTTCGCCCTGCACCTGGACGCCGGCTCCCGCGAATTCAACGACCTGCGCATCCCCGGCTATGCCCACTCGTCACGCCAGCGCCAGACCGATGGCGACGACTCCAGGCACCGCGTGAACAACAGCGACGGCCGCCAGGACAGTGGCGCCATTGGCGGCAGCTACCACTGGGATCATGGCTATGCCGGCCTCTCCTACAGCGGCTACGACAGCAACTACGGCTCGCCCGCCGAAGACGACGTGCGTCTGAAGATGCAGCAGGATCGCTATGCCTTCGCCTCGGAAGTCCGCGACCTCGACGGCCCCTTCAGCTCGGTGAAGCTGGACGCGGCCTACACCGAGTACCAGCACAAGGAGATCGAGGACGGCGAAACCGGCACCACCTTCAAGAACGACGGTTACGAGGCACGCATCGAGGCCCGGCACAAACCCATCGGGCCACTGGACGGCGTGGTCGGCGCGCAGATCGCCAACAGCCGCTTCTCCGCGCTTGGCGAAGAAGCCTTCGTGCCGCATACCGAGACTGACAGCGCCGCACTGTTCTTCCTCGAGAACTGGCAAGCCACCGAACGCCTGGCGCTGAACCTGGGCGGACGCGCCGAGCACACTCGCATCGAGCCCAACGCCAAGGACAACGAGCGCTTCGCCGAGAATGACGGTTCGCGCAGCTTCACCGCCGGCAGCCTGTCCACGGGCGCGGTGTACAAGCTGACTTCGATCTGGTCGCTGGCGGGCACCCTGGCCTACACCGAGCGGGCACCGACCTTCTACGAGCTGTATGCCAACGGCGCCCACGCCGCTACCGGCACCTATGAAGTGGGCGATGCCGACGCAAGCAAGGAAAAAGCCGTCTCCACCGACCTCGCCCTGCGCTTCGACAACGGCCGCCACAAGGGCAGCGTCGGTGTGTTCTACAGCCGCTTCTCCAACTACATCGGCCTGCTGGCCAGCGGGCGCTATCGCGACGAGGAAGGCGCCGTGGTGGATGCCGGCGACGACGAGGCGCTGCCCGAGTACCTCTACAGCGGCGTGAAGGCGGACTTCTACGGCGTCGAGGCGCAGGACCGCATCCACCTGCTGGACAGTCCCTACGGCCGCTTCGACCTGGAGCTCTCCGGCGACTACACCCGCGCCAAGAACAAGGATACCGGCGAAGCCCTGCCGCGCATCGCCCCGCTACGCCTGAACAGCGCACTGCTGTGGGAACTGCAACAGTGGCAGGCACGGGTTGACGTGGAATACGCCGCCGACCAGAACCGCGTGCCGGAGAACGAACTGCGCACCGACGGCTATACCACTCTCGGCGCCAGCGTTGGCTACCGATTCGACCTGGGCGACAGCCGCTGGCTGGCCTTCGTCAAGGGCGAGAACCTGACCAACCAGACCGTGCGCTACGCCAGTTCGATCCTGCGCGACAGCGTGCCGGCCGGTGGTCGAGGTATCCAGGCGGGAGTGAAGGTCGCCTTCTGACCTGAGCTACGGCCGACGCCCGGCGTAATCCCGGGCGAATTGCGCAGCGATCCGCCCGGACCGCGACCCGCGATGGGTCGCCCAGCGGATCGCCGCCTGTTCCCACTCGTCCTGTTGCACACCGCCCAGGCCGTGGTACTCCAGCCAGCGCGCGACCGCCTCAAGGTACTGTTCCTGGCTGAAGGCATAGAAAGATATCCACAGACCGAAACGCTCGGAGAGCGAGATCTTCTCCTCCACCGCCTCGCCGGGGTGCAACTCGCCGCTCTCGCTGCGCTGGAACGACAGGTTGTCCTCGGCGCGTTCGGCCAGCAGATGGCGGCGGTTCGACGTGGCGTAGATCAGCACATTGCCGGACTGCCCGGCGACCGAGCCATCGAGCACAGTCTTCAGGCCCTTGTAGCCGGTCTCGCCATCCTCGAACGAGAGGTCGTCGCAGAACAGGATGAAGCGCTCCTGGCGATGACGCAGCAGGTCGATGATCTGCGGCAGGTCGGCCAGGTGTTCCTTGTCCACCTCGATCAGGCGCAGTCCCTCGGCGTGGAAGGCATGCAGGCAAGCCTTCACCAGCGAGCTCTTGCCGGTACCGCGGGCGCCGGTCAGCAGCACGTTGTTGGCCGGGCGGCCGGAAACGAACTGGCGGGTGTTCTGCTCGATCAGCGCCTTCTGCCGGTCGACATTGCGCAGGTCATCGAAGGCAATCAGCGCCGGCTCGATCACCGGCGTCAGGCGCGGCTGGCCCTGGCGGTACTCCCAGAGATGGGCGATGGCGTCTTCGTCCAGCGCCAGCTCGGCGCGCGCAGGCAGGGATTGTTCGAGCAACCGGGCGATTCGGGCCAGTTGCTCGGCGATCAGGGACATGTCGTTCATGGCGGGATCATCGAGGCAGAGGGGACTGTTCAGCAGCCTAACGATGGAGGAAAGTGGTCGTCTAACGACAAACAGGCATCCAGATGCGCAAAAAGGACATTCCGCCCCAACCGCTGGAAAACCACGGTGACGAACGGGCCGCCAGCCCGGTGGCGGCCATCGCCCTGGACTTCCCCGATGGCCATCAAGTGCCCGCGCACAGCCATCACCGTGCGCAGTTGCTCTACGCCGTCCGTGGCGTACTGGTGGTGGGCAGCGCCAGCGGCCAGTGGGTGGTGCCGGACAACCGTGGCCTGTGGATACCCGGCGGAGTGGAACACTGGACGCGCATGGTCGGCGACGTGCAGGTGCGCACCCTTTATGTGGAGCCGGGCAGCGCCCCACACCTGCCTGCGGACTGCTGCGTACTGGCGGTCTCGCCGCTGCTGCGGGAATTGATCCTGGCGGCGCTGTCGATCAGCGGCGAGGTCACCCCGGACTCCCGCGACGGCCGCGTTCTCGGCCTGATGCTCGATGAACTGCGCGAAGACCCCATGCTGCCACTGCACCTGCCCCTGCCCGCCCATCCGCGCCTGCGTGCGCTGTGCCAGGCCATCCAATCCCAGCCCGGCGACCATGCCAGCCTCACCGACTGGGCCGCCCGGCTGAGCGTCGACAGCAAGACGGTGCAACGCTGGTTCTGCGCCGAGACCGGGCTGACCTTCGGCCAATGGCGCCAACAGGCACGCCTGCTGGCCGCGCTGGAGCGCCTGGCCCTGGGCGAGAGCGTGCTGAGCGTGGCGCTGGAAGTGGGCTACAGCACGCCCAGCGCCTTCAGCGCCATGTTCAGCCGCCAGTTCGGCCGGCCGCCCAGCGATTTCCTGCGGCCGCGTCGCTAATCCGTTCCTAAGCTCCTGTCGTCCACAATCGACCGCAACATCCCCAGACACATCCTTCGAACAATGGGATTGAAACCCCGAGCCGGTTTCCCCATCTAGACTGTCATGTTCAATCAGTCAGGTGCCTCATGAGCGACCACGACGAGATTCACGATATCCATAGCGCCGAAGAGGTCAGCAACACCGGGCTGGTGTTGCCGGGGCAGAACCTGCCGACCACGGTGTACGTCATTCCGATCCACAACCGCCCGTTCTTCCCGGCGCAGGTGCTGCCGGTGATCGTCAACGAGGAGCCGTGGGCCGAGACGCTGGAACTGGTCGCCAAGACCGAACACCACAGCCTGGCGCTGTTCTTCATGGAGAACCCGCCGGAAGACCCGCGCCACTTCGACCCGGACAGCCTGCCCGAGCACGGCACCCTGGTGCGCGTGCACCACGCCAGCCGCGAAGGCGGCAAGCTGCAGTTCGTCGCCCAGGGCCTGTCCCGCGTACGCATCCGCGGCTGGATCAAGCGCCACCGCCCGCCCTTCCTGGTGGAGGTGGAATACCCGCACACCCCCAACGACCCGAGTGACGAGGTGAAGGCCTACGGCATGGCCCTGATCAACGCGATCAAGGAACTGCTGCCGCTCAACCCGCTGTACAGCGAAGAGCTGAAGAACTACCTCAACCGCTTCAACCCCAACGATCCGTCGCCGCTGACCGACTTCGCCGCCGCGCTGACCACCGCGCCCGGCGCCGAGCTGCAGGGCGTGCTGGACACCGTGCCGATGCTCAAGCGCATGGAAAAAGTGCTGCCGCTGCTGCGCAAGGAAGTGGAAGTCGCGCGCCTGCAGAAGGAGCTGTCCGCCGAGGTCAACCGCAAGATCGGCGAGCGCCAGCGCGAGTTCTTCCTGCAGGAACAGCTGAAGATCATCCAGCAGGAACTGGGCATCACCAAGGATGACAAGAGCGCGGATTCCGATGAGTTCCGCGCCCGCCTGGAAGGCAAGACCCTGCCCGACCAGGCGAAGAAGCGCATCGATGAAGAACTGAACAAGCTGTCGATCCTGGAGACCGGCTCGCCGGAATACGCCGTCACGCGCAACTACCTCGACTGGGCGACCTCCGTGCCATGGGGCCTGATGGGCGTCGACAAGCTCGACCTCAAACATGCGCGCAAGGTCCTCGACCGGCACCACTCCGGCCTGGAAGACGTGAAGGACCGCATCCTCGAATTCCTCGCGGTCGGCACCTTCAAGGGCGAGATCGCCGGCTCCATCGTGCTGCTGGTAGGCCCGCCCGGCGTGGGCAAGACCAGCATCGGCAAGTCCATCGCCGAGAGCCTGGGGCGGCCGTTCTACCGCTTCAGCGTCGGCGGCATGCGCGACGAGGCCGAGATCAAGGGCCACCGCCGCACCTACATCGGCGCCCTGCCCGGCAAGCTGGTGCAGGCGCTGAAGGACGTCGAGGTGATGAACCCGGTGATCATGCTCGACGAGATCGACAAGCTCGGCAGCAGCTACCAGGGCGACCCCGCCTCGGCGCTGCTGGAGACGCTGGATCCGGAGCAGAACGTGGAGTTCCTCGACCACTACCTGGACCTGCGCCTGGACCTGTCCAAGGTACTGTTCGTCTGCACCGCCAACACCCTGGACTCCATCCCCGGCCCGCTGCTGGACCGCATGGAGGTCATCCGCCTGTCCGGCTACATCGCCGAGGAGAAGCTGGCCATCGCCAAGCGTCACCTGTGGCCCAAGCAGCTGGAAAAGGCTGGCGTGCCGAAGAGTCGCCTGTCGATCAACGACGCGGCCCTGCGCGCGGTGATCGAGGGCTACGCCCGCGAAGCCGGCGTGCGCCAACTGGAGAAAGTACTCGGCAAGCTGGTGCGCAAGTCGGTGATGAAGCTGCTGGAAGATCCGGAATCGGTGGTGAAGATCGGCGCCAAGGACCTGGAGGAATACCTGGGCATGCCGGTGTTCCGAACCGAGCAGGTACTCTCCGGGGTCGGCGTGATCACCGGTCTGGCCTGGACCAGCATGGGCGGCGCGACCCTGCCGATCGAGGCGACGCGCATCCATACGCTGAACCGGGGCTTCAAGCTCACCGGGCAACTGGGCGACGTGATGAAGGAGTCGGCGGAGATCGCCTACAGCTACATCAGCTCGAACCTGAAGAAGTACGGCGGCGAGTCGACCTTCTTCGACCAGGCCTTCGTCCACCTGCACGTGCCCGAGGGCGCCACGCCCAAGGACGGCCCCAGCGCCGGCGTGACCATGGCCAGCGCCCTGCTGTCACTGGCGCGCAACCAGGCGCCGAAGAAAGGCGTGGCCATGACCGGCGAGCTGACTCTCACCGGCCAGGTGCTGCCCATTGGCGGGGTGCGCGAGAAGGTCATCGCGGCGCGCCGGCAGAAGATCTTCGAACTGATCCTGCCCGAGCCCAACCGGGGGGACTTCGAGGAACTGCCGGAGTACCTGAAGGAAGGCATCACGGTGCATTTCGCCAAGCGTTTCGGCGATGTGGCGAGGGTGTTGTTCCCGGCCTGATGTCCTGAATGAACCCGCAGAAGCGGGCCACGCTTGCGAATCACCCCCATGGGCGTGATTCGCAAGATCACTGCTTCCTTTCCGTTCTCTCTCCTCGTAGGAGCGACGCTTATTCACGGCGAACGCTATCGCTGCCTCCGGCAAACACCGGCGTAGGATGGTGTGGAGCGCAGCGATACCCATCGACTCGGTCGCACCGACAGCATGGGTATCGCTAGCTCCACCCATCCTACATTCCTGCTCCGTCGTGATTTAGGTGTGGACTTGAATTCTGAACATGGAGAATTCCCCTGCCCTCGGCGAACACCCCGAATCCGCACCCGCGCCAAACGCCTTCCCCGCGAAACCTCTATTTCTCACATGATTGCGTTATCCTGCGGCCCAACCTGTCCCCACCCAGGAGCCGTCATGCCGTCGTACCGCTCGTTGCTGCCCCTCACCCTGGCTCTGCTCGCCGGCTGCGCCGGACAGAGCAAACCCGTGGTCACCCTGGAAGATGCCAGCGACTGCAAACCGCTGAAACTGCACACCGGCCAGGAGTTGGTGTTGATCCTGCCGAGCAACCCCACCACCGGTTTCCGCTGGGAACTGCGCAACGCCGCCAACGGCCTGCTGCGCGCCCTCGGCCCGGAGGTCTACAGCAACCCGGAAGACGCAGGCCTGGTCGGCAGCGCCGGCGAATCCACCTGGCGCTTCCGTGTCACCGCCGCTGGCGAGGACAAGCTCGAACTGGCGTACCGCCGTCCCTGGGAAGCGGAAGTCGCACCGGCGCAGACCTTCGTCTGCCCCATCCTCGTCAAGTAAGCGCAGACAACGAAGGCGCCATAAGCCGCTCGCGCTGACGCCTTCGGCCTGTAGGCTTGGCGTCGCGCTGCGGCACAGTGGGCGTTCATTTCCTCGGGAGGGAACCCCATGCGCTGGGCACTCTTGGCACTGATCGGCGGTGCCGCCTACCTGTTCGCCGTCACCTTCGACCTACCCGCCCTGCGCATGCTGTGCAAGCCGCTGCCGGTGCTGGCGATGCTGTTGTGGATTCTCGCCACGCCCGCTGACGGCTATCGCCGCTGGGTCGCCGTCGGCCTGGTGCTGTCGATGCTCGGCGACATCCTGCTGGAATGGCCGATCAACGCCTTCGTGCCTGGGCTGGCCGCCTTCCTGCTGGCACACCTCGCCTACCTGGTCGCCTACCTGGGCGACACCCGACGCTTCGCCCCGCTCGGCCTGCTGATCGCCGGCAGCGTAGGTGGCGGCCTGTTCGCGTTGCTCTACAGCCGCGGCCTGGGTCCGCTGCTGCTGCCTATCGCGCTGTACAGTCTGACCATCAGTGCGATGCTCTGGCGCGCCATCGCCCGCCTGGGCGTGCCCTCGATCGCCAACGCCAGCCGGATGTTCGCCGCCCTAGGCGCACTGCTGTTCGTCAGCTCCGATTCGATGATCGGCATCAGCCGCTTCGTCGCCGCCTTCGACGGCTCCTCCTACGCCATCATGCTGACTTACTGGCTCGGCCAGTTCGGCATCGCCGCGTCCGTCACATCCCGTCATGTCGCTCTGCCATACTCGGAAGGACAAACCACTTCCCGGGCCTGACATGCTGCGAATCGCTTCACCGCTGCTGCTGCTCTGTTCGGCGCTGGCCAGCGCCGAACCCCTGCGCCTGGCCGGCGACGACTGGTGCCCCTACCTCTGCCCGGACGACCCGGACAAGCCCGGCTACCTGCTCGAAGCCCTGGGCCGGGTCCTGCCGCAACCGCCATTGTTCGAACCTCTGCCGTGGCCACGCGCCCTGCAGATGGCGCGCGAGGGCCTGGTGGACGGTGTGGTCGGCGCCTACAGCGAAGAGTCCGAGGAATTGCTGATCGGCAAGGAGCCCATCGGCTGGGTGACCATGCGTTTCTACGTGCGCAACGACAATCCCTGGAGCTGGAATGGGCCGGCCTCGCTGAGCAGCCAGTCCATCGGTCTCGCCCAGGGCTACTCCTACGGCAGGGAGCTGGATACCTGGCGTGACGAACACTTGTCGAATCACGAACAGGTACAGGTGCTCAGCGGCGAGAAGGTGCTCGAACGCAACATCCAGAAGCTGCTGCTCGGGCGCATCACGGTGCTGCTCGAGGACAGCCAGATCGTCGAGCACTACCTGCAGCGCCACGGCCTGTCGGAACGCATTCAAGCGGCCGGGGAGCTCGCCGATAAACGTCCCATGTACGTCGCGCTCAACCCTCGCCTGGAGGGCGTGCAGGAACGCCTGGCCGATCTCGACGAGGGCCTGCGCGAACTGCGCCGCAATGACCAGTGGAAACCCCTGATGCAGGGTTACGGCATCGCCGTTGACTAGTCCTGCGAAGGCGTGAGAAAAGTCCGGCAGAGCCCTCTGTCATCGGCTATAGATCAATCAATAAGAGACTGGGAAAAGGGGAGCTCCATGCGTGCAGTAGTTCGCTCGATGTTGTTGCTGGGAGCCTGCCTGACTCTCTCGGCCTGTGGCAGCCTGCTGCCCAGCGAACGCGCGGAAGTGCAATCACCATTCCTGGATTACCAGGACGCACAGAGCCGCTACAACCAGGTCGATCCGGGCAAGACCACCAAGTCGCAGCTCTACGCGCTGGGCTTCGATCCGCTGTCCCAGGGCAACGCCAAGATGCTGTCGTTCATCGACGTGCGCCTGCTCTTCGTGCAGCCCAACATCCCCATTGACTACCTGCCCGACGGCCTGGTGACCTGCCTGCAGGCCAAGGACCGCTGCATCGGCTACGCCTTCGATTTCAACAAGACCGACAGCCAGCGTGTGGGCAGTTTCTGGGCCGACATCTTCAACTTCCGCAAGCGCCGCCAGGTGCAGGGCTGGTCGTTCCGTCCGGTGTTCGTGCTGATCGACGACGTGGTGGTGCACAAGACCAGCAACGGCGAACCGAACATCCGCCGCATGGAAGACAAGAAGAACCCCCTCGGCCCACTGCAAGGCGCTGGCGAGTACTTCTCCGACCAGCTCAAGTGACCCTCGTCCGCTAACGGTTGGGCGCGCCCCGCGCCTCGGCTACAATGCGCGCCCCGGCAATCGGGGCGCCCCGCGCCCCGCTGCCTGTTCCAGTGTAACGAGGCCCCCTCCAGCGTGAGCGAATCCGACCGCATCTTCGCCCAGCCGCAAACCCAGGTTCCCGACTTCACCTTCAATGAGGACGTGGTGCGCGTCTTCCCGGACATGATCAAGCGATCGGTACCGGGCTACCCCACCATCGTCGAGAACATCGGTGTGCTCGGTGCGCGCTTCGCCACGCCGAACAGCGTGCTCTACGACCTCGGCTGCTCGTTGGGCGCCGTGACCCAGGCGCTGCGCCGCCACGTAAAGAGCGATGGCTGCCGCGTCATCGGCGTCGACAACTCCGCGCCGATGATCGAGCGCTGCGGCGAATACCTGCGCGCCCAGGACGCCATGCACCAGGAACTGCTGCCGGTCGAACTGATCGAGGCGGACATCCTGAAGCTGGACCTCAAGCCCTGCTCGCTGATCGCGCTGAACTTCACCCTGCAGTTCATCGCTCCCGAACAACGCCTGGAGCTGCTTACCCGCCTGCACAGTGCCCTGCTGCCCGGCGGTGCGCTGATCCTCTCGGAAAAACTGCGCTTCGCCGACGAGCAGGAGCACGACCTGCTCACCGACCTGCACATCGACTTCAAGCGCGCCAATGGCTACAGCGAGCTGGAGATCGCCCAGAAACGCACCGCCATCGAGAACGTCATGCGCCCCGACACCCTGGATACCCACCGCGAGCGCCTGCTGGCAGCCGGTTTCTCCAAGGTCGTGCCCTGGTTCCAGTGCCTCAACTTCGCCTCCCTGATTGCCCTGCCATGATCGAACGCTTCGACCTCGACCGCCTGCGCCTTGAACTGGCCGGCACGCCACTGGAATCCTGGGCTGCCTCGCTGCCCGCGCAACTGGCCAGCAAGGTCGACGATGGCCACGGCGATCTCGAACGCTGGCTAGCCGCGGTAGATCGCCTGCCGGAGCTGCAAGCCGCCGCCGTCGAGCTGCGCGAGCGCTTCAACCTCGAAGGCGATTGCGACGAGGACACCCGCGCCCAGCTCAAACTCGCGTTGCAAGGGCTGATCCCGTGGCGCAAGGGGCCGTTCAACCTGTTCGGCGTACAC
Source organism: Pseudomonas nicosulfuronedens (assembly GCF_005877905.1). Classification (GTDB taxonomy): domain Bacteria; phylum Pseudomonadota; class Gammaproteobacteria; order Pseudomonadales; family Pseudomonadaceae; genus Pseudomonas; species Pseudomonas nicosulfuronedens. Next base: position 83,645 of record NZ_SWDV01000004.1, on the reverse strand, counting down.
ATCGACACCGAATGGCGCTCGGACTGGAAATGGGAGCGTGTCTCGCCGCACATCGACCTGATGGGCAAGCGCATCCTCGACGTCGGCTGCGGCAATGGCTACTACCAATGGCGCATGCTGGGTGCCGGCGCGCGTAGCGTGGTCGGCGTGGACCCGAACTGGCTGTTCTTCTGCCAGTTCCTCGCCATGAAGCGCTACCTGCCGGACTTGCCGGCCTGGCACCTGCCCTTCGCCCTGGAAGACCTGCCCGAGAAGCTGGAAGGCTTCGATACGGTGTTCTCCATGGGCGTGCTCTACCACCGCCGCTCGCCCATCGACCACCTGCTGGCGCTCAAGGACTGCCTGCGCCGGGGCGGTGAACTGGTGCTGGAAACCCTGGTGGTGGACGGCGACATGAACACCGTGCTGGTGCCCGAAGACCGTTACGCGCAGATGCGCAACGTGTGGTTCCTGCCGTCAGTGCCGGCGCTGGAACTCTGGCTGCGTCGCGCGGGCTTCACCGACGTGCGCAGCGTTGATATCAGCCGCACCTCGGTGGACGAACAACGCGCCACCGACTGGATGCGCTACCAGTCGCTGCCGGATTTCCTCGATCCGGACGACCACAGCCGCACCCTCGAAGGCCTGCCAGCGCCGCTGCGCGCCACGCTGGTCGCGCGCAAGCCGTAAGTCTCGACAGGTTCGCGAGCAAGCTCGCTCCTACGAAGAGCAGTGCTCCTTGTAGGTCCAGAGGGCGCCTAGCCCTTGCTCGCGAACCATCCTCAATCAGCGATTGGCCGCCGCCACGATCAGCGCCTTCATCTCGGCGACCGCTTGCTTGAAGCCCACGAACAGCGCATGGGCGACGATGGCGTGGCCGATGTTCAGCTCGTTGATCCCGGCAATCGCCGCCACCGGCTCGGCGTTGTGGTAATGCAGGCCGTGGCCGGCATTGACGATCAGCCCATGGGACAGGCCGAACTCCACGCCATCGCGAATGCGCGCCAGCTCATGGGCCGCTTCGGCCGGGTTATGGGCGTCGGCGTAGCGGCCGGTATGCAGCTCCACAGCCGGGGCTCCGATGCGGGCGGAGGCTTCGATCTGGCGCGGGTCCGGGTCGATGAACAGCGACACCTCGCAGCCAGCAGCCGCCAGGCGCTGCACCGCTTCGCGGATGCGTGCTTCCTGGCCGGCGACGTCCAAGCCGCCTTCGGTAGTCAGCTCCTGGCGGGTCTCCGGGACCAGGCAGACGTGGGCCGGGCGGATGATCTCAGCGAACTTCATCATCTCCTCGGTGACGCCCATCTCGAAGTTCATGCGCGTCTGCAGCACTTCGGCGAGCACGCGCACGTCGCGGTCCTGGATGTGCCGGCGATCCTCGCGCAGGTGCACGGTGATGCCGTCGGCGCCGGCTTCCTCGGCGTCCAGCGCGGCTTTCACCGGGTCGGGATAACGGGTACCGCGGGCCTGGCGCAGGGTGGCGACGTGGTCGATGTTCACGCCGAGCAGAATACGGTTGGCTTCAGTCACGGGAGTTGTCCTTGCGATTCATGAAGAGCTCGCGGCTGACCAGCGGTCGGCCGCCAAGATGGGGTGCCAGGGCCTGACGCATCAGGCGCTTGGCCGCCGCCAGGGCACCGGGAGCGCTCCAGTCGGCTTCGGCCATGGCCAGCAGGTCGGCACCATGGAACAGGCCCGGCTGCAGACTGCCCACCGGCTCGAGGCCCGAGTCGGGCAGCAGGCGGTAGAGGCCATCCGGCGCGACAGGCTGGCCGACGATATCGCTGTCCAGGGAAAAACCATAGCCCAGGTCGTCCAGCAGCCGCCATTCGAACGAGCGCAGCAGCGGTTCCAGCGGACTGCCGGCAGCCAGCAACGGCAAGGTCGCACGGTAGTGCTCGAATAGTCCGGGATGCGGGTCCTCGACCGGGAGCAGGCGAATCATCAGCTCGTTCAGGTACAGGCCACTGAACAGCGCTTCGCCACTGAGCAGGTTGGGGATGCCGTTGGGCTCCAGGCGCACAACGTTCTTCAGGTCGCTGCGTCCACGGAATTCGGCTTCCAGCGGCACGAACGGTCGTGCCAGCGCGCCAGCCTTGCCCCGAGCACCGCGAAGGACAGCGCGCAGACGCCCCTGAGGGGTGAAGAAATCCACCAGCGCACTGGTTTCCTTGTAAGGGCGGCTGTGCAGGACGAAGGCGGCTTGGGCAGTAGAAGCGAGGCTCATGGCGCTGCGCCTGGAGTGGGAGTCGGAAGACGGGTGCACTCAGGCGCCCGGAGGGTGCACCCCGCGAAGGCTCGCGGGGCAGCAAGGATCAAAGGTCGCCGTAGCCCAGCGAACGCAGCGCGCGTTCGTCGTCGGACCAGCCGCCCTTCACTTTCACCCAGAGGTTGAGCATGACCTTGGAGTCGAACAGCACTTCCATGTCCTTGCGAGCGTTCTGGCCGATGCTTTTGATGCGCTCGCCCTTCTCGCCGATGATGATCTTCTTCTGGCCGTCGCGTTCCACCAGGATCAGAGCGTGGATGTGCAGGATCGGACCGTCCTGCTTGAACTCTTCGATCTCCACGGTGACCTGGTACGGCAGCTCAGCGCCCAGCTGGCGCATGATCTTCTCGCGCACCAGTTCGGCGGCGAGGAAGCGGCTGCTGCGGTCGGTGATCTGGTCTTCCGGGAAGAAGTGCTCGCTCTCCGGCAGGCGCTCGGCCACCAGGCCTTCCAGCACGTCGAGGTTCTGCCCGTGCTGGGCAGAAATCGGCACGACCTCGGCATTGGGCAGTTGCTCGGCCAACCACTGCAGGTGCGGCAGCAGCTCACCTTTGTCTTCCATGCGGTCGACCTTGTTCACCGCCAGCAGAACCGGGCAGCTCACGTACTTGACCTTGTCGTAGACCATCTGGTCTTCGTCGGTCCAGCGGTTGCGGTCGACGACGAAGATCACCACGTCAACGTCCTTCAGCGCGGCGCTGGCCGACCGGTTCATGTAGCGGTTGAGCGCCTTGTCGTTGTCCTTGTGCAGGCCGGGGGTATCGACATACACCGCCTGCACGTCACCCTCGGTCTTGATGCCCAGCAGGGTGTGGCGGGTGGTCTGCGGCTTGCGCGAGGTGATCGCCAGCTTCTGCCCGAGGATGTGGTTGAGCAGGGTCGACTTGCCGACGTTGGGGCGGCCGACGATGGCGACGTAACCGCAACGGACGGCTCCTGCTTCATCGTGCTCGGATGGGTCGTGCTGGTCTTGCTCGTGCTCACTCATGGCCATTCTCCACGCCCAGGGCTGCCAGCGCGGCGGCGGCGGCCACCTGCTCGGCGATGCGGCGGCTGCCGCCGTGACCGTGGGTCTTGTCGTTCAGCAGGGCCACCTCGCACTCCACGAAGAAAGTGCGGCAATGCGGTTCGCCCTGGATATCCACCACGTCGTAACGCGGCAATTCGCACCCGCGAGACTGCAGGAACTCCTGCAGGCGGGTCTTGGGGTCCTTGTTGGTATCCACCGGGGTCAGCTCGCGCAGCTGCGGGCCGAGCCAATCCATGATCCGCTCACGGGCGGAATCCATGCCGGTGTCCAGATAAATGGCGCCAATCAGCGCCTCCATGGCGTCAGCCAGGATCGACTCGCGGCGGTAACCACCGCTCTTCAGCTCGCCCGAGCCCAGTCGCAGGTAATCCCCGATTTCGAAACCGCGGGCCAGCAGGGCCAGGGTCTCGCCTTTCACCAGTCGAGCTCGCAGGCGCGACAGCTGGCCTTCGCGGGCCTGGGGAAAGTGGGTGAACAGGGCTTCGCCAATGACGAAGTTGAGGATGGCGTCACCGAGGAACTCCAGGCGCTCGTTGTTGCGCCCGGCGAAACTGCGATGGGTCAGCGCCAGGACCATCAGGTCCTGGTCACGGAAGGTGTAGCCGAGCTTGCGCTCAAGTCGATCCAGACTGTTGTTACTCACGGCATTCGTACACGGAATTCTTTGTCAAATTTGACCACTAGGTCGATGTTCTGCACCAGTGGCTCGCGTTCTTCGTACTTCAGGTGGGCGCGGAACTCGTTGTTCTCGAGCTTCACGTCCAGCGCGTCATCCAGTTTGAGGTCGCGGATGTTGTTGAGCATCAGAGCCTTATCCACGTAAGAGTAGAACTCCGGGACAGTGCGCACTTCGGCGGCCTTATCGGTTTCCACCGAGGTGATGGCCTTCTCGATGGCGTAGTAGTCCAGGTAATGCGGAATGATCTTGAACGCAGCACTGGCGAGAAACGCCACGACGGCAAGAACGACCAGCCAACCCAGCAACGACATTCCCTTCTGCGAACGTGCGTACGTCATATCGACCTCATGTCGGTATCTTTCTTATTTGCCCGCCAGCCGCGGCAGGTCCAAGTGAAGCGGGGCCGCCTCGCTCCCCGCGTGCAGCCCCGCCCTTTTCTAGCACCGTTCCAGCCATGCGGGCCTGGAGCGTCTCACCAGTTTAGTGAATCACGCCGACTCGCGAGAAATTCGGCAGATTGCGCATCTTCGGATCCGGCCAGCTCATCCAGACCGCGAAGGCCTTGCCGACGATATTGCGATCCGGAACCATGCCCAGCAGGTCCTTCGGAATCTTCGGATCGTTCCAGTAGCGGCTGTCGTTGGAGTTGTCGCGGTTGTCGCCCATCATGAAGTAATGGCCGGCCGGCACTTTCCACTGCTTGCCCGGCTCGATGCGGAAGCGGGTCATTTCCTTGCGGATCATGTGCTCCACGGCACCCAGCTTCTCCTGGTACAGGGTCACACTGCCCAGGGTGCCCGGCTCCTCGCCCACCAGCGACTCGGCCACGGCCTGGTCGTTGATGAACAGGCGCTTGTCACTGGTGTAGCGGACAGTATCGCCCGGTACGCCGATGACGCGCTTGATGTAGTTGATGTTCGGGTCGCTGGGATAGCGGAACACCATGACATCGCCACGCTGCGGGTCACCCACCGGGATAACCTTGGTGTCGAGCACCGGCAGGCGGATGCCGTAGGCGAACTTGTTCACCAGGATGAAATCGCCCACTTCCAGGGTCGGTTTCATCGAACCCGACGGGATCTGGAAAGGCTCGACCAGGAACGAACGCAGCACCAGCACGATGAACAGCACCGGGAAGAACGACTTGCCGTACTCGACGAGCACCGGCTCCTTGTTCAGCTTATCCAGCACTTCCGGGTCAGCTTCGCTGACCGAACCTTCGTAGGCGGAAATGGCCGCCCGGCGGCGCGGTGCGAACAGCACCAGGTCCACCAGGGCGAGAACGCCGCATACCGCAACGGCAATCACCAGCAACAGCGGGAAATTCAGGGTCATAGGGTTCAACTGTCCACTTTGAGCACAGCGAGGAAGGCTTCCTGCGGAATCTCCACGCTACCGACCTGCTTCATCCTTTTCTTACCGGCCTTCTGCTTCTCCAGCAGTTTGCGCTTACGGCTCACGTCACCACCGTAGCACTTGGCCAGCACGTTCTTCCTGAGCGCCTTGACCGTCGAGCGGGCGATGATCTGCCCACCGATGGCCGCCTGAATCGCGACGTCGAACATCTGCCGCGGAATCAATTCCTTCATCTTCTCCACCAGCTGACGGCCCTTGTACGGGGCGTTGTCGCGGTGGACGATCAGGGCGAGGGCGTCAACTTTCTCGCCGTTGATCAGTACATCGAGACGAACCAGGTTGGCCGGCTCGAAGCGGTCGAAGCTGTAGTCCAGCGAAGCATAGCCACGGCTGGTGGACTTCAGGCGGTCGAAGAAGTCCAGCACCACTTCGTTCATCGGCAGATCGTAGATCACCTGGACCTGGCCGCTGAGGAAGTGCATGTCGCGCTGGACACCGCGTTTCTCGATGCACAGGGTAATGACGTTGCCCAGGTGCTCCTGAGGCACAAGGATCGTCGCGCGGCAGATCGGCTCGCGCATCTCGTCGATGGACGAGAGGTCGGGCAGCTTCGACGGGTTGTCGACATAGAGGATGTCGCCGTTCTTCTGCACGATCTCGAAGATCACGGTCGGAGCGGTGGTGATCAGGTCCAGGTCGTATTCGCGCTCCAGGCGCTCCTGGATGATCTCCATGTGCAGCATGCCAAGGAAGCCGATGCGGAAGCCGAAGCCAAGGGCCTCGGAGCTTTCCGGTTCGTACTGCAGTGCGGCATCGTTCAGGGTCAGCTTCTGCAGGGCTTCGCGGAAGTCCTCGAAGTCATCGGAGCTGACCGGGAACAGGCCGGCATAGACCTGCGGCTTGATACGTTTGAAGCCCGGCAGCACGTCCACGTCGGGCGTGTTGTTCAGGGTCAGGGTATCGCCCACCGGCGCACCCAGGATGTCCTTGATGCCGGCGATGATGAAGCCCACTTCGCCAGCCTTGAGGTCCGGCGTCTCGGTGTGCTTCGGGGTGAAGACGCCGACGCTGTCCACCTGGTGGACCTTGCCGGTGGATTTCACCAGGATCTTGTCGCCTTTCTTTACGCGGCCATGCTTCACGCGCACCAGCGAGACCACGCCCAGGTAGTTGTCGAACCAGGAGTCGATGATCAGCGCCTGCAGCGGCGCGTCGATCTCGCCCTCCGGAGCGGGAATGGCGGTGACCAGGCGCTCCAGCACGTCTTCCACGCCCATGCCGCTCTTGGCCGAGCAGGCCACGGCGTCAGTGGCGTCGATGCCGATGATGCTTTCGATCTCGTCCTTCACGCGGTCCGGATCGGCCTGCGGCAGGTCCATCTTGTTCAGGACCGGCATGACTTCCAGGCCCTGTTCGATGGCGGTGTAGCAGTTGGCGACCGACTGCGCTTCCACGCCCTGGCCCGCGTCCACCACCAGCAAGGCGCCTTCGCAGGCGGCCAGCGAACGGCTGACTTCGTAGGTGAAGTCGACGTGACCGGGGGTGTCGATGAAGTTCAGCTGGTAGGTCTTGCCGTCCTTCGCCTTGTAGTGAAGGGTGACGCTGTGCGCCTTGATGGTGATACCGCGCTCACGCTCCAGGTCCATGGAGTCCAGTACCTGGGCCTCCATCTCGCGGTCGGACAGGCCGCCGCACATCTGGATGAAGCGGTCTGCCAGCGTCGACTTGCCATGGTCGATGTGGGCGATGATGGAAAAATTGCGGATATGACTCAGGTCACTCACGGCGAACACACTCGGAAGGCTGAAGGCGGCGGTCCGCCGAAAAATAGCGGGGGAGTTTACCTGACTACAGCCTGATGCGTCACGCCGCGCCGGACGGTCAGGCATGAAAAAGGGCGACCGAAGTCGCCCTTTTCTGGTGCACCAACCTTACTCCGTCAGCTTGAACGTGATGAAGCTCGCACGCCCCTGGCGCAGCACGCGCATGGAGATCGAACGGTCCTTCGGCAGCGCCTTGGCAATCTCGCTGAAGGTTTTCGAGGAGTCCACCGCACGGTTGTTCAGGTGGGTGATGACGTCGCCCGGACGCAGGCCGATCATGGCTGCCGGGCCACCCTGCACTTCCTTGATAACCACACCGCCCTTGATATCCAGGGACTTGCGCTGCTCGGCAGTCAGCTCCGCCACGGTCACACCCATGCGGTTGCTGCTGCGCTCGGCACCCTTGCCCTCGACGGCGGCGACGGCATCGTCGTCGTCCGGCAGGCTGCCAATGGTCATGCTCAGGGTCTGGCGCTTGTTGTCGCGGATCACTTCCAGAGACGCCTTGTCACCCGGCTTCATGTTGCCCACCAGGTGCGGCAGGTCGGCGGATTCGTTGATGGTCTGGCCGTTCAGGCTCAGGATCACGTCGCCCACCTGCAGGCCACCCTTGGCTGCCGGGCCGTCTTCCACCAGCTGCGCCACCAGCGCGCCGGCCGGCTTGTCGAGACCGAAGGATTCAGCCAGGTCCTTGTTCACTTCCTGGATCACCACGCCCAGCCAGCCACGGTTGACCTTGCCGCCCGCCTTGAGCTGATCGGCGACGTTCAGCGCCACATCGATCGGGATCGCGAAGGAAAGGCCCATGAAGCCGCCGGAACGGGTGAAGATCTGCGAGTTGATACCCACCACTTCGCCCTGCAGGTTCAGCAGCGGGCCACCGGAGTTGCCCGGGTTTATCGCCACGTCGGTCTGGATGAACGGCACATAGTTTTCGTTCGGCAGGCTGCGGCCCTTGGCGCTGACGATACCGGCGGTCACCGAGTGGTCGAAGCCGAACGGCGAACCGATGGCCAGCACCCACTCACCGACCTTCAGCTTGTCGGAATCGCCCAGCTTGAGCGTCGGCAGGCCCTTGGCGTCGATCTTCAGCACGGCCACGTCGCTGCGCGGGTCTGCACCGACCAGCTTGGCCTTGTGCTCGCTGCGGTCCGACAAGCGAACGAGGATCTCGTCGGCATCGGCCACCACGTGATTGTTGGTGAGGATGTAGCCATCATCGGAAATGATGAAGCCCGAACCCAGGGACTGCGCCTCGCGCTGCTGACCACGGGGAGCCTGCCCCTGGCCGCCCTGGCCACGGGGAATGCTGCGCTCGAAGAATTCGCGCAGGCCCGGCGGCAGGCCGTCGAGGTCCGGAATGCCCATCTGCGCGTTGGAGCGGTCGGGAAGCTTCTGGGTGGTACTGATGTTGACCACCGCCGGCGAGGCTTTCTCGACCAGCGGGGTGAAGTCCGGTAGTTCAGCCCGCGCGGTGACCGACAGGCTCAGGGCCAGCAGGGCGACCAGCGCAGCCATGCTGCGTTTCAGGGTTTGCATTGACTACAGCTCCCGTGATGTTGATTGGGAAGATCACTAAACAGGGCCGGGCGGCCCACCGACCAGCGCACGCAGCACAACCGGTTGCATCGCCGGATCATCCGTATGGCGTCGCGTGTAGCGGCGCACGAGCAGCCAGGACAGCAGGAAACCCGCCAGCCCGGCCACGATGATGAGAGGTTCCCCCAGATCGAGGCGCGCCGCCAGTAGTGCCAGCGCGAACAACCCGATCAGCGGAGAGAGATAGAAAAGCAGGGCACTTTTCAGCAGAAGGTCTTCATCCACGCCCAGCAGGACTTCATCGCCGGGCGTCAGATTCAAGGAGGCCAGATTCGCCGGGGTCAGTGCGCGTACTTGACCGCGCCCCCGAGAAACACCCAGCCGTTCCAGGAGGCCCTGGCCACAACCGGCGTTGACCGAACATCCCGAGCAGGAGGAGCGGCGCAGCGTTTCGACCTGGACAGCTCCAGACTCGACCGCAATCACCCTCCCCCGCTCATGGATCACTGTGGCTGGGCTCCCGTTGGCCGCATGGACAACGCCACGCGCTCAGCCGTGCCACTGGGTATCTCGCCGACCACCGTCACCATGGTGCCGCCGTCTTCACTGGCGAACCGCCTCGACACCACCGTAGTAGGGCCCAGCTGGGTGCGGGCATCGTCGACCTTGGCGCCGTGCAACGGCTCGAGGAACACCGAGAAGCGTGCCAGACCGTCGCCATAGGCAAGACACAGGACCTGGTCATTGGAGACTGGGCTGCGCTCCTGCAGCGTGCTATTCAGGGTAAAGCCCGGCGGCACCCATTCCGAATGCCAGCTGGTCTTCACTTCAGCAGCCTTGGCTTCCTTCACCGGCTTGCAGGCCGCGCTCGGCTGCAACTCACCGTCGTCGGGCGCTGCCATGTCGAGGCGAGTGAACTGCAGCCGCTCGATGATCTGGCCCTTGTCGTTGAGCAGCAGGGACTTGAGCGGCAGGCCGGTTTGCTTGTCCACGTGCAGCTCGAAGCCATAGCGATGCTGGTCACGCGGTATCACCGCCAGCACCACCGCCGGGCGATCAGCAATGCGCGACTCGCCAGCGACACGAACGTCATAGTAAGTGGACAGTTCGGCAGGGTTGAGCTTGCGTGCCGGCCACATCTCGCCAGTCGACACCTGCCCCGACATACCTCCACCTACGCACTGGGTAGCGCCATCGACGCGCACCACTTCCTGGCGCGGCCCATCGACCTGGACCAGATGCTCGCGCACAGAGCCGTCACTCTCCACACGATGCCAGACATCGTGGGTGGAGAAGGCTCCGCTGCGTTCGTAGATGAAAGTACCCTGAAAGTTCTGTTGCTGATCAGCCTCGGAGAGGCGCTTGATCCAGTCCAACGCATCGGCGGCCTGGACTGGCAAAGCCAGCAGACCGCCGAGGAAGAACAACAGTGCTGTAGTCGCGCGCATGTCGCTCCTTAAGGTCGCAAATCAGCGGCTTTCCAGGCTCGCGGCGCGCGCATAAGGCAGGGCGCTATCGGTGCCGCTGACGGCGGACTGCTGCGCGTGCTGACGCAGGTAACCCGGAAGACGCTGCTCGTGCCAGGTGGTCTGCCCACCCTGGGCATTGGTGATCACCTGCGGCGCCTCGTCCTGAGTGTAGCCTGCCAGTACCGCCGGACCTTGCACTTGCGGCAGGGCGATCTGCGGAGTGGCGCCTTGCTGGGCAAGGCCGTTGGCAACACTGTCATCCTGGTGGTACATGCGCACACCGGCCAGAACAGCCAGGGTCACCGAGGCGGCGACAGCCAGGCGGCCGACGTTGCGCCACGGATTGCGACTGCGCGGCGCCGGTACGGCTTCATCAGCCAGCGCGGCGGACACGGCGGCAGCAATGTCCAGCTTGGGCATGGCCGGCTCGCGGTGCATCACGGCACGGGCCAGTTGGTAACGGGACCAGGTGGCCCGCAATTCGGCGTCCTCGCCGCAGGCTGCAAGCACACGCCGCAGCTCAAGCTCATCCGCTTCGTTATCCATTACCGCGGACAGCGACTCCTGCAGGGCTTCACGACTCATAGCGGTACCTCTCTTGGCTTCTGCCGCTGTATCAGACTTCATCATGCAACAAAGGCTGCAAAGCTTTGTCGATCGCTTCCCGCGCACGGAAGATCCGTGAGCGGACGGTCCCCACCGGACACTGCATCACGGTGGCGATATCTTCGTAACTCAGGCCTTCGAACTCGCGCAGGGTCAAAGCCGTGCGCAGATCATCGGGCAGCTGCTGGATGGTGCGATGGACGGTTTCCTCGATCTCATCCCGCAGCATGGCTCTTTCCGGCGACTCGATGTCCTTCAGGGCATGATCGCCATCGAAGAACTCCGCATCCTCTGCCGTGACATCGCTGTCCGGCGGCCGCCGACCGCGCGCAACCAGATGGTTCTTCGCGGTGTTGATGGCGATACGGTACAGCCAGGTATAAAAGGCACTGTCACCCCGGAAGTTACCCAAGGCGCGATACGCCTTGATGAATGCTTCCTGTGCAACATCCTGGGCTTCCTGGGCGTCATGCACGAATCGCACGATCAGCCCCAGAATCTTGTGCTGGTACTTCAGCACCAGCAGGTCGAATGCCCGTTTATCTCCGCGCTGTACCCGTTCAACCAGTTGCTGATCCGTTTCCTGGGTTAGCATGAATGCTCCTCTGAAAACCTGGAGGAGCTTCGAGCACCCTGGTGAATCGTCCTGCCAAGATAGACTCGGGTCTTTTGCAAAAGTTCTCCCCTCCAAGCATGCGCCGCACAGTTTTTTCACATTTGCGGCAATCGGACCCCGACATGTGTCCGAAGCCCGTCAAATTCAACTGCACCGGGCGGAACACCCGCTCCCCTTCCGCGCAATGTCAATCTGCGCGCAAAGTTGATTGGGTATTCCGAGTTCGAACCGGAACGCCTGAAAAAGTTCCGGTGATTTGCCGTGATCGTTCAATGACTTCGACGCTACCCCTGGCGCCTGCCGGACCGGCTTGAGCGGAGAAGAAAGCTTCCCGCCCTGCGACTGCCGCCCCACCGCACGAGCCTTCGGTGTCATCGGTTCGCCAGTATTGTGCCGTGGCCCCCTTCTATATACTAGGGCGCCATTTTGTGGAGCCGGGTATGAGTCAGCATTTCCAGCACGATGTCCTAGTGATCGGCAGCGGGGCCGCCGGCCTGACGCTGGCTTTGACGCTGCCTTCGCACCTGAAGATCGCCGTGCTGAGCAAGGGCGAACTTTCCCAGGGCTCCACCTTCTGGGCCCAGGGCGGCGTCGCTGCCGTGCTGGACGATACCGATACCGTGGAGTCCCACGTCGAGGACACCCTGGTCGCCGGCGCCGGCCTGTGCCGCGAGGACGCGGTGAAGTTCACCGTCGAGCATAGCCGCGAGGCGATCCAGTGGCTGATCGAACAGGGCGTGCCCTTCACCCGCGACCACGAGCCGGGCCGCGAGGACGGCAGTTTCGAATTTCACCTGACCCGTGAAGGCGGCCACAGCCATCGCCGGATCATCCACGCCGCCGACGCCACCGGCGCCGCGATCTTCAACGCCTTGCTGGAACAGGCCCGGCAGCGGCCGAACATCGAACTGCTGTCGCAACGGGTCGCCGTCGACCTGATCACCGAGCAGAAACTGGGGATGGACGGTCAACGCTGCCTCGGCGCCTACGTCCTCGACCGCTCCACCGGCGAAGTGGATACCTTCAGCGCACGCTTCACCGTGCTGGCCTCCGGCGGCGCCAGCAAGGTCTACCTCTACACCAGCAACCCTGACGGCAACTCCGGCGACGGCATCGCCATGGCCTGGCGCGCCGGCTGCCGGGTCGGCAACCTGGAGTTCAACCAGTTCCACCCGACCTGCCTGTACCACCCGCAGGCCAAGAGTTTCCTGATCACTGAAGCACTGCGCGGTGAAGGCGCTCTGCTCCGCCTACCCAACGGCGAGCGCTTCATGCCTCGCTTCCACACCCTGGGCGAACTCGCCCCGCGCGACGTGGTGGCCCGCGCCATCGACCACGAGATGAAGCGCCTGGGCATCGACTACGTCTACCTGGACATCAGCCACAAGCCGGCCGAGTTCATCCGCGAGCACTTCCCCACCGTCTACGAGCGCTGCCTGGACTTCGGCATCGACATCACCTGCGAGCCCATCCCGGTGGTGCCGGCGGCGCATTACACCTGCGGCGGGGTGCTGGTCGACTCCCAGGGCCGCACCGATGTACCGAACCTCTATGCCATCGGCGAAACCACCTTCACCGGCCTGCATGGTGCCAACCGCATGGCCAGCAACTCGCTGCTGGAGTGCTTCGTCTATGCCCGATCGGCCGCCGCCGACATCCTCGCCGAACTGCCCAAGGCCCAGACGCTGGTCGCGTTACCCTGCTGGGACGCCAGCCAGGTGACCGACTCGGACGAAGACGTGATCATCGCCCACAACTGGGACGAACTGCGGCGCTTCATGTGGGACTATGTGGGCATCGTGCGCACCAACAAGCGCCTGGCGCGCGCCCAGCACCGCGTGCGCCTGCTGCTGGACGAGATCGACGAGTTCTACTCGAACTACAAGGTCAGCCGCGACCTGATCGAGCTGCGCAACCTGGCCCAGGTGGCCGAGCTGATCATCCTCTCCGCCATGCAGCGCCACGAGAGCCGCGGCCTGCACTACACGCTGGACTACCCGGACCTGCTGCCCGAGGCCCGCGACACTATCCTGGCGCCGTCCACCTATTGCGGCTGAAGCGCAGTCGCACGCGCAGGCGCCGGTGCAACTCCGGCGCCAGTGCATCGGCCGGAACGCAAACGCTGCGCGCCAGCCAGTCGTCGGGACGGCGGAAACGCAGGACGATCAATGAGGGCAGCGCCAGACTGTCCGCCATCAACTGCACCGATTGAAACCCCTCCCGCTCGCTCCACAACTGCCAGCCCTCGGCGTTGTGGCGCAGCGCACGCACCGAATCCGGCGCGCGCAATAGAATCCGCCCAGGCACAACCCAACAGGCATGCAGCAGGCAGAGGCTCAGACCGAGCGTTTTCCAGTGGAGGGGAATGTCCGCGAGCAGCAGCGCCAGAACGGCGCCCAGTTGCGCGGCGATGTAGGCCGCCAGCAAGCCGATGGACGGCTGCCAGCGGCACTCGAAGGGGTCACTTCGGCTGGACACGGTCCAGGATCATGCGAACGATGATGCGTAGGTCGGCATCTTCCGGCTCGCCGCGCTGCATGAACCAGCCGAACATGTCCTGATCCTCGCACTCCAGCAGCTTGCGGAAGCGCGCCTGATCGTCGGCGGGCAAGCCCGGGTAGACTTCCTGGACAAAGGGCACCAGCAGGACGTCCAGTTCCAGCATGCCGCGGCGGCTGTGCCAGAAAAGGCGTTTGAGTTCGATTTCGTCAGTCATCTGCGGGGCACCTCGATTAACAGCGGGCGAATACGTCTAGTCGCTCGCGAAATCGACGGACGGCGCGAGCCGAGCGGCATTATACGCATGCTCGGCCCACCCGGCACCCGCTGACAAGGCTGGGCCTGAGCTCTATCATGAGTCCCCTAACTTTCTTCCAGCGAATCGTGATGACCGACTCTGCTTTCTACACCGAACTCAATCACGAAGGGATTCTTGCCGTCCGTGGCGCGGACGCTGCCAAATTCCTCCAGGGCCAGCTGACCTGCAACCTCAACTACCTCAATGCCGAATACTCCAGCCTCGGCGCCCGTTGCACGCCCAAGGGGCGCATGACCTCCAGCTTCCGCATCCTCGCCGAAGGCGACGGCTTTCTGCTGGCCATGGCCAACGACCTGCTGGAAAGCCAGCTGACGGACCTGAAGAAGTACGCGGTGTTCTCCAAGGCCACCCTCTCCGATGACAGCGCCCAGTGGGCGCGCTTCGGCCTCAGCGGTGCGGATGCCGTCCTCGCTGAACTGGGCCTGAGCCTCTCCGGAGAAGCCGACCAGGTAGCGCGGGCCGACGGTCTGATCGCCATCGGCCTTGGCCAGGGCCGTGTCGAGCTCTGGGCCCCGGCCGAACGCGCCGTCGCCATCGCCGACCTGCTGCAGGCCCGCCTGCCCCACGCCAACCTCAACGACTGGCTGCTCGGCCAGGTTCGCGCCGGCGTCGGCCAGGTGTTCGGTGCCACTCGCGAGCAGTTCATCCCGCAGATGATCAACCTGCAGGCCGTGGGCGGTGTCAGCTTCAAGAAGGGCTGCTACACCGGCCAGGAAATCGTCGCGCGCATGCAGTACCTCGGCCGCCTCAAGCGCCGCCTGCAGCGCCTGAAACTCGATAGCGCCGAACTGCCGGAGCCGGGCCGCGAGCTGTTCTCGCCGGTACACTCCACCAGCGTCGGTGAAGTGGTACTGGCCGCCCGTGCGGCCGATGGCGTGGAGCTGCTCGCCGTGCTGCAGGACGACGCCGCGACCGACGGCAACGTGCGCCTGGGCGAGGACCAGCCCCTGCGCCTGCTGGATCTGCCTTACGTTCTGGACAGCGACCGCGAGATCCAGCGCTGAATTTCGTGCCGGGCGGGGAGCCCGGCTTTCCCTGAAGGACACTTCATGAGCAAGCTTGCCGAAAAAGTACAACAGGAACTGCTGCGGGCCATCGACAACGATGAGCTGGTGCTGCCGACGCTGCCGGAAGTCGCCCTGCGCGTCCGGGAAGCGGCGGAAGACCCGGACATCAGCATCCAGGACCTGGCCAAGGTGATCGGCAACGACGCCGCCCTGACCGCGCGCATCATCAAGGTGGTGAACAGCCCGCTGCTGCGCACCAACAAGGAAATCACCGACCTGCAGATGGCGATCAGCCGCCTGGGGATCAACTACACCTGCAACCTGGCCACCGGCCTTGCCATGGAGCAGATGTTCCAGGCCACTTCCGATGTGGTCGACCGCAAGATGCGCGAGGTGTGGAACAAGAGCACCGAGATCGCCGGCATCTGCCACGCCCTGTGCCGTCACTACACCCGACTGGCGCCGGACCAGGCGACCCTGGCCGGCCTGGTGCACCAGATCGGCGTACTGCCGATCCTCACCTACGCCGAGGAGCACAGCGAACTGCTGGCCGACTCCATCAGCCTCAACCACGTGATCGAGCGCATCCACCCGGTCATCGGCGACCGCATCCTCAAGGCCTGGGACTTCCCGGCGCCGATCGCCGCCGTGCCGGGCCAGCACCTGGACTTCAGCCGCGACTCGGCCAAGGTCGACTACGTGGACATCGTCCAGGTCGCCACCCTGCAGAGCTACCTCGGCAGCCAGCACCCCTACACCGAGCTGGACTGGGCGACCATCCCGGCCTTCGCCAAGCTGGGTCTGGACCCGAAGGCGGACGTGAAGGAAGACGAAGACCTCTCCGCCGCCATGGAAGCGGCCATGAGCATGCTTCAGTAACACCGGCCATAGAACCCCTGCCCCCCCAACCTGCGGTTCAGGCGCAGGGATCTTCGTAGGAGCGAGCTTGCTCGCGAAAGGCCAAGCGCCCGTGCTGCCGGCAAGCCCGTTCGCGAGCAAGCTCGCTCCTATAAAAGACCGCCTTGCTGTCGTGCTGCTCCCGAAACCCGCCCTCGCCGGCGGGTTTCGCGTTTCTGGCTCAAGCGTTTTCCGCCGGGAAGGTCACCCGCACCAGCAACCCGCCCAGTTCTCCCTGGCCCAGTTCGATACGGGCGCGGTGCGCAGTGCAGATCTCGCCGACGATCGCCAGGCCCAGGCCGGTGCCCTGCTGACGGCGGCGGTAGAAGCGGCGGAACACCTTGTCGCGCTCCTCCGTCGGAATGCCGGGGCCGTCGTCCTCGACCTCCAGCTCCGCTGGCGCGCGCACGCGGATGATCACATTGCCATCCGCCGGCGCGTGGGCGATGGCGTTGTCCACCAGGTTGCTGAGCAGCTCGTTGAGCAGGGTCGGATCGCCCTTCACCCAGGCCGGCTCGTCCGCCTCCAGCGCCAGCGACACACCGCGCGAATACGCCAGCGGCGCCAGCGCCAGGCCGAGTTCGCGGGCAAGCTGGCCGAGCTCGATGCGTTCCCCCGCGCCTTCGGCGATAGCCCTCGCGCCGCTTTCCACGCGCGCCAGGGAGAGCAACTGGTTGGCCAGCCCGGTCACCCGGTCGGTGTTCAGTACCGCGTCCACCAGCGTCGCGCGCCATTGCTGCGGGTCCTGTTCACGCAGGCCCAGCTCCAGCCGCGCCTTGAGCGCCGCCAGCGGGGTGCGCAACTCGTGGGAAGCCTCGGCGATGAACTGCGACTGGCGGTCGAACAACCCGCGCAAGCGCACGGTGAAGTGGTTGAGCGCCGCCACCAGCGGGCGCAGCTCTTTCTGCACGCGGACTTCCGGCAACGGCCGCAGGTCGTCCGGCTGGCGCTCCTCCACCGCTTCGCGCAGACGGTCGAGCGGGCGCAGGCCGGCGCTCACCGCGTACCAGACCATCATCAGCGCGGCGATGGCCGATAGCGCGAGGTTGAGCAGGGTATCGGCCAGCAGGTTGCGTGCGAGCCGCTCGCGGGCGCCCATGGTTTCGGCGACGCGGATTTCCGCCATGCCATTGACCGTCGGCTGGCTCACCGGCTGCAACAGGCTGACCACCCGCACGCCCTGCCCTTCGTAGGTAGCGTCGTAGAACTTGGCCAACGCCGGATAGTCGTCGGTGCGCGGCGTAGTCGGCAGCGGCGCCGGCAGGTTCTCATAGCCGGAAATCATGTTCCCCTGGGGGTCGATCACCTGGTAGAAGATGCGCCCGGCGCTGTCGTACTCGAAGCTGTCCAGCGCCACATAGGGCACGTTGGCGCGCAGGGTACCGTCGCTGGCGTAGAGGCCATCGGCGATATCCCGCGCCGACGCCAGCAGGGTGCGGTCATAGGCGATGTCGGCGGCATGCCTGGCGCGCCAGTAGGTGGCCGCGCTGCCGATCAGCAACAGCACCAGCAGCAGGCCGCCGAGGCGCCAGAGCAGGCGCCCTCGCAGGCTTCCCGTGCCGGGCAGCACCCAGCGCCGTTCAGCCATCCTGGGCCTCGAGCAGGTAGCCCAGGCCACGGAAGGTGACGATGCGTACCGAGCTGCCTTCGAGCTTCTTGCGCAGGCGATGGACGTAGATCTCGATGGCATCGGCGCTCGCGTCCTGATCGAGGCCGAATACCTGCGCCGCCAGCTGCTCCTTGCTCATCACCCGACCCGGCCGGGCAATCAGGGCTTCGAGCACGGCCTGCTCGCGGGAGGTCAGGTTCATCGCCTGCTCGGCCAGGGTGAAGCGCCGCGCGCCAAGGTCGTAGACCAGCTCGCCGCAACGTTGCTGTTGCTCGCCACCGAGCACGCTGCGGCGCAGCAGGGCCTTCACCCGCGCCTCCAGCTCGGTGAGTTCGAAGGGCTTGGCCAGGTAATCGTCGGCGCCCAGGTTCAGCCCGTGCACGCGGTCGCGCACCTCGCCACGGGCGGTGAGCATCAGCACCGGGAGGGTCTTGCCGCGCTCGCGCAGGCGCGCTAGCACCTGGAAGCCGTCCAGGCGCGGCAGGCCGACATCGAGGATCGCCAGGGCGTAGTCCTCGCTAGCCAGAGCCAGGTCGGCGGCCACGCCGTCCTGCAGCAGGTCCACGGTCCAACCGGCGCCCTTGAGTGCTTGGGCGACGCTTTCGCCGAGTTGCGGATGGTCTTCAACCAGGAGAATTCGCATGCGTTTGTCCCCCTCGGACGACAGGTTCGGGCCGGCAGTTTACCCATCCGCGCGCCACTGTGAATGGGGGAAATTCGCTGAAATCACTGCGAAAGGAGACTGAAAGCCTGGCGAAAGCTTAGCCCGTTAGCATCGCCAACGAGCCGCCTCCCAACCCCGTTTTTTTCAGCGCCGACTGCCCAGGCGCAACGGCGGGAGCAGCGGACTCGATGACGGCAAAGACCGTCAACAGAGCGGAAGGCGGCGTGGTGCCCTTTCGCGACAACAACAAGAACGGAGACCACAGATGACCGCCCAGCCTTTGGCTGCAACGGCTTTTGCCAAGCCCAACTCCCGCTGCCTGACGCCCGCCCTGCTGGCTTTTGCCGGGGTCGCCCCACTGTGCGATGCCGCCGGCTTCATCGAAGACAGCAGCGCCACGCTCAGCACCCAGAACATCTACTTCAACCGCGATTTCCGCGACGGCGCCGGCCAGTCCAAGCGCGAAGAATGGGCGCAGGGATTCATCCTCGATTTCCAGTCCGGCTACACGCCCGGCACCATTGGCGTCGGCCTCGATGCCATGGGCATGCTCGGCCTGAAGCTCGACTCCTCGCCAGACCGCACCGGCACCGGCCTGTTGCCGACCCACGACGACGGCCGCGCCGCTGACGAGTACAGCAAGCTGGGCCTGACCGCCAAGTTCAAGGCCTCCGAGACGGAGTTGAAAGTCGGCAGCCTGATCCCCGACCTGCCGACCCTGCAGCCCAATGACAGCCGCCTGTTCCCGCAGACCTTCGAAGGCGGGCTGCTCAACTCCACCGACCTGCCGGGCCTGAACTTCACCGGCGGGCGCCTGGAGAAGGTCAAGGACCGCGACTCCACCGACTGGCAGGACCTCGCGCTGAACAACAAGAACCGCCGCTTCTCCGGCGGCAGTGCCGAAGGCAAGCACTACGACCTGGTCGGTGGCGACTACAAACTCACCGATCACCTCACCGGCCGCTACCACTACGCGCAGCTGGACGAAGTCTACCGCCAGCACTTCGTCGGCCTGCTCGCAACCTATCCGCTCGGCCCTGGCAAGTTCAGCGCCGACGTGCGCCTGGCCATCAGCGACGACCAGGGCGAAGCACGCGGCGGCGAGATCGACAACCGCGCCTTCAACGGCATGCTCGCCTACACCCTGGGCGCCAACAAGTTCAGCCTCGGCTGGCAGCAGATGAGCGGCGACAGCGCCTTCCCCTACATCGATGGCAGCAACCCCTACCTCGTCAACTTCGTCCAGGTCGGCGACTTCGCCGAGACCGACGAACGCTCCTGGCAGGTGCGCCACGACTATGACTTCGCCGGCCTCGGCCTCCCCGGCCTGACCCTGATGAATCGCTACATCAGTGGCGATAATGCCAAAATCAACGGCATGGACGGTCACGGCAAGGAATGGGAGCGCAACACCGACATCAAGTACGTGATCCAGAGCGGTCCGCTCAAGGACGTGGCAGTGCGCGTGCGCAACGCCACTTACCGCTCCAGTTTCGCGCGCGATGCCGACGAGACGCGCATCTACCTCAGCTACTCGCTGGCGATCTGGTAAACCGACAACAACAAGAGAGGAATCGCACCATGTCCACCGTCCTGCGCAACTTGACCCTGGCCGGCGCCACGCTGCTCGCCGCCAGCCAACTGATGGCCGAGCCCAAGCGCCCGGAATGCATTGCCCCGGCTTCTCCCGGCGGCGGCTTCGACCTCACCTGCAAGCTGGCGCAGAGCGCCCTGGTGGACGAGAAGCTGCTGACCAAGCCGATGCGCGTCACCTACATGCCCGGCGGCGTCGGTGCCGTGGCCTACAACGCAGTAGTCGCCCAGCGACCGGCCGACGGCAACACCATCACCGCCTTCTCCAGCGGCTCGCTGCTGAACCTGGCCCAGGGCAAATTCGGCCGTTTCGACGAGAACGCCGTGAAGTGGCTGGCCGCCGTCGGCACCAGCTACGGCGCCATCGCCGTGCCCAGCGACTCGCCGTACCAGAACCTCGGCGACCTGGTGGCCGCGCTCAAGGCCGATCCGGGCAAGGTAGTGATCGGCTCCGGCGGCACCGTCGGCAGCCAGGACTGGATGCAGACCGCGCTGATCGCCAAAGCCGCCGGCATCGATCCGAAGCAGCTGCGTTACGTCGCCCTCGAAGGCGGCGGCGAGATCGCCACGGCGCTGCTCGGCGGGCACATCCAGGTGGGCAGCACGGACATCTCCGACTCCATGCCGCACATCCGCGCCGGCAAGATGCGCATCCTCGCGGTGTTCTCCGAGGAGCGCCTGAAGGATGAAGGCATGGCCGATATCCCTACCGCCAAGGAGCAGGGCTTCGACATTGTCTGGCCGGTGGTGCGCGGCTTCTACGTCGGGCCGAAGGTGAGCGACGAGGACTACCAGTTCTGGAAGGCCTCCTTCGACAAGCTGCTGGCCTCGGAGGACTTCGCCAGGCTGCGTGACCAGCGCGAGCTGTTCCCCTTCGCCATGACCGGTCCGGAGCTGGACGCCTACGTGAAGCAGCAGGTCGCCCAGTACAAGCAGCTGGCCCGCGAGTTCGGCCTCATCCAGTAACGCCCCGTGCGGCGCCGCCTTCAGCGAAGGCGGCGCAAGGAGACTCCCCATGTCCCGTACCAGCCTCTTCCAGCGGCTGTTCGCCGGCGCCTGGCTGCTCGCCTGCGTCGCCTTCGCCCTGATCGCCTGGCAACTCCAGGCGCCCTTTTCCTACGAACCGGTCGGCCCGCGCGCCTATCCGCTGCTCTGCCTGGGCCTGATGACCGCCGGCCTGGCCTGGCTGATCGTGCGGCCCACGCCAATCAAGCGCGAGGACGACGAGCCCGCGCTGGAGGGCGCACTGCTGGGCAAGGTGGTGCTCTGCGTCGTCCTGCTGGCGGTCTATGCCGGCCTGTTCGAGCCGCTGGGCTTCATCCCCGCCAGCGCCCTGGTCGGCACCTTCATCGCGCTGATCTACGGCGGTCGTCCGGTGGCCAGCGTCATCACCGCCACGCTGCTCGCCATCGGCCTCTACGTGCTGTTCGACCGCACCCTGGACGTCCCGCTGCCGCTGGGCATCCTCGACCCTCTGCTCTGAGGAAACCGTCATGGAAACATTGAGCTACCTCGGGCAAGGCTTCGGCGTCGCCCTGACCCCGTACAACCTGATCACCGCACTGATCGGCACCTTGATCGGCACGGTCGTCGGCCTGCTGCCGGGTCTGGGCCCGATCAACGGCGTGGCCCTGCTGATCCCGGTCGCCTTCGCCCTCGGCCTGCCGCCGGAGTCGGCGCTGATCCTGCTGGCCGCCGTGTACCTGGGCTGCGAGTACGGCGGCCGGATTTCCTCGATCCTGCTGAACATTCCCGGCGAAGCCTCCACCGTGATGACCACCCTCGACGGCTACCCCATGGCCCGCAACGGCCTGGCCGGCGTGGCCCTGTCGCTGTCGGCCTGGAGCTCGTTCATCGGCGCCTTCATCGCCACCTGCGGCATGGTGCTGTTCGCCCCGCTGCTGGCGAAATGGGCGATCGCCTTCGGCCCGGCGGAATACTTCGTGCTGATGGTCTTCGCCATCGTCGCCCTGGGCGGCCTGGCCGGCGACCGACCGCTGAAGACGCTGCTGGCGGCGCTGCTGGGGCTATTCCTCTCCAGCGTCGGGATCGACGCCAACAGCGGCGTGTACCGCTTCACCTTCGACAACATCCACGTCTCCGACGGCATCCAGTTCGTGGTGCTGGTACTTGGCCTGTTCTCGGTCAGCGAAATACTCCTGCTGCTGGAGAAGACCCACCACGGCCACAAGATGGTCGAGGCCAGCGGACGCATGCTGTTCAACGCCAAGGAAGCCGCCTCAGTGGCGGTGGTGAACCTGCGCTGCGGCCTGCTCGGCTTCATCATGGGCGTACTGCCCGGCGCCGGTGCGACCCTGGCCAGCGCCGTGGCCTACATGACCGAGAAGAAGATGGCCGGCGAGTCGGGCAAGTTCGGCAAGGGCGACCTGCGTGGCCTGGCCGCCCCGGAAACCGCCATCGGCGCCTCTGCCTGTGGCGCACTGGTGCCGATGCTGACCCTCGGCGTCCCCGGCTCGGGCACTACCGCGGTGATGATCGGCGCGCTCAGCCTGTACAACATCACCCCCGGCCCGCTGCTGTTCCAGGAACAGCCGAACATCGTCTGGGGCCTGATCGCCTCGCTGTTCATCGCCAACGTCATGCTGATCATCCTCAACGTGCCGATGGTCCGGGTGTTCACCCGCATCCTCTCGGTGCCGAACTGGGCACTGGTGCCGGGCATCGCGATCATCACCGCCATCGGCGTGTACGCCGTGCACGCCACCACCTTCGACCTGTTCCTGATGGTCGCCATCGGCATCCTCGGCTACATCCTGCGCAAGCTGGACTTCCCGCTTTCGCCGCTGCTGCTGGGCTTCATCCTCGGCGGGCTGATGGAGCAGAACCTGCGCCGCGCGCTGTCCATCTCCAATGGCGAGCTGGGCATCCTCTGGTCCAGCCCCATCGCCATCGGCACCTGGGCGCTGGTCGCGCTGATGCTCGGCCTGCCGCTGTACCGCGCCTGGCGCAAGCGCGCTCGCCGCTCCCGTGAGACGCTGGCTGACGCTGCGTAAAAGGTAACCACGCTCGCCGCGCCGAGAGACACGCGGCGACTTTCAAGGCCCGCCTTTGTGCGGGCCTCTTTTTTGGACGAGTGGGGCGAGTCAGGAAGCCGGAGAAACGCGTAGCGGAATGGTCCAGCGCTCGCCGCTGACCGGCTTGCTGCAAACCACTTCGACGACCTTGCGGGTGAGCTCGCGGCCATCCGGCGCGAACAGGCGTACCTCGCCCCAGCGAGTGCTCAATGGAACGGAGCACCGCGCAACAAGGGTCTTCAGATTAGGCTCGGCGACAACCCGTTCGCCGTTGTCGCGAGCATTCTCGGCAGCCACGAAGGCGCGGGCCGCCTGGTCGATCTCGTACAGCCCCTGAACCGACTCAGTAGAGTGCCAGGCATCGAGGCTGGTAGCGAGGCAGTTCCCGCCGAGCAGCAGACCCGGCAGGAGCGCCAGCCCTGCGCACCGGGTCATACCGGAGGCAACGACCAGTCAATAGGCGTAAGCCCGTGCTGCTCCAGGAACTTGTTGGTACGGCTGAAATGGCCGTTGCCGAGGAAGCCGCGGTAGGCCGACAGCGGTGACGGGTGCGCGGACTTGAGCACCAGGTGCTTCTGCGCGTCGATCAGCTTCTGCTTGCTCTGCGCGTGGGAGCCCCAGAGCAGGAACACCAGGTTCTCGCAGCGCTGGCTGACCACTTCGATCACCTTGTCGGTGAACGGGCCCCAGCCCGCCTGGGCGTGGGAGCCGGCGCGGGCCTGCTCGACGGTGAGCGAGGTGTTGAGCAGCAGCACGCCCTGCTCTGCCCAGTGCTGCAGGTAGCCGTGGTTGGGAATCGGCAGGTTGAGGTCGCGTTGCAGCTCTTTATAGATGTTCTGCAACGACGGCGGCGTCGGCACGCCCGGCTGCACCGAGAAACACAGGCCGTGGGCCTGGCCTGGGCCGTGGTACGGGTCCTGGCCAATGATCACCACTTTGATGCGCTCCAGCGGCGTGGTGTTCAGCGCATTGAAGATCAGCGGACCGGGCGGGAAGATCACCTTGCCGGCCGCCTTCTCCGCGCGCAGGAACTCGCCCAGCTGCTTCATGTAGGGCTTCTCGAATTCCTCGTGGAGGGCTTCTTTCCAGCTGGGTTCCAGCTTGATCCGATCTTCGTTGGTCATGGTGCGTCTGCCTGGTGAAACGAACCGGCACGCTAAGCAAGCGCCCCGGCCAAGTCAAGGCGACTTGTGCCGCGCCGCCAGCGCCCGTTGCAACCGGGGCAACCCGCTGCCCAGCCGTGCAAACGCCCAGGCGACGATGGCCGCCATCAGGCCCAGATGGAACAGTTCGCGACGCGCCATGCCAGCCAGCTCACCCTGGGTGCCGATCAGCAAACCACTGCCGATGAACAGCAGCGCACCCAGCAGGGCCAGCACATAGCGCCGCGAACGTCCTGGCCAGGCGATCACCAGCAGCGCAACGAGGTTGGTCAGCAGTGTGACCTGGGAAGGCATCATCACCAGCGCCATGCACGCCAATAGCACAACTGCACGCTGCACGGGTGCGCCGGACAGCCGACCGAGCGCAATCAGCGGTAGCCCGGCAGCACCGGACACCACACTCGCCAGATGATGCGGCTCGGCCAACAACGCAATGCCGCCGTACTCCAGCGCACCGAGAAGCGCCGCGATGGCCATGGACAGGAAACCCAGCGCCCGCCAGCCCATTTGCTCTCGCAGGGCAAGCCAGGCGGCGACGGTGCAGGCCAGGGTCAACAGCAGTTCGGCAATCACGGGCAGCATCGGGCAGATCCTTCTCCGGGGGGTCGGCGAAGACTAGCGAGCCGCACCGCTGCGCGCACGGTCGAGTACGCCAGCGCAGGCGACGCCACGCGCCACCCTGCGTCCATCGGCCGCGCGGGGATTCGACCAAAGACCAATGGGAGCGGCCGACCAGTCTGTGCACAGTCCCTTCTTCGCTTCACCCGCCAATAAAAACAACAGGGAACGAACATGCGATTTCTGACTGCCGCACTCTCGCTGGTGGCTGCCCTCAGCTGCCTGGCGCAAGCCGCCGAACCGATCAACCTCGGCCTCAACTACCCCCGCACCGGCTCCTACAAGGAAGAAGGCCTCGCGCAGATGCGCGGCGCATTGCTCGCCATCGACGAGATCAACGCCCAGGGCGGCGTGCTTGGCCGACCGCTGCACCTGCTGAGCAAGGACGATGCCTCGCGCCCGGAAAAAGCCCTGCGCAATATCGACGCCATGGCCGCCGACGGCGCAGCGATGTTCTTCGGCGGCGCTTCCAGCGCGGTGGCCATCGCCGCCGGCGAACGGGCGGCGCAGAAGAAGCTGCTGTACTTCGGCACCCTCACCTACTCCAACGACACCACCGGCAAGGACGGCCAGCGCTACCTGTTCCGCGAGTGCAACAGCGCCTGGATGAGCGCCCGCGCCCTGGGCAGCTACCTGGGCCGCACACTGCCGGGCAAGCGCTACTTCTATGTCACTGCCAACTACACCTGGGGCCTGACCACCGAAAGCTCGCTGCGCCACTACACCGGCACCGAGGACGCCGCCCGGCATCCGTCGATCAAGGTCCCCTTCCCCGGCGCACGGCTTTCCGATTACCGCGATGCGCTGACCCAGGCAGCGGCGAGCAAGGCCGACGTGCTGGTACTGGCACTGTTCGGCGAGGATCTGGTGCACGCCATGCGCATCGCCGACGAACTGGGCCTGACGCGCAACCACCAGATCATCGCCCCCAACCTGACCCAGAGCATGGTCGAGTTGGCCGGCCCCGGCCTGATGCAGGGCGTGATCGGCACCGAACCCTGGACCTGGCAGGTGCCCGAGCGCGAAGGCTCGGCGCGCGGCCAGGCTTTCGTGCGCGATTTCACCCAACGCTACGGCGTCTACCCGGCGAGCTCCGCTGCATCGGCCTACAGCATCGTCTACCAGTGGGCCGACGCCGCGAAGCGCAGCGGCAGCCTGGACAGCGACGCGCTGGTCAAGGCGCTGGAAGGCCATCGCTACAGCCTGCTCAAGGGCGAGCAGCAATGGCGTGACTTCGACCACCAGAATATCCAGCGCGTCTACGTGGTGAAGGTGAAACCACGCGACGAGGTGCTGCGCGATCCGTTGCACCAGGACTACTTCGAGATCGTCGAGCACATGGACGGCCCAGAAGCGGCCCCGACCCTCGCCGAATGGCAGGCCGAACGCCGCGCCGCGGGCAAGCCGCTGACCCTGCAGTAACTCAGCCGGTATGCAGCGCCCGGTAGTGACTGGGCGCCATGCCCACCACACGCTTGAACAGCCGCGAGAAGTAGTACGGATCGGCGTAGCCCAATTGCTCGGCAACCTGGCGTACCTCCAGGTTGCCCTGGTCGAGCAGGCGGCAGGCGTGGGTCATTTTCAGCCGGATGAAATCCTGGATCGGCGCCTGGCCAGTCAGTGCGCGGTAGGTCTTGGCGAAGTGGAAGCGTGACAGGCGGAACTGCGCCGCCAGTTCGTCGAGATTCAGAGCATCGTGCAGGTGCTCGTGCATCATGGCCTGCACCGCCTCGACGTCCAACATGCGCCCAGACTTCAACCTCGCCCGCGCCGGGCGCAGGGCGAGAGAAGTCAGCAGGCTCTGCAGCAGATGGGCGGCATGGATGAAGTGCGGCAGGCTCAGGCCCTGGCGGCGCAGCGCCAATAGCGCGTCGAACTCCCCCAGAAGGCGCGGCTGCACTCCCACGCGCAGGCGCGGCGACTTGCCCAGCGGGCGTAGAAAGTCCTCGGCCAGCCGGCCCTCCAGATGTACCCAGAAGATCGACCAGGGTCTCTGGGGGTCGGCCCCGTAGGCGTGGGCGCGGCCCTTGGGCAGTACCAGAAGATCACCACCGGTTACCTCGAATCGTCCATCCGCCGTCTCCAGCCAGCCCTGCCCGGCACTGCAGTAGATCAGCAGGTGATCATCCGGGCTCTCCCGCTCCATACGATGCCCGACCGCTGCTGGGTAATAACCCAGGGCCAGCGGATAGCAAGCCTGGCCAAGCGGATGACGGTCCAACGCACGGCGCAGGCGCGGCGGGGTGATGAAGCGCACGCCCTGCTGCGGCAGCGGCCAGGTGGAAATCAGTGGGCGGGACATGGGTGCGAATCCGAAGGCAACAATGCCAAGATCGTCCATCTCCAACACAAGATCGTCAATCCACAGCCGATGGCGCAACGGCTATAACCGAAGGACTCTTTACCCAAGAGCCTCTTTACCAAAGAGCGCGCGCCACAAGCGCGAAGCGGTAGCCGACAAGAACAAGCAGAGGTAGCTGCATGCATTTCGATCTGTCCGAAGAACAACGCCTGCTGGTGGAGAGCGCTCGCGCCTTCGCCAGCCGCGAACTGGCCCCCCACGCCGCCGACTGGGACCGCCAGCACCACTTCCCGGTGGAGGTGATCCGCCGCGCCGCCGAGCAGGGCTACCTGGGCCTGTACATCGCCGAGGAAGACGGCGGCCTGGGCCTGTCACGCCTGTCCGCCTCGCTGATCTTCGAGCAACTGGCGGCGGGCTGCGTCGCCACCACCGCCTATATGACCATCCACAACATGGCCAGCTGGATGCTCGCCAGCTTCGGCGACGCCGCGCTCAAGGAGCAGTGGCTGCCGGGGCTGATCGGCGGCGAGCTGCTCGCCTCCTACTGCCTCACAGAACCGGACGCCGGCTCCGACGCCGCGCGCCTGCGCACCCGCGCCAAACGCGACGGCGACGACTATGTGCTCGATGGCGCCAAGACCTTTATTTCCGGCGCGGGTAGCACAGACGTGCTGATCGTCATGGCGCGCACCGGCGAGGAAGGCGCCAAGGGCATCTCCTGCTTCCTGGTGCCGGCCAACGCCGAGGGCATCCGCTACGGCCGCAACGAGGACAAGATGGGCTGGAAAGCGCAGCCGACCCGCACCATCACCTTCGAGGGCGTGCGCATCCCCGCCGGCAACCGCATCGGCCCGGAAGGCCAGGGTTTCGTCTATGCCATGAAGGGCCTGGACGGCGGCCGCCTGAACATCGCCAGTTGCTCCCTTGGCGCGGCCCAGGCCGCGCTGGAGCAGTCGCTGCGCTACGTCGAGGAGCGCAAGCAGTTCGGCAAGGCGCTGGCCGAGTTCCAGGCGCTGCAATTCAAGCTCGCCGACATGCTCACCGACCTCACCGCCAGCCGGCAGATGGTGCGCCTGGCTGCGCACAAGCTGGACCACAAGGACGGCGAGGCGACGCTGTATTGCGCCATGGCCAAGCGCTTCGCCACCGACCGCTGCTTCGCCCTGTGCAACGAGGCGCTGCAACTGCATGGCGGCTACGGCTACCTCAATGACTACCCGCTGGAGCGCTGGGTGCGCGACAGCCGTGTGCACCAGATCCTCGAGGGCACCAACGAGATCATGCGCGTCATCGTCGCCCGCCGCCTGCTGGAACAGGGCGGGATGCTGGACCGTTTGCTCTGAAATCAAATGGCCGAACCGTAGGGCGCATAACCTGGAACAGGTTATCCGCCGGCCCCTGGATGGCGGATAACGCTGACGCGTTATGCGCCCTACATGAAGCGCCAGCGGTTGTGGTCCGCAGTGGAACCACTGGAAAAACCGCCCGCCAACGCGGGCGCAATCGAACAGATCGGACATGGACGCGCCCTGCCGCGCACACCTAGAGTCCATGCCCATGACCGACAAGGAGATGCCCATGAGCAACGCCCTGGAACCCTACAAACCCGGAGTCTTCGACCTGACCCACAAGCTGACGGTGGAAAAGCACGGCCATACCGCGCTGATCACCATCAACCACCCGCCGGCCAATACCTGGGACCGTGACTCGCTGATCGGCCTGCGCCAGGTAGTCGAACACCTGAACCGCGACGACGACATCTACGCCCTGGTGGTGACCGGCCAGGGCCCGAAATTCTTCTCCGCCGGCGCTGACCTGAACATGTTCGCCGACGGCGACAAGGCCCGTGCCCGCGAGATGGCCCGCCGCTTCGGCGAAGCCTTCGAGACGCTGCGCGACTTCCGCGGCGTGTCCATCGCCGCGATCAATGGCTACGCCATGGGTGGCGGCCTGGAATGCGCGCTGGCCTGCGACATCCGCATCGCCGAACGCCAGGCGCAGATGGCCCTGCCCGAAGCCACCGTGGGCCTGCTGCCCTGCGCCGGCGGCACCCAGGCGCTGCCGTGGCTGGTCGGCGAAGGCTGGGCCAAGCGCATGATTCTCTGCGGCGAGCGCGTCGATGCCGACACCGCCCTGCGCATCGGCCTCATCGAGCAGGTCGTCGATACCGGCGAGGCACGCGGCACCGCCCTGCTGCTGGCGGCCAAGGTCGCGCGGCAGAGCCCGGTGGCGGTACGCACCATCAAGCCGCTGATCCAGGGCGCCCGCGAGCGCGGCCCGACCACCTGGCTGCCGGAGGAGCGTGAACGCTTCGTCGACCTGTTCGACGCCGACGACACCCGCGAAGGCGTGAATGCCTTCCTGGAAAAACGCGACCCGCACTGGCGCAACCAATAAGGCCCCAACCATGAATGTGATGTTCGAAGAACGCCCCGGCCTGCACGGCTTCCGCATCGGCGTGGTGACGCTGGACGCGGAAAAGAGCCTGAACGCCCTCAGCCTGCCGATGATCGAGGCGATGAACCACCAGCTGCGCGTCTGGCAGGACGACGCGCAGATTGCCTGCGTGGTGCTGCGCGGTAACGGCGGCAAGGCCTTCTGTGCTGGCGGCGACGTGCGCAAGCTGGTCGATGCCTGCCGCGAGAAGCCCGGCGAAGTACCGGAACTGGCCCGCCGCTTCTTCGCCGACGAATACCGCCTGGACTACCTCATCCACACCTATTCCAAGCCGCTGATCTGCTGGGCCCACGGCTACGTGATGGGCGGCGGCATGGGCCTGATGCAGGGCGCCGGTGTGCGCATCGTCACCCCGAGCAGCCGACTGGCCATGCCGGAAGTGAACATCGGCCTGTACCCGGATGTCGGCGCGAGCTGGTTCCTCGCCCGCCTGCCCGGCCGCCTCGGCCTGTTCCTCGGCCTGACCGCCACCCAGATGAATGCCCGCGACGCGCTGGACCTGGACCTCGCCGACCGCTTCCTGCTCGACACCCAGCAGGAAGACCTGATCGAAGGCCTGGTTCAGCTGAACTGGCGCGAACAGGCCGACGTGCAGCTGCACAGCCTGCTCCAGGCGCTGGAGCATGAAGCCCGTGGCGAAATGCCCGAAGCCCAGTTGCTACCGCGCCGCGCGCGCCTGGATGCGGTGCTCGACAGCGCCAACATCGCCGAGGCCTGGAACGCGCTGACCGCGCTGGTCGACGACGAGGACGCGCTGATTGCCCGCGGGGCGAAGACCCTCGCCTCCGGCTGCCCGCTGACCGCTCATCTGGTCAGGGAACAGATCCGCCGAGCGCGCCATCTGTCGACTGCCGAGGTGTTCCGCATGGAGTACGCGATGAGCCTGAACTGCTGCCGCCACCCGGAATTCCCCGAGGGCGTGCGCGCCCGGCTGATCGACAAGGACAACACCCCGCACTGGCACTGGCCGGATATCGCTGCCATACCTGTTGCTGTGGTGAATGCGCACTTCGACGCGACCTGGGAGGGCGAGCATCCGCTGGCGGACCTGTAGCCGCCCCTGCCGTCCCCTGTAGGAGCGAGCTTGCTCGCGAACCGGCCCACGCTGCGAGTCTGTTCGCGAGCAAGCTCGCTCCTACGAAGAGCCAAGCGCTGGAGTGCCTGTCGTCGGTGAACAGGAGGAAACCAGCATGCAAACCATCGCCTTCATCGGCCTCGGCCACATGGGCGCCCCCATGGCCGCCAACCTGATCAAGGCCGGCTACCTGCTGCGCGTGTTCGATCTGGTGCAGAGCGCCATCGACGGCCTGATCGCCCAGGGCGCCAGTGCCGCGCGCAGCGCCCACGACGCGGTGGACGGCGCCGACGTGGTGGTCACCATGCTGCCGGCCAGCCAGCACGTCGAGGGGCTCTACCTCGGCAACGAGGGCCTGCTGGCGCACATTGTCCCCGGCACCCTGGTGCTGGAATGCTCCACCATCGCCCCCGCCTCGGCGCGCAAAGTCCACCAGGCCGCCGCCGAACGCAAGATCCCGATGCTCGACGCCCCGGTCTCCGGTGGCACCGGTGGCGCCATCGCCGGCACCCTGACCTTCATGGTCGGCGGCGACGCACAGGTGCTCGAACGCGCCCACCCGGTGTTCTCCGCCATGGGCCGGAACATCTTCCACGCCGGCGGCGACGGTGCCGGACAAGTGGCCAAGGTGTGCAACAACCAGCTGCTCGCCGTGCTGATGATCGGCACTGCCGAATCCCTCGCCCTCGGCGCGGCCAATGGCCTGGACCCAGTGGTGCTGTCGGAAATCATGCGCCGCAGCTCCGGCGGCAACTGGGCGCTGGAGGTGTACAACCCCTGGCCCGGCGTGATGGAGAACGCCCCCGCCTCGCGTGGCTATACCGGCGGTTTCATGGCCGCCCTGATGACCAAGGACCTGGGCCTTGCGCAAGAGACGGCACAGGTCAGCGGCAACAGCACACCGATGGGCAGCCTGGCGCTGGCGCTGTATCGGCTGCTGGTGAAACAAGGCCATGGTGAACAGGACTTTTCCGTCATACAGAAACTCTTCGATTCCTAGGCTCGTGCCTGGAAGTCCGATGAGGCGCTGAATCAGACTGGCCAGCCCTTCCCGAGCTGTACCCCTGGCGGCCCTCTTGAAGCAGTTTCTGTCGCACTACCGTTTCCGCCTGCTGCTCAACAGCGTCCTGCTGGTGCTGCTGGTGTTGTCGATCCCCTCTCCGCCCCTGCTGCTGGAGCTGAGCAGCCTGCTACTGCTGGTCCTGGCCGGCATCAACACCGTGCGTAGCCACAACCGCTGGTTCCACCTGATTTGCGCGATGGGCACGCTGAGCCTGTTCATGACATTCGTCCCTCCCAGCTGGCACATCCATCCCTTCCTGAAACGCGGCATTCCGCAGATCACCTTCCTCCTGCTGCTGGTCGTCAGCATCTTCCATCGGGTCACCCAGCAGCGGCCGGTCACCCGCGAGTTACTCTACGGGCTCTGCGCGCTGTACCTGAACTTCGTGCTGGCTTTCGCCCTCACCTACAACCTGATCGAACGTCTGAGTCCCCATAGTTTCGTGTCCGCCAACGGCCCGCTGGACATGGCCAGTTTTGTCTACTTCAGCATGATCACCCTGACCACCATCGGTTACGGCGACATTGTCCCGGTGCACCCATTGCCGCGCCTGCTGGCGGGCAGCGAGGCCATCATGGGAGCATTATTCATCGCACTGGCAGTAGCGAGAGGGTTGAGCCTGATGAGCGACGACAGCAAGGACTGATTGTGAAGCCAGGCTTACGAGTGCATGGTTTCAACCCGTCTTTATCGTCAACCTTCACAAGCCGAAGATGAATCACCCGCCGCCACCGTGCGGCAAGCCATCCCACAAAGGTGATTCCATGAACATTGCCCTGATCGGCGCCACCGGCCACGTCGGCCATTACTTCCTCGAAGAAGCCCTGCGGCGCGGCCATCAGGTCACCGCGCTGGTGCGCGATCCGGCGAAGCTGCCGGCGCGTGACAATCTCCGGGTGGTCCAGGCCGACATCTACGATCCGGCCCAGGTCGCCCAAGCCGTAGCTGGCCAGGATGTCGTAGTCAGCGCGTTCAACGCCGGCTGGGCCAACCCGGATATCCGTGCAGCCCATGCCAATGGCAGCCGAGCCATCCTCGACGGTGTGAAGGCGGCACGCGTGAAGCGCCTGCTGGTGCTTGGCGGCGCCGGCAGCCTGGAAATCGCCCCCGGCCAGCGCCTGGTGGACAGCCCGGAATTCCCGGAGCAGTGGAAGCAAGGCGCGCTGGGCGCCGCTGACGCGCTGGAGCAATTGCGTGGCGAAAAGGAACTGGACTGGGCCTTCCTCAGCCCGGCGATGCTGCTCGACGGCGAAACCCGCACCGGCAGCTTCCGCGTCGGCGGCGACCAGGTACTGTTCGATGGCAACGGTGAAAGTCGCATCTCCCTGCCGGACCTGGCGGTGGCGATGATCGACGAGGCCGAACAGGCCAACCATCACCAGCAGCGGTTCACCGTGGCTTATTGATTCGCATCGGCTGGTTCGCGAGCAAGCTCGCTCCTACAAAAGGGCGAGACGCTCCCGCCCCGATCTGGCTCTGGCTCCTTAAAGCTTCCAGAGAAATACCCAAACACTCCGAGCCGCCCTGTTCAGGAGGCCTCGTTGAAGCGGAGTTTCAGGGGTTGAGCGACATGGCTGTCGCGAGAGCGTTGTCGGGCCGGGGATGGCCCGTCAACGCGGGCCCCTGAAACTTCGTTTCAACGAGGGAATTTTTCGCCTAAGCGAAAAACCGGATGTCCGGGGCAAGACCTTTGCCTCCTTTGGGTGGGGCGGACATCCGTCGTTTGCCAAAGGAGGTCGCCCGAGGGGGCGAAACAGGAAGCCAGCGCGCGTACCGAGGCGGCGCTGGAAGCCTCCGAGCGAGGCAAACACATCGCGGACGGAGTCCGCTCCTGCGCTAGCTGATACGCGAAGCTCGCCGGTTACAGCTGATCACGGGGCGGAGGGTTTCGCCGAGAACGTCCGCTCCTGCTCCAGCCGAAGCCCGAGTGTTCTTAACCCCGCGCAAACAAAAAAGGCCATCCCACGGGATGGCCTTTTCTACGCGGGTCGCCCCGGCTTACCGCTCCCGCAATGCCTCCGCCTTGGCCCGCAAAATGGGCTTGAGCAGATAGCTCAGGATGCTCTTCTTGCCGGTCATGATGTCCACGGTGGCGATCATCCCAGGGATGATCAGCAGCGGCTTGTCATCCGTGCCCAGGTGGCTTTTGCGGGTGCGCAGCTTGATCAGGTAGAAGCTGTTGCCGTCCTCGTCGGTGACGGTATCCGCGCCGATCTGCTCCAGGTCCGCCTGCAGGCCACCGTAGATGGTGTAGTCGTAGGCGGTGAACTTGACCATGGCATGCTGGCCCGGGCGCAGGAAGGCAATGTCCTGCGGACGGATGCGCGCTTCCACCAGCAGGGTGTCGTCCAGCGGGACGATCTCGATCAGGTCGCTGCCCGGCTGGATCACGCCGCCGATGGTGTTCACCAGCAGTTGCTTGACGATGCCGCGCACTGGCGAGGTGACCAGGGTGCGGCTGACGCGGTCTTCCAGCGCCTTGCCGGTGGCCGTGGCCTTGCTCAGCTCGGTGCGGGCTTCGTTGAGTTCCTTCAGCGCATCGCTACGGAAGCGCGACCGGGTCTCGGCGACCTTGCGTTCCACTTCCTTCACGGCCGCTTCGGCACGCGGGATCGCCAGGGTGGTAGCGTCGAGCTGGCCACGGTTCTCCACTTCACCGCGCTTGAGGCGCAGCAGCTCCACCTGGGACATCGCGCCCTGGGCCACCAGCGGCTCGGACATGGAGATTTCCTGGCGCAGCAGGTTCAGGCTGTTGCGGTACTGTGCCTGCTTGGAGACGAACTCGCGCAGTTCCTGCTGCTTCTGCACCAGTTGCTGCTGCAGGCCGTCGGTCTCGTCCTTGAGCTGCTGCTGGCGGCTGTGGAACAGCGCTTCTTCGCTGCTGGCCTGGCCCGGCACCTTGGCGCGGACGTCGTCGGGAATGTTCAGCGGGCGCTCTTCCACCTCGGCGGACAGGCGCTCCACGCGCAGGAACATCGCCAGGCGGTCGGCCTCGGTCTCGCCGACGTTGGACTGGAAGCGCGTCGGGTCCAGGCGCATCAGCTGTTCGCCGGCCTGCACCACCTGCCCTTCATGGACGAATATCTGCGAGACGATGCCGCCTTCCAGATTCTGGATCTTCTGCACCTTGGACGAAGGAATCGCCTTGCCCTCGCCACGGGTGACTTCGTCGATCTGCGCAAAATGCGCCCAGAGCAGCAGGAAGGCAACGAAGCCGATCAGGATCCAGATGGTCAGGCGCACCACGCGCGGTGCGTCCTCGATCAGCGCCTTACTGACTTCCGGGAGCGGCTGGCCGGAGAGGTTGTCGCCGCCCTTGAAATAGCCACGGACAGAGTGGCGGATACTGCCCAGAGGATTAAGCGACACTGATCTGCCCCTTCTTCAGTGCATCCATGACCACGTCCTTTGGACCGTCGGCGATGATGCGGCCCTTGTCGATGATCACCAGGCGGTCCACCAGGCTGAGCATGGAGGCGCGGTGGGTGACCAGCAGCAGTGTCTTCTCGCCCATGATCGATTGCAGGCGCGCTTTCAGGCGCTCTTCGCCGGCGTTGTCCATGGCGCTGGTGGGTTCGTCCAACAGCAGGATCGGGGGGTCGAGCAGCAAGGCGCGGGCCAGGGCGACGTTCTGGCGCTGGCCGCCGGAGAGGTTGTGGCCGCGCTCGCCGACCTGCAGTTCGTAACCCTGCGGGTGCAGGCGGACGAACTCGTTCACGCCGGTCAGCTCGGCCACTTCCAGCACGCGCTCGTCATCGATGTAGCGTGCGCCGCTGACCAGGTTGTCACGCAAGGTGCCGCTGAACAGGCTGATGTCCTGCGGCACGTAGCCGATGTTGTGGCGCAACTCGCTGATGTCCAGCTGGCGCACATCGGCGCCATCCACCAGCAGGTTGCCGTTCTCGGGTTGGTGCAGGCCGACGATCAGCTTGGCCAGCGAACTCTTGCCCGAGCCGCTGCGGCCAATGATGCCGATCTTTTCGCCAGCGCGAATCTGCAGGTTGATGCCGTGCAGCGCCGCCACCTGCTGGTTCGGATAGGCGAAGTCGAGGCCACGCATCTCGATGCCGCCACGCAGTTGCGAGCGGGTCAGCGGACGTTCGTCGGCGTTGCGCTCCTGCGGCAGCTCCATCATCTGGTTGGTGGTGGCCATGGACAGGCGCGCCTGCTGGTAGCGCTGGATCAGCCCGGAAAGCTGGGTCAGCGGGCCGAGGGCGCGGCCGTTGAGCATGTAGCAGGCGATCAGGCCTCCCATGGACAGGTCGCCGGCGATGATCAGGTAGACGCCGCCGATGATCATGATGACCCCGGCCAGGGCCTGGATCAGCACGGTGATGTTCATCGCCAGGGTCGACAGCAGCTTGACCCGCAGTTCCAGGCGACTGAGGGTGCCGATGGTCTGTTCCCACAGGTACTGGCGCTCGCTCTCGGCGTTGTTGACCTTCACCGCGTCGAGGCTGGCGAGGGTCTCGATCAGGCTCGACTGGCGCTCGGCGGCCAGCGCCATGGTGCGGTTCATGGTCTCCACCAACGGCTTCTGCAGCAGCCAGCCCAGGCCCGCGGCCAGCGGGAAGGCGATCAGCGGAACGAACACCAGCGGCCCGCCGATGATGCCGATCACCAGCAGGATCAGCAGGGTGAAGGGCATGTCGATCAGGGTGGTCAGCGTGAGCGAGTTGAGGAAGTCACGCAGCGTCTGGAACTCATGGATGTTCTGGGCGAACGAGCCGACCCGCGCCGGTCGGTACTTCATGCTCATGCCGACGATGCGCTCGAACAGCGTCGCCGAAATGATCAGGTCGGTCTTCTTGCCGGCCAGGTCCAGGCACAGGCCGCGCATGGTCTTGAGCAGCAGGTCGAACAGGTAGGCGCCGCTGATGCCGATGGCCAGCACCCAGAGGGTGGCGGCAGCCTGGTTGGGCACCACGCGGTCGTAGACGTTCATGACGAACAGCGGCGCGGCCAGGGCGATCAGGTTGATCAGCAGGCTCGCGGCCACGGCGTCGACGTAGAGCCAGCGCGAACGCTTGAGGGTATCGCGGAACCAGCTCTTGGCGCGCGGGATGAGCTCGCCGTGCTGCAGGTCGAACTTGTGCTGCGGCTGGGCAAAGAACGCCTGGCCGGCGTAGTCCTCGCTGAGCAACTCGCGGGTGACGCGCACCTCGCCGCCGTCGCTCTCGGACAGCAGCAAGCGGGCATCGCCATTGTTTTCCCAGCCCAGCAGCACCGCGCAGCGCCCCTCGCGCAGCAACAGCATGGCGGGCATCGCCAACGCGGGAATCTGCTCCAGCTTGCGCTGCAGCAGGCGTCCTTGCAGGCCAGCACGGGCCGCCGCACGAGGCAGCAGCTCGGCGGACAGGCGCTGGCCGGGCAGCGGCAGGCCGCTGGTGAGCATGGCGCGGCTGGCCGGCTTCTGGTGCAGCTGACAGAGCGTCAGCAGGCTGTCCAGCAGCGGGTCATCCAGCAGACCGCGCGGATCATGGCTTAGGGGTACTTCGCTGACTTCTTGATCCACGCGGATGCTCTCTCGGGCAGGTTAGTTGAGGCCGGGCAGCTGGACTTTCGGTTTGATGTCTTCGGAAGCCACCGCGGCCATCGGCGCGACCACGCCCTGGCTCTTGAGCAGCTCGCCCATGGTGGCCTTGATGCGGTACTGGGTGAACAGCTCGGTGTACTTCAGGTCGACCAGACGGCGCGAAGCGTTGAACAGTTCGTTCTCGCTGTCCAGCAGATCGAGCAGGGTGCGCTCGCCGATGGTGAACTGCTTCTGGTAGGCCTCGCGCACGCGGGTGCTGTAGTCCACGTACTGGCGGGCGATCGGCAGCTGGTCGCGGGCGTTGTTCAGGGCGTTCCAGGACAATCCGAGTTCCTCGTTCAGCTGGCGCAAGGCGTTGTTGCGGATATCCAGGGCCTGGTTCGCCTCGTAGGACTTGGCTTCCAGCTCGGCCTTGTTGCTGCCACCGGCGAACAGGTTGTAGCGCATGCGCAACATGGCCTGCCATTCGTTGTTGTGGCCTTCTTCTCCGTCGAGGTTGTTATCGGCACCTCGGGAAAGTTCTGCATCGAATCTCGGATAGAAGGTCGATTTCGCCGCGTCGTACTGCTTCTCGGCGGCGGCCACGTCGGATTCTGCGGAGCGCAGGATCGGGCTGTTCTCCACCAGTTGGCGGCGAGCTGCCTGCAGGTCTTCCGGCAGCTGGCCGACAAGACCGGTCGGCTCGCTCAGCTCCACCGGATCGCTGCCCACCACGCTGTAGTAGTTGGTACGGGCGTCGGCCAGGTTGGTCTTCTCGGTCATCAGGTTGTTCTGCGCCTGGGCCAGGCGGGCCTCGGCCTGGTCCTGGTCGGCGAGACGGCCAACGCCACGGGCGCTGCGCAGGCTGATCTGGTCATAGACGCGCTGGTGGCTCTTCAGGTTTTCCTCGGCCAGACGAACCATTTCCTGACGGCGCAGCACGTCGGTGTAGACCTGGGCGACGTTCAGCGCGGTGCGCTCGGAAGTACCCAGCAGCGCATAGGCACGGGAGTTCACGTTGGCCTGCTGACGACCGACTTCGCTGGAGGTGGCGAAACCATCGAACACCATCTGGCGCAGGGCGAGGTTGGACTCGCCCCGGTTCAGGGTTTCCCAGTGGTCGCCTTGGCCACGGGTAGTGGTGTTGTCGGAGCCTTCGCGGCCGTAACCGGCGGTCAGGTCGACGGACGGCAGGTAACCACCCTTCGCGGCGCGCAGTTGCTTGTCCGCAGCGAGACGCGAATTCACCCCGGCCTGGATTTCCGGGTGGTACTCCAGGGCCTTCTGCATGGCCTGGTTGAGCGTGTCAGCGTGGGCTGGCAGGACGAAGGAGAGGGCAAAGGGCACTACAGCAGCGAATCGCATGCGCATGAGGAAAACATCCTTATCAATGGGATAGCCGCAGCGATTCGATTGCCGCAAATAGCGTCAAAAGACCGGCGAATGCGCTGCTAGGAAGCATCGAAAAGCGTGATGTATTTCACGCTAAATTTTTTTACGCGAGCACCCGATATCAAAGTGACATCGATTTGCCAATTGTTTAGGATGGCAATCGAATGGTCAATACATTGGCATATACGTAATTTCCATCCGCTATAAGCCATGTTTTTGACGCCAAACTTTTTGCTCTTACAGACAAGGGAATGCCTCCTGAGCCGACTACGATCCGGCCGGTCGGCAACCAGGCAAGCCTCACCAGGAGAAGTGCATGAGCAGCGTCGTCGCCGTCGTCAAAAGCATCATCGGCCAAGTGATTGCGGTATCCCCCGAAGGCGTCCAGCGCGTCCTGGTGGAAGGTGACCGCATCTACCAGGGCGATCAGTTGCTCACCGGCGCCGCGGGTGCGGTGACACTCGACGTCGGCAACGGCAAGCTGGTGGACCTGGGCCGTGACAGCCAGTGGAGCAGCGCCGACCTGCCGCAGGCCGAGGCTCCCCGCGCTACCACGCAGGCCAACGACGTGCCGAGTACCGAGGACCTGCAGAAGGCCATCGCCGCCGGCCTCGACCCGACCCAGGCCCTCGCCCCCACTGCAGCCGGCCCGAGCGCCGCGCCTTCGGCCGCCGGCAACGGTGGCGTCGGTGGTGGTCACAGCTTCGTGGTGCTGGACGCTACGGCCGGGCGCGTCGATCCGACCATCGGCTACGACACCGCCGGCCTGGGCAACGGCGGCGACGCATCCGACGAAAGGCAGGGCGAACTGCCGCCCAACCTCGCCCCGGAATTCTCCGAAGGCAGCAACGGCGTGCTGAACCTCACCACCGCCGAGGACACCCTGCTCACCGGCGCCTTCGCCGCCCGCGATCCCAATGGCGACACCATCAGCTACAGCGTCGGTCAGGCTCCGGCCAACGGCCTGCTGGTGCTCAACCCCAACGGCACCTGGCAGTACAACCCCAATGGCGACTACAACGGTGCCGAC
This sequence comes from Pseudomonas nicosulfuronedens, assembly GCF_005877905.1. GTDB lineage: Bacteria > Pseudomonadota > Gammaproteobacteria > Pseudomonadales > Pseudomonadaceae > Pseudomonas > Pseudomonas nicosulfuronedens. The sequence continues at coordinate 44,041 of NZ_SWDV01000004.1, read as the reverse complement.
AGTTTCAGCGTAATCGTCACCGACGCCCGCGGCGCGACCAGCACTCTGGTGGTGAACGTCGGCATCACCCCGGTGAACGACGCCCCGGTGGCCACTGGCACCTACACCAGCAGCGTCACTGACACCGCCGCCAACGACAGCTTCGCCGACATCAAGGGCCAACTGACCGCCACCGATGTCGACGACACCAACCTGACCTGGAGCGGCAGCGCCAAGGGCGCCTACGGCGAGCTGACCGTCAACGCCGACGGCAGCTACACCTATGTGGTCGACGCCAACGCGGTGAACGCCCTCCCCCTGGGCCAGAACCCGAGCGAAAGCTTCACGGTGACCGTGACCGACCCGTCCGGCGCCACCGACACCCGCGTCATCACCATCAACGTCCAGGGCGCCAACGACACCCCGGTCGCCCAGGATGGCCAGGCCAGCGGCAACGAAGACAGCGTGATCGGCGGCCAACTGGTGGCCACTGACCGCGACACCGGCAGCACCCTTACCTTCACCACCAACGGCAATCCGCCAGCGGGCTTCACCCTGAAGCCGGATGGCAGCTGGACCTTCGATGGCAAGGACCCGGCCTACCAGCACTTGGCCGAGGGCGAGACCCTGGTCGTGCAGGTGCCCTACACCGTCACCGATGAGCACGGCGCGACCAGCACCGCCACCCTCACCGTGACCCTGACCGGCACCAATGACGCACCGGTCGCCCTGCCGGGCGCGGCCACCACCGAAGAGAACACCGTGCTCAACGGCCAGGTCCCGGCCGCCTCCGACGTGGATGGCAACGTCACCGGCTACCAGCTGACCACCGGCGTCGGCGCCAATAACGGCACCCTGACCTTCAACCCGGACGGCAGCTACAGCTTCAACCCCGGCAAGGATTTCGACGCCCTCGCCGATGGCCAATCCCGCGACGTCACCTTCACCTACCAGGCGAAGGACAACAACGGCGCACTGAGCGACCCGCAGACCATCACCATCACCGTCACCGGCACCAACGACGCGCCGGTCGCCCTGCCGGGCGCCGCCACCACCGAAGAAAACACCGTGCTCAATGGCCAGGTCCCGGCCGCCTCCGACGTGGACGGCAGCATCGCCGGCTACCAGCTGGTGGGCGACGTCGGCAAAGGCAATGGCTCGCTGACCTTCAACGCCGATGGCAGCTACGTCTTCAACCCGGGCAAGGACTTCGACAGCCTCGCTGACGGTCAATCGCGCGACGTCACCTTCACCTACCAGGCGAAGGACAACAACGGCGCACTGAGCGATCCGCAGACCATCACCATCACGGTCACCGGCACCAACGATGCCGCCGTGATCGCTGGCCAGACCAGCGGCAGTACCGATGAGACCGACGCACCGGTCAGCCTCAACGGCAAACTGACCATCAGCGATGTCGACAGCCCGGCCAGCTTCCAGGCCCAGGCCAACACCGCCGGCACCTACGGCAAGTTCAGCGTCGCTGCCGACGGCACCTGGAACTACGTTGCCGACAGTGCCTACAACGAACTGAAGGTTGGCGAACATCTCACCGACTCCTTCACCGTCCTCGCCGCCGACGGCACCAGCACCACAGTGACCGTCACCATCAACGGCACCAACGATGCCCCGGTCGCCACCGCCACCAGCGGTGCGGTGAAGGAAGACGCACAGATCAGCGGCCAGCTCGCCGCCACCGACGCCGACAACGGCGCCCAGCTCAGCTACACCCTGGACAAGACCGCCCCGGCCGGCTTCAGCGTCGACGCCAACGGCAAGTGGACCTTCGATGCCAGCGTCAGCGAGTACCAGCACCTGAAAGCCGGTGCCACCCAGGTCATCAGCGTGCCGTTCACCGTCACCGACGAACACGGCGCCACCAGCTCCAGCACCCTGACCATCACCATCACCGGCACCAACGATGCGCCGGTGGCCGATGCCATCAGCGCCAACGCCAGCGAAGACGAGCTCAGCATCGGCAAACTCACCGCCACCGACGTCGATGACGGCGCCAAGCTCAGCTTCAGCCTGAATGATAAAGCTCCGGCCGGCTTCACCCTGGCCAAGAACGGCAGCTGGCTGTTCAACGGCCTCGACCCGGCCTATCAGAGCCTGGCCGCTGGCGAGACCAAGGTGCTGTCGATCGACTACACCGTCACCGACGAACACGGCGCCACCAGCACCAACACCCTGACGCTGACCGTCACCGGCACCAACGACACCCCCATCGCCCTGCCCTCGCTGACCTTCGTCCGCGAAGACGCGCAGATCAGCGGCGAGCTCAAGGCCATCGACGTCGATAACGGCGCCCAGCTGACCTTCAGCCTGAACAAGGCCGCCCCGGCCGGCCTGATCCTCGGCAGCGACGGCAAGTGGAGCTTCGATGCCAGCGATGCCGCCTACCAGCACCTGAAAGCCGGTGCCGTACAGATCATCAACGTCCCCTACACCGTCACCGACGAGCACGGCGCCAGCACCCAGAGCGTGCTGGTGATCACCGTCACCGGCACCAACGACGCACCGCGGGCAGACGCTGCCACCGCGGCCGCCACCGAAGATGCCGTCAGCAAGGGCCAGCTCACCGCCACCGACGTGGACGACGGCGCCAAGCTGAGCTTCAGCGTCTCCGGCAACCCGCCCGCCGGCTTCACCCTGAAGACCGACGGCAGCTGGACCTTCGACGGCAAGAACCCGGCCTACCAGTCCCTCGCCGAGGGTGAGACCCGGGACATCCAGGTCAAGTACATCGTCACCGACGAGCACGGCGCCACCGATACCCAGACGCTGACCCTCACCGTCACCGGCACCAACGACGCCCCGGTCGCCTACGCCGATACCGTCACCACCGAAGAGAACACTGTTCTCAACGGCCAGGTCCCGGCGGCCACCGATGTCGACGGCACTATTGCCAGCTACCAGCTGACCACCGATGTGGCGCAGGGCAAAGGCTCGCTGACCTTCAACAGCGACGGCAGCTACAGCTTCAATCCAGGCACGAACTTCGACCACCTGGCCGACGGCGAGAGCGACACCGTTACCTTCACCTACCAGGCGAAGGACAACAACGGCGCACTGAGCGACCCGCAGACCATCACCATCACCGTCACCGGCAGCAACGACGCGCCGGTCGCCAGCGCCACCAGCGGCGCGGTGAAGGAAGACGCACAGATCAGCGGCCAGCTCGCCGCCACCGACGCCGACAACGGCGCCCAGCTCAGCTACACCCTGGACAAGACCGCCCCGGCCGGCTTCAGCGTCGACGCCAACGGCAAGTGGACCTTCGATGCCAGCGCCAGCGAGTACCAGCACCTGAAAGCCGGTGCCACCCAGGTCATCAGCGTGCCGTTCACCGTCACCGACGAACACGGCGCCACCAGCTCCAGCACCTTGACCATCACCATCACCGGCACCAACGATGCGCCGGTGGCCGATGCCATCAGCGCCAACGCCAGCGAAGACAAGCTCAGCATCGGCAAACTCACCGCTACCGACGTCGATGACGGCGCCAAGCTCAGCTTCAGCCTGAATGATAAAGCTCCGGCCGGCTTCACCCTGGCCAAGAACGGCAGCTGGCTGTTCAACGGCCTCGACCCGGCCTATCAGAGCCTGGCCGCTGGCGAGACCAAGGTGCTGTCGATCGACTACACCGTCACCGACGAACACGGCGCCACCATCACCAACACCCTGACGCTGACCGTCACCGGCACCAACGACACCCCCATCGCCCTGCCCTCGCTGACCTTCGTCCGCGAAGACGCGCAGATCAGCGGCGAGCTCAAGGCCATCGACGTCGATAACGGCGCCCAGCTGACGTTCAGCCTGAACAAGGCCGCCCCGGCCGGCCTGACCCTGGGCAGCGACGGCAAATGGAGCTTCGATGCCAGCGATGCCGCCTACCAGCACCTGAAGGCCGGTGCCGTACAGATCATCAACGTCCCCTACACCGTTACCGACGAGCACGGCGCCAGCACCCAGAGCGTGCTGGTGATCACCGTCACCGGCACCAACGACGCACCGCGGGCAGACGCTGCCACCGCAGCCGCCACCGAAGACGCCGTCAGCAAGGGCCAGCTCACCGCCACCGACGTGGACGACGGCGCCAAGCTGAGCTTCAGCGTCTCCGGCAACCCGCCCGCCGGCTTCACCCTGAAGACTGACGGTAGCTGGACCTTCGACGGCAAGAACCCGGCCTACCAGTCCCTGGCCGAGGGTGAGACCAAGGACATCCAGGTCAAGTACATCGTCACCGACGAGCACGGCGCCACCGATACCCAGACGCTGACCATTACCGTTACCGGGACCAATGACCCGGCCGTCATCGGCGGCGTGGCCACGGTCGATGTCAACGAGACCGACGCCCCCATCACCACCGGCGGGCAGCTGACCGTCAGTGATGTCGACGGTGCAGCCAGCTTCCAGGCACAGAGCAACGTCAGCGGCAAGTACGGCACCTTCAGCCTGGGCACCGACGGCGCCTGGACCTACACCGCCAGCGACGCCTACAACGAGCTCAAGCAGGGCGAAAAACTGACCGACAGCTTCACCGTCAAGGCGGCTGATGGCACCAGCGCCACGGTCACCGTGAACATCGTCGGTACCAACGATGCACCGGTGGCTTATGGCGACACCAAGGCCACCGGCGAGAACGCGACCTTCTCCAGCCAGGTCCCGGTGGCCACCGATATCGACGGCACCGTGGTCAGCTACCAGCTGGCCAGCAATGTCGGCACCGGTAACGGCTCCCTCACTTTCAACAATGACGGCAGCTACAGCTTCAACCCCGGCAACGACTTCGACAGCCTGGCCCAGGGCGAAACCCGCGACGTGTCCTTCACCTACCAGGCCAAGGACAACAACGGCGCGCTGAGCGACCCGCAGACCATCACCATCACCGTCACCGGGACCAACGACGCCCCGGTAGCCGGTCCGGCGGAAGGCACCGTCCACGAAGACAACTGGATCGGCGGGTCGCTGCCCGGCAGCGACGTCGACCACGGCGCCCAACTGACCTACAGCACCACCGGCCCGCTGCCGGCAGGCTTCGGCAGCGACAGCAGCGGTCGCTGGGGCTTCGACGCCAACAACCCCGCCTACCAGCACCTGGCCGAAGGTGACACGCAGACCTTCACCGTCAACTACAGCGTCACCGACCAGTACGGCGCCAAGAGCTCCAGCACCCTGACCATCACTGTCATCGGTACCAACGATGCGCCACAGGCTCAGGCCGCCAGCGCCTCGGTGAACGAAGACAACCTCTCCAGCGGCACGCTCACCGCCACCGACGTGGATGACGGTCACACGCTCGCCTTCAGCCTGAAAGACGCAGCGCCCGGCGGCTTCACTCTGAACCAGGACGGCACCTGGAGCTTCGACGGCAACCATGCCGACTACCAGCAGCTTGGCGCAGGTGAAACCCTCGAGCTGCAGATCAAGTTCATCGTCACCGACGAGCACGGCGCGACCGACGAGAGCGTCCTGACCCTGACCGTGACCGGCAACAACGACGCCGCGATCATCAGCGGGGCGAAGATCGTCAACGTCAACGAGACCGATGCGCCGATCACCACCGGTGGCCAGCTGAGCGTCAGTGACGTCGACGGCCCGGAAACCTTCCAGGCCCAGACCAACGTCGTCGGCAAGTACGGCACCTTCAACCTCGGCACCGATGGCGCCTGGACCTACGTCGCCAAGGACGCCTACAACGAACTCAAGCCGGGCGAGACCCTGACCGACACCTTCACCGTGAAGGCCGCCGACGGCACCAGCTCCAGCGTCACCGTGAACATCCTCGGCACCAACGACGCCCCCACCGCCTACGACGACAGCGTCAGCGTCGACGAGAACGGCCGCGTGAACGGCAAAGTGCCGGCCGGCACCGATCCGGACGGCCGCGTCGCCAGCTACCAGCTGGTCACCGATGTCGGCCAGGGCCAGGGGGCGCTGAACTTCAACTCCAGCGGCACCTACCACTTCAATCCGGGCAGCGACTTCGACCATCTGGCCGCCGGCGAAAGCGCAACCGTCACCTTCACCTACCAGGCGAAGGACAACAACGGCGCGCTGAGCGAACCCAAGACCATCACCATCACGGTCACCGGCAGCAATGACGCGGCCGTCATCAGCGGCGTCAAGTCCAGCTCCGTCAACGAGACCGATGCGCCGATCAGCACCGGCGGCAAGCTCACCGTCAGTGACGTCGACAGCCCGGAAACCTTCCAGGCGCAGACCGACGTCGCCGGCAAGTACGGCACTTTCAACCTCGGCACCGATGGCACCTGGACCTATGTCGCCAAGGACGCCTACAACGAGCTGAAAGTCGGCCAGAGCTACACCGACACCTTCACCGTCAAGAGCGCCGATGGCACCAGCGCCACCGTGACCGTGAACATCATCGGCACCAACGATCGCCCGGTTGCCTTCTCCGATAGCCAGAGCACCGAGGAGAACACCGTACTCCACGGCCAGGTCCCGGTCGCCACCGACATCGACGGCACCATCGTCCGTTACGAAGTGGTCAAAGACGTCGCCCAGGGCAAGGGCACGCTGACCTTCAATGACGACGGCAGCTACACCTTCAATCCGGGCACCGCCTTCGACCACCTGGCCGCCGGCCAGAGCGAGACCGTCACCTTCACCTACCAGGCGAAGGACAACAACGGTGCCGTGAGCGATCAGCAGACCATCACCATCACCGTCACTGGCAGCAATGACGCGGCCGTGATCACCGGCCAGGCCAGCGGCAGCGCCAACGAAACCGATGCCCCGGTCACCATCGGCGGCAAGCTGGACATCAGCGACGTCGACAGCCCGGCCAGCTTCCAGGCGCAGACCAACTCCGCCGGCGACTATGGCAAGTTCAGCATCGGCGCCAATGGTGCCTGGACCTATGTCGCCGACAGCGCCTACAACGAACTGAAGCAAGGTGAAAAACTGACCGACAGCTTCACCGTCAAGGCCGCCGACGGCACCAGCGCCACCGTGACCGTGACCATCGTTGGTACCAACGACAAACCTGTAGCCTTCGCCGACACCGCCAGCACCGGCGAGAACACCGTGCTGGATGGCCATGTACCGGCCTCCACCGACGTCGACGGCACCATCGCCAGTTACCAGCTGGCGACCAACGTCGCTGCCGGCAAGGGCACCCTGACGTTCAACGCTGACGGCAGCTACCGCTTCAACCCTGGCACCGCCTTCGATCACCTGGCCCAGGGCCAGAGCGAGAACGTCACGTTCACCTACCAGGCGAAGGACAACAACGGCGCGCTGAGCGATCCGCAGACGGTCACCATCACCGTCACCGGTACCAACGACAAGCCGGTGGCCTACGCCGACACCCAGACCACCGAAGAGAACACCGTTCTCCAGGGGCAAGTCCCGGTCGCCACCGATATCGACGGCACCATCGCCAGCTACCAGCTGGCGACCGATGTGGCCCAGGGCAAAGGCACGCTGACCTTCAACGCCGACGGCAGCTACACCTTCACCCCCGGCACCGCCTTCGATCACCTCGCCGCCGGCCAGAGCGAGAACGTCACCTTCACCTACCAGGCGAAGGACAACAACGGCGCCCTGAGCGACCCGCAGACCATCACCATCACCGTCACCGGCACCAATGACGCGCCGGTGGCTGTACCTGACACCGCACACACCAACGAAGACACGGCCATCCGTATCGACGTGCTGGGCAACGACACCGACGCCGAACACGACGCCCTGATCGTCACCGGCGCCAGCGCCGGCAATGGCACCGTCGTGATCAACCAGGACGGCAGCCTGAGCTACACGCCGAAGGAAAACTTCAGCGGCTCCGACACCATCACCTACAGCATCAGCGACGGCAAAGGCGGCACCTCCACCTCCACCGTGACGGTCAGCATCGAGGCCGTGGCGGACAAACCCAGCCTGAGCCTGGACGGCAGCAGCAGCCATCCGAAAGCCACCGGCCTGACTGTGGACACCTGGACCGGCCTGGCCCTGGGCAATGGCGGCAACGGCGCAGCGCCGGCCGACCTGCAGGCGAAGATCGACGCCGCCGGCACCCCGACCACCCATGGCTCCACCAACAGCGTGAGCAACACCGACGTCACCGCCGGCACTGCCACCAAGGTCAGCGGCCTGATCTTCCTCGAGGCCGGCCACACCTACACCTTCACCGGTGTAGGCGATGACAGCGTGCGCCTGGTCATCGGCGGCAGCACCGTCGCCCAGGCCACCTGGGGCGGCACCGGCGGCACCAGCGGCCAGTTCAGCGGCACCTTCACCCCGACCGAAAGCGGCTACTACCCGATCGCGCTCTACCAGCACAACCAGAGCGGCCCGGGCAACTACACCCTGAGCATCTCCGACAACGGCAGCAGCGCGCAGGTGCTGGGCACCGGCAGTGCGCTGGTGTACCACAACGCCGGCGAACTGACTTCCGGCGGCGAGCGCCTGTCCGACCTGACCGGCAGTTCTGGCCAGACCCACTACAAGGTCTTCGGCCTCAATGAAGGCAACGAAGACACCGCCATCAACCTGTCGAAGATCAAGGCTGCACTGGTCGACACCGACGGCTCGGAAACCCTCTCGGTCAGCATCGGCAAGATTCCGGTCGGCGCCACCCTGAGCGACGGCAAGAACAGCTTCACCGCCGACGCCACCCACAACAGCGTCGACCTCAAGGGTTGGAACCTCGATACCCTGACCCTGACTCCGCCAGCCGACTTCAACGGCACCATCAAGCTGGAAGTCAGCGCCACCGCGACCGAAAGCAGCAACAACGATGCGGCGACCCGTACCGTCGACCTCAACGTCACCGTGTACCCGGTGAACGACGCGCCGACCGTCAGTGGCGCACAGAACCTGACCACCGACGAGGACACCCCGGTCTCGGGGCAGATCCACGCCAGCGACGTGGACGGCGACAGCCTCGGCTATGCCGTGAAGAGCGGCAGCGGCCCAGCGCACGGTTCCGTGACCTTCGGCAGTGACGGCCAGTACACCTACACCCCGGCCAAGGACTACAACGGCAGCGACAGCTTCACCGTGGTGGTCAGCGATGGCAAAGGCGGTAGCGTCGAGCAGGTGGTCAAGGTCGGCATCAACCCGGTCAACGACGTGCCGACCACCAGCGACCAGAGCAAGACCGTCGCCGAGGACAGCCCGCTGACTGGCAAGATCGCTGCCAGCGACGTCGACGGCGACACCCTGAGCTACGCCGTGAAGAGCGGCGTCGCCCATGGTCAACTGGTGCTCAACACCGCCACGGGTGACTACACCTACACGCCGGCTGCCAACTACAACGGTCCGGACAGCTTCACCATCACCGTCAGCGACGGCAAGGGCGGCAGCGTGGACTCGGTGGTGCGCATCACCGTCACCCCGGTCAACGATGCACCGGTGTTCAATGCGCCGAGCAATACCACCACGCCGGAAGACACCCCGCTGACCGGCAAGGTCAGCGCCACCGACGTCGATGGCGACAGCCTCACCTACAGCCTGAAGTCGGGGCCGAGCCACGGCAGCATCGTGGTCGACGCCGCCGGCAACTACACCTACACCCCGAGCAAGGACTACAACGGCGGCGACAGCTTCACCGTCACCGTCAACGACGGTCACGGTGGCGTGGTGGATCAGGTCGTCAGCCTCACCATCACCCCGGTGAACGACGCGCCGACGACCGGCAACCAGACCAAGACCGTCGACGAAGACAGCCCGCTGAGCGGCAAGATCATCGCCAGCGATGTCGACGGCGACACCCTGAGCTACGCCGTGAAGAGCGGCGTCGCCCATGGTCAACTGGTGCTCAACACCGCCACGGGTGACTACACCTACACGCCGGCTGCCAACTACAACGGCCCGGACAGCTTCACCATCACCGTCAGCGACGGCAAGGGCGGCAGCGTCGACTCGGTGGTGAGCATCACCGTCAACCCGGTCAACGACGCGCCGACCACCGCCGACCAGTCCAAGACCACCGCCGAAGATACCGCGGTGACCGGCAAGATCATCGCCAGCGATGTCGACGGCGATACCCTGTCCTACACCCTCAAGGCCGGCAGCGCGCCGGCCCACGGCACCGTCACGCTCAACGCGGCCACCGGTGACTACACCTACACCCCGGCCAAGGACTACAACGGCTCGGACAGCTTCACCGTGGTGGTCAGCGATGGCAAAGGCGGCACCGTCAACTCCGTAGTGAACCTCAACGTCACCCCGGTCAACGATGCGCCGGAAGCGAAGAGCGACAGCAAGTCCACCGGCGAGAACAGCACGCTCAACGGCCAGGTGCCGACTGCCACCGACGTGGACAGCGCGGTCAACCCCAACGGCTACACGCTGGTCCAGGGTGTCGGCAGCGGCAACGGCAGCCTCACCTTCAACGCCAACGGCAGCTACGTGTTCAACCCGGGCACTGACTTCGACTCCCTCGCTCCGGGCGAGAGCCGCCAGGTGACCTTCACCTACACCGCCAAGGATGCCGAGGGTGCAGTCAGCGCACCGGCCACCGTGACCATCACCGTCAACGGTGCCAACGACGCCCCCAATGGCGCCGACAAGACCATCACCCTGGACGAGGACAGCAGCCGCAGCTTCAGCGCCAGCGACTTCGGCTTCAGCGACGTCGACCACAACGACGCCCTCAGCGCCGTGCGGATCGACAGCCTGCCCACCAACGGCAGCCTGAAGCTCAACGGCAACGCCGTGACCGCCGGCCAGGTGATCGACGCCGCCGACCTCGGCAAGCTGGTCTTCACCCCGGCCGCCAATGGCAACGGCAGCAACTACGCCAACTTCACCTTCTCGGTGAAGGACAGCAACGGTGCCTTCGACGCCACCCCGAACAAGGTGACCTTCAACGTCACCCCGGTGAACGATGCACCGGTGGCAGTCAACGACACCTTCACCGTCAGCGGCCTGACCGGCAAATACTGGGGCTACAACGAAGGCCCGGATGGCAGCAACCTGACCAGCCTGAGCCAGGTGACCGCCTTCATGAACGGTCACGCCGCCAGCGCCACCTTCACCTCCACCACGCTGAACTACAACCTCAGCGGCGGTGACCTGGGCGGCGACGGCAACCTGCAGAAGTTCCTCGGCAACGATGCCGGCTCGCTGAACACCGACCCGGCGAACACCTCCGATGCGATCATCCAGCTCACCGGCGCGATCAACCTCAACGCCGGCAGCTACCAGTTGCGGGTGAACGCCGACGACGGCTTCAGCATCAAGATCGACGGCGTGGAGGTATTCAAGTACGACGCCATCCAGAGCCCGACTGGTCGCGAATCGGCGGTGTTCACCATCGCCCAGAGCGGCAACCACAGCATCGAGATCGTCTACTGGGATCAGGGTGGCCAGGCCCAGCTGCAGGTGGAAATGCGTCCGCAGGGCGGCACCTACACCACCGTGGGCGGCACCGCGCTGACCCACGCCGTGGGCGAGCTGGTGACCAACGAGGACACCCCGCTGACCATTGCCCCGCAGACCCTGCTGGGCAACGACAGCGACGTGGACGGCGACAGCCTGTCCATCGTCAGCGTGCAGGGCGCGGTGAACGGCAGCGTGAAGCTCGAAGGCGGCAACGTCGTCTTCACTCCGGCCAAGGACTTCAATGGCAGCGGTAGCTTCACCTACACCATCAGCGACGGCCATGGCGGCACCAGCACCGCGACCGTCACCGTCGGCGTCAACGCGGTGAACGATGCGCCGGAAGCCAAGGGCGACAGCAAGACCACTGGCGAGAACACCTCGATCAGCGGCCAGGTTCCGACCGCCACCGATATCGACAGCGCCGTGGACGCCAACGGCTACGCGCTGGTCAGCGGCCCGAGCGCCGGCACCCTGACCTTCAACGCCAACGGCAGCTACGTCTACAACCCGGGCACGGCGTTCGACTCGCTCAACGTCGGCGAAACCCGCCAGGTGACCTTCACCTACACCGCCAAGGACGTCCAGGGCGCGGTCAGCGCTCCGGCCACCGTGACCATCACCATCAATGGCGAGAACGACGCCCCCACCGGCACCGACAAGACCGTCAGCCTGAACGAGGACAGCAGCCGCACCTTCACCGCCGCCGACTTCGGATTCGCCGACAAGGACGCTGGCGATGCGCTCAAGGCCATCCGCATCGACAACCTGCCCACTGCCGGCAGCCTGACCCTCAACGGCCAGTCGGTGACCGCCGGCCAGGTGATCGCCGTCAGCCTGCTCACCAGCCTGGTCTACACCCCCCTGGCCAACGCCGCCGGCTCCACCTACGCGACGCTGAAGTTCTCGGTGCAGGACAGCCACGACAGCTTCTCCAGCTCGTCGAGTACCCTGACCTTCGCCGTCACCGCGGTGAACGATGCGCCGCTGTCGGCGGACGGTTCGGCCAGCGTCTACGCCGGCAAGACCTACACCTTCGGCACCAAGGACTTCGCCTTCAGCGACACAGCGGACTCCGCCAACGGCCAGAACCACAGCCTGCAGAACGTCATCGTCAAGGCCCTGCCGGACTCCGGCAGCCTGCTGCTCAACGGCACCGCGGTGAAAGCCGGCCAGGCCATCAGCGTCAGTGACATCTCCAGCGGCAAACTGACCTTCGTCCCGGACAGCTCGGGCAGCAACGCTCACTTCAGCTTCGCCGTACAGGACAGCGGCGGCACTGCCAACGGTGGCGTCGATACTTCGGCGACCTATGGCTTCGACATCCACGTCGGCCAGGTGCAGATACCGAGCACCACGCCCAACGGCGACAATACCCTCACCGGTGGCTCGGGCGACGACGTGATCCTCGGCGACGTAGGCGGCGTCAAGACCCTCACTCAGGGCGGCACCAACTACAACATCGCCCTGGTGATCGACACCTCCGGCAGCATGGCCTACAACCTCGCCGGCCAGTCCGGCGCGGCGTACAACGACTCGCGCATGAAGCTGGTCAAGGACGCGCTGATCAACCTGGCCAACGAACTCAAGGGCCACGACGGCGTCGTCAACATCGCCCTGATCGGCTTCCAGAGCACCGCCAGCCTGAAGGTCAGCGTCTCCGACCTGACCAGCGCCAACATCGACAAGCTGGTCACCGCCATCAACGGCCTGTCCGCCACCGGCGGCACCGACTACCAGGCGGCGTTCGAGCAGGCGGTCAGCTGGTTCAACGGCCAGACCAAGGGCTACACCAACCTCACGCTGTTCCTCACCGACGGCGACCCGACCGAGTCGAAGACCTACGGTGATGGCTCCAGCACCAGCAACAGTATCGTCAAGGAGTCGGCCCAGGCCTTCGTTGCCCTCAGTGACCTCAGCGAAGTACGCGCCATCGGCATCGGCACCAACGTCAATTCGGACATTCTCAAGTACTTCGACAACAGCAGCGTCACCGGTATCGATTCGTCGATGAACTGGAGCTCGTCCTCCACGCTGTTCACCTTCAACAACGGCACCGCACTCACCGGCTGGACGTTGTCTCCGAGTTCCACCGGCACGGCCGCGATCTCTGGAGGCGAGCTGCGTCTGACCGATACCAACGCGGCCGGCTCGACCACCGCCAACAGCTCGGACCTGACGGTCGGCAAGAACAGCACTTCGGTCTTCAGCTTCGAATTCAGCGACTCCATGCGTAACGGCGACACCTTCACCTGGAAGCTGATGCAGAACGTCAAAGGTGTCTGGACGGAGGTCGAGTCGCACACACTGAATTACAACGCAAGTAACGACACCTACAGCAGCAAGAGCGTGGGTGAAGGCACCTATCGTTTCGACTTCGTGCTGACCGATAACACCAGTACCGGCACCGCGACGGTCTACCTCGACAACATCAAGCAGGCTACCACCACCTACGCAACCGTCGGCCAGGTGGATATCGTCAAGCAGGCCAGCGACCTCACTGCCGCGCTGCATGGCGGTTCCACCAGCACCGAGCTGGCGCCGTCGGGCAACGACACCATCCACGGCGGTGCCGGCGACGACATCATCTTCGGTGACACCATCAACACCGATAACCTGCCCTGGGGCGTCAACGGCAATCCGGCGAAACCGGCCGACATGCCGGCGGGCTCCGGCGTCAGCGCGCTGTCGGCGTTCCTGGAGCTGAAGAACGGCCACGCCGCGACCAGCGACGAGATGTACGACTACATCAAGAACAACCACACGCTGTTCAACGTCGAGGGCGATACCCGTGGAGGCAGCGACAACCTCTACGGCGGCGAGGGCAACGACATCCTCTACGGCCAGGGCGGCAACGACTTCCTGTTCGGCGAGAATGGCAACGACATCCTCATCGGCGGCACCGGCGACGACCAGCTGACCGGCGGCAAGGGCAACGACATCCTCACCGGTGGTGCGGGCGCGGACCTGTTCATCTGGAAGGCCGGCGATACCGGTAACGACACCATCACCGACTTCAAGGCCGGCGAAGGTGACCGCATCGATATCAGCGACCTGCTGCCGGAGACCGCGCACAACGACATCCTCAGCTACCTGAAGGTGGACACCGCGACCTCGACTCTGCAGGTGAGCACCACCGGGCAGATCAACAGTGGCGGTGCAGCGGACGTGACCATCAAGCTGAGCGGCGTCGACCTCTCCAGCTACGGCTCGACCTCCACCGAGATCGTCAACAAGCTGGTGGCGGGTTCCGACCCGGTGGTCAAGACTGAGCATCACTGATCCGCGGTTGCCGCCAGGCTTCCAAACGGTCAGGCTCTGACACGACGACAGCGGGGCCACCCTTCGGGGTGGTCCCGCTGTCGTTCCTTCACATCAAGAGACATGGGGACGGGTCGATGCTGTACATCCAGCGCAACGCCGAGGGAAAAGTCGCGCGCGTCGAGGACGCCGAGTTCGAAGGCGCCACCGGTACCTTGCCGGCGGACCATCCGGACATCCAGGCCTGGGCGGCCGAGAGCAGCCTGCTGCAACTCAAGCAGAGCGACCTGGACATGATCCGGGTACTGGAGGACTTGATCTCGGTGCTGATCACCAAGGGGGTGATCCGTATCACCGACCTGCCGCCGGCGGCACGCTCGAAGCTGCTCAACCGCACCCAGGCTCGGGAAGCCCTGGGCGGGCTGACCCGGCTGATCAACGACGACGAGGAAACGGGGCTGATCTGAGCCCCGTTTTCTTTTGCGCGACGGCTGCATAGCCCTCCCTGTAGGAGCGAGCTTGTTCGCGAACCGCATGGCACGACCCACTACGGACGCTGCCCAAGCCGTCGCTTTCCACGTGCAAGATCAGTCTTTGCTCGAAATGCTTTTGCCTCAGGCTGGGGATTTCTGCGCCGCTTCGGCGTATGCGCGGACTTCGTGTTTCGCCCCCTCGGGCGACCTCCTTTGGAAAGACCCAAAGGAGGCAAAGGTCTCGCCCCTGCCATCCGGTTTTTCGCTTGGGGCGAAAAATACCCTCGTTGAACCGAAGCTTCAGGGGCACGCCGCGAAGGGCCATCCCTGGCCCATCGCGGCTCTCGCGGCATCCATGCCGCTCAACCCCTGAAACTCCGGTTCAACGAGGCCTCCTGAAAGGGGCACTCCGGAGCGTGCGGAAATTTCTCTGGAAATCTTCGAGAGCCAGAGCCAAAGCCATGGCGAATTACCCGCAGGAGCGCCCCGCCCTGACGTCAATCACCAGGGCGCCGGCCCACCGAACAGCTGCCCCTGCACGCCCTGGATACCCATCTCCTTCAGCACACGGAACTCTCCGGCCGTCTCCACGCGCTCGGCGATCAGCGGCAGGTCGATGCTGTGCGCCGCGCGCTGCATCGCCTCGATGAACAGGCGCTTGTCGTTCTCCTGATCAATATGGCGGATGTGGCTGCCATCGACCTTGAGGTACGCCAACCCCAGCCGGGCCAGGTTGCCGATCATGCTGAAGCGCCCGCCGAAATGCTGCAGGCTCAGACGATATCCCAGCTCGCCAAGACGGCGGGTCAGCGCTTCGAGCACTGGCTGCGCCGGCAGTTGGTCTTCTTCCAGCTCCAGGGTCAGGCGCCCGGCGAATTGCGGGTGCTGCTTCAGCAGGTCGAACACCCGGGTGGTCGCCCATTCGTCACGCAGCAGCGCAGCGGACAGGTTCAACGCCAGCGGTCGATTGTGCTTCGCCATGTCCGCCAGCACGCTTTCCAGCATCAGCAGATCCAGCCGCGCGGTCCAGCCGAAGCGGTCCAGCCAGGGCAGGAAGCGCCCGGCGGCGATGCTGCCGCCCTGTCCGTCCGGCAGGCGCGAGAGCACCTTGTAATGCAGCACCACCTGCGGGTCGGCACAGGACACCACGGCCTGGAAGTGCAACTGGAAGCGCTTGTGCACCAGCGCCTCGTCCAGCAACTGGTGCCAGCTGTGACGCTCCTCGGCGACCGGCTTAGCGCCGCCCTGGAGGAAGGCCCAGCAACTGTCGTTCTGCCGCTCGGCCTGCACCAGCGCCTCGTCCGCGCGCTGCAACAGCGCCTGGGCGGATTCGCCGGAAACGAAAGGCACCAGCCCCAGGCAGGCAACCGGACTGACGTCGCTGGCACCGGTGGTGACCAGCGCAGCGAGCATGCCTTCCAGGCGCATCGCCAGGGCCGGCGCGTCCTCGGGCATCAGCCCGGGCGCCAGCATGACGAACTCGCCGCCACGGCTGCGAGCCAGCGTCAGGCCCGCGCCCACCCCTTGTCCAGCCAGGCGCAACTGGTCGGCCACGGCCTTGAGCAACTGGTCGACACGCTGGCCGCCCAGGCGCTGGTTCAGTCCGGCGAGATCATTCACCCGCAGGACCAGCAACACGCCGCTGCTGACCCGGTCCTCGGCGCTCAGCCGGTTGTTCAGCTGCATGTCGAAGAAGCGCCGGTTGCCCAGCCCTGTCAGGCTGTCCTGATAGGCCTCGTCGCGCAGGCGTTCGCTGCGCTGGGCCTGCTCCTGGAACAGTGCCTTGAGCTTCTCCACCATCTGGTTCATGGCCTGCACCACGCGACGCAGCTCGGGGGTGCGTGGCAGTTCCGGCAGGCTGAGGAATTCACGGCGGGCGATGGCGTGGGACTGCTCCACCATGTAGTCCAGCGGCTTGAGCTGGCGGCGCAGCAGGATGGCGCCGAGCACGGCGCTGGCGATGCCACACAGCACCAGCCAGAGCAGGCTGCCCAGGGCGCTCTGCCAGAGCTTGGCGATGGCGAACATCGGGTGGCTGAGCACCTCGACCCGCGCCGCCTGGGTCCAGCCACGGCTGACGATGGCGTCACCGCCGGCCGAGTGCAGGTCGATCAGCGAGATGAACCACTGCGGCACCTTGGCTGCCACCGCGTCGGGCACGCCAGTGCGCTCGACGATCACCTTGTTGGTCGACAGGTCGATCACCCGGATGCTCTCGAAGTAGCCACTGTCGAAGATCGAGCTGACCATCAGCTCGACCATCGCCGGGTCGTCGATGTTCGGCGTCAGCGACAGGCCCAGCGCGGTAGCCGCATCCTGGGCATGGGAGCGCAGCTGGTTGCCATACTGCTCGCGCGAGCTTTCCAGGCCGACCATGAAGCTGCCGCTGAAGGCGACCACCAGGAACAGGCAGATGGCGATCAACAACTGTTTGAACAGGGACATCGTGTCTCCAGGCTCCGTCGATGGAGCTATTCGCCTCAGTCAGAGGAGCTATTCGTTCTCGGGAAAGCCTTCGGCCTTCATCTTCTTCAACAGGTCCTGCCAGCGCGACAGCCGCTTGCTGTCGCCCACCTGCTTGCCGCCGCCCGCGCCACTGCCGGCCAGCCACAGGCCCTCGCCGTTGAACGCATAGACCGGCTGCAGGTCGCTGCGCTGGCTGGCCGGCAGGATGCTGCCGATCAGGTTGTCCAGCACCAGCGGCACGGCGTCGGGCCTCGGGTAATAAGTCAGCACCATATGCGCCTGGTTCAAACGCAATGCCTTGACGTAGGTAATGCGCAGCTTCTGTGCCGGCACGCCCAGGTGTCGCAGGCTGATGTACTTGGCGATGGCGAAGTCCTCGCAATCACCGGCGCCCTTGAGCAACGCCTCCACCGGCGTGGCCCAGTAATCCACTTCGTGCCAGAGGCTCAGGTCGTCGGTGAAACGCAGCTGGTCGTTGAAGAAGCGGTTGACCGCCTGCAACTGCTCGCGCTCGCTGGCGGAGGCCTGCTGCGCGAGCAGCTTCTGCCAGGCGTCGATGCGCACCTGACCGTCGCCCAGCGGGCCGTAGAGCCGCGTGGACTGTTCGCCAATGCGCTTGAAGTCCCACTCGAGCTGCTGGGCGCCCGCCAGGACGCCGAGCGATGTCACCAGCACCAGGGCCAAAGGGCCCGGCCAGCAACGGCGCAACGTCCTGGAACAACGGCTGAACACGATCGCGACTACCCGACTGCGAGCGCCAACAACCAGCTGCGGGCGCAGGGGTGGCATGGTGCAGACTGGCCGCGAAAAAAACAATGGCACAATGCAATCACTGCATTGTGCCATCACCGGGTGACGCGGGCTTGAGCGGGATCAGCTCTTCTCGGGCGGGGTCACGATGTCGAACCAGAAGTTGAAGTCCTCCAGCATGCCGAACAGCTTGGCCAGCAGCAGCGGATTGCCCGAGCTCTTGAGCTTGCCCTCGAACACCAGGCGCACCGGCGAGACTTCCTTGAGCATCAGGCGATTGAGGTCGGCACGGTCGATGGTCACGGTTTGCCCGGCGTTCTCGCTCTGCACGCCCTTGATGTTGTTCAGGTGCGAGTTCTTCAGCTCCAGCAGGTACTGCTCGTTCTTGTCCGGCAGCACCAGGTTGATGGCGAAGTCCTCGCCTTCGGCCTTTTCCGCGTTCAGACGCACGCCGAGGTAGTCGAACAGCAGGCCGGTATCCATCGCCGCCAGCGCATCGGGGCTGCCCGACTTCATCGGCGGCAGGTCACGGGGCACGCCGTTGCGCAGTTCCTGCGCTGCCGCCAGGTAGCTGTTGCGCCAACCGGCGTTCTCCGCCTGGTAGCCGAGCTGTTCCAGGGCGTCGGCCTGCAGGCTGCGTGCCGCCTGGTTGCTCGGGTCGGCAAAGACCAGCTTGTTCACCACCTCCACCACCCAGCGGTATTCGCCCTTGTCGTAGGACGCCTTGGCCATCTGCAGCAGGTGGTCGGCGCCGCCCATGAACTCGACGTACTTCACCGCCGAATCCTCTGGCGCCAGCGGGTTCAGGGTCGCCGGGTTACCGTCGTAGTAACCCAGGTACTTGTTCACCACCGCGCGCACGTTGTGGCTGACGCTGCCGTGGTAGCCGCGGTTGAACCATTCGTTGGCCAACTCCGGCGGCACTTTCAGGCGCTCGTGGATCTGGTTGATGGTCACCCCGTTGTTGGCCAGGTGCAGGGTCTGATCATTGAGGTAGCCGTACAGGTCACGCTGTTTCTCCAGGGTGCGGACGATGTCCTCGTGCCCCCAGCGCGGCCAGTTGTGCACGGCGAACATCACCTCGGCCTGGTCGCCGAAGCGGTGCAGCGCCTCGTTGATGTACTTGCTCCAGCCCAGCGGGTCGCGAATCTCGGCGCCGCGCAGGGTATAGAGGTTGTGCAGGGTGGCGGTGACGTTCTCGGCCATCAGCAGAGCCTTCTGCTGCGGCAGCCAGACGTTCATTTCCGCTGGCGATTCGGTGCCCGGAGTGTTCTGGAAAGTGAAGGGCACGCCGTCGATTTCCAGGTCCTGCAGGTTGCCCTCGATCAGCCTGGTCGGCGCGATGATGCTCATCGGGCCGTGGGCGACCCCCTTGCCGATGGCCATGTCGACCTGGCCGTTCGGCCCCTTGGGCAGCAGCGTGCCGTACTGGTAGGTGGCACGACGCAGCATGGCGTTGCCGGCCAGCACGTTCTCCTTGATCGCCGCTTCCATGAAGCCCTTGGGCGCGATGATCTGCACTTCGCCCTTATCGACCTGTTCCTGGCTGACCAGGCCCTTCACGCCGCCGAAGTGGTCGATATGGGCATGGCTGTAGATGATCGCGCGGATCGGCTTCTGACCCAGCTCCTGGCTCACCAGGGCGTAGGCGGCCTTGGAGGTCGCCGGGGTGGTCAGGGTGTCGATGACGATCCAGCCGGTCTTGCCCTCGATGAAGGTGGTGTTGGCGAGGTCGAAGCCGCGCACCTGATAGATGCCGTCGGTGACCTTGAACAGGCCGTAGCTGAGGTTCAGCTGCGCCTGGCGCATCAGGCTCGGGTTGACGCTGGCCACGTCCTTGGCGGCCTTGATGAAGTCGTAGTCGCCCAATTGCCAGGCCACCGTGCCGTCCTCGTTCTTGATCACGAGGTTCTCGGGGCGCTTGATCAGGCCCTTTTCCACCCGGTCGAAATCGGCGCGGTCACTGAAGGGCAGCGACTGGCGCACCTGCTCCTGGGCGGCAGTGGTAAAGGACGTGGGCGCCTTGGGTTGCTCGGCGGCAGCCAGCAGGCCAGGGCAAAGGCCGGCCAGCAGCACGGCAGCGGAAAGACGGGACATCGGAGGGCTCCGGTATTTGTAGTTGTGCTCGCACTATGCCGGCCGTCGCGCCAATAATTCCAATGCATTCCAATTTCACAATCAATGCAGGAAGCGCATGAGCGATCTCCGCCAGCTACGCCACTTCGTCGCCCTCGCCGAGCACGGTCACTTCGCCCGCGCCGCGGATGCGGTGAATCTTAGTCAACCCGCCCTGTCGCGGAGCATCCAGGCGCTGGAAGGCCAACTGAGCTGCCAACTGGTGGACCGCAACCCACGCGGCGTCACCCTCACCGCCCATGGCAAGCTGGTGCTGGAGCACGCCCGTCGCCTGCTGGCCGGTGACCGGGCTCTGAAAAATGCCGTGCTGCAGATGGCCGACCTGGAAACCGGCGAGCTGCGCCTGGGCGCCGGGCCATTCCCCGGCGCACGGCTGATGCCCCAGGTGCTCACGCGCTACTGCAGCGCACACCCGAAGGTGTCGGTCCTGCTCTCCATCGAGAACTGGAGCGAGCTGCACCAGCGTCTGCTGGACGACGAGCTGGAGCTGTTCATTGCCGACTACCGCGAACTCGAAGGCGACAACCGCCTCGACATCCTGCCGCTGCGGGTGCATCGCAGTGTGCTGTTCTGTCGGCCGGGACATCCACTGATCGGCAGCGCGCCCTCGGTGGAGCGCCTGCTCGACTTCCCGCTGGCCGGCCCGCGCCTGCCGCGTGATGCCCACGAAGGCATGGTGCGCACCCTGGGTCGCGACCAACCGCTCAGCGTGCAATGCGACGACGTACTGATGCTCAAGGAACTGGTGAAAGGCAGCGACGTACTCTGCCTCGCCACCTGGGACGTGGTAGCAGCCGACGTGCAGGCCGGCAGCCTGGCAATATTGCCCTGGCCCGGCGGTACCGACGCCTCAGGGCGTGGCTCCGCCTACGCCCTGGTACGCCACGCCAGCCGCAGCCTGTCGCCGGCGGCCAGTCAGTTCGTCGAGTTGCTGCTGGAGGAAGACGCGGCGTTCAACGCCGCGTCGTGAAGGTCAACGACGCCACCCCTGGTGCGGCCCACCGTAGTAGGCCGGCGGCGGTGCCGGCTGGTAATAGCGAGGACCATCCCGCCAACCGCCGTGACCGTGTCCCGGCGGCGGAAGGATCACGCAGCCAACCAGCGGGAGAAACAACAGTGCAGCAGCAAAGATACGACGCATGGCGCCTCCATCAGGCGAGCCGGCCGCCCCACCGGGATGCGGGGCGTACATTCTTCCGGTCTCGCTAGATCAGACATGTCTGTCAGAAGGCGGTGCCACAGCCGAAGGTAAAGCTTGGGTAAATCAGCCGTTTACCGTTTCCAGGCGACGAAGCTTGCGGCTTTGCAGGTGCAGCACACCGAACAGCAGGACCTGTACTTTCTCGGTGATCGAACGGCGGCGAGCCAGCAGCAGCACCTCGCCCGCATGCACCACCAGCAGGATCGCGGAGAGCCACAGCAGCGGGCGATGCAGCTCGCCGAAGGGGTAGATCAGGTTGAGCACGGCAGCGACCCAGAACGTGGTCAGCGCGCCCTTGGCGAAGCTCAGCAACTCGGACATGGCGATGGACTCCTCAAGTGAAGGTCACCGCAGTCTGCCGCCCGGCACGCCGCGCACGCTCCTGCCTTTCGACTGGCCCACGCACCAGGATGCGGCGTCGCGCTTCATTTGAGGGCGAGCGAACGCCCCGGCTTGCAGCGAAACATCCACCCCGAGCCACCGCAGCCCTTCTGCTTCGGCACTTTCGCCAACTTGGCACGCCGCTCGCTTTGCATCGGCTGTGCAGGAACGATCCGAACCACTCGGACAGCGGCACCACAATCTGACAATGGATGACTAGGGTTCCGGCTCGCGCAGCGAGTGACTGGTCCGAGAGTCATCGACCTCCAGCGAGGTTACACGGCGGGACAAAAGCCCGGGAGACGAGAGCGACAAGTGCCGCCCGACTCCTGCCTGCCCGACAATCGACTGGAGATGCTCCATGCGCAAGCCCCTTCTGACCGCCCTGTTCGCCGCCGGCCTTACCGCCTTCAGCCTCTCTGCCTCCGCCGCCGCGAAGAACAGCTTCAACCTCTGCTGGACCCTCTACGCCGGCTGGATGCCCTGGGAGTACGCGGCCAGCCACGGCATCGTCGACAAGTGGGCGAAGAAGTACGGCATCGAGATCAAGGTCACCCAGCTCAACGACTACATCGAGTCGATCAACCAGTACACCGCTGGCCAGTTCGATGGCTGCACCATGACCAACATGGACGCCCTGACCATCCCCGCTGCCGGCGGCGTCGACTCCACCGCGCTGATCGTCAGCGACTTCTCCAACGGCAACGACGGCATCGTCCTCAAGGGCGAAGGCAAGACCCTGGCCGATCTCAAGGGCATGGACGTCAACCTGGTGGAACTCTCGGTCTCCCACTACCTGCTCGCCCGAGCGCTGGAAAGTGCCCGCCTGACCGAGAAGGACGTGAAGACGGTGAACACCTCCGACGCCGATATCGCCGCCGCCTTCAACACCGATGAAGTGCAGGCCGTGACCACCTGGAACCCGATGCTCGCCGAGGCCCGCGCCAAGCCGGGCACCACCGAGGTGTTCAACTCCAGCCAGGTCCCTGGGGAGATCATGGACATGATGGTGGTCAACAGCGCGGTCCTGAAAGACAACCCTGCGCTGGGCAAGGCGCTGACCGGCGCCTGGTTCGAGACGGTAGCGCTGATGCAGGGCGAGAGCGCCGAAACCCGCGCCGCGCTGGAGCACATGGCCAAGGCCTCGGGCACCGACCTCGCCGGCTACCAGGGCCAGCTCGCCACCACCAAGCTGTTCGCCACGCCGAAGGAAGCGCTGGCCTTCGCCACCAGCCCGAAACTGCCGGCGACCATGGACAAGGTCGCGGCCTTCTCCTTCAGCCACGGCCTGCTCGGCGAGGGTGCGAAAAGCGCCGAGGCGGTCGGCATGAGCTTCGCCGGCGGCCTGACCACCGGTGACGCGCAGAACCTCAAGCTGCGCTTCGACCCGACCTACGTGCAGATGGCGGCTGACGGGAAGCTCTAAGGCGCCCTCACATGGCACCTCATTTCATTCCCGAAGCCCCTCTCCCCCGCCCTCTCCCTGAAGGGAGAGGGAGCTGTCCGTGCCGACTGACGCCGTAGTTTCAACCTGCACAGAACGGTCCCCTCTCCCTTCAGGGAGAGGGTTAGGGAGAGGGAGGCTTCAACCGGAACCCCACAGGTACACTCCATGCGCCTGATCAACCGAACCCCCGACCGCAGCGGCCGCCTGTTCCTGGTACTGCTGCCCTTCGCCCTGCTGCTGTTCGCCTACTTCACCGGGTCGGCATCGCGGCTGGCGGAAAACCCCAACGACAAGCTGCTGCCCAGCGCCGCGCAGATGGCCGACGCGGTGAACCGCCTGGCCTTCAGCGAGGACAAGCGCACCGGCGACGTGCTGTTCTGGAGGGACACCGGCGCCAGCCTGCAACGCCTCGGTCTGGGCCTGGGCATTGCCGCCCTGCTCGGCCTGGTGCTGGGCATCGCCGCCGGCAGCGTGCCGCTGTTCGGCGCGCCGCTCTCGCCGCTGCTCACCGTGTTGTCGATGATCCCGCCGCTGGCGATCCTGCCCGTGCTGTTCATCGTCTTCGGCCTCGGCGAGCTGTCCAAGGTGGTGCTGATCGTCATCGGCGTCGCTCCCTGCATCGCCCGTGACATCGAGCAGCGCGCGAGGGAAATCCCCCGCGAACTGCTGATCAAGGCGCAGACCCTGGGCGCCAACACCTGGACGCTGATCCTGCGCGTGGTACTGCCGCAACTGATGCCGCGCCTGCTCATTTCCCTGCGCCTGATGCTCGGCTCAGCCTGGCTGTTCCTCATCGCTGCCGAAGCCATCGCCTCCACCGACGGCCTGGGCTACCGCATCTTCCTTGTGCGCCGCTACCTCGCCATGGACGTGATCCTGCCCTACGTGGTGTGGATCACTGCGCTGGCCTGGCTGATGGACTGGGCGCTGCGTGCGCTCACCCGTCGCGCCTTCCCCTGGTACGAAGGAGGCAAGGCATGAGTTTCATCAGCGTGAAGAATGTCTGGCAGGAATACGACGGCAACGTGGTGCTCGAACGCCTCAACCTCGAGGTGAAGGAAGGCGAGTTCTGCACCCTGGTTGGCGCCTCCGGCTGCGGCAAGTCCACCTTCCTGCGCCTGCTGCTCGGCCAGGAGCGCCCCAGCCGTGGCGAGCTGCTGCTCGAAGGCCAGCCGCTGCCCGGCGAACCCGACCCGAGCCGTGGCGTGGTGTTCCAGCGTTACTCGGTGTTCCCGCATCTGTCCGTGCTCGACAACGTCGCCCTCGGCCTGGAACTGCCACGCTCGCCGCTGCTCGGACGGCTGCTGGGCAGCGCCAAGCGCGAGGCCCGCGAACAGGCCGCCGCCTTGCTGGAACGGGTCGGCCTCAGCCATGCGCTCAAGCAGTATCCCAGCGCCCTCTCCGGTGGCATGCAGCAGCGCCTGGCCATCGCCCAGGCGCTGGTGATGAAGCCGCGCGTGCTGTTGCTCGACGAGCCCTTCGGCGCACTCGACCCAGGCATTCGCAAGGACATGCACGCCCTGCTGCTGGAGCTGTGGCAGGAAACCCGCCTCACCGTATTCATGGTCACCCACGACCTGGCCGAGGGCTTCAGCCTGGGCACCCGCCTGCTGGTCTTCGACAAGGTCCGCCACGATCCGCAGGCGCCCACCGCTTATGGCGCCCGCATCACCTACGACATCCCGCTCAACGCCGACCGCAAGGCCGCCCGCGCCGCCCTGCCCGAACCGCTCGCCGCGCGCCTGGAAACGGCCGCCGCCCCGCTGATCACGCCGGCCTACTAAGGAGCCCGCCATGAATGACCTGCGTACCACCCTCTACGAAGAAACCGTCCCCGGCGGCGGCCACACCTCGTTCGTTCTCAAGCGCGGCCAGTTGCTGCGCCTGACCGACCTGGAAGGTGGCAGCAACGCCAGCGTGCTGCTGTTCAGTGCCGCCGAGAAAAGCGAGCGACTGAACCTGCCCGACAGCCTCAAGTGCCAGCACACCGCCAAGCTCACCGCTGGCCATTGCCTGTACTCGGACATGGGCCGCGTACTGGCTGCCATCACCGCCGACAGCTGTGGCTGGCACGACAGTTTCGGCGGCGTGCTCAACGCCGCCGAAGTGCAGGAGAAATACGGCCAGGGCCGCTACCAGGAGTTGCGCAACGGCTTCTACCGCAACGGCGTGGACAACCTGCTGGTGGAAATGGGCAAGTGGGACATGCGCCTGCAGGACCTGCTGATGTGCCTGAACCTGTTCAGCCGCGTGGACGTCGACGCCGATGGCTGCTTCCACTTCGCGCCGGGCAACTCGAAAGCCGGCGACTTCGTCGAGCTCTACGCACCGATGGACACCCTCGTCGTCCTCACCGCCCTGCAACACCCGCTGGACCCGAACCCGCAATACGCACCCAAGCCCATCGGCCTGACCTGGCAGCAGGTCGCCGCCGACGGCATCAGCGTGCTCTGCCGCACTTCCCGCGCGGAGAACGGCCGCGGCTTCCACAACACCGAACGCCAGTACCTGTAAGGAGCGCGAGCATGCCCATCGTCCCCAGCGACAAACACCCCGAAGCCTGTGTCTCGCGCACCCTGATCCCGGCCGGCGAACCCAGCCTCACCGAACTCAAGGCCGGGCAGACCCTGCGCATCCTCGACCTGGAGGGCAACCAGGCGGTGGACACGCTGTTCTTCAGCGCCGCCAACCCGCGCGAGCGCTACGACGTGCAGCGCACCCTGCGCAAACAGGGGCAGGTCTACCTCAGCGCCGGCAGCGTGCTCTGGTCCAACCTCGGCAACCCGATGCTGACCATCACCGCCGACACCTGCGGCCGCCACGACACCCTCGGCGGCGCCTGCGCCCAGGAAAGCAACACCGTGCGCTACGCCCTGGACAAGCGCTACATGCACAGCTGCCGCGACAACTTCCTGCGCGCCAGCCTTCACGACGGCCGCCTGAGCAAGGCCGACATCAGCCACAACATCAACTTCTTCATGAACGTGCCAGTCACCGCCGCAGGCGGCCTGACCTTCGAGGACGGCATCTCCGCTGCCGGCAAGTACGTCGAGCTGCTCGCGCACATGGACGTCATCGTCCTGATCTCCAATTGCCCGCAGCTCAACAATCCCTGCAACGGCTGGAACCCGACGCCGGCGGAGTTGCTGGTATGGGACTGACCTCTCGCCTGCGCCGCTGGCTGTTCGCGCTCTGCCAGAGCCGCAGCGCCCAGTGCAGCCCCACGCTGCGCGTGACCGGAACCTGTAGGAGCGAGCTTGCTCGCGAACAAGCCCCCCTGACACAGCAGCGCTAAGCGGGTTCGCGAGCAAGCTCGCTCCTACGAAGTGCACAACGACGCCACGGACGACCGTGGCGCGCACCGAATGACGGCGGGACGGCCCGCCACCCCATGGGGACGCCCTCATGTTCGACAAGCTCCTGATCGCCAACCGCGGCGCCATCGCCTGCCGCATCCTGCGCACCCTTCGTGAGCTGCAAGTAGAAGGCGTAGCCGTGTACTCCGAAGCTGATGCCGCCAGCCTGCACATCCAGCAGGCCGACCAGGCCATCAGCCTCGGCGAGGGCCCGGCATCCAGCACCTACCTGATGGTGGAGAAGATTCTTCAGGCCGCCAGCGACACGGGTGCCAAAGCGATCCACCCCGGCTACGGCTTCCTTTCCGAGAACGCCGCCTTCGCCGAAGCCTGCGAAGCTGCCGGCATTGCCTTCGTCGGCCCGACGCCGGAGCAACTGCGGGTATTCGGCCTCAAGCACACGGCACGCGCCCTGGCCCGCGAACAGGGCGTGCCGATGCTCGAAGGCACCGATCTGTTGCCCGACCTCGAAGCCGCCCTGCTCGCGGGTGAAGAAGTCGGTTACCCGGTGATGCTCAAAAGCACCGCCGGCGGGGGCGGCATCGGCATGCGCGTGTGCCGCTCGGCGGATGAGCTGCGCGACGCCTTCGATGCGGTGAAACGCCTGGGGCAGAACAACTTCAGCGATTCCGGCGTGTTCATCGAGAAGTACATCGAGCGCGCCCGCCACCTGGAAGTGCAGGTGTTCGGCGACGGCCAGGGCGAGGTGATCGCCCTCGGCGTGCGCGACTGCTCGGTGCAACGACGCAACCAGAAGGTGCTGGAGGAAACCCCGGCGCCCAACCTGCCCGACGGCATGGCCGAGGCCCTGTGCGCGGCGGCGATCCAGCTGGCGAAAGCCGTCAGCTACCGCAGCGCCGGCACTGTGGAATTCGTCTACGACAGCCAGGCACAGCGCTTCTATTTCCTCGAAGTGAACACCCGCCTGCAGGTGGAGCACGGTGTCACCGAACAGGTCTGGGGCGTCGACCTGGTGCGCTGGATGATCGAACTGGCCGCCGGTGACCTGCCGCCCCTGGCCGAGTTGGCCGACGCGCTGAAGCCCAGCGGACATGCGATCCAGGCGCGCCTGTACGCGGAAGACCCCGGTCGCGACTTCCAGCCCTGCCCCGGCCTGCTCACCGCCGTGCAGTTCCCGACGACCGACGGCAAGACCCTGCGCATCGACACCTGGGTCGAGGCCGGCTGCGAGATTCCGCCCTACTTCGACCCGATGATCGCCAAGCTGATCGCCTGGGCGCCGACCCGCGAGCAGGCCAGCGCTGGCCTCGACCGCGCCCTCGAAGGCAGCCTGCTCTACGGCGTGGAATGCAACCGCGACTACCTGCGGCAGATCCTGGCGGACGCGCCCTTCGCCAGCGGCTCGCCCTGGACCCGCTGCCTGGAAGGCCTACGGTACCGCGCGACAACCTTCGAGGTACTCAGCGCCGGTACCCAGACCAGCGTGCAGGACTACCCCGGCCGCCTCGGCTACTGGGCCGTGGGCGTGCCGCCGTCCGGGCCGATGGACGATCGTGCTCTGCGTCTGGGCAACCAGTTGCTGGGCAACCCCGAAGGCGCTGCCGCGCTGGAAATCACCATGAGCGGCCCGACCCTGCGCTTCAACACCGATGCCGTCGTGGCCGTCACCGGCGCGGCATTGCCGATCAGCCTGGATGGCGTCGAGCAGCCGATGGACACATCCCTGTTCGTCGCCGCCGGGTCGACGCTCAGCCTCGGCACTGTCGGCGGCACCGGCGCGCGCAGCTACCTGTGCCTGCGCGGCGGCCTGCAGGTGCCGGATTATCTGGGCAGCAAGAGCACCTTCACCCTCGGCCAGTTCGGCGGCCACGGCGGCCGTGCCCTGCGGGCTGGCGATGTGCTGCACCTGGCGGAGCTGGCAGACGACACTCACGGCGCCAGCCTTCCGACTGAACTGCGCACCTCTCTGCCGGCCGTGCGGCAGGTCCGCGTGATCTATGGGCCCCACGGCGCGCCGGAGTACTTCACCCCGGCCTACATCGACACCTTCTTCGCCACCGACTGGGAAGTGCACTTCAACTCCAGCCGCACCGGCGTTCGCCTGATCGGCCCGAAACCGGAGTGGGTGCGCGAAAGCGGCGGCGAGGCCGGCCTTCACCCGTCGAACATCCACGACAATCCCTATGCCATCGGCGCGGTGGACTTCACCGGCGACATGCCGGTGATCCTCGGCCCGGACGGCCCGAGCCTGGGCGGCTTCGTCTGCCCGGTGACGGTGATCGAAGCCGACCTCTGGCAGCTCGGCCAGCTCAAGGCAGGGGACAAGGTGCGCTTCCTGCCGGTAGACCTGTCCACCGCCCGATCGCTGAGCCGCTCCCAAACCACCGAATACCGAGCTCTCTGTAGGAGCGAGCTTGCTCGCGAAAGCATTCTGCCGGAGCTCCAGGAGTTGGGCGGGTTCGCGAGCAAGCTCGCTCCTACAGGAGATGTCAGCTCCGGCACCGCCGGTCTGCCCTCACCCCAGCCCTCTCCCGGAGGGAGAGGGGGCAGTTCGGTGCCGCCTGCGAGCACAGCGCTTGCCGGTGGCACAGACAGCCCACTCCCCCGCTTGCTGGAGAGGGCGGGGGGTGAGGGCAGTCCGAGCGCCTCACTCACGTCTCCCATCGTCCTCGACCTCGGCCAGGACGACACCCGCCTGGTTGCCCGCCTCTCCGGCGATACCCACCTGCTGCTGGAAATCGGTCAGCCCGAGCTGGACCTGGTGCTGCGCTTCCGCGCCCACGCGCTGATGCAGGCGCTGGAAGCCAAAGCTCTCGCCGGGGTGATCGATCTCACCCCCGGCATCCGCTCGCTGCAGGTGCACTACCAGCCGGAAACCCTGCCGCTGCAAAGCCTGCTGGAAACCGTCGCTGGTCTCTGGGACGCGGTCTGCGCCGCCCAGGACCTCAAGGTGCCGTCCCGCATCGTGCACCTGCCGCTGTCCTGGGACGATCCGGCCTGCCAGTTGGCCATCGAGAAATACATGACCACCGTGCGCAAGGACGCGCCCTGGTGCCCGAGCAACCTGGAGTTCATCCGCCGCATCAACGAACTGCCGGACCTCGAAGCGGTGTACCGCACCGTGTTCGAGGCCAGCTACCTGGTGATGGGCCTGGGCGACGTCTACCTCGGCGCACCGGTGGCCACGCCGCTGGACCCGCGCCACCGCCTGGTCACCACCAAGTACAACCCGGCGCGCACCTGGACGGCGGAAAACTCCGTGGGCATCGGCGGCGCCTATATGTGTGTCTACGGCATGGAAGGCCCTGGCGGCTACCAGTTCGTCGGCCGCACCCTGCAGATGTGGAACCGCTACCGCGAGGTCGCGGCATTCGACGGCAAGCCCTGGCTGCTGCGCTTCTTCGACCAGGTGCGCTTCTACCCGGTCTCGGCCGAGGAGCTGCTGCGCATTCGCCGCGACTTCCCGCTGGGCCGCTACCCGCTGCACATCGAGCACAGCGAACTGCGCCTGGCCGACTACCAACAGTTCCTCGCCAAGGAAGCCGAGAGCATCGACGCCTTCCGCAGCCACCAGCGTGCCGCCTTCGATGCCGAGCGCGAGCGCTGGATCGCCTCCGGCCAGGCGCACTTCGAGAGCGAAGAAGCCGCCGTCGACACCGGCGAGGACGCTCCGCTCGGCGTCGGCCAGCACGCGGTCGAAAGCCACATCGCCGGCAACCTCTGGCAGGTGCAGGTGGAAGCCGGCGCCAGCGTGAAGGCCGGCGACATCCTGGTGATCCTCGAATCCATGAAGATGGAAATCCCCCTCACCGCCCCGCGCGACGGCGTGGTGCGCGAGGTCCGCGTGCAGCCCGGCTCGCCGGTGCGGGCCGGGCAGCGGGTGGTGGTGATGGAGGAGGCTTGAGCTGACGTAGTCGACTGCAGAGAGCCCCTCTCCCCAACCCTCTCCCGCAAGCGGGAGAGGGAGCCGTTCGGAGCAGGGAGCAGCAACTGATTCATCCTGAAACCACGGCCAAGCCTTTGGATTGAACTCAACCCCGCGCCGGACTGCTCTTCCCCCTCTCCCTTCATGGGGGGGACGCCCAGTCAGAGGGCCGGGGAGAGGGTAGCCGCCCAGCACAGGAACCCCAACCATGCCCAACACCTTCGACCTCCGCCTGCCCACCCTGCGCGCCGCCTACCGCGAGGGCCGCGCCACCCCGCGCCAGCTGATCGCCCAACTGCGTGACAAGGCCGCCACCCTGAACCCGGACTACCACCTGTTCATCCACCTGCTGAGCCTGGAAGAGCTGGAGCCCTACCTCGCCGCCCTGGACGGCAAGTCCCCGGAAAGCCTGCCGCTCTACGGCATCCCCTTCGCCATCAAGGACAACATCGACCTCGCCGGCATCCCCACCACCGCCGCCTGCCCGGCCTTCGCCTACACACCGGAAACCTCCGCGACACTGGTCCGGCAACTGATCGAACTGGGCGCCATCCCGCTGGGCAAGACCAACCTCGACCAGTTCGCCACCGGTCTCAACGGCACCCGCTCGCCCTACGGCGAATGCCGCAACAGCGTGCTGCCGGAGTACCCCTCGGGCGGCTCCAGCGCCGGTTCCTCGCTGGCCATGGCGCTGGGCGTGGCGAGCTTCGCCCTGGGCACCGACACCGCTGGTTCCGGCCGTGTGCCGGCGGCGCTCAATGGCCTGCTGGGACTGAAACCGAGCAAGGGTTTGCTGTCCAATCACGGCCTGGTGCCGGCCTGCCGCACACTGGACTGCATCACCTACTTCACCGCCAGCGCCGCCGAGGCCAGCGAGCTGCTCGCCCTTACTGCACGGCTCGATCCGCAGGACGGCTACAGCCGCGCCAACCCGGCGTGGAACGATGCCGGTGCATTCGGCGCCCCCAAACGCTTTCGCTTTGGCGTCCCCCGCGCCAATCAGCTGGAATTCTTCGGCTGCCACGAAGGCCCGGTGCTGTTCACCGACGCTCTGGACCAGCTCAAGGCCCTCGGCGGCGAGGCGCGGGAAATCGACTTCGCGCCCTTCCTCGAGGCCGCGCGCCTGCTCTATGAAGGCCCGTGGGTAGCCGAGCGCTACAGCGTGGCGGGCGAGCTGATCGAACGTGACCCGCAGGCGGTGCTGCCGGTGATACGCGACGTGCTGGCGAAAGCCCCCGGCGCAACCGCCGTACAGGCATTCCAAGCGCAATACCGGCTGCAGGAGCTAAAGGCGCAATGCGACGCGATCATCGCCGACCTCGACTGCGTGCTGACGCCCACCATCGGCCGTCCGGTGACACTGGACGAACTGCACGCCGAACCGGTGAAGCGCAACTCCGACCTGGGGTACTACACCAACTTCATGAACCTGCTGGACTACGCCGCCGTCGCCGTACCCAGCGCCCTCATGGACAACGGCCTGCCGTGGGGCGTGACGCTGTTCGGTCGCGCCTTCACCGACCAGTACCTGCTCGGCGTGGCCGATGCACTGCAGCGCCGGCACAACCTGCCGCTCACTGGCGGCAACGCCATTGCCCCGGCGTCTTCCGCCAACACCGCGCGCAACGACCGCGTGCGCCTGGTGGTCTGCGGCGCGCACCTGGACGGCCTGGCGCTGAACTGGCAGTTGCGCCAGCGCGGCGCGCGCTTGCTGCGCGCGACTCAAAGCGCCCCGACCTACAAGCTCTACGCCCTCGCCGGCGGCCCGCCGCTGCGCCCCGGCATGCTGCGAGTGGACGAGGGTGGCGTGGCCATCGAGGTGGAAGTCTGGGAGCTGCCCAGCGCCGAGCTGGGCTCCTTCCTCACCGGCATCCCGGCGCCACTGGGACTGGGCAAGGTGCAGCTGGAAGACGACAGCTGGGAAACCGGCTTCATCTGCGACGCCTGGGGCCTGAATGGCGCCGAGGACATCAGCCGCTTCGGCGGTTGGCGAGCCTGGCTGCAGAGCCGCAGCTAAGTACGGCAGGCTCCCCGTAGGATGGCGTGGAGCGCAGCGATACCCATCAGTCCTATGCTCCGCCAGCATGGGTATCGCTGCGCTCCACCCATCCTACGACCTTGCGCTCTGAATCGCGTTTCGCTCGGTGATCGAGGGCATGGCCCGCTCCTGCAGGAGGCACAGACCTGTAGGAGCGGGCCATGCCCGCGATGGCGTAAAACGCCACGCTTGCCCCACCGCGGCCATTCGCCCATGGAACCCCGCCGCGCCACCCGCTAGAGTTCCAGCATCACCCGCCGCAAGGACCGGTCATGCCCGACCTCAGCCACCAGCAGGCGCAGCACCGCGTCAACGATATCCTGGCCTTCGACCGCGAGCTGCGCCGCCTGCACGACGAGGGAGCCCTCGTCCTCGACACCGCCCAGCGCGACCGCCTGCACGACCACCAGCAACGCCTGCTCGCCGACTACCACGCGCGCTTCGACATCGACCGCGACAGCCAGGACCACCGCCTGTCCCTCGGCATGCGCATCGCTTCTTTCCTCGGCGCGCTGGCACTGGCCGCCAGCCTGTTCTTCCTGTTCTACCAATTCTGGGGCCTGTTCGCGGAAACCGCCCAGGTACTCACCCTCATCGGCGCCTCCCTGATCAGCCTGCTGCTGACGCTCTTCCTGCAACGCCGCGACGCTTCCGGCTACTTCGCCAAGCTCGGCGCCATGCTGGCGTTCGCCTGCTTTGTGCTGAACGTCGTGATGGTCGGGCAGATCTTCAACATCACGCCTTCGGACAAGGCCCTGCTGCCTTGGGCCGCCTACGCCCTGCTGCTCGCCTACACCTGCAATACACGCTTGCTGCTGGCAGCCGCGCTGATCTGTCTGATGGGCTACGTCGCCGCGCGGGTCGGCACCTGGAGCGGCGTCTACTGGCTGGATGTGGGGGAGCGCCCGGAGAACTTCTTCCCCGCCGCCCTGCTGATCTTCCTCGTCCCGTCGTTCATCGGGCAGAACCGCTTCGACGGCTTCGCCACGATCTACCGGGTGTTCGGTCTCCTCGGGCTGTTCCTGCCGATGCTGGTACTGGCCAACTGGGGTGGCGGCAGCTACCTGCCGCTGGGCTTCGCCGCGGTGGAGAATCTCTACCAGGTACTAGGCTTCGTCGTCTCCGCGCTGGTCATCTGGCTTGGCGCACGTCGCGAGTGGCCGGAAGTGGTGAACACCGGGCTGACCTTCTTCGTGATCTTCCTCTACACCAAGTTCTTCGACTGGTGGTGGGAGGTGATGCCCAAGTACCTGTTCTTCCTCGTGCTGGGCCTTTGCGCCGTACTGATCCTGCTGGTGCTGCGCCGCCTGCGCCGTGCCCATGGCCTGCTGGGAGGGACTTCGTCATGAACTGGACGCGCACCCACGCCCTGGTCGGCGGCGTCGGCCTGATCCTGCTGGTCAATGCCGTGGCCCTGGGCGGCGTCGCCTGGAACCGCTCGGCCGAGCCTGACAGCCGACTGCCCCTCAGCCAGCGCGAACTACTCCGCAACAACACCTGGCACAACGAGAACAGCGGCCTGAGCCTGCGCCTGCGCTGGCGCACTCCCAGCCGGGATGAAGAGGCGCGCCAGCACAACCGCGGCTGGCAGCCTGCCCTCGACGGTCGCAAGATGGCGGAACTCGGCTTCGACATGCCCCAGCAGGTGGACGACGACAGCGCCCGACAATTTGGTCGCCAGCAATCGCGCAACGCCCTGCTGGTGCTGGAACTGGCCGGCCCGCTGTACGAGCGCGAAGTCCAACTGACGCGCAAGCGCCTCGACGAGGCCCGCCAGGCCGCCGACGCCGCACCGCAGAATGCGCGTCTGGCCGACGAGCGCGACTTCATCCGGCGTGAACTGGACAGCGAGGAGAAGACCGACACGCGCCTGCTGCTCAAGGACGTCGGCCTGGACCTGCAGACGCTTCGGGCGCGCTACCCCGACCGCCAGCGCTACCTGATCATCCACGGTCGTGTGCGCCCCATCTCCAACTACTACCAGCACATCTGGACACTCGGCGGCACCGCCAGCGCCATCAGCACCGACAACATCAACGTGCCGTACGCGTGGCGCGAACGCCTGGAGGCAATCACGGCGCAGCCGCATCGGACCGCAGACGGCCTGCCCCTGCCCTTCGTCGCCGAAGTCGCCTTCGGCCGGCGCCTGGAGCCCTGGATCGAACGCGTCGAAGTTCCCTGACCGACACCCCGCGCCGATCCGAATCCGCTTGCGCGAGGCGGATCGGCGCTGCACCCTGTGCGCCCGCTCCACTGCCTACGCTCGCCCGGCCGGCCATGAACGACGTCGCTCCCGATCCCAATCGCTGCCCGCTCTGCGGTCAGTCCAACCGTTGCACCCAGGCCGACCCGGCGCTGGAAGGCCAGTCCTGCTGGTGCTTCAGCACGCGTATCGACCGCAACGCGCTGGAGCGCATCCCCCCGGAGCTGGTCGACCGCGCCTGCCTGTGCCCACGCTGCGCCGCCGGGCTTTCGCCGCAGGGCATGGACGACGAGAACGCCTGATGCGTCTGGATCGTTTCATCGCCAACCTGCCACACCTGAACCGACAACAGGCCCGCCAGTTGCTCGCCGAAGGCCGCCTGCGCGTCGATGGCCAGGTGGTGCGTGACGGGCGCCACGAGGTGCGCGAGTTCTCCCGCGTAGAACTGGACGTCGAACTGTTGCAGGCCGGCAAGCCGGCGCGCTACTTCATGCTGCACAAGCCCGCGGGCTGCGTCAGCGCCACCCGCGACGCCGAGCACCGCACCGTGCTCGACCTGCTGGACGAGCCGGACAAGCACGAGCTGCACATCGGCGGCCGTCTGGACTACAACACCACCGGCCTGCTGCTCATCACCAACGACGGCCAGTGGTCGCGGCGTATGACCCTGCCAGGGCGCAAGCTGCCCAAGGTCTACTACGTCGAGACCGAAGACCCTATCGAAGAGCACTACATCGCGACCTTCGAGCACGGCCTGTACTTCGCCTTCGAAGACCTCACCACCCTGCCCGCCCAACTGGAAATCCTCGGCGCGCGTGCCGCGCGCCTGACCCTGCACGAAGGCCGCTACCACCAGGTCAAGCGCATGTTCGGCCACTTCCAGAACAAGGTGACGCGGCTGCATCGCGAGAGCATGGGCAGCCTCGCGCTCGACGCCGCCCTGCAACCGGGCGAATACCGCGCACTGACCGCGCAGGAAATCGCCAACCTCGGCTGAGCCGCTCCTGCGTACCACGCCCTGAGCAACGTTCCGAAAAACCCTACGCGCACCGTTCAGCCCGGCAGTTTGCAGCCTCCGGCGCCGCTTGGCTAAGCTCCCTGCCATGCCCGCGATCCAAGGAAAGGTAATGAAGAAACTGTCGGTTGCCCTGCTGATCGCCCTGAGCGCCAGCGTCGCTTTTGCCAATCCGAGCAAGCCCTCGCCGCTCTCGGACCTGCAGGCCGCGTTGAAGACACTCAAGCCCGGCCAGTTCCTCTGGTACCCGGAAATCTCCCCGGCGGGTCCGGTCACCCTGGTGGTCAGCCTGACTGAACAGCGTGCCTACGTGTACCGCAACGGCATTGCCATCGGCGTAGCCACGGTGAGCACCGGCAAGAAGGGCAAGGAAACTCCCACCGGCGTCTTCTCCATCCTGCAAAAGAAGGTCGAGTACCACTCCGACCTCTACAACAGCGCCCCCATGCCCTACATGCAGCGCCTGACCTGGGACGGCATCGCCCTGCACGCCGGCAACCTGCCCGGCTACCCGGCGTCCCACGGCTGCATCCGACTGCCCATGGCCTTCGCCAAGAAGCTCTACGAGGTCACCGGTTTCAGTACCACCACCGTGATCATCTCCGACGCCAAGAGCTCCCCCGTGGAGGTCTACCACCCCGGCCTGCTCGCCCCCATCGTCAGTGACGGACGCGCCGCCGGCCCGCACGACGACAGCGGCATGGTGGTGCCATTCTGGAGCGACCCTGGCGCCGAAAAGGGCCCGGTCTCCGTGCTGGTCAGCCGCGCCGACCGCCGTCTCTACGTCTACCGCGGCGGGCTGCAGATCGGCACCGCGCCGGTCGCCTTCGAGCACCCGGAGGAGAAGACCGGCGTCGCCGCCTTCTCCCTCATGGAGAAACCTTCCCAGGCCGAGATCGACAGCGAAAACCCGAACCTGCGCTGGACCAGCGTACAGGTCAGCGACCCGCAGCGCGGCCTTTCACCCGCCGAGCAACTGGGCAAGTTCAGCCTCGACCGCGAGTTCCTGCGCAACCTGCTGGCCAGCATGGATGTGGGCAGCACCCTGGTGATCACCGACCTGCCGTCCACCCGCGACATGCGTAGCAACCCGGACTTCACCGTGATCACCACCAACGACCGCAAGGCCGAGCAGAAGCCGGTCAAGAACCAGAGCGTGCAGTAACGCGATGAACCGGAGCGACGACAGGGCGCTCCGGATTTCCCTGACAGTGTCTTCATCATTCCACTGCACCGGCTCTCTCCAGCGCCCTTCAAACTGCCAGCACTCCCCCGCGGACAGACGGCCTCAAGCCTGCCGTGCAAGCAGCCGAAGAATCTCGAAACACAAAGAATCCAGGCACCTGTCCGGGGCGAGCTTATTTCGCCCTCCTTCCCGGAAACCGGCGCGCTGCGGCGCTTTCCCGCACTGAAAAGTTCGTAATTACCGACGGGCGGAACCATACTTGATTAAAAAACAACCACATTACTGGTCAAAAATCGCGCACAATGCGGCGTTTCCCAGAAAAAACCATATCGATTCAACGGGAATGTTGTATTCATGCTGACTTTTTTGAAGTTACGGGGGTTCTTCCGGATTTCGCTCGCCAGTGCCGCGCTTTTCGCGATCGGTAGCTGGCAGACCGCGTCCGCTGCCCGCCTGCCCACGGCCGAGGAACTGCACCGCCTCGCGCCGGCGACCAACACCGAAACCCTGCGTCTGGCGCTCAGCGCGCTGCAGTGCGCCAGCACCCAGCTGGGTGGCCAGAACCAGTTGCTGACGGTAATCGACTATTCCAAGCCGTCCCGCGACAAGCGCCTCTGGGTCTTCGACCTGAAGCAGCGCAAGCTGCTCTTCGAGGAGTGGGTCGCCCATGGCAAGAAGAGTGGCGACGACATGGCCACTTCCTTCTCCAACCGCCCGGAGAGCAACCAGTCCTCCATCGGCCTCTACCAGACCGGCCAGACCTACAGCGGCAAGCACGGTCGCTCCCTGCGCCTGCTGGGCCTGGAGCCCGGCTTCAACGACAACAGCGAAGAGCGCGCCATCGTCATGCACGCCGCTGCCTATGCCGACCCCAAGGTCGTCCCCGGCCTCGGTCGCCTCGGCCGCAGCCTGGGCTGCCCGGCGGTGCGTCCGCAAGTCGCGCAGAAGCTGATCGACACGGTGAAGAACGGCAGCTACGTGTTCGCCTACTACCCACAGCAGAACTACCTGAAGACCTCGCAGTTCCTCGCCGGGCAGAGCTGCACCGTGGCGAAGAATCCGCAGATCAACCGCTACGCCACCAACCTCGCCAAGCGCTGATCTCGCCCCACAAACGCAAACCGCCGGCTGATGCCGGCGGTTTGCGTTTCAGGGGCCTGCTGGAAGGACTACGCCTTCACCCCATCGAGTATCTCCAGGATCGCGCGCACATCCACGGAGTCCATCTGCTCGGGCTGGAGGAAACGCTCGCCGTATTCGCGGTACACCCCCTGGCTGATGAACAGACGGAACAGGTCGGCGTCGATGTGCTGGTCGCGGGCCATGAAGGCGAGGATCTTCAGCGACTCGGACAGCGTCTTTGGCGCCTTGTAGGGGCGGTCGGCGGCGGTCAGCGCCTCGAAGATGTCGGCGATCGCCATCACCCGCTCGGGGATGCTCATCTGTTCGCGGGAGAGTTTGCGCGGGTAGCCGGTGCCGTCCATTTTCTCGTGGTGGTTGGCCGCGATGGTCGGCACACGGCGCAGGTTGCGCGGCAACGGCAGGGTGGTGAGCATCATCAGCGTCTGCACGATGTGCTCGTTGATCTTGAAGCGCTCCTCATCGTTCAGCGTGCCGCGTCGAATGCCCAGGTTGTACAGCTCGCCATAGTTGCTCGCGTAAGGCGGCAGGCGCATGTCGAAGCCCCAGATGTTGCGCGGGTCGTCCTTCACCACCGGCGGCTTGCGCTCGCCCCAGGGCACGCGGTGTTCGGCCTTGTCGGCGAGGAGGAACTCCTCCGCCGGCAGCGGCCGTTCCGGTCGTCCCTGCAACCGCTCGGCCTCGTCATGGGAGATGCCCAGGCGGTCGTCGAAATAGCGCAGCCAGCGGCGCTCGCCGATCTGCTTGAGGCGTTCGATGTCCTCGTCCTTCATGAACTCGCCGCCAACGTTGGCCTGGGCGACGAAGGCGTAGTCGTCGCGCAGCGACTCGTGCAGCGCGTCGCGGCGGGCGGCGAGCAGGCCAATATCGCTGCCTTCGGCGATGCCGCGCCAGTAGTCCAGCTCGATGTCGCGCCAGATCACCTCGAAGCGCGTGCGCACCTCGTGCAGACGGTTATACAGGGTCTCCAGCTTGGTCGCCTTGTCCACCACGTACTCGGGGCTGGTGATCTTGCCGCAGTCATGCAGCCAGGCAGCGATCTGGAACTCGTAGCGCTCGGCGTCGCTCATGGTGAAGCCGGCGTACTCGCCGTCATGCGAGTCGATGACTTTCTGCAGCAGCAGGTCGGCCAGCTGCGGCACCCGCTCGCAGTGGCCGCCGGTGTAGGGGCTCTTGGCGTCGATGGCGTCGGCGAGCAGCTTGATGATCGCATCCAGCAGACGCTGCTGGGCCTCGATCAGTTGCCGGGTCTCGATGGCCACGGCGGCGGCGCCGGAGAGCTCCTCGACGAAACGCTTGAACGGTTTGCGCGGTTGGCGGCTGAGGGCTCCTTCTTCAGCCAGCTGGAGGACCAGAATGCCCAGCAGCTCGTCCGAGCGGTTGCGCAGGGAAACCTCCAGGTACTGTCCGCGATTGGCCAGCGCCAGGTCCACCCGCTCGGCCAGCTCCGACTCGGTGAAGCCTTCGATCAGCATGGATTGCGGGTACTGCTCGCCCTGCACCGAGCAGGCCAGGCGCAAACGGCACTCCTCATCGTCCAGCAGGTAGACCGCCCCGCCCATGACGCCAGTCGCTTCCACCAGGCGCGAGAGCACGCCCTCGAGCATGCTTTCCAGGCGCGTCTCACGGCTCAGGGTCAAGGTGATCGCCTGGAAGTTATGGATGGTGCGCGACATGCTGCCCATCACACTGCTCAGGTCACGAACCTCGGCGATCTTCGACTCCACGCCCACCGGCCGGGCAAAGTCGAAAGCCGCCAGCGCGCCGACCTGGTCAGCCAACGCGGTCAGCGGGCGGGCGATGCGCCGGCCGATGTACCAGCCGATCAGCAGCAGTACAAGCAGCAGCGTGCCGCTCCACAGGGCCTGGTTGAACAGCAGTTGCCGCGCGCCTGCCAGCAGCTCCACGGCGGGAATGGCGATCAGCACCTTCACCTCGTTGCTGGTGAAGTTCGACAGCGGCACCCAGATGCCATACCAGTCCTCGCCACTCACCCGATAAGACTGC
Organism: Pseudomonas nicosulfuronedens; assembly: GCF_005877905.1. GTDB lineage: Bacteria > Pseudomonadota > Gammaproteobacteria > Pseudomonadales > Pseudomonadaceae > Pseudomonas > Pseudomonas nicosulfuronedens. Next base: position 3,764 of record NZ_SWDV01000004.1, on the reverse strand, counting down.
GGCGTACCGGAGGGCACATTCTCGGCATTGAGCTCGCTCAGGGCGGGCACCTTCAGCTCGGCCAGCGTGGCCAGGCGCAGGTCCTTGCCTTCATGGACCATCAGCCTGGACAGATCCGGGTAGGCGATCACCGTGCCTTTGCCGTCGACCACCGCCAGTTCCGTGTGGGCAGTCTGGCGCAGGTCACCCATCTCGCCGCCCAGGTCGTTGACCGAGGCGTCCATGCCGATCACCGCAGCACCGTCAACACTGCGGTGCGCCAGGGTCAGGCCGATCTCGCGGGTGGTGAAGAAGACGTAGGGCTGGGTCAGCACCGTCTTGCTGGTGAGACGCGCCTCGTTGTACCAGGGACGTTGTCGCGGGTCGTAGTTGTAGTCGGGGCGCTCCTGTACGCGCAGCAGGCGCAAGTCGCTGTCGTAGAAACGCCACTCGCCGAGCAGGCCGCCCTGGCCGTTGAGCGTCTGGCTCTGCACCAGGTATTTCACCGCGTCCGGCGCCTGCAACGTACGGCGCACCTCCGGCACCCGCAGCGCGCGGATCAGCAGAAACTCGCCGTTCGGATAGCCGATGTAAACCGCGCTCAGGGTGCGGTTGGCGCGCAGGTTCTCCACCAGCATCGGCAGGCGATCGAGGCGGGCCGGCAAGTTGTCGGTCTGCGAAATGGGATCGTGGGTCAGCAGGCGCAGTGCGCTTTCCGCCGGGTCGATCAGGCGGCGGATCCGTTCGTTGATGGTCGCGCCCAACTGACTGGCCGACTCCCCCGCCGCCGTCACCAGCGCGCCTTCCACACCGCGGTATCCCTGGATAAGCAACGCCCCCGCCAGCACCAGCATGCTGGCGATGATGGCGCCGGCCACCAGCAGTTGCAGTGGAATGCCCCGTTCGAATGCCTTCATCCTTTACCAGCCTCTGTCCGTGGAGCTGTAGCGATAGCCGCTGTCGAGCAGTCCTTCCGCCTGTTGCGGCGGTGCATTCTTACGCATGATCCGGGCCAGGGTTCCATCCAGCCATAATGTCTCCATCAAGCGCATCCACTCGGCGCTCTGCGCCGGGGTAAAGCGCTTGCGTGAAAGCATCAGGTTATGGGGTGTCGCCGGCCCGGGCATCACATCTATCACATGAAAGCGGTCCCGTTGACGACGATCACTCACCGCGCCCTCAAGGTTCATCTCATGGCCGATGACGCCTTCCACGTTGCCGTTGAGCAACGCAGTGAAACGCGTCGCGTCGTCCTTGTACTCGAGCACTCGTCCTTCGGCCCTGAGGATGCGCAACATGCCATCGATATAGGCCCCGTGGCGGTAACCGGCGATCACTCCCAGACGCGCACCAGGCATGTCGTGGAAGGCATCCAGGCTGTTCATTTCGCCCAGGTCGTCACGCACGATCAGCTTGTTGCGCATGTACAGGTACGGCAGCAGGTAGGTGTAGGCACGGCGCTGCGGCGTCGCCACGCCACTGGTGCCCATCTGCAGCTCGCCGTTTTCCAGCTTGCGCCAGATTTCGTCGCGCGGGCGAATCGAAGTCTCGAACTGGCAGCCAGTGCGCTTGCCCAACTCGGCGATCAGGTCTGGATCGATGCCCACGTCGTCATGGAAGAACACGACGTTGCGGGTATAGGCCACGGAGATCGGCTGCTCGCAACCGTAGCGATCCTCGGCCATGGCTTCCGCACACAGCCAAGCGGCCGGGGCCAGGACCAGCAATGTGGAGAACCGTGGATGAAGTGCCATTGAACCGCTCCGCACGCGGTATCGGCCTCAGGGGGAGCACGGCGAGATCGCTCGTCTTCGGCAGGGGGCGTTACAGCCATCACATGAGTGTAATCCGGCTTCTCCAAAGCGCCGGAGAATCGCGATGAGAAATGTCATTTCGTCGGATTTCGGCAAACCGATGTGACTCAGGCGCCCAGTGGCGGTTGCAGGCGCCGGACCACCCTGCTTAACTCAGGCTCAAGCATGACCAATGAGTCACGCAGCGCAACCAACAATGATTTTCGCGGCAGCTGTTCCCCAAGCCGCACCTTCCCCCGCCTGATCAGAAGCCAATCCTCCGCGCCTAACCGGCTTCGGATAGCTGTCTTTTGGTGTCGTAACCATTTGAAAATCAAGAGATTGTTAACTTTCGTCGAGTGACATGAAGCTGTCACGTCAAGACGCTTTCCTCTGCCTGGGTACTTTCTTCGCATCCGATGGTGGATGCGCACCATGACCTGCGTCTGGAGGAATACGACATGAGGCCGGAAACCGCCGTCGTCGAGATTCAGCAACACCGGGTACACACGGAGTTTCACGCCAACAGGGAAGCGCGCCAGACCATCATTTTGGTCAACGGATCGCTGGCAACCACCGCCTCCTTCGCGCAAACGGTGAAATACCTGCAACCGCACTTCAACGTGGTCTGCTACGACCAGCCGTATGCGGGCCAGTCCAAGGTGCACAACGACTGCCGCGAGTTCATCACCAAGGAGTACGAGGCGCAGTTGCTGCTCGGCCTGATCGAGCATTACCGCGCCGACGTGGTGATGTCCTTCTCCTGGGGCGGCGTCGCCACCCTGCTGGCCCTGGCAGAACGCCCGGCGCGGATCCAGAAGGCAGTGATCAACTCCTTCTCGCCGCTGCTCAACGCCTCGATGCTCGACTACCTGCACCGCGGCCTGGACTACCTGTCCGCCTGCGACCGCACCAATGTCGGCAACCTGGTGAACGACACCATCGGCCAGTACCTGCCGCAGCTGTTCAAGCGCTACAACTTCCGCCACGTCAGCGGCCTCGACGAGCACGAATACCAGCAGATGCATTTCCACATCTGCCAAGTGCTCAAGCTCAGCGCGGACAGCTACATGGAGAAGTTCGCGGCCATCGACATCCCGCTGCTGTTCATGAATGGCGAGCTGGACATCTACACCACCCCGGCCGAGGCGAAGCTGTTCCAGCAACTGATCCGTGACTGCGAGTTCCGCACCATCCGCAACGCCGGCCACTTCATCGACGTGGAGCACAAGAAGGCCTGGCAGGAAACCCAGGACGCCCTCCTGACCTTCCTCCAGCCGCAGCGCCACCCGGTCCTGGCCAACCCCTACCTGCCCGCCAGCCAGGGCGTGCCCATCGCCGCCATGGTGGGCTGATGCAGCCAGCGCACACAGCCGGGGGCCGGCCCCAGACCCTCCGTCCCCGGTGTTTCACTGCACCATCCCGCTCACGAATTCCGCCCACTCGCCCTACCTGAACGCCGAGGCTTCACTAAGCCCCGCCCTTCTGGTAAAAAGGCACCCCCAAGCGGGCGTCGTATAATGGCATTACCTGAGCTTCCCAAGCTCATGACGAGGGTTCGATTCCCTTCGCCCGCTCCAGAACACCCTGCCAAACCCCTGAAATGCCTAGCGTTTCGGGGGTTTTGCGTTTTCTGGGCCGGAAAGGTGTCGAAAAAGTGTCGAAGAGCAGCGTGACTTACTCAGTTGCGCCCTGAGCAATGCCACCAGGAGTAGCGCGATAAGCAGTCATGGCTCAGGTTTCTTAGCTATATCTTTGACCCATTCGGATCTTCTGACGGGTGGCTTATAACCAGTTTTACCTGGTCTGACCTCTTGAATTTCGCCGCCGTGCGACAAAAACTCTTCAGTTTTCGCAATTATCTCCGATCTCACTCGATCCAAATAAATATTCGACATAAAAATATCCTCCTGCGAAAGCCAGATTGGCTACGCGTCTTGTTGACTATACCGACAATTGGACTACCTCCGATTTTAATTATTACCACCGGTC